>CAWBPM010000004.1:0-239846 GCA_963790825.1 Candidatus Levyibacteriota bacterium | reverse complement strand
TCAAGTCTGGGGCTTCGTCCGGCAACGCGTCCTTCATTTACAAAATACACGCTTATTTTGGATTTAAGCCAGACCGAAGAGGAACTTTTGAAAAATATGCATCGAAATACCCGTTATAATATCAAAGTGTTGTTCCGAGAAACACAATGTGAGCATTTTGGAAGATAACTCGGATAAAGCGTTCAAACTCGATATTGGCAATTGACTGAGGAAACTACCCGCAGGCGGCAATTTTACGCACACACCAAAAGTCAAGTTGCTCCATAGTCTCCAATGGCAAATTCTTCCGCATTTCGGAGACAATCAACTGTCCTCGCATTAACTTATTGCTCGCTACCAAAACCAACCACTTACCGCCTGGATTCTTTTTATTTTCCATGACACTCTTTATTATCCCTACGGCGCGTCCAGCGATAAATACCGGGAAACCATGCATTCTACACTTATGATGTGGGAGGCGATCCGATACGGAAAGAAACGGGGGCTTAAGATATTTGATCTGTGGGGAGCTGCTGCGCCTGGAGTAAAGCCCAGCGATCCATGGCTTGGTTTTACTACCTTTAAACAGCGATTTGGACCAAAACTCATCGAGTTTACGGGAAGCTATGATTTAGTGATTAATCCGGTACTATATAGGACCTTTCAAGTAGCAAATTATATCAGGTGGTTTATACTAAAGATAAGAAAATAAGTTATGAGAAAATTCCTGCCTATTCTTATTCCCATTGGTCTTTTTCTACTTATCAAATTGCCAAATATCGGTATTCGATTTTCAGATTCAAATATCTATTTTTATACCGGTTATCAACTCCTCATGGGGAAGATGCTTTATAAAGATATTTTCTTTACTAACTTTCCGCTTCTCGCCTATATTAGCGCGTTTTATTTTTTACTCCTTAATAAAAGTTTATTACTTTTTTACATCACACCTCTTCTTGAAGCAACGGGGGTAGGATATGTGATATATCTCATTGTTTATAAAAATACGAGAAATATTCTCCTTGGAGTAACGAGTTCACTCTTATACCTTTTTTCCTTTGTCGTATTAAGCACATCCGATCACCAAACCGGTGTATTTTTAGCATCGCTTTTTTCGGTTTTAAGCTTTTATTTATCACTCGAGAGAAAACCTGTTCTCGCCGGTATTTTCATGGCTCTTACTTTATTAACGAAAGCATATTTTTTCCCAATTTTTCTTGTTTTTGTTATTATGCTGATCTTAAATCGGGAAAAGAAAACATTGTATTTTTTCGCAGCATTTTTTATTACTTTTTTTATTATTCTTCTTCCCTCTATAGTTTTTTCAGGTAAAAATTTTTTTACTGATGTTTTTTACTATTCGCTTACTCGCTCTGAAGGAGTATCAAAAATAGGTGTTTTGTCTTTTTTTATCCAGCATGACCCGTTTCTGGTCGTTCTTCTTATTTGTAATATTTTTCTCCTAAGAAGATATCCATTTTTCGGCTTACTCTCCCTTTTTTCTTTGCTGTTCGTGTTCTTCTATCAAGATATTTATTATCTGTATCTTAATTTTATTATTCCATTTCTCTGTATTTCTTATTCCAACTTTTATTTTTTTCTTACCGAGAAACTCTCCTTACAAAAATTTCTTCTACCGACAATTATCACCATTCTCCTTACTATTAACCTGATAATTTATCTTAATTCGTATCGTAATTTGCAAAAATTAGCAAATATTTCCCAGGTGAGCGCAGCTATTATACATGCGCATCCTAGTGTCTTATATGGTTCAAATGACATAACTCCTGCACTTTCTTATCTTACGAATATTCCACTTCTTGACGGCATTATTGATACGAATGAAAATATCTTTAATAAAGGCTTTTTAGATCGCAAGACACTAACGAAGCTTGCAATTGCCCAACATGCATTGATAGTCGCCCACGGCGCATACTATCCCGAAGCAAGCATACAAATAGACGTCACTGATCAAATTTTTGATTTATCCCTTTTGCGAAAATCCTGTAGTTTATTAGCAAGTTATCCCATTTATACCGAGGGTTCAGATAATCGCCTTAATCTTTTGAAGTGTAAATAGAAGCTATTTTTTGTTCCGCTTTGGCATTTCGTATAAATACAGAAAATGCTCTTTACTAAAACCGACCAGGGGTAAATAAGGAATCTTATAGCGGTAACTAACGACTCTCGTCCCCGGCCGGAGTTCGGACATGAACTTTTTTTGTAGACTGAGCAGTGCTTTAGGCACCAGATAGACATAAAGTACTGTAGCAGGGGAGATGTCAACCTCAAAAAAATTTTTTTTCAAAATCGTTACTTTTTCCGCTACGTTTTCTTTTCGAATCCGAAACCGCGAATGCCATACTCGCAAAGGATCAATCTCAATTCCCGTAGAAGTAATGCCATATTCTTTTGCCAAAGTAATGAGTGCTTCTCCGTCTCCTGAACCCAGTTCATAAACGTGATCAGTTTTTTTGATCTTAGCCAGTACGTAGAGCGCTCGGGTTGTTTCTTTTGAAGTTTTCCACCACGGTGCCCATGGACTGTCAGGTGGCCAAACAGCCGAAAGAACTATAAGACAGATGATAAGAATCAGTCCGCCGGATAGCAAAGAAATAACCGGGGAGTTTATGTGTGTTATAAATATAATAATAAGTAAGATAAACAGGATGAGCGAAAAAGATTGTAAAAAAACTAGTTTAGGGTTGAGTTTTCTCCTCACAGCAAATATCATTATAGCCTACAGATGACGCTACCAACAACATCTTTTTTTTTAATCCAGCCAAAATGTCTACTATCGGTGCTAGCTTTATTATTTGTTCCCAAAACAAAATATTCTCCGTCTTTTATTTTTTCGATTCTTTTAACAAGTGTCTTGCGACTTACCGGGTGTTTGAAAGCAATAATTTCTCCTTTTTTCGCTTCTCGAAATAAAAGGCTAAGTCTGTTTATTAAAATGAGATCGCCGGAGTGAAATTGGGGAACCATGCTATTACCTTCTATCCGGTATTTTAAAAGAGGAAGAAAAGAAGAAAAATTCACAAAAAGTTTACTACGCTTTCGTTTGCTCAAATATGTGTGCTATCTGATCAACTGCTGCGACTAAGTCTGCCGCGATTTTTTCATCAACATTTTGCTTGGCTTTGGAGCACAGTTTAGCTGCTTGCCAAAATGTATCATGAAGATTAGGAAATTTCTCCAGATGTTCCGGCTTGAAATAGTCAGTCCAGAGAATAAGAATTTCTTCTTTACATTTTCTGGCGTGTTCTTCCTTGGTCCAGACACTGCGGATCAATTTATTACGATCATTGATTGTTTTGTTCGGATGATCAAGTTCTAGTATAAGTTGAGTCATTTTCAAAACTGTTGCAGCAGCGATTTGCGAAGGACGAGGATCATAAATACCACACGGTACATCACAGTGAGCATAAATAGGTTGAGTCGGGAGAAGGTGAGCAAGAAGCTGAAGAAATTTTTGTTTCATATAATGAATAAAGAATAATAAACTTCCTCTTTGTTGTCAATAACTTTTTCTCATTCTTACGCAGTTCTTACGCCTGAGAATACTGGTCATTTTGAATTGCGTGGGAACTTTTTTGCAAGAATTAAGGTTTTAACTCTTTTCGAATTCTCATTAAAATCTTACCCATTTGATTTTGTCCTTTTCCATCTTCACCATTTCCCCAAAAATTATCCTGTGGATTCTCTTCAATTATCTCCTCAGTGCCTGTTGCTAGTAGTGCAAGTCTCACTTCCTCATGTTGTTTAACTTTTTCAGTAACTAGTTCATAAAGTATACCCACTTTTACTTCATTCCAATTACTCCTTCTTAAATGTTCATATTTCCTGCCTAAATCAAATGCTTCTATAGGACTCCTTGCATCTTTTATTTCATTTTTTACTGTTTCATCATCAAATTTTGCTGCATGATATGCATGCTCAACTGTTGGATACCGAATTCCACCAATAATTACAACATGAGGAGAGAAGTTAGAAAAAACGAAGTATGATGTTTCGTAATAGGGGATTTTTATCACATAATGATTATAACAAAAGTTTTCATAGCACATACATAGCATTTAGCAAAAAGCTGAGAAATTATGTAGGAAAATAGGGAAGAGGGAAGGGGAAAAATTCCGTCTCCCCTGCCAAAAAAAGAACAAAAATAGGGGAGGAGTAGTGGGAATAAAAATGATATTTTTAAGCAATATATATTTATATTTTAAAATTTATTTTTATTTGGAAAAGCTTGCGTAAGACAAATCCTAGTTAAAATTAACTATATCAAAGTATATCCCGTCTGTTTACTATGGAGTTATCCACATTTATACCTATAGTTTGTCTCTCTGTGAAAACTTATTCCGTGAAAAATCCTGTAGTATACGTTTAGCACCCCTACTCTATTCCTGCTAAGAAGTTGGCTAATTTGTCTGCCCTCTCGTTATTTATATCTCCTGAATGACCTAATACTTTTTCATAAATTACTTCTAATTTATGTTTTTTTATCAATGTAAATAATTTTTCAAAGAGGTCACGATTTGTTGTAATCTTATCAAGGTTTTTTTGCATGTTATGAAGAGTAATCTGACTATCTGAGTAGATCTTGATTTTCTGTATCCCCTTCCCTGCCGCCCATTTCAGACCGTGAAAGATCGCCAGCGCCTCTGCTGTGTTATTTGTTTGTTTTCCTTCTACCAATCCGTTCTCTTCGTAATCACCTGAGACAAATGCCCAAGCGGCTTTGGCGTTCTCTCGCCCATTATTACTACATGCTCCATCTGTCCAGATCTCCACGTCAAATTTTCCATCTGTTATGTGGTGATCTGTGAATAAATCGTAGCTTTGATTCACTACTTTAAATTTGTCATTCAAATACATCTTTTTACAGTTTGGACAATAATAATAGGCCGTGTAATAATACAATTTTTTTAGTTGTTCGGCGGTCCGTTTGGTTTTCCTTTCAATAAGTTCAACAGCGCAGTTTTTACATAACTTTGATTTATCCATAAATCTCTGTTTTATTATACATGAAAAAAAATTATGAAGGAGATAAGATATAGCCTTCTTAATAAAAAAATCGAGGGAATCTTTTTATTAGCATGCTCTGATTTTCGAACACGCTAGTAAATTTGATGACAAAAATCAATTAGTATAGAATGTAAGCGATAGGTAAGCTATTTGCAAATTATTTTCGCTGCAATAAAAACAGTTCTCTCTAATCTTTATTTGCTATATATAATTAACCAACCGGTGATGATAAAACGAGAAAAAAAGATGAGAATAACCTCTGAAAAAATAAAATATATTTCTCTAACATAGACACCTCCTAACTCTACTAATTACATATTTAATTAATCAAAGGTAAGTTATAAAAATCATTAACTGACCGCTAGCAGTGCATTTTTCACATTTCTGAAATCCCTTGGAAATTAGCCAAGGAATTAGCTATAAACATATATGCTGTACCTGAAAACTCAGGAGGCTCGCATCAGAATGATTGGTTTTTATAACCCACCTTAAACTAATTAAATTGTTAATGATCTTTTGTATCATCCTATTTACCCGTGAGAATTCGGCATAAAATTGGTAAGGAATAGGAAAGAAAAAGGTGTAGCTGCTGTTATTAATCTTATTTTTTCTAAAATTAATAATAAGAGTATCTTCCTAAGTACGTGATGTGCTTAAAAAGAGCAGCATTTACCTGCCCAAATAAATGCTGCTCCTGTTTGTTGCAAACTCTGCTTCTCCTCTAAATCGGGATGAGCCAACCTTGCGGTCTAGAGCGTATACTTCTAAGATTATAAGGCAATGAAGATTTAGTAAGGGTTTTATAAGAAAAATGCCTTTGGATTCATCTTTTTATATTTTCCGTCCGCCAAATACGAGATCTGTAGCAACGCCATTTACTCCTACCCCAACGTGCGTCCATTCACTATTTAGCTGATTATCATTATGGGGTTTGTCTGCGGCATACATCCATTCAATAATATGTACGCCGAGCAGCTTGTAGCCAAAACTTGAATTTTCTCCCAACCCATTGAAACCAAGTGTTTGAAAACCACTCTGGTTATTAACAAAATTACTAAAACCGGCATGTTCGTCTGTATGACCTAACAGCGTAAATAGGTCAGCTCGTTTTTGCGCATAAGAAGCAAGGGCATCGTCCCATATAAGAGCTTCTTTATCAAGACGTTGTCGATAAGAATTCAATGCTGAGAAAATTTCCTGAGGCGTTCCCATCCGGTCATCGTCTGCCAATTTTACTGTCCAAGTATGCTCACCAATTTGCCTTGCAACACCCCATACGCCCGGGTCTTGATTCTCTGCTTCGTCTGGATTAGGAGATTCACTCGGGACTACGCGTACTGTGCCGATTTCAATTTCGTGCACTTGTTTTGAAAAAAATTGAGAGCTCGATTCGGGCAATTTCTCGTTTCCGGGTTGGATCCTAGGGGGATAAGGAAAAGGAGATACCTTAAGGGGTGAGATAATTGTTGTTTTTGTTTGTGCTTCTACAGAAAAACCGGCAGTGAAACACGAAAGTAAAATTGCAAGAAGAACAATGCATAATTTAGTTGAATTAGATAGAAGGGGTTTTTGCTGAAGATACGTGTTTTTTATCATGGGCAGTGTTCGTATCGGAATTATATTATAGTATACAACTATAAGAGGAAAATCAAGAGGATATGTATCAACTATAATAACTAAATTAAATCTGTGATAAATATTTATAAGTTAATTGACAATAGACGCGAATCACGTAGTGTTTTTTTTAGACACTACGTGACTTAATTTGACACTACTTTAGTAGGCTCTGCGATAGAACATGTGACTTATTGCAATCAGAACAATTGCTCCAATCACAGAAACAAAGATGCTGTATAGATTAAATCCATACACGCCCGGTTGTCCTAGTAAATTCATAATAAAGCCGCCAATCAGAGCACCGACAATACCTAGAATAATATCCATCAAAATGCCATGTGGACTTCTCATGATTATAGATGCGATCCAACCTGCAACTGCTCCCAATATGATCATGGTTAAAAGGCCCATACTATTCTCACCTCCTTTCGCTGTCAAGAAAATTTACTCTTTAATTTAGTAATTCTTAGCGATGATAAAGCTCAAGCATAAAGATTGTATAAAAACACGGTAATAATGCGGTAAGAAAGCTATAGATTTATATGTAAAAAAAAAGGGGAATGAACAAAAATTTTATTTTGTAAACCAGCGAAATACAAACACAAAACCGAAAGAAAAAAGCATAATAAAAACTTCTTTACTAATAGCTATCAACATAGATATTTATCTTAACACATATATCTCGCCTTCAGTCAAGGAGGGATCTAGATCTATTATTTTTAAAATAAATTTATCTTGATTTTGCAATCCAAACGACTTACCGCTTGACAGCAGCATTAAAAATGCTCTACGCTAAATATATAATGGATTCACAAAATTCGAGTGCCGAGACTACTAACCCTTCGGTTAATCAAGCTCAGCCGGTTTCTTCTCCGCCATCTGAAGCAGTAAGTCAAGCTGTTCCCTCACCTGTCCCTCCTACTTCTCCCGTTGATACTCCTGTATCGCCGGAAACACAGATTCCGCAGGCAACACCCCCTCAACCTGAAGAGCCTGTAGTTCCGACAAGAAAATCCTCTATTAAATTACTTGTAGTTTTTGCTCTTGCCATTATTCTACTTGTCCTTTTGGGAGTTATTGGATATCTTGTTTCCCACAGAGCTACTTCTTCAACCGCTGCTAAAACTTCTTCAATGAGTAACACCGTTACTCCCTCAGTCATGCCGACTCCCTCTGTGTTACCTACACCAACGCCGGATAGCAGCGATGCCGGCCTTCAGCAATCGACTCAAACTATTCAGACTAATATTTCAAATTTAGACACTGATCAGGCAAAAGTTGATCAGGGATTAAACGATCAGGCAATACCGATAAATTGATAAATACTATGAAAAAAATTATTGCACTCATTGTATCTATTATAACGCTTGTTAGTATGGTTGAGCCGGTCTTTGCTCAAACCGCAACCGGAACTGCAGCCTACAACCCCACTCCAACAGCAAAGCGCGAAGTGCGGCAAACCCAAGTATCAACACTTGTAAAAGGAAATGCCGATTTGGAAATTGCAAGACGCATTACTGCCCTACAAGCTCTCCTAACCCGTATTACTGCTATAAAAAAATTAACCACTGATCAAAAAAATACATTTAGTACCGAAGTGCAGGCCGAGATCACAAGCTTAACAACGCTTAAATCAAAGATTGATTCAGATACGGATCTACAAACGCTTCGGACCGATAAGCAATCTATTATTACATCCTACCGTGTTTTTGCTCTCTTTATGCCGCAAATCACTATTCTCTCGGCGCTCGACAGACTAAGTGTCGTCTCCGATCAACTAACCTCCTTGGCGTCTTCTCTGCAGACTCGAATCCAAGAGGCACAAACGAGTGGTAAAGACGTGACTGTCCTTAAGACTACGCTCACCGATATGAATAGCCAAATTACTAATGCGAAAACTGCATATACCGCAGCTACGACAGAGGTGTTGCCGCTTACGCCTGAGGGTTATCCTGGCAATAGAGCAACCCTTCTTGATGCACGGACTAAAGTTAAAACCGGCGATTCGGATTTAAAAACTGCTCTTAAGGATGGAAAAATTATCATGCAATCATTAAAAGCACTTAATCTGACTACTCCTATCCCCTCCGCTACCAGTTCCCCCACCGCGTCATCTACGCCTTCTCCGACCCAATAAACTATCTTACTCAAGAATGTAAATTATTTTAATTCATAAACTCTTCTTCTGTAGATTTCTGATATACTCCTATTTATGACAAATGATTTTGTAGAACAAGGCTATAACAAGGCAGCAGAAGATTACGCTTCTAAAAGGAACCAGTTTGAGAACAACAAATATCTCGAGAGGCTATCTGTGTTTCTTCTGCCACATTCACGCATTTTAGATATTGGTTGTGGTGCAGGAAAACCAGTTGATAGTTTTTTTATCAGTAAAGGTCATACAGTTATTGGAATTGATATATCAGAAAAGATGATTGAACTGGCGAAACAAAATGTACCACAGGCAGAATATAAAGTAGAAGACATGTCGAAATTTAAAGATAGCGAATACAGAGTAAATGCAGTTGTCTCATTCTATGCTATCTTCCATACGCCAAGAGAAACACATCAAGAGTTGTTTCGTAAAATTAATTCATTTCTAACTCCGTCAGGTTATCTACTTATAACAATGGGCAGTTCTGAATGGGAAGGAAAAGAACCAAATTTTCATGGAGTAGAAATGTTTTGGAGTCACTTTGACTTAAAGAAAAATAGAGAGTTGGTAGAAAAAGCTGAATTTGAAATATTAGTTGACGAAATAGATGATACAGGTAGAGAAAAACATCAAGTAATCCTTGCGAAGAAACTATAAAAATCGTTAATTACTCTCTTCTGTTATAATAAAAAAATGCAAACTTTTATTCCTGGTCTTAAGCTCAGTGAACTCTTTTACAACGAAGCAGTAAAGCCGATTTTGGATAGGCAGTTTCCTGACTTAGTCTATTCTACTGCTCTCATCGGAAGTGGCTCTGAAGTATTAGGATTTGATACCCTTCAATCAATGGATCACCATTGGGGACCAAAACTTATGCTTTTCGTTTCAGAAGAAGATGAACATAATTACGCAGAAAAAATTAAAGAAGTTCTCAGTAATAAATTACCTTACGAGATTCATGGTATTTCTACTCACTTTAGTAAACCTTATGAAAATGGAGTTCAACTTCTTGAGAAAATTGATTCTGGTACTGTTAACCATCTTATTTCTGTAAGTTCAATAAAACCATATTTTGAAAAAGCATTAGGACATAATCCTTACAAGCTGACAATAATTGACTGGTTAACAACCTCGGAACAAAAACTGCTCGAAGTTACTGCCGGAAAAGTATTCCATGACGGACTGGGAGAATTAAATAAACTTAGAGAGAAATTAGCCTATTATCCTAATGACGTGTGGCTATATATATTAGCCTGCCAGTGGATACGTATTTCTCAAGAAGAAGCATTTGTTGGAAGATGCGGAGATATTGGCGACGAACTTGGTTCTCAAATAGTTGCTGCAAGGCTAGTTAGGGAGTTAATGAGGCTTAGTTTCTTAATGGAAAAGAAATATGCTCCCTACGCAAAATGGCTTGGGACAGCGTTCTCTAAACTTTCAATTACTCAAAAGTTATCACCAATACTTCGAGATGTGCTTTTAACCAAGGATTGGAAAGAAAGAGAATCAAATCTTGGTAAGGCGTATGGAATAGTGGCTACAAAGCATAACGAGTTAGGTATTACAAAGCCAATGCCTACAACAACATCCAGCTTTTATGATAGACCATATTTAGTAATTCACGGTGATGTATTTGCCAAAGCAATTAAGACAGAAATCAGAGATGAAACCGTTAAGAATATTAAAGGAGATATAGGCAGTGTGGATCAATTCATAGACAGCACAGATGTTTTAAGTAGATCTTTATTGACTCAAAAACTCAACATACTGTTTGAATAATAACTCTCTACAAACTAGACAATTTTGAGTTCAAACAGGCTTTAATTCGTTTTTTCTATGATACTCTGTTCCTCTTTTATCAGTTCCTATTCCTAAAGCGATTTTTGTATTACCAACGTTAGTGAGTATCCCCATTGCTAATATAGTTCCATCATTGGGAATATTTAATTGCCACCTTATAAACCCTTCGTCCAAGTGCTCGTACAGAAAAGATCCGGGGTACCTCGCAAATTGATTTCGTATTCGCTTTATCTAGAGGCACCCCATTAGATTCTTCCTCAATACTTTTCAACTCGTTATAACTTATTGGGTTGGACTTACCTGACCACTGGGATTAGCGCCGCCTGGTCCATTTCGGAACATCGGGTTAAGTTGAATATTTTGCGCCGTAATCGAACCATCGGAATTTGTAGTACCGATAGCAGCGATCCTGTCATTTGTTTTAATATCAGACGCTGTTGCGGTATCTGTCTTACTATACGTCGTACTACTTGTAAGATCTACTATTTTACTGCTGCCATCCTGAAGTTTCAGTGTAATGCTACTTGCATCTATACTGACTACTTGTCCTACGGTTGCACCGCCAAATCCTCCAGCGCGTCTGGTACCCATTTGTCCTCCCTGTCCAAATCTGCTTCCTCCCTGAGCGAATTGTCCGCCGACCGCATTACTGGTTTGTGACTGTTGGTATTTCATTCCGGCGAAAAATGCCGCCGTCGCAACAATAACTACCACAATCACGGTAATTAACATGTTATTTTTCATATCTTTCACCCCCTTTCACTTTATTATTCATACCTCAGTGCTTCAATTGGCTGGAGATTTGCCGCCCTGCTGGCCGGATACCAGCCAAACAGTACCCCAATCCCTGCCGAGACAATAAATGCTAAGGCGATTGCTGAAAGGGAAAGTACAAATACGGAATTTGTTACAGAAGAATATAAATATGATGCTGCTACTCCAAAGAGTATGCCGATAATGCCTCCGGTAAAGGTAAGAATAATTGATTCAATCAAAAATTGGGTAATAATTGTTTTTTTCTTGGCGCCCAGGGCTTTTCGAAGTCCGATTTCACGCGTACGCTCAGTCACAGTAACAAGCATAATATTCATAATGCCTATGCCTCCTACCAGGAGAGAGATTGCAGCAACGCCAGAGAGAAGAGTCGTAAACGTAGCAGTTGTAGAAGTTGCGGTCGATAAAATATCCTGTTGAGAAAAAATTGAAAAATCCGCTTGCGTCGGATCGCTCAATTTATGACGTGCCAGAAGTAGATAGCCCACTTGATTTTGCGCTTCCGTCATAACATCTGAGCTATCTGCTTCAAGTGAGATAGTATTAAGATATGTCTGCCCAAACACCTGTTCCTGAGCAACCGCTAGAGGAATATAGGCAACATTGTCTTGATTTAAAAATCCCGATCCTCCTTTAGAAACGGTTTCGCCCACTACTCTAAATGACATTCCGTTTGCCCGCACTGTCTGACCCACAGGATCTACCGCCTGGTCCCCGAATAAATTGGTAACAACCTGAGGTCCAAGCACAATCACCTTACTAAGAGACGTGTTATCCTGATCTGAGATAAAGGTACCTGAAGCAATATTGATATTATGTACCTGCGCGTATATGCTCGTTACTCCGGTTGTACGAACATTGGTATTGTTTCTCCCGGCTGTAAGCTGAATACTGCCTTGTACTTCAGGCGAGACTGCTTTTACTGTGGTAATTTGCGCTGATGTTTGTATAGCCTGGGCATCAGCGTTGGTTAAAGTCGCTGCGCCTCCGGCTGCACCGCGAACCGCGCCTGAACTTACCGAACCCGGACTGACAGTTAACAGATTTGCGCCAAGTGATTGAATTTGGTCTTGAATCGCCTTTTGACTGGCCTGTCCAAGCGAGACTAGGGCAATGACGCTTCCAATACCAATCACGATACCGAGAATTGCCAAGCCGGTCCGAAGTTTATTCAAAGTCAGCGTTCCTAAGCTTTCAATACAAATTTCCAGTAATTCTTTCATAGTTTTATATCGGCGTATCTGTGCGCTTTGCTTCTACTACATGCGGATTTTTCTTATCACTTATAATTTGTCCGTCTTTCATAACAATGATTCTTTTCGCGTGCGCAGCAATATCCAACTCATGAGTAATCATTACTATCGTGTGTCCTTCCTTATTAATATCCTGGAAAATTGACATGACTTCTTCGGCTTGGGCGGAAGCAATATTTCCGGTTGGCTCATCGGCAAGAAGAAGCGCCGGATTCATCGCCAGTCCCCTGGCAACTGCTACTCGCTGCTGTTGTCCGCCTGAGATCTGACTGGAGGTATGATGGAGTCTGTGTCCAAGTCCTACCATCTCCAAATATTTTTTAGCCCTCTCCTCCCGTTCTTTCATTGGAATACCTGCATAGCGCATAGGCAACATGACGTTTTGTAAAATCGTTATGCGGGGAAGAAGATTAAATGCCTGGAAGATAAAGCCAATTTTCCTGTTTCGAATATCGGACATCTCATCATCTGTTAATTTTTCTACATTTTCCCCGTCTAGAATATACGTACCCGTTGTTGGTGTATCGAGACAGCCCAGGAGATGCATTAATGTAGACTTCCCCGATCCGGATGGCCCCATGATGGCAACAAATTCTCCTTTTTGAATATCAAAAGATACATCATTAAGCGCGACTGTTTCCATTGCCTCAGTTGTGTAGATTTTTGACAAATGAGATGCATGAATAATAACCGTATTCATACTTACCGACCACCACCGCCAGTTCTGATTACAGCTCCCCCTCCACCGCCGCCAAAACCTCTACCTCCTGTAAGTCCGCTAAAAGGAGACGTTGTTGAGTTACTACTTGTACTCGTAGTACTAGTTATAACGCTAGTTACAACTGTTTCTCCAGACGTAAGACCTGAGTCAATTTCCGTATTAGTGTCTGAGGAAATACCCGTAGTAACAGGAATTTGTGATATGGCTCCATTTTTCAAGACCCGAACATAGCTTTGTCCGCTCACCGTTTGCACTGCACTAGATGGAACAGAGAGCACGTTATCGTGTTTGGTTGTTTGGATAATAGAGGTCGCTGTCATGCCGGGTTTAATCTCAGAAGGCGGAGCAATAAGAGTAATATAAGCATTATACGTCACAACTCCCGAGGTACTTGTGCCGATCGTATCAACACTATCAACGTTACCAACAAAAGTTTCACTCGGGAATGCGTCAAGCGTTACCGTAGCTTTTTGTCCGGTATGAACACTGGGAAGATCGACTTCGCTGATTTGTACTTTGACTTGTAATTTGGAAAAATCACCGATAACCAGTACTGTTGAACCACCTGAAGATGAGCTGGTCGAAGTAGAGTTATTTGACGTCGTAGTAGTTGTCGAGGAAGCGGTAACGCCAGTACCAATAGTCGCCGAAAGATTAGCAACTGTTCCGGGAACCGGAGCGGTAACGACTGAGTCCTGTGTCGCAGCATAGGAAAGAGACGCGCTCGTCAGATTGGCCTGCGCCTGATTGATTACGTTCTGCTGATTGGTGTAATCGGCTTGCGCCTGAAGCCAATTCGCATTTTCTTCAATATACTTCGGATCCGTCTTATCTGTATCAGTCGGATTATTGATACCTTTATCATTAATAAATGCCTGGTTGGCGGTAAAAAGAGCAGCTTGAAGTGAGTTCATTTTTGATTTGGCTGAATTTAAATTATTTTGAGCTGAGAGATAACTAGACAGCGCTGAGGCTTGCTGTTGAGGCGTTGCGGTGGATTTTACTTTAAATAAATTCTGTCCGACTGTCACTTGATCTCCGTTTTTGACATAAATTTCCTCGACAATTCCATCAGTTGGCGAGGTAACATCGGTCTCTCCCCCAGCTGAGACATTACCGCTTTCCGAAATAGTACTAATAATAGTCCCACTTTGCACTTGAGAGGTTTGGTATTGCGGTGTTTTACTACCACTAAAAAATTTCGCTACGATAAACCAAATTGCTACTAAAATTACGCCTAAAATAATAATTTTTTGCAGAAGTGGCCTATGCAGAAACCACGTTATGAGCGCAGAAAATTTTTGCGTCAATATATGTAATAAATTCATAGTCTACCAATAACTTATTTTACTAGTCGTTTCTGAAGCATACTAGATCAATCTTAAAACAAACTGAAAGCATCCAATACTTTATAGCATGCATTTTTTTATATAAAGCCAGGAAAAAAGTCTGTTTTAATCTGCTTCTCTGCTATGCCCAAATTCTTAAGAGCTTGTTCAAATCCTTTTACCATCTCTCTCGGTCCTGATAAGTAAAAAAGCCTTTCCTTATAATCTGGGACTTCCTCGGTAATCATTTGCGAATTAATTCTACCTTTTTTTCCTTGCCAATAGGAATAGTCATTTTGCTTATCAGTAATAGTATAGACTATTTTTATCCCCAACTCTATTTCAGCTTGATCAAAAATTTCTTTATAAATAAATTCCGTTGGTAACTTTGAGGCATATAAAAGAACTATATCGCGTTTCTGTTTCTTATCAATCAGGAACTTAACCATACTTCGAAACGGCGTTATGCCGATTCCTCCTGCTACAAAGACAAGTTTTTGTTTTTGATTTTTCGCAAGTATGAAATCTCCTGCAATCTGGGAGGCGATAGCTATCTTGTCGGGAGTCAACGTTTGGAGCGTCTTTTTAAAACTACTTCCCGGATCTGCAAATCTTACCCCAATTCTAACGTCACTTTCTGTTGGCGAAGAAGACAGAGTAAAATAGCGTCTACTGCCCCTACTATCGGTATGCGGATGAGACAGGGTCCACTCCATATATTGTCCGGGCAAAAAGGAAAACCGCTTTCCTGAAGTAAAAATAAAATCAATAATATCATCGGACACTTGTATTTTTTGTTTTAAATGGAGAAATAGTTTGCTTTTCGGACTTACCAAGAAAGAAAAGATATTGCCGATAAGAAGAGCCGATTCGGGTGTAGTATGGACAGCAAAGAGTTGTACCTGCGGGGTAAAAAGAATTCCTACAAAGATACCATAGAGGACTTGTAAACCTTTTGTAGGTGGTGTCGTTAACGGTTCTGTCAACATAATAAATGCGAGGAATAAAAGCGGTGCGTTTAATGTGATTCTTTGGAGTGAAACAAAAATATTATTTCCACTTAGAAGACCAAAGGCAACAATCGTAAGCAGGGCTGAAATTAAAAAACTAAAGACCAGATCCTCCCGTCTAAGTTTTCGAACCAGCAATAAACCGCCGATGAGAACCGCCGGCATCATTACAGCTGTTCCCACCCACCAGTTTGCATATTGCATAAGTCCCAATCCTGTTATCCAAACTCCAAACGCTACTGGATTAAACACATGCTTCCGGTTCAGTGTCAGCAAATATTTTGACGCCATTGTCCACAAAGATACCCAGCCGAGAAAAATAACATCATGCGGAATTTTTATTGGTGGCAGGATAAGGGCCAAGATTAAAGCTGAGATATATACTGACTCAATGTTTGTTTGGGCATTGAAAATTCTGGCAAAAATAGTGTTAGTAACCCAACACGCAGTAATAAGGAAAAGCGTTGAAATAAGTAAAGTTAAGGGTGTAAATGGTAATAGCTGGAAAAAAGCTAAAATCTCTGCCACACTTAACAGAGCGATAAGAATATACAATACCAGCCGATACATGGTAATCCTGTTTAGAAAATAATCGATTAGATTAAGCATAGTTTAGTTAGTGTAGTAATTAAATCCACTGGTGATAGTAGCAATTCCCTTCTTATCTATCATATATCCTTCAAAACCCTGCAACTGTTCTATGAATTGAATTCCCGGCTTCCCCATAGCAAAGGCAGCGGTAGCGAACCGGTCTGCCTCGTAAATATTTGGCCCAATTACAGTAAGGCTAACGATATCGGTAATTTCTTTATCTAGATTTTTGGGGTTGTAAATATGTTGTCCTCGAATGTATGTTCCCGAAGTAGCAACGCCTTTATCGTCAACTGTTAAAACTTTGACTATTTCCTCCATATTGAAAGGATTACGAATACCAATAGTCCAGGCTTTATGCTTGCTGTTTTTACCCGATACTTGGATATCGCCACCGGCGTCAATAAAAAAATTCCGGTGACTCAAGTCTTTTAGTAATTTGGCAGCCGAATAAATCGCCCATCCTTTAACCAGACCAGACGGATCGCAGTAACCGTGACGAAAAATATTAAAATAGCCATTGGTAACACTTTTAGTTTGTTCACTAAGCTTAAATATCAGTTTCATATCCGGACTTAACTCGCCTTGACTAATTTCTCCTCGATTAAACCGTGAAATCTCACTATTTTTTTTATAAGTACTAAACCGCTTGTCAATAGATCGGAAATATGCAAAAACTTTTCCGAAACTCGCATCGGACACCTGAGTATCTACAATTTCTACCGCTATTGGCATACCCATGAGAAGTTTCGTTTGTTTCATTGTGCTTTTACGAGTGCGGAGCTAAGAGATTGGACAAATGCCATACTGGTATCAGTCGCACCTGACACCGCGCCAACATTGGCACTTTGTGCTTGAATTGCTTCTTGTTTTAAAATCGGCATAGCGGCACTATTAATTTCTATTGAGGTACCCCGGTCATTCGGATACTTAAGAAATTGAACATCCACCAGCTTGCCGTTACTGATTGTTGCTTGTACTTGTATGTTGCCATAATAAGCATCTGCGCTGTTTCCGACATACGTACCATCCTTAAACGAACCAGTGGTGACGTTTCCAGAATTAGTAGAAGGACTTGAACCGGCATTTGACGGAGAGGGACTTCCATTTGAACCGGATGGTGTGCTACTTTTCGCTACAATCGCCTGAATATTTTTTCCTTCTGTTTGCTGGTTAATTGAATAACCGATAAAGATAAACAAAAGTACAATAGTGATCAATAGTTTTTTCATCTTGCTGAATTATTTAAATATATTAATCTTAAAATTAGCTGAATAAAATTAATTCTTTCTTGTTGGGAGGGTAACGGTAAATGTCGTCCCTTTTCCTATTTTACTTTTAATACTAATGGTTCCTTTATGCATTTCTATAATCTTTTTGGCAATTGACAATCCCAAGCCGTATCCGTTGATTGTTGTTTTACTTCGGGATTTATCGACGCGATAAAATCTATCAAAAATATGCGGCAGATCAATATCGCTCATTCCAATTCCCTGGTCGCTAATATTAACACTGACTCCTTGCGCAAGACGCCCGGAAGTAAGAGAAACAGTTGTTTTTTCAGGACTGTATTTTATCGCATTATCTAGGAGAATGACAAAAAGTTGCCGTAAATTAGACGCATTCCCCTCTAAAGACACATCTTCTACCTCATTATCGATCGTTATGTGTCTTTCTTTTGCCAAGGGAGTGATTTTTTTTAATGTATCTTCAATGATTTGCAGTAATGATATTTCCTGAAAAATCGGCTGTGCCTGCTGCGTATGCGCCAACTGCAAGAGGTTATCGGAAATAGCCTGTAAATTAATTACCTCTTCAAGGTTACTGGTGATAAGGATTTTTGCGTTTTTCACTGCCATATTTTTTTCAAGCAAAGCTGCTTCCATTTCGGACCGAAGCGCAGTCAAGGGTGTTCTGAGCTCATGAGAAGCATCGGCAATAAAGCGATTCTGTTCATCCACCATATTTTGAATCGGACGGAGCGTTCTGCCTGCCAGGAAATAGCCTGCGCCTCCTGCTGCAACAAGTATCCCTGCATTAATTAAAATCAGTACGATTTGTAACCTTTGTTCTGATTCTGTAAGCTCATTTACTGCTGCTTGAGACAGCGGAAGAGGTTGTGGGAAAAGTCCGGCTGCCGGATTTACTTCCCTCATTTCTATACGGCGCAGAACTCTTTGTATTTCTTGGGTAGAAACGTTATAAAATGCGAGACTAAAGAAAATGCTGACCAGCATGATAATGAGTAAATACCAGGCTGTAAGTTTGAGACGTGCTGAATGAAACATATTATTCTTCTTTACTTATTTTATATCCAAATCCCCGAACCGTATGAATAAGCGGAGAGCTTGGAAAAGGCATATCAATTTTATTTCGTAAATGTTTAATATACACCTCAACCGAATTAGGAAGTACATCCGAATCATAGCTCCAGACATGATTCATTATCTGTTCTTTGGTAAGAATTTTGTTTTGGTGCCGAAGTAAATACTCCAGGAGAGAAAACTCTTTACTGGAAAGTTTAATCTGCTTATTCTGCCGATTTACTTCAAAGGTAATCGTATTCAATGTCAGGTCATCAATTTTTAATATTGCACCCATCGTGTTTTTTGGTCTCCTGGTCAAAGCGCGCACCCTGGCAAAAAGCTCAGAAAACGCAAATGGTTTTATCATATAGTCGTCCGCCCCGCTATTTAGTCCTTCTACCCTATCTTCCACTTGTCCTTTCGCCGTTAAGAGTAAAACAGGAGTGTGGATGCCAAATTTTCGAATTTCCTTGCAGATCTCAATTCCATCCATTCCCGGAAGCAACCGGTCCAAAATTATCACATCATATTCTTCGCTCTGGGCAAAATCCAAACCTTCCGAGCCGGAATAAACAACATCGACAGCATAATTTTCATGCTCCAATCCCTTTTTTATAGAGTTGGCTATTTTATGTTCGTCTTCAATAATAAGAATTCTCATGCTGTAATTATAGCACTTAAACTGAAAAACAGCTGAAATAACCGGGAATGCTTAGGGAAGGAAACGCAAATTTATATATGAGTATGGTATAAATAGAGTATGTCTACTCTGTCTGCTTTGCGTCCTGATACCGATTACGCAGCGTTCTCGCCTCAAGAAGTCGTATCCCAGCTTGGTTCTTCAAATCAGGGATTATCAGAAGCAGAAGTTTTCAAAAGACAAAAACAGTTTGGTTTAAATAGCATACGTAAGCAAAATATTAATTTCTTCCGTATTTTTCTTCGTCAATTCACCAGTAACCCGCTTATTATTATCTTGGCAATCGCAACATGTATTTCTTACCTCTTAGGACAACATGTCAGCTCTTATTATATTTTCGGCATTATTATTGCAAGCGTTTTGTTGGGACTTTGGAATGAATATAGTGCCGTTCGAACAGTCGATAGTCTTTTAAAAAAGATTTCGCCAAGTGCTCTGGTTGAGAGAAATGGCGGTAAATTGGAAATCCCTGTTTCTCATTTGACTATTGGGGATATTGTTCTTGTCTCCCAAGGAAGCATTATTCCGGCAGATATTCGTCTTATTGAAACACAAGATCTGGAAGTAAATCAGTCTGTTTTGACAGGCGAAGCAAAAACCGTGTTTAAAACAAGTCAAGCCATACAAAAACTTCCGGAAAACGGAGCAAATATTGACAATGTCGGCTATATGGGTACGAGCATCGAAAGCGGGTCAGGCAGAGGTATTGTCATTAGAATTGGCAAAAATACGCAGTTCGGTAAAATCGCTGAGATCACCTCGTTCATCCGTCCGGTAACTGATTTTCAAAAAGGACTTTCCCTCTTTGGCGATCTTATTGTCAAGGTTATTATTCTTATGACAATTGTTATATTTGTTGTCAACGCGCTCTTAGGTCACAGCCTCCTGGACTCGCTCCTGTTTTCTTTGGCTATTGCAGTCGGACTTACCCCCGAGTTGCTGCCGGTCATTGTAACGGTAAGTCTGGCACACGGCGCAGGAAAGTTGGCAAAAAAACATATTGTCGTAAAGCAGCTTATTTCTATCGAAAACCTGGGCAATATGGACGTATTATGTACGGATAAAACAGGAACACTTACCGAAGGGAAAATTGATGTTATAGATTATGTTGATATGTATGGAGAAAAAAGCCCTGAGATTCTTCACCTGGCAATGCTTTGCAATAGTGCAATCGTACATCACAAGGTGCTCGGAAATGCAATTGATGCTGCTATCTGGGATTATGCCCTGAAGAATAAAATAAATATGGGAAGCAGATATCAAAAAATTGCCGAGGAACCATTTGACTATAACAGAAAGGCTATGTATTCTGTTCTTGAAGAGGACAAACATAAAACAATCGTGGTAAAAGGCGCTCCGGATAGCATTATTGCCATGTGTAATAATATCCCAAATAAAAAAGCGCTGCGGGAAAAATTAGCCGCCCTAAATAATGATGGTCTTCGCATGGTTGCCGTTGCAACTAAAAAAATTCCGGAAAAAAAAGATTATTCGTGGGAAGATGCAACTCAATTAACTTTCGCGGGTTATATCACCTTCTTGGATATTCCTAAAAAAAGCGCCAAGGAAGCTCTCGGAAAACTTCACATGCTTAATGTACAAACAAAAATTATTACAGGAGATAATGAGATTATTACCCGGAAAATTTGCCGGGAAATCGGTATACCGGTAAAACACGTACTGTTAGGACGAGATCTGGAAGCGCTGTCGGGCGAAGAATTTCTTGCAAAAGTCACCGGTATAGATATTTTTGCCAGAGTTACTCCGGAACAAAAATTACGCATCATAGAAACGCTTAAGAAAGCAGGGCACACTGTTGGATATGTTGGAGACGGGATTAATGATTTGCCGTCTATCCATAGCGCAGACGTCGGTATATCTGTTAATAGTGCTGTTGACGTAGCGAAAGATGCAGCTGCGGTAGTGCTGCTTCGAAAAAGCCTTGATGTTATCGCAGATGGAATTATTGAAGGAAGAAAAACGTTTAATAACACAATTAAATATATTCTCATGGCAACCAGCTCAAACTTTGGCAATATGTTCTCAGCATCAGGAGCATCTTTCTTCTTATCATTTCTTCCAATGACCCCCGTACAGATTCTTCTCACGAACGGGCTCTATGATGTTTCACAGCTTAGTATTCCGACGGATAATGTTGATCATGAATCACTCGTTCGGCCAAGACATTGGAATCTTGATTTTATTAAAAGTTATATGCTTTTTTTTGGGCCGATTAGTTCGCTCTTTGATTTTTTAACCTTTGCCATAATGCTCTTTATTTTTCACGCCCGAGGAGCAATGTTTCAAACAGGTTGGTTTATCGAATCGATTGCTACTGAAATTTTAGTAGTTTTTGTAATTCGAACCGCCCGGACACCGTTTTTTCTAAGTAGTCCCAGTTTTTGGTTAACCACAACGGCACTTATCATGACTGAGATCGGCATCCTTCTTCCTTATTCGCCGATAAATAAAACACTGGGATTTGTCCCTCTTCCTCCGTTCTATTTGCTTATTCTCATACTGCTTACCGCTATTTATCTATTTATCGTTGAAGAAGTCAAAAATATCTTTTTAAAGAAGTACCTGCTTTAAGAAATAACAATCCGCCTCTAATTTCTCTTCATTCTCTTACGCATTTTTCGCAGAAATATTACAGATTTGTAATATTATTTTTTTATGGAACTATTTATTATTTGGTTTTTTGGAGTGCCCATCATTTTATTCTCTCTCATGCTCCTGCATGACGCATTAACACTAAGATAAAAAAAGAGCATCGCTTTCGTTACTCTTGATAGATAAGTTCGGTACGATAAGCAATGCTCTCAGGGTAAATTGTACACAGTTTGAAAAAACTATGTATCTATCTATTTAATAGAGTATTTTTGGTGTTGTCAAGGAAATATTCTGAAGCTGAAATTATAACTTTAGCTTGGTAACTGGGGATAATTCTGAAGATAATAATTTGTTGTTTCTATTTTGGAGAAAAAAAGAGTCAATCGGAACTAAAGTAAATTTGTTTTGTCTGCAGGATTTCTTACATAAAGCTTACTCTATTTTTACTTTCTACTTACAATTATTTGTTATTTTCTCCATTCATGTCGGAAACAGAAAGAAGACCTGTATCTAATAAAACAGAAAATTTAACCTGGGAAGAGCACGAGGAAAAGCTCGGTTTAGAAAATGTGGAGGGTAAATGGTATGCAAACACCGATAAACATGGCAGACAAGAGGTAAGACCTATCTTTATTAATGGCATCGCAGCAATATACTACTCCACCCCTGAAGGAAAAGTAAGAGCGACATATACCAGTGGTATTCACCCGAAAGATATTACAAGAGGTGATAAGAACATGAGCAAAAAAATGTCTACTTTTAATATAGAATAGCCTTGATAACTATTATCCGGTAGTAAATAAAGCTCACTTCCATAGCTTATTCTTATTCTTTTGTTACCCACTTCATACAAATTTCAAATATTACTGATCAATAATAAAAGGGTGATAAATGTATCGTTGTAATATATAAAGTCTTATATATTACCTTGATAGAAGGAGATTTCCTATGGATCCTTCTATGGTTGAGAAAGGAAATTGGCAAAGTTTTTTATCTTTGCCAAATGAGAAAATATTATTGGTAAAACGGAGTAGTTTATTTGTCCTTGTTCCTCCTCTTTTTCTTATTTCCCTTTTGACTTTGGCAATACTTGGCTATTTTCTTGTTTTTTTTCTTACCAACCCTCTAACGTTCTGGATCAGTCTTGCATCTTGTATGACTTTATCTCTAATTATACTAAGTATCACTACTGGGATCATTATTGATTGGTATTTTCATATCTATATTTTAACAAGCGAGAGAATTTTGGAAGTATTCTATATTCCTCTTTCTTCGCATGTGATTAATGATATTTTACTTGACCAGGTAAAGTGTACCGAGATTGATTGGCGTATCGGAGGGATTATCAATGAACTGGTCGACATGGGAGACGTCGTTCTGACATTTGATAGGCCCACGCATCAGAAAGAATTTGTAATTAAAAATGTTTCTGGATGTAAATCTCTCAGCGCATATTTAACACAACAACTCATTTTACAGAAACAACCGATGCCCACCTTGCCTCTGTGGTATAAAAATAAAGCCAAATCTGATAATTTTACTTATATAGAAGAGGGGGTGTTTCCATGATTTATAATTTGTTTTTCTCTCATATTTTTAAATTGTCACTTTATTGTATTTACTTATTTATTGCGCTCTTTTTAAGCGGGTATAATTGGCTGTTTCTCTCTAAGACAAATCACTCCAGCAAAGAAATCGGCATTGATCCGCCGCTTTATTTACATAGATTAATAACAATTACCAGACTCTGGCCATTTGTTACAATTATAGCTGTCCTACTGGCAATGGTCATTGAGATATTATCTGCTTCATGATTTTCTTTCCCTACTGGGATTATTGTAGTATACTCGAGGCATGTCTGAAACGCTTCTTGCTTTCCCTCCAAAGATAGAACGGGCAATTTCCGAAATACTTACTGAAGAAAACTCTCGCGAGTGGTTACAAAGAGTAAATCAATTGCATCTTCGGTATATGGGAGAAACTCAGGAAAAAAGTCCTTTTATTTATGATCACTTAGACGCACTCGCCTATCTCGCCCTTCGGGCTCCGGCTACCTACGTACAAACGCAAAGTGTATTATCATCACTGGTTGAAGTTTTGCCCGGATGGAAACCGAAAACATTATTAGATGTTGGCAGTGGACCGGGAGTGGGGATTTGGGCTACGACAAACGTTTTTCCAAATCTCCAAAGTGTAACCTGCATAGATCAAGACAAGAATTTTTTATTGCTTGGAAGGCGCATTATCGCAGCGTCCGGCCTTTCAATACCGACTTCCTGGCAGCAAGATAAATTACTTCGAGGACTCAAAAGTAGCACGGAGACATATGATATTGTTCTTATCGTGAATGTTCTTAGTGAACTTAGTGCTAAACAAAGGGATAAGGTAATAGGAAGTGCTTTTAAAAGGTGTAAGGGGATTATGGTTATTATAGAACCCGGGACACCAACAGGCAGTGCTATTATCCAGAAAGTTGCAAAAAATTTCTCAGGGAACGCATCGCTTCTTGCTCCATACATAGACAATTCCTATGTTTCAGATGATGACTACTGGCTACATTTCTCAAAACGTTTTATCCGTCCCGAGTTTACAAGACGAGTAAGACAGCATCTACGAAATAGCTCCCGTATGGCATCGGATTGGGAGGAGACCAAATATAGCTATGTAATAATTGGAGGAATACTTCCCAAATCTTCTCCTTGGGGAAGGTGCGCTGGGCAGGTACGATTACATAAGGGTTATTTGGAAGTTCCTGTTCTAACCCGCGATCATATTCTCCATCTGAAAATATTAAAACGGCAGAAAAAGCAGTATACGTTCGCAAAAAAGTTACGGTGGGGTCAACTTATTTCAAATCGGGAAGATATTTTAGACATTTAAGCTTAACTTTTATACAATTATTTTGAGGAATTAATTTTATTGCTTGACGAATATAGTACTACGTTATATAGTTGAGATAGATGGAAAGACGGGACCATTCATATCATAAAGAAAGTCAGTATACACCCGAAACTCCTCGACCTGTTGACCTACAATCTTTACGAAAAATTTATAAAGGAAGCGGGAATCCCTTGCTTGATATCTATCAAAACCACACTACTCCTCCTGTTGATCCGTTTGGAAAGAGAAATGCTACTCCGGCTGAAGTAGCTGCCGCTTTAAAAATAATTAAATAATATGGGTGTGTCTTTTTGTTAATTTGGAGAAGATTTTAAAAATCCCGCTTCGCTTTTTATCACATCGCCCATAGATACTCTAGGATTATATTCGTATTTCTTTACTAATTGCTTCAGATATTCAATCGGGCCACCCAGTCCTATTTTTCCTCTAGTTATAACTATTTGCTCGGGCATAGAAAAACTTTTATCAAAAAACGTCTCTACTTCACTTCTCATAACGGCATTATAGAAGAAAGAGGTAAAACGTCAAGGGTGAATATTATTCGCAGGAATAAACTTATAGAAATGAAAAGGGTTATTTTCCTTACGTCTCACTAACTGTTTTTACTGTTTTTCCGATTTCGCTTCCCAACAATAATTCTGACTCGGCAATTTTTGTTTTGTTTTCCGGAGTTAACTGGCTTAGATTAGTTGCAAGTGCCGATATAGCTTGCTGAGCCGCATACAAGTATTTCTCAAACAAGACTTTATCCTCAATGCCTGCAGTCGAAACAATTTGACTAATATCTTCATGCATGAGGATTAATTCGTCAACGCCTTTATTTCCAAGCGTGTCAGTCAACATGCTTACTTGATCCAGCATAAGATTTTGCAGATTTTTAATTCGCTGCATTTGTATACCCGGATCTTCAGTCGGTTTTTCTTCCTCCCCGCCTGTTTCTTCTTTCTCAGATTGCAGTGTATTTTCTGCTTTTGTCAGATCTTCTTTTACTTCAGCTTTTTCTTCGTTTTCTAAAGACTGCACTTCGCCCATCACTTCTTTCTCCTCCGCTTCGGGCGGGAGACTCGATGCGGGTACTTGCGTCGGGGTGTCCGTAGGTTTATTTGTATCGTCCTGCATAGTTGTATCTTATACAACCTCACCGTGCTTGTCAATAAAACCGACAATGTGTAAGTAGGGCTTTGGGGTTACTAATCTGACTTTTTCTTTACAAAAAAAGTCTGCATAATGCCGACACAAAAAAGTGTTGCAAGCATCATAATTATCCAAGTGACCAGGACATTATTAAATTCTTGCCTTCCCGTATTTCGATTTCCCGTATATTTCTCCCAAATGGAAAACAATAATAATATTATTTACAAAGACAGGTTGTCATTTATTTAACTGCGAAATGTTTTAGTGTACAAAGCAAATAAGACGGGTTTTGTAGGACAACTTTTTTACACAAGAATTTTTTCATGTAAGGCACGTAACCAACCGGCTCCAGCGACCATAACCCTTGCTGGTAGGGTCCAATAATCAAATACGACTTTCCTCCAAATGGATTTGTCTGATTGAGACTGGCAAATCGCATTAATGGATAAAATACTTTATCAACCAGAGGAGAAACTTCCGCGTTTAGATATTTAGTTAGATAATAGATCCTGTCGTTTGGTTTAATGTAATCGCTAAAGTAATTTACCAGCTGCTTTTGGTCCGCAAGGGAAGGCAGGGAAAGACTGGGGAAACCATCTAGTCCCCTAACTGATCGCACTGTTGCCCATGTCTTAATCGTAGACGCAGGAAGAACCAGTGTGAAAGACAACACAGAATAGTTGGTAAATATGAGACATACTAAACCTAATATTATTAAGAACAGTTGTTTATTCTTGAAATGATAATGCTTATAGATTAGTCCTATGCTAATAGACATGAGCATCATACCTATCATTAGTCCCTGCCAGATATGCCTTCCCCATCCGTCAGTCGAGAGAAACATATACCAAAGAAATGAAAGAAAAGAAGCGATATATAAAGCAAGGCTGAGCACCTTTTCTCTTTTCTTAAGATAGTATAAAAAAACCAGCGGGGAAAGCAAAAATGCAATCCAGCAAATTATCGGTAAATTACTCCCGACGTCCATCCATATAAGATACTTTTTGTACATAAAATCAATATTTTGAGAAAAGAAAACATTAAAAAAATCTATTCCACTGCCTAACTGAACGAAAACCAACCGGGAATCTTCCTGAACCGCATTCCATCCTTGCATACCAAAATGAGATAGGACATAGGTGTACTCGTAGACAAAAAAAAGGGCAATTGGAATTATCGCACCTACTACAAAAACTACCCATTTTTTCAGCCAATATTTCCTATTCTCTCTAAAATTGAAAAAATCCCATTGGGTAAAAACGACAAATCCCATTATCGGTAAAAGGAAAAGTGTTTTCGTCAAATAGGAAAAAGACATACAGATACCTGCCAAAAAAGATAACAGAATACTTCGCTTGCTTCCTTCCGATAAAAAAAGCAAGAAAAATCCTGCCAGCAAAAACAAAAATGCTATGTCTTCTGAAAATGCTTCGTAAGCAAACTGCGTCGTAAATTGAGGAATTACCCATAACCAACAAGTAAAAAACAGTAATGCCAGTATTCCGCCGATTCGCCAAACAACAAACAGTGCTAAGAAAAGCATAAGCGTAAAGGCGATAAGGGGCCACGCCCTATATTGCCACCAACCGCTTCCAAACAGTTTTATTATTAACGCTTCAGGTATTATGTATCCCGGTCCGACAGTTACCGCGGCCGGGAAATAGACAAATCCCTTCGCGTCTTGTACGGAATATCTGTCATGAATACTCGGAAATGCGCCGACTCCTTCCTTGATAATGGTGTTGGTGTAAGATGCATAAATACCACGAAGTGCCAGATTTTTTGCTACCCCTAAAAACCAACCGCTGTCATGTTCTACTCCGCCATATGATCCGACAAACAAAATGATCCGAATTAAAAATAATAAAGTAATAAAACCTATAAACAGTAGGTAACGATATTTATGTATATACACCAGTTTATTATACACAACGAGAAGTAGTAAGAAATAAGGTTAATTCTAACAAAAATAGATTAAGGGATTTATTCATTTGCAGTAGGATTACAGATTAGTTAGTATAAGCGGTCATAAATAAGCAAATTTCCCCACAAATTTTATTGTTGAATAAATTTACTCAATTCTACGAAATCAGCTTGTAAATAGTAATTTTCTATGCTTCCCGTTTTTTTTATATCCTAACACTTATAGACTTTAATCGACTCCCAATTCTTTCCGATCATCAAATACATCTATTCAAGAATTTAAATAGTCATTGAAGTGATTATGAGGGTTCTCTGAGAAAAAATCGAGTTCGGTTTTTTAATATTATTTCGAGGATCTATACTTGCGTACTTTTTAGCTCGTGAAAGTCTGCTAGTAAATCAGGTTTCGTAAATACGGACAGGTCTCCAGCCGCCCCGCTGTTTTTCCATTTCAAATGCCAAAGGTAAAGCAGGGAAACAGACATTTGCTCCAGGTAAACATTTAGTGTCCAAGTAATGCCTTCGTAGATAATAACACCAAGCCATACAGTATCTGATATAGCAATATTTGCATTACTGAGTATTCCTATACCAACTAAAGGAATTGCCATGATAATTGCAGCCGTACCGGTTAATGCATACTCAGTCAGAAATTGCACCGGGTGTTTTTTTATAATTTCGACTGCCTCACGGAAAGCAGAGAAAGAATTCTCTCCTTCCCAGCAAATTGCAGGAAGTGCGAGAAAAATGGTCATTCTCAGCAGTTTTTCAAACATATCAAGCCCTAGACCGAGCCAACTGAAAGGACTACTACTTATTCCTCCAAGTGTTAGGGCAGCGTCTTTTATTGACGGCTCTGCACGAGAATTATTTCTCTTACTCGTTAGAGCTTTCAGTACAAGAATAAGAAACCAGACAATTGCAAAGAAAACAGCAAGCGGAATTACTTTTATCGAATCAAATGAGAGCACTCTTCCGAATGCAGAGACAAAAGAGACAGTCTTGTTATCTTCTACCTGCTTAATAAGTTCAAGTAAGGTTAGATTGGCCAGACAAATAGTATATGAGAGAACAAAAACAAAAAGAAATATCATAAATATCCCAAGCCCTGCGTTTTGCGGCGCAGTCCACAAGTAGCGAAGATAAAGAGTAATAGCAGCAAAAACGATCCAGGCAGCAAAAAGAGGAACTAAAAAGGAGGGTCTTCGAAATAAGAAAAGCAACGAACTTTTAAACATGATCCAACCTTGGCGAAAACTACTTTGCGGTTTCATGAGAGGAGATGGAGTAGCGGGAGCTGCAGATGATTGTTGAGTTGCATCCATATTCTCAGTGTTACATATTATTTTTGTTTTATCAATACGCATCAACCATATAAGTTAACGCACTCTTAAACTTTCGCCGGTAAATATAATATTCTTCGGTTTAATAACTACCTGCTTCGGACCGTTTTCAACATATCCTGCTTTTCCTGCTTGAAGTCCATGTTTTTCTAATGCAATTTTCTGAGCCAATTCTACGTCTTTTTCAGGCATAAGTATGGCAAATCCCGCTCCCATATTAAAAACGCCATACATCTCTTCATCGCTAAAATCTAATTTCTCTTGAAGGAAATTAAATACTGTCTGAGGCTTAGGAACACTTTCAATAATATAAGAGAAATCATTATCAGTTTTGGCGCGCATAATTTTTCTCCATCCATGACCAGTTATATTAACCATATAATGCATGTCTATTCCCTCAGTAAATAAATCTTGAACAACTGGAGAGTATAAATGACTTGGGGTAAGCAGAGATTCTGCGTAGTTTTTACCATCGGGAAGCTTTGTCGCGTAGCCATCAGGAAGATTTCTGGCAAGTGCCCGTGCGACAGATAAGCCATTTGCGTGTATACCGTTACTTTCAAGCAAAAATATAGCATCGTCCGGTTTAATTTTTCTACCTGAGCACTTTCGCTCTAAAGGTTTTATTATCCCGTCTGCAGAACCAGAAAAACTAACTGCATTCGGCAATAATAAATCATGTAGCTCAGCCGTTTCTCCTCCTCCTGCAGTGACCCCACATTTTTGACACGCCTTGATCCATCCGTCCCAAAAATCTTTTGTTCTTTGCTTATCCCTAAACCATTGCGAATCTCCAACTTCGATATGTGAACTAATTATAAGAGGGGCTGCTCCACTTGTAATTAGATCATTAATAATTGCTGCGACTGTATCCTGGGCAATCGTATCATAATGAGATCTGCCGGTAATTTGTCTGGCATCATCAGCAACAAAATTTTTTGTGCCCAATCCTTCATTTGTCTTCGCCCAACCACAATTATTAACTAAATCTATCACCACATAAGCTGATTCTCCCCTACTTTCTCCGTCTTCTACCATTCCGTAAACTGCCAAATTAGAAGATGTTTCTCTGCTCCTGTGCTGTGCTTCAATTTTGAATGGATTCATCAAGCCGTAATTCACTCCGGCTGATGTATCAGAAATCGACTTGCGTTCTTTATTCATAAAAGAATTATATTTACTTGGTGTATTTTACTATTCGTTCAAAAATTATCAGGCCTTGCGGCTGAAGAGTAGAATTTCTTCCCCAATTGACATACTGTGTCCTATCAACTGCCCGCTCCGGATGCGGCATAAGTCCTAAAATTCTGCCTGTCCGATCAGTCATTCCGGCAATGGCACGGAAAGAGCCGTTCGGATTCTCCGGATAAATCTGCGTCGGATTTCCCTGTCCGTTTACGTAGCGGAAAACAACCAGGCCTTGTTTTTCTATTTCGTCCAACTGTGTATCATCGGCGTAAAACTTTCCCTCACCATGGGCAACGGGATAGGTAACAACTCCCTCCAAACCTTGCAAGAATTCACACCTGTGAGTTTCTTCGAATCTTAAATTGATTGGTCTGCATTCAAGATGTCCAGAATCATTATTCGTTAACGTAACTGTTTGCTCTCCATCCATTGTTCCTGACGGTAATAAACCATTTTTTACCAACACTTGAAATCCGTTGCAAATACCCAAAACCAATCCATCTTTTTCTAGAAACTCGGCTACTTGATCTTTCAAATGGGTTTTCATTTCAGATGCCAAAATTTTACCTGATGCGACATCGTCGCCGTAAGAAAACCCGCCGGGAATTGCCAGGATTTGATAATTCGGCAATTTCTGCTTTTTTCTTCTCCCGTCACGAAGTTCATTCACATGAACGATTTCCGCATTGCCGCCGGCAAGTTGAAATGCCCACTGTGTTTCTTCGTCACAATTTATGCCAGGTGCTTTTATAATACAAACTTTTGCTCCGTGCTCTACCATAAATTAAGGAAATATTTTTCTCATCGGTTTCTGCCAAGCCTTTTTTAATTCGTCTGTTTGAACACTAAACAATTCTTTTTCGCCAACTTTTACGCCAATAGTTTTGTCCTGAGTTGTTTTCCCAAGCGCCATATGCGGCAAATTTTTAAACAATCTCTCTGCTGTCTCCGCGTCTGAAACTTCGATGACAAATGTCCCGGCAGTTTCATTAAATAAGAACATGTCCGGTCTCTCTATCTGTTCATCCAGTTGTAATTTAACTCCGCAATCTCCGCCGAATGCCATTTCAGAAACAGTCGCGATAACCCCTCCTTCGCTTACATCATGGCAGGATAATACGTCTCCGCTTTGAATAGCGCGATGTACTCCGCGAAGTGTTTTCGGCAAAATTTCCAGGTCAACTTTTGGCACTTCATTTCCCAGGGTTCCATTGATGTCATAATAGGTTGATCCGCCTAAGTTTTCGTCCATCGCACCAACCAAATATACACTCGATCCGGGCTTTTTAATATCTGTCGTTACAGTCTGCTGAATATCGTCAACTTTACCAAATACCGACATACATAAAGCAGGTGGAATTTCGATCACTTCTCCATCTTTTCCCCTGTAGGTCGAAGACAAACTGTCTTTGCCTGAAACAACCGGGATCTCTAAAGCATTCATTGAGTCGCAAACCGCGTCTACCGATTTATCGAGAGCTCCCATTTGTTCTTCTGTTGGGAACGGCCAAATCCAGTTATTGATAAACGCTGCATGATCCGGATCTCCACCGGCAGCTATGTAATTACTCGCTGCTTCGGCACAGGCCCAAACGCTTCCCCAGTATGGATCAATTTTATTCAGGACCGGATTCATACCATGAGCAATGACCATTCCGTATGGTTTACGGCGAATCGGCCTTATTACTACCGCGTCATTCGGTCCGTCATACTTTACTCCGCCAAAAGGCGGCATGACGCTCGTTCCTTGAACACTGTGATCATATTGACGGACGATCGGCTCCTTCGATGCAACATTTCCATGCGACATTACTCTTTTTAATGTATCAACCCAGTCAGTCGGAATTTCTAACTCCGGCTCTTCTCGTACTTCTTTCTCATAGTGGGCAAGCATGGTTCGTTGTGGCAAATTTTTCAAAAATTTATAATCCAAATCTGCAACTGTTTGGTCTCCATACTTTACAGTCAACCGGTTGCTTCCGTCAAATGTACCCAGCACTGTAGCTTCGACGCTGTGTTTGCGACAAATTGACAAAAGCTTTTTAATTTTCTTCGGATCAACTGCCAGCGCCATTCTTTCCTGGGATTCTGACAGCCAAATTTCCCAGGGAGCCATTCCCTGATATTTCAGCGGCGCCTTGGCAATATCCACTGTTACGCCGGTTCCCTCCCCCATTTCCCCAATTGCAGATGATAATCCTGCTGCGCCGCAATCAGTAATTGCCCGGATTAAATTTTTATCTCTGGCTTCCAAAACCGCGTCCACCATTCGTTTTTCCTCAATCGCGTTGCCGATTTGAACTGCTGAAGAATTAACATTTATTGTCCTGTCAGTCATCTCGCCTGAGGAGAAGGTCGCGCCGTGGATTCCGTCTCTTCCTGTCCGTCCGCCAATAACGACAACCAAATCATTTACTTCTGCTTGCCCTTTTTCACTTCTTTCATCAGGAATAATACCGTAACTTCCAACAATCACTGAGGGTTTGGCTCGAAAATCTTCATGAAAATGAACAGAACCATTATTGGTGGGGATTCCCATTCTGTTACCATAATCTCTAACACCTTGTATTACTCTTCTATATAAATATTTCGGATTTAGTGTTCCCAAAGGTAATTTTTTAGAATCCAGATCTGGATCTGCAAAACAAAATATGTCAGTTGATGCAATAATTTTCCCGCCCAGTCCAGTACCTAAGATATCTCGGATTACCCCACCGGTTCCTGTTCCGGCACCGCCATATGGCTCAACAGCTGACGGACTGTTATGCGTTTCTACCTTTCCGCAGACATTTTGCATCTCGCCTTTTTCATCCTCTCCAAATTGTATGACCCCGGAGTTGTCTTCAAAAGCAGATCTAACTAGATCGCGGAAATGTTTTCTGGCAGTGTCTTTTATCCTTTTAAATAATGGTGGTTTCTCAACGCCGTCTACAATTAATCTCGCGTTAAATGTCTTATGTCCGCAGTGTTCGCTCCATCTGGCAGCAATGATTTCAAGTTCTATATCTGTCGGATTTCTTCCAAGTCCTTTGAAGTAGTCTTGGATTACCTGCATTTCCTGCGCGTTAAGAAATAATTTATCTTTTGACAATGCTTCCAAATCTTCAGGTGTTGCGTTTAGTATCGGGACAGTTCTCGTTTCTCCTGGCTTGCCTGAAATTCGTAAAGTTTCCGGCTCCTTGGTAATTTCTCTTTCCACAGTCGGATTTGCCCATTCTCTAACAATTTTTTCTACGTCCGACGGACTAATTTGTCCTTTCAAGTGATACTGCGTACTCGTAGCTACTTCTGCCAAATTTATCCCTAAATCTCTTCCTGCTTTTTTTACTGATCCTGCAGCTTCATCCATCACGCCGGGATTTTTACCAATTTCGATTACCAATATAGGGTTTGCACTGTCTCCCCCTTTGGATGGAGGACGCTCGTCAAGCGTAAATTCTTGAGTAACTGGGTCAGTTAATAATCTTTCTGCCAGAACGTGAGCCCCTTTTTTATTTGCTCCTCCCAACCGATAGACATCAGCTGTCTCAACACCAGTTAGTCCCAACACACCAAGTGTTTCCCGTGCTACTTGTAAAACGCCTTTTCCTTTCGGATCTTCTCTTATGCTTCTTACTCGAACCGTATGGATTTTTTGCAGATGTTCTTTAGCTGCCATAAAATTATTTCCCTTGTCTAAGTCGCTCTACATCTCTCCAGCCAATATCTGTTCTGAAATGTAAATTATTACCATCTATACTCACGGCTGCCATTGCTCCGTACGCTTTTTGCCTGGCATCTATCACATTTTCGTCTTCACCAACGATATAAAATAATCTTCCGCCGTTAGCATAATATCTGCCGTCTTCAACTCTTATTCCTGCACCGTAAAGTCTTACTCCATTCATTTTTCTGGCTTCATCCAATCCGTAAATTTCTTTTCCTTTCACTTCTTGGTAATTACCCGGATAACCTTTTGCTGCGCCTGTCACGACCACTCGCGCTTTATTATCCGTTCTAATTTGAAGACCACTGATGTCTCCCTGGGCAATTGCCATGCCTACTTCGAACAGGTCATTTGTGAGTCCGGGTAAAATAACTTGCGCCTCCGGATCGCCCCAACGAGCATTGAATTCTATAACGGACGGGGACAATCTGCCGTTTTTTTGTATTGCCATTCCGCCTAAATACAAAACTCCCTTATAAGGACGACCTTCTGAATATAGTCCGTTAATCGTTTTATCTAAGACTTCTGTTTCAACGTCCTTCATAAACTCGGGTGTTAAAACGAGAGGTGGAGTACTGCATCCCATGCCACCTGTGTTTTCTCCTTCGTCAAAATTATTTACTCTTTTATGATCTTGCGCACTGCCGATTACTTTATAATTTCTACCGTCACTAAAAACATAAGTTGAGAATTCTTCTCCAGGAGAGCCATCGTCACCACTTAACCACTCTTCTAGTAGAAATATCTTTCCTGCATCTTTGAAATGCTCCATTTCTTTTAATCTTTCTGAGGCTTCCTTATTATTTCTAGCCGGCAGCGCACCTTTTCCCTCTGCAAGTCCTGAGGTTTTAATAAACCATGGCTGGTCCGGTTGGGACTCAATATACATACGTCCAGCTTGCTCTGTGTGGCAAACCTTAAACGTAGGTTGGGGTAAACCATGTCTTTGCCCAAATCTTCTCGCCCATGCTTTATCCCATTCAATCTGCCCTGCTTTTCTGGTCGGCCCGACAACAGGAATACCTCTTCTTGTAAGCGCGTCAACTAAGCCTGCCTCAACCGCATTATCTTGGGCCACATCTGCTAAACTAACCTTTCTGTCTCTGCACATGTCTACAATTTCCCGAACACTGGTGGTTTTTAATTGGGGGAAAATCTCAACAGGCTTGTCTGTATTAATTCTCATTAAATCATTTCCCGGTACTGCAATAATTCGTTCAACGTGAGGACTTTGCGCATATTTGTCCACCAAAGCAGCCCCGCGTCCGCCCCCGTCCACCACCAAAACCGTATTTCCTTGTTCTTTCATAAATATTTATCCATTCGGATATAATCTTTTTGCCCTATTTTTTACAAACAATAAATCTTCTTCCTCTCCGGGTTTAACTAAAGGAACACGTGGAGGAACTCTTTTAATGTTTCCCTGAACAAAATCATTTATCATAGCAATTTGAATACCATGCTCAACCGGAAGAACATGATCGGCCAGACTTTCAACTGTATCATTCAGCAATATACCTACTTTTTCCGATTTTATAACACTACCCTGATCATAATTTTCACCAGTACGCACTTCCTGCACGATTGCTTCTGTCCACCAATCTCTGTTGGTAAGTCTTACAAGATACAATCTTGCCGCATGAACTCTTTTGCCATACATACCTTTACCACCAAATTCCGGTACAGGACCTGGATGCTGATTAAATATTGCTCCACGATACTTCTCGACTACAATATCAGGCGTATACGGTAACCATCCATTTTGCGTAACAAAATTTACTCCTCGATCTTCTAAATTTTGCAAAAGTTCTTTTCCAAAACCATCTTGATCTACTTTTTTATCTCCTCCACGGTAATCATCGGGATTAACAGTAAAAATTAAACGTTCCGGAACATCCAGATCAATGAATTTTTTCTTCCGTGTATCATTTTCATTACTAAATCCTACTGCGCCTATATCAACATCTTTAATTCTTCCATTATGAATCGCTGTGATTATTGCTGCTGCGGTTGTCGCTTCGCTACCTGAGGCTAATATTCCTATTCTTAATCTTTCTTTTGCCATCATTATCCTTTATAACCTAAATATTGTAAGCCAAACATTGTCGCCTCTCGTAAATTATTAGGATTATTTTCTGCTTGGGGCGATTCCTTTTTGGTCAACATCCGATATGGAACAGCGTAGGCATCCCTCATTTGAAAAACAATTGCCTCAGGAACAACGGGCACTTTTTCGCCTGTCTTATTGGTAAATCCGTGTTCTGCCAAAAAGCGTCTGAGAATTTCTTTATCAAAACCCTCAGGGTTTTCTCCTGCTTGAAATCTTTCTTCATAGGTAGTCCCTCTCCAGAATCTTGAGGAATCGGGTGTTCCTGCTTCGTCAATCAAAATAAGCTCTCCATCAATTAGTCCCATCTCATATTTGGTGTCTGCCAGAATAAGACCATTATCTAAGCTTACCTCAGCCATTCTGCGATAGAGATTAAGTGCTGTGGACTCAGCCTTTTTCCAAACTCCTTTGCCGAACCTTTCATCAACAATTCCCTGAGCCGATGCTTTAGTTAGCATCTGGTCATGGCCGGTTTCAGCTTTAGTCGTCGGAGTAAGGATTGGCTCATCAAGTTTTTGGTTAGCATGCAAACCATCAGGAAATTTGTGTCCATAAATCAGTCGCTCTCCCAGGTCCGCATAATTATGATATAAGGACGTAGATGTTTTGCTTTTGGCCATATATCCTCTCACTACTGTTTCAATCGGTAAACGATCGGTAACTTCTCTTACTATTGATACATTTGGGTGGGGTACAGAAATTAAGTGATTGGGTACAATATCCTTTGTTTGCTCGTTCCACCAAGCAGATAATTCATTTAATACTGCTCCTTTTTGCGGAATAGTACAGACAACCGCATCATATGCAGACGCTCTATCTGTCGTTATCATAACCCGCACTGCTTTGTCGGGAAGCAGAACTCTATAGCTGTCCCGCACCTTTCCTTGTGTCGGGTCTCCAAGACCCGGAAAAGGCACCTCCCGGAGGCCGTAAGAAAAGTTCTGCTGTGGTACAAATAGTTCTTTTGCCATTTTTTTCTAAAAATGCCGCCATAAAGGCAGCACTTCACTAATGAGAATACCTTACCGCAAAGACTTCGTCAAGAGGAAAAACTCTTTTATAATAATAGCTATATAATCTCTGATTTAACTATCTCGTAAAATTTTTCTTTTGCTTTTTTCTCTTTCCACGGTGTATGTCCACAGTATTTAAGTGGAATAAAACGGAAGTTTCTCAGGCTACGTGAAAGCGGTTCCCTGACTCCTTCCGCAGGATGAGGATCGTAATCCCCATGTATTGCAATTACCGGACATTCAATATTCTTCCCCATTTCTAATAATTTACCGCTGCTTCTTAAATCATTTGCTTTGCCCCAAATTTTTTCGTAAATTTTTGGCTGAAATACAGTTTGCTCGACAAAAGTATTTATCGGATCAAAAGAATCTGCTTTATGCATAAGCATCCCAAATTCTTTCAAAACAACATCCTTGCTTTTCCTGCTTTGTAGTGCCTTCAATATTATTTGAACCTTTTTCTTTTCCTCAACTGAAAGCCTATTCATCCTTGTATCCATTATATTCTCGGCATAATTTTTTTCAAAAGGTCCACTACTTATAAGAATAAGCTTTTTGACGAGTTTTGCGTATTTTGCAGCCAGCAGGTAGCTTAACCAAGCTCCCCATGAATAACCAAGAAGATCTACTGGTGGTTTTGCATTTCTTTCAATTTGCGCTCTTAGCTCTTTAATTTGTCCTGCTATAGTATCTGCAGACTGTAGCGGCTCCAAAACCCCAAAAGATTTTGATAGTTCTTTAGCAACCGGCTTCATTTCTCCTGGTGCGCCCGGCCCTCCATGCACAACAACTACCCGAAAAGGCGGATCTCCATACGTTCTAATATTCATCAGGACAAGTATAGCAAAAGACCGAGGGGAGATATTGAGAGAACTGCTATTTATTTCGCCAGATGCCAATTGCTAATACCAACCCCATTGGCTTGACCAGCTTTTGTGTCGCCGGCAAAATAATAAAGCGGCATGTCTTTCCAGGCAAATTGCTTGGAGCCATCATCCCTGGTAATAATAGTTATATTTGTTGGTAGTGTTTTTTCAGCTGTTGCGCCAGAAGTATATGGCGGCCAAGCTGCCTGGCATTTTCCGCTACAATTACTGATTCCTTTTGTATCTTTGTCATACGTATAAAGCGTCATTCCCTGAAAATCCGTCAAATATGTTCCCTGGGTCGGATCTGTTTTTGTCATATAAATATTGCTTGTTGGTGCGTTATTAGTATTTGACTGCATCGCAGTAGGATGCATGGAAGATATGGTAGGAGTAGTTTGAGATATTTGATTTTGATTTGTATAGCTGCCGTTTTTTGCAAGGAAGAAGTAATATATGCCGGCGTAGAGGATTACTGCTAAGACGAGGTAAATGACAACCCATTGCCAAAGCGGTCTTTTCCTGTATTCACTGCTTGGAGTTGAATTAGGACTTGCTTCAACCGGTTCGTCTGCCATCTTCCCTATCATTACATTATTAAAGCACCCTGTCAAGATAAAGAAAAAGGGTGTTAATAAGTGTCTTTAAGCTTTGTGTATTTTGAATGAATTTTCTAAATCTGAACTAGAGTAAAACAAGAGGATACAGTAGGGAACGATTGGGATAAAATGGTGAACATTTTTAGAACTGTTTCGGGAAGGTTACTTTTCCGCTAAAAACGGTACATTTTTTTTCACCTCAAGTAAATAATTTAATAAAGACGAGAATGGGATCGTTGCCACACAAACAACGGTATCCGCCCCTCCATAATAGATAAACAGAATGTCGCCTTTTACTACCCAGCCGCAGGGAAAGACGACGTTTCTGACAACGCCTTCCCTCTCAAAAGGCAGTTCTGCTTCGAGAATCGGCCACGGAGTACGGGAAAGAACAGTGCTCGGGTTTTCCAGATCCAGAAGCATTGCTCCTATTCGGTACTCCTGGCTTTTCGAACTTACTCCGTGATAGAGAAGTATCCAGCCTTTTTCCGTTTTCAGAGGAGGTGTGCAAAGCCCTATTTTTTCGCTATCCCACGAGTCTCCCCGGGGAGGAATATAGGCTATGCTTCTGAGCCAATTTTTTTCTCCAGAAAAACTTAAATCGTCAACATAATCAAAAACTATTGAGTTTTGTATTCTATGAATAATGACGTATTTCCCTTTGATTTTTTCGGGAAAAATTGCCGAGTCCTTGTCGTCAATCCCGGGAGGCGAGATAATAATGGGGTCTTTCCAATTAAAATTGTTACTAAGAAAATCGGAAAGCGAAATTGATGTTAATGCTACCCTAGGAGGATTTACTCCGTTAAATGCCGTATAGCACATATAAAGCGTATCTCCTATTTGGGTAATTCGAGGATCTTCACAGCCGGAATTCCCATTGGGATTTTTTTTAATTTCAAATTCCGTACGTGGTACATAGATTGGTATCTCGCTCCGTTTTGTAATTGTCAATCCATCAACTGTTTGCGCGTATCCTAAAACAGACGTATTATCAGGGGACATTGCCCGGTACAGCAAAGAGATGGAATCTCCATTGTAAATTACTGCCGGATTAAAAACCGATTTCGCTTCCCACGCGTGGGAAGCAATAGGTGTAAAAAGCGGTGTAGTTAAGGGTTTTTCCACTTTTAACGCAACCTTGGCACTTGTACTCATCTCCCGTAAAAGGTTTGATAAACTGCAGGTGGCCAGACAACATGTCGTATCGGCCGCGCCATAATACAGTGATACCCTGTCGCCTTCTACTAATACACTTGAGGGGAAAACAACATTTGACACACTGCCTTTTATCTCGTATTCTGCTTCCGGAATCATTATCGAACGAGTCGTTCGCGCGAGTATCTTTCGCGGGTTTTCCAGGTCTAAAAGTGCAGCTTCTATGCCAAATATTCTATGCTCCGGAGTATTATAATGCTGGATATGCGCATAGACAAGAAGCCAGCCGTACTCTGTGTATATAGGAGCGGCTCCTACTTCCAGTTGATCGGAATTTATGCGCTGCAGTGGCAAGATATGTTCCCGCCAATTGTTGTACCACTGATTCCAATATAATTGCGACCAAATGTCCTCTTTCTTGTCAAAAAGTGCCAGGCATATTCTGGCAGGCGGAATATCGGTATTAATAGTTAAGAGCACTGCGTATTTTCCGTTTATTTTTTTAGGAAAAAGTGCCATTGCTTTTGAATTGAACGGAGTCACTAAATGTTTCTCCATTGGCTTTCCAAAATCAGAAAAGCAGGCAAGACCGATTTTAATTGCGCCTGGATAAGGCGGATAGTCAGATAACGCAGTGTAAAAAACAAAGTATTCGTCGTCTATCTTTGTAATCCTCGGATCTTCGCAGCCGAATTTTTCCCAATCCATTTCAGGCTTTATGAATTGCCCCATGCGGGTAAACATGACACCGTCCAGACTTTCTGCCCGTCCAATTGTCGAGAGCGCCATTTGTCTTCCTTGCCAGTTTTGGCTTACTGAGAGAGCGCGGTACAACAGATAGTACGCTTTATCTTTCACGACGCTTCCATTAAATACCGCTTGTGATTCCCAGGAATTACTCGGATCGGGTTTTAAAATCGGATTGGAGCTGTTTCTAATAAATTGAATCATTATTAAAATATTTTTTCCATAATGGGCGTTGCCAGACGAGCAACTTCCGAATAGCGAAGTTCGTTTAGGAATTCTTCCAGGTTCGCGGTCGCAACGCAAACATAGGAATCTGCTGCACCGTAATAAACATAAAGCGTCTTATCTATTATAACTGCGCCACATGGATAAATAACACCTGCTTTAAATCCGTCGTTTTCATAAACTTCCTCGGGTTCAAGAATTGGAGATTGACTGCGATGAAGCACCTTTGTCGGATCCAGAAGATCAAGAAGCATTGCGCCAATTTTATATCGTCCCGAATCTTGTTCACCGACCGAATGATAGATAAGAAGCCATCCGTATTTTGTTTTAAGAGGAGGTGCGCCTGCGCTAATTTTCCGACTATCCCATTTATCAACCCTCGGAGAAATCTTATACTCTCCTTTAAGCCAATACGTACCGTCGAAATTAAGGTCCGGAACAAAGTCAATCAAAATATCGGGATAAATCCTATGCATAATTACATATTTCCCGTTTATTTTTTCCGGAAAAATAACCGCGCTCTTGTCAACCACCCCGGGCGGAGAAATGAGAACGGGACGCTCCCACAACCATCTTTGGTGTAAAAAATTATCCACCAGAATTGAGGTAAGCGCAACTCTGGGAGGACCCGTCCCGTCAAACGCGACGTAGGTTAAGTAATACCTGTCGTCAATTCGTGTAATTCTCGGATCTTCACAGCCGCCATATCCTCCTCCTGACACGTATTGTTTTGCGGCTTGGAATGGTTTTGTACGGTCAAATTGTTCGAATGACCGGGAAGGCACGTAAACTGGTGTATCCAGCCTTTCATCGATATGAATCCCGTCCCGACTTGCTGCGTATCCAACTGTAGAAATATAATCATATCCCTGTGCCCGGTAAAGAATATGCACTTTCCCGTTGTCATAAATTGCCGCGGGATTAAAGGTGTTAAACGCTTCCCACGCGTTATTTTGATTGGGAGTAATGAGTGGGTTATGTTTAACTCGTGTAAGTTTTAAGGAGATATCTTTTGAGCTTTGACCATCTGAGATTTTATACAACAAATAGGAAACTGCGTATGTACCTTCGTTTTCTACCTGCCAATAGCCGATGATATTTCCGTTGTGCAGTACTGTGCCGATTTGACGTACATTTTTTCCTCGCCATTGCCTGGGTATTGTCCAAATAGGCTCCCGGCAATGCCACAACAGATGCGTTGGCTCTTCTCTGTCAAACAAAGCTATCTCTACCACATTTTCGTCTTTAGCTCTTGACTGATAGATAAGTAAGATACCTTTTTCCGAGTTAACAACAAATGCCGGTTCAAGAGCTTCTAAATCCGGGTCACTATTCTGCGAAGTCAAAAGTTTTTTCTTGTTTTCCTTCCAATGAATCAGATCATTTGAAAAATATGCGGTAATTGAGCTGCCGGAAGCATACACGACAGATTTTCTTTCATACACATAGTCAGGCACCAGAATCCCTTTTTGGTTAAGTGAAATCATGTTCCCTTCATAAGTCCAGGAAAGTAAATTTTTCGACCATGCTTTTTCAATAACTATTTTTTTATTTTCTTCCCGAACATACATCAGTAAAAAGTACCCACCATATTCAGAAATAGTGAAATCGTGGCACATTGTAATGTCTTCTTTAGTCACGGTCCCCGTCTTTATAAAAAGATTGAGTTTTTTAAGCTCAAAAGAGAAACCGTCCGTACTGATTGCTACGTGAAATTGAGAAGAAGAATCTGAAGAAGAAGTAAAATAAAGGTAGATTTTTTTATTATGGGAAAAAACTCCCAGTAGTCTTATTTGCTTTTTATTCTCACTTATTCGTAATTTCTTGGGGGCAGTCTCTTTTTTCATACCAACATAGCTGGAGTAATTAAAATACTCCTACTTCAAGTTTACGAATAAATCAGAAATAAATCAATGATCGTTTTGCACAGATTATCAGTTTCTTAAGAGTAAAGGCTAAAATAGAAGCGATAAAATAATTACATAGTTCATACATAAATATTACGCTCTTATCATATTCTGTACATATAGCTAAGTATAGTATGCATGATGAATCAATTAACGATTTGCCGATAGCAACAAGAGCTCCAATCCGTCTAAATTGGGGTTTATTTCTCCTTATTGGACTTATGATTATTGCTATTATTGCGTTTAGTCTACTTGCCTTTCATTAGTTATTTCTCTTGTTTCTTTAATTTAAGCTTAAAATTATGACGGAAAATAAGGCTTTATACTACTCAACTTCTTCGGGTAATTGGTTATAAAAATGGGGAGAGATTATATGGATAAAAGGCACTGTCACGAGGTAAGTAATTGATGCTAAGCTTGCAATGAAAAAACTCACCGGCACATGAAAGAATAATCCCAGAAACATTCCCCCCCACATAAACGCTAATCCAAGCACAACGGATAGTAGGATTGATGTCATAGGCCCATTCGATAAATGCTGTGCAGTTGCTGCAGGTGCGATAAGTAGCGCAAATACCAAGAGCACGCCGACTACGAGAATTGCTTCTGCGACAGTAACTCCAAGAAGTAACATAAAGACAATTCCCAATAGCTGTATTGGTACTCCACGAGCTTCTGCGACCTCAGGATCAATTGATGAAAATAATAAAGGTCTAAATATAATCCCAAGAAGGGAAAGTGCAATAATACCGGTAATAAGTGATAAATAAAGATCACCAGTGGTAACGCTTAGAATCGAGCCAAAGAGTATTCCAACCGCTTCAGATGCATTGCTGGTATAGAGTTTGAGAAATAATACTCCTAATCCCAAAGCAAATGACAATATCATGCCAACTTCAATATCTCTGCCTTTTAATCTTTTTCCCAACAGTCCAAATCCTAAGGCAATAAGTGTGGTAAAAAGAAATGTTCCGACTAACGAACTTAGCCCAAATACCGCCGCGCCTGTTGCTCCCGTGAATCCAATGCATGAAAGTGATTCCGCCGCAAATGCTTGTGCGCGTAAGACTACAAAATAGCCGACAATAGCACAAATTATTGAAATGAGTGTTCCTGCGATAAACGCATATTGTATAAATTGATGACTAAAAAGTTGAAACATAGTTTTTTTGTACTCCTTGCAAGAATGGTTCTACTAAACGAACAATAACATAGGTACCAAAGGAAAGTGTTGCGATGAAAAAACTTACCGGCAAGTTTGTTTGAGCAGCGATAAAAATCCCAAGCCAGCTATATGTAATTCCTAAAACAATGGTAATTTCTATTGCAAGATAGGGATTTTTTACGATCCGCATTGCGGTTGCTGCCGGACCGACAAGAAGAGTAAATATAAGAAGAACACCAACAACCTGTACGGATATGGAAACTGTTATTGCGACAATGATTAGAAATAATATACTCAATAGTCTTACCGGCACTCCTCTTGCTTCTGCAACTTCCGGATCAAACGAGGCAAAAAGAAGTGGGCGAAACAGAAAAAGTAACATACAGAATGTCAGAATACTAAAAAGCGCTGTGATAAAAACATCTTGTATGCTAATCCCTAAAATCGTACCAAAAAGAATGCTATATGCTTGCTCTGCATAGCCTTTGTATAAAAATAGAAAAAGAATTCCAAACGAAAGAGCAATGGTCAAAAAAATGCCTATCGCGACATCTCTTTCCTTTAGAACCCTTCCAAATATACCAATACCGATTCCTGCAATTATAGTAAAAACCAATAAGCCAAATACCGGATCAATACCTAAAAGTACTGCTCCTGCTGCGCCCGCAAAGCCAATGTGAGACAGTGCATGTCCCGCAAATGTAAGTCCCCGAACTAATAAAAAATATCCAACGATTGCCGCAATAATGGCAACAAAGGTAGAGGCGATAAACGCATTTTGAATAAAGGAATATTGCAGGATACTAAACATAAGAAATTATTTATCTTCACCTACAACAAATAATCGTCCTTTCGAATTTACTACTTCAACAGATGAATTATAAAGTTCTGATAATTGTTTGGTAGTAATGACATCCTCAGGTTTGCCAATGGCGGCATGCCCGTTTGCAATATAAACGACACGGTTAATGGCTGATAATAATGGATTGACATCATGGGTTACTAAAAGGATAGTAATATTTCTACTCTTAGCAATTTTTGTCAGAAGAGAGACTATTGCCTGAGAGTGCGAAATATCTAAGTTTGATAATGGTTCATCAAGAAAAAGTATCTTCGGGTTTGTTAATAATGCCTGAGCAATCAATAGTCGCTGTTGCTCTCCTCCTGAAAGTTTTCCAACCGGCATATCTGAAAGACGAAGCATATCCACTTCCTCCAGAGCATTATTTATTTTTTTCGTTCTCTTAACATTGGGAAGTCCGATACCCCATTTATTTCCATCGAGACCAAATCCGACAACATCTCGGGCCCTGAGTGCGAGGTCTGCCTCAAGCGTTCTGCGTTGCGGCGCGTAGCCTATTTCGTTATTTCCCCGCTTTGCTTGCTTACCGAGAATTAGTATTTTTCCCGATGTGGGTTTATATAATCCAAGCAGTAATTTAAGAAGTGTGCTTTTTCCAGCCCCGTTAGGACCGAGAATAGCAATAAATTCGCCCTCATTTATCGTTATACTTATATTCTCCAAAATCATTCTGCCTCCAAGCTGCATATGGAGATTTTCTATTTGAATGATGGGTAGTGTAGATACATTATTCATTCTTATTTTACGGATTGCAGCGCATTCTCAAGGTTTGTAAGCTGTCCTAACATCCAACTTTGATAATCTTTGCCCTGTGGCATGGTTTCCCATACCGGGACAAGCGGTATATTCTGTTGCTTCGCTTCGTTTTGTAAGTTGGTTGTAATAGGTGTTATGGTTTGTTCGTTATAGATTAGTACTTTTACTTGTTTTTTTATAATTTGATCGTTGGCTTTAGCAACATCATCCGCAGATGGGTCATTCCCTTCCGCAATGGCTTTTTCAAACCCAAATGGTGTTAATACATTTAATCCTTCTGGTTGTGTTTGATAAAGATAGATGGTTTCCGTTAATGCAACCGATGTCCCATCATATCTTGCTTTTATATCGCTCATCTTTTGTTCAAGCGGTTGCAATGAATTATCAAAAATGATTAAGTTTTTGTCAAACTCGCTAGTGTAAGCAGGGTCTCTCTGTTTAAGTGCATTGGTAATTTTAGCCGCTATTGTACGTACATTATTAAATCCGTACCAAACATGAGGATTATCAGGTAGTTTATGATCCGCAATTCCTGCTCCAACAAGAACTACCCTGGTTTTATTTGGAGATGCCGACAGAAGTTTATCCATCCATGTGTCGTATCCGTCCCCGTTTTCAATAACTATGTCCGCTTTTGCAATTGCAATCCCATCTCGTACATCCGATTCGTACTGGTGAGGATCTGTATTCGGATCCGAAAGAATACTTAAGACATTGACATGACTCTCCCCTAACTGTTTAACAATATCACCATAGAAGTTTTCTGCGGCTACTACGTTGATTACATTGGAGTTTATTTGTTCTGATTGCGTTGGGGAATTAGTTTTGCCAATTTTGTATAAATTATAACCGGCAAGCAGTACTGCTAGGATGATGATAACAATGTAAGGATATTTATTTTTCATAAGATTATTAATTTTGTTTCTTTTGACAATTACTGCATAGTCCAAAAAACTCCAGTGAATGACGTTTCACAGTAAAATTATGTTTTTCTTCAATATGTTTTTCAAAAACAGGTATAATCGTATCCTCAATTATTTCTACTCTGCCGCAGTTTTCACAGATAAGATGGTGATGATGTTCTTTGTTTGCCAGCTCATAACGGGTTTTGCTTTCCTGAAATTGGATAGGGGTAGTTATGCCTTTTTGGGTAAATGTATTCATAATCCGAAAAACGGTTGCCGGATCTGTCGCAATCTTTTCTTTTTGCAGATAATCCATAATTGAAGCTGCATCAACTGGTTCTTTCGTGGATTCCAGAAGCTGCATAATAGCAATACGAGCCGGTGTTGCCCGAAGTTCCGCTTGGTTTAATTCTTTTTTATAATTATGTTGTATTTTTGCTTTCATACGAATATACTAATGCAAGTAATTTGCATTAGTATATTCAATTGGCTTGCGTTTGTCAAGAAGGAAATACATGGAGCCTCAGTAATTCTAAATTTTTTGCTGTAGAGAAAAAGTTTTATTTATGTCTTTTATTTGCAATTCGCGCTAGTAGTTGACGTTTTATTTCAAGTCTTTTTTTAGTCTTATGTGAATGGGACTTCTTCGTTTTCCCGACTCCCGTATTTCTTTTTGACATATTATATATAGTATACACTATTTTCTGCTTTTCTGTGGAATCATTTAAAGTCCTGGGGTAAAGCGATATGTATGTTTAATTTTGCGCTGCTTTTTTAGGAATGTTTATATTTCTGATATTTCAAAAAAGAAAGCTTTTGCAATGAGAATAAACAACAGATGAATTAGCTCCACTTATTCTATAAGGGGCTATCCGCCTACGATCGACGTTCAAATCTATTGTTGTTTATAATCTGGACTTTTTTGCCAACAAATCTCACGTGGTGTTCATTATTTGAATTAAATACAAAGAGAAACAGTGAAAGGTTATCTTCTTCGAGGTTCTAGTTTAGTCATAGTACTACTCCCGTTTACATATTGTGTGGTTAAATCGATTGAACCATGAAACCCGTCAGTTTTATCATGTATATGACGTACTATTTTATCTACGCGTTTAACTTCGTAAACGTCTCCTTCTCTTCCGGATGCGAATTCCTGAAGATAAGCTAGAGCAGAATTTTCATAAAACTGTGAGCTTGCAAATGCAAAAGTCCTTCCCGCACTTATCTCTTGCAATGCGAGGTTATGTGCGATGTCGACACGAGCTTGTCTCGCCTTGTTTTTATCGTCATAAAATCCTCCACCGCGTACTTTACCACCTGAGAAGACGATATGATGAAATGCTACCAATGGAAAGGGTGGTCTATTTTCTCCGTCTTCCCATCCTAGAATGTTCTTATCAATTAATTGCTCGTGCATAGGACCTTAGTATCTTACCAGTTTGCAAATCAAAGTCAATACAGCTACTACCTAGAACTGTTTCGCTTACCGAGCAACCAGACTAGGCTGCATAACAAATTCAGATACCTAAAATAAATGGAGTATGAAATTCCAAATACTATTGATAATCTGCGTAAATCCGTTTTTTTGTGTTTTCCCGACAGTGATATAATTTTTTACTCCGAGTACGTTCCTTTTTACAGTGAGAGTAGGAGTAATTTTCTTGCCAATAGACTTTGTAGAAGTTAAAGATGGAATTATTAACACTGCAATTGTAGGATTAAGTATTGGTGTATTGGTTACAACTGTCTCGCTGGTACCTTGTGAATTCGATAATGTTTGTGTAGGAATCAGTTGACACTCATTATTTTGAATTGAATAACCCTGGTAACAATAACACGCATTATCGTCGTTATTATAATAGCTCTTGCTGCCAAGGTCGTTATTACAAAGTTGGTTTAAGGATATACAACTTGTCCCTTCATTATTCCACGTATACCCTTGCGGACAACTACAGCTGTTTTTATCTGCATCATAGGTTGCATTTCCACCGTACTTAGCCCAACAATACTGAGAATCAGAGACGCATTCATTATTCTCCACAATGTAACCCGTATTGCATTTACATGCTCCCACCTCGGTATCATAAGAAGACAGAGCTGGGCAAGACGTCGGGGTAGGCGTGTTGGTCGGCAGCATAGGTGTCGGAGTATTTAAGAGGCTACAGCTGCACTCCGTACTCACGGTGCCGTTTTTACAATATAACTCACCTGTTCTGTAATTACAAAAATATTCTCCGCCTTGCGAGCTGCAACAGCTTTGATTTGCAGATACTCTGTCTGGTAAAACAAAAAATACGGCAAACAACAAAAAAACCAGATACTTTTTCTTTATTAACACACTAAATCATATATAATCTGAAATCTGAAAAACGTCAAGTAAAAGATTGATTCTGCCTGTCCCGCGCGGGGGAGCTATTCGCCTACAGGTCGATCTTCGAACTATTGCTATACTATTTAGTCCCACAGTCCTGAGATTATTGTAGCTGCAAAAGTAATATAATCCTTCAGAAGCTTAAGTTATATAGGGAAACTAAGACAAAGTGTAATGAGATTAAAAGGTGACAAAAAGAAATTAGGTAATCTTTTTAAATGAATCTTATTTTTTAGAACTGAGGACTGCCGTGCAAAACGCACAGCGTTTTGCTTCAAGCGGAATAACACTCAAGCATTCAGGGCATTTTTTAGTCGTTGGGTCTATGGGTTTTTCTTTTCTGGTTACCGCTATTAATTTATTCATCGGGATTACAACAAAAAAGTAGACAACTACCGCAATGATGAGAAAGGAAATAACTGCATTAAGAAAATCACCAACTAAAAATTTACTGTTGTTGATTGTGAAGCTAATTGCTGAAAAATCAGGTTTTCCTCCAATAGCGCCAATTATTGGTGTGATAATATCTTTTACAAGCGCGGTAACGATTGAGCCAAACGCTACTCCAATAACAACGCCAACCGCCAAATCGACTACATTACCCTTCAATATAAATTGTTTAAATCCTTTAAGCACTAAAATATTATATAGCAAAAAAATAAAGAAGTAAATGAACTTCGAGTGACAGAGGAAGTTTGAACCTATTTTGTCGGCTTTAATTTATAAATCTAAGTCTAATCAAAATTTATTCTGTCGTCACCCCGTCAAACTCGGCTTCATTTTGTACGGCTTCAGTTTTGCTAGCTCGAACAATACCGTCCTTATGATGTGCCGGACTGTAAATTGTATAAAGCTTCAAATCTTCAGTGTTGGACACATTAATAACATTATGATTAGCTCCAGCCGGTACAATGACAACATCTCCGTCCTTAACCGCATATTCGTTTCCGTCGATGATACATTTGCCCGATCCCTCCTCAAAGCGGAAAAACTGGTCATTATCCGGATGCACCTCCATTCCAATTTCTTCATTTGGCAAAAGACTCATTAGCACCAGTTGACTGTGCTTCGCGGTATAAAGTACTTTACGGAAATTAGCATTTGCTCTTGTAGCTGTTTCAATATCGGATGTAAATCCTTTCATTTTTATCACCTCCAATCAATTACTGTAATAATATCAAACATTTACTGGGCTTTCCATCTTTTGAGCTTCGGCAAATTTTCATTTGCCATTTTTCTTGCCTCTTCTTCGGTCGTCCCCATCTGGCCATGCATTGAAACTATTTTTTCAATCATTTGATTAAGAGTTGCATTCGGCCAGGTAAAATTACCCTTTTGGAAACAATAATTGCAATACTCTTCATTTTTACTGCCATCCGCATTTGTAGCAAAATCTTCCGGTTTCATCATCGGCATACCACAGCTTTGACAAAATGGTCCTTGTGGTTGTGTTGTGTCTATATTATTCACCTCCTTTATTTATATTATACCAGGTCCGAATCCTATTCCGGATTAGGTAGTTTGATGTAGTTATCTGAGGCTAAAAAATAAAGTTCCTCTGGTTGACTCTGATCAAATCGGGTTAGATATGTGCGGAACTATTATTTAAGGCATTAAACTTTCTCAACGTTTACTCACTTCGAACGCATTTTCTGAAGACGGAAGACACATATGAACCGATATTCTTAGAATTCTCCTATTGACTGACATGGGCTCCGTGGAATGAACAATGTCAGAACTGAACCTATTGGATTTTTAACCCTAATCTCTTAAACTAGTAATTATGTTAAAAATTAATGCTAAATATATAGCCAGAAAGGTTCCCGAAATCACCGTATACTTCTGGATTATCAAACTGCTGACTACCGCAATGGGCGAATCAACCTCGGACTACCTTGTATTTCACATTAATCCATATGTCGCTGTTACCCTTGGAGGAATTGGTTTAGCAATTTCTTTAATGCTTCAGTTTTGGGTAAAAAAATATATTGCTTGGGTTTATTGGCTGACTGTTGTAATGGTAGCAATCTTTGGAACAATGGCCGCAGACGTTTTGCATGTAGCGCTAGGCATTCCGTATATTGTATCAACAGCATTCTTTTCCATATTCCTTGCAGTTATATTTATTACCTGGTACAGATTTGAGAAAACTCTTTCTATTCACAGTATTAACACAACGCGTCGTGAACTATTTTACTGGGCAACAGTTATGATTACTTTTGCTCTTGGAACAGCTGCAGGTGACATGACAGCGGCAACCCTCGGGTTGGGGTATTTACTTTCCGGAATATTGTTTGCGGTGTTATTTTTAATACCAGGTTTTGCTTACTGGAAATTGGGTTGGAAAGAGATTTTTTCATTCTGGTTTGCATATGTTATAACACGTCCTTTCGGCGCGTCCTTTGCAGATTATTTTGGAAAACCAATTCTGGGTGGTCTTGGCCTAGGAGATACAACGGTAAGTCTGGTCTTAACAATTTTGATAATCATCTTTGTTGTTTACCTAACAATCACCCACAAAGATATTAAATATCCATAGATGTTAGAGCCTATTTATTGAGATAAAGCAGTTAGGTAACCCAAAGAATAAAAATTATGTTACCAAAGAGATCAAGATAACGAAATAATCTATATAAATTAATCTTATATAATTAATTTATATGCCAAAGCAAATTCTGCCTAAACATGCCCATGGCAAATCTCCATCCAGATACCACTTGCCTTGAAATTTTACAATTTTAATAGTTTGGCCAGTATTTATTTTACAAATTCCATAATCCTGTGTTCTTTTAAGTATTTGTGTGCATCCTCTAAAAGTGTAATAGTTTTCGAATGTGCTATGCGCTTTTCTTAAAAGAAAAAATTGATTTATTGCAAAAACAAAAAGCAATAAACCTATTAAAAATATGGTCAGCAAAACTATCTTATTCTTTAAAACTTTCATCAGAACTATTATATCATTTGAGGACAATTTTGAGACTAAAATATACGGCTTCGCATCGCGAATAACTTTAAGCCATTATTTCAACGACAAGATGAGTATTTCTATATCCCAGACATATCTCCAGAGTTTCAGATTTAGTTTATTGATTTACCCCACAATTCACTACTGTTTTCCGAAGGCTGTACGTTATTCGATATCATCCTGCTCAAGGCAGAAGAAATTTAGTTTTTCTGTTTTTAGAGAATACTTACTTCTCTTACCGTCTTTTATTATTGGTATTGTAGAATACATCGTATGAAAAAGGTTTTTATATTTCTTATTATTTTTGTCAGTATGCTAACAGCTGGGATTCTATTTTTTATACATTCACAAAATCGGAAGGTTGCAACTATAACAGAAACTATGGCAATCCAAGCAACAGCTATGCCTTCTCAATCAATACAAAATAATAATAATTTCCCGCTTGCAATTGCTGCAATGAGACAAAAATCATACCCAGGAAGCGATATAATAATCGAACAAACATTAACTTCTGGTGTAAATTACAATCGTTTTCTTGTTTCATATCTATCAGATGGATTAAAAATATATGGTTTGCTAACTGTACCCATAGGTCAAAAACCATTTGGCGGGTGGCCAATCATTCTTTTTAATCATGGGTATATACCTCCAAGTCAGTACTCTACTGAAAGCAGCTACGACGTTTTAGCTAATCCCATAGCTTCTGCCGGATATATTGTATTTAAACCAGATTACCGTGGAAATGGAAATTCACAAGGTAAAGCATCGCAAATCTATGTTTCTCCAGATTATGTGACAGATAGCTTGAATGCTCTTGCATCAGTAAAAAAATATAAGGATGCAGATCCGAATAAAATTGGGGTGTTAGGACATTCCATGGGAGGAAATATAACCATCCATGAACTCGTTATTTCAAAAGATATAAAAGCAGCTGTTATCTTATCGGGAGTAGTTGGCAGCTACACAGACATTCTTAAGTGGTGGAATACACGTGTTGCGACAGGAGTTTTAACGACACAAAACGATCAGGAAACAGCACTGTTGGTAAAACAGTTTACTGAGTTGCACGGGACACCACAAACCAATCCTACATTTTGGCAGACAATTGACCCAACTACTTATATTTCTGACATTACTGCTCCTGTACAAATCCAAGTTGGAACTGAAGACGAAGATGTTCCCCCAAGTTTTTCAACCTCCCTGAGAGACGAACTACAAAGTGCTGGAAAAACAGTAGATTTTCACGAATACTTAGAAGCTGATCATAACCTATCGCCTGATACTTCCGAGGCCATAGTTCAAGCATTATCCTTTTTACATAAGTATCTTAAGTAGCCATTTTTTATTTTCCGCGATATTTCTGCATTTTATCTCTAATTATCGCACCGTCCCTTAGTTCAATATTACGGTCTGCCAATCTTGCATATTCAAGTTCATGAGTAACCATAATAATTGTTAATCCAGTATTATTTAGTTTTATAAATGTATCAAGTACATGTTTTGAGGATTCGGTATCTAAATTGGCCGTCGGTTCATCCGCAAAGAGTATCTTTGGATTGTGAGCAATGGCGCGGGCAATTGCAACCCGCTGCTGTTCACCACCCGATAACTGGCTGGGTAAATTATGAGGTTTATTCGGTAAATCGGCTTTTGCGAGCGCATCCATGGCTCTTTGCGTCGCAGTTTTTTTGTCTACTCCCTGCATAAGCATCAATAAGGAAACATTTTCAACAGCAGTAAGCATCGGAAGAAGCGCGTATTCCTGAAAAACAAATCCGAAATTATTCCGCCGATAAACAACTCTCAATTTGTCATCAAGATCGGAAATATTATCACCGTCAATAATAATTTCTCCTTCGTTTGGTTTATCCAAAAGGCTGATATTATACAGTAAGGTACTTTTGCCGGCTCCGGACTTGCCCGTTATTGCCAGAAATTGTCTGCTGGGAACATCAAAGCTTATATTTTTCAGCGCTACAAGCTCTGTATCCCCCATATGAAACTTCTTAACTAGGTTTTTAACTTTAATCATAAATTTTACCGTCCCAAAATAGCATCCAGTGTATTTTGCTTCGTGACCAGCCAGGCCGGAATATATCCCGAAATGAGTGATGTTAGGGTCAGTATCGTTCCACGTAGAATTAAATCAGAGGTGGTAATTGCCAGTGATCCTTTTGCAATAGGGTAATTGATCGGATGCAGGAGAAAATACGGAACCAGCAACCAGTTTGCCAATGCGCTGGCAATCAAGATTCCCGAAACGGCATAAAATAGCGCCTGGAAAACATAAGAAATTTCAATCGCGCGGGAAGAAATACCAATGCCTTTTAAGATACCTATAAATTTCCTTCTTGTGACGGCATTAACAAAAATCACAATAAAGATAGTAATAGCACCGACAATAAGTGCGATCCCGCCGACGATATTGCCTAAAATAGTAAAGGTTTTTATAACATCGGAGACACCACCGGGGAGAGCATCAGTGGCGGTCTGGATCAGTATATTATTATCGTTTCCTAAATTTTTGATAAGATATTTTTTGGCATTTTCTTCGGATGAGTTTGGTTTGAGCAAAACAGCTATTTCGCTTGCATTCATATTTGTATTGCCCAGTAATTCCCGCACCGTTGTACTAGTCATCATGATACGGTTATCAATATTGGTTCCGTCTGTTGAGATAATCCCTTTGATAAACACTTCTTTTTGAATGCCGTTAACTGTTATACGGACTTTTGACCCCACATCGGCCGTTTTGAGAATCTTAGTACCGAGACCGAGAACAGAACCTCTTAGGGAGGCATATTTTTTGGTGAGGCTAGCGCCAATAAGTACTTCATTGACATCTGATTCGCTCAGATATGAACCGGCAACAAGAATATGCGACAAGTGAGTCGTTTTGTCTTCCTGCACCGGATCTATACCGGTCAGTACGCCTTCAGAACTTTCGGCAAGATCGGATGATCGTAATTTATTTTCATAGCCGTATTCAACAAGAGCCGGGGCAGTATAACGAATCGTCGCAGCTTGAAAGGTAGGAAGATTCTGTATAACATCCATATCAGTATCGGTATCTTCTATGTCGTTTTTCTGGGTTGCAGGAGTAATGAGAATATCACTTGAGTAATATTCTTTATATGATCCAACCAACCCGTGTGCAATACCGATTAAAACGCCGCCAATTAGATTCATATTGAAAAACGTGAGCGTCATTACAAAGATAATAAGGAGAGTTGTTGCGGGGTTGGTGCGCCGGATCTCACGAAATGCGAGAAAAAAACCTACAGATAAAGATTTATCCTTCCATAACATAATAATAAAAAATATAATGTAAAATTAAAATTGTACCTCTTTAAGGGTTGGCAACTATTATTACCCCGTCTCTTAATCCACCGGTTACTTCTGTCTTTGCCATGCCGTTTACTCCCAGCGTAACGGGTATTTGTCTTCGTGTTTTTGCATCCTCAACCAAGCTTCTGCCGTTTGTTGTAATAATTGCGCTATTGGGAACATCAATCACATTGTTTTTTCGAAGCGTTTCAATGGTGATAAGTGCCGTCATGTCAGGCTTGATGTTCGAGGTGATATTATCGGCTGTAATTCGCGCGTTATAAGTAATAACACCGTCTGTATCCGTTCCAACTGTATCGATATTTTGCACCATACCGCTAAATGTTTTACTTTTTAGCGAATCAAAGACGATTGACACCTTTTGTCCGGCCATTATCCATGCAGCATAATCTTCACTAACCGCAGCTGTTAGGTGGGGATCTGAAAGATTTGCAATGACAAGGATGGGTTGTGGAGCTGATGATGAAATAGATGTCTGTCCTGCTGAAGATCCAGCAGTCACCATCCCTGCATTCCCTTCGGAAACCGAATCGCCCACCTTAGTGTTAAAATTTACAATTATTCCTGCCCCCGGTGCGGTAACAGTTGTGCTTTGTGTCTCCTCGTACAGATGTTTGGTCTGCGCTACTTCTGCCTGCCCTGCATTTACTGCGGCTCCGGCGGTTTTATATGCCTGCTCTGCGGCTTGGAAATCTTTTTGGGCCTGGGTAACCGAGCTATTGATTGCAAATTTTTCAAGATCCGTGTAGGCATTTTTTGTTACGGGATTTGTTGTATTATTGTTCATGTAGTTTTGTGTATTTTGGGCATAGATATATGCCTGCTGTTTAGTCCACATTGCCGCATCAAGACTTTGTATGGTGTTTTGTGCGGTTTGTAATCCACTAAGAGCGCTTTCATAATTCGAATATGCCGCGTCTTGCTCATCGGTTGTCGCAGTGCTTTCAACATAAAAAAGTGGATCTCCTTTTTTCACCCTATCTCCATTTTCCACATAAAGACTGATTATAGTACCGGAGGCTGGAGAATTGACGGGTACCTGGGAAGCAGTCATGTATGTCCCGCTAACCAGAATAGTATCCACGAGGTTTTCGTGTTTGACAGTGTAGTCAATCTCCGTACTTGGCTGATACAGGAGAATTGTCTGGATAGTAAAAAAAACAATTACAATAACGATAGGGATAATGATAATTTTTTTAGCTTTAAGTTGCGATAAGCCTTTATTCATATACGCATAGTATGTTTTATAACCATGTCTGTTGTGTTCTCTAAACCAACCAACATGCGATAGTTGCATTATAAGCAGTTATTATGAATATGTCAACAATGTTGAATTATATTTTACATGTAGTATAATATGTAGATGATGGGTGAATTAAGTAAAAAGATGGGTAGACGTCCTGGACAAAATGAGACGAAGACAAAGATAATTGTCGTTGCGCAGTCATTATTTGCCAATACAAGCTATGACCAGACAACGATTAGGGGAATTGCAAGATTGGCGGAGGTGGACCCTGCACTGGTTATGCATTACTTTGGAACAAAGCAGGAACTTTTTGTAGCAGTCATGGCACCGGCGCAGCACATACCGGAAAAAATAACAAGAGAACTTACAGGAAATACAGAAACACTCGGTTTGAGACTAGCAACGCTCTTTGTCGGTATACTTGAATCTAAGGCAACAAATCATCTGATAGTCAGTGCAATGCGCGCCGTAGTCCAGGTACCCGGAGCAGCATCACTCTTAAAAGAAGTACTTATACGCCCTATACTGAACGTTTTTAAGAATTATAAGGAACTGGACAACGCTGAGCTTCGGGTGACTCTTATTCAATCACAATTACTCGGGGTAGTTATTGTGCGCTACATTCTAAAAATTCAGCCGTTGGCCTCGCTGCCACCGGATAAATTAATAGAATACCTTGCGCCAACGCTACAAAGATATCTTACAGGCGATTTAAATAAAAATACCCTGTGAACTGGGTCATTATAAGAGGCTTTCGGGGATGAGCTTGCTCCCTCTGGTTGAATATGTGGGGAACTGGTATTTGAATTACCCTTAAATAACTTCTCTTTATATTTTTTGCTTGTTACATTGGGCGATTTCTAGGATTTGCTGTGTCTGGCATTAGCGAAGTTCCAAGTCCCTTTGATACATCTTCTATAGAGATATTTTCTCTCTGGTAGAACTTCTCATATTGTGTCTGCAAGTTTTGCAGAAGTTTTCTCGTTCCACTTTGTACTTGGAGAGTTCCCGCCTTGTTTGCTAACCGCACTATCTCTGCAGGATCATAGTATGGATTCATCAGATCCTGACCATAGAATTTGCAGCCCATCAAGACACATCTTACAATAATTTCATGATCAAAGCCATAATCATGGCCAGTCTTTGCTTTCAAATCCTTGGAGGCTTGGCAATTAATACAACCCCTCATTCGGATGAAGTACGGAACCTCTGTTTTCATCGTGGAGATTCTATCATAAAAAATGGGATTTGTCAGACTCTAAATTCAAAGCTCCTCGAGCTTAGAATTATTATAACGGCAAAAATAATAGATTCTTTTCAAAACTTGAGCTACATTGGAGAACTGAGGCAAAGGTGGGGAGAGATTAAGAAATTACAATTAAATCCTATTATAAAACTGCAGGACATAGCGAACACTTTTTAGTGTTAAAATATCGACTATGTCTGAACAAGAAATAAAACGATTGCAAAAATGGCGACTGGGAGTTCTACGACACATGGAAGAAGTTACACACAATGTAGCAAAAACCTGTAGGTATTACGGAATCGGTAGGACAGCGTATTATGAGTGGCTTAAACGTTACCAAGAAGAGGGTGAAGAAGGATTACGAGATAAATCAAGACGCCCACACAATAGCCCTATGGCAACGCCAGTTGAAATTGTTGCTAAAGTTGTGTACTTAAGACAAACCTATCATTTTGGTCCACTACGCATAAAGATGTACTTAGAACGATATCATGGAATTGTCATTAACAGATCAAGTATTTGGAAAATGCTTAAAAGATTAAATATGAATTTACTCCCAGCAAATCAACGATACAAAAAGCACACAGAGCGGTGGAAACGGTATGAAAAGCCTCAACCGGGCCACAGCATACAAGTGGATGTAAAGTTTCTTGAGCGAATAAAAGATACAAGGCAAAGATATTATCAATTCACTGCAATTGATGATTGTACAAGACTCAGGGTGTTAAAAATATATGAGAGAAACAACCAGTTAACTGCAATACAGTTTGTTGATTATGTTCTTTCTCGACTACCGTTTCATACCGAAGTAATTCAGACAGATAACGGATCAGAGTTTCAAGGCCAATTCCATTGGCACATCCTTGATAAAGGAATTAATCATGTGTATATTAGACCAAGAACACCAAGGCTTAATGGAAAAGTTGAACGATCTCACAGAATTGACGAAGAGGAGTTCTATCGTATGTTAGAAGGAGTAGTTATTGATGATACCAAGCTATTTAATGAAAAACTGCAGGAGTGGGAAAACTTCTACAACTTTGAAAGACCACATTCGGCATTAAATGGACAAACACCGTATGAAAGATTTAGAGAAAAAGCTAAAATCTGAGCGTAACCCATGTCTTGCAGTTCCACACCTATTTGACAATTTGTTTCCCAGAGAGTATTATTCCGCTGCTGTTCCAAAAAGGAGTATATTTATGGCTACAGATGGACCCTTTAGACCTACCCCGGAAGAAAATGCCTTAAGGCAGGAACCAATTAGAATAATTTCAAAATATGGGTGGAGAGCACTTTCAATTATTTATAGTGCACAAAGACGAATGGAGCATGTTGTTCATCCACATCTTACGGTAGGTGAACGTGAGTTGTATTTTATGCGTCATAATAATATTTCTCTGCGTATCAATGAACCCTTTTCGCCTTTACTGGATTTCGGTAATTTGGCTGACCCCGAAGAGCCCTGTAAAATTACTTTATCAGCCTTATCTCAGGGTCCTGGCAGTTCAGGGCGCGATCTACCGCTATCGCAGGGGGAGCAAATATTATTTGGGAAAGACATGGCGTTAGATTTACTGTCAAAAGTAAAGCCGGGCGAAACAGCCGAAACAGAGGGAAAAGGCAAGCATAGAATTTACTCAGAAACGCCCACTTGTTTGGACGAGGAAATACTTACTGATCCGAGGGTTAATTTCAATAGAATTTCCTCTGCTCCATTAGCTTTAGAACTGGCATTATCAAGAAATTTCAGAGAGGTTATTTTTAGTTTTAGAATGGAAGATATGCATACTTTCCGAGAGTTAACCTATAAAAAGAGAGGAATTCTAGGGATTCCAAGATTTGTCTCATCAACTTGGAGATTAGATAGAAGTAAGAATTAAATCTTCTTATTCCGTTGTGTTACCATCGAATTCGAGAGCGTCTGCAAAGGATATATTTAGTATTATTCCTATTTGAAGAAAATAACTAAAAAAGTTCTAGTTTCGTGAACTTTTTAGGCATGAGTTGAGGCTATCGAGCTCCCCGAGCCTGAGATTATTATAACTGCAAAAGTAATAGAATCCTTCCAGAATCTAGGCCATATCGGGGAATTGAGGCAAAGGTGGGAGGAAATAAAGAAATTACAATTAAATTCTGCACTTGCAACTTAATTTAGAGTAGACGATGTTAAGTCAATCCCTTAATTAATACAAATAAAGCTTATCTTTAAGAAAAGTACCTATAATTTTCCTGTGCCCAATAAAAATGTTTTCAGGCAAACTATCAAGAGGAAAAAATTTCCATTCCTCACACTTTTCTGGCTCTTTTAGTTCAACATCCCCTTTATAGTTATCTAACTTAAACGCAACATGAAGATAATGCTGGTCTTCTCGTGGGTCATCAACAATATTGGTTAATATAAGGTCTACATTTTTAATCCCGGTTTCTTCCTCCAACTCTCTCTTTGCAGCATCAACTAATTTTTCTCCATACTCTAAATGTCCGCCAGGTAATCCCCATGAACCATCTCCATAAATATTTTTTCTTATACCAAATAAGAGTTTGCCTTCTTTGATAACGAATATTTCACAGCCAATTTTTATAACTTGATCCATGTAAAGATTATATCAGATACGATTTTGGGGCTGAGAATATGTACGCGTCACCCACATTTCGGAAGATTGGTTTCAATAAATGACATAGGCGACATGTAATGAAGTGACCTGTGAGGTCTTTGGTAATTGTACCAGAAAAGATATTTGGTGAGTTTCCTGTTCATAGCTGGAATATCGTAATAAATCTCATCATTTCTGAGAATAAACTCTTCTTGAATAGTTCTGTTAAACCTCTCGATGTAGGAATTGATCTTTGGCATTCTGGGATAAATGAATTGGTGCTTAATCTGTTGCTCTTCTAAATATGCATGGAAAGATTTGAGAAATTCAGAGCCATTGTCTGTTTGCACTGTATGAATGGATGTCGGATTAAGCTCTATAAACTCTTGGAAAACTCTTTTTGCATTTGCTGAAGAAATTGTATCCACATATACGACATGTGCATATTTAGTAAAAATATCAATCACACTCATAAACAAATGTTTCTCATAGTTGATATATACCACTATGGAATCCATTTGGATAAATCCGGGACTTGTCACCTTTGGAGACTTTCTGACTCTTAGCTTTTTGAACCTGTTTTGCTGTTTTTGTGGGTAAACCTTCTTCTCAAAGGTAAAGTTCTTCCTTTTGATGATCTTTCCAATAGTAGTTGGTCCTATGGTATTGATACCAAGTTTTTTGCAATAAGCATCCACAAATGGTTTGATCATTTCTTTTCCTATGTTCCCATGTCCCACTCGCATCTGCTTAATGAATTCAATTATCTGTGGATCAGTTTTCATTACTCTTGTTGTTTTTGGTTGTGTTGATTTTGGAACAAGTGCAATGACACGCCGATTGTTTCTCTCATATGCCCACTTCCAGTCATAGAAAGTACTTTGTTTCAGATTAAAAGCATCAAGAGTGGCACGCAGTCCATATTTGTAGTAATGGGTGATCACATGCATCCTAAAAGCAGCAACATCTGATAACTCACAAGCCATTGCATCCTCAAGAGCCTTCATCTCGATATGATAGCTCAATTTGGAGAGTTTTGGTCGTATGTATCTGACTCGTTTAAAATCACTTGCCATAGAACTTTAAATTAGATTCAAAGTTCCGAAATGTATCGCGACTTATTCAGAATATTATATTAAGGGCCAATTGCTCCCTCTGGTTGAATATGTGGGGAACTGGTATGAGAGGTATTAGACTCTAGTGATACTTGTCCGTTAATAATATTTCCAGTATGCTTATATTAGTTATCTAGTATGAAAAAGATTATCTATTGGGCAGGCAATCTAGTTATTTTAGCATTATCACTCTATATTGGTTTTTTCGTTATTTTTCCATATTTCTGGTCAACTCTTTTCTCAAATTTTGCTTCATCTATTATTGGTTTTATAATTGCCTCCTTATTAATGCTGTCCTTTTCGATTTTTGTCATAGCCTACCCACTAAATTTATTTTGGAACCATACATTTACTAAGCTTATTGTTCAAACTAAGAACGGAGACCACCATAACAATCGAGCAATAGTTGTGGGAATTTTTGTACTAATAATCCTCCTGTCTATATTATTCGTATTCGCCTTTTTATCTAAACCTTTATAATGTATGTCTTGGGAAGTTAGTTCCCTACATCGTACACTTGGCATGACTTTCAGAAAACCATCCCCAGAAACATTGTAAATTATACTATCTTATCAACCTAAATCGTGGTCGTAACTCGACTTAAAAAGCTCCCCGAGCCTCGTCTTATTATACCCTTGGATTTCACTTCAATTATCCAGTCTTTTCAGGATCTAAGGTATATAGGAGAGCTAAGACAAAGATGGATGGAAATTAAGAAACTACAGAAACATTCGTTCTCTCTGAATACCCAGGTCAGCATATAGGTGTTCAAAAATCTATGCCGCTTTGAAGGATTTAAGCAATAAAACTCGCCACCCGTGGCGCACTTTCTATACGCAGCCTAAAAAATAATAAACCGAGACTGGCTAGGGTCTCGGTTTCCTTTTTACGGACGAGTTCGCTCCTTGCAAACCAAAAACATCTTGCACGTAAAAAACTCAAAAGGTAATTCAAGTATAGTAAATAGGTAAACAAAATTCTAGCAAGACTACTGAATGCAAAACTCATTTCTTTTTGGATTTTTGCTTTTCCCTGATCCTTCTTGCGGTTTCATCAAACAATGAGAAATAGAAATCCTGTATTATTCTTTCTGCCTCTTTCTTCTTTTCAGGAGATTCATCGCCAACGTACTTATAGATGATATTAGGTTTAACAACCTTTCTCATTTTTAACCTTTCCGAGGATTGGTGTTCCTCGCAAAACTTTTTCTCAACCGCAAGCTACTCGCTGTCCTCGGAAAGTTGTTTGATTATAACAGTCCAAGCTAATTCTAAAAAATACATCCCTTCAGTTCGGAATAGACTGAAGTTTCAGGAATAATATATTTCGCAAGTTCAATTTTGAAATCACTTATACTTCCACTTGCTCCACACAAATGCTGTAAGCTCTGTAGTATTTGACCTAGCTTCAAATCTTGTTGTTTAATATCTATAACAATCTGCGAGTATTTTTGCTCATCTAGTGTTCTACCATTCTTACTACTGTAGTTTTTCAAAATTTCAATATCAAATAAATAGTTCTCTATTTCTCGCCTTGTTAACATCTTATTTTCTGGTGTAGAGCTAATAAATGTAGTTCTCTCAGCATCGGTTTTTTCATCTTTATCTTTTAATAAAAAGAGCTCTACTCCTTGGAATGCTTTTGACAGAATTTGGAGAGCAATAGCAGAATGGTTTATATGTGGTATCCCTCCACCAGCTGATATAAATAATGTTTCTGGGTTAGTTTCTTCAAAAATTTCATTATAAACTGTTGCATCTAATCCTTGTTCGTTTCCCTGAGAAGTTGGATCGGCTCTGCCTTCACAATAAATAATTTTTTCGGGTGCAATAAGTCCAGTTAAGTCTTCTAGGGCAGTTTTAAAGATACGTTGCCAATTTCTTCGTGTTTGATTGATTGGAATGATTGTTTTTGCCCCGTTAAAATAATCTTTCTCGGAGAAATCCAAAACTTGTGTTTTATCCCTCAAGTCAGTTTGAAGGGCTCTTAAGAAACCTATGCTATGAGTAGCAACCCATAATTGACAGTTGTCGGGTATAAGTTTTTCGACTTCAATAAGTAGTTTTCGTTGTATTGCAGTATTTAGGTGTAACTCTGGTTCATCTATGCAATAAACAGTGTTGTTATAGTCTGAAGATTTAATAATCAAGTCAACAATGATATCCACGACTTCTTTCTCCCCAGAAGACAAATTCTCAAATGGAAAATCCTTAGAGCTTTCTTTCAGAAAGTATAGCTGCCCTTTACCAGCGGTAACATCCCCTAAATTAGATATTTTTATATCCAATATATTCTCTAAAATAGCGTTAATCTTCCCTAGAATTTCTTCACGAGTTTCTTGTCCTGTTTTTGTACCATTAAAAAATTCATTGATTAGTTTACCCAGTAATCTTTCGTAGTTATCACTCAACTGAGAATCTATAGCAATACTACTACCTGGTCTTTCTTTATTTTCAATAATACTAGGTTTTGTTCTAACGCTATCAACAGATAATTTAGGCGTAAACCTATATGCAGATCTAATAGTAAAGCTTTTTTTATCAAAATTCTCACTATCATCTTCTCTATGTATTTTTATTGATTCTCCTTTATTATAAGTTTCTGATTTGAGAGCAGGATCGTTGGAGTGCCATAATTTAGAAAAGAAAGAGGCAAGCTCAGTGACATTAGCCCCCTTATAATCTTTTAATTTTTCTTCAAAAGCATCAAATACGGAGCTTTTGCCACAACCATTTGGACCAACAAGAGCTATGATTTTTTTAGGGTCATTACCTAAATCTATTGTTAGATTATCAAATCTTTTGAAATTTTTTAGATGTATTTTCTTTATTCTCATACTATTATTTATATAAGTTGAACCAGTAAGCGTAAAGCTTTCGCTCTTTACTCTCACTGTCTTTAATGTGAATTTTTATTCTCTGTCAACCAATATATTCCGCTGTCAACTTTCTTAAACATTCTATTGGTTTCAAGAACACTGGTAATGCTACCAGGCTTAGAATCTTTATATTTACTGACATAGTTGTATATTTGTTTCCAATGAAGTGGAAATCCCGCTTTACGGAGACATTCTTCGATCAGTTCTGGGGTAGTTTCTTTTCGCAAACCCCATGATGTAAGACCGTATGTTCCATGTATGCCACTATGAGCAAAAGCCTCGTCTTCGATAAGAATCGAATGAGCCCTTCTTGCATCCAGTTGGTTTTCCGAGTTTCCCATTAAGTCATTAACTTTATTGGCAATCTCCGTATAGTGTAAAGGCGTCTGTACTTCTTCCAGTATTCTGGACATAAGAACGACCCAACCTTTTTTGGCGAAGTGCCCCGAAGATGTATAGTACCTGAAAAGAGTTTCCGTTCGATTGGATGTTAAGTTGATTTCTTCAATACGTGGGTCAATACGACAATATCTGAGTACAAAAACGTGAGGGTCAAATCGCTCGTCTTTAATCTTAATAAATAAACCATTTCTTCTTATTATAGATTCTACATCAAGACCTAGATTTTCAGATTTAACAAGCGAAATAATTCTTTCTGATAATTTAGAGAGAGAAATACCGCCAAATTTAGGAGCATATATTACAATGTCTCCTATTCTGTAGTTCTGAATCCAATCTAAGTCACAAAGTAAATCAAGAATTGAACTCCCATCATCATTTATTCCGCCGAGAGCTTTAGGAATTTCTAAATCCGCTTCCTCAGCTGAAAGTATGCCACCGTTTCTAAAAATAACTTCCTCGATTAGTTCTACTAATTGTTCCTTTATTGAGCTCATCGGATGTTTCATTCTGTTTAATGCTTTTTTCTGGACTTGTCGTATTCTTTCTCTTGTTACTCCGTAACTATCTCCGATTTCTTCAAGGGTCTGCTTCTCGCCATTCATTAAGCCATACCGTTTGGAAACAATTTCTATTGTTCTTTTGTTACCTGATCTGTTAAGTAAAGAGGTAAGGAGTTCGTTTTCAGTTATCTTTACTAATTGAGGTGGTTCTTCATGCACAACTTTATCTATTGTTTTGTTGTTCAGGATTCCAAATTTCTCATTTATCAAAAATTGTACTTGGAGCATATACTTTATTGACTTCGGTCCGATTGTCCAAATTTTCCCTAGTTTATCTTTTGATGTATCACAAAACTCTCCTACTGTTGCAATGTTTCCATTAAGTTTCAGAGCATTTTCAAGTTTGACTGGTAATCCAAGCACTTCAATTGAGTCATCACGAGTTAAAGTTTGAGGAAGCTGTATATCTTCGGAAGATATAAAGTTAGCAAATCCAGAATTGCCCTGAACTGTAGTGTTCATTTGCAACTGATGAGAATGGATTGATTGGTCATTATTGTTTTGGTTCATTTTCACTATGTACTTCGTCACCTTTTTTTGAAGTATATTTTCTGTCAAGAAGGGCTTCTTCTAAATCAACCATTGCCGTATCATACACAAGCGAAGCAACATATGTAATTCTGTCGTCAATTTGCTCTGGTGTGAGAGTTCCGCCTTGTTTCTTAGCTTCTCTCCATATAGTTTCTTTTGTAAAAATGTCTACATATCTTTCAAAAATATAATTTCTCATCTCTATTGAGTCTTCTCCATATTTCTCGCTTATTTTTTTAGCCATTGGTTTTGACATGTTTATCCAATAAATACCTCTGCTAACGTCCTGGGGTCGCTGTTGCACCGCTGGATGTCTTTCTGAAAAAGTGACTGGGATGTCTGGATAGTCAGGGTCTCTGTCTCTCTCGGATAACAGAACCATTGGGAAGGCAGAGCCTTTCTTTTTCTCCTCTCCATCTCCCCCTCCTTTTCCAGATCCTGAACCTAAACCGCCCTTGGTTTTGGATTCCTTATTTTCCCCGCCCCCAGAACCATCGTCTCCAAGTCCACCTGTGGAGTCGCCCTTACCTGATCCACCAAAGAGTTCTGCAAACAACTTCGACATGAATTGATTTTTCCACTTATTGAGAATTTTATTGAATTCATCCGATGCTTTCATGCTGTTTTCTTCTTCTTTTTTTGCTTCTTTATCCGCTATTTTTCCAGCTACTTCATCTATTCTTCTTGCAATCCACTGTAGTAATGCTTGAGTTCTCTCATTCTCAACAAGTTTTTCTCTATCATTCTGAACAGAATCATATTCGGGATCTTCTAATATAGGACAACTGCATTCCCCATAGATGTATTGAGCTTGAGGAAAGTATTGTAAAAATCCAACCTGTTCCATGCTGTAAGAGGCTATTATTCCGATTTCTCCTGCTATATCAATACAATTTAACTCCGCCTTTCTTCCACCGCGACCGAATGGAAGTGAAGAAGTTTTAAGTACAAGACTACCTTTCCCATATTTTTTATTTGACATGCTGATCTTCTTGTCCCCTTCTATAGCATCAAGAAAATCTGGAATATCAAAAAGGAAAGGACCCTCGAATCCTTCAAGTGGTTCTATCGCTTCAACTCTTAAGCTGTTAACCAAGATTTTATCATTATGAATAACAGATACATTGCTGAACTTTAGAGGGCTTCTTGCCTGAGGATGATACTTGAGTTTGTCACAAATTCTATAAACGGGGAGCTTGTTGCCGACTAAATTCTTTGGTCTTATACCCTTGACCACCGTAAACCCCGTCTCGCCATGTTCAAGTTGACGTATTATTGCATTAGGGATGATGGATCGGTCTATGCCCGCAACTTTAAACGCCTCCTCCAAGGAAACTTTTTTATCTTTGTAATCAGGAGAAAAGCCGTATTTTCTATCTTTATTAAACCCGAAAACATTAAGCTTACCCTGCTTGTAGGTAAAATAATATGATTGCTGGAACATCTGACGCATATAGAACTTACCCCCATTACCATGGCCTCCAAATACTTTTATCTTTTGCCCTCTTTTTGCCGCATTTGGATCTCCCCATCTTTTAAGAGCTTTTTCAATATCCAAATATTCCATTCCCACAAAATCAATACACTCTATTGTTGGAGGATTTGAAGAATCTTTCCCATCAGTAAAGCGGAATACAATATGCTGGTCTTTATCTGGTGCTCCCGCTCGACGATAGGCATCTACAGAGTTTTTAAGCCATTCGGCAAGTCCCTTTTCATGACTGAAGTTGAAAGCATTTCCCCAGATATCCAGAATGTTGTCGTCGAAGACATTTGGTTCTTCTTTAATTGTAAGCTGAGTATTACTCACCTGTTTCCTCCTTTACTTTGTTTTACAAATTCAATGTTTTCATTAAATTTAGCAAGCAGAAATTTATGGCACTCTCTTAATTTGGTATACAATTCATCGCTTTTTCCTTGAGTTGCATTTATTGCATCTTCAACTGTTGATAATCTTCCCAAAAAAGTATTTTTATTAGTTCTTACGGTTACACCAAGATAAGAATAGAAATCTATATCGAGAATTTCGGTTTCTTTACCCTTGAGGAACATTTCAACCGCTGGGGAAGTTCTCAATCTATCAAGTTCTTTTTGTTGGTCGGCTGTTAGTTTTATAAATGAAGACGCTTTACCAGATACAGGTTCTTTCTCTGAGACCCTGAGTAACTTTTTAGCATAGGTTACTCCTTTCGGAGTAAGAGAAAAATACTTATTTCCAGACAATACATAGCCGCCTTTTTTCAGTTCGCTATATAAAGGTTTATGGATAATGTCTCCAGTATCGGGATATTGCGGGTAACCTTTCAATTGAAAATCAGCGGGAAAATTCCTGAAAGCGGCAACAGCAATGTCCTCAAACCTGATTTGCTTATTCGTACCGTTGGCTCTTTGGTAAAGCGAAATAAGAATCTTCTGCGAACGGGTTAGTTTGAGTGATGTAATATTTTTATTCATTTTTATATTTATTTTAATTCTAATTGGCGTTTAACTTCTTTTTAGAGCTTAAATTTTTTCTTCTTACTTAACGATACAAAAAATTTTGATTTTGCGAGTTTCAGTTCCTCCTCAACACTACTGAAGATATGCTTGAAGTCTTCCTCAGTATAGGCATAGTTATGCTTATTGGATAGATTACCGAGGAGTCTTATATTCCTGATTGCATTATTTGTTCTGTTTCCTGCAAGCCTTTTGAAAGACGCACTTTTTGTTTCTTTGGTTTTCATAATATGTATCTATGCCGTAGCATGGTGAGTATCATACTACATTTTTAAGATATAGTCAACAAATACAAAATATGAAACAAGGAATAAGCAGATACAAGCTTTTCTTAAAACGGTAATTTTGTGTTTTCAAAAAATGTTATTATATAATTATGAAAGGGAATATGGGCGTAATTGACCTTTTTTCAGGCTGTGGAGGCTCAGCGTTGGGATTCGAACAGGCAGGCTACTCCATTAAAGTTGCCGTTGATATTGATAGCAATGCCTCGGAATCATTCAAGGTAAACTTTCCAGGTTGTACAGTATTTCCGTCTGACATTTCCTATCTATCAGGCACAGAACTTCTGAAAGCTGGAGGTTTCAAAAACGGTAAAGAAGTAGTTCTTATTGCATGTCCTCCTTGTCAGGGGTTTTCCACTGCAAGAAGAAATTCTCAACGACTTACTGATCCGCGAAACAAACTTATATACGAATTTTTGCGTATAGTTGAGGAAATAAAGCCGCTCGCTTTTGTATTAGAAAATGTTCCAGGGCTTGCTAAAGGAATCGGAAAGCCTCTATTTGTGCAGATTTTACAGAGACTTAGTGAGCTCGGTTACCAAACGATTTACGATGTAGTAAATACCGCTGATTATGGCGTTCCCCAAAGAAGAAAAAGATTGGTTCTTATGGGTACAAACAATCCGAGTATCAGACTCTCATTCCCCCCGAAAACTAATGCTGACCCTTCAGTTTCGGATAACTTACCCGCGTGGGCTACTGTACGAGAAGCAATTAAAGACCTGCCTCCAATAAAGGCAGGCGAAAAACATGAGAATGATCCAATGCAGGTCTCAGCAAGTCTGGCGGAAATCAATCTTAAAAGAATCATCTATACACCACACGACGGCGGAGATAGAACATCATGGCCAGACGAATTAGTCCTGGAGTGTCATAAAACAACTAAGGGACACAAAGATGTTTACGGAAGAATGAGATGGGATTATCCTTCACCAACAATGACAGGCGGTTGCGGAATGATTTCAAAAGGAAGATTTGGGCATCCTGAACAAGACAGAGCAATTTCTTTAAGAGAAGCCGCCCGACTCCAAACATTTCCTGATTCTTTTAAGTTCATAGGCAACTTCGGAGAAATTGCCAAACAGATCGGAAATGCTGTACCTCCGTTACTTGCTAAAAGAGCCGCTGAAGCACTCTTGTACTCAATGCGTGAGCTGGAAACAACAGAAAAATTGCTTCCTACTTTCCACCAGAAATTTGTACACGCTCAAGAAATTGCCTAATACGTTTGAGCGATTTTCGAGGATTCCGAATAACTTGTTTATCCCAAAAATGCAAAATATGCCACCCTTCAACTCTCAGCTTATCCATTGTTCTTCTGTCTCTTTTTATGTTATCACCTATTTTTTTAACCCAAAAGGGCTGTAATGTATCTTTAATTTGCTTAAAATCCTTACCATGCCAAAATTCCCCATCAATAAAAACCGCTACTCTATATTCGGGAAACGCTATATCAGGTTTGCCAGGAACAGAATAATGTTTTTCAAACTTAATTCCAGATTCCTCAAGTAATGCAAACATTAACAGTTCAGGTTTAGTATCCTTTGACTTTACCTGAGACATATTAAAACTTCTTTGTGCAGGAGTGTGTCTATCCATAAGCAATATTATATAGCTTGCACAACTTACACTACTACCTTTTGAACTCAAAAATATATATATGTTAGTGAAAATAATTACATTTTGTGTAGGCTCATATCTTTGCGAGCACAAGCTCATGTGAATAGAAATGTAGGTTATTTGTAGCTGGTGCAAGTTGTGTAACTTGTTTTATAACTGCTGGAGACCCAAACTGCGTAACATAGCTTTCGCCAGACTGAAACGCCAAAGATTACTATTTCATCCTGTTACTAAATAAAATGCGCCAAAAGGGCAAAATAGGAAGCAGGAGGACTATGTACGTCAAGAAGTATAACCATTATACTCGGATCAAACTATATTAACGATTGCAACAAATACAATCATTTTAACTTCTGCTATTTGTTTTTCTTTGTTCGTGCTTGTTGGATTTTGTTTATCATGTTTTGATAGATAGGCCTAAATACTATCCCTGAGATTGCGCCTAAAACAATAAACAATAACAAGTAATTAGTTGTTATCATTAAAAACCATCCGCCAACTAAGAAAAAGAATATTCCCAAAAATATCCCAATTATCGAAATACAAAATAGTACTCCAATTATCATCCAGAAAAAGCCTACAAAATATAAGATTAAAGGGACAGTGATGCCTCCTATAATTGCGAATTTAATTATGTCTTTTGTATTATGCTTCATGTTGTTCGCCTCCTTTGTATTTTCATAGTGCTATAAGCTATCGTAATTTTACTTTAAATTAGGTATAAAAAACAAGGCTAGCCTTGAGGTTATTTGCCCACTATATCATCTCAAACAAATTCTTTTTCATCGAAAATAGCTATATGACTAGTTATTACTTCACTATTGGTATCAGAAAGGAAATTGGAGAAAATATAAAGAAGGCACGTAAAGAAAAAAAGTTAGAGCAAGTAGACGTAGCCGCAGTAGCGGGAGTAAATCGAAGCTATTACGGCAAGATAGAGAAAGGACTGGCGAATCCGAGCATTGAAAAGCTTTATAAAATTATAAAAGCCTTGGATTTAAAGTCTTCTGATATATTCCCTTTTTAAATAGACTATCTGTTGTCTATTAATTTTCATAATTTTATTAACTTGTAGCTATAAAAATACCTCATGTAAACGCATGATAGACCATCTTGTATATATAGGTGTTACAATTAACAAAATAAAATGAGAATGAAAATAAATATACATGCTTAATGATAAGAATACTTCTAAGCCGAATGACTCATCTTGGAGAATTGCATCCGTATGGAACCAAGCGCTTACTAAAACTCCTATCAAACAAGGGAGAGAAAAAGTTATTAAAGACTATTTTGATCTTTATGTTAAGTCAGGAATTATGGATTTCTTTGCAAAGGAGATCCGCAAAGAGTTTGGCATACCGTCCCTTCACCCAGACGATTTACAACTTATAGTTTACCCTATTAACGAAGACGATCTGGTAGAAGAAGAAAAGTCAGGTTTTAAAATTGTTGATGTAATCAGTGAATATGGTTCGGGTATTAGTAACAAAAGACCAATCTTTTGGCAAATGTTACATCGACTTGAAAAGAAAGAGGCTCAAGGAATCTTATGTACAAGCTGGGATAGATTAACAAGAAATGTTATAACGCATTTTCTGTTAAAAGATGATTTTGAGCGAAATGGAATTGAGGTTATCAGCCTTAGCGTAGTAGACAATGATCCGATATTAGACAGAATTTTCCATAGTCACGCAATCAATTGGTAGTGTACTAAGTGGAAATAATTCTGATTGATATTTGATAGTAAGAGCTAAACTCAATTCTAGCTCTTACGAATGAGATATCAAGAAAAATAAAGCCAGCCTTGACCTTTGGAGTAAAGCCTATAATATATTTATTATACACTATGACTAAAAATAAATACAAGTTAAGAGAATTATTTGCAGAAGCAAGAGCCATCTATTTTGCCATGTTGCATAATGCCATCTCCCATGAAAAAGGAGTTCAAAAAATAAACGTGATTTTAGACAGGATTAATAAAGAAACTGCCGTAATTGCGAAGAAATATGGAGTAAAACATAGAGATTTTACATACACAGATTTAGGAGCGTTTATATGAAAAGCTTTACCTGTTACATATATATTCGTGTTAGTACGCAAGAACAGAAAAATAAAGGTTACTCCCCTGACAATCAAATCAGACAGTGTCGGGATTATGCTAAAATGCACGACTATCAAGTAAAGAGACTATTTGATGATAGTGGACGATCTGGAAGATCTGCCGCAAAAAGACCTGCACTACAAGAACTACTCAAGGAACTAGAAGATCATCCAGTAGATGCGGTCGTGGTCTATAAAATTGATCGTTTTTGTCGCAACGTATCAGATTTTTCTCGGTTGTACAACGATTTTAAAGTAAAAGGTATCAAGCTACTGTCAGTTAGCGAGGGTGATCTCATGGAGGGTAATAGTCTAATTCCAAATCTCTTTGCTTCGGTAGCCCAATGGGAAAGCGAGGTCAACAGCGACAGAACTAAAGACGCATTGCAACAAAAATTTGAAGAAGGCTGGCAGCCGTATTCACGATACCCTGGATATATGAGCGTAGGAAGTAAAGATGAAAAGAAAAAGTGTAAACCTGATCCTGATACATCACCGATAATTAAAGAACTATTTGAACTTTACGCCACAGGCAATTACAGTATACTGGAATTACAGGACTGGTTAGCAGAAAAAAATATTCTTTCTAGAAATGGCACAACACTAGGCCATTCTGTTATTAACACGATCTTGAATAATCCGTTCTATTATGGACTTTGTCGATGGCATGGGGTAAGTAAAATGGGTAAACAAAAACCAATCATTACAAAAGAACTTTTTGACACTTGCCAATACGTTTTGGCAAAACACAGAAATTTCCTTTTACGTCATCGTGTGCACGACTTTCTTCTCAGAGGTTTTCTAATATGCGGTGAATGTGGACAGCGATACACAGCCGAATGGCACAAGGATGCTGATAAATTGAAAAATCGGGGCGGTAAGATAGGATACTATCACTGCCAGAAAAGGGATCGTAACGGATGTCCCGCTCCCTACGTTCAAATGGAGCAAATGGAAAGTTTAGTTGAGCAAGAATTTAAGAAAATGGAATTTAGCCAAGATTTCATAGATGCAGTAGTACAAAAGACACGATCCGTATTGGAAGAAACAAGAAAAACAGCCTCATCTACCCAACGAGGCATATTGAACCAAAAAACTGCTCTTGAATCAAAAAGAGATAAGCTTGAGGACGCTTTGCTTAACGGAGACATAGATCGGGATGTATATAAGCGACACCACGATAAACTTTATCAGCAGATTCTTAATTTGGACACACAAATTATCGAATTAGATAATAAAGGGAAGATGGACGTTGACTTAATTGAGGAGGTTTTAGCTTTCAGCAGGAACATTCATCAAACCTATGTTGACGCTCCGACTTTCCTAAAACGGCACTATATGAGGTTCTTCTTTGAGCGATTTGAAGTAAAGAATAGAAAAATCTATAAAGTTGTACCGACTCCCATCTTCAAAGTTCTCGAAAATACCCACAAAATTATATTAAGACAGCCTCAGCTCCCCCTAGTAGATATATTCAAGAACAGACAAATAGAGTTTGGGTTTAGCTTGCAGAATATAAAGACGGTATTTGAAACCTTCCAAATACAGCCTGCTTATGCCTAAGATTGCCTGTTAAATTTCTCTTCCATTTTTATTACAGTGAAAGTGTTTTAGTAATTTTACTTCTAAAGAACATTCCAGTATCAAGGTAAAGCAAAAGCACAAAAACGGGCAATAAACTAAAGTGTAGAAACATAGATATTAGTCTAATTAAAACTAAGGCAAGAGATAGTGAAAAACTAAACAAAAATAAATTGTTATTTTGTTTTTTAGTTTGATAAAAAGCCCACAACAGAAAAATTGGAGCAATCATATTAAACCAATAAAATAAAGTTTGAATTAAGCTCATCTTGCTTGTGTGGAAGATATATACGGGTTCAATGACCGAAATAGAAAAAAATATCTGAAGAATAACAATAGCCCATAAAAATAGTTTTACTCTACCTGCGGATACAGAATACCTCATAAAAATAAATAAAGCCTATTTTTCTTATACACTTTTTTAAGATTGAAGTCAAAAAATTGACAATAGATTACAAATTAAACCGCAAAGCAGTATAATTGGGCTTAGTTTTGAAGATGTAATGAAATGACATACGAAGAAAAACTTGACCTTATCCTAAAAGCTATTATTCAGGCAAGAAAATCAGCTGTAAAAGAACAGTCTGTAAAGCTATATATAAACGATGATAATGGCTTAAGCCCTATCGGGAAAGATGAAGTGCGAGACATACTCTATAAACTTGAAGTAGAAGAAAAAATACTTTCCATAAATAATACTTATAATCGCCTGCTTCCTTCTGACCAACAACCTAAAAATCCATCTTATCTACTTATTGATATTAGAATTGGATTTGATAAATGGTATTCCAACTATCTGATTAAAAACAGGACAAGAATAGAAAATCTTACAAAAACCAACTTAGACGAAATTTATACTGTATTAACGCAAATTGAAGAACAAATGCAAATTGCTCAATCCGATAAATTCAATTTTGGGTTCGTTGCTTCAACTTATGCTTTAGAAGGATACGACACAGAGGATGTTGATAATTTAATAGACGGCTATATTAGGGTATTAGATTACCTCAAAAAATTAGGTGTCATAACAGATTATACACACGGTGTTATGTCTGTTGACGCAGATATAACCCTTAATATAAACAATTATTACGAACTTTTAGATAGAGTGAAGACAGTTAAATCTCAGCATGTAACCCTAAATCCTATACCGCCAGAGCCAACTAAAAAAGACGAAGCGAAAAACCAAGATGCAGATATTGTTTATAAGATAATCTACACAAAGCAAAGACAAATCATATTAAATGATGATACTCAAATAGCCAATCCAGATTTTAATAGCGAGAATGACCTAGTATTCTCTTTTTTATACGAAAACCCACATAAAAGATTTACTAAAGAACAGATAGAAAAAGCGATTGGAGGCAAGCTGAATAAAGATTTCCATAAAATAATTGAGAACTTAGGATTTGAAGGCGATACTAAAAAAGTTTTTTTTAGTGTATCAAAAAATGCAATTGAGTTTAGAAATCCAATAACTAAACAGGATTTACAAGAAATTAAAAAACCATTAACAAGAATGATTAAAGGAGGGGGCAAATTAGTATTACCCCCATTGCATCGCTAATTATTCCTTTTTATACCTATTTTTACCCACATAATCCTCTAAACTCCTGCTACAACGACAGCTAACTAAATCCTTGTTAATCTGCCTACATGGAGCAGACAAAACACGAAAAGTTAAAAGAGTTTCTTGAGCAAATGTATGGGAAGGAACTTACCGATGAAGAGGTAAAAGAATACAAAGACAGAATTGTAAAGTTTTTTGGTCTACTGGTTGAAATTGACCAGAGAACTAAGAAGAAAAAATAATGAAAATCTCAGAAATACAAATAATGCCAGTAAAACCAAGTAACGGCTTAGTAGGTTTTGCTAGCTTAGTATTTGATAATTGCTTATATCTTGGTTCAATCGGTATTTATACCCGACCAGAAGGCGGTTATCGTTTAACTTATCCTACTCGTAAGACGGCAGTAAATAGCTTTAATGTTTTTTACCCAATAAATAAAGAGATAGCAAATCTAATAGAAAGAGAGGTTATTACAAAGTTTGAAGATGTAATGAAAAAGTATGCTGGACACGATAAAGTTGATGCTTGATAAAAGTATGATTGCAGGTATTGATAAAACCCTTTTTCAAAAAGAGACACAAAATGCCTCACGAGGCTACTTTACTCTCGTGCAAAATCCTACAAAAATAGAACTACAAAACGGTATCTACAAGCCTCGTTTAACACTTACAAACAGATTTAATACATCTGGACAAAGAGGATTGACCCTAGCAATAGAGTTTTCTGCTCCAAAACTACTTTTTGGCAATAATTTTGATGAGATTACGGATGCTGACTTTCCTGCTGTTATTGACAAGCTAGAGATTGTTCTAAAAACAATGGGCATTAGGGTATTTCACGGGTTAATGTTAGTTGCTCCTGTTTCTGCAATACACTACTCTAAAAATATCCCTTTGACTGACGGCACAACCCCTCATTACCTTATTAGCAAAATAAAAGAAGCCAACATATCGCTTGCTCTTGATGTAAACCAAACAGATTATAGAAATGATGGGCACAGTTATAAATGGCATGCCAACTCTTATGAAGTTGCTTTTTACGACAAAATCAAAGACCTTGAAGTAGCAAAGAAAAGCGACAAAAGAGCAATTGAAAAAGACAACTTATTACAGCTCCATTTATTTGAAGATTTGCAGAAAAAAAGACTAGAGGTATTTCGTATGGAAGTAAGGCTTAATAGTAGACAAAAGATGAAGCAATTATTTTCAACGCTAGGCATTGAGGCAAATCTAACTTTTCAGAATTTATTTGCCACTTCTATCTCTCAAAAAATACTTTTTCATTATGTTTCAGAGATAGAAAGACAAAGACCACGACTACTTGATTATCAAGTTACATCAGATAAAGCTCTTTTAGTAGATATTATAATCAACAACCCTAAGCTAGGAACCTTGAAAACTTTGCAATTATTCGGTCTAAAACAGGCTTTTGACATTGCTACTCCTCGTGAATTAAGAGCGATGTTTAATAAACATAATCAAAGAAATTGGTATAGGATTATCGCAGAGGCGAAAAAAATAAACCTACCGCATACAGTAAGCCCTCTAAGTATAATTAGGGAACATTTGAATAAATTTGAACCGTTAAAACTAGTTGACTTTCAAGGTCAAATGATAAATAATGATAAATATGACTAGCATGAAAATTAAAGCAAACCAACTCAACGCAACTTACATCATAATTGCAGTAATTGTCGGTATAGCAATTCTTGGTTTTGGTATATTGAATTTCATTTCAGTAGAGAAACAAATAAATTCTCAACAAGTGCAGATAACAACTTTGCAAGAAACTATTAAGAAGGTTAATAATCAAATTAACATTTTAACTAAAGATGTTGCAAGTTCAAGTGCTCAAATTAAGTATTTATTGAATATGCCAAATCTTACGCCTGAGGTTAAATATGTTCCTCAACAAGCAGTTGAATGTCCCTATCCCTTCGTTAGAACTGGTGGTAAGTGCGTTAATTTTTATTTCTTAAAGGGGCAATAATTATTTAAAACAAATGATAAACGAACAATACTATTCAATTGAAGAAATCGCCAAGATGCTAAAGGTTACTTACCTTACAGTTTATCGCTGGATACAATCTGGTAAGTTAAAATCACATAAAGCAGGAAAACAGTATCGCATAAAACAATCTGACTTAGATTATTTTATTAAATTAAAGTAATAAAAATATGGAAAATCATAATAACAATGGTGCTGGAGGGTTTTGGACAGGACTTATTATAGGTGCCGTATTGATGTTTTTCTTTTACCATCCAAAGTATCAGGGAAAGACCGCACAAGAATGGCAACAAACAGTTCAAGACTGGCAAACCTCTTATAACGCTGTAGGCGATTGTTTAACTAGTAAAGCGAACGAATGGGGATACAGCAACGCTGAGTATTCAAATGAGGCTATTTACACTTATAATTATTCTGATTATACCCAGAAAGCCAATAGCGGATGGATATACTCTGGTTTTAATGCCAATTCTCTAACTTCACCAACAGACGAAATGAAAAACTGTTTTACAAGCAATACTACTCCACAATGAAAATTAAGTTAAAAAATATAAAACATAGTCTTTTTGGGTCATTGGCAATAGGTTTTGCTGTTGGCTTAGTAGTTATGTATCTATACCTTCAGCCGAAACTTACATATCAAGGAAAAACTACTCAAGAATGGCTTTCAAAATATAATACTTTAGAAAATTATAAATGCACAGGAAACGATGTTAAAGATTACCTTAAATCTATAGCCTCAGCTGAAGCATATAAAGAAGGTAAATCTAAAATAATTGACTTTTCTTCAATGAGCTGGAATGCAGTAGATAAATGTTCAAACGCATTTGAAGCTTATCAACAATATGAAATTGATAATCCACAACCTACCCCAACGCCAGTAATAAAATACATTACTCAGCCTTCGAAACCTACCACTTGTTTTACCTATAACCAAGGAACACGAAATGAATTTATGCAATGTCAATAATATGAAAGCGATTATAATTGCACGAGTATCAACAGAAGAACAAAAGGAAGCCAACAATTCCTTACCTGCTCAGATTGCACGGCTCAAAAAATACAGCCAAAATAAAGGCTTTGAGATTATCAAGGAATTTAGCTTTGATGAAAGTGCATATAAGACACAGCGTAGCGATTTTGACAGTATCCTTGACTTTGTTCTTGAGCAAAAAGAAAAAATAGCCGTTTGCTTTGACAAAGTAGATAGATTATCCCGTAACATTTTTGATAAAAGGGTTTCTACGCTTTACGATAAGGCATTAAAAGATGAGGTAGAACTCCATTTCGTATCGGACGGGCAAGTAATAAATAGCCAACTATCCGCAGTAGAGAAGTTTAATTTTAGTATTAGTCTTGGGCTTGCTAAATACTACTCTGATGCAATTAGCGATAATGTAAAACGAGCACAAGAACAAATGCTTAGGATGGGAACATACCCAAGCAGACCTTCCTTCGGATATAAGCGTGTTTCAATAAGTAAAGACAAAACAGAAATTGTAGTTGATGAGTTTGCTTCTCGGATTGTTCAAAAAGCCTACGAATGGTATGCAACGGGTAGTTTTTCAATGGATTTATTACGCAAAAAGCTAAAAGAAGAGTATGGCGTAGAATGGTCGCATGGCTGGACTGACAAAATCCTCAAGGATACATTTTATTATGGAATAATGAAGTGGAATAAGAAATTCTATCCGCATAAGTATCAGCCTATTATTACCCAAAATTTATTTGACCAAGTGCAGAAGGTAAAAGAAAGTTTTAATAAAAAACACTTCAAGTTTGCTGGTTTACCTTATATTTACCGAGGATTACTACGATGTGGTCATTGCGGGCTGTCTGTAACGCCTGAGAAGCACAAAGGGCACATTTATTACCATTGCACCCAATATAACGGCAAGCATGGGGCTGAATGGTTGAGAGAAGAGGATATTACCAAACAACTAGGAAGCATTTTTAAGCGGTTGCAGGTGCCTGAATGGGTAGTAGAGCAAATCGTTGAAGCATTACGGACAACTCACGAAAGTAAAATAGAGTTTAGAGATAAACAATTCAACAAACTGACAGAAGAACACGAAACTTATAGCAAAAGACTGGAAAAACTTTACCTTGATAGATTAGACGGGCGTATTACTGACAATGAGTATGACAAGTTCTATCAGTCGTTCCGTGAACAATTAGCAGATGTTGATACCCGATTAAGCATATTACAGGAAGCAGAAGACAACTACTACATCACGGCTAAATATCTGTTGGAATTGGTTAATAGAGCTTATGAGTTGTTTGAAAGTTCGGAAGTTGAAGAAAGAAGGCAGTTAATCAAGCTCACACTTCAGAACCTTAGGGTAGAAGGTAAAATAGTCCGATATGACGGGCTAAAACCCTTTGATACAATACTAAATTACAACGATAATCAACTTTGGCTCCGCGACTAGGATTCGAACCTAGAACCTTGAAATTACTTTTTGGACTATCTCATCACCTTATACTTCGCCAATGCTTAGTATTTAGGTGGTGGGCGCTAAATGGTGTAATCACCTAGTCTCTGCACCTTTCCCGCTAAGCGGGACTTGGCTCAGGGTTATCCTTCGATTCCTCTCAAGACGTTCCCTGAATTCACCCACTTATCATCTCAATATTTCTATTGAGAGCTGCTAACACAGTTTCCTGCTCTACCGTTGAGCTATCGCGGAATATTACTATTTTAATGATCTAATTTAGAATGTACTATGTATAAAACGTAAGTAAATTCCAAAGTGTATGCATTGTACAACATACAACCCTTCTTGTAAATTACTTGCTCGTATTTTCTTTTGTCTTTTTTATTATAGTCGTGAGAATCTTGATTAGCTCAACAATTTCTTCCAGAAGTGGACTTACAGTTATTTGGTCAATTAGTTTAGTTTCTAAAATTAACCGTAGCCAATATTCTGTTTCCCTTGCTTCCTTTAAAGCAATTGTGAATCCGCGAATAAATTCTTTTCTTGTTCCTGCATTTTGTGCTTCTTCGATATTTGCGCCAACTGAAGTCCCAGAGCGCATAATCTGATTTCCAATAGTATATCCAGCCGTTGTTTTAGGAAGAAGCGAGACTAGATGTATGATATTTACACTGAAGTTGAAACTTCTCTCTTGAATATCAAACGTTCGCTTGGAAGGAGTCGGCATAAGTAGATTGTACATTATCCATTGTTCATTTTACATTCACTATCCAAGGTAATCCTTCAGCTTATTCCCCCTGGATGGGTGGCGGAGTTTGCGAAGTGCTTTTGCCTCGATTTGACGAATGCGCTCGCGGGTCACGACAAACAGTTTTCCAACCTCCTCGAGTGTTTTCGGTCTACCATCTTTTAAGCCGAACCGCTCTTCAAGCACTTTCCGCTCACGGTCTGAAAGCGTTTCTAAGACTTGCTCGACCTGCTCCTTGAGTAACTCACGAGAAGCGGAGTCGAAAAGGGTTGGCGCTAAGGCATCGTGAATAAAGTCTCCAAGCCTACTGTCTTCCTCATCTCCTACCGGAGACTCCAGACTGGCAGGATTTTGCGAGATTTTAATAATTTCAAGAGCCTTATCAGGCTCGATCCCAAGTGCCTTGGCTACTTCCTCGGGTGTCGGCTCACGTCCGAGTTCTTGCATTAATTTTCGTGATGTCCGTAAAAACCTATTGATATTTTCAACCATATGCACTGGAATTCTAATTGTTCTGGCCTGATCGGCAATCGCACGGGTAACTGATTGGCGAATCCACCATGTCGCATATGTAGAAAATTTATATCCACGGCGCCAGTCGTATTTTTCTACTGCGCGAATTAATCCCTGATTGCCTTCCTGGATTAAATCCAGAAGAGATAATCCCCGGCCAATATATTTTTTCGCAATTGAAACGACGAGACGCAAATTTGAATTTACTAAGATTTCTTTTGCTTTCTTGTCTCCTTTCTCAACTCGCTTGGCCAGCTCGATTTCTTGATTGAAATTAAGAAGTGGGATTCTACCGATTTCTTTAAGATACATGCGAACCGGATCAGAAACTGTCCCCTCTGCCAGAACTGTCAATGCTTCGAGCTCTTTTTCCAGGTCTTCAATCGGCTTCTGATCATCACTTTCCCGGGCAACGCTTTCAAACACGTCAATATTCGACTGCATAAGCTTGTCATACAGCCCGTCCAGTTCTAAAATATGTTCTTCAGGGCGTGAATAAATGCCTAAAATCTCGTCTTGGGTGATATAACCACGTTTTTTCGCAGATGTAACAATGTCAGTTAAAATTGGTGGTAACTTTTGCTTTGTCATACTACAGAAAAACCCTACCGCCTCCCGGGGAATTTACCCATTGTAGCGAAGTCCAGAACAAAACGCAAGCGCTACTATTCTAAGGCTTGTAATTTTGCTGTTAATTCAGAAATATTCTCTTTTAGTTTTCCTACTTCACTATTTATTCCGCTTGTTTCTTTCTCTTTTATTTGTATCCCAAGCGCCTTTATCTTCGCATGCAGGTATAGTTCACAAAGTTTAGTGGCTACTTTACTGATTTCTATTAGTTCTGCTTCTTTGTTGGGAAAAGGAAGCAGCGGAAATAGAAAAGCGCGATTGAAGCTTTCCAACAGCTCTGCTTTAAGATCTACTCCAAGCTGCCGGGTGGTAATTGCACCGGTCTTTTCGCTAAAGGAAAGTAGGTGATAAAATATTTTTTGCTGCGCACGTTCTTTGGGCATAACATCTGTGAGTACTAGAGCTGCTTTTTGGGTAGCAGCTTTCGGCTCTTCGCTTTGCAATATAAGTGAGAGTAAATATTCCTCCAGATTTTCTTCGCGTGATTTTTTTACTTCTTGATTGGCTTTGACCGGTACTCCTTTCAGTTCTTTTTTTTGTATTCGCTGTATTTCTTTTAAAATACTTTCGTATGTGGTATCAAGCTCCGTACTTATTTTCTTTAAGTAATGCTCTCTGACTATCGCGTTCTCAATATCAGCGATTGTCGGGAGAAGTGCATCTGCGATTTTTTGCTTTCCTTCGGCTGTTTTTCTGTCAGAGTTGGCAAGCGCCTCGAAAAAAAGATACTCGTAAACATTACTGTCTTCTGCAACTGCTTTTTTGAAACTGATTGGGTCTTTTTTTAGTGCCTCATCAGGATCTTTACCGTTTGGAATAACAATAACCGTTGTTGCGAGTCCCCGTTTCTCTATTAATGGCAGGCTTCTTTTAATCGCTTCTTGCCCTGCCCGATCACCGTCAAAACAAACAGTAACTTTAGGTACATAGCGGGATAGAAGCTGCACCTGAAAATCTGTCAAGGCTGTCCCTTTCACCGCCACTACATTACTTACCCCTTCCTGGAAACAAGAAAGAACGTCAAATTCTCCCTCAAGGAGAATTGCCTGCTTTTCCCGTCTTATTGCCTCTTTGGTAATATGCAGACCATAGAAAAGTTCCCCTTTGTGGTAGATCAGAGTTTCTTTAGTATTAATATATTTTGGCCCGGCGAAAGGAGACGCATCATCTAAAATCCTGCCCGAGAATCCGACGACATTATCCCTGTGATCCATCAAGGGAAAGATAAGCCTGCCCCGAAAAAAGTCAAACATTCCCCCGTCACGATAAGTAGCAAGCCCTGCTTCAAAGAGATCTTCTTTTGTGTAATTTTTTTTACCAAGTAAAAACCTCGTCAAGCTATTTTTTTGCACGGGCGCGAATCCCAGCTGAAATGTTTCGATTACTTTTGGGTTCACTCCTCGGTTTTCAAGATACATTAATGCCTTTTTCCCTGCGGGGTGCTTGGTTAAAACAAAGTGGTAGAACTCTAATGCTATAGCATTAAGTTGATACATCTGTTCTTTTTTTGAACTTTGACCTAAGTCTCGACCAAACTGTGTTAGGGTAATACCGGTGCGCTTCGCAAGGAGACGTAGTGCCTCAGGAAAATCACAATGCTCATACTCCATAAGAAAAGAGTAAACGTCTCCTCCTTTTCCGCAACCGAAGCAGTGCCAGATTTGCCTCTCGGGTGAAACCATAAATGATGGTGTTTTTTCTCCATGAAAGGGACAATTAGCTTTAAAATTTTTCCCGCCGCGCTTGAGAGAAATGAACTCACCGATAAAAGAAACAATATCAATTTTTTCGCGGATTTGTGAGACCTGGTCCATAGTGAAAGTATTGTATACCCCTCTGTAAATAAAATACAATAAGTATAATGCTAGCCCCGTCCCTACTTAGCGGGGCAGAGCGGCAAGTATAGAAGAAGCCTTGCTTTTCCTATAATCCCCAGTTAGAATAAACTGCGTGAAGTATAAAGCCCTCATGCTGGATCTGGACGGAACAACGATTCCCAATACGCCCGACGGTCTGCCTTCTGAAAAAGTCGTAGAAGCAATCAAAAAAGCCAGCAAATTACTTCATGTGGGTATCGCTACTTCCAGATCATACTATACGTCCTCTGCAATTATTAAACGGCTTTCCCTTTCAGGCCCATCAATTTTAAATAGCGGAGCTCAAATTATCGACTTGACGCATCACCGGATTCTCTCGGAACATTTAATTTCCGATTCGGATTTTGCAGAAATCAGAACTATATTGCAAACACAGAAACAGCCATTTTTCATCCAAGAGACAACAGGTCTTTACCAGCTTTATGCCACCGATTATATACCAAATAAGTTAACCCAGGTCTTTTGCAAAGAACTGTCTCCCGAAGTTGCAGACCAGCTGATTTTTGCTTTTTCCCATATTCCAACCATTATTGCTTATAAAATTCCCGGGTATGAAAACGGTAAAGTGTGGATCACAATTTCTAATAGTTTAGCAACCAAGCAGCAGGCAATTTTTGAAGTGGCTAAAATTTTAGGTATTGAAACATATGAGATTATCGGTGTGGGAGACGGCGATAATGATTTTCCCTTACTTATGGCCTGTGGACTAAAAATAGCAATGGGAAATGCCGTGCAGGAGCTTAAGGCGATTGCTGATTATGTCGCCCCAAGCGTCGACGAGGATGGTGTTGCGGATATCATTGAAAAATTTATTCTCAACTTGAATAGTTAACTATTCTATGCTTACTTTTATCACAAGTAATAAATATAAATTCGCCGAGGTTAAAAAACTGCTTCCGGGCCTTAGACAATCAACTATCAGCCTGACGGAAATTCAAGAATTGGATCCGCATAAAATCATCAGACATAAACTTCAGGAAGCACTTAAATATCATCCCGGCCCCTTTATAGTCGAGGATACCAGCTTATATCTTGATTGTCTTAATGGACTTCCGGGTCCTTTGGGAAAATGGTTTGAGGAAAAATTGGGATTTGATGGCTTATATAATTTAGTGACCAAACTGGGAAACTCCAAGGCTGTATGTAGTACAATTATTGGCTTCGCAAAAAATAAAGATGATATGCATTTTTTTGAAGGAACGGTTAGGGGAAATATCGTCTCGCCCAAAGGAGAAAGTACGTTTGGCTTTAATTCTGTTTTTCAACCAGTTGGGTCCAAGAAAACTTTTGGACAAATGAGTAAGGTAGAGAAAAATAAAATCAGCATGCGCGGCATTGCTGTAGAATTACTAAAAGAATACTTAGGGCATAATTAAGCCTGTAATCAAGCTCATCTATTTGCTATGATAATGGTATGCTCGCAAAAGTATTATCTGCTGCTGTTATCGGAATTGACGCAGTCCCGGTTGAAGTTGAAATTGATATTGCCTCCCAAGGCCTTCCCTCATTTACAATTGTCGGGCTACCCGATAAAGCAGTTGAGGAAGCAAAGGAACGCGTCCGCTCGGCAATTCGAAATTCAGGAGCTGATTTTCCGGCAAAACGGATTACGGTAAATTTAGCTCCCGCGGATTTACCCAAAGAAGGCCCTTCGTATGATCTGCCGATTGCCGTTGGCATACTTCTGGCATCTGAACAGATTAAGGCGGATATTACAAATGCCTTTTTTACTGGTGAGTTATCGCTCGATGGAAGAGTTAGAAGTACAACCGGCGTTTTGCCCCAAGTCCTCCTTGCACAAAAGCTGCATATCAAAGAGGTGTTTATCCCTGAAGCGAATACGAAAGAAGCAGCTATTGTCCAAGGGCTTACGATTTATCCTGTATCCTCACTTCTTAGTCTTTTCAACCACCTTACCAATATATTGCCCATTCAACCGGCACTTCCTTTACGTTTCGATTGTGATAAAGAGGAGATTTTTGACTTTGATATGAAGGATGTTAAGGGCCAGCAGCTTGCCAAACGAGCACTCGAGATAGCGGCAGCTGGAGGACACAATATTTTAATGAAGGGTCCGCCGGGTGCCGGCAAAACGCTACTGGCAAGAACTTTGCCTTCCATTCTGCCCTATCTTACATTTGAAGAAGCAGTGGAAGTAACCAAGATTTATAGCATAGCGGGTCTTTTGCAAAGCGAAAGCATTATGAGAAAACGTCCGTTTCGTTCGCCTCACCACACGACCTCCCTGGCAGGACTTATCGGCGGAAGCAGCAGCCCCAAGCCTGGTGAGATTACTCTGGCTCACCGGGGAGTATTGTTTCTGGATGAATTTCCCGAATTTCCCCGCATAATATTAGAAGCTCTCAGACAGCCAATCGAAGACAACATTGTCACAATTTCTCGGGCAAACGGAAAAGTAACCTTTCCTGCTAAGTGTATGCTTGTCGCAGCACAAAATCCTTGCATGTGTGGATACTTAGGAGATAGTAAAAGAGAATGTACATGCTTGCCTTCGCAAATATTGCGTTATCATAAAAAGGTTTCCGGACCGATTCTGGACCGTATCGATATTCATCTGGACGTACCTGCGGTAAGGGTAGAAAAACTGACCGAGCAGGATACTCAAAATATTGAATCTTCATCTGAAATTCGCAAGCGGGTACAATCCGCCAGAGATATACAAACAGCCAGGTTTCAAAAAACGAAAATTATGAGTAACGCCGAAATGAATAATAAAGATATAAAAGCTTTCTGCCCCTTAGCCGAGGATTCGTTGGCGCTTCTACGCCTGGCAGCTATGAAAATGAATCTATCGGGAAGGTCTTATTATCGGACGATTAAACTCGCAAGAACTATTGCTGATTTAGAAGGTGTAAAGAACATTCTGCCAAAACATCTTGCCGAAGCACTGCAGTACCGCCCGAAAATAGAAAGCTCTCTTTATTAAAATAAATAAATCCTCTTCGATTGCTAAGAAAGTAAAAATTTACTTTTCTCTTACAGACTTTTTTTCGGGTTTATTCTATACTCAATTTATGAATGATCTTAATGATATTATTTGGTTGGGAAATGCCGGCTTTTATTTTACCGACAAAAAAACCGGTAACAAGATTTATTATGTTGATCCCTTTTTGCTAACCCAAGCAAATTTGCCAAAAGGTGATCTGGTATTTATTACCCATGCGCATCCTGACCATTTGTCACCAGTTGACATCGTAAAAGTAGTCAAAAATACCAGCATCATTATTGCACCGCAAAACTGCCTGGATAAAATTACCTGGGATCCAAAGAGGCAATTTCCTGTTGAACCAAATAAAGAGTATACTCTCCAGGATTTCAGGTTCTTAACAATTCCCGCATATAATATCCACCCGGACCGATTAATGTTCCATCCGAAAGACAGTCACTGGGTGGGTTACGTTTTTTATCTAAACGGGAAAAAGATTTATCATGCAGGTGACACGGATTATATTCCCGAGATGCAAACTTTAAAAGAGAAGCAATTGGATGTTGCCTTGCTGCCAATTGGCGGGACATATACAATGGACGTAGCGGAAGCGAGTGCTGCCGCGAATGCGATTGGGGCGAAAATCACCATTCCGATACATTATAAAAGACAACTGGGAGATAAGTGTTCTGATGCGGAAACTACGTTTAAAACAAATGTTGTTAACTCGCAAGTCATCATACTTCAGCAGCTAGCTTGAGTTGCCAATATTTCAACAGTCAACAACTACTATTTTTTCTATAATAAACGCTGCTGTTTTGGATCATCCGGGTTTTGGGGATAAGGAATTCCCAGATGCTCGTAGCCTGCTTTTGTTACCATGCGACCTTTTGGGGTCCGCTTAATAAAACCAATTTGCAGCAGGTAGGGCTCGATCATATCCTCAAGCGTACCAATGTCTTCCGCGATCGTTGAAGCAATTGTTTCGATTCCGACCGGTCCTCCATTATACTTTTTAATAATTGCTTCAAGAAACCAGATATCAATGTTTTCAAGTCCCAAGGTGTCCACGCGAAGTATTTCCAGGGCTTCCCTTGTTAATTCACTGGTAATCTCCCCTTTACCTTTTACCTGAGCGTAATCCCTGGCACGCTTCAGGAGCTTAAGAGCGATTCTCGGCGTACCGCGCGCTCTCTTTGAGAGCTCTTTTGCACTACTTGGGTCAATTTTTACCTGGAGTTTTTTTGCAGCATTTAGAATAATTCGCTCGAGCTCTTCATGTTTGTAAAAATTTAACCGATGAACGACACCAAAACGGTCCCTCAATGGACTTGAAAGAAGTCCGACCCTTGTAGTTGCTCCAATGATCGTAAACTGCGGAAGATCAAGCCGCAGGGTCCTTGCCGATGGACCCTTACCGATAATAATATCCAGTGCATAATCTTCCATTGCCGGATAGAGTGTTTCCTCAACAACCTTATTTAAACGGTGAATCTCATCGATAAATAAGATGTCTCCTTTTTCTAGGTTTGTAAGGATTGATGCCAGATCTCCTGCTCTTTCAATTGCAGGTCCCGAGGTAACCCGGATCTTTGCTCCCATTTCTTTGGCAATAATATGAGAAAGTGTCGTTTTCCCAAGACCCGGAGGACCATAAAGAAGAATATGCTCCAACGCTTCTTTCCGTTTCTTTGCAGCCTCAATCGCAATCATGATTGATTCCTTAAGCTCCTTCTGACCGTAATATTCTTCCCAACTTTTCGCGCGGACTGAGGTTAGAAGCACCTCCTCCTCAGGTGTTATCTGTTCGCTCTCTGTTTGTTGTTCTTTGTTTATTTTCGTATCCATCTCGTTATTTTCCTAAATATTTTAAAGCCAGACGGACTTTTTCCGCTGTTGTTTGGTTGTCTGCATGAACAGCCCTGAGCGCACCTGCAGCCTCCTTAGTTGTAAAACCAAAGCTTCGCAGAGCAGCTACTGCTTCAGTTTCATCTGTGTTATCTGATAAATCCACTTCTGTGGTGTCGCCCAATTTGCTTTTCAGCTCAATAATAATTTTTTGGGCATTTTTCTTACCAAGACGTGACACACTGGTGAAAAACGCCACATTAGCCTGAAGAACTGCCTGGATAATTTCTAGCCTACTTCCTACAGAGAAAACACCGATTGCCGACTTACAGCCTATTCCCGATACTCCAATTAATTGCTCAAATAACTTAAGATCCAAATAGTCTGTAAAGCCATACAGCTCCAGCAAGTCCTCGCGAACATGGGTATAAATATAGAGCTTTAGTTCTTTTTCTTTTTCCGGCAAATTTGCAAGTACGTTTTGCGAAACCAACACCTTATACCCAACACCGTTTACATCCAAAATAATATAGGGATCCTGTCGCAGTTCAATTCTGCCTTTAAGCATGCCAATCATAGACGAGAAGTATTCAGATTATAGCATAGGATGTTTTCTAAAAAATAATATAAATCAGTTTAATCTCAATTAACGGGGATTAACGAAGAGAAGATGACATCCTATAAGAAAATGCGTGAGTAAGCGCAACAGCCAATGCATCTGTCGTGTCATCCAACTTCGGTAAAGAGGACAGATGTAAGATTGTTTGTACCATTTGTCCCACTTGTTTTTTTTCAGCCCTTCCATAGCCGGTAACCGCGATTTTTACCTGAAGCGGGGTATATGTAGCAACCGGAATATTTTTTTCTGCCGCAGTTAATAAAATAACACCTCGAGCCTGTCCGACAATAAAAGCTGTTTTGGCATTGGTATTGAAAAATAGCTCTTCAATCGCCAATACATCCGGCCGATATGTTTTTAGTATTTCAGTTGTTTGAGTAAAAATCTCTTGCAGTCGGTTTGGTAGAGACGTAGCCTGAAGCGTCTCCAAACAAGTAAAGTGCAGGGCTGAGATTTTTCCCTTCTCTTCATCAATAATGCCTATTCCTGTCCTTGCGATTCCCGGATCAATCCCTATAATTCGCATATACCTTATTATACTCCATTATACTCCCCTATTAACTTCTTTAGCTTGTAATTTAGCCGGATCTATACTACAATACAAGGCACTTATGAAACATCCTAAACTTATTGTCTTAACACGAGAAATACTCGGTAAAAAAGTAAAAAGATTGCGCAGAGATGGTTTTATGCCTGCAAATATCTACGGAAATAATATTGCTTCCACCCCAGTTCAAGTAAAACTGGATGAATTTCGCAAGATTTTTAAAGAGGTCGGAGAAACTGGCATTATTGATGTTGAGGCAGAAGGGACGCTTCGCCCGGTGTTGATTAAAAATTTACAAATGGACGTACGGTCGCACACACCGCTTCATGCTGATTTTTATCAGGTAAATCTTAAAGAAAAAATTAAGGCAATGATTCCCTTGATTGTCACAGGCGAAGCAAAGGCAGTGACAGACAAGGTTGGTCTGGTACTGCAAACGCTTTCAGAAGTTGAGGTTGAAGCGCTTCCCGAAGAACTTCCAGACCAGATTGATGTTAACGTTGAAAACCTCGCTTCGCTTGACGAGCACATTACCGTCGAACAATTATCCGTTCCGTCCGGTGTCACCATTCTCACCGATCCGTCTCAGACGGTCGTTAAGATATCAGAGCTTACCGCGCCGGAACCCGAGCCAGAACCTGAAGTAGCAGCAGCCGAAGCAACAGAAGGAGAAGCAGCCGAAGAGACCGCGCCCACAGAGGCTCCCGCTACGGAACAGCCTGCAAAGTCCGAGTAAGTTTTTCCTGAGATGATTCTCCTGCCGGAATAGGACTTGTTTCCCGATAACCGGGATCTAATAGCAATACTTTTTGTTGGTAAAGAGCTGCTTGCTTTATATCTCCGATTTGTTGTTCCAGATAAGAAAGTTCTTTATAGCCATCCCGGTAACCCTGATAGGAATTGGTAATTTTCTGCCAATAGCCAATTTCACTTTGTATGTGTTCTCTGTATTGTTGTATTTGTTTAACCTGCTGCATCTGCTGAGCTACTTGATAGATCTGGAGAGAAATTGCCATGATCAAAAACCCGCAAAGAAAATTTATTGTAAAAATCTTTATGGCTGATAATGCGGAAAGCGCAGCTCTTTCGGGAATAAATCGGGATATATTCGGGAATTGTAATGATGGGTGCAAGAGTTTTTTTACCCTTGCTGTAGCCTCAGGACGATTGATGTATTTATAAAAACATCTTTTTTGTGCCTTAGTAAATGCTGACTGTTTCATGTTGGACAGATATTTTATATATCTCTTTTATTATAACACTTTCCCGGACATTTTCCGCAAGTTTTTCGTAAGTATTTAATTAATCTCAAAATAAAGCAGGCCAAGCTTCTTCCATAATAGAGTCCTTATGCTTGGGAAGTTTTTGGTAAAGTTCTTCGGAGGTAAACGGCATAAAAGGATGAAGTAATTGTAGACAAATTGTAAGTAACTCTTCCAGTACGGGCTGCGCTTCAATGCGTCGAGTCTTTATTTTTTCAATATACATATCTGCAAATTCATGCCAGATGAAATTATACAATAGCTCTGTTGCTAAGTGAAAATTAAAGGTGTCTATTTGTCTTGTTACTTCTTTTACAATTTCCCGCATCCTTTTTCGTATTGCAATATCATCGGGATGCGAAAGATCCGTTTTTTCGGCATTGTCTGCAGGTTTTAAATCAACAATAAAACGGGTAATGTTTTTTAGTTTGGTTGCGAAATTACGGAAGTTTTTACACCGTGCATCCATTGTTTGATGGGACGCTTTGCCATCTCTTCCTGGCGCAGAATAGCTATACAGGGCCATTCGCAGGGCGTCTGTTCCCCACTCCATCTGGAGCGCATTAGGATCTATTCCGTTTCCCAAAGATTTGGAAAACTTTCTCCCTTGTAGATCTCTAATCATCCCATGGAAGAACATATTTTTAAAGGGGATTTCACCCTGAAAATGTAAACTTAACATGATCATCCTACTGATCCACAAGTATTTGATTTCGGGTGCAGAGATTTCAAAATCCCAAGGAAAATAACGTTTCAATTCGATTGTTTTCTCCGGCCAACCAAGCACGGAGAGCGGCCACATACCGCTTGAAAACCATGTGTCAAGGACTTGTTCATCCTGTTCCCACTCTGCAACTCCACAGGTTTTACATTTAGTTGTTGGTTTTTCAAGCGAAATAAGTAAATCTTTGTTTTTCCCAACCAAATGACCGGGATTACTTTTTTGACAATACCAAACCGGAATCCGGTGCCCCCACCACTGACTGCGCGAAATAGACCAGTCATGTATTTTCTCAAGCCAGTCGGAAATGATTTTCTCATAATTCTTTGGTACAAAATTAATATTATTAAGGATTCCTAAGGCCTTTTCCGCTAATGGCTTCATTTTGACAAACCACTCTTCTGAAATAATTGGCTCAACAACCGTCTTACACCTTTCGCAGACCGGTACTGCGTGTACATAATCTTCTTCTTTCAGCAAAATTCCTTTTTCGCGAAGCTCAGGCAGCATGGCAAGTCGTGCGTCTGCAGTTTTCATTCCTGCATATTTCCCAGCCGCCTCTGTCAAACGTCCTTGTTTATCAATCACCTGGATAATTGGTAAATTGTGTCTCTTGCCAATTTCATAATCGAGCACGTCATGTCCCGGTGTCACTTTTTCTGCCCCAGTTCCAAAATTAGGGTCAATTGCATCGTCTGCGATAACCTTCATCATTTTTTTACCGGTGAGAGTCTCTATTTCAAACTCTTTACCAACTAAGTGTTGATAACGTTTATCGTTTGGGTTCACTGCCATCGCAGTATCGCCAAATTTTGTTTCTGGACGTGTTGTAGCCAGTACTAAGGGACCATATTTGAGATAATAAAGTTTTTCTTTCTTTTCCTGGTACTCCATTTCCACGTCTTCAATCGCCGTACCGCACTTTGGACACCACTGAACAATATATGCTCCTTTATATAGCAAATCCTGCTCCCAAAATAATTTAAATTCTGTCAGAACGGCTCGTTGTATTTGGGGATCAAGTGTAAATACTTCCCTTGACCAATCTGCCGAGATACCAATAGTTTTCCATGTGTCGTGATATGCAATATAATTTTCTTTTTTAAATTTCCAGGCTCTTTCCATCCACGCTTCCCTACCCAACTTTCTTTTACTCAACCCTTCTTTTTCTAAAAGTTTTGTCAGTGTCCCTTCAAATTGGATACCCGCATGGTCAACGCCCGGAAGTAGCAATACGTCAAATCCCTGCATTCTTTTATACCGGGCGATTGCGTCAAGGATTGCGTGTTGCATTGTATGTCCCAGATGCGGCGATCCCGTTAGATTAGGCGGCGGCATCAAAAGTGAGTAAGGCTTTTTTGAAGAATTTGGATCTGCTTTGAAATAATCATTTTTCTCCCAAAAATCATACCATTTTTTCTCCATTTCCTGATGATTGTTTTTTGTTTCCATAAGCTACCTGTCCTGCATAGGCTCTTGCGACGCGAGAACGTAGACCTCTCGGGAGCAAAAAAGCTTGATATAGGGATTGTAACATAGCCTCATGGTTTCAGCAATTCGGGAATAAATCGGGACATGTTCGGGAAACATGAGTATGAAAATCCGGAGTTTAATTCAAATACCCATCACCATTGCTTTGTATGCTATACTACTTGAGTAAACAGCGCAGTTTATGTATACGAGCGATCTTCTATCTCAATTTTCATCTATTTTTACCCTTGAGGAAAATAGCATTCAAATTGTTGATTCCTTAAAACTTCGAGAAGAGGCAATTGATAAACTGGCTGATGTTGCAATTTTTTCCAGTGGCGATTTACAAAAAAAATCCAGATGGATTATTCGTAAACTCTCGGAAACACTTGGTATTCTTCCCTCCTCTACATATGAATTTTATCGGGCAATTGGCGAAGGGAAAGTTCATGGTTTTACCGTACCTGCTATCAATATTCGAACTCTGACCTACGATTTTGGCCGCTTGATTTTTCAGCTTGCAAAGAAAAATAATATCGGTGCTTTTATTTTTGAAATCGCTCGCTCCGAACAGCAATATACTTCTCAGACCCCTGATGATTTCGCAACTTGCATACTGGCTGCCGCGATAAAAGAAGACTGGGTGGGGCCGGTATTTCTCCAATGTGATCATTACCAGGTAAATGCTTTGGAGTATCATGCGAATCCGGACGGGGAGATGGGGAAACTTAGAAGTCTTACTGCCGATTCACTTGCGGCTCAGTTTTATAATGTCGATATTGACGGCTCAACCCTCGTTGATATAAGAAAGCCAAGTATTCCCGAGCAGCAAAGAGATAATAGTTATGTTACTGCGTCTCTGACTAATTTTATCCAGGAGAACCAACCGCAGGGAATCAGTGTGTCTATTGGAGGAGAGATTGGGCATATTGGCGACAAAAACAGCACTTCTTCCGACTTTACTACGTTTATGGAAGAATACCTACGGCAAGTACAAAATAGAGGAATAAATAAAGTCAGCGTGCAAACCGGCAGCAGCCATGGCGGCATTCCCCTGCCTGACGGATCGCTTAAAGAAGTAACGCTTGATTTTCCACTACTTGAGAGTATCGGAAAATTGGCACGAGACAAATATCATATGGCAGGAGTTGTACAACACGGCGCCTCGACGCTACCCAAAAACCTTTTCCCTAAGTTTCCTGACGCCGGAACACTTGAGATTCACCTTTCAACCGGATTTCAAAATATCATCTTTGACAATCTACCAAAAGCGCTTCTGTCCGAAATGGACAGTTGGGTCACGGCAAATTGCCAGAGCGAGAGGAAGCCTGAATGGAATAATAGGCAATTTTTTTATAAACTGCGCAAAAAATCCCTTGGTCCTTTCAGGGAAAATCTTTGCCATCTCTCAGGCGCAGAAAAACAGCCGATTTTAAAAGCTCTCGAGACGGAACTTTTATTTATCTTTGAAGCCCTACGTGTTTTCCAAACCCGAGAAATTGTAGAGAAATATACATTGCATCATGAAATATATTGATGAGTTAGACATACAAAATAAACGAGTATTATTGCGGGTTGATTTTAATGTCTCTTTAAATCCCGACCATTCCATTGCCAACGACGAACGAATTCGGCAAACTATTCCGACAATTACCTATTTATCAAAAAATAACAACCAGCTGATTATAGTGTCGCATCTGGGCAGACCGGAGAAACGCGATCCTGAGTTTTCGCTTCGTAAAGTAGCGGCAGATCTTGCGTCCCTTCTTCCCCGAAATAGCGTGGTTCTCGTAGATGACTTTTTAACCCAAAAAGATATTTTTCTTACTCAACAAGCGTCTCAAATTTTACTTCTGGAAAACATCCGCTTCTATCCGGGAGAAGAAGAAAATGATCCTGACTTTTCCCATGAGTTAGCCCTCCTTGCCGACATCTATGTTAACGATGCGTTCAGTGTTTCCCATCGAATCGCAGCATCAATTGTCGGAGTAACGTCATTTCTCCCCTCTTACGGCGGATTACTTCTAAAAAAAGAGGTTAGCTCTCTTTCTCGTTTGACCAATAATCCGGAAAAGCCGTTTGTCGCAATTCTTGGCGGAAGTAAGATTTCAACAAAAATAAAACTAATTAGTAAATTAACAACGCTAGCAGATTGCGTTATTTTGGGCGGCGGATTGGCAAATACGTTTTTGCTTGCTCAGGAGATTCGGGTTGGGAAAAGCCTCTGTGAGGAAACCGAGCTGGATGAAGCGAAGCGTCTCTTGCAAATAGCACGCGACAACAATACAGATATCCTGCTGCCAACCGATGTTATTGTAGCTGACTCAGAAACCGCTGATACGGGTAATGTCGTTAGTATCCGAAGCATCCCACCGGAGGCAATAATTTTAGATATTGGTCCGGATACTCAGGCGCATTTTGAATCAGTAATTTTAGAGGCGAAGACTATTGTCTGGAATGGTCCTGTCGGCTACTTTGAAAATCCGGCTTTCAGAAGGGGGACTGATTTTATTTATTATGCAATCAGCCAAAATACTCAGGCTTTTTCGGTCATAGGAGGCGGAGAAACACTCGCTGCCATTTCCAAGAAGGAATATTTGGAAAAGATTTCCCATATTTCAACCGGTGGAGGCGCGATGCTCGAGTTTATTGAAAACGGCACACTCCCCGGGATCGAGGCATTAGAGAGAGCAAAAACATCATGAGATGCAAGCTCCGTCCTTTCTCATTTCAATTTCATAATTTCCAAAAGTAATTTAGTCTGGTTTTGACTGGGTTGATTTATAGAAGAAACTGCCGACGATCAGAAGCGTCATAACCGGCGAAATAAAACTGGGGATGTGAAAAGCAAAACTATTTAGGATCATAATGAGCGATAAAAAGAAGATTGAATACATTGCTCCGTTTTTTAAGAAAATATATTTTTTAACTTTAGTCATATTACTTACCGTTAGTTGTCTGACAACCACTGCTCCTAGTCCGCTTCCGATTAAGATTAGCGGTATTGAAAGGGTAAAAGCGAATGCGCCAAGCACTCCGTCCAGGGAAAACGTAGCGTCGATAATTGTTAAGTAAAACAGCTTGCTCGTGTCTGAGATATCTCCCTTATGGATAAGCTCCCGCTCCTCTTTTTCAGCATTCTCTTGAAACCCATGCACAAGAAAGAAACAGGTTGATCCTATCACTGCCCCAAAAGCCATAGGAGGATTGATGTGGAGAGAAAGAAAAACTAGAAGTGATAAAATAGCCGACACAATAGCAAAAAACCAAACTCCCCGCTCATAAAAGAAGCGTTCGCCCCAAAGTCCATATGATTTTTCCTCTAAAAATAACCAACGAATAAACAAAAACAGTAAGAATGTTCCACCAGCAATTAAAAGAATCGGGGAGGCATCCGCAACAGCTCTATATACCTTAGGGTCGCTGCTAAAAGAGGCTGTGAAAGCACCTATTGGCCCCAAACGCGGCATAGTAATCCAGACAATACCCCAAGGCAATAGCCCGCGCACAACAAACACCGACACTAAAAGCCCCCAGGTGAGAAACCACCTTTTTGCTTTTTTACCAAGCGTTGAAAGGACTTCGGCATTAATAATTGCATTATCAACACTTGAAGCTACCTCAAATAAACTTAGCCCGACAACAATCAGTATTATTGTAAAAATGCCCATATTTTTCTGGCCCCGCCGCCCTGTTAACTTTCCGACTGTTTATCAATTTACACCTTCTATTTTCTTGACAGCATAATCTGAACATTCTGATCTGTATCCAGTTCGGAAAGAAAACTCTCTCCATTCCCGCTTGGCATAAAACCTGGGCTTTTATTCACAATTTGCAAAAAATCAGGATACGTAAACGATAAACTGTACTGCTCAGTCTCTTCTCCGGGCTGTTTATAAACAGTCAGGTTATACAAGAAGTCCTGCGAATCTTGGGATACAAAAGGAGGTAAATTATAAAAAACACTCACCTTCCTGGTCTGTCCAACCGGCACAACAACTAAAAAAGCAAAAACGCTTTTCCCTCCATCTGAGGTCTGCTCAATCTCAAGTTCTTGAGGCGGGGTAAATGTTTTACTTTCATAAACCGCAGAATCGGTAATCGCAGGGGTTGTTTTTCTCTCCTGTCCGTCAACTTCAATCTTGGTAATTTGTGTTCCCACGGGTAAAACAAAGCGCACATAGTTTTTATAATCTCCCCCGAACTCACTTGTATTTGTGCTGGTGTTTTTCCAGGTCACACTTGCTTGTCCGGACGTATTTAGCTTCTTATCAATAGTAATATTTTGCGTAATAGAACGATGCACATAATAATTTGCTTTATTCAGTCCGACATTTGCATCAATTACGGCAAGAAAATCATTAATGTTTTTGCCGTCATTTATCCTATTGTCCCAGAGGGAACCTGAAAAATCATTCACTGTAAACAATTGCTCTATTCCTGTGTCGGCTGAAACAAACATTAGGTGTTTTTGTTCGGCTTGACTAACTATTGTTTTTATTGTTTCCTGCATGGAGAGCGCGCTTGAAAAACGCAAAAGCAGTGCGGTATAGAATGCGTGCAGAAAATCTGTTTTTTGGGTTGAACCCGGGAAGAAATTTTGCTCCGAGTGCTCCTCGGTGAGTAGGAAAAAATTATCGGGAGTAATGGTCGCGTGATAGTCGGGTAAAGTTATTGGCCCGGTTAACACAAGTAGAGAACGCAGAAATGATGTGTCTATCGCGATGACACCGTCAACTTTTTCACCGGTTTCCAAAGACAGGAAACTCGCCGCGTCTTTCGCATCTTCGGGAAAATCAACAGAAAAATTACTATCCCTAAGAAACCAGTGTTTAACTCCCACATACCTACGAAGCGCAAATGGCGGCTCTATGTGTCCCTTCAATTGTCCATCAGCACTATACACATCATAAACTTTGAGGCTTATCACTTTGCCATTTTTTACCTCTAAAATTGCGTAGGAACCGATAAACCCTCCGCCCGGACGAAGTTCCATGTTGTTTTGGAATAGTACCAAGTATTTTTTCTCTCCTTGAAAACCCAGAAGATTAGGCAGAGAGTCGGCAATTCCCATTGCCGGACTTAGAGACCTATCAATTCCTTCTACTTTCTCACTAAGTGCATTTGGCAAAACCCCTTCAAGCAGCAAACTGCGCCCTGTAAGTAGGCCGTGACGGATTAATCCAAGTACTCCTTCGGAATCGGTAATCGGATTACTGTTCGTACCGGTGGCTATCCCTGCCAAAAGTATTTTTATTTGGACTTCATCATCGAGTATGCTCGCGATTTCCCGACCAGCACTGGACAATTCCGACAACCTGCCGGACTGAGAAATCGGCACAAAGTTCCCAAGCAAATCAATTTTTTTTGCCTGGTCGGAAATAGCAAAAAATATCTGGGAAGCCTGAATAAGCTCTTCGGAGGCGTTAATATTAACACTTTGCCGCTCTGCAGCTTGCAAAAGGAAGATGCCAAAGAATCCGAATATGACACTTAATAAAAAGGGGAGACAAAGAAACGCCAGAAAACAAACAAAAATAAATGTCCCGGGGTTTTTCCACCTTTTATCTCTTCCCCTCAATATATTCTTTTTTGCTTTTGCGGTTTCGGAAAGTAAAGAAAAAGTCTTCACTAATTTTTTCTCTACCTGGTAAGACGCGGGCAACAGATATTGTCCCGTCGGAGGAATAAAAGCCGAATGCGTTGTATTTTTCTCTTTTTGGAAACGGACTTTTAGCAGCGGATTTTTTTGCAGCAATAAACGGAAGAGGGAGAGTTCTGTATAAGCATGTCTGGGGAATAGGCAGAGCTCGTGATCTGTAGTCTGATTGCCGAAACCAATACTTATAACAATATCAAGAAAATCCGATATTTCAACCGGGTACCAAAGCGAGAGTCCTTCGCCGCTCAGCGAAACCTGCTGTTCAATTTTTGCTTGCTCCAGCATAGCAGTGATGGGTCCGGGGAAAAATTCAGAGTCGGAGAATAAATCACCATAAAACAAAACGGAAAGTTGGTGCTCGTGGTGTTTAAGCGCTGAGAGAACCTGTTCATCAACCTCACGGATAGAAATGAGAAGAAAGCACTTGCCCCTACTTTCCCTGGCCTTTTTACAAAATGACGGCAAGAGACCAAGCAGATCTTTGTCGCCGGAGTAGAATAAAAATATATGGGAGAATAAACTGTCGGGAATCGCCGGCATCCGATTTTTGTAGGGAATAAAAACTACCTGTTCGGACACGGGCTCGCTCTCAGATACCAGAACCGTAATCATGCTTGTGCTAATTTTTGCAGCCAGCATATGTCCAAGTTTTTCCTGCATATGTCCAAGTCTTCCTCCCTTGTCAACGATAAGGACAGGCAATGACTGTTTTTTCTCTGCGATAAAAAGACGAGTTGTATTCATGTGATAATTACTCCCTGTAATTTCATTCTAGGAGACTGGGGAGACAATGTCCAGATCGAGACTGTTTAAAAAACCGTATCGGGAATTTTTCTTTTAGCTTGTCAAATCAAGCTAATTTTTTCTGGTATTTTTTCGGGCAGACAGTCACAAAGAAATAAGCTTATCAATACAAGCTAAACGCTACTTTTTCCAACTGAGTCCCAGGATAAAGGCAAATAGCAATTGTCCCTGCTGTAGGGTCAGAAAATAATGATCGAATAAACCGATAAAAAGAACGAGCGATAAAAGCGTGAGTGAAATCATCGAGCGGGGGGCATTGTGTTTTATTTTTTTGAGAAGCAGAGAATATGTTTTAAATAGAAATGAGAGAAAATAGATGGCACCGATAATGCCGGTTTGAGAAAGGGTAAGAAGATAAATGTTATGAACCGGCTGTAAAAAAGAAAGGGGAGTGTCGGGATGAAGTTTTATAAGTGCCGGTAAAAAGTTTTGTAAGCCCACGCCTAACAACGGATGGAGCCAAAAAATTTGCAGTGACTCAAGGGCGAGAGTTCGACGAAGCGTATATGTCTCGTCTGTGAGTGAGAGCTGCAAAAATCGATAGCCGAGCGGAGAAATAAACAGAACAACAAGAATAAATAGCAGGATAAAAAAGAGAAGATGAAAACGGTTTTTGTGAACTATTGCCCGGTTAAAGAGAAGGAACAAAACTCCGACAATTACAAACGCGGTGATTGCTACTCTGCTCAGAGATAGGATCAGCGCGCAAATGCCTGATAAAAAAAGCAAAAGAAAATATATTCTTTTTGCTAAATTAAGACGGCGAAAATTCAAAACGACCCAGGAAGCAATTAAGCACAAACTAATAACCAGGTACCCCGCCAAAACATTTGGATGAGAAAACGTACCATAAGGACGAAGTAGCAAAATGCCGTGAATGGCTGCGTTGGCAATACCGAGCGTCTGAGCCGTAAACGTCCGCTCTCCCAGAAAATACCACCAACCACCGAGCGAACTTTGGTGGATACTTTGCCCTATGGCAAGACCGGATTCTATTAAAACACCGATCGAGAAAAGATAAACTACTTTGGTAAAAGATTTTTTGTTTTGTATGTATTTGGCACAGACAATTGCAAAAAATATCATCTCCAGTAGTTTAATAAGACCATAGATTACTTCCTGGGGACTAAGCGAGATAAGTGACACAAAGAGGAGAAGAAGTATAAATCCTAAAAAAATAATTATTTTGGGTTGGGAAATAGCAGAAAAAATAAATCTTTTTCTTATAGATGTCAAAGATAAAAAAAACAAAAAAAGGGTGCTGATATCGGTTAGGTAAAGCGTGGGGGAAAGGTAATCAATTTTAATACCTTCCAGAAAAGCAAAGGATGGCCAGAAATGTTTACCAAGCTGAGTGGGTAAAAAAAGGAGCGTAAAGTAAAAAAGACTGGTTTTAAGCTTTTGGCTTGACCACCAAAACCCGCTCTTTCCCTTCGCCAATTGATTCGGAGGTAACTTCATCATCATCTTGAAGAATCAAGTGAACAATACGCCGTTCCCAAGGTTTGAGATCGGGTAGTGTATGCTCGCGCCCTTCGGCTAACACCCGTTCTTTTACTTGGATAGCCAATCTTTCAAGATATTCGCTTCTATTCTTTTTATAGTCGCCGACTTCCAGTGATATCCTGACAAAACTTCCCAGTTTCTTTGCGACCATTAAAGAGAGCAGGAATTGCATTGCGTCTAAGGTCTCACCATGGTATCCGATAACCATACCGCTTTCTTGCGTAGTTAAAACTACCTCAACGATATCGTCACGCTCTACCAGCTCAAACGTTCCGCTGATATCCAGCTTGTGGAATAATTCTGAAACCGTACTGTGTATAACTACTTGTTTGTCTTCCGGCATATTATTTTTTTAAAATCTTTTTTGTTTTTTGTATCCAGGGTTCAATTCCGCCTAAACCCGCAACTTTGTATTGCTGTATGATACCAAAAATCGTAAAGGTATTCCAGTACAAAGATAAACCAAATTGAAACTTGTAGGACAGATAGCCGATCATAATCGGAAAAAGGTAAAGGGATTGGGACTGAAAACTTGCGGCAAAGTCAGTTTCATCTTTTTTGTCGTTATTTGTTTTAGGCACCGGGGGCTGAACGGGGAACATCATTTTGGTTTGCAGAAACTGAAACAGTCCGGTAAGAAGCGGCACTAAAAGCACCACCGGACCGGCTGTGGCAATAAGGTGAGCTGGGGATTGCCCTAAGGACACACCAAAAAAATCTGGACTCCAAAGTGCATGTAATTTTAGGTTTCCGAAGTAAATTACTTTATTTAGTTGTGCAAGCGTTTGATGGTTGCCTGTTCCAACAATTTGCCTAAGCACCGCGTAAAGTGCCCAAATCACCGGAAGTTGAATTAACGCAGGCAGACATCCTGCCACAGGATTTACCCCATGCTCTTTATATAGCAGCATAGTTTCCTCCTGGATCCGCTTCATATCGCCTTTATGTTTCTCTTTCAGTTTATTGATATGAGGAGCAACTGCCTGCATTTTTTTTGAAGACTTAAGTTGTGCTGCTGTTAACGGATAGAGAATAAATCGGATCACAACAGTTAATATAATAATTGAGAAGCCAAGTGCATAGGGAATATGTAAAAAAGATAATCCCTGGTAAATGAAAACCAAAATATTTAAGATAGGATTAGTAAAAAAAGTTGCAAAGAAATTTCCCATATGTTTTTATGCCCCGCTAAATGGCTGACAGGAAAGAAATCGTTTCAATCCGTACAATAAGCCTCTTGCCACCCCATATTTATTAATAACGCCGGCTGTATAAGCTGAGCAGGAAGGGGTATAGCGGCACATCCGCGGACTGGCAATCAGCTGTTTAAGAATCGGCGAGATAAAAATTGCGTAAATGCTAATCATACCCAATATCAATTGTTTCATTTTAAAAATCTCCCTTTTTGCAGTTCCTTTTCCAACTGTTCGCAGGAAAAGACGTTTTTAGTTGAACCTATTGTATCATGAATAATAAATAAAAAGTCGTATCCCGGTAAAATGCGTTCCCACAGGGTCTCAACATATGACCGGAAAATTCGTTTAGTCCTGTTTCTGCCGGTAGCCCGCTTTTCTACTCTTTTACTTATAATAAAACCAAATCTGCTAACCAGCGTGTTGTTCGGAGCTGCAATAAGTGTAAAAAAAGGTGTGCGGGCTGAGTACTTTGCAATAATTCTCGCGTGAGAGGGTAAACGGTATATTTTTTTAAACATGAGATAGGATGTGTGGTTTTATAAGGACAAACTTGCTCTTTTTCTGTTTCTCCGTCTTTTGAGCACTTTCTCTCCGCCATACGAGCTCATCCGACTCATAAAACCGTGCTTTCGTATGCGTTTTTTCTTTTTTAATTTGATTGATTTTTCCATTCTGATCTGAGTATAGCAGAAAAGGGATTATCGGTCAAAGATAAAGAGCTTTTCCTACTTGACAAAGAGTTATCCACATTATTACACTGCATGGTACCGGTAGTTACTATGATAAGCGCATTTGTTTTTTTTACCATTCATCTTCTTCCCGATAATTATTTCTGTTCTATGTATTCACCGTATGGATATTGACACAACAACACTTTGGAAACAGGTGCTTGCGGATTTGGAAAAATCCGTTTCTAAGGCCAATTTTTTTACTTTTTTTAAATCCACTGCGCTTTTATCGCTTGATAAGGACTCTGCCACTATTGCCGCACCATCGCTGATAGTAATTGATTTACTTAAAAAACGCTTCTCTGCAGAAATTAAAGCAGCGCTTGACGCACAGACAAAACGCAACTTAACCTTAGTTTTTATCCCCAAACATATCTTGTCTGAGAAAATAAATACCCCAACCGGTCCGCTTTTTGAAAATTCCGTCCCCAGTCAACCCACAACGGTGGGGCATCTTCCCAGAGTACGACCTGAATATACATTTGAAAACTTTGCGGTGTCCCCTTCGACGAACGAATTGGCATTTGCCTCCGCAACAACTGTTGCCAATCATATCGGCACGTCATATAATCCATTTTTTATCTATGGTCCGGTTGGGGTAGGAAAGACACATTTAATGCACGCAATTGCCAATCATGTGTATCAAAAAACCCCGGAAAGAAAAATTATCTACATCACGAGTGAAGAATTTACCAATGAGGTCATTGATGCAATTCGCAATAACGATACTGCCCGAATGAAGAAACGTTTTCGCACATCCAGCCTACTTTTAATTGACGACATTCAGTTTATTGAAGGAAAAGAACGGGTGCAGGAAGAGCTATTTCATACTTTTAATATTTTAATTGACAATAATTCACAGATCTGCTTGTCTTCTGATCGGCCTCCGCAAGAAATTAAAAAAATTGAAAAACGACTCTCTTCCCGGTTTGCCGGTGGACTAACGGTTGATATAAGTCCGCCAGATTTTGAGTTAAAAACCGCAATTTTACAAAAAAAGGCGGAGAAGTTCGGTCATGAATTGCCGATTGAGGTTGCAAAAATCCTGGCTGACTCCGCTTCAGACACAAGAACATTAGAGGGGCTTTTGACCCGTGTTATCTCTCAGGCAATGATAGAAAACAGTCCAATAAGTATTGAGTTGGCAAAAAAAGCACTGGGGCAGCAAATCCAGGAAAAGCGGGAACATCTCTATGCTGACGATATTATCAAGGCGGTTTGTGTGTTTTACGACGTTAAATCAACTCAACTCAAAGGACCAAAGCGAGATGCCGGCTTGGTTCGCGCCAGACAAGTGACCATGTTTCTTTTAAAACATGAGTTGGGACTTACTTTAATGGAGATTGGGAATATTTTAGGTGGCAGAGATCATACAACCATCATGTATGGGGTGGGGAAGATGGAGAAATTAACATCTGATAAAACCATGGTGGCAGAGGATATCGCGGGGATAACTTTAAAACTTCATGGGTAGAAAAGGGGGATAACCCATCAATTACCTTATTAACAAGTTATGCCCAAAAATATCAACTTTTTTTCCACATTTTTTATACCTGTTGTTTATCAGCTAATTATTTATTATTGCACAAATTAAGTCTGCTGTCTTTCAATATTTAGCTTTTAATAAAAAAGTGTTCTCTGTTTTTTGTTGTATTATGGGGTAAGCTTCTCTTGCAATTTTCCACTTTTCCATATACACTACTACAACTACAAGTAGTAATATATGAAGATAACGCTCTTGGCAGAAACTTTACAAAAAAAACTTTCCTTAGTAACTCATGCTATCTCTACGAAAAGCCAACTACCTATACTTCTTAATATCCTCTTAAAAGTAAAAGACGGAACGCTTTGTATTAGTAGTACTGATCTGGAAATTGGAGTACAGATTCAAATTCCAGTGGACGTAAACGAAGAGGGGGCAACGACGGTTCCTGCAAAAACCTTTACTGAGCTAATTGGATCTCTTGTGTCAGAGAAAATAACCATAGAAACAAAAGACCAGATCTTGGAAGTCCACAGTAAAAAAAGTAAAAGCATATTTCAAACAATTCCGGCGGAAGATTTCCCAAAACTTTATGAAAATCGCGGTAATCTGGTTGCTACGATTCAGACAGCGGATCTTAAAGGGGACTTTGCCTCAGTTATTTTTGCTTCCAGTAATGATACCGCCCGTCCTGCGCTATCCGGTGTTTTGATCAGGCGGGAAAAGGAGGGATTTCTTTTGGTTGCGACCGACGGGTATCGTCTCTCTCTTAAGCACTACGCTCTTTCTCTTCCGCCCCAGGATGCGTCGGAAGAAGATGGGTCGATGATTGTTCCGTCCCGGGTGTTTCGCGAACTTATAGCCCTAAAAAACGGAGAAAAAGTGTCAATGTATGTCGGAGAGCAAAGTAATCAAATTCTTTTTGAGCAGGAAGATACAATTCTTATTGGGCGTCTTATTGAAGCGGAGTTTCCGCCGTTTGCAAAAATCATTCCGACCGAATTTTCAGTTAAAGCAGAATTTGATAGGGAGGAAATGCTAAAAGCAGTAAAGATCTGTTCTATTTTTGCCAGAGACAGCGCAAATATTATCAGGTTTTCACTAAGTAATGGAAAAATTATTGTTTCTTCCCAAGCAGCATCAGTTGGGGAGAATATGGTTGAGGTGGAAGCGCAAATAAAAGGCGAAGAGAATGAAATAGCCTTTAACGCCCACTATCTTCTTGATTGTTTTTCAAATATCGAAGCAGACAACCTAGTGTTTGAAATGACAGGACCCTTAAACCCCGGGGTATTTAAAATAAAAGACGACCCCTCTTTTCTCCACCTCGTCATGCCGGTTAGGATCCAGCAGTAATGGTAGATTATTTTGAAGCAGTTTGTATGGCTATTTGTTGGCCGCTAACACTATAGTAGGTGATTGTATATGTTGTGGGGTCTACGCCTTTACTCTGGATCCAATCCGTTACTTCTTGTTCTATGGTTGTTGTATCTATGTTTGGGTTTAGTATATTTACCCGAAGTGCTTTTTTTTGTCAGGATAATATATTTTATAATCATTTGTAGTAAGGGGTGTCCATTTTGTTAAAGGAAAATCATTTTGAAGCGTTTGTTTATCAATTTGGACCCGTGATTGCGAGCCGCTTTTTTGTACTGGCTGAGAATTTATTGATACGTGATATCAAGGCGTTGTATTTGTTCATCTGTCATATCAAGTGATTTTAGCCAGTTGATGAAACTTGCCTGTACGACGTTTTTATCCGGATTTAATAAAATTACAGTGAAGTGAAAATGACCCGTGGGTGTTCCAGAAACAAAATTATAACTTATTGAGAAGTCTTGGTTGTGATAGGGAGAATTGTTGGAAACATACACATCGGGAGATTTTTCTCTTTCGTTTGCCTTAATCTTATTAAATAAATTTGTATCTCTCGTATCGGGAGACGGAGTAATTGTATTACCGATAGTTGTAAAAGAAAAAGTATATGGCGAGCCACCAGGAAGACTAGTGGATATTTGATATTTAGTGTTTGATTGAAGGACTTGAGAAAGTGTGAGTACTAGCGTATTTCCTAAGATTGATTGAGTGTATTGAATTGCTGGGACAGCGTTAACTGTAACCTGATTAATTTGTTGTGAGCTGTTAAATGTGATAAAGATATCTGAGCTCAGTGGAATATTTATGGCCTTGTCTAGTGGGGTGGTTTTTATAATCGACAAATGTTGAATTCCGTTTGTTGGGAAAGGGGTGATTGTTACAAAACCATTTTGGTTACCCGGTTGCGTTTGACCATTTTTTTTATTTCTAAGGATCAAAAACATACCTACTACTAGAATAAATATCAGTGCAATGAGCGAGTAAAACAATAATAATTTAGTTTTTGAATACATCATAGTTTTTCTAGCCAACCAGCTAAGCCATATTCTGTGCTTGTTTGAATATTTCTAGTATTTGCTACATGACCATTGAATCCATTGGCTTCTGCTATAACAAAATGATCAGAGTCAAGAACACTAATTGCAATTGCGATGTGTCCATTAGAATCAACGCCATTATCTGTCCAAACAGGAATATCTCCTGGCTTTATTGTACCACTATTTTTATCAACATACACATATCCAGGAGGGGCGTTAGTGCTGGCATAAGCTGCGGCGCTACCCCGAGCATCTATTTCTTTTAGTCCTTGTTGAAACATACCTGCTGTAACTGTATTTACAAAACCAACACATTGAAGAAATGTGTAAGAATTTACAGAAGCAGTAATATCGGTATAGGCATCAATAGGATACTTGAACATCGTCAAGTCGTTGACAGAAATACATGTCTCGTTGCCCGAGGAATAACTCCCACCACATTTGCTGACTATTAGATTAATTAAGGCGTTTGCAGCGCTAGCCATATCGCTCGATCCACCACCACATCCGGCTGGCGGACTCCCTACCGGAGACCCAATTTTTGTACAAGTAGTAGCTTGATTTTGCGCAAAAGCAAGATTCTGCGGAAACGCAAGGGTAAGAAAAAAAACAAGAACCAGGAGGCAACTATTAAAAGAATAAAATGTTTTTAAGCAGTGTTTTCGCATAATCTAATTTATTGTGAGATCAACCAGCTTTCTGCTTGCTCTTGTGCGTATTTCTTATTAGACCAAACAAAGAGAATTTTTTTTGGATCAGCTCCCTTTTGCTCAATCCATCCAAATACATTGCCCGCAGCCTGGATAAATGAAGCTTTCATTTGTTCGTAGTCAGGTTGGGTAGAAGAGGTATTATAATTAATATTTTCAATTTGAACAGTTAGACTCCAAGGATTGAGCTGCAGGTCTCTTCCTGGAATAATTACAGATACACTAATACCCGTGGATAATTGATAATCAATTTTATAAGGTAGGTAGAGATAGATCTTTTGTATTTCTGCTTTTGAAGCAAGTAAGATTGGAGAATTTTCACTAATACCTCCCCCTTGACTGGGGGGGGTTGTTGGAATTGATTTAAAAGATGGGGGGTTAATGTTATTTGTGCCTTGCGAAGGAAATGAAGTAACTGTCTCAACGGGTTGTATAGATGGGTTTTTTATAGAATGGTGAGAGCCAATAAAAAAAATATATAAGATAATACAAGCAAGAACGAGAAAAGCAAGACCATAAAAGAAAAACAAGAGATTCTTTTGATTATTCATAATACCTACTTTTACTATAGATAAACTACAGAGATGTTGCAACCCATTTAGTTACGGTAGCTGCTCCAGGACGAGTATCTTGAGGTGCGGGCGAACAAAGGCTTCCATCTCCACAATAGATGATAAACATAGGCGTATGATTAGCGTCAAAAAGGTTCATAGCATATGGGTTATCATCACCAACAAAAGGAGCAGGACAGTTGGTGTAGGGAACACCTCTTCCGCAGTTGGCGTTACCAGGGATTCCATTATATGCCGCAAAAGCATGAACCAGATCTTGAAAAGAAGTGATATTCCCACCAATACCACGTTTTAGCCAATTACCTGCATATATAGCTGAATCAAGAAGAGAGCTGAATCCACAACCCCCACCGGGAAGCGGCTCAGCAAGACCGTCTGCAACGCCTATCGGCGTGCTTTGGAGACATGGATTGTTAGCGTCAATGTCAGGTTCATCATTTCCTATTATCCTGCCGCTAACAAGAGAAGCATTGGAAGCGGCCCCACCTTCTCTATAATGAAGTCCAGCCAACACTTGCCAAGGAACACCAGTGGCCGCTTCGGCGTCTTTATATACTTGTATATTCGGATTGACTGCACTCAGTACCCCAGCTTTTATCTGGTCTACACCTGAAGGGTCAGGGGGTAGTGTATTAGGAAAAAGTTGAGCGATATTCCCCGTTAGGGTTCCTCCCCCGGGGGGAGAGGTGGTGGTAGCTGCGGCTACGGCGCCGTTGATAGAAGCGTTATTTACCAAATAGATATCTGAAACCTTAGGAGTTAATTTGAGTGTAAATGTAGCAGTAAGATTTGTGGTACCGGTATTATTAGGGTTAACAACTGTCCAGGTATAGCTATTATCGACATGAGCGCCACTACCGTCATCATTTAAAGTTGCCTGCGTTGTTGGAGGAAGCGTATCGACGACTGAAAAAGTTTGAATGGCAGGCGGATAGGTAACAGTAATAGTATAGGTGATTTGGGTGCCGTTAGAGGTTGCCCCATTTTTATTATCTGTCTTTTTAATTGTCATTTGAGATACAGGATCAGTCCCTGTTCCCGTGCCGGTTCCAGTCCCTGTTCCCGTGCCGGTTCCAGTCCCTGTTCCCGTGCCGGTTCCAGTCCCTGTTCCCGGAATAGTAATTCCGGTTTTACAATCAGGCATATCTGCCCAGCTATCAACGATACTTACTAAGCCACCGAGGACGAACACGTTTTCAGCCTTGTTTTTTAGGTAACAATATCCTCCCTCAATAATAATTACCATAGCGACGATAAAGAGGATGATTAATATAACAGCTCCTGCAGCTATCCAAACATACGGATTAAAAACAACGAACCGTTTAATTAAAAGTTTTACCAACTCTTCCGCTGCTTGCTCCATATCTTTGGCTCTTAACACTTGCTGGACATTTCTTACTCCCGAAACTCCACGTGCCATTTTAGATACGGATGAGGATTGTGATGTTTTATTTGCGGATGGTGTTTGGGGTTTGGAACTGTCTTTATTGTCCATATATGATTATGGTAGCAGAAATTCAGTGGTTAGGTAAAGATGGAGGAGGTTGAGGTGGTAGGGGCTGTCCTGGTAATTGAGATTGAGTCTGGGGGGGAGTATTATTCTGCGGTATTTGTTGATTCGGAGTAGATTGGCCGGTCTGCATCGGATAGCCTCCCATCGTATTGTTTGTCGGTGCCTGACCCATATATGTCGGACGGATAGGTGGGGTTTGATTAGATGATGATAGAGGATTGGCTGGTGGTTGTTGGGGCATCTGTTGTTGTAGTGGTTGTGGTTGGGTAACTTGCGCAAGTCCTGCTTGCTGCCTTTTTAGAAGTTCTGCCGGATTTGAGGTAATAAACTCATGTTCAAATGGCGCTGCAACTACCTTTATTGCAACATGATTTTGCCCAGCGAAAAATAACCCTTCTCCTATATCTGCCGATAGTAATAATTCTTTTTCACCCTCCGATAAAAAGAATGTATCTGAAACCAGATCAACTCCGGCACCACTTTGCTTTAATAACATTTGAATAGATGAATTTGTTAGCACTGCCTTTCCGTAGTCGGTCCCTAAAAAATCCTCAACATCCTGCGTAGCGGTTGTTAATCCAAGATAATATTTCCTGGCCCGTTTGGCAATTGAATAGACAAAAGATGCAGAATCCTCATATTTCATCATATACCATGCCTCGTCCAGAACTAAAATTCTTTTTTTAAGCGACCGCTTCACTTTGGTCCAGATAAAATCGAGGATGATATGCATGGCAACCGGGCGGAGCTCTTCTTCTAAATTTTTAATACTGAAAACAGTCAAAGGATTAGTAATATCAAAATTTGATCTCTGATTAAAAATGCCGGCAGCAGAACCCTTGATAAATTTTTCAAGCCTGTACGCCAAATCGCGGGCTGGTGCCGACTCATAGCCCAAAAGTGTTTTATATAAATCCTCAAGAAGCGGTGGTGTACGTTTCTGCGTTTCCGGATCGGTTGTGATTCCCATTTGTCGATATGTCTCGATAATACCCCGGTCTAAGATTGCATCGTGTTCGGCGTCAAGTTCACCCATGATAATTTTAAGTAGCCCATGAAGCGAAAGAATTTTTAGCCCCAGTTCATTCTCACCCTCCTCGTACAGCTCTGAAAGATCGAACGGATTTATCTTAACCGGTGCGTTTGGGCTAAATTCCACTGTCTCACCGCCTAGTCCCTGTGCCAGCGTTCCATATTCTCCCTCAGGGTCGATCACAAATACCTCGGCTCCCAACATAAATTGGCGCATAATTTCAAGTTTAATAAGGTACGATTTCCCTGCGCCCGATTTTCCCAACACAACCTCATTGGCGTTTTCCAGAGAGAACCGGTCAAAGATAATGAGCGAACCGTTTTGCTGGTTAAGACCATACATGACGCCCTTGTTCTGGGTTAAAATTGCCGAAGTAAAAGGAAACGTGGAAGCGAGAGACGTGGTATCCATATTTCGCGGCATATAAAGCTTGTCAGAGCCCAGCGGCATGGTTGATTTAAAACCTTCCTCCATTTGCAAGGTTGCATTTTTGGCGGTTAAAAGGAGAGAGGAGAGTGTCGTTTTCAGCCTTTTGGTTGTATCGTGTAGATCAATGATATTGTCTGAAGAGATTTTAATATAAAAGCTAAATTGAAAAAAACGCTCAATACCCTTAGCCAGTTCTTCCTGGAGCGACTTCGCATCTTCTAGGGCTGCTGCAACTGTCGGATCTTCCTGTTTTCCTGCTTCTGCGTCCGACATGAGCGTTGCCTCCATTTCGCCGATCTTACGCCGTAAATCCGTAAGTACGTCGGCTCCTGACGTTGGATAAACAAACATTGAGATATCCAGCGTATGGTCAAAGTCGATAAGCGGCTCAAGCCAGCTGGGGGAGACGAATCTCGGATAACCAACGATAAAAAGAGTTGTATAAAATGTTTCTCCAACCCGGATAAATCTAAAATCTACTTCAATTGAAGACGGAGCAATAATATCTACCAAAGACACGGTTCCCTTTTCCAACTGCTTAACGCCCTTTCCGTCAGTTGTGGAATTTGCTTTTGTCGTTTCCGCTGTTGTTTTCTTTCCAAATAATTTCATATTAACGAATGTTAATGAATACTAATGACTAGTAATAATCGGCACTTTTATATCTGCTGCTACCTGAGTAGCATCAACTGCTTCGTGATTGAAAATTTCATAAAAAAGTTTTACCAGCTCATCTTTCTCTAGTACCCTTGAGGAAGAAGAAATTTTTTGCAGCTCAGGAAGCAGGGAATCTGCCTTGGACTCAAGCATTTTTTTGGCAACCCGGGCGAAATTTACTTTATCGGTCAAGCTTACGCCGGTAGGTCCTGCCTCCAGAGAGGAAAAGTTAAGAACAATATAGAACCGTTTATTGAGAACCGTATTGACCAAAATCATTTCTTTGATAAAATTCCGGTAGAAGCCAATATTTTTGCGAAGCAGGGAGTTTTGAGTGTTTTTCTCAGCTTCCTCAAGAGACTTTAAGTAGGACGTAATATCGACCTTTTCGTTTCTGATAAGTATTTGAATCGGAAAGGTTAAAGAATTTAACAGCGAAGCATAGGAAAAGATTTTCATATCCTGCTCTTGTCTGGATAAGAGAGCAAAGTTACTGGCAGTAACTTCGATAACTAAGCAGGCATTACCGCCGTTTAGTATCACCACGGTATCAAAAATATCCTGAATTTCAGTAAACTTTTGCGTTGAAGCGTGAATTTTTTGGACAGGTGTATTCATATTAGGTAAATAACGCGCGCCTCAACTCCTCCCGCGCATCTCTCGAGATCACTTCGATGGGCAACATAATCTCGCCACTCGCCCTGAGTTCAATCGTATCAAATTTATGTTGATCCTTTGGATCTTCAAATTCTATAGTATAATCGCCATTTATTAGTGGCGTTGCTGAGGAGAATTGACCCAGCGCATTGGTTTTAAACGCCCGAACAGGACTGCCCTCTTTATCTTTTACCTCTACCAGAATATTTTGCAGAACATTTCCTCTTGGGTCTTTCACAACGCCCGCAATGAGATTGGGAGAATCAGGCATAGCAGGAGCCCCAATGCTGGTAGTCAGGGACTTTGGTACTTTCAAAACATGTGGGCTGTCTTCCTCCTGAGCCGGTTGTTCTACCTGTCTATCTACAGGTTTGGCAATAGGAACAGAAACTGTTTGCCGACCGGCTAATTGACTCTTTAAAGCCCGAAGCTCATCTTCTAGTTTCTGTTTCTCATGAGCGATATCATCTAATTTTTGCGATAATTGCTCAGTCTCCTTATACTCGGGTTGTTCTTCCTGTCCTAAACTTTCCTTTGGGTTTGGCGTAGAGTCAATATTCTTCTGAGGCAGACTATTCGGCTGCGGAACATACGGCAAAGACGAGTTTATAGATTGAGCAGCAGTTGATGGCTTAACCATCTGTGGTAGGGGGATATCCGGCTTAACATTGTCCATAGGTGCTGCTGTTTGTTGATTTAAGGAAGCCTGATTTTGTGTTTGCGCAATGTTTTTTGTTGGCGGCATTTGCGGTTGTGGAGGCAAGGGGTTGGTGCTTATTGGCGAAGCCGCCTCTCCTCGCTGCTGCATTGGCGAAGAAGCGGGCAAAAGAACCGGTCCTTGAAATTGGATCGAATCAAGAGACTTAAGAAACTCATCTTCTTTTGAGTCAGACGGGCTTTGTGGTCTACTCTGAACGTTTTGTAAAAATGCCTGAAGTTGCTTTTTTTTTAGAGGATCAATATGTACAGAGACCTTTTCTTTGGCAGTACGCCTTAAATCTACAGTAGTAAATGCCAACTGCCTCCCTATTTTATGGAAGACAAATTGATTAGGAGCGAAAAGGGCTCTTAAGAAATGCGATGCCATCACGTCAATCGGACGGCCTTCTATCGGAACAAATGCGAGACAAAGCCCGAAAAGAACAAAAAACGGAATACCGATAATTTTTATCAGAATAAAAAAAGGGGAATAATAAAGAATAACTGCTATAATGCACGGCCCCGCAAGTTGGGCAAATTGCTTTACGGTCATACTGCCCACAAGTTTAAATTGAAATCCGGTAACGTCTTGCGGAATCGGGTGATTATCCATATTTTTATCTAGAAGTTAATTCCCACCTCAGAAAAGCTCCCTCCGGGCAGTTAGTAGTATCTTCTATACCAGTCAGTGTATAACGTGAAAAATTTGATTGCAAGTCCTACAAAGTATGTCAAATATAGTATAAAATCAAGCTTTTCTGTGAAAAGTGGATAGACAGTTATTGGCAATTGGTAAAGCCCATTTGGGTGATGCAATTTGTTCCGGTAATATTTGCCAGAAAATTAACCAGGAAAAAGGATAATAAAATAATTACCAAACCGGCAATTGCAAAGATAAGCGTTTTCCGGGCTTTGCTTACTCCTTGCTGGTTTCCCCGGGAGGTTATCAGTCGGTACGCGGCAAGAATGATAAAAATAACCGCAGCGATTCCTGCCAAAATAAGCGCGCCGTTTATAAGATTTTGGAACACTGCCGGCAAGCATTGTAAATGCGCTTCGCCTAGTGCCCCAATACATCCCGGAATAGAACTCCAGTCCATAGGCTAATTGTATACTCCTCTTTAAATAAAATACAATAAGTATAATAGCAGGAAAGAAATCAGGCGATAGTATAGACAGTAATTTTCGGAAAGGGTTTTAGTCGGCTTGAGATGCGGGAAAACAAACGTATAAGAAATAACTTTCGATCCAGGTTTTAACTCTTTTTGCAGTTTCTGTTCAATTTTTTCCATTTCGTGAGTAATACCATAGAGAAAGACGACATTTGCTTTTGAAAAATCCGCCTGATAGTAGCTTCCCCAATGGACTTCTACTAGTCTATTAACGCCATAACGATATGCTAATATTTTTGTCCATAAAACAAGGTAGAGATTAATTTCCCAGCCAACTGCGCGTGCTCCGCATTTCGCTGCTTCTAGGAGCATTCTGCCGTCTCCAGAGCCCATGTCCAGTACTGTATCCCCTTTATAAATACCGGCAAGCGCAACCATTTCTTTTACTGTTTTTTTAGGGGTCGGAATGAAGGGTGGTCCGAAGAAGAAAGCAGCGATAAGCGCTAGGGGAATCGCTGCGACGAGGAGGAGAAAAGCAATGATTAAGAATTTGAAGACAATCATTATTTCTAAAGTATAGCAATGATTATTGGGTAAAGGTACAATATCTATCCTATCCAATACCAGTTAACAAAAAGAAGAGATACGATGAGCAGACATATAGAAAAGAAGACAAGCGTTGCCAAGTACCATCTTCCTTTTAGTATATACGCTGCATAGATGAAAAGGGGAAAGTAGATAATTTGAAACCTAGTGGAGGACATGGCGTCCTGAGTTGACAGAGGACTTATCCAAAGAGTAAATGCTACCCACCAAAGTACGGGACGGAGAAACTTTTTCGAAAAAACCAAGAGTATCATATCGAGAACTACAAAAAAAACATCAAGTTGCGAGAGATGAAAGAAATGAAAGGGCAAGTATCGTACAAGCAGTACCAATGCTATGTTATAAAAAAGAGGAAGCGGAAAAGGATATTGGAACCAGGCTTTTCTGGCAATAATAAAATAGAAACCGTTTCCTGTTTGCAGGTAGCAATAAGCGATCCAAGCTAAAAATGGTAGTATTAAAATAAAACCATACAGAATACTCTTTTTAATAAATAACCGACGATTTTGCACATCTCTAAACACAACACAAAAGAAGACAGGCAGCAAGAATAATCCATTCCCGCGGGTTACAAGCAGTAAGCCAAGCAGGAGAGAGCTTATAAATAGCCTTTTTTTAATAAGAAAATAACTAAACCAAATGAGTTCCAAAAGAAAGAGACTTTCGCTGAAATAACTGCGAAAGAAAATGCTGAAAGGAAATAAAAAGAGGAGAAACAAGGTCTTTATGGCCAGTTGTTCGTTATACAACTTCTTTATGACATAGTAAAGGCTGACAATATTAAGAAGGAATAGTAATTGCGTAAGAATAAAAGCAGATAACACAATGTTTTTCAAAAAGAAATTAACGAGTGCGATGGTAATTGGATAGAGCGGGAAGAAGGCATAGGTAGCGCCGTCTATTGTCTGGTGACTGCCGGAGTAAATAACACGGGGACGGATGGGATAGCCTGAATCAGCAATTTTTAAATACCACTGAGCATCAGCTGGCGCTAACGACAATAATAAATTAAATTTTTGACCGGATGCGCGGGGATCAGCAATGTAGTGATTATAGTTATTGAAATAACTGAAAGTTTGCAAGGGGAAAAGGGAATAAAAGTTTGTGATAAAACAATATAAAAGGACTGTGGTTAATGGAAGTAAAAGCAAGAGTAAAATTCTGTGTTTAAAAAGAAACATATTGCTCAATTGCTAAATTATGTCATAAAAATATGCTTTTAGGAATATAACTTACTATAAATAAAGCGAATTATGGCAGGGCGGCAAGCGCAATCACGAGTAGAAGAACTTACAATAAAGAAGAGAAGTTAGAATTAAGAACTAAAAAGACTAAGAGAGAAGAGTAATAGAGGGAACACTAAGAGAATTTAGTCCACCCAGTCCCAAGAGATTTAATACAAGATTGATGATGAAATAGGCAACAAGTGCAACCACAAGCCCAATCAGAGCTGCAATAACACCTTTTCTTGCCTCATCAACTTTTCCTTTATCTCCACCGGAAAGAATCCAGCGAATACCATTCCAAATTAAGAAGATAAGCGCAATTGCGATTGCAGCAAAGAACAAGAGATTAACAACCCAACTAAAGATAGTAGCAAATGATGCGCTGTTACCGCAAAGAGCACTAAAACTACCATTACACCCCGATCCAAAGCTAGCAGCACCAGCAGCAAAAGTCTGGGAAGCAGCTAATGTGTAAAGTACTACTGTTGAGGAAATGATTGCAAATTTTTTTAATTGTGTACTCATATATTTATTGTTTCGATTTATTTAATCTATATCTATTATTGCAATAGAATTTTCTTCTTGTCAAGAGGTGCTTCTAAGGCTAAACAATGAGCAAAATTAATATAGGTCTGCCATCTGAGTATCTTTATTGCTTGCGGTAAATGACCGCGACACTGTCTTTATAGACGATTTTCCATCCCATTTGTTCTATTTGGGTATATATTGATTTTTTATTTGTCTTTTTCTTATTCGGTAAAAATGCATCTATAAATTTTATAAACGGAGGATTCGGCTTGCTAATTGTTTGCTGTTTATAAAGAAGAAGCGTATCAATGTTATATTTTTCAACAGTACTACTTAGCGTAATTTTTCCCTGAATAATGTTTTTATACTCCATAAACACATTATCGCTTTCTTTCGAATTTGGAGCATGCCACCTCCAAGTTTCTGTCAAGCCATCTGAGAATATCTGTTTTTGTGGTAATTTCCATTCCAGATATCCGCCCCATTCGTTAATTGAAAATATTTGTCCGGAAGTGGGGTGGTTTTCCAAATAGACAATTGCCTTATTAGGATAGATAACCAAAGGATTAAGAATTGCATTACGAAATCCGAAGAATAACTCTATACACGAAAGAACTAGAACTATGGCGATAAGGAGCAGTATGCCGTTTCGAAGCCGCAGCGCGCCATATTTTATCTTTACGGCATCAGCGGAGAGAAAGCCAATGCCCCTATATATGGGTAGCATCGAATAAATTAGCAAAAACGGAAGTTGTCTTCTTGCGCTGAAAGCAAGGAGAAGAAAGAATAAAAAAAACACAAACTCCAGAACAGAGTACCGCCTTCTATAAAATACGAACAGAAAGCTTGCCAGTACTAACAGCACCCAAAGTATAGGCAAATGAAATCCATCGGAGAAAAGCAGCGGCTGCCACTCCGAAATTGTCTGATGCGCCGCGGTATCTGACATCTGCATCCATACTTCATGCCAAAGATTAATGCCGTACGGATTAACAAGAGTTATGAAAATGCTGCTCAATAAGACGAAAATATCAGATAGAAGAATCTTCCTTTCGGTAACTGTGCGTACTCCTATAAAAAGCAATAAAAGAACGATGCCCAAAGGAAAGCTGCCGTGTATATTTGCCCAGAGAAGAAAAAGAAAAGGTACTAAATATTTAACCTTTTTCCACAGAGTATTTTTTAATAGGATAGTTATGAGAAGGGACACGAAGAACCAGCTGGTCATTTCAATAGCGATCCCTTCGTAGAAGAAAAGAGTACTTAAAGCCAGAAGTAAGGGGATAAAGAGCCAATAGCGATATAAGCGGAACGCGTAAACCGGCAATGCTACCGATACTACGGCGATTAAGGAAAAAAAGAGCAGAGATTCCCAGTAATTTAACATAGGGGTAAAGTAAAGCAATTATAACCTCAACCAGCCACTCGTGGTCAATAAAGGGATAGCTGGGCATGGAGTAGATCATCGGATCAGTTTTAGGAAAACCATGGTTTAATATAATGTCTCCGATGCGTAAGTACCAGCCGAAATCGATGCTTAGATTAAGGACTCCTATGAAGGCAAAAAGTATAAAAAAGAACAAACAGAGTGCAAGAAATATTATTTTTACTTTTTTTGACATATAAAGGATAGATGAGGCATATTGCGCCTAGAAGATTAGTATATTGCAGGTTGTTAAATAATTGCAAGTAAAATGTGTGCTAAAAAGCTCAGAACAACTGTACTCCAAACAGATTGCCGACGATATTTATAATGGCAAATGCCAAAAGGGCGATAACGAGTCCGACTATGGAGTAGATTGCCTGCTTTCTCGATGCATCAACCTTTGCCTTATCTCCTTCCGACATGGTAAGCCTGATGCCCGCCCAAATGAGAAATATGAGAGCCAGAGCCACTATAATAAGGAGAAAAATAGAGATTCCCGTATAGATAATATTCCAACCATTTGGCGATAATCCGCCGGTGGGAACGTTACCGGGGGCTGCAATCGGTGTTCCTTGAAGAGATAAAGCTAAGAGTTTTTGCATAGAATTATTATATATACTCAACTAGACACCAGTCCAGCCTGGTATATGCAGGATATCAACGCCGATAACCTGCAAGACAACCAGAGCGAGAATAATAAACAAAAGTCCTACAATTGCCGCAGTCAGGAGATCCCGTGCGCCTTTTACTGTGTCAGGATTTCCGCCGGAGGTAAGTAGTTTGTATCCCGCGTAAATAATCAGAAGCAGCGCAAGTCCTCCCGAGATACTGAGAAGCACTCCCATAATGCTGGTTACTATTCCTTCGTTGCCCACTTCGCCTCCTGCGCCAACATTAATTACTCCGAGTGCTGTATCCACACTTGGACATTCCCCACCCGTGTTATGGGTGCATGCCGGCTCGGGAGGAAGAGGAGTAGATGTGGGAGTAGGAGGAACGGGGGTGTTGGTAGGCGGAGCGGTAGCTGGGGGATTTCCTCCGGATTGCTGTGTTGCGGTACATGTATCCATCGACCAAGCAAGGATTTCAATGGCGGGAACATACGTGTTCCAGAAATCAGGGCCCACGATACCACATGCTCCTCCCGGTATTTCTTTGTCATAGAAGACTTTTTTGCAATTATTAGTGCAAGCATCTACAGTTGCGTATACATTAGAGCCCACTATCGTTACATGAGGGGCAATTTCAGGATCTAGTGGTGCTTGTTGACAACTGGAGTTGGCATTGTGGTCTGTTAGTTGTGCTCCATTAGGAATAGTACAATAGTAGCCAAGAGGAGAACCGGCAGCTTTCTTTGTTAATTTAATTGTTCCGCCTGGTGGACACACAGTAGTACCGGGAATATCGATCGAGTTACTATCATCATATCCGATAGCACTCGCAAAAACAGATATTATGCTTGGGGCTCCCGGGCTACCGTTCGCGTAGGCGCAATATTTATAGGAGCCGTCTTGTGGTTGAGTAAATTCCTGCTGAAGAAGCGCATTGGCACTTGTCAGGGGATATGTCTGGTCCCCATCACTAGTACTCTTAACGTGTAAATGTAGTATAGCAGTGGGTATTGCAGTACCGGTAGTAGTATCTTCAATAGTTCCTGTACAGGTCTTAAAATCCGGCGCATGTATAACTTGTGCACAAGTAAGAATCGCCTGATCAGAATCTGAATTAGCGTAGTCTTTTTCGCTAAAGAAAACAGTATCTAAAATAAAACCAACAAAAACGAATATAACTATATATAAAACAACATAAACATTTTTTCTCACACTTTTAGAGTAAACCATTATTCGGGTGAAATGCAAGTAGAGTTTACTTTTCTAATGGCTAAATCCTGGGATGTGCAATATGTCAACTCCCAGTACTTCCAGGATGACCAGGGAGAGAATAATAAGGAGAAGTCCTGCAATTGCCGAGGTGATCAGCTCCCGAGCGCCTTTTACTGTTTCAGGATTTCCGCGGGAAGTGAGGATTTTATAACCCGCATAGATTAAAAGAAGCAATGCGATACCGCCTGAAATACTAAGGAGTATTCTCATAATAGTAGTGATCAATTCATTCGGCGTGGTGCTTGCCGGTCCAATAGCGGTGTCGACACCAGCACATTCTCCTCCGGTACCCGGAGTAGTGCAGGCAGGCGGGGGGGGAATTTCTGTAGGAGAAGTGGGAACGTTAGTTGGTGTGGGGACAGAGCCATTTATCGTCAGCTCTTTATCTATTTCGTATGGGGCGGTATCGGCAGAGGTGACACGAATGATGAGTATACTGGCAGGACCGAGTAGAACTTGATAGGGAGGAAATGTACAACTAACAGTAGGACAATGTAATGGTCCAAAACCGGCACAGGAGAATCCATTGCAATTTTGCAGTATATTATCTAATTGCATAAAAAGAATATTATATGTACCTCCTCCACTCAGATGGTCAGGAGGAGCTTGAATTACTGTGACAATAACGCTTTGGGTAATATGAACTTCATCAGGAGGCTGTACTGAAATAGTGAAAGATCTTGTAGGGGTGGGAGTGGGAGGTACGGCTGTTGGGGCTGGAGGGGCGGTTGGGTCGGCGGCTGAAGAAACTGAGGAAAGCAGTAAAAATGCCAGTAGAAAAAGTGGAATAATAAAAAGTAAATCTATTTTTCTCATATATTCAGAATAAACCATTTATAATACGCGGCGCAAGCCTTACCGCTTGAAGAAAGCTTTGAGGCGCAGTACAATAAGATATATGATGCAAAAAAGAATAGCACAACCCATTGAACCCACCAGATTTGAATCGCTTTACCCCGAAGATTCTTATTTTCAGGAAGTCTCGGGTTTATTGAAATTTATCCAACGGGGAAGTTCCGTAGAGCTCGTCGGTCTACCCGGAGTTGGTAGAGGAAATCTCCTGAAGTTTCTGGTTTTTAACAAAGCAGGCAGGCAGAAACATCTCGGAGAGAATGAGAAATGGATGCACTTTATGCTTGTTAGTTTTTCAGAAGTCAGACGGCGAAATCTCTACGACGTGACAAAATTCCTTTTTCTTTCCTTGACGGATTCTCTCAGAGAACGAGGTATGCTGACAGAATACCAGGCGGTAACTGAAATTTTCAAAGAAAGTCTGCTTCTTGAGGACGAGCTGGTACTCTTTCAGGGTTTAAAACGGGCGATTGATTTTCTGGCAATAGAAAAAGAGTTGACCATAGTTTTCCTTTTTGACCGGTTCGAGGAATATGTCCCGATGCTAACTTCGGATTTTTTTGCCAATCTTCGGGTGCTTCGTAACCGGGCCAAATACCGTTTTTCAGTCATTTTTTCTTTAAATAAACCGCTTGAAGATATAGTAGAGCCGGTACTTTTTGCGGAGTTTCATGAATTTTTAGCCGGAAATATTGTCTATATGAATGTTCAGGATAAGTCGCTTCTGAAATTTAGGACGGAGTATCTAGAAAAGGTATCAGAGGAAAAATTGCCGGAGTCTCTTTATACTAGCATTTTGCAGCTGACTGCGGGACACGGCAAGCTGACCAGACTGTGTATGGAAACGGTTTTGGAAACTGAAAATAATGAGGTGACAAAAGGAACGAAATTTGCATCCTGGCTTTGTACCCATCGGCCGGTTCGGGGGGCACTCTTGGAGATCTGGCGCTCATTTTCTCCCGAAGAGCAGCGTTTTATTCTCGGTGATTTCCCGGGTAACGAAGAGGACAAGCTTACTGCAGCCTACTTTTCCAATATCGGATTTATCAAGGAAAGGAAAATACAGATTCCGCTTTTTAGCGTGCTTCTCGATTTGGAGCTGCGAAATACGCCGTCACAAAATGAACAAATAACATATGACAGCACAACCAATACGATTCGTAAAGGGAAGATAGTTCTCTCAGACCGGCTGACCGGTTCGGAATTTAGGTTGCTGCAATTTCTCCTCAGTCATCCGGATGAAATTGTGGACAGGGAGCAAATAATCCAGATTGTCTGGTCGGCGTTTCGCTCTACTGCCGGAGTAACGGATCAGGCAGTAGATCAGCTTATCTTTAGAGTCAGAAAGAAAATTGAGGACGATCCGAATCTTCCCGCCCATCTCATAACCATAAAGGGCCGCGGTTTTAAGTTCGTAAGCTAACTCCTACTTTTGTTACCTCAGTAAAAGACTTTTATCAAGTTTATGTAAGGCTTGACGGCTAGACTGTGGCTATGAAAGAAGGGATGCCAATTCGCACGCAATCATTTACGCCTCGCATCGAAGGAGAGAGGCTTATTACGCCAAATGTAACCGAAGTCTTCAGGAGTATTGAAGGGGAAATGCCTATTAAATTGACACCGCGTCCTCAGGCAGGCTATGCTAGACTAAGAGGAGATATTAATATGGCGCAGGAAGGAAATGCAGACGGACAACTGGGTAGGCGAGAAACACAACTTCAAGAAAAACCTAGGTCGGATCACCCGATTCTCATACAGGAGAGTGATATTAGAGACCCCGAAGCAAGATATTTACTAAGAGCATTTAAGGAAAGAACCAGTGAAGATCCGTCTCTAGTAACACTAGATATGGGTACGCTTGCAGATCTCTATTTGCAAATGCAATCACCGTTAGAAAGAGAAGCTGAAAGAGTAAATCCCGAGCTAGAGCGTGTTTCAATTGATGCTAGAACACTTATTATGAAGGCTGTAAGAGGTCAAGAGATTCCTGTTGACAAATTTTTTGGAGAAGTAGATAAAAAGCGTGAACAAGCAAGGATGATTACACCTCAATTACCCCCTAAAGATTTAGAGAGACTTCAGGGAGTGCTTCCGCCGGAGATACAAAGACAAGCAGAAATCATTATGCAAACAGATCGGGGATTAGAGCCCGGATTTTTCCAAATGAATCCTTCTAATCCAAATATTCCTCCTCAGCCGCGAGGATATGAAGATCTAATTGCTGATACACTGAATAAATCGCAGCAAGGAGGAGCAGCGGGACAGACAGAAGAAGAGCGGCTTAGCGACCTGAATCGAGGGTTGCAGGAAGCATTTCTCAGGGCGCCTGCCGATAGAAAATCCGAATGTGCAAGGGCGATGAAAAGAGCTTGGATTACCGGCGCACTTGACGGAAGGTTAATGGATTTGTCCGATCCAAGAGTAGAGGCGCATTTAAATAATTTTAATGCATTAATTGACAGCAATGTCGATACAGAAGCATTGAATACTTTTTTTCGCGATGTGTTGCCAAGGCTTCTGGCAGGAACGATGCGAGGAGGGGATGTCGCGTCAGAGGCGGCGAGACGGGGGATTGCCAACATGACAGAAGAAGATGCTGTTATCTTCGGTATGTCTCTAGGTGCGCAGGTAAGATATAGAATAGAAGAAATCAAAAAGATTGAAGATAATAACTTATTCCCCATAGAAAAACAGAGTCGTTTATTGGACGACGCGCGACGCCAGTATAATGGTCTTCGTCTGCGGATTACGGATGTCAGGCGAAATATGGGGCATCTTGAGACCGTCACGCCCGACATGCAAAAACAATTCCAGGAGATTATGCAGGAAGATCCCAGCAGCCTGACGCTTAAGCAGCTTAAACAAAGAACAACACAAATAGAAGCATTAGATTTACAAAAATACTTTAAAGATGATACGCCAAACAGCGAAGAGTATGATTTTCAGGTCCAGCCGAGAAATTTAGATCAACTTCTCTTCCGACTTATGAGCTATGCAGGACCTGAATATCACATCGGCGGATCGCATGAAATTGTTGATAGCAGCGGCGAAATTCAGTACCATAATTTTCTCTCTTGGGTTCGGAAGCGGTCGGTTGAGGAAATTGCTTCCGCCGGAATGAGCGAGGTAGACCTTCTGTCTTTAACCAGCGTTCCTACCTATTTTGCCCAAATCTCACTTTTAGAAATGATCAAAATCAACCAATATTCCAGACGCAAAAGAGTCCATATTGCAGAAGTTAAAGATGAAAAGGAAAAGGTTTTAAAAGATGAAGAGGGAAATGTTGTCTATAAAACTAGCTGGGATACTCAGGTTGACCCGGAGTTTATGAAAATGAAAATGAACTTTCTCTACGAGGCCTGGCTCCGCTCGCTTGCCCACAATAAACAAGTGAATATTTTTACGGCAGGCAGGAATGATATTAAAAAATACATGGAAGTACTTCAGGCCCACTCGAGAAAAAGCATTTTTACCGATTCGGGAAATGTTAATCAGAGCGCCAGGAGTATTCGAATGCTGAAACTAGCCAGAAGAGATAAAAGAGAACTTCGGGATTATACGGAAGATGAGGTACAAGGAGAAGTCGGCCGGGCAATCCAAACCCAGGTACTTTTGTTTAACGCGATGTCAGAACTCTCACATAATACGTTCCGGCGGGCAGAAAACTATAAAAGAAGAGGAGACGGGGAAAATGGAGAAATTATTTACGGTCAAGATAACAGACCGACAGTAACGAACAGGAACCTATTTATAAAACTTCTGGGCGACGGTACGGTTACCCAGGACGGACTAATTGAGCTGGGTTATGCTAGCGATGACGCTGAAAAGGTAAAAGAAGGAGAGAAAATGGAAAAAGAAGAGACCCTTTACCGGAAAGTACAATCTTCAGATGGGGAATATTTAGAACCGGTTCTTATGGAAAAGGGCAAGATAGTTACAGAAAAGGGACTGGTTAAGCTGGTTCGGGAGCAGCGAACGGTCATAAAACGGGGTACAGAGTATAAAGAGAAGAGAGTCCTCTACCGCGAGCTTACTGACTCTCATGGACAGAAGCATCTGGAGCCTGTAGTAATTGATCGGGGAATTGATGTCTTCTGGCAATCGTTGGCTGCCAGCATTATGGACACAAATGTCTACTATAAACAGCAATACAAAGAATATGTTCTCGGTATACTTAAGGCAGAGAAAAAGAAGACGGAAGAAAAATTTAAAGACGATGCCCTCCTAGAGTCGAGACTGCTTATCGTAGATGAGTATATTGGTGAAATAGCCAAAAAGGATGCGGTTGGGGAAGGAGAATTTAAGATTACCTTTGCCAGCATGAAGGAATTATCCGAGATGCGGATTGCCGTAAGGGAACGAGCAGAAAGGACACGCTTAACAGACGAGGAAAAAGATAAAATCAGACAAGAAGATGCTAAAACAGTTAGGGATAGTGTTAAGGAGGAATTTCTCAGTAAGTTGGCAGATTTAAATCCAGGAACAAGAGGGTCAAGAGTCACTGAGGATCCCCGGGACTACTTCGGTTTTGGAAAAGGCAGTAATAACAAAAAAATTAATAACGAAAAATTCGCTTTAGCTATTTTAGGAACAAAAAGCAGTACTGACGGGCAAGGGAGATTGAAACTGGAAAACCTAAATATCTTTAACGAAGCTGACATACCCAAAGACATAACCACTTATGTCGAAGATGCGATTTCAGATGCAGTCTGTAAAAACTTGAGACTTGACAGCGACGAGGTTGTCTATGCCAAAGGTTGGGCAAAAAACCTTGCTCAGTATTTCATCGTTGACGCGAAGCAGGAAACCGGCTCCAGGGCTTTTGTTGCTCCGACCAGATTTATGAATTTCCAAGCCTTTCGTGAAAACCAAACAAATAAAAACGAAATTGGCAATCCGCAAACGCTGAGAGGCTTAAAGCATGTTATGCTGAGCATGTTTGATGCACTTCGCATGCGTCCCTTGGGGGGAGATGATTTTACCAAAACACTTGCCGAGGTGCTCCAGGGCGGAGAAGGAAGCGAAGTTGATCTGACGCAAATGAAATACCAGAAATTTGAGTGTCCAGGAGACGCGGAAAATAGGTATGCCGGCATCCACTTTTTAAATGCGGTCGATTTCGGAGAGTTTATCCGGCATGGGCAGGGCTTTGAGTTTGAAAAAAACCTGCATTATGATTACCTAGGAAGATTAGTGGTAGAACCCGGTTTTCGGGAAAAGGTTTTGGGTGAAATATATAAAAATTGCCGGTATATAGAAATGACGAAAATTCCCTATGCTCATAAGATACGGTCATGGAGGAAAGATCCAGAGCATAAAGGCGATTTGGTATTTGAAGATATTACAGTAGCTCAGCATATGTTCGGACCGGAACTGCTGAAAATGGGAATATATGATGAAAAAAATGTACAGGATAGCCAAACGCCGGAAGAGCGGAGAATCTGGGGAAGCGAACGGGCTAAGGTGAGTGCAGACGGCTCATTTGATTTAGCCAAAAATATACTTATGTATACTGTACGCCAGGATATCCTGGAGCATATTAACAAAAAAAGCACGGTATCTAAATATTCTGACGGCATGATCCAGCTGATCAGAGAGTTTTTTATGACAAGCCCCGAAAAATATGTGACAGAGAATATTAATAATGATGAGGCGACTCTTCAGGTGCGCGAAGGCAGATTTCTTACTGCGAAACAGTGGAAAAAACACGTCGAAAAACCGATTGGCGCGAATTTTCTGGCCAGATTTTCCCGAGGAGAATCATGGCTTGATTTCTTTGGGGCCTTATTCGCCAGCTTCTATAAAGGATTATCTAGTACGACTGAACAACTTGCTACTTAATAAAAAAGAGGTATAAGATACGTAGCGAAAACTATGGTTATGGCGTTCCTCCTCCTTGGCCTTGGACAGGTTGTTGTGGTTGTATTGTCTTTGATCCTGTTTCCCACTTATTTGGAACTATCACTGTTTTTAACACGCCTCTTGCGACCTTTTGGAATCTATTGTCAGTAGTACTTGGTTTAGCAGCGGTTAATAGCATCCGTCTGGCTGCCCCTGCATTATGCATCTGATCCTCAGGTCTCATCAGTCTACTCCAACCTGCGTTGGCTCCGGCGTTGAGCGGATTAGCACCCGCTGCCAGTCCGAGCGCGATTGCCGGGGTGTATGGATTTCTTTTTAAGCCGAATGCGTCCTTCAGCATTTGTAAGACTTCAGGGGCTAAAAGCAGCACGCCAAGTGCGATCATCCAGCCGATATTACCAACAGGGCTAGTGTTACTGGCGACATTGCCAATCAGCGGAGGAATAAATAGCCCGTTCGTCCCCCCTGTTTGTTGCGAGAAAGATGAGGCAATATCCAAACCGAAAATAATAAGCGCAACAACACCGGGAAATACCAGCAGGTGCGCCAAAAGACGCTTGATCCAAGGAATAAAACCAAAAGTACTTCCCGGAAGCATGCCGGCAATAATCCACAAGGGACCTGTTGCGACGTATATGAGAATAAGTATGTAAGCTTTAAGCAGCATAAACCAAACACGATACAGGAGAATCACTATAGTAATAAGAATGATAAGATTTATGATGAAATGTATAAGCCAGAAGACAAAATTATATAAACACCCCGTAACCCAAGACGTGGGATCTGTAAAACTACATTTATTATTATTATCAAATCCGGTAACTTGTGAAATAAGATTTGAGAGAAGAGTGGTGAAACTGTCCCCTATTTTTCCCGTAAGACACGCTATTCCTTTAACGGGGATGCTTCCTCCCGGAAGGTTAATAGTGCCACAGTCGTATGGCGCGCGGGAGGCGCCCGGAGGGACTGGAGCATTGCTGAGGACGTCATTAAACCAAGAAAGAGGATGGTTTAGAATACTTGCCGTAGCTGCTCCTCCGCCGACAGAGCCATGGGGAATATTTGAAAGTTCATTAATCGCAAAATAAGTGGTAACCCACATCGCATCGACCAGTAGTCCGGCGATTGCATAGGAGAAGGTAATCAGGAGAATGCCGATAATAATTCTGGGTATTTGGTTTTGCACTGTCATCACGGTCCGCGGATTTACCTTTACTCTAAGCATGATCATAACGCCTAAAATAATGAATACAATTACCAGAAAGAGATAGGCAATGTTTCTGGATAATTTCCACATGTTTAGAAGCGGTACCAGTTGATCAAATCCGGATGCTTCAGCCGGTTTGGCAATTCCGAAATTATACGCCAAGTCGCGAAAATACTCACCGCTGCTGGCGGGAGGAGTATATAGACCGCCCATTGCAACTGTCGAGAAGCCTATGAGACCGCCAACTTTTCCATTTTGCGGGAGAGGTGAATAGGTAAAGGCGTGTGTCTGCGGATTAATCGTTAAACAGCCATGGGTCGGATTGGTGGGATCGACTCCATCCAGTTGACAGATAACTCCGGCCATCGATTCTAGGAAAATTGCTTGAACAAAGGTAGATTGATTCTGCTCAACGCCCGGATCAACTTTCGGGAAAAGATAATTGTTTGCGGCTTGTGTCTGTGTGGTCTGTTGAGAGGAAGCAGTAGCTTGAGCAAAACTGGATGTTGGGGAGAAGAAAAAAACAGCTGCAAAAAAAATGACAGCCAAAAAAGACAAGAACTTTTTTCCCATAAAATACGCAAGGGCAGATCGCATAATATCTCTAGTGTGGGACATTTCCGGGGAGTTGTCAAGAGAGGGGAGGGGCAATTGCCAGGAGAGTGATGAAAAAAGCTTTAGTAAATTTACTATCCATGAATTTTAGAATTGCATAGAATCTCTAATTATTTTACTTGATTCCCTAAGCAACTTTGGATTATTTGTTCTATTTGATTGGTAACGTATTCTATGTCTTTATTATTTAAGTTAGCATGAGACGGTAAACTTATTCCTCTTGATGATACATAATCGGCAACAGGATATTTACAAAGCTTATCGAGATAAGGAGGCATTATGTGCATGGGGTAGAATATGGGTCGTGTTTCAATACCTTTCTCTTCTAATTTTTTCATAAACGAATCCCTAGAGATATTTAAATTGCTTTTCAAGACGATATTAAACATCCAATAAGCGTGATGTGCCCAAGCTTTTTCTTTTTGAGTTTCTATAAAATCTTTAAGTTTATTTAAGCGTCTTTGGTATTTTTCAGCAATTATTTCTCTCTTTTTCATATGCCAGTCAATTTTTTCTAATTGTGCTAATCCAATTGCAGCCTGAATATTAGTCATTCGGTAATTGTATCCAATTATAGGAAACCAATATCGGTGTTTTGGATCCATACCCTGCCCTTTTAATAGTCTTACTTTACCTGCAAGCGTATTACTATTTGTTACTACCATTCCGCCTTCGCCAGCGGTGATTATTTTGTTTCCATAAAAACTAAATGTTCCAACGTTGCCAATCGATCCTACCTTTCTATTTTTATATTCTGCTCCGTGAGCTTCTGATGCATCTTCAATGATAAATAAATTATATTTTTTTGCGAGTTTTAGAATAGGATCCATATCTACGGGATGTCCATAAAGATGCACAACAATAATTCCCTTTGTACGATTTGTAATTTTTTCTTCTATCTTTGTGGGGTCTATGTTCCATGCATCCTTTTCGCTATCAACTAAAACAGGTGTGGCTCCACAATATTTAACGACATTTGCTGTTGCTATATATGTTAATGTGGGAAGCACTATCTCATCTCCGGGCTTTATATCATAAGCAAGTAAGGGTAAGTGCAATGCTACGGTTCCGTTACTGCACACAATTGCATGTTTAACTCCGCAATACTTTGCAAATTCTTCTTCAAATTTATTTATATATTTACCTATAGAAGATATCCACACGGTATCAAGACAATCATTTACATATTTTTTTTCATTACCGTTAAGTGTTGGACATGCGATACTTATGTATTTTTTAGTTTTCATATAATTAGTCATTTTATTTTCTTTGCAGGATTTCCTACATAAACCGAATGAGACTCGAGATTCTTAATTACAACGCTTCCTGCACCTACGGTTGTCCACTCATTAATTGATATCCCTGGGGTGACAACACATCCTATCCCAAGAAACGATCCTTCCCCTACGCTTACATTACCAGCTAAATTTGACCCAGGAGCAATATGTATTGCTTTACCGATAAAACAATCATGGTCTACTGAAGAATTTGTATTAATAATAGAATAGTCTGAGATTACTGTATCAACGTTTATACTAGCACCCGGCATAACCACAATACCTTTTCCGAGGCTAACAGTTGTTGATATATTAGAGTCATTACTAATTACATTTATAATATTAAAACCCATCTTGGTCAGATACTCCGCCAGCTTCAATCTTAGTTTATTTTCTCCAATTGCTATAAATACGTTTGTTATACCTTTTTGGAATAATTCGGGAATAATATCATCATTTCCCAATATGGGAATATTTAATATATGTTTTTCTGGAGGATCTTTTGAAATGCAGCCAATGATTTTATAATTTGCATTTATATTTAAAATATCTATAACTACTTTCGCATGGCCGCCTGATCCAATAATAATTACATTTTTAAGCATCGTAATAAAATATACAATATTTTCTATAAATTAATTAATATTTTGTTTATAATGTTATCCCAATTGTATTCTTTACGTATGAACTTTCTGCCTTGTTTTCCCATATTGTGTGCAAGATTTGGATTTTTTACGAGAAATTCGATTTTATTTGCTACCAACTTGATGTTTTTGGGGTCAACCAAAAAACCCGATATACCATCTATGACATCCCTTGTGGCAATAGGGGATCTAATGGCTGGTGTTTCGCAAGCTAACGATTCTTTTACTGGCCAATTGCCCGCAGTTATTTTATCATGACAACTGGATATATAACAAATTGCTGATGAATAATATAAAGGTAATTCTTTATAGGGTATTGTTCCTAGAAACTTTACATTTTCTTGTAAATGTAAAGTCTTAACTAAATTTTGATATTTTTTCTTATTAGGAGAATTTGGCTGAGTAGAGGTGATTAATAATATAATATTTGGTATCTTTTTAACTAATTCATTAAATGCCATGATGGCTAAATCTGTTCTTTTTAATTCTGTATAATCCGTAGAATGTAATATAATTGGTCTTCCCTTAAATAAATTGTTTATTTTTTTATTATTTATAAAACGAAAATGGTTAGTGTCTACTCCTAGGGATGTAATTATTGGTTTTACGTTATATACTAATTGTATTTCCTGTGCCTTAAAAGCATCAATAGTAAATATTTTATATGCTTTTTTTGAAGCCAACATATCTAAGTTTCCATAGAGTAATGCTAAAAATTTAACAAATAATTTTTTAGCCAGAGGTAGCCTATTAATAAAATCTCTATTATGAAAAAAGATAAACGGTTCATAGCAATAGAAATAATATTTTTTATTAAGAATAAAAGAGTAAACGGCGCAAATTAAATTGGATGGAAAAGCAGTTGCAATTATATAATCAGCTTTACTCAAATAGAAAGAGGATATAATTATATCCCAAATAATAAAAATTGGAAATAAAAGCCAATAAAATATCGAATTTGTTGTTAAAAATGAAGTTGTAATTACTTTGTTATTTTTCCTAAAAGTATTTATAATACTGTCATTACCATTATTGCATATAAAAATAAGTTCTAAATTACTATCATTAAATCGTTGAGCTATATCTAATAAAAATCTTGTACCACCCATCCAATATAGGAAATGTGGAAAGTGCCAATAAATTGACTTTTTCATGATGATTTTATATATAAATCTGCTAAGTAATTTACAGACTTATTCCATGAAAAGTTTTTTTTACTAACTATTTCGTATTCTCCATAAATAGCCTTTTTAATTTTATTTGTTAAATCATCAATATCGCGGTTTTTAAAAAATAATACTTTTCTTCCATATACCACTTCTGGTAGTGAACCTGCGTCACTTGCAATTATTGGAGCACCTAGTATGCATGACTCTAATGCACTTAAGCCAAATCCTTCTGTAATTGATGGCACCACAACACAAAACGATTTTTGGATGATTCTAATTAATTTTTTTTTAGAAACAGAGTCAATTATCTTAATTTGATTTGTCAAGTTATCTTTTTTAACTAACCTTTTCAACTTTTGCTTCTCACTTAAAGGATCATTGCTTAGTATATACAAGAGTTTGTAATTATTTAATTCTTTATGTATTTTCTTAAAAGCATTAAATAAAATAAATATACCCTTTGTTTTCCCGGGTCTCCCAAAATACAAAAAATATTTGTTTTTCGAAGTAGACAGTACTCTTTTACGATCCTTTATATCCACGCCGGGATAGATTGTAACTATTTTTTTTCTCTTAACCCCACAATTAATTAAATCCTTTTCAGTAGCATGAGATATAGCGTGATAAGCAGTATACGGTCTACTGATAACATATTTTTCAAAAAATAGATAACATAATGCCAAAATTAGATTACTTTCCACCCATAACCACTTTCTCCCTAATACTTCATATACAGTAATAACACAGGGCTTGCTGTACTTCTTTGCAATACGTTGTGCAATTGGCCCTGCTGTGTATGTTGCAGTATGAACTATATCTGCTTCTTGAATAGCCTTCTCGATATCATTTATATTTGGAACTGGATGCCCGAAAAATGATTTCCATTTATGGCCATGGACTTTTATCCCATCAATAACAGATATGCCTTCTATGCCACCTGAGTTGCTTGTTATCACATTTACGTTCTGACCAAGTTTCGACAACCTTGTTATATACTCTTTAAAGATGATTTCTGCCCCCCCGACATGAGGATAATAATGCTCTAATATAAAACAAATATTAAGCGCTTTTTTACTCATTACTTTTAGCCCCTATTTTTTTAATTGCTTCTTTTCTGACAATATCCGTAATATCTCTTTCGACCTTCTCAATAATATTTATTAATTTAAACAATAAAATAAAAACTAAAATAAAACCTGTAAAAATTAATGTATTTAAGTTTTCCCCCAGACCCAGTTTTTTTGATATGAAATGTGTAATATTCGGTGTTGAAATAAAGATCAGTATTCCTCCCCAAACAATTAAAGTTACTAGTAATTTAAATAAAGACTGATAGTGCTCTCTCTTAAAGAACTTATAAAATCCAGAAACCAAAAAATATAAAGAAATTAAAATAACAATTATTCGATAAATAGGAAAATCTGAAATCATATTCTATAGAGAAAGAATCATTTTTGTCACGGCTCTAATTCCGTTAGGCAAAGATTGTTTATATACTTTAGTTGTTGAATATCTTGTGTAGTGAACCTGGATAGGTACTTCGGTATATCGCAACTTATGTCTTGATATCTCCCTAATTATCTCGCTGTCATACTCATATCTGTCATTTTTTGTATTAATTAACGAGAGCGCTTTTTTTGAATAAGCTCTAAGCCCACATTGACTATCGTGTACCCACAAACCATATATCATCATGGTAATAAAATTTGCTGTAAAGTTGGCAAGGAGCTTAATAAAAGGCATGGTTTTTATATTCATACTTCTTGTGCCTAGCACTACATCGTAGCCAGCATTCACTTTTTTGATTAAATTAGTAATATCATTTGGGCTATGCTGTCCGTCTCCATCAAATGTAACCACAGCAGATGCATTAAGTATTTTAGCCGCTTCAAAACCAGTCTTAATCGCTGCACCTTTTCCTCTATTAATTAAATGTCTTAATACAATTACTTTCTGTTTTTTTGCAACCCCATAAGAATTGTCTGTAGACCCATCATCAATAACTAAAATGTTAGTATAGCCTTCTTTTCTTACCTTATTAATTATATCTCTCAATACAGATTCCTCATTAAATACCGGAATAATAATAAATATTTTTTTCTTTATCATAAACTCAGCTGAATTGTATTCTACCATATAAATATAGTATATTAAAAAGAATGCCACCCAAGAAATTAGAAGTTAGATATGAATTTGAGAATAGCCCGTTCGATTTATGTAAAGTATTGGTGTAATCAAGAAAATTCCTGTCTTTATATACTATAAATGCGAAAAATGCGAAATTAACCTAAATAGATGTCCTTATATGACAAATAAAAAGCTAAACAACAGCAAATCTATTATAAAATCCAAGAACAAGAAATTACTGATTATTTTTTTGCTCTACATTTGTGGATTGAAATTTACAATTATTTTGTTGTTATTGGCCCTGTTTTTAATTGCTTTTGCTTTTCCAAATGATTGGAGTTTAGTTAAAAGGCTTGTAATCGCTTTCGTTACATTCTTGGCTGTAAATATAGTACTGGCATTTATTTTTTTCTTTTTCCACATCCCACTTTATCCTATTTATATCGGTACTTTATATATATTTATTGTGGGTTTATATTTACTTTTTATTAAGAAGAAGTTTTCTGTAGACAAGATATGCACGAAAGAAGATCTATTATATTTAACAACACCAGTTTTAATATTTGCTGTTTTTTTCTCAGGTATTAGTCATTACGGTAACGGTAATAGATTACCAGTTATGACAGATTGGGATGGGGGAGTTCATTTCGCAATGGTAAAATTGGCAGTCGAGCGAAAAGAACTGCTTTATGGTACCCATTTTCTTTACAATATATTAGGACCTACATCGATTTTAGCTTATCCTCCAGGGTTCTATGTTAATACCGCCATAACTTTTTTATTTTTTAAGCAAGATATAAATCAAGATAATATTTTATTTCTTTCAAATTATTATTATATTTTCTCATTTTTTCTCATTGGAGTATTTTTATATATATTTGGACTACTTGTAGATAAATATATTGATAGGTCTAGAGAATTTTCCATAAAAATAATTACAATCCCTTTCCTATTTTTGTTTATTTTTGGATTTATAATACTGAGCTTATTTTATTTTGGATTTTTTGCACAAATTACATCATTTATTTTCCTTATATTATTACTTTATATTCTTGAGAATTCCAAAAAGGACCATAGTACTTCCAGGTTCGTATTTATTATGCTTTTAAATTTCGCAATTTCTGCAAGTTGGTGGGTATTAACACCTGTTTCATCAGCCCTTTGTGTTTATTATCTCTATAAGAACATTAATAAAAAAATGCTAATGATATTTATTGCAGGGATTATTGGCTCTCTTATCCCAATTGTTTATAATCTGAGAGACATAGCAGCTAGTAATATTGATGGGATTATAAATGCTTTTAATTCACCGGGAGGAGTGTTCAGCATTAGCATACAAATACTTACTGTTTTATTGTTAATAGCAATAGGTTATGTATTTTTTAATAAAAAAAACAAAGGAAATATCTATTTACTGCTTTCTATTATATTCTCCGGAGGATATTCTTTTCTAATATTTATCCTACAAATGGTAACTGCGGGGCATGTTAGTTATTATTTTTACAAAACACTTTACTCACTTACTCTGTTTCTTTTCGTTAACTTCATGTATCTTTCTTATAAAAGTAGTAACTATTATTTTACACAATATAAAAGTTTATTCTTATAAAGTATTTTTAATTATTAATGTTTACGTTTATTTATCAATATTATTATGTTTTCTTGGTAGTCAGCTAATATTTATATATATGATTGGTATATATAGAATTGGCTCGTTTGACCAAAATGCCATGATTTATGTATCAAGTAATAAAAATTATTCAAGTGATGAAATAATCCCTTTTTCAACTAATAAGTTAGTCCTTCTTTGGAGTCAATCTTATTTTCCAAATATTAGTAAATTTTATCAATCTATGGATGCCTGGAATAGCGTGCAATTTAATCAATCTCGTGCGGTTAAGTTACTAGAGAAATATATTTTAAAGAATAAAGATAAAAAAATACTAATTGTTGATTTTGATTGTGTGTTTGCAAATAAGAAAATAAAGAATGGCAGTAAAATTCTTGATTTAAACAAAAAACATTTGATAAAAATATATCCGTATCCATGCCCTGTGCACTATCTAGTAACTTACCCCTAAAGTTCTAAAGTCATCCACTCTGTCCTAAAAATGAAGCGGGATTACTTGGCGGAGAGGGCGAGATTTGGTACGACGGGCTCACCACCTCTCATCTCGCCACTATTATGGCAATCTTAATGATCGAAGTACTGAGCTTGCTGAAGTGCGGAGAGGGCGAGATTCGAACTCGCGGTAGCATTACTGCCACAAAGGTTTTCAAGACCTCCGCACTCGACCACTATGCGACCTCTCCATCTATTCCTAAAACTTTGATTCGGAGTGTTATCTCGTTTTTTATCCTGCTTTGCAGGACGACCACCCCCCGCTAATTGGGGTCTTCGCTTCACTGCGATATGCGACCTCTCCGAATGTATTGAGGAGGTTAGTCCCGCGACTGGGACGACCTCTCCAAAGGCTTTTTGAGTATAACAAATCATGTCTTTGTCCACAATGGAAGAAGTGCTTACTTGACGTTTGGGGAAATGCATATTACTATGGAATTGTCTATGGAAAAAAAAGAAGTAAAAACGGCGAAAAGTTCATTGCAGGAAAAATCAGCTACTCAAACGCAGGAGAAAACACAAGCCGTAACAAAGCCAGCTACTACAAAAGTCGCAGAATCAGAAAATGCCGCCTTTACAGACGTACAAACACTCCTTACCTGGACCGGCCCGGGAAGACCGTTTCGTAAACACAGTCATGAATTCTACGCTAATTGCCTGCTGATTATGCTTGCAATTGAAATCATCCTCTTTCTTTTTAGTCAAATTGCGCTCATGGCAGTCGTTTTAGCTCTGGTTTTTGCGGTGTTTGCTTTGGTTTCTATTCCGCCGCATGATTCCAGATATCGAATTAGCACAGAAGGGGTTGGAGTCGATGAGTACTTTTTTCTCTGGCAAGAACTCTATGATTTTTACTTCCAAAAGCGTAGCGGGGCAGAGGTGCTTATTATTACAACGCAATCACTTTTTCCCGGAGAGTTGGTTATTACACTAGGCAGTATGTCAAAAGAAGAGGTAAAATCAGTACTCTTACCCTATCTTCCATATAGGGAATTCGTAAAAAAAGTTTTTATGGAAAAAGCTGGAGATTGGCTGGAACGGACATTTCCCCTGGAAAAAACTTCGTAAGAATTGCTTCAAACAATTATATCGGCTACAATACCGATAAGCCCTCGTAGCTCAGCTGGATAGAGCGCAACGTTGCGGACGTTGAGGTCAGAGGTTCGAATCCTCCCGAGGGTACGGAATAATTTAAAATTTAAAGTGTAAAATTCAAAATTAAATAAAGATTTGATTTTTTTTGTAAAATCTGGAGGGATCGCATAGTGGTCGAGTGCGGCGGTTTCGAAAACCGCTATCCCGCATTTGCGGGATCGGGAGTTCGAATCTCCCTCCCTCCGCAACGTAAGAAATTGCAAAACAATTTCAACGTTGCTGAAACGTTTAAATTTCGAAGAAATTTATTACGTTTCGCCTTCCTCATGCGCCTGTAGCTCAGCTGGATAGAGCATCAGATTCCGGATCTGAGGGTCGGAGGTTCAAATCCTCTCAGGCGTACACTTCGCCATGTCTTTATTAAACAAATCAATTGACTGGAGTGAATAGGTGTTGATAGCTCTCGCTAAAGATCCAACCGGTTATGTTGAGAATCCTGCCCGCCACTTAGCGTTTTCGTTGACCCAGCTGGGCAAATGGCTTAGTGGTGACTTTCGTAAGCCAAATAGAAAAGACGCCAAATAGCATAGCTAAAAGCGAGCCCACCCTCCATGTTCCCAGTCCAAGTCCTTTTAGCTTTTGTATCGGGTGCTCCCGCCATTCAATCAACTCGTTTTTCGTCCATTTTATCGGATGGGGAAGTTTATCCAAAAACTTCTGAAATTTATTTTTGTTTTCCGCAGCATGCGTTTGTGTTTTGCCAGGCGTTGCTACTGCTCTCTCCGGGCTCTGTCCGGGCTGCACAGCGAGAGTCTGTTCAGGAGCAGGGGTAGGTAGATTAGTCTCAGTTATCGGTGCTCCTATTAGTTCGGAATGCTCAGAACCTCCGATAGCTGCTGGAGGCATTTCTTGTAATTGGTGCTGGATGTCTGCGATTTCGGCCTTATTTTCTGCCATTGTTAAGTCAGAGGCTGCGGGTTCAAGAGGAGAAACCGAAGGTGCTCCTTCTAGCGGCGTAGGGGTAAGTGCCGGCGGTAAGACTTCTCCTGATGGAGGAGCGGGATTGATTTGTATTTCTCCGGTTTCTCCCATAATAAATCTTTCTATCATATTTATTATTTCCTTTCTGCCCTGCATTTGTCAAGCAAATACGATATAATTACACTCGAAGTATAGAAAGAATAGCTCAGGTTAACTTGATATTTAGCTTATAAAATCTTTTTAGAAATTTAACTATGAAATTCGAATTTTCTGCAGGCGGGGTAGTGTATAAAAAGCAAAACGGGAAACTGTATGTTCTTTTGGCGCAGCATTCACAGCATCACGGGTGGGTATTTCCCAAGGGACTGATCGGAGATACGCATAAAGGTGAAACTAAAGAATCGACAGCTCTTAGAGAGGTAGAAGAAGAAACCGGAGCAAAAGGCAATATCATACAACCATTAACCCCCACGACTTTTTGGTATCAGTTTAAAGGAGAGAAAATTAAAAAAACAGTTTATTATTACATCATGGAATATTTAAAAGGTGATATAACTAAACATGATTTCGAGATGGAAAATGTGCAGTGGCTACCGATTGGTGAGACAGGGGATCGTTTAACGTATTCGTCAGATAAAAAAGTCTGGAAGGAAGCGGAAAAACTAATCTCCAGTTATTAGTTTGTTGTAGATGGAGGGATCGCATAGTGGTCTAGTGCGCACGCTTGGAAAGCGTGTGTGGTCGCAAGATCACCGGGGGTTCGAATCCCCCTCCCTCCGCCCATCAAATGATTTGTAACTACTCAAATCTTGCTATAATACAAGAGCATGAGGAAATACCTTATCTTTAGTATCCTTTGCTATTTGCGATTTTGGGCACGGTTGGCACTCGCTTTGCATAAACCGACTGTTATCGGCGTTGCCGGATCGGTCGGTAAATCGTCCGCTCGAAACGCAATAACAGCGATCTTACGAGATCATTTTTTAACAAAAGCCGTGGGTAATTCGGAAACCGGCGTGCCGCTTGGGATTTTGGGCATTACACCTGTTGGTTTTACTTGGCTTGATTGGTTATTAATAGTTGTGAGATTGCCGTTCGGACTGAATTATCTTAGAGGAACGAAGTATTTAATTGCAGAAATGGGAATCGATGATCCAAACCCGCCGAAAAATATGGAGTATTTACTAACGATTGTGAAACCGGATATTGCAATTTCCCTGAATATTTCACCGACACATACGGAGCAATTTGAAAAAATATTCAAGGGTAAGGAGATAGAAAATCCCATGGAACAAATTCTAAGCCAAATGGCATGGGAAGACACGAAAATTATCAGAGAATCAATGTGTCGAATTGGAATCTATAACATGGACGATAGATATATTGCTGAGCAAATAAATGCCTTTCAGAAAAAGACGACGAAAACAGAACTATTGTCCTTCGGGGAAGGGGTAGAGAACACTATTTCTTATAAATCTTATAAAATCTCAGTTGAGGGAATAAATTATTCATTTATAGTGAATTGGCTTGGGAAAAAAGAAGAAATTAACTTGCATTTTTTAAAGCAAATTCTGCCAATTGTCTACCAAGAAGTTTTTGCTGCAAGTATCCTGGTAGGACTGACTGCAGGGCTTAATCTTCAACAAATAACGCTTTCTTTAGAGAAAAACTTTCTTCTTCCGAAAGGGCGCGGCAGTATTTTCCAGGGCATTAACGAAACTCTTATTATTGACTCTTCCTATAACGCATCTCCATCAGCGGTTAGGGCATTTCTTGCTCTTTTGCAGGAATTAAAAAAACAGACAAACCGGCCGTTTGTATTTCTCTTTGGCGACATGCGCGAACTGGGAAAAGAAGCAGGGCAGGAACATGAAAAAATTGCCCAAGAAATTGCAAAACAGGCCGATTATTTATATTGCGTTGGACCACTGACTCGCGACTATGTGATTCAAGACGTAGAACACCAGAATAAGAACTTTAAGGAAATCCGCTGGTTTGACTCGGCAAAAAGAGCAGGCGAATATCTCTCCGAGCATTTACCCCAGAACGCTCTTATTTTAGTAAAAGGATCGCAAAACACTATTTTTCTGGAAGAAGCAATCAAATATATTCTGAAAGATAAAGCAGATGAGAGAAAATTATGCAGACAAGAAAAATATTGGACGGAGATAAAACGAAAACAGGGAATTATTTAATAACTATGAAGAAAATGGAATGATTTTCGAACTATGAATTGGGAGAAATAGTTGAAGATCCGGAAATAATATATCAACAAATACAGCAATTGACATAAAATGATAGAAGCATTATCAAAGGAATATCCTGTTAACTAAGGGGTTATAAAGGAACAGCTTCGCCTTGTTTTGTGCAAACTTTGTTTGGAGGCTGGTTGGCTATAAGTGGTCCCCAGATCTGGCAGGTTTCATTGTTCTGACAATCGCTGTTTGAATTACATGAAGTATGATTTTGATTTGTAAATTTGAAGGTTGAGATTAGGCGATTTAATATAGTTAATTCATTTTTACTGTAACTACTGCCGGTTTGAAAACCGGTTGCAGAGAAGATCACTACTGTCGTGCCGTTTCTTACATAGATATATTTATCATTTTCTTTGGTGCCACCTGAAAAGGTATAGGCCTCATATTGCCCAAACGGATATGGAGTAAGCGGTTCTTGAATAATTGAACCTTTATGCCCGCTTGGCAGATCCATATAGGTATCCTGTTGAATTAAATCTTTTAAGGATTGTGTAGTCGGTATTTTCTTTTCCACAATACCAATGTTTATGTAATTAGACCCGTTAATAGAATTATTGTTATATAAATTCACCCTATTAGGATATTCTTTCAGATCAAGATTTGCTGGATAACTAAATTCAAAGTCATATTTAGGATTACTGAAAGTTTTCCAGCCTGATGTATCCATAGATGAATGTGGAGTAGTAGTAATTGGAGGATTTGGGGGAGAGGCCATAAGATTTTGAGGAGGGATTATTCGTCCATTATTTTGTTCGTACGAAGAATGAGGAGAGAGCGAAGAGTTCAGTGCACAAAGATATCCTATTCCTCCACCAATAATTAGAAGAAGTAGTACTCCTATTGTATACAAAATTATTCGTTTATGATGATTCTTGTCAGGTGCTGGAGTAAGTTGAAATGATTTAACCTGCTCATCCATATACCTAGTATCGTATCTTAGGAATAGGTTGTCAAATCTTGTCTGGCTTTAGACTCTAAAGTTGAGAATTCATCGAGGCTAAATACGCTCAAAAGATAAAGCGGAGAGGGGGGGATTCGAACCCCCGGAATCTTGCGATTCGACGGTTTAGTAAACCGTTACCATAGACCACTCGGTCACCTCTCCAGAGTCTTTTGATTGTACTACGGATTAGTTCTTGAGGCAATGACAAGCAAGATTTAGTTCTTCAATTTCAACCTTCTTACTTCATAGATTTGAGATGGGCTTCAAATATCGGTTAAGTAGAGTATTTATTGTTTTCCTTCCATAACCACCCTTAAGATATCTTTCTCTATTCTCTGCATCAACCCGATTAAGAAATGCTTCATAAAAGATTAGTTTATATGGTATATGAGGCTTAGTCGCTTTATTTTCGCCATTGTTATGTTGGATAAATCTTTTCTTTAGGTCTGCAGTATAACCAATATACAAACTCCTATCTTTTTGACTTTGGAGAATATAGCAGTAATAGAACATATCTATTGAAGGCGGAACGTAATAAATTTCTGAGAAATTTAAACGTTCCAGCAGCGTTGAAATTGCAAAGCAATTTCTTACGCTGCGGAGGAGACAGGATTCGAACCTGCGTGAGCTCGTTAAAAGCTCAGGGGATTAGCGATCCCCCGCAATGGACCAACTATGCGACTTCTCCAAGAACTAAAAACAGGAAACTTAAAACTTTGAATACTATTCTCTCTAAATGGATTATACCATTGCTTTTTCGTTTTCTGCTACATTTAATCTATATGGACCTCTTAAGCTTTCTTTTCCCCAAGCGCTGTGTAAATTGTCGTGTTCCCGGTTCATACCTGTGTCCTACGTGTTTTTCTCACTTATCATTTGACGTTGAAAGTATTTGTTTGGTTTGTAATAGGATGTCTGTTCACGGTTTGACCCATCCCGGATGCATGACGCGTTTCGCGATTAACGGCGCATTTTCAAGCCTTTCCTATAACCGCACGGCAAAGAAATTAATTTCTGCTTTTAAATATAAGCCGTATATTTCCGATCTGAAGCTGACATTAACCGACCTGATGTATGAGGGGCTTATCCAGAAAGAAGCATTTCATACTGTCTTGACAAAAGATAGCGTATTGATTCCAATCCCGCTCCATATAAGTAAAGAGCGCGCAAGGGGATATAACCATGCTAAGCTTTTGGCAATGGGAATTGCAAAGAAATTAGAACTTCCGCTTCAGGATTGTTTGCTGCGTGTAAAAAAAACTACGTCTCAATTTGCACTTACTAAACTTGACAGACAACAGAATATCAAAAATGCATTTGTGGTAAAAAAAGCAATTGACAGGAAATATTCAACAATATTTTTGGTTGACGATGTGCTAACGTCAGGCACCACGTTGTCTGAGGCAGCAAAAATACTCAAAAAACAAGGAGTAAAGAAAGTATATGGCATAACGCTGGCACACGGTCATTAAAAGAGTAGAACAAAACAAATATCTGATATATAGTAGAAGTATGAAGAAAAATTCCTGGCAGGCCGGCCTGTCCGACAATGCCCGCCCGCCCGCTTGTCAAGCGAAGAGAGACAGCCGGAGTTATTGGCAGGCCGGGCAATCCTTAATCGAGCTCTTACTAGCACTCAGCGTTACGGCAATTATCCTTCCGGCACTTCTTACCGGGCTTGTCACGAGCCGCGCGGGAAAACCTCAAGAGGAGCAGCGACTGCAAGCAACTGCTCTCCTGCAGCAAACAGAAGAGGCGGTAAGAAATATCCGCGAAAAAGACTGGAACAGTTTTGCGCTAGATGGTACCTACCATCCGGTTATATCCGGTTCGTCCTGGGTGTTGGCAGCAGGGTCTGCGACAGCGAGCGGATTGACGCAACAGCTCGTTATTAGCGATGTATATAGAAATAACTCTGATGCTATTGTTGCCTCGAATAGTGGAATTTTAGATAACTCAACCAAGCAGGTGATCATTACTGTCTCCTGGAATTTGCCTTACCCCTCTTTTCTGCAGGCCACTACCTACCTGACTCGCTATCTGGATAATATTTCTTTTACCGATACAACGGTTGCTGATTTTAATTTAGGTATTAAAGTAAATACGCAGGTGACCAATACTAGCGGAGGAGAAGTAACTTTGGCAAACAACAATAAAGCCAAATGGTGTTCTCCTGCACTGTCTAGCGCGACTATTGATTTGCCAGATGGCCCTCCAATTGCGGTAGCGGCACAAGCAAACGGCGTAACAACCAGTATTCCAAACGATGTCTTCGTGGCGACCTCTCCGTATGCGACGAGCTCAGTAAAGCTGGCATATCTCAATGTAACGGCGAATACAGATATTCCCGTTCCGTCACTTCAAGGAACATTTACGCTCGATTCCACAAAGTACAGTTCATCCGGTCTTGTCCCTTCGGGATTAGGATTTACTAATAGTTTTACCACAACCGACGTGAAGTATTATACGTCAACAGGCGGTAACTTATACGCGCTTTTGGGAACGAATATGCCAAATAAAGAAGTTATTGTAATACAAGTTAAAAGCGGCGGAAATAATTCATTTCAGGATCCGACCAATCATATCTATAAATACTGGACGTTTTTTAATACGAGACAATATCAGGGCGATTCTCGTTCAACTCCAAATCAGGATCAATCGCCTTTTGGTTATGGTGCCGAGTCAGTAGTGATATTAGGTAATACCGGATATGTAGCTTCGGGAGGTTATTTATATGCTTTTGATCTAAGTAGTATTGACAGTAAATCAGCGAGCAGTGGTTTGGATATGCTCGGATGTCGCATTGAACTGGATGGATATGACTGTCAGCCGGGAAATGGGACAGATATGAAATATTCGGCAGGATCGTCGAATCAGACGGGAACCAACTGGGGAAACACGACGAGTCCTGCTCATAATAACTGCAGCGACGGCGGGAACATTGAACTATATGCAGACCACCAACTCTCGGGCGTAACAATTGGAAGCAATAATTATATTTATGTCGCAGTCGGCGCCGGAACTGATCCGGAGCTCGACATAGTGAATGCGACCAGTGTTCCCACGACTAGTTCATCGCCAAAAATCAGCAGTAATAACTGCGGTGGGATTTCGGGAGGAAATAGCGGATGGAAACGTATCGGCTCTTTAGATTTCGATACAAAATCAAATACAGAAGAGGCAGCAAACTCTGTCTATGCCAAATCGGACGGAACGAGAGCGTATATGTCTTCAAACGGAGGAATTGACGCAAATGGTGACGGCATACCAGACAGCGACCAGTTTTATATTATTGATACAACTAATAAGAGCGCACCAAAATTTCTTTCAACCAGCAGTTCGGGAAACGGCAGCGTGGCAACGAGCGGCTATTATAATGGAAATTCTACCAATATTGAACTTTATCCACGTCGGTCATTGACAGTACTGAATGGAGAACGCGCTGTTCTAGTCGGACAAGACGGTATCCCGAATGATGGTATTGAACCGCAGGAATACCAAGTAATCAATATTGACCCTGCTGATCCGAGCGGTAATCTTGAAACGTCACCAGCCTATTGCGGTGGTATAAATTTTCTCCCCGGATTTAATGATTTAACGTCAGTATCTGAGGCAGACGGTGATAATTTTGTCTATATGGTTGCCAATACGAATGAAAAACAGTTGAAAATTATTCAAGGAGGTCCGGACTCCGGTATTTATGTGCCCTCAGGTACTTTTGAATCGAGGATTTTTACCTCCAGTTTTTCTGCAGCTTTTAATCATTTTACAGCCACAGTAAGTCAGCCCTCGTCGACTACTATTAAAGCACAAGTTGCCGTCGCTTCGCAGGTAAGTGGTAGCTGCAGTGGTGCGACATTTAATTATGTTGGTCCTGGCGGTACAGCGGGATCAAGTCCGAGTGCGTATTTCACGCCGGTTGGGAATATTATTTCCGGTACTGTACCGTTTGGCGCTTATGGCGGATACCAGAACCCGAATCAATGTTTCCGCTACAAATACTATCTGGATACTTCCGACGCCTCGCAAACTCCAGTCCTCAATGATATGACAGTTAATTATTCTCCATAAGGATAACTTTACTTAAAACTCTTGTATGTAATTAACAAAAAACCCGCAAAAAGCGGGTTTGTCTTTGTGGAGATGTCCGGCAGTGAGCCGGAGTCCGGATAAAATACATAAAAACTTCTACAAGCGTAGTCAATCTACTTAGGTCATCTAAAACGTATCCGATTGACAGGATTTTTCAGATCAAGGTTTGTTAAATACCGCAAAGAGGAAAACCGTGCCTCAATGCTACCTTTCCGGCTAATTTTATGCCCATATCATCTCACCGGAGAAGCGTGATATGAACAGGTCTTAGGCTGCTAACTGTAAGCCAGCAAACTGTGGACCACCCATAAGTTCGGCATAGATTGCTCTAGCCTCATCCTTAAGAGCTTGAATGCGTTGGTTAGCATTTCTTTTTTTCAATCTGTTTTATCCTGCGGAGCAGGATCCCGCTTCGCGGGACGACTGGTATTGAAAGTCGACTTGCAGTTTTCAAAGTGCTTTACTCGTCGAATCAATTCATCCCCGTTTCCCCTCCGTAGCTTTAGCGAAGGAGGGCTTCGTCGTACGGTTTTCAGGAAAACGCGAATATTGATTCTATTTGTTGTGACTTCTTACTTGCTCTTCAATGTCTCGATCCATGTCTCTTTTTCGAATCACAGCCCGCTTGTCTGACTTACTTTTTGCTTTGGCCAAGCCTAATTCAAGCTTAATTAAATCATGCGTAGTATACAGCGAAACAGGCACAATTGTCAAGTTTGAACCCTCAACTTTTCCCTTGAGTGAGATGATTTCCCGCTTATGTAAAAGCAATTTTCTTGTGCGTCTCTCCTCGAAGCTTTCCGGTCTGGCGTAAGCGTAGGGAAAAATCTTTGCATTTACCAAGTACGCTTCGCTGCCGATAATGCGGACAAAACTTCCATGCAAATCTACCAGTCTTTGTCTGACTGCCTTTACTTCAGCGCCGTAAAGTGTAATCCCGGCCTCAAACGTTTCTAAAATGGCAAAGTCATAGTATGCCTTACGATTAACGATTTTCATGTGTTTATGATACTGGAAAGAGGAACAAATCGCAAATAATTGAAGATAGAAATAAGTATTTACTGCAGAGCCATTTTATACAGTTTACCGCCTGAGAGAATAATTACCTGTTTATTTTTTTCTGACACATCAATATCCCGGGCGGTTTTCAGAACAGAAGCCGTGTACTCCGTCTGAAATGCGCCTGATTTATTCAAGACTACCAGGCGGCTATTTCCCGAGTCCAAGACATAAAGATTCTTCATATCAATTGTCGTAACAATGCGGGTAGGGTGATTAAACGGCTTATCTAAACCTGAAACCGTAAATGAATCAGCTGTGCCGCTGGTGTATTGCAATATATTTGACGAAGTTAGAATGTAGATCGACCCGTCAATAGACAGGGAAGTTGCTTGAGATAAGTCAGGCGAGGAACTCTTAAAATAATTCGTTTTACTAAATCCTCCATCGGCAGGAACATATTTCAGAACTCCTGCTTTTTGATCTAAAAGATATAGATTTCCTTCATACGTACTTAGGCCAACTGGTTTTTGCCAATCATCATTATTTTTTATACTAACCGTTCCGTTTCCACTACTAAGCGGAATGGATGTAATATTATTTTGGGAGAGAATATAGGCATTTGTACCATCTGATTCTACGGCAACAGCTCCTTGGTGCTTTTCTTCAAGAGCTAAGAGCGGACTGTCCGTGCTTACTGCTTCGCTAACCGACGTTTCATTTTTTCCGGACGACAGTTGATCCTGAACTTTTTGCAAAAGAGCATTAACCTGTTCGCGTTCTTTCGATCCGAGTGGAAATTTATCTCGATTTGTGCTCAGTGCTTTTTTCGCAGCTTGAAAATCATCCTGGCTCAGGCCTCTATTTAAAGTTAGAAGACCTATGCCTTCATCATAATTTTTCTGAGCTGCTGGATAAACTTGTTGAAAAAATGCCTGTGTTTTCTGCTCTTCCTCATGTTTTTTTACCCAAAAAACACCCATAAAAAGAATGATAAGTAAAACGAGAAAGAGTGAACCATAGATGAGCCGACTAGGAGAAATGCTAATCTTTGGTCTGTAGAAGAGGTGAAAAGAAAAAATGCGAGAAAAAGAAGATAAGGTTATTTTGCCAAACCTACGAGGCGGATTCTGGTCGACTATCTCATCTTCTTGGGTTTCGATTGTGGGATAAAGTGTAGGTTTTACTTTAGACATTAGCGGCGGGAAAATTGCGGAAGTTTTCTCTTCGGAGAGCGTCTCGTCTGTTTGCTCTTCCCAATTAGCCTTAATGCCTTTGTAGGAGAGAATAATGGCAGAGGCGGAAGGAGCATCGGTTTTATGCACTAAGGGGGTAAGGATTTCTGCAATTTCATTTGGTAAATGTGCTTCGTTTGTTTCCGAAAGGTGGGCGAGTGATACTGCGGAGGAAAACTGCTCTGTTTCTAGAAATATTGTGTCTCCATCTTCCAGAAAACCGGAAGCAGCAAAAACTCTATTTTCTTCTTCCTCCGCTGTTGTTCCTGATAAAATTACTCCTAATTCTCCTCCCCTCCGCAGGATAACTTTTCCCAGGTGAATAATGAAAACATAGAGGATCGTATCTTTAACAAATACAGCACAAAATGAAACGGTTAGTTCTTTGGGAATCTCTTGACAAACAGTAGTAAGACTGACTTTAATGGAGGCTAAATTTTTTTCCTCAAGTGGAAAAAATTCTGCTTCAAGATTGTTAAAAATCGCTTTACCAATTTCATGAAGTGTTTTCCCGCTAGATGGGGTGCCGGCAAGCGATAGAACCGCAAAAAGATTCCCGGCATTATACGCTTGTGCCCAGGAACTCTCAGTTGGTGTAGTTACAATTTTCGCAAAACTAAGATGTGTTTCAGGCATTACTTACAGTATAACAATACTTACAAGGAAAAGTGAAATAGCAAGAAGCACATAAAGAATTGCAAACGCGCGTAATACGTAAGAACTATGACCATTTTCGATAGTTACAAGTTTATTTAGTGATCTCACCTGGTTTTGAATGATAAGGGCAAAAATAACATAGAGAAAAAGCATGATCAGAAAAGTAACTTTTACAAAAGAGCCAAAATGGATCAATGATAGAAAAGAAAAAAGACTATTCATATGGTTTGGTTTTCAATTAGTCCTAATAATATATCGGCAACTTTTCCCGGTTGCGGAACTCTCATAAACACGAATTGTACACCTGATGCTTCAATTTGCACGCTGACATTACCGAAATTAAAAAGACTCTGGAAAAATCCACTTTGCGTAAACTCAACGTCCTTTACATCTTTAAGAATCGTCGACTGGATATTTTTATAGGAGATATCAGCGAATTGAATATTGACGATTCGTTTTTGAGTTACAATACCGACATTATAAAACCAATAAAGAAAACTCGTAAATGCAAAACCAAGAAGAATCAAATAGTAAAAAAGTACAAACATCTCCGTAAACTGTTTCGGAATAGTAGAGAAACTATTCTCGATAGTAGGCAGGACAAAGGGCAGGAGAAGCGGAAGGAGAGATAGAAGAATTGTTCCGATGATCCAGCCGATGTTGGTGATAAAATGACGGCGGAGAAAAAGCAGAACCTGCTCGTCAGATTCCTCATTCTCAAAGCAGACATCTTTCGGGTTTTGCACGAAAGCAGAAAACAGATTCATGTGTCCCGGTTCCACGGGAGCGGGAGTAGTTGGCGGAGAGGATTGTGGATTCGTCTTTGTAAAAATATCAGGCATATTTATTTTCTCTGAGAGGTTTGTCACATTATACCTCATCTCTGCTCGACATTGTACAATGGCCCAACTATCTGAATATTTGCAGGTGCACGAAGATTAAAATAGGTTTTGAAAAAATCTCCGGCGATACTTTGCGAGCCACCGTCTCCGTTAACCGAAACTGTCGTAACAGCTCCGCTTCCGAAATCAGCATTTACAGAAATACTTGATATAGACGAATATGGCGTAATGCCACGGTTGCTTAATTCTTGTCTTACCCTTCCGGCGTCCCACGTGTCTGTTCCGTCGGGGTTTGGTTTATCTGTTTGGGCTAAGTGTGTTTGTGTGCCACTATCTGCTTTTGCCAGGAGCATGACATTAACAATGTCCGCAACCTCTGAAGGCTGTAGCCAGGCAGTATTAGCATACTGTGCGCGTCCGCCCCAATCACAATAAAACCAAGGAGAAGACCTATCATATGCGTTGTTTTGTAAGTCGGAAAAATTATTAACTGGTCCTGTCGCGTCAAGTCCGGTTTTTGTATAAGGTGTACTGCTCCAGCCGAGATCCGATGAGCTGTGGAAATAACCGCCGGCAGTTGAAGAGAACCAGGCTTCAATTGGCTGTCCGCCGGACTGCATGACCTGACCCGACGTTGCGTTTACTGCATCTATCCACGGTTGGGCGTTTAGTTCTGTTTTTATTTCTTGAAAACTTTGATTTGGCGCGACTGTTGTTTGGCCGCTGTTAATTGTATGCATGACAAAGGAGCGGGCGGCAATTGCTTGGGCTTTCAGTGCTTCAGGTGCCCAGCCACTTGGCATCTCGTAGATATGTTTTAAATAATCCTCAACATTCATCGACTGATTACTAAATGTTTCCCCATAGTCGTTCGTGCCGTTTACTGTGACGTTTGCTCCTGTACCAATGTTTGTTATAGAGATATTTGCAAAATAGGCATTCAAGATATCATTATAGCCTTGGCCCGCGTCAGCTCGTCCTTTCGCGCCGTATTGACTCATTCCTACCCGGTGAGGAACTCCGTAAGTAAAGAAACCAAACCGCGGACTAAATCCCGGATCTTTGCCATTAGTTAAATCACTTGAACAACCCCCCTGGGTTGTATAAGCAGAAGACGGAATCCCAAGCGATGCATATTTGGCTTCTAACAATTGCTGTTGTTTGGCTGACAATTGGGCGATTTGCGTAGAGAGCGTTGCTTGATATGCTTTTGCTCCTTGTACAATTGTATCCAGTTTGGCTGACTGTGTATCAAGGTCGGCTTTTGCTGCAGCAAGTCTTGTTTCTTCTTGTTCCAGATTCGCTTTTTTTGTTTCCAAATCGGTAATTGATAGTGCAATATTGGTAATAATTGATTTATCCTGGTCGGTTTCCGCTTTTTGATAAGCGAGCGTTTGGGTTATTTCAGAGGCAGAATTAGCTGACATAAAGGTAATAAGAGGAGAATTATAATAGCTTTGAATATAATAATCCTTAACGGTCGCGTTAAAAAGCAGCTGTTTTGCTTCCAGATCCTGATAACCTTTATCAATTTGTTGTTTTTTGAGCGTGATATCATTTTCGATACTGTTAATGTTTATTTTAATTTGTTTGATTTGATTTTGCATATTAGTTAACTGCGACTCAAGTGGAGTAGTCGCGGCAATAGATTTACTTAGTTCGTCGGTTAGATCATTAATCTGCTTATTGATGTCATCCAATTCGTCAGCCCGACTGTAGGTAACAAAAGAGAAGAGCGGGGTTATAAGTAAGAGGAGTAAAAGAAAACAGGAAACATACTTTTTCATGGGCAACACTTATTATAGCAAATTGTCATACGGGATGGAAAAAGCGTTTTTTACGCGACATAATATACGCGATTTAATATTTGCAAACTTACTAAATTATGCTACACTCTTTATAGATAAGTCTGCATAAAAATAAAGCTATGGAAAATAAATTTTATGTGAAAGAAAATGGTTCTGCATTCCAGGGAATTGAAACTGTTGAGAAAAAGTCTTCTAAAAGGCCGAAGGTAATTTTCCTTTTTTTCCTCCTCCTGGTGTTAGTGGGTGGCCTTTTATATATGGGATATCAGTATGCGGGCTTAAAACAAACAAAACAAAAAGAGGTTGCGGCTCCTACGCCGACAGTTAGTCTCATACCAACGGACACTCCTGTTTCCACTGCGTCTGGAACGCCAACTATCTTAGTAACGCCAAAAGCTTCTGCTAAAATTACGCCTACTACAACAGTAAATGCCAATACTGTCAAACGAAGTAGTATCTCGGTTTCTGTCCTTAACGGTAGTGGGACACCCGGAGCTGCGGGTAAGGTTGCTACATTTTTGAAAAGCTTGGGATACACTATCAGTGCAACCGGTAACGCAGACACCTTTAATTATACAAATATTTCGCTAAATGTAAAAAAAGGAGATGAGGCAATTTTATCCTTGTTGAAATCCGATCTGGCAAAAACATATACTCTTGATTCCGCCTCCGCTACTCTGCCTGCAAGCGACACTACGGATGCTGTCGTTATTGTTGGGAAGTAGGATATGTATGTTATTAGATGTGGTAACAGTTGGAAATGTCCTCATAGATGCTTTTTTAACTCTTCATGATGCCAATCTGCATTGTAAAGTAAATCCAAAAGATAATGAACTCTGCGTAAGACTGGGAGAAAAAATTACTCTTGATTCCTCGGAGTTCCTGCTTGGAGGAAATGCCGGGAATGTTGCAGTTGGTATGAAGAGGTTGGGATTCGCAGCGGGGATTGTAGCAGAAATAGGTAGTGATGAGTTTGCGGGAAAAATTGACAGGGGACTTGAGGAAGAGCACGTTGACACAACCTATCTGAAAAAATCTGAAGGCCAATCATCATTTGCTCTCGGCTTACAGTTTCAGGGAGAGAGAACGCTGTTTGTGAATCATGTTATCCGCGAGCATGATTTTAATTTACAAAATTTACAGACAAAATGGTTCTACGTCACGTCTTTGGGGAAGATGTGGAGACGGGCATACCAAGATGTTTTGGCCAATGCATACAAAAATAATGTTCAGATTGCTTTTAATCCCGGAACGCCACAACTTGAAGATGGGAGAGAGAGTTTTTTGGACATGCTTCAAGCAAGCAATATCTTATTTGCTAATAAAGAAGAAGCAGAACAAATTATAGGTATCGAAACAACAACACAAACACTTCTTGAAGACTTAAAGCTCTTAGGAGCAAAAATAGTAGTTATTACCGATGGTAAAAAAGGGTCAATGGTAATTGATGAAATGGGTAATATATTTTCTCTGGGAAGTAAACCCTGCGAAATGATTAATAAAACAGGCGCAGGAGACGCATACGCTACGGGTTTTCTTGCTGCTCATCTGTTGGGTAAAGGAATTGAAGACGCTATGCGCTGGGGAAACAATAATGCAGTAAGCGTGATGGAAAAAGTAGGAGCACAGACCGGGCTTTTGACAAAAGAAAGAATGCTGGCTGAGGAGGAAGTAGAGAAATAAAGTATGACGGTATATATTGGCGCAGATCATAGGGGATTTCGTCTGAAAGAAGCAGTCAAGAAATGGCTGCTGGGACAGGGGATTGACCTTCAGGATTTGGGAAGTAAGACTTACGATTCGCAGGATGATTATGTCTACTATGCTTACCGAGTGGCTAAACAGGTCAAAAATGATCTGAAAGAAAATAAAAAAACAGTAGGAATTGTCATTTGCGGCAGCGGAGTAGGCGTTGAGGTAGTTGCGGGAAAAGAAAAGGGTATTCGCTGCGGCCTGGGATTTTCTGTACCGCAAGTAAAAGCTGCGCGGTCAGATGATGATATCACCGTTCTTGCTCTCGCAGCAGATTTTATGTCAACGCTACTGGCAAAAAAATTGATTAAAGCATTTTTAGAAACACCGTTTTCTAAAAAAGAGCGACATGTAAGAAGAATTCGCAAGATTGAGGAGCTTGATTATTATGTTTGAAATTATTCCAAGTCCGGGTACCTTTGACTCCGAATGGCCGGCGATTGAAAAAAAAATTGAGCTGGCACGTATATTTACACGGAGTATTCATATCGATGTAGTTGATGGTAAGTTTGCGCCTACTACAACCTTTGCAGACCCTTTATTTTTTGCCAAATATACAAAGGACATACTCTTTGAGGTGCATTTAATGGTAGAGGAACCGATAACATACTTAAAACCCTGGGCAAAAGCCGGCTTCCGGCGTTTTTTTGCTCAGGTTGAGAGGATGACGGACCAAGTAGAATTTGTTGCTCAAGGGCAACTGCTTGGTGAAGTTGGACTGGCGCTTGATACAGAAACCTCTATCGATGCGCTTACTGTTCCACTTGCGGATTTGGATGGGATTTTACTGATGACAGTGAAAGCAGGACTTTCAGGCCAGTCATTTTTGCCCGAACAGCTTAAGAAAGTTCGCCTGCTGGCTCAAAAAACGAGTGTACCAATTACCGTTGATGGCGGTATTAATGAGACAACGTTATCTCTCGCGAAAGATGCGGGCGCATGCCGGTTCGTAATGACGAGTGCTCTTTTTCAGACAAACAGTATACCTAAGGAGCTTTTTGAAAAATACCAAGATTCACTACGTATTACTGGGGTTTAGCTACATAGGTATTCGTTTGGGTGGGCGTGGGAAAACTGCAGCCGTCTTTGTTTTCCGTTCCTCGAATAAAATATTCGCTATGCCCAAAGCATAGCCTAGATGTAATATCTTTGGGGAGTTGGGGCCTATGCTCCGGGGTATTCTTGACAAGCTCGGTCATAATTCTGTTCCAAATCGGTGCAGCACCGGTAATACCTGAAGCAAGCGTTTGGCTCATTGGGCTATTATCATTATTACCCACCCAAACCGTAACGACAAATTTATCCGTATATCCAATAGTCCAATTGTCCCTTTTATTATCGGAAGTGCCTGTTTTTACCGGAATGAAGTGTCCAGGGATAAAAAGCGGAGAAGCAGGTCCAAACTCCAAACTCCGCGCAGTATTATCTGCCAAAATATCCGACAGAATATAGGCAATTCCTGGGTCAAGTACCGGCAGCGAAGATACATTTTGTTTCTTCTCAATAGTATTTCCCCAAGCATCAGTAATCTCAAGAATAGGATTAAGATCGACACGGCGACCCTGGTTTGCCAATGTGCCATACACTGTCGCCATATCGAGCATTGTAACGTCTCCGGATCCGAGCGTTAGAGACAACCCATACTGACTAGGATCACCCCAACTGGTTATACCCATTTGTTTTCCCATATTAACCATTATTGAAACACCTATCTGACTAAGTACTTTAACAGCTGGAATATTAAAAGAGTTAGCCAGGGCAATTCGCAAAGGAATTTTACCATGAAACTTCCCGTCATAGTTAATCGGAGTATATGTATTAATACCGTCTGGAAACGTAACAGGCGAATCGTCAAGAATCGAGGCAGCAGTGAAGCCTTTTGATAAGGCAGCGCTATAGGTAACGACTTTAATGGAAGATCCCGGCTGCCTAAGAGAGGTCGTGACGTTGACATTTCCGCCATTTGGATCATTAAAATCATGACTACCAACCATTGCCAAAATATCGCCGTTTGCCGGATTAGTAATAAGCGCAGCACCATTTGTGAGATTAAGGTAGTTTGCATTTCTTACTTCTTCACTGACAATTTTCTCAGCAGCTTTTTGTGTTTCTAAGTCAAGAGACGTATGTACTTGTAAACCGCCTTTTTCAACCATTGCTAAACCATATTTTTTAACCAGAATATCCTTAATATAATTGACAAAATGTGGAGCTTCCAGCGGAGTTGGCTGGGTTTTAAAATCAAGAATCTCGTGCTCAGCATCCTCCGCTTGTTTTTGCGAAATATCACCTAAAGCAATCATTCGTCCCAGTACTTCTTTTTGGCGAATTTTCCAAAGTTTAGGATCAGTACCAAACGGCGAATAAGTAGTTGGCGCCGCCGTCATGCCGGCTAGGAATGCGCTTTCTGCCAGATCAAGATCTTTAGTATGTTTTCCAAAATATACATCAGCTGCAGCTTCTATTCCCCAGGCAGTACCACCGTATGGCACCTGATTAAAATACATTTCTAAAATTTGTTTTTTTGTGTATAATCGCTCCGCCCAAAACGCTAGAATAATCTCTTTCATTTTACGAATAATACTAGGCTCCGGAGTCAGCATGGATGATTTAATAAGTTGCTGCGTAATTGTCGAGCCGCCTTGAAAGTTACCTCCGGAAGCATCCTCATGGAGCGCTCTGATGATCGAAGCTATATCAAATCCCGGATGCTGGTAAAAATTCTTATCTTCAATTGCCAATGTAGCATTTTGCAAATCCTTGGGCACGTCGCTAAACGGAATGTCAGTCCGGTCTTGTGTAGCATAAATCTGATAGAGAATATTTCCCTGCCGGTCGTAGATTTTAGTAGTTTGTGGATTTTGCATCATTGCCAGTTCTTTGGGGTTTGGTAAATCCTGCAGAAAAATGATAACTAAAAGAGGTAAAAAAATGAAGAGAAAAGAAAAAATCATACCAAGCGCTGCGTATTTCAGTTTATAGCGGACAGCAATCAAAAAAGATGGACGGTACTGTTTTCTTATTATTTTTTGCTGTCTTCTTTTGCTTGCCTTGTGCACAATTTGCACAAAAGCCAGTCGGGGAAACGTTATGAAATTATAGATATTAGGCAACCTTATTAGTGGTATTTCGATGTAGCCTTGTAAAAAACTTGGTAAAGAGAAAGCGCTGGAAAGAGACGAAATTAACCGTCTTAGTTTTTTATAATTTTCCAGGTACCAACTATGGACTTTAACCAGAAAAATCAAGGTGTAAAAAAAAATTGTTAAAAGAAGTTGAATGTAAAATGGCTGATTAGGATAAGAGTGAGCAATTTTTTGCAAATACAGCTTCGGTTTCATGAAATCGGGGGACAGATTAGGCAGATTATACTAAAGGGAGTTGCGATTGAAAATAGACGAAACTATGTCATTTTTATTTACCCGGTGTAGGCGTCGGGGTTGGGTGAGGACAACTTAAGCAATACTTATTTCCCGCCGGATCAATAAGAATTGTCTCGTCTCTCTGGTCCACATTATCGGTTTGCCCGGGCTTGGCAAGGTCGTTTGTTCCTTTATCAATAAATGTCTTTTGGCTTACTACTGTTGTTCCCCTGCCCTCAGTCCCTTTAATAAAATATTCAAACCGGGTCGGACACTTGTCCGGACTATCACTACTGGGTGGAAGCTGTCCTGTAGTTGAACAAATTTCTCGTCCAACGACATTGGTCGGTTGAGGCGGGAATTGCGCTTTCTTATTCTCGAGTAGATAAGACATAATAATATGCCAGATAGGGGCAGCGCCGGTAACGCCTGAGACAATACCCCGCATCGGAGTGTGGTCATTATTTCCAACCCAGACGGCGACCAATAAATGCGGATTATATGTATAGCCGATTGTCCAGTTATCCCGAAAATCGTTAGTAGTTCCGGTTTTGACGGAAACCGGCTGATTTCCAATTTTTAACTCCGAGTCAGGACCAAACTCCATAATTCTGGCATTATTATCTAAAAGAATATGGGAAATGATAAAGGTAACACTGGCCGGAAGTACTTGCTTGCCAAAAAAGGCGCTGGGTGGCGGAGTGTAGTTTTCGAGGACACGTCCCCTGTTATCGCTAACTTTTAAAATAGGATGCAAATCTATTCGATACCCCTGATTGGCAAAAACCCCATATGCCTTGCTCATATCAAGCATGGTTACTTCGCCGCCTCCCAAGGTTAGAGACAGTCCGTACTCCGAGGGATCGGTAAAGGTACTAATTCCCATTGCCGAGGCTGTCGCAATCATAGCATCAAGCCCATTTGTCTTAAGCATCTCAACTGCCGGAATATTGATAGAATTTCCCAGTGCAAAGCGCATCTGCACCAGTCCATGAAACTTACCGTCATAGTTCTGGGGACAATATTCAGGTTTACCGGGAAAACAAATCGGCTCATCAACAAAAGGCGTTGCAGCGGTGTACCCTTTCATTAGACCTACAGCATAGTTGATCGGCTTTATCGATGATCCTGGTTGAAGTTTTGCCAGCGTCATATTAACGTTACCAAACTTAGGATCAAAATAGTCTTTACTCCCGACCATTGCCAAAATCTCCCCGGTTGCCGGATCGGTAATAAGAGCTGCTCCATTACCGATGTGATAAGCAGCAATTTTTGCGACTTGTGATGCGACCGTATCTTGGGCAAAATTTTGTAATGTCAAATCCAGACTTGTTGTTACTTTGAGCCCTCCTTGCTCAACCATTTTTTCTCCATATTTTGCAACTAATAAATCTTTGACATAAAAGACGAAGTGAGGGGCGTTGATTTTAGTTTGAATTTTTTGAAACGTTAGTTGCTCCTTAAGTGCCTTATCTAATTGTTTCTTACTGATATAACCTTGCTCCTGCATTTTTTGTAGGACTTCTTCCTGACGATCTTTTCCCAGTTCCGGATGGGTGCCAAAAGGAGAGAATGTACTTGGTTCCTCGGGAAGACCGGCGAGAAATGCCTGCTGAGCTAAGCTTAGGCCGGAAATCGGTTTACCGAAGTATGTTTGGGCTGCCGCCTCAACTCCGTAAGAAGTGCCGCCGTACGGGACTTGATTCAAATACATCTCAAGAATTTTATCTTTTGAATATAATGTTTCTGTGGCAAAAGATAGTGCAACTTCCTTGATTTTTCGCTGCCAGGTCCTCTCCTGCGTAAGGAGACTATTCTTTACTAACTGCTGAGTAAGTGTGGATCCCCCCTGCAAAGCCTCGTGTTTAATGAAGCTGGCATAGAACGCGCGAATAATACCGCGAAAATCGACAGCCCCATGCCGGTAAAAATCCTTGTCCTCAATTGCTATTGTTGCTTCCTGCATCTGTTTGGGAATTTGAGAAAGCGGGATAAAGGTTTGATTTCGGTCTCCATAAATGGTATAGAGAAGTTTTCCATTTCGGTCAAAAATCTGGGTTGATTGTCCGAGTGACCCACTTGATAAATTAGTAGGAGAAGGAAGATCACGCAGGAAATAATAGTAAAAACCTCCAAGAAGCAGCAGGAGTACACAAATACCTCCTATGGGAAACAGGAAGCGTTTCCTGAGAAAGACATGCCTAAACTGCGGAATTTTCATCACCATATCATACCATACTCTGTTTTTTGCTCGCCGATAAAAGAGTAGAAGAAGATTTTTCGTTGGCGTATTTAGAACGGATTGATTATAATAGATCTATGTTTCAAGCAGCGCAGGTATTCCTGCTTGGCGTCGTAAGCGCAATCGGTCAAGCCCTTTCGATCTCCGGTTTTGGTTTTAATTTACTGGATCTAGTTATTATCATCGTTATCCTATTTTATGCATATGAAGGCTATACGCTGGGCTTTTTTACCGCGGTTGCAGATCTGATAAGCTTTTTACTTTCGTTTTTCTTAGCCTTAAAATTTTATGGGGTTTTAGGTAGCTACTTAGTGTCGCATTTGTCCATGACGCCGGGATTTGCCAACGCACTTGGTTTTTTTATCATCGCGTTTTTTAGCGAAATAGTTTCCAATATTCTTTTTCGTAGGCTCTTTGCGCTTCTTCCAGAGCCTGGAGAAGCACATCTCACGGGACGAGTTTTTCGTAAAATAGACCACTACCTCGGTATCTTGCCCGGCATGATATCGGCACTGATTGTCCTTGCTTTTATTTTGAGTCTCATTATTGCATTTCCATCAGCACCATTTTTAAAAGACAGTATTTCTAATTCCAGATTCGGTTCGTTTCTGGTGGGAAGTACTGCAACCTACGAGAAGCAATTGAATGATGTATTTGGAGGCGCAATTCATGAAACGCTCAACTTCATGACGGTTGAACCGAAGAGTACCGAAACAATAAATTTACATTTCCGCCTCAGTAATGGTTCCGTTGATACGCAGGCGGAAATGCAAATGTTTACCATAGTAAATCAGGAACGTACGTCGCGAGGGATTCGGGCACTCAGTATGGATCCTGCTCTTCGCATACTCGCCAGGCGGTATTCCAGCGATATGTTTGCCAGGGGATATTTTTCCCACTATAACCCGGAGGGTCAGTCACCTTTCGATCGAATGGATGCGGCTGGGATTACCTATGGTTATGCGGGTGAAAATTTAGCCCTCGCGCCTTCAACAGAATTGGCAATGCAAGGACTTATGAATAGTCCGGGACATAAAGCAAATATCCTGAATGTAAACTTCCGGAAAATCGGCATTGGTGTGATTGACGGGGGAATTTACGGCAAAATGTTTACTCAGGAGTTTACCGACTAACTGCTCATTGACACTGCTTGGGAATTGCAGTATAAAACGGAACAGTATAATAATGACAGAAGTAGAACAAAGATCCGGAATGCTTCAAAAAGCTGCCGAGAAAAATGAAAAAGCAAACAAAAGAACTGCTGAAGCAAAAGAGGTAATAAGATTAGCAGCTCACCTTCGCAGCGAAATTTCTGAGCTTATTGTTACACATATTCCTCATCCACGTCTTCCCGGAGATCAACTGCAAGCGGGAGATCAAAACCGACTAGGTATGGAAGAATTCCGAGAACAAATCTCATTACATAGTCCGACACTATTAGAATGTCACGTACCTGATAAAAACGGACCAATATTGGTCACATTATCCAGTAGTGGATATCCTGATAAGTACGAATCAACTAAAAATGAAGAATTTGCAGCTAAAATGGAATTTACCATTGCTGTTAAGAGAATAAAATCCTATCTCATAATTTCTTCTGAAGGACCACAAATTGAATCAAAGACTTTCGGGAAACGGGGTAAGGCCCGAATAAAAACACGTGCTGCGCGAATAAAAGATATAGAAAAATATAATGAGGTCATTGTAGTGCTGAATCAGTCGGGAGTTATATTCCAACCAGGGGAACCAAAGCATAAGATGTCGTCATAAATTTCCTCTTGCATCTGCCCACCCAGAAACTTTATACTATGTTGTATGGTACGTGTTGCGATTAATGGCTATGGGAGAATTGGGCGAGTAGCGCACAGAATTATTTTGCAGTGGCATAGCGCAGAAGTAGAAGTGGTAGCAATTAATGCCGGCTCTTCAACCGACATTAAAGGTTGGATGTATCTCTTAAAATATGACAGTGTCTACGGACCTTTTCCCAAAGAAATCGGATATAAGAAAAATGATGATCCCAGTAAGCCCGACCTCATCGGTTTTCTCATGATTGACTCTAAGGAAATTCCTGTTTATTCCCAAAAAGATCCTGCCAAATTGCCATGGCACGATTTACAAGTAGACACGGTAATAGAATCTACGGGACACTTCCGAACCGCAGATCAATTGCAGCTCCATTTACAGGCAGGAGCAAAAAAAGTGGTGTTATCGGCCCCCGGAAAAGGAAGCGATGTTCCGGTCTATGTCTTATCGATTAACGATAAGGATTATAAAGGTGCCAAGATTTTGAGTAATGCATCATGCACGACAAACTGCATTACTCCGGTTACCAAGGTTATGGAAGATAATTTCGGTATTGACAGAGCGATGATGACTACTGTGCATGGGTATACCTCGGATCAGCGTTTGCAGGACGGGGGACACAAAGATTACCGTCGGGCACGGGCAGCAGGGCTTAATATTATCCCAACCTCAACCGGCGCAACTATTGCCGCAGGGCAGGTAATGCCGAATCTGCAAAATATTTTTACCGGGTTAGCACTTCGTGTTCCGGTGCCGGTGGGATCCTTATCAGACTTTACGTTTTTATTAAAAAGAAGTACGACTATTGATGAGGTTAATAATATTTTCAGGCGTGAGGCATTGCAAAAAGAATACGAAGGCATTCTGACAGTTACTGAGGATCCTTTAGTTTCCAGTGATGTGATTGGGAATTCCTATTCTTCAATTGTTGACCTGTCCTTAACGCAAGTGTTGGGCGGAAATATGGTTAAAGTAATTGCTTGGTATGACAATGAATACGGCTACGCAAATCGGTTAGTTGAAGAGGTCCTTATGGTCTCCAAAACAGCATGAATCATAAACCCCTATCCGTTGAGATAGCAGAACGGAAAAAACGCGGCGTACTCCTGGTTCTTACCGGACCGGTGGGTTCGGGTAAAGACGCACTTTTTGCCCGTTTGATTGCCAAAAATCCGTCTATGGTGAAAGTTGCCACCACAACCAGCAGGAAAATGAGGCAAATTGAAAGCGAGGGGAATCCCTATCATTTCATCTCGCGGGAAGAGTTTAGAAAACTGATTGCAGATGGCGAGTTTTTCGAGTGGGTAGAATTTCGGGGTGAGCTTTATGGAACCCGTAAAAAAACAATTAGCGAAGCGTTGTCTTTGGGAAAAGACGTAATCTGGCATATCGAAGAGAAGGGAATTAAGAACAATAAAGCCAAGATAAAAGAAATGATTCCCAGATCTGTCTTTGTTTTTCTAACTGCGCCGGAAATAGAAGACTTAAGGAAACGCGTATTAAAAGATGAAGGCAAAAGTGATTTTTTACACCGCTGGAACGAGTCGTTAGTCCTTTGGGAAATAAAACAATATAACGATTGCGATTATGTAGTTGTTAACAAAAATGGGAAGTTAGAAGAGGCAGTTGGGGATGTTTTAGCAATCATGGACGCAAAACGTCTGGAGGTACTTCGTTGACAAATCTTACCCAGAAACACATTTTTTGATTATTAGTTTAGCTAATAATATATCACCTGTTGTTTTATACTTTTTTCTAACAATGAAATATATTATTCCTTATTGTCAGAATCAATATTCCCTACTATAATCACGGCATGAGTCAAAGGATTGGCATTTTTTTCCCTTCTCTCTTCTTTTTGTTTTTCATTTTGCCTCCGCTTTCGTTTGCGCAACAATCAAACTTAGAACCTACTATTTCCCCTGTCTTCACGACAGTTGATTATGCTTTGCCATACCCGGGAATTCTACCTGATAATCCGTTGTATTTTCTCAAAGCCGCAAGAGATAAAGTAATTAGTTTTCTTATCGCTGATCCTTTGAAACGTGGAAAATTTGATTTACTTCAAGCTGATAAACGATTACAAATGGGAGTGTATCTGATACAAAAGGATAAAAAAGAGCTACCTCTTGCAGTTTCCACTATCTCTAAGGGACAAAATTATTTTACCGAGGCTGCCGATCAGGTTGCAATTATTAAACAAAAGAAGGAAAGCAGTGCTGATTTTGTAAAAGAACTACAAACAGCAGCCGCGAAACATGAAGAAGTCCTGAAAGATTTAGAAAAAGGGTTGTCTGCAGAAGAGAAGGCGGAATTTATCCCTCTTGATAAGCACCTACAAACGCTCAAGCTTGAGATTGGCGAATTTAATCCTCAAAAATAGCAACACAAGAAATGTGAGTATAAAAAGTACCTGGCAGTTTCGGAATTGTAAGAGTTTACCAAGTATTGAAGCTACGATAGGATTTGATATAAAAAGCTCTATTGACACCCGAGATGTAGTGCCATATTATTTTTTAAGACACTAAATATTTATTATTACATAAATATTTAGTGAAAGCATATGCATTGTCCATTTTGCGGAAACAAACACTCAGACGTTTTGGAGACTCGAGACAGCGATGACCTGGATACGATTAGGAGAAGACGGGAATGCAATGAGTGCGGCAAACGGTTTACAACATACGAACGGGTAGAGAACGTGCAACTCTTGGTAATTAAACGGGATGGCAGGCGGGAACAATTCAGTCGGGATAAATTGCAAGCGGGAATTTTGAAATCCTGCGAGAAAACAACTGTTCCGCACGCAGTAATTGAGAAAATTGTAACCGATGTCGTAGGAGAAATTCGCTGTCTGGGACAAGCTGAGGTAGCCAGTTCGGATATCGGACAGATGGTCGGCACGAGGCTTAAGCAAATTGATAAAGTAGCGTATATCAGATTTTCCAGTGTCTTCAAACGATTTGTGGACATTGAAGATTTTACTAAGGAAGTAAAAAGACTGAAAATTATATGAAACTTGATGGCATTAGGCAAAAAGTATTTCTAGATCGATATTCGCTCAAAAATCGGGACGGTTCTCCTCTTGAACAAACTCCGGATGAAATGTGGAAGCGTGTTGCCAGAGGTATTTCCCGCGTTGAGAAAAAAGAAAACCGTAAAAAATGGGAAGAAAAATTTTACAAAGCCATGGAAGGCTTTAAATTCTTACCCGGCGGTAGAATTCTGGCAGGAGCAGGTACTGGTTTTGATGTGACGTATTTTAACTGTTTTGTTATTCCCAATCCTCCGGATTCCCGTGGGGGTATTATGGAAAATCTTACGCAAATGATAGAGATTATGGCGCATGGTGGAGGAGTAGGACTGAATCTCTCAAGTCTCAGGCCGCGTGGGGCAAGGGTCAAAACCGTCAATGGTTTTTCTTCAGGCCCGCTGAATTGGGCAGAAATGTATTCTTTAGCCACAAAAGATATTATTCAGCAAGGAGGATCCAGACGTGGAGCGCTCATGTTGATGATGCATGATTGGCATCCTGATATTGAAGAATTTATCACGGTTAAGCAGGATCTTTCCAAGATTAATGGTGCCAACTTATCGGTTTGTGTTTCAGACAAATTTATGGAAGCCGTAAAAGCAGACAAGGATTGGAGCTTGGAGTTTCCTGATATTGACGACAAGGAATATGATGAAAAGTGGAATGGAGATATTGATGACTGGAAAAAACTTGGTAAAAAAGTACGCGTACATAAAACAGTTAAAGCGACATATCTTTGGGATTTGATTTGTGAAGCAGCCTGGAGAAGTGCTGAGCCGGGACTCCACTTTCTTGAAAGGTCAAACAAGCGCTCAAACACTTATTATTTTGAAAAACTTTTATCTACTAATCCATGCGGTGAACAACCGCTTGGTGCATGGGCTGTTTGCAATCTTGGGGCAATGAATCTGTCTGCTTATGTAAAAGATGCGGATCTTTCCAGTGATCAGGCAGGCTGGTTTGATTATAAAAATTTTGCCAAAGACATACAAATTGCTATGCGCTTCATGGATAATGTTATCGACGACACGCATTATTTTTATAAAGAAAATGAAAAATCAGCAAAAGATATCAGACGTACCGGTCTTGGTATTTTAGGCTTGGCGGATGCACTTATTAAAATGAAAATACGTTACGGTTCAGAAGAATCACTCCCTGTTATCCGTAAAATCTTTGAGACACTGCGAAATAATGCCTATATTGCCTCAGCTAAGATTGCAAAAGAAAAAGGAAGTTTTCCAAAGTACGATAAAGAAAAATATGCCCTCGGCTACCATATCCAGGCCTTACCGGGTGAGATCCAGGATTTGATTACCAAAAAAGGTATTCGCAATGCGGTACTTCTGACAATTGCGCCAACCGGAACAACGAGTCTTATTTCGGGCGTATCATCTGGTGTTGAGCCGGTGTATGAATTTGAGTTTATTCGCAGAGACCGACTCGGGGAGCACAAGATGTATCACCCTCTTTTTGAAGAATGGAAAAAGGCGCATCCGAACATGGAGCGTCCGGATTATTTTGTCTCGGCAAATGATCTGACTCCCGAAGAGCACGTGAAAGTACAGGCAATTGCCCAGGAATATATTGACTCATCGATCTCCAAAACCGTTAATGCACCAAATAGCCACACCGTAGAAGACGTAAAACGGCTTTATATGCTTGCTTATAATAATGGTCTTAAAGGTATCACTTATATGCGCGACGGATCACGCGTGGGAGTATTGTCACGAATTGAGGAGAAAAAAGAAGAGAAAGTAGAAGAGCCTAAGCCAATTGTTCCTGTCATGCCGCGAGTTCCCCGCCCCATGATACTGACAGGAACGACATACCGAGCAGAAAGTCCAATTGGTAAAATGTACGTGACAATTAATGAAGACGAGAACCATCAACCATTTGAGATATTCTTAAGCGGGGGGAAAGCAGGTTCTGATGTTATGGCGATGTGTGATGCGTTAGGAAGAATGCTATCGTTTGTTCTTCGTATCCATAGTCCAGTCCCGCAAAGGGAACGTATGCGGGAGATCGTATCGGAGCTAACAGGTATTGGCGGATCAAGGTCAGTTGGGTTTGGGGAGAATCGCGTACGTTCCCTGCCCGATGCTGTCTCAAAAGTACTTGCCAAGCATGGAAATTTTAGGGTGAATGGCAAGGTTGAAGATAAAGTAACTCTCTCTCAAATGCCCGCAGTCGCTAAGGAGCTTGCGGAAATCGGAACAAACGGAATTACAAAAACCCAGTCATCAAATAGTCACAGCGGAGCCGGATCATCAACGGAAGTAGTAGCGGGACAAATACAAATGATTCATGTGGACAGACCGATTGAAAAAGAAATGCAAGCAAACACCACGAGTTTATTTGATATCTGTCCGTCTTGTGGATCGGGAACACTTGCTTACGAAGAAGGTTGTAAAAAATGTTATAGCTGCGGGTATTCAGAGTGCTGAGGTACTTTGAGTTGGAGGCTCGTAGTTAGGATTTTTTATGCAAAAAATTTATACCAGAACCGGAGACAGGGGAGAAACCTCGCTTTTTGGTGGGAAGCGTGTCTTAAAGTCCCATAAGCGCGTTGAGACATACGGAACTGTGGATGAGTTAAACAGTGAATTAGGAGCAGTAATAGCCCACTTGAAAACCTCTGACAAGCAAATTAAAAAGCAATTAGAGCAAGTTCAACATGATCTATTTGAAATAGGTGCGAACTTAGCTAATCCGCAGCCTAAACCATTGCCTTGGTTAGCTGGAAGAGTTACGGATTTTGAAAGAATAATGGATCAATTAGCCGAAAAATTACCAGAGCTGCATAATTTTATTTTGCCGGGCGGTTCGAAAGCCGGCTCTCTTCTTCATGTTGCCCGAACTGTTTGCCGCAGGACAGAACGAAATATAGTTGCTTTGGCTCAAACAGAGGAAATTGACGTTACAATTCAAAAGTACCTGAATCGTTTATCAGACTTGCTGTTTACGTTGGCTCGATTTTTTAATCAAAAAGAGCGAAAAAAAGAAACGATTTGGAAAAAACGAGATTTATAATATGGACTATGTTCCGTATAGATTTCGTTTAGTCAAAATATAAAAAGGTGAATTCGGTGTAAATCCGAAACTGTGCCGCAACTGTGAAGTCCAGCTACGCTGGACAAAGTCAGATCCTAAAACCTTCCGAGACAGAAGTAATTTTTTTGCACAAACTCCTCGGAAGCCTTGGACAGAGCCTGGGGCGGAGAAGGAGTTTTTTTATGGGCAATCTGTACGAAAAAGAAAGAGGATCCAGTGTTTTAGATAGGCCTCAGATAGCAAGTCAGGAAAGGAATTGGAGAGAGCCTCGTCCCTACGATACTCTTCTTCAGCCGACTGCGCAGGCGCACCCATTTACCTCTGAAGAACTGTTAGCGCTAAGCATTGTCAGGGAAAAAATGCATGTTCAACCAAATGGAGAACATAACATTTTGCAAAATCCAAAAAGAATTGGAGAAGAAAGATCGTATCTTAGGAAAAAAAATAGGGAGGTGGTAGGGTCCGAAGCTTTTAATTTAAATTACGATGCCCCGCCTAAAGATGAGGAAATACGCGCAGATGTTATTTCTTATTTGAAGGAATACCGTTTGAAGGCGCAACGACATGATTATGTTCTTATTTATGGGTGTGATCAAAATGGAGAAGGTGAGATGACTATTCGAGACGAGAAGCGGGGAGAGCCGATGAAAATAAAGGCGAAGAGAGTAATCGAAGAGCGAAAGATAAAAGGTAAATCTACCGATCGGGAAGAAGCAGAAGAGGCGGGTTTAGGTGAGCTTGATTCGCAAGCACCTACGGCAGAAGATGGAGACACTGCTTTTTGGCTAACTCCTCCTGGACTCCAGGTGGAGGGTTATGGAGAATATGGATTTGTTTTTAGGGGTAAGATTACAGATCTTGGAAATGGTGAGCGTTTGTTTGCAATGAGTGCGTTTCGTGTCGAGCATGCAGGAATATCTCGCGAAGAGGTTATCGAGAAATATAATGCTGCGTTTTCTGCCCTGACGAGTGAGCAGATTATCCATTCACATGCGACAGATTTTCTCAAGACTCCAAAGTTTGTTAGGGGCTCAGTTGAAGAGGAGAAAATTACTGATATTCTGCGAAAGAATTTTTCTTTTACTACTGATAGCGAGGGAGAGCATAAAAATAGAGCAATTATTCAAAAAATAGAACAAGACGGTCTTTTCTCCGAGTTTATTCGGGTTATGCGAATAGGAAGCAACGAGGAGAAAAAAAAGACTTTCTATGCACTCGAGAATTATGCATTAAAACTTAAAGATAAACCGTTATCAGAACTACTTGAGAAACAAGACAAGACAGCGATTTACACGCGAGAACCATTACCTTATCCCACTCAAGAAATGCCACAAACTCGATTTAAGAATTTCGTTGCAGAGTACGGGTTTAGGCCACCAGTAGCACCGGGAAGTTGCGGTAGTACCGGGGAGCAGGAAAGTAACAGTCTTATTAGTGCCGGTAGAAGTGGGGGGATAGGTGGAAAATCAGCAGAGTGGTTTACTTGTCCTCAGTGTCAATATCAAGCGAGTGGACCGGTTGGCGATGCGTGTCCAGGATGTGGATTAACCAAAGAGGAGTATGCTAAAACTTCGGGGAAACAGATATGCGAGTAAAGCTCTTACTTACTACAAGAAAGTGTAAACATTTTGTCAGCTTAATTTAATTGTCTAAAAAGCTTCCGCGTGCTAAGATAGACCTATATGGACAACCAAACCTCAAAACCAGTATCCCAGCAAGGAATACCTGTTGGTACCATTGTAGAACCTAGTTCTCCGGCGGCTAGTACTTTACAACAAGCAGATGTTGCAAATGCGCCAATAGATGCAGTAAGTAGCGGGAATAAGGAACACGCGCCGGTAAGCACCGACGGAGTAGATGTTGTTCTAAAACCAACGGAGGTGCCGCCGATACTTCATCCCGAAGTGAAGGCCATCGGCGTAGAGCAAACTCCAAATCATACACAGCAGGTGCAATTAACTCCTGCGCAAGTCGCAGTAGGAATAACACCCGCGGCTTCTGCAACACCTGCGCCGACCCAGTTGTCAGGAAATCTTGTTTTACCAATGACTGAGGCGAAAGCGGAAGAAATTAAAAAGAGTAAACTTCCTATCACCGAAGCAGTTCGTTGGTTAGCAGAGTTGGTAATTGAGCAAGTAAAGAAAGCACACCAGCAGATCATGAGCGGTTAAAGAAAGAAGCATATGGAAGCACAGTTTTTCTCAACAAATAATATTACTTTTCTCCTTATTGTACTAGGATTAGGAATAGTTGGGCTCGGCATCCTCAGTTATCGGACTGGTTGCTCTGTTTCAAGCGCTTCTCTTATGGTATCGAAATAGAGATAGGGAGTACGAATCGTTAAACTCGACGCTTCTTCAGGTATCAATGCCACGAGATAATGAAATTAAAATAGATGCAGCAGACCAGCTTTTTGCTAGTTTGACTTCGATTCGGAAAGGCGGACGATTCGCATTTCTTAAACAGCAACCGCATCTCTCGTTTGAAATAGTCGGAATGCCCGGCGATATTCGTTTTTATGTCAATACGCCAAACAAGTATCGCGATTTTATCGAAAAGCAAATTAACGGCGCATATCCTGATGCTGAGATTGCTCCGGTTACAGATCCAGGCGCGAAAGCGAAAGCAGTAGGCGTAGTCGGCGGAGAATACAATATTTTTTCAGAGAGCGGAAAAGTGGCATTTGCATCTCTCAGGCTCAAAAGCAGTAATTACATGCCGATAAAAGTCTATAAAGAATTGCCTGTCGATCCGATATCGTCCCTAACTTCGATTTTAGCTAAGATGCGTGACGGAGAAGGTGCGGCTATTCAAATCCTGGTCAGCCCTGCTGACAGCAAATGGCGAAAAATCGGTAGAAGCTATCTGTCTAAAACGAAAAAAGCCGAGTCAAATCCTGAAACAGCCAAGTATTCCTCTGATGCCAAAGAAATTGAGGCGATTGAGAATAAGCTGGGCAAGCCCGGTTTTGACGCGGTAGTACGAATTGTAGTCTCGAGCAGCACGAAAGAAACTGCAGATCTTCATTTATCAAACATCACAAGTGCGTATAGTCAGTATAACGGCGCTAATTCGTTTAGCAAAAATAAACATTGGTTTAAATCACTTTTTATTACTGATTTTATCTACCGCTATTTTCCCATGTGGGGACAAACCTCAGTCCTGACCAGCGAAGAGCTGGCGACTATTTTCCATTTCCCGAATAAAGCTATTGCTACACCGGGAATTTATTGGGTAGCCTCAAAGCGTGCGCCGGCTCCATCAAGTTTGCCAACTAGCGGTCTCTATCTGGGGCAAAGTACTTTCAGAGGACTCTCAAAGCCGGTTTATATTGAACTTGATGACAGAAGACGACACATGTATATCGTCGGAAAAACCGGTACCGGTAAAACAGAATTCTTAAAGAAAATGGCTATGCAGGATATTAAAAACGGTGAAGGCATAGCGGTCATTGATCCGCATGGAGATTTAATTGAAGATATCTTAAGTATGATGCCGCCGAACCGGGCAGAAGATGTCATTCTCTTTGACCCGTCAGATACGGCGCGACCGGTCGGAATAAACATGCTCGAAGCTCAAACAGAAGAGCAGAAGCATTATGTCGTCTCAAGTATTATCGGGCTGATGTATAAGCTGTTTGATCCGAATAAAACCGGTATCATCGGACCCCGGTTTGAGCATGCGATCAGAAACGCCATGTTAACGGTTATGTATGAGCCGGGAAGTACGCTTATTGAGCTGGTTCGCGCCTTGACAGATCAAGCATTTGTCCAGGAACTTTTGCCAAAAGTCCAGGACCCGATTATTAGACGGTATTGGACCGATCAAATTGCCCAAACATCAGATTTCCATAAATCAGAAGTTTTAGATTATATCGTGTCTAAATTCGGCAGATTCGTGACGAATAAGATGATCAGAAATATTATCGGTCAGTCGTATAGCGCGTTTAATTTCCGCCAAGCAATGGACGAGAGGAAGATTATTCTTATCAATTTGTCGAAAGGTCTCATCGGTGAGGAGAATTCACAATTTTTAGGCTTAGTTCTGGTGCCGAGAATTTTAATTGCCGCAATGTCGAGGCAGGATATGCCGATGGACCTGCGAAAAGATTTCTTTCTCTATGTCGACGAGTTTCAAAACTTCGCCACTCCTGATTTCGCGCAAATTCTTTCGGAGGCGAGAAAATACCGCTTGAATTTGATCGTTGCAAACCAGTTTATCGGTCAGATGGAAGAAGAAGTGAAAAATGCAATTTTCGGAAATGTCGGTACGATCGTTTCTTTCCGAATAGGCGTCACTGATGCCAACTATATTCAACACGAATTCCAGCCGGTATTTAATGAGGCGGACCTCATTAATGTCGACCGCTTTAATGCGTATATGAAGACGACAGTAGGAGGTGGAGAACCCGTGACGCCGTTCTCTTTGGATACGGTACCAAATTTTACAGAACAAGCGAAACTGAAAAATCCCCGCGTATCACAACTAGTAAAAGAACTGTCGCGTCTGAAATACGGCCGGGATGTACACATGATTGAAGCCGAAGTTTCACAGCGCGCAAGATTATAATGCTGCTCTTCCTATTTCCACTTTCTTCAGTTTTTTGCTACAATCGCTAGGTATAGATAGATATGCGCCTGTAGCTCAGCGGTTAGAGCGGTTGTCTTATAAACAACAGGTGTTTGGTTCAACTCCAAGCAGGCGCACATTTTTATTTATTAAAAAACTGTTTTTATTGAGAATTGGCAAAAAGAGAAGAATGTGGCGGTTTCTACAGCTCGGTTAGGTTGGTGGTGTCTTTTCCGCGGTCGTTGACGAATTCCAGGTAGCGTTCGGTAGTGGAAATACGTTTATGTCCGAGAATTTTTGAAAGAAGAACGAGCGAAACACCATGCTTCAGATGATGGACGACAAAGGTATGACGCAAATCATTTACCTTAGCATCTTCAATCCCGGCAAGGCGGAAATAGCGCTCAATTGCCGTTCTGATATTCCGGACCAGAAAAGGCTTGCCCGATTTGGTAACAAAAATATAATCACTCGCTACTTTTGGGCGAACCGCTAAATACTTACCTATTGCCTCTTTTACTGATCGATTAAGAGGGACCAGGCGCTCTGCGTGTTTCTCAAATGGTCTGATTTTTAGATAGTCCTCTTCAATATCACTCAGCCGGAGTCCGGCAAGCTCGCCGATTCTAATACCGGTCTGAAGTAACAGTTCAATAATTGCATACATTCTTGGATCATTGCGGGCTGCATCGCGAAGCGCGCGGTATTCAGTCGGTTTTAAAATACGAGGCGGTGCCAGTTCGTAACGCGGATGAGAGACGAGAAGCGAAGGATCGTCAGTCACGTACTCGTTTACTTTAAGAAAGCGATAAAAAGTTCGGGTTGAATTCAACTTACGAGACACTGATTTTGGCGTATAGCCCTTTTTTGACATACTTGCCAGAAATGCCTGTAAATCTTCGTGAGTAACCTCGTGTACATGATGTTTATCAAGTTCTTCTAAGAAAGTGGAAAGCTGATCGATATCTTTGCCATATGCTAGAATAGTAGCACTGGAATGGTTCTTGCTACGCAGGAAATCGGTAAATTCCTTATGAGCATCCCAAATTTTAACTGGTTTCATAATAGTATAGATCCCATAATATCAGTATTTTTGCTATTCGTCAAGCATAAAAATGATTTTGGGTGAAAGAAGGGAAAAGCGAGAACAGGGAGAAAATACTAAAACTATGAGAAAACTCATATTCTTCTGCATTATATTAGCTTCGCTCATCATTATCAATAATTTAGCTTTATCAATTTACAGTCTCTGGCAAAAGCAGGATCTCCTTATTACCGCCCAAAAACAGCTGAAGAGCGAGAAAAAGACTAATCAAACTTTAAAAAAACAATTGGTAAAGGTTCAAAGTCCACATTTTCTTGAAGAGCAGGCACGAGATAGACTTCTTATGGTAAAGCCTGGGGAGCAACTTGTGGTGTTGCCGCAGATAAGCTTTGAGCCGACACCGTCTCCGCAGAAAAAGACTCAACAGAAACCAAATTGGCAAAAATGGTACGACTTATTTTTTTAACAATTTTTCAAGAGACAAGCTCACAATCCTTTTATCAACTTCTATCTACTATAAGATATTAGCGTTTGGTAAAGAGAATTAAGGTACAATTACTTTCAGAGAAGGTAGTTGTTGAGGAGATGCTTGAAGTTGGCTATAAGCCTGTAGAAAATCGTCTGGGATATAAAATTAGCTACTCTGTTTATACTACGTACCCTTGTTGCGGGGCTGGTATCGAAACCAGACTGTGAGATTATGAGCCTCACGTGCACCTTACACTACCCCGCGTATATGGAACAAACCTCACGGTTTTTCCCAACGATTTCCCTTTAAGGCTTGCAAAATCGACACTTTCGGGCAACGATTTTGCATTTTTACGATCAATTTATTAAAAACCTGTCTTTTAGAGACACCAGACACCATAGTATAGCAATTGATTTCAACATGGTCAACCTGATATACTTTGACGCAAGTAAAAAGGTAAAGTTTAAAAGTTAAAAGTAAGGTGGTTATTTATACTTATTACATAATACTTTATACTTAATACAAGAATAAGCCAGGGTAGCTCAATGGTGGAGCACAGCATTCATAACGCTGCGGTTATGGGTTCGATCCCCATCCCTGGTACGAAATTAATTAAAAATTTAAAATTTAGAATTCAAAGTTAAGAAATTATTTGAAACGAGCCTCATTTATTTAATATTATGCAGCCAATAGGAATTTTTGACTCAGGAGTGGGTGGTTTGAGCGTCTTGTCTGAGATAAAACAGCTTTTACCTCTTGAATCATTTATTTACGTTGCAGATCAAGCAAACCTTCCCTATGGAGAAAAGTCAGAAGCAGAACTTCACGACTTTACCGGACGTATTATTGCGTTTCTTAAACAAAAGCAGGTAAAGCTTATTGTTTCTGCATGTAATACTGCTACGGTGTATGTGCTTTCACATATGCGCAAAATTGCCAATGTTCCGGTTGTGGGTACTGTTCCGGTCATTAAACCGCTTGCAGACATGAGTAAAACCAAACATATTGCGGTTTTGGTGACACCGGCGACTGCAAAAAGTAAGTATCTTACAGATTTAATTGCTAAGTACGCGCAAGGTACGCATGTAGAAATATTGCCTGGTGAGGGCTTAGTCGAGCTTATAGAAGCTGGGAAACTCCACAGAGAGGAGACAAAAGAAAAGTTGCGACAAGTTCTTAATAAACTGCGCTATGATAAAATTGATGCGATTGGACTTGGCTCCACTCACTATGCATTTCTCAGACCATTAGTTAAGGAAATAATGGGAGAAGGGGTTACGGTTCTTGACTCGGGAGCAGCAATTGCTAGGCGTGTACAAGAAGTTTTGCTCGGGGAGCATTTACTGGACACAGGAAAGAGTGTAGATTACTATTATACGAGTAAAAACCCAATTGAGTTTCAAAAGGTAGCCGGAGAACTGGTAGGGTTTAAAAAAATGCACGTAGAGAAGGTAGATTTATAAGGACAACAATGGAAAAAGGACAATACACAGGTAAAAAAGTCGGCATTATCGGACTCGGCGTGGAAGGTTTGTCGAGCGCGAAATTCCTCATTGATAGAGGAGCAGTTGTTACGATTCTTGATAAGCGGGCAGAGTCGGAATTAAGTTTGGAATTTGTCAATAGAATCAAAGCTCTGGGGGCAAAGTTTATAACAGGAGAAGAGTATCTCGATCATCTGGACCAGTTCTCGCTTCTGGTCAGGAGTCCCGGTATCAGTAGGCTGGAGAACAAGCTTCAGGAGGCAAGTAAAAACGGTATTACGATTACGTCTCAAACAAAACTATTTTTTGATTTCTGCCCAAGCACTATTATCGCTGTTACCGGAACGAAGGGTAAAGGAACGACGTCCAGTCTCATCTATGAAATGCTAAAAGTTGCAGGTAAAGATGCGTATCTGGGAGGAAATATAGGGCTTCCCCCGTTGACTTTTTTGGACAAACTTACTGTTCAGTCTCTGGTTGTTTTGGAACTCTCCAGTTTTCAGCTCCAAGACCTAGCACGAAGTCCTCATATTGCAGTTATACTTATGATCGTACCTGAACACCTAAATTACCATTTAGATATGACAGAATACATTGAGGCAAAACGAAATATACTCCGTTTCCAACGGTCTTCGGATTTTGCTATTTTAAATCGGGACTACTTGCCGACGCTAGAATCGGATATTTACACGGACGGACATTTGTATTGGGTAAGCAGAGAGGGGGAGACAGAGCAAGGGTGTTTTGTTCAAGACGGAAAGATTTGGCTTCGGAATAATAATTCCAAGCAGGAAATTTTACCAATTAGTGAGGTACTACTGCCGGGAAAGCACAATCTGGAAAATATTTGTGCTGCAGTTATGGCAGCGACATTGGCAGGAATTTCGAAAGAGCACATTATTACCGTTTTGAAGACGTTTAAAGGGCTTGCGCATCGATTGGAACTCGTAAAAGAGATGGATGGCGTTTTGTACTATGACGATTCGTTTTCAACCACTCCTGAAACCGCAATTGCTGCGATCGAAGCATTTACTAATCCTGAAATTCTTGTTCTGGGCGGATCAAGTAAAAATAGCGATTTTTCGGAACTTGGCAAAACCATCCGCCTGGCAAAAAATATTAAAGCAATTATTGGCATTGGAGAAGAATGGGAAAGAATAAAAGAACAATTTTCAACTCCCAATCCTTCGACAAGTCATTCGACTCTGAGGGACGAGCCCTCAGGCTCAGACTCGAAGAGCTCAGGACAAGGTTCTCAATTTTCAATTATTGAAGGAGCGAAAGATATGAAAACTATTGTACAAGCTGCAAATAAGATTACAGAGCCAGGAGACGTAGTTTTACTTTCTCCGGCGTGTGCCAGTTTCGATATGTTTACAAATTACAAAGAGCGGGGAGAACAATTTAAAGCGGAAGTAAATAAATTAATTTCTAAATCCTAATATCTAAATTCTAGGCAATATCAAAATTCAAATGACCGAAATTCTAAATGTTTTGGATTTCATATTTCGGAAATTGTGATTTATTTAGAATTTGGTGCTTATGATTTAGAATTTTTTCTTTTATGTTTAAATTTTCAATAGAAAAGAAAGATAAATCCACGAAGGCGCGAGCCGGTAAGTTATTGACTCCGCATGGGGAAATTTCCACTCCCTGCTTTATTCCGGTTGGTACACAGGCGACAGTAAAAACGCTCTCAAGTCAGGACTTAGCCGACATTGGTGCTCAAATTGTTTTGTCAAATACGTATCATTTGTCCTTACGTCCGGGGACTGAGCTTATTTCTAAAATGGGAGGGCTAGGAAAGTTCATGGGATGGAACGGAGTCCCGCTTAGCGGAACGAGTTCACCTGCGAGCGTAGCGAGACAGGGAAAGGTTGGACCAACCATGACTGATAGCGGCGGTTTTCAGGTATTTTCACTTGGGGTCGCGCAGAAAAAAGTTGCATGGAAGGATACTCATGGTAGAAAGGTAAGCAAATTTTCCAAATCAGTATTTTTGTCACCATCTGACATGAAACCGCTTTTATCAGCAGTTACGAAAACACGTGAAGAAAAAGAACTAAGAAAATTGAAGGAGGCTAAAGTTCATGACGATGGCGTGTGGTTTTACTCACATATTGACGGAAAAAAGTTGTGGTTTGATGCGGAAACCTCAATCAGACTTCAGGAGGAGTTGGGTGCGGATTTGATTGTGGCATTTGATGATCATGAGTCACCGCTGTGGGATTATACCCTTACAAAATTATCTTTGGAAAGGACCAGTAGATGGGGAATCACCAGTTTGAAAGCGCACAAACGTAAAGACCAACTGATGTACGGCGTGGTTCATGGAGGACAATTTGAAGATTTGCGGAAGTTCTCGGCGGCATTTAATGATAAGTATTTTCCGGCTGTGTCAATTGGTGGATCGTATACTTCTAAAGAAGTGCTGTATCGGACACTGGATTGCTGCGTGCCTTATTTTCAGGAAGATAAACCCCGGCATTTATTGGGAATCGGAGAAGTACAAGATTTATTTGAAGGAATAGCTAGGGGAATGGACTTTTTTGATTGCGTAGCGCCAACCAGGAGGGGAAGACACGGAAATTTGTATATCAGTCCAAAAAATGGCGGACATAAAGAAAATAATTTTACTCTACAAATTACGAATGCGAAATTTGCTTTGGATGCCAATCCATTGGATCCCGGATGTGCGTGTTTTACCTGTCAGAATTATACGCGAGCGTATCTCAGGCACTTATTTATGGCTGATGAGATTCTCGCCCAGCGCCTGGGCTCGTATCACAATGTATATTTTATCATAAATTTAGTCAAGAAAATCCGCGAGGCAATTTTAGAAGGACAATTTGGAGAGTTAAAAAAAGAGTGGCTCCAATAAACCCTCTTGACAACGCATCAGTATACTAGTATAATAGTATACATGAATCGTGAAAAACAGTTAGATGATCTTGCGGAAACACTTGTACGGATAAAGTCAAAACAAGAAATGCGTTCTTTTCTGGTAGGGATACTAACGCCGAAAGAATTATTGGAATTGCCGATGCGACTTGTCATTGTTAAAATGTTGAAACAGGGTGTCAGTCAACATGAGATAGCTTCGAAATTAGGCGTCGGCATCGCGACAGTTACCCGAGGCTCAAAAGAAATACAGAAAGGATATTTTACAAATATATAAACATATGAAAGCAGAATTTTTGCAAAATTATGGAGAGGAAGCCCCTCAACCCTTAGGGGTTCAGGGGTTAGTTTGGGGATAGAGACAACAGAAACCAGTTGCCTGAATCGATAGGCAATAAAATAGCGGCAATAGACATATTAGCTCTTCCTAAGAATAAAACAGAAACCAGAAATCTACAGAATTATTTTGCAAAGGCTACAGATTCAGTTCCTTTAACAATTTACGTGGGCAGTTGTCCTGATTATTCGCACTCTAACGGATTATATAATCATAAGTCGCTGGGAGAAGATGTTCCTTTACTTACCTGTTACCATTTGCAGTATGCAGACACGCTCTTTAAGATTTTCGAAGAAACAGGCATACCATTTCGATACATAATAATGATAGCTGATGTAGAAGCAACAGATGATGTTTTCTGCAGTAGATTTACCGGCGGTTCGGAGGAAGAATTTTTACGAAGGTGTTATGTTTCAATGAGCAAAACACAAGCAGTTCTTAGCGGGACATTCCCCAGACTGCGCTATGGAAAGGTGGTCTCAAGCAGTTTCTTTCAAGAATTTTCCCGACGTAGATTTTTGCAAACGCAATCTTCCTACCAACATGTACTCAACTTATATTACGAAAACAACTCATCTTTTGCTCTTCGGGTTCAAGGCGATGTGATCGGAAGAATGCCGATGTACCAAAGAATGTACCAGGACGTACTTGCGAATCTTCCATATTGCGAGCAGTCAGGTTTTCTCGTGGATCGAACGATCCGAACAATGGCGCAGTATTTAACATTAGGCAGATTGGCTGGAGAGACAAGCAGATACCCAATCATTATCAATCATCCGACCAGAAACTTCAGTATGATTAATCAGAGAAATAAATATAAACTGCCTGAAGACGGGGTTCAGCCGCAACCAACTATTCCGATACTTGAGATGAGAAAAGAGGTTTACTAATGAAAAGAATACAGTTTCGAAAAACGTTTCCCTATGATCCAACTCAAAACGGCAGATACTCACGCTATATTGGTTATACCAAGCTTATGCTTCAGCAATCATCGGTTGGAATTAGCTCCTGTATTTTATTGGAGTTACCCTCTCTTACTAGTCTAATATATTGCTCTATGGCTCAAAGAGCCTATGAAACAGCAAGTGCAATTTCGCAAAAGGATACGAAATCCGTAATCACTAAAACTAATTTATTAGATGAAATTAGCTTTAACTTACGAGACTTACTTTCCTGTGACGAGTTTAATACTTTCGGAAGCAACTTGGTAAGAAAAAGATTTGTGGAAGCGTTTATCAAAGATAAGCTGCGAGAAAGTCGGTCTTCTCTAAAGCAGCGGATAGAACAAGTTTATGAGATCATTACTTCACTTAAGGATGGTAACTACCTTTTTATATCCCACAGTTTTTTTATGAAATTGGTTCAGGTTTATGTGCAGCACAGTGACTTGTTTAGTCGTCCGACGATTCTTCAAGAAAATTTTGATGTGACTAAAAAGACATTTCAGTTCGGACATGGATTTAATTTTGGTATATAATACAACTTATGAAAACTCGGGTTTATGCGGGGATCAGAGCCACAGGGAGGCTGCATTTAGGCAATTATTTCGGTGCAGTCAAGGGCATGTTGACACTGCAGGACACATATGACTGTGTTTTTTCCGTAGTTGATCTGCATGCCATAACTACACCATATGACCCAAAAACTTTAAAACAGAATGTGCGGGATGTGGTATTGGATTACTTGGCAGCGGGTTTGGATCCTAAGAAATGTTCCTTGGAGATCCAATCCACTATTCCTCAGCATACGGAGTTGGCTTATTTACTCTCAACTATTTATCCGGTTTCTCGGTTGGAAGACTTACCGACTTATAAAGATAAAAAAGTACAGTACCCAAAATATATCAATATGGGCTTGCTCTTTTATCCGGTTCTCATGGCGGCAGACATTTTGCTTTACAAAGCAGAATTGGTGCCAGCGGGAGTAGACCAGGAGCCGCATATTGAAGTTACCCGTGAAATTGCCAGGAAGTTTAATGGTATGTTTAGCCAAACCTTTCCAGAAACACAGCGTTATAAAACTGCGGGCGATTATGTGCCGTCATTAACCGGGGAGGGGAAAATGAGTAAAACGGTTGAGGGAAGCTATATTAATCTCGATGATGATCTGGAAACGATTCGGAAACGCTTGGCAAAAATACCAACTGACAGCGGAACAATAGGCGGGCAAATTCCGCAAACCGGCGGTGTCGCGAATTTATTTACTTTAACCTATCTATTCGGCGGGAAAGATATGCATCACAAGTACGTTTTGGATTATAAAGAAAAAAAGATTCGTTATAGCGAGATGAAACAAATCTTGTCTGAAGCAATTTATCAGGAGGTACGTCCTATGCAGGAGAAAAGAAAAGAATTTGAAGAAAATCCGAAGTTAGTCGATGAGATTATACTAGATGGTGCAGAGAGGTGTCGACAGATAGCAGGTAGAACAATTACCGAAGTCAGAGAAAAAATGGGACTCGCATAGAATTTAGAATTCAAAATTTATAATCCATAATTTTGAATCGTTGATTTAATTCTTTAATGCAAGCTTCTCCCTCTAATATGGAACGGGTTACTTCGCGTCCATGGCAATATTCCTACGCTTTAAACTAAACGAGACAAAGGACTGGTAAAGGCACGGGTGATATGTTATACTAGGCACAATTATGGCAGGAAATGGAAGAAAATCTACTACGTCACCTCGCAAGAAGATTGTTAAACTCAGAGTAAAAACATCCTGGAAAAACCTTCTTTTATACGCTTTTTTGCTTATTTTCTCGCTGTTTGTTTTCGCAGCAATCAGTAGTCCCAGTGAACCGGGAACACAGGTAAGTATTTCGGAAATTATCTCGGCAGTGAAGCACGAAAACGTCAATACTATTACGGTTAACGGGGAGAAGGTAACTGCGACAGAGAAAAACGGTAAAGTTATTGAGGCTGCAAAAGAGTCGACTACTGATATATATACACTCTTCAAGAATGCCGGTGTACCGCTTAATCCCGATAAGGTCAAAGTAAGTACCCCGGATGATTCAAGTCTCAGTAATTGGCTCAATATCGCAGGTACCGTACTGCCGGTTGTTCTGATGATTGCATTTTTCTACTTTATTTTCCGCCAGGCGAGAGGAACTCAGGAAAATATTTTTTCTTTCGGTAAATCGAGCGCAAAGTTATTTAATAAAGATAGTCCTCATACCACGTTTGCAGATGTTGCCGGAGTGGATGAGGCAAAGCGGGAATTGACAGAAGTCGTTGATTTTTTAAAAAACCCGGGGAAATATAAGGCAATTGGCGCCAGGACGCCCAAGGGCGTTCTAATGGTCGGACCCGCGGGTACTGGAAAAACGCTTTTGGCTCGGGCAACTGCCGGAGAAGCAAATGTGGCATTTTTCTCAATGGCAGGATCTGAATTTATGGAGATGCTGGTTGGGGTAGGCGCGAGTCGGGTTCGCGATCTTTTTAATACCGCGAAAAAAACCCAGCCGGCAATTATTTTTATTGATGAAATTGATGCTATTGGGAGACAGCGGGGTGTTGGCATTATGGGTGGACACGACGAAAGAGAGCAGACCTTGAATCAAATTCTGGTTGAAATGGACGGCTTTACCCAAAATGAACAGATTGTAGTAATTGCGGCAACAAATAGACCGGATGTATTGGATCCGGCCTTAATTCGTCCCGGACGGTTTGATAGACAAGTAGTTCTGGATTTTCCTGACGTGGAGGGAAGAAAAGCGATTTTGGCAATTCATGCAAAAGGGAAACCGTTTGAAAAAGATGTTAATTGGGAAAAAGTAGCTAAAAGAACAGTCGGTTTTTCGGGGGCAGATCTGGAAAACATGCTTAATGAAGCTGCAATTCTGGCAGCCAGACAGGAGAAGAAAGCAATTAGTATGCCGGATCTTGAAGAAGCGGCAACGAAAGTAAAGCTTGGTCCTGAGAAGAAACGTTTGCAATCAGAACAGGATAAACGGATGACTGCCTATCATGAGGCTGGTCATGCGCTAGTTGCTTGGGAGATGCCGCATGTTGACCCTGTATTTAAAATTTCAATTGTTTCCCGTGGCATGACACTCGGGCATACAATGCAAGAACCGGTTGAAAGGGTTCATGAAACTAAGATGCGACTTCTGGAACAGATTGCCGTTTTGATGGGAGGAAGAGCTGCTGAGGCGATTGTATTTGATGATATTACAACGGGGGCGAGTAATGATATTGAAAAAGCCACCGAAGTAGCACGGGCAATGGTGGTAAAATTTGGCATGAGCGAACTTGGCCCAATCAACCTTGATAGCGAACGGAAAAATTTCTATGAGACGAACGAGCTCTCAGATAAGATGGCGTCTCAGATTGATGCCGAGGTAAAACGCATTACCGATTCGTGTTATAAAAATGCCTGTGAGATTATTGCCAGACTTCGAAACAAATTAAATATTTTAGCAGAGGAGCTACTCAAGAAGGAAACATTGGATGCAGATGACTTTGAAAAGCTTGTCGGAATTAAAAAAGCAATCCCGGTTAATGACAAAAGAGTAAAGCTATCACTTGCCGCCACCTGAATGGGGAAAACCTAGACCCCTTCCTTCTTTCCTTTTGCTATAATAAAATTTATGAAACTGGTAATTATTGATGGAAATGCGATTTTACATCGGGCATATCATGCTTTACCGCCTTTGACTGATCCGAAAGGAGAAGTAGTGAATGCAGTTTACGGATTTTTCTCTATGATCCTGAGTCTTTTAACGGAGCAAAAGCCGGATTATTTGCTGGTTTGCTTTGACCGTTCAAAACCGACAATCAGGCAGAGTATGTACGCCGGCTACCATGCCAACCGTCCACAACTTCCCGATGATTTTACAATGCAGATTAAGAGAGTAGATGAAGTACTCGAAAAAACCAGTATGCAGCCGCTTTTTGTTGACGGTTATGAAGCGGATGATGTTATTGGGACGATAGCTAAGAGAGTTCAGAGTTCAGAATTAAGAATTAAGAATTTGGAAACGATTGTAGTGACGGGAGATAGGGATTTACTGCAATTGGTAGATGAACATACAAAAGTCCTAATGCTTGTAACCGGTATTAGTAAAACCGTTCTGTACGACGCAAAGGCAGTGAAGGAAAAATACGGCGTAACACCGACGCAGTTTATTGATTACAAGGCGCTCATCGGCGATCCGTCGGACGGTTACCCGGGAGTTTCGGGAATTGGGCCGAAAACCGCAACAAACCTACTGCAAAAATTCCAAACGTTTGAAAATCTGTATCATCACCTAAGTGATCTGCCGGAAAAGCAAGGATTACAATTGGCAACGGATGCCGAGCAGGCAGCTCTTGCTAAAAAACTGGCGACAATTGTTCGCGATGTACCATTGCAATTTGATATTAAAAAATGTGCAGCAACGGAGTTTGACCTGGAGGGATTGGAAAAAGCTTTTGCAGAGTTGGGTTTTAAAAGTTTGATAAAGCGCTTGATCACAGTTTTTCCCGATTTAGCAGAACGAAAGGAGACACTACGCCGTTCCGCAAGGCGGAACTCTGCGGGGCAGGAGAAAAAAGAAAAAGTTTCTAAAGACCAAATGAGCCTGCTGTAAGCTTATTGAATTGTAATACTTTACCATCCACAGCCTGAACTAGGAAGAAAGATGTCTATAAGAAAACCATATAAGATTGCAAGGACAAGAATAATTCCAATAACTATCTGTAAGGAATTTATTTTCCTCCTATTCGAAATACCGAGATAAATTAATCCTACTATTGCACAATCAGCAAATACTCCAGTGACTCTTGATAACTCTAGTTTTATCTGTCCCCAGAAGGAAACTTGGCTTCCCAAAAAATTACAGACATCAGTTGGATTTACAATTTCTAACCCCAAAATAATAAGATAAAAAATTATTATTGCTATCGAAAGAAGCCGAAAAACATTGATAAAACTAGTTTTTTTCATCTTGCAATCTAATATTATCAATAAATCTATCTGTAGTAAAGAATTGAAGATTGTTCTGGTGTATAATACAGTTTAATGAAGGTTGCTTTAGTTCATGATTATATTAAGGAATATGGTGGGGCTGAGAGAGTACTAGAAGTTTTGCACGAGTTGTATCCTGATGCGCCGATATTTACTGCGGTCTACTTACCGCAGTTTTTAGGACCCCACAAGGAACGCTTTGCAGAGTGGGATATCAGAACCTCATTTTTACAAAGATTACCTTTAAAAGCTAAGTTAATAAGTCCCTTTCGATTACTTTCAAAAAAAGTGTTCAGAAGTTTTGATTTTTCTGAGTTTGACGTGATAATCTCATCTGCCACAGGTGCATATATCCCAAACGAACTTGATAAAAAATCCGCAAAACTCCTGTGCTATTGTCATACGCCGCCGCGCTATCTATACGGTTATGCAACAGCGAGGGAGTGGAAGAAAAACATCGTTATTAATGGATTGGCACAAATCGCAAATCACTTTTTAAGAATAGAAGATTTTAATGCTTCAAAAAATGTTGATCAGTATATCGCAAATTCTGAAGAGGTAAGAAGACGAATTTGGAAATTCTATCGCAAAGACGCAATTGTAGTTTACCCGCCGGTAGATATCAATTCAGAATTAAAAAAGAAAAAGAATTATTATTTGGCTGGGGGGAGATTGGCGCGGGCAAAGCATATTGATGTGATTGTAACGGCATGTAGTGAGCTGGGAGTGCCTCTTAAGATATTCGGTAAATCATTTGCAGGACATGGAAAAGAATTGCAAAAAATGGCAGGTTCTAAGGTTAAATTTCTTGGCGAAGTGACAGATGAAGAAAAATTGGATTTATATAGAGGGGCAAAAGCATTATTGTTTGCTTCGGAAGATGAAGATTTCGGTATCATACCGGTTGAGAGTATGAGCGTTGGAACGCCAGTGATTGCCTATCGTTCAGGTGGAGTTAAGGAAACAATTCTAGAAAATAAAACAGGATTATTTTATAATGAACTTACCGTCGAGAGTCTGAAAAAGGCAATTAAACGGTTTGAGAAAATGAAATTCAGCGCTAAAGATTGTCAGAACCAGGCAGAAAAATTCAGCAAAGAGCGTTTTATGGAAGGGATAAAGGAAGTAGTAGAGAAATATGACTAGAAGGATTGAAGTTATACCGCAAACAATGTTTTTTGCGCCAGGCCAGGATAGTCAATATCCCGGAATGGGTGATGCTCAAAAAAAATTATCACGGGCAGCAAGGTCAGTTTATAACCTCGCAGATACTATAGTTGCCCGGCGGACAGGAAAGAGGAATTTCGTAAGTAGACTTTCCGCAGAAGGAACCTCTGAGGAACAAAAGCGACATGCGCAAGTTCTTATTGTTACTGCTGGTTTAGCAACAGTAGCTGCTATAAATGAACAATTAGGCCCGCAAGTGTTACCCGAATGGACAGGAGCAAATAGTCTGGGAGAAAATGTCGCTGCAAGAATAGCAGGAGTTATTAGTACGCCTGAAGCGATCAATATGACTATAGATAGGGAGCATGTTATGAATGTGCAAGCCAGAAAGAACCCTGGTGCAATGGCGGTAATTGTGGGTTTGTCTAGGCAGGCTATTGATGGTATAGCTAAAGCTCGAGAAGTAGTTGTCTCCAATACTTATATAGTAGAAAATAAGGCGACAATTAGCGGGCGAATTAGTGGTATCGAAGCTGCAATTATTGATGCCAGAGAAGCAGGCGCAAAGCTTTTCAGAAAGTTAAGCATTCAAAATGCTTCGCATTCACCCTTGATGAGAATAGGTGCAAGAGAATACGAGAAGCTGCTGCAAGGATATTCTTTTGAAAATCCTCAAATAAATCTTATTATGGATGCAGTTAACAGCGTAGTGAAAAAGGGTAGAAGAGTGCAGTATAATTTGGCTAAGGCTTTAACTACACCGGTAGAAATCGACAAAATAATACAGCTTTTTATGACTGCCGGAGGAAAACATTTGATCGATATCGGTCCAGGTGAAGCAACGAGTAAAGATGTTGAAAGAGCAAAACTGCCAATAGATACAATAAAAATGGATCGGAATTTTGCCGGTAGTTTACAAGAATTGGCAAAATTAGCTGGAAAATAGTAATAGCATATGCCTGAATTACCTGAGGTGGAGACAATAAAACTTGGTTTACAGAAATACCTTGTCGGTCATACGATTGAGAAGGTTGAGGTGCGGCTCAGAAAAATAGTCCAAGGAGATCCGCAAAAAATAATTGGTGCTCGGATTACTGACATCAAGCGCTTCGGCAAGGGACTTGTGATTGAGCTAAGTAATGGCTACGTTATTGCAATCCATATTAAAATGACTGGGCAACTGATTTACCGGGGTAACGATATTACAAAAAATTTTCATCCTTCGCTAAAACTAGGCGGACAGGTTCCAAATAACTGGACGCATGTTATATTTACACTCGATAAACAAGCCCACTTATACTATAACGATATCCGGCAATTTGGCTGGATAAAGATAGTAAAATTAGAGGAAAGCAAGGAGCTACCATTTTTCAAAGAGCTGGGTCCTGAACCCTTGAAAGATTTAACCCTTGGGAAATTTACGGCAATTGTTCAAGCGGCAAAAGGACCGATTAAGCCTTTGCTTATGGATCAGAAGAAAATCGGTGGCATCGGCAATATTTATGCCAATGATGCGCTTTGGGAAGCAAAAATTGATCCCGGGCGGAAAGCAGATTCCTTATCAGACGAGGAGACAAAGAAGCTGTTTGCAGCAATAGAATTCGTACTTAAGAAAAGTTTATCTTTAGGCGGCGCAAGCGAAGTAAATTTCGTAAATGCACTAGGAGAAGAAGGCGGATATCAGCATCATTTTCTGGTATACGGACAGAAAGGGATGCCATGCAAACGGTGCGGAGCTATAATTGAGAAGATAACTCTCGGTGGACGAGGGACATTTTATTGTCCAAATTGTCAAAAATAAAAAATATTGTATAATATAAAAAAATGACAGAAATTGAAAGAAGAAGCCCAGAGGAACAAGCGGCAATTGGTAAAGTGCAAGGGATTGTCGGAGAAACTATTGCCGGATATAAAATGTCAGCAGACTTAAAAACATTGGTTCAAAAACGGATGGGAGAAATATTAGGACCAATAGCGAGCAGTCATCCTGGCGTATGGGGAGAAGAATGGGATGAGATATATTGGGGAGAAGTTGCAAAACTTTATTCCTATAACAATAAAATAAACAAAATAGGGCCTATTCCTCAACTCCAAGTAGATCTGCGCGCTGCGGGAATTAATCCGGGTCATGCATCAAGGATAGTAGACAATACTCTTAGAAAAATAGTGCATGTTTTGGAAGGCGGATTCTCCTCATTAGCAGAAGCAAACAAAGCTGAGAAACAAACAGAAAAACCTGTAACTATTCATATTCCAATTGTTGAAGAACATAATTTAGTCGCTGAGGGTGGTCAGCGGCATACAAGATGGCAAGGAAATCATCGAGAGATTACTTCTGATAGTCTCTACTTTCCTGAGCCGCCGATAAGATACTAACTCTCTCCTTCTTTGTTTTTCTTTTGAGTCTATGTTACTATCATTGGTGAATTATGGCGAGTCAGTATACAGATCGGGTGATTATCTCAGTTGGAGGATCTCTTGTTGTTCCGCATCCAGGTATCGATACAGAGTTTCTGGTTAATTTAAATAATTTCATCAGAAGACAATTAACTGCTCACCCGAACCGCCAATTTTTTTTAGTTGTGGGAGGAGGAACGACTACGCGTCATTATCAAAAAGCCGCCCAGCAAGTCATTGGACATGAATTAACAAATGATGACTTGGACTGGATCGGTATTCACTCAACCAGACTTAACGCCCAGCTCGTCAGGACGATTTTTCAGGATATTTGTCATCCGTATCTTCTTAAGCATTATGAAATTATCAGAAAAGTTTCTGAGCCGGTAGTCGTAGCAGCAGGCTGGAAGCCCGGATGGTCGACTGATTACTGCGCGGTGTTACTATCTGAAGATTACCATGTCCAGACGATTATTAATATGAGTAATATCAGTAAGGTTTATGACAAAGATCCTAAAACTAATCCCGATGCCCAACCAATAGATACTATTTCCTGGATAGAGTACCGGAAATTGGTAGGAGACAAATGGTTTCCCGGCATGAATGCGCCGTTTGATCCGATTGCCGCTCAGCGGGCACAGGACTTAGGAGTAAAAGTCGTTGTTGTAGGGTCAGACTTTATAAACTTAGAAAATTACTTCAAAGGCGAACAGTTTGTGGGTACCAAGATAGAATAATACAATTGATTCCGCAATATTATTTTAAGCAAAGAACAAATTTATGGCTTTAATACAGCTTTTTTTACAAAACTTCAGAAGCTACACGAAGACAAATTTTACGTTTCAAAAAGATACGACCTTAATTGTGGGGCCGAATACAGCCGGAAAATCAAATCTTATTGAGGCAATTTTTCTGCTCTCGAGCGGGAAAAGTTTTCGCTCCGATCAGGATATGCAAATGATGCAATTTGGCAAAAATCTGACTCGCGCAAAAGGCATAACAATCGATGCCGAAGTAGGGGAAACTGTACTTGAGGTAGTATTGACAAGAACAGTTACCCCTGAATCTCTAGCAAATGAGGCCAGGTACCAGACGGTACCCAACGAAGCGCAAATATCAATGCGCAAAAAATATTTGGTAAACGGCATTCCTAGGCGCAGAATTGATTTTGCCTCGCATCTGCACGCTTTGCTTTTTTCGCCACAGGACCTTGAGATTATTATTGCCGGACCATCTCTTCGGCGAGAGTTTTTAGACAGCGTTTTGGAGCAGACGCACAGTGATTACCGCCGCAGCCGAAGCATTTATGCAAAAGCAATCAGGCAGCGGAATGCACTCTTGGAAACTGCTCGGGAAACCGGAGTACGACCTGAGAGACAGTTTACGTATTGGAATCAGCTTTTAATTGAAAATGGAACGTTAATTACGAAAAAGCGGGAGATGTTTATTAACTACATGAATGAACAGTCGAAAAATATTATGGAGTGCAAGGTAGTCTATGATCACAGCATTATCTCGGAAGAACGGCTTTTTCAGTACCGAGAAGCCGAGGTAGCATCGGGAGTTACTTTAGTTGGTCCGCACAGGGACGATTTCTTGGTATTTATGCTAGGTGACAAGAAAGAACGCAACATAAAACAGTTTGGCTCCCGAGGACAGCAACGCCTGGCAATATTACAACTAAAACTCCTGCAAATGTCTTATATGGAGCAAGTTTTACCCCAAAGGCCGGTCTTACTTCTCGATGATATCTTTTCAGAGCTTGACGCAGACCACATTAATTTAATTTTGGAGATAATCGGTAAGCAGCAAACAATTATTACAACCACACACAAAGAATTCATAAGTAAAGATTTAAAGAAAATGGATATGATAGAATTGAATGGAGAAAGAAAATTGATCTAATTATACTAATTTCTAATTGACCTAAAGAATGCCTTATGCCACAATTCTATTAAAAATTTTATCATTAGGGCTTGATTAGAAATTAGGTTAATTAGAATAATTAGAAATTTTTATGCAAGAGTTTAATCCTGAACTACTAAAAAAACTCTATATTCCTTTGCCTTCTTCTCACAAGGGGCAAAATGGAAAACTTCTCATAGTCGGCGGATCACATCTTTTCCATGCTTCAACGCTTTGGGCATTGGAAGTTGCTTCCAGAATTGTCGATATGGTGTTTTACGCCTCGATTCCCGAGAATAATGAGATCGTTCGGAAAAGTAAAGAATTATTTCGTAATGGCATAGTGATTCCGCAGGAAAAGATTGAGGATTATATAGACGAAGCGGATGCTATTCTCATCGGTCCGGGAATGCTTAGGAGTTTAGAGTTTAAAATTCAGAGTTCAAAATCAAATAAGGAATTACCTGAGATTCTGAAATTAGAGAATGAAGGAGAGCAGACGTATTGGCTGACGAAATATTTACTTAACAAATATCCTGAGAAAAAGTGGGTAATTGATGCAGGAGCCTTGCAGATGCTGGAGCCTGAATGGCTGCTACCACTTAAAGACAACGTAGTAATAACACCACATCCCGGAGAGTTCGAATCACTTAAATTCAGAATTCAGAATTCAGAATTCAAAATTACAATTCAAAATTTAAAATTAGCAGATCAGGTGAAGAGGTTTGCGAAAGAATATAATTGTGTTGTTTTATTGAAAGGTGAGGAAGATGTTGTTTGTTCTGCAAATGAGTGTTGTAAAATTAGCGGTGGCAATCCGGGCATGACTAAAGGCGGAACTGGCGACGTTTTGGCAGGACTTGTTGCTTCATTGGCGACAAAAAATGATTTATATTTAAGTGCTATTTGTGGATCATATATAAACAAAAAGGCAGGAGAGAGATTATTTGAAAAAGTAAGCTATTATTTCAACAGTACGGATTTAGTAAATGAGATTCCGGTGGTAATGAAGGAGCTGTTAAATAGCTAATGATTATTTCTATTTATCTTTTGCTGGGAAACTAACGACTCTTTGTAGCTCGCGGCTAATAGCATCAAATTTTGCCTCAGCTGATCTTTCCATACTCATTATTTGTCCATTCTTTACTGCGTTATTTACATCATAGAATGTTGCTCCTTCTCGAAGCGGTCCTCCCATTCCGTCTAATCTTTCAGGTTTAAGACCTCTAAAAACAATAACTTCAGCTAACCGCTCATAAGGTTCCCAGAATCTTTCCCGATCCCCAGGAGGTAATTCCCGCATTCTTGCCGCTTCTTTTTCTTGCGCCTCTCTGGCGAATCGTCTGAGATGATATGGATTAGTCTGTAACTTCCCTTGTTTTTCTAAGAAATAATCGCGTAATCCCATTCGAACTGATCTCATACCTTCTTCGCCCATTCGACCAGCTGTCATAATCCTCGTTCCTTCAGGAATAGTAGTGTAGGAAGTTTGGTAATCAATCTTTGCTCCTCTATCTGTGAAAGCAATCGGTACAGCAGTAGTTTGTAAAGGTTTATCTGGGCGTATTCTTCTCAGGGGATTGGAATCTTTAAGCAAAAGGAAACTTTGCCCGGTCGGTTCTCCTTCCTGAGTAAAAGTATGGACAACAGTTCCTCTATGTAAGCCTGAAACTCCAACTGTCTCAAATTCAGTTACCATAGGTTTAATTGAGAGATAATACCAGATTTATTGTTGGTGTCAGGGGTTGATTTGCCGGGAGATAGTAAGGAATCGATTATTAGCTCTTCTTTTCGATTTTAGGTGCTTTCTCGTTCACTTCTTGGGACTGAACAAGCCGTTTAAGCGTCTTGGTCAAATTATACGTAACAAAGACTGCTAGAGCAGTGACAATTAGAGCATACAGAAGAAGTGAAATGATACCCCAGCCGGCGGGCAGCCATTTTTTAATATAGGTGCTGACCAGCTCCTGAATCACACTGTTCCAGGCAAGTGCTGCCACTAATCCAAATCCACTGGTTGCCAGGGTTACCATCTGGCGAAGCAGTTCAATTTGCAGCTCTCTGGCATTTTCTCTGATACTTCCCGTTGTTTTCTCAGCCATATTTTTACTATAGCAAAAAATATTAAAGAAAGCTATTCTCTCATTGCAATCTTTCGGTAAATATGCAAGAATTATCGCGACCCATGTATACACCTAAATATACCATCACAAATAAGATTCTTAAGTACATTGGTATTATTGAAGCGTGTAAGGAAGTAATTGATAATGCACCGCTTCTGCCTTACTACGAAAAAAAATTCCAAAATGAGGCAATGGTCAGACAAGTTTATCATGGCACGCATCTTGAGGGGAACGAGTTGAATTTGACTCAAGCTGAGAAAGTGCTTTTAGGTCAAGACGTGGTTGCCAGACCGCGAGATGTGCAGGAAGTTATTAATTATCGAAAAGTGATGGAATTTATCGGCACGGAAGAAAGTAGGGGGGGGAAGAGAAAAATAGACGAGGCATTGATTAAAAAACTACACGCTTTGACTCTGGAAAAGATCCTAAGTCCCGAACGCAGCGGAATATATCGAAAAACTCAGGTGGTGATTAAAAACAGCCAAACAGGACAGGTAAGTTTTACGCCTCCCATGGCTATTGCTGTTACTTACCAAATGAATGACCTTGTTCAGTTTATTAACGGTGTAACGATGGACACGATGCACTCTGTTTTGAAAGCTGGGATTGTTCATTACGAGCTTGTCCGGATCCATCCGTTTATTGATGGAAACGGTCGGGTTGCCAGGGCACTGTCCACCCTTATACTTTTTCAGGAAGGTTATGATATCCGTAAATTCTTTTCACTCGAGGAATACTTTGATACAAATGCACCAGTCTACTACGCAGCTTTGCAAAGTGTCGGCATGCGGGAAGGAGATCTAACCGAATGGCTGGAGTATTTCACTGAAGGATTGGCAATCGAGCTGGCGAAGATTAAAGAAAAAGTTGAGAAAATCTCAATTGACGGGAAGTTAAAAGAACGGTTGGGGGCACCACTGATGCTTTCAGAGCGGCAATTAAAAATTATAGAATATATTCAAAAAACTGGGTTCCTGCAAAACAATGGATTTAAACAATTATTCCCGTTTGTTTCGGAAGATACGGTATTAAATGAGCTAAAAGCTTTAATTAAAACAGGCTTAATTAAAAAGCACGGGAGCACAAAAGCAGCGAAATATATTATGAGCAGCTAGGCAGCATTAGTTTGTTGATTTGGAGATTGTTGTGGTTGCGTAGTCAGGCTTGTTTGTTCCCCCAGTTTGTCGGTCATGGTAAAGATTATCTCTCCAATTTCTGTTTTTTGGATCGTCAGATGATCGGCATAAAAGATAGGCCGAATTGTTCGATATAAACTTGCTGCTTCTTCGTGTAGTTCTGTCTCTCTCAGCAGTGACGATCCGGAAACTAATGAGGTAAAAGCATTCCCATAGCGATGAATTAAAGCACGGCCAAGTTTGCCCATAGTTGGGGAATCGATATCAGCTAGCCCCGGACGGACAACTACATTATGTTGAGAATTGTGAAACTGAAGATCGAAGCCGCCAGAGAAGGGTACGACACTTGCTCCTCCTTTCAGAGCGTGAGAATCTTGTTCAATATCATGTATTGATGTTTCAATACATTCTGTTAGACATGCTAAATTACTCTCCGGAGCACAAGCAGGATTTCGCTTAAGCGCTGAGATGCCGGTTTTAATTACTGCCATTGGATTGCGGGTCAAATGTTCCAACCCTTCTCCTAATAATTCTGTAACATATGGAGAAAGAACAACTGCTTCCTGGCTAGAATGTTCTTCCTTATAGGTCTTATTTTCTACCATGAGAGTATTATATCTTTTTCTCTTATGTGTTACAATGGAGTCATGTTTTTTAGTGCTTTAGCAGGCTATTTCGAGAAATTAGAGAATACTTCCTCCAGGCTCATATTGATTGATATTCTGGCAGAGCTCTTTCGCAGCACAAAAGCTAGGGAAGTGGATAAAATTATTTATCTAACGCAGGGGAGGATCTCGCCGTTTTTCTCAGCTCTTCAGATCGGCATGGCAGATAAGATGGTTGCACAAAGTATCGGTGAAGCTTTTGGATTATCAAAAGCTGAAGTACTTAAAGATTATGAGAGAAAAGGCGATTTAGGTTTGGTAGCCTACGAGCTTAGTAGCAGGAAACGTAAAAAAGGAAAAAGAGAAGAATTATCGGTCTTGGCGGTATGTGGGGAGCTTGAAGAAATCGCACGTACATCAGGTGTCGGCAGTGTGGAGAAAAAAATTACGAGATTGTCGACGCTTCTCGAGCATATGGATGCGGTTTCCTCAAAACATTTGGTCAGGATTCCCCTGGGGAATACGCGTTTGGGAGTCGGTGATCCGACAGTCCTTGATGGTTTAGCTTTAGCAATCTTGCACGACCGGGGAAAAAGAAAGCTGCTTGAAAAGACATACAATGAAACATCGGATCTTGGGCTTATTGGCAAAACTTTGCTTGAAAGCGGTCTTTCGGCAGTACAAAAACTTAGTGTAACCGTCGGCAGGCCAATTCGGTCGGAGCTTTGTGAACGCTTACCGAATCCGGAAAAAGTAATTGAGAAAATGGGGAAAGTCCATGCCACTCCTAAATATGACGGATTTCGGGTGCAAATTCATAAAAATGGAAACAAGGTATCCATGTTTTCCAGGAACCTTGAGGATATGACCCACATGTTTCCAGAGCTTATTGCCGGCACCTTAAAACAGGTGAGAGCAAAAAACGTAATTTTGGATTCTGAAGCTATGGCCTATCAGAGAGAATCGGAAGAATTTCTGCCGTTTCAGGAGACGACGAAGCGCAGACGGAAACATAATATTGAAGAGATGAGCGAGAGCTTACCGCTTCGGGCATTTGTATTTGACATTCTCTATAAGGATGGAAAATCACTCATTGATTTGCCACTTGTGGAGCGGATGGAAATTCTTCAGAAGACAGTCGAGGCGGACGATACACTGATTCCGGTTGTGGGAAAAATCCTAACTAATCCTCATGAACTCCAGTTGATGCTAGATGACTCGATTTCAAAGGGACTAGAAGGAGTAGTAGTTAAGAAAATTGATTCTCCTTATCAGGCGGGAGGCAGAAATTTTAATTGGGTTAAATTAAAACGCCATTCAGCAGGAGATCTGACAGACACGATTGACTGTGTTATCTTAGGTTATATTTATGGAAAAGGGAAACGGACTGCTTTTGGGGCTGGAGCACTTCTCGTCGGTGTGTATGACCAGAAAAACGATGAGTTTGTGACGGTGAGTAAAATCGGAACCGGATTGACTGATGAGGAGTGGCAAAGTATTAAAACGAAAACAAGAAGCATTGAAACAGATAAGAAGCCGGCGCGTGTGAATTCACTCATTACACCTTCTGTTTGGGTAAAACCCGAGATAGTGATCGAGGTATTGGCAGATGAGATTACGCGCTCACCGCTTCACAGCGCAGGTAGGGAAGTGACAAAGTCTGGTGAGATAGAGCCGGGATATGCCCTCCGTTTCCCGCGTTTGGTGTCATTTCGTGATAAGGATAAAAAAGCAGAAGACGCAACGAATATTAAAGAATTAGTGGAAATGTATAAAGAGCAGGAAAAAAAATGAATTAGTGCTGGTATCTTGCTTGTTTAACTTCTTGTACTTTATTATCAATAAGATAAGAAAGAATTTCTGATTTGATATTCCATTCAAGGCCGAGCTCATCTAGTTGGTCTAATTGTCCCATATACATCTCCGCTGCGGCGACAACTTCTTGAAAGGGAGCAAGGCTGAGATCTCCAGTGTGAACAATGGTATATTTGGCTTGATCTAAAGAGAGAGGTAGGTCGACAAATTCGCCATACAGTCTAGGTTCTCCGCACTCCTTAAAGCTGATATGTCCCATTCCAGCTGTTTCCATAGCCATCGCTACATAGTTATAGGTTTCCATCTCATAAGAATTTTTTACGACGGTCATTTGCTGAGGAAACTTTGTTTTTACAGCAAATTGACTCTCGATAGAAGAGAGGGAAGCTTCTTGTTGTTCAATCATAATACACAAGTATATATTATAGGATAGATCTTCCTATTGTCAATAGTTGAGTTTTAACCTTATTATTTGCTATAACTTGGGAACTTAGGCTGCCTTCTGCCTATTCACAGGAGGAGCAATATAAATTGCATTCCCCAAGCCTATGTCCTTAGATGGATTATCAGTCTTAATTTGTAGGGGGGTAGCAGAAGACTCTAGAAAGGGAAAGACCAGTTCTTTTTTCTCTGGGTCAATTTCTGCTATTCCGGTGACGCAAGCTGCCCGTACGGTAGTTCTTGTCACTGCGCCCTCTCCTTTCAAGGGAAGGCGGCCTCGATCTTCATTTAAATATGCCCGGCGTGCTGCCATCCACACAGGATTATTTTGTGGTTCATTAAGCCTTCTCTCGAATATGGCAGCTTGAGCGAATTCTTTCGGCAGAGAAATCTCCCATGGGCCGAGGTTATCTTTTCCTAACAATGCTACTTCATAAGTTCGTTCTCTCACATATTTATCAAAGGGCTTCTCTGGTTTTTCTCCCAGTTTTTTCACGCGTTCCCATAGCCGGGAAGCTTTTCGCAGTTTAGTTTCACTAACTGACAGCTTTACTGGCTTTTCTAATGAATGGGATAAGATTTCTGCAGGTGCCATATATATAGTGTAATAAAACGGTAAGAAAATGTAAAGGTTTTTTCTGAATAAGTCACGATACATATTGGAATCTTAAGGAAGAAGATTCTATGCCAAGTGATTTTAAACGAGTAAGACATTTACGACCAAAATACTCACAAAAGAGCTATCATATACTGATGAAAATGCTCCAGAATTCATTAGCAGTTGAAGTATCCGATGTAGCTGCTTTTCGCCTTCACGTGATTAATCACTACTACAAGTATGGACTGCGTCCAACCCTTGCTGCATTCAAAATAAAGAAGAGCAGCTTATACAACTGGAGAAATGCTTATGAACACAACGGAAAAAGGACAATCAGTTTAGTGCCACACGGAACTAGACCTCTCCATGTGCGAAAGATGGAGACAGACTGGAGAATAATTGAGTTCATTAGAGAGATGAGGCATGAGCATGGGAATATTGGTAAAAGTATGCTCAAGCCCTTTGTTGATGCGTATGCCAAAGAGCTGGGTATTAAGACCTTGGCAGAAAGTACTATTGGGAAAGTACTTAAAAGACGTCACTTAACATTTGAGAAGAAAGTCTACCCACAGAAACAAAAAAACAAGTTCAAAAAGCTAAGAGTGAGAAAGTCTCCTAAGGTAGTTTCTCCTGGATTTATTGAGATGGATTCAGTAGTTGTCTATATCAATTTTGAGAAACATTTGTTTATGTGTGTGATTGATATTTACACAAAATTTGCCTTAGTTGTATATGTACCGGATCTCTCCTCAGTAACAGCAAGAGAGGTTTTTAAGCAGTTCCAGTGCAATAATCCAACACCGATTCATACAATCCAAACAGATAATGGATCAGAGTTTCTCAAATCATTCCATGAGTATATAGTTGAACAGAAAATTAAACATCAATTTATCTATCCCAGAATGCCAAAGATTAATAGTTACATTGAGAGATTCAATCGGACAATCCAGGAGGAATTCATTTTAAGAAATGACGAGATTTACTATGACTCAGAAGCATTTGCAAAAAAGCTCACAAAGTATTTATACTGGTATAACTATAAGAGGCCACATGCTTCGCTTAAATATATGTCGCCTATGTCCTTTATACAAGCCAAGATTCCAATAAGTGCGTGACGCATACAACTTCTGCATCTGATAGATTTTTTTGCTAAAATAATTGTATGGAAATTATTGCGGATTTACATTTACATTCGAAATATTCCCGGGCAGTTTCTAAAGACATGACACTTCCTGTTATGGCAAAGTATGCCCTTACGAAAGGACTAAATCTACTTACAGCAGCTGATTTTACCCACCCCCTGTGGTTTAAGGAGATAGGAAAAATGCTTGAGGAACGCGAAGAGGGAATTTATGGACTAAAAACAGAGGAAGAGGAGAAACAGGTTCATTTTTTACTATCAACTGAGATTTCCAGTATTTATAAGGAAAAAGATAAGCTCCGGCGGATTCATAATCTGATATTTGTGCCGTCTTTTGCGGTGGCCGAAAAAATTAGCAAGGAACTTCTGAAGCGTGGTTGTAACTTAGCATCGGACGGAAGGCCGATTATCGGACTTTCCTCAAGAACTCTTTTGGAACTTGTTTTGGGAATTGATGAACGGGCATTTTTAATTCCCTGTCACATCTGGACGCCGCATTTCGGACTATATGGCTCGGCAAGCGGATATAACTCTATCTCAGAAAGCTTCGGAGACTTAAGTAATTATATTTATGGTATTGAAACAGGGTTATCTAGTGATCCGGAAATGAACTGGCGAATTGAAGAATTAAAAACCAGGTCAATTCTCTCTTTTTCCGATGCGCATAGTCCGGCGAAGATGGGAAGAGAAGCAACCGTATTTATTTTCAATAAAAACGGAATGACAAATGATAAATTACAAATAGCCAATTATTCATATAATGATATTTTACAAGCTGTCAAACGAAATCCACAAGGAAAATTCAAAGTTGGTTATACCATAGAATTTTATCCTGAGGAGGGAAAATATCATTATTCGGGGCACCGCAATTGTCAGGTAGTTTTGGATCCATCTCAAATTAATACAAGCGGGAATATTTGTCCTGCTTGTCGCCGCCGTCTCACAGAAGGAGTCATGTTTCGAGTCCAGGAGCTCGCCTCGCTGAGTCGAAGCGGGCTCGCCTCGCTTCCTTCTGGCATAATGGAAGAGAAAATCAATCAGTACGGCTTGAAGTGGTTTACCGATAAGTCGCATTGCCATCCGTCATATGTTAAGTTAGTTCCACTTCTGGAGATAATTGCCGAGTCAATGGGCGCAACGGTTGCAGCTCAGAAAGTAAAGAATGCGTATATAAATATTTGCAAAGAGTTAGGATCAGAACTCTCTATACTTTTGAAATGTACTCTGGAGGAAATTGAAAAAATAGCTGGTGAGAGAATCGCTGAGGGAGTAGGGAGGGTGCGAAAAGGCACTATTCAGATTGATCCGGGGTATGACGGTGTGTATGGAAAAGTGAAAATTTGGGACGGAAGCCAAAAAGAATCACCTCAATTACGCCTGGAAATTTAACAAGAGTACAGCTTCTTAAAAAATCTCTAGTAAATTTATCTGCTTGAGTTTATAATGACAGTACAAGGTAAGAAAGGAGGTGAAAATTATGGCAGAGAAAAAAGAAACAGATTATATTAAGATGCTCGAAGATCTTTTTGCTAAAGCTCCGGCACTTCCTAAAAATATTCAAGAAGTTCTGGTACAGATTACGCCAATATTTGCGTTAATTTTTGGTATTTTAGGCATTATCGCCGGTTTAAGCTGGTTCGGATCCGCTCCGATTATTGCGTTTATCGGCGTGCGTCCCGGATTTTTAACACTTCTTACTGGTGTCTTAACGATCGCAGCGTCAGTAATTCTTTTATTAGCGTATTCGAAAGTGAAAGCTCGCAAAATGGAGGGATGGAGACTGCTTTTTTGGTCCGAGGTGGTAAATCTCCTCTCGTCATTAGTAGTAGGAGGTATTGTTTCAGTAATTATCGGAGCTTTGATTGGTTTCTATCTCTTGTTTCAAATTAAATCTTATTATAAATAAGAGCTGTTTGAAGTTATTTACAACAAACCCGTTTGTTAGGTTACGACGGGTTTGTTTTTATTAGTAAGTTTATTCCCCTTCGTCACATTCATGCAAACTGAACGTGACTTAGAGAGGATTTCGCTCTAGACTAAGCGTGGACGAAACCCAATCCTAAAGTCGGAAGCTTTATTGCAACACAGGCAAAAAGAAGGTACAATACTTTCTGTGGTATGAAACTGATAATTGGACTTGGCAATCCCGGAGAAGAATATGTGCAATCCCGGCATAATCTGGGATTTGATGTCGTCGAGCGTTTTCTGCAGGATTTTATGCCGACCGGAAAAAATATCTGGGAAAAAAGTATGAAGCTTAGAAGCGATATCGCCATCTTGGATTGGCAGGCAAAAAATAGAGAAAAACCGGAACGTATCATCCTCGCTAAACCTAAAACATTCATGAATAACTCAGGCGTGGCTGTTTCTTTAATCGCGAATTTTTACCACATTGAGCCTTCGGATATTTGGGTTATTCATGATGAACTGGATTTGCCTCTCGGCAGTATGAAAATCCGTTTTGGCGGCGCAGCAGCAGGACATCACGGAGTAGAGTCAATTATTACCGGTCTGGGAACAGATAAATTCTGGCGCTTTCGTTTGGGTATTGGCGAGGCGCATGATAAGTCTGAGTTGGCAAAGCATCAGATTGAAAAAGCAGATGAATTTGTCCTTTCTAAATTCGGGAGGGGGCAGCTGGGAAAAGTCCGGGAACTCGTCAAGCATGCGACAGATGCCCTAGAAACAGGGCTTGAAAAAGACCTGGAAACTGCAAGAAATAGATTCAATACAAAGTAATTTTCCTCTTAAATAATGGTTTTAGAGCAATAGGAAACTGCTATAATAATTTCATGCAGGCGATTAAGCAGATTTTAAAAAATTTTAATCCCACAACTGATAAATATATTTCCCGTGAATTTCAATCATTTGGCATGCATTTGGCTGAGGAGCTGGATGATTATAAGCATAGAAGTTTATACATGAAACTGGCCAAGACTACCCATCGCTCGCTTTTGGAGCGGGCATTGAGTTTTACGAAAGACAGTACTGCTAAGAATAAGGGCGCACTTTTTATGTGGAAGCTCACCCAATTAAAAAAAGAAGCTAAAGAGGCGAAGTTAAAGTTGATAGAAAAGTCCTGAGACGTCATGATTTCCCCATTTAAAAAACGCGTTATTGAAATCGTTCGCTTAGTTCCTCACGGTAAGGTAGTAAGCTACGGACAAGTGGCACTTATGGTTGGCATGCCGCGCGCAGCACGGCAAGTAGGGTGGATTTTACGAGGCTCTGAAGGAAACATCGATTTACCCTGGTGGCGAGTTGTAAATAATAAAGGCAGCATTACTATTAAAGGTACAAAATATGTGGATCGGGAGCTTCAGCGTAAACTTCTTCGTGCGGAAGGCGTCGTTGTCTCAGAAGAATTCACGTTAGATATAAAAATATATCGTTTTTTGCCTGATAAAAAACTACTTAAACAACTGGAGCTTTCTGAAGCATATATCACTAAGCTTCTGGAGAAATATGTGATCTAGTTTGTTCATGATATAATCTCACCAACCATGCTTATTCAGGTTCATCTTTTCATTTCAGGTCAAGTGCAGGATGTTGGCTTTCGCCAATTTATAAAATTTGAAGCTCGAAAACTGGGGACTGCCGGCTGGACGAGAAATACTGAGGACGGAAAAGTCGAGGCAGTTTTACAAGGAGAAAAGGAACAAATTGAGGAATTAGTTTCCAAATGCCGGCGAGGACCGTTTTTAGCGCAGGTAAAAAATGTTGAGATAAAACGTGAAGAGATAAAAGAGACGTTGCGAGAATTTATTGTGAGAAAAACCAAAGATGGACTTGGCGACTAAAAACAAATAGCTGAGCTTTCTTGGGATTATTTTACTTGCTCGCCGCGGCCTCGATTGCTGTCATAATCTGATCGGGAAGTGCTCCGACAATTGCCTGTCCGTTAATAAAAGTAGTCGGAGTGGAAGTAACGCCGAACTTCTTTCCCTGAGTCATGTCATCCGCAACTGTCTGGGCATACTTATCCGATTCGAGACACGAGTTAAATTGGTCCGTATTGAGACCTAAAACCTGAGCAAAGCCTTCCAGTTTATCTTTAGCGAACGCACCGCTATCTTCCGGTCCCTGATGACTATAGAGATAATCATGAAAATCCCAAAACCTGCCTTGTTCATTCGCACAGTCTGCAGCTTCGGCAGACCAGGTAGATTCAGCATTGGTAGAATTAGGATTACTTGCCCTTTCATCTAAAAAAGCATAGTTACGAAAAGCGAAGCTCGCTTTTCCGGTGTCAACGTAATTTTTAATAATTTGCGGCTCAATATTGGTAAAAAATTGCTCACAATATGGACATTGGTAGTCGGCGAATTCGACAATTTGTACCTTGGCATTTTTATCTCCGAGTATGGGAAGCGTTCCATTATCTACGTTTACTTTTGGCGCAAGCGTTGGAATTGCGAGCCCGAAACCAGACTGACTGGTTTGTCCTAATGTAGGACTAGGAGCCAAGCTTATAGCACCCTTTTTCAAATATTGTACTTCTGTAGCCATGGATCCTAATAGATAGGCGAAAATCAAAAGCAAGAGTAAAAGAAGCAGTGTAAGCGGATTAAGACTGGATGAAGTAAAAAAATGCTTAAAGAAACTTAACTTTGGAAGGGAAATTTCAACATAATCAGAAGACGAAGTACCTCGAGACTTGGAGCTTAGCATAGTAGGCGTATTGTATAAGCCGTAATAGTTCTTGTCAATACAAGAACCAAAGGTAAGTTACTATATATTGACATAGTAGAAGTTATATTAAAATATGGATACATTTTATTACCACTTCTTTATTACCAGAAAACTCAACAGATTATTTACAAGAAAGGAAATTAGGCAGATAATATATTTATGGAAGCAAAAACCTTATCACGGATGGCAACTTATGTTATTACTTCTATCCAGAAAAAGGAAAGCGTGAATCATGAGCGCAAAATAACTGTTAATCCGGTAGTTTCTAAATTTGCTTCCTGGTATGAGAAATTACGAAACGCCATGGAATACCGAGACGAGGAAGTAATTCTCCGGGCTACTATTGAGCGGATTTTACACAGACGCTTACTCCTGGGTGGAAACGCCAAAACGACCGCCGAACCACTTGTTCGCGAGCTCGTTTGGGCACGCTATATGCCCGACAATAGTGTAGCTGAATCAATGATTGGTAAAGTTGAGGAAATTATTGATATCTATCTGGAACTTCGCTTTAAAATTCTTCAGAAGCATAGAATGCCCGAATACACGATTAATGAGTGGATTTATCATCTGATGTCTTCTCATATTGAACACACGTTAAACCCCAATCAGGAAAAGGAAACGATGAGTAACTTTATGTTTCAAGTGGTAAAAGAAGATGTATTAATCGGAGACGATTCGGAAGAAACACGGGATGCGCAGGTTTATATTTCCGTCCGCCGGTCATTTGCAAAAGACGATGTCGCATTTCTTAGATATCATTTATTTCTTTTGTACTTTGGTAAGTTGGATCGTCTGAAAGTAGATGAAGTAGCAGACAATTTCCTGAAAGGATATCAGGAAATTGTAAAACAGCTTAATTATCCAATTCAGCCACGAATCTATAATTATGTCAAAAACCGGACTGCAGCCTTTTTAATTCTGGAAGATGTACTCAGAATGCATAGCGACGACATGATGAACCTTCTGTCGGATGATCAGAGCATTTACGCAAATTGTCTATGCTTCTTGCGAAACACGCTACCGGGGAATCGGAGATAAGGTTCAGCGGGCAATTATACGAAGTGTTGTTTTCATTTTACTTACGAAAGTCGCTATTGCTTTCCTGGTGGAGGGAACGTATGATCGGATCTTTCTTGGTTCTATCCAGTGGGGCACCTTGGCTATTAGTATTGTTATTCCACCATGTCTTATGGTGATTGTCGGTATTTTCATTCGACCTCCAGGTCTTGATAATTCCAAACGTATTCTCTCTTATATTTACGCGATTCTTTATAGTGAAAAGCCTGAGCTTGGGGAGAAGTTAACGATTCGCAAAACCCCGCATCGAATTAAGCCATTTCTTAATCTCATGTTTAATTTACTCTGGTTCTCTGCGTTTATTCTTTCTTTTGGGATAGTTTTTTACGCGTTAAACCGGATGCATTTCCACTTTATCAGCCAATTAGTGTTTATCTTCTTTTTAGCAATAGTTTCTTTCCTGTCTTATAGGATTAGTCTTTTGGCGACTCTCTATTCGGTCGGCGACAAACAAGGACTTGTTACGCCTCTAGTAGATTTTCTTTTCATGCCGATTGTTAGGGTAGGGCGAAAAATTACCCAAGGCTGGGCTCAGATTAACTTCGTTCTGTTTCTTTTTGATTTCTTTATTGAGACACCGTTTAAGGGTCTTTTTGCTTTTAGCGAGCAATGGTTCCATTTCCTACATGAGAAACGCGAGGAGTTGGGGTAGTTTTATGCGACGGCTACTCATATGCCTAATGATTCTTAGTTCTGATTATTGTTGAAAGCAGGCTTCTCTTTCTCCGCTTTCTTTTGAGAAACTCCTTGACAGCATCTCGCGTCCTTGCTACTATGGATTGACGAAATAATTTATGACACATACAGTAATCACTGATCAAAATTTTAAAGAGGAGGTACTTAAAAGCAAGCTTCCGGTACTGGTCGATTTTTGGGCTCCGTGGTGTGGGCCGTGTAAGATAATTGCTCCGATTATTGAGGAGTTGTCTAAGGAGTATGCGGGAAAAGTAAAGATTGGAGAATTAAATGTGGATGAGAATACTCAGACTTCCGGACAATATAATGTAATGAGTATTCCAACACTGATGTTTTTTAAAGAGGGAAAGCCGGTTAACTCGATTATCGGCGCACAACCTCGAGAGGTGATAAAGCAGGCTTTAGACCTTGTCGCAAGCTAAAACTTCCTACATGACCATTATTCAAGCATTTCACTATTTGGGAAATCAGCTATACTAAGTATATGGAAAATCTCTATGACACAATTATTGTTGGTTCAGGTCCTGCCGGTTTAACTGCCGGTATTTATACCACCCGAGCTAGTTTAAAAACCCTTATTCTTGCAGGTGAAAAATGGGGAGGGCAATTGCAGCTTACCAGTGTTATCGAAAACTTCCCTGGATTTCCTGATGGAATTGAGGGACCGAAACTCATGCAGCGAATGAAGGATCAGGCGAAGAAACACGGAGCAGAGATTCTGGATGAAAACGTAAAAGAAGCGGATTTTAGTAAGAACCCTTTTCAAGTAACTGTAGGAGAAGCTACATATTTTGCTAAAACAGTAATTATTGCAACTGGTGCAGATACAAGATGGTTGGGAGTAAAAGGTGAAGCAGGCCTTATTGGCCGGGGAGTTTCGTCTTGCGCGACATGTGATGCGCCTTTTTTTAGGGGTAAAAATGTTATTATCGTTGGCGGAGGAGATAGTGCGATGGAGGAGGCATTAGTCCTTGCAAAAGTAGCAACTAGTGTTACTATCGTTCATCGTCGGGAAGAATTTAGAGCCAGCAGTATAATGTTAACCCGTGTGAAAGAGAATCTCAAAATCTCATTTATGTTAAATTCACAAATTGTTGAAATTTTAGGTGAAGGTAGAGTGCAGAATGTGAAGATAAAGAATAATCAGACAGGCAATGTTAGTGAAAAATCTATTGACGGAGTCTTTGTCGCAATCGGACACATACCAAATTCTAACGTCTTTAAAGGAATTGACGTAGATAAAGAGGGATATGTTTTAGTCTCGGATCATTATAAAACTAATGTGCCGGGAGTATTTGTAGCAGGGGACGTTCATGACAGGGATTATCGACAGGCAGTTACCGCTGCCGGATATGGTGCTTCCGCTGCTTTGGAGGTTGAGAAATGGCTTACAACAAATAAACCCACGCATATTGTGCCCTCTGAGTCATAACCAAACTATTATTTTCTCTGTCGTGCTGTCGGTTTCTCAGGAACTCCTGGTGTCATAACAATCTCTATTGCTTCTCTGGCAGTTTGAACCAGAGCTCGCCTGGTGCTTCTTTGGCCGGTCTCTTCTTCCACTTTTTGTAAGCTCCTATCCAGAATATCCAACCGATCCAAAGTATCGCTAAAAATCTCAGGTTTTCGATCATAGAGCATTCTGCTATTGAGTAACATGTATCCTGCTGGCGTCACTTCGATAACGGCTTTTCTTGCGATGCGATTCTTAATCCTCTGGGTATCTGCTTGACCAAGATCAAGTATTAAACTACTGTCATTATAAGAAAAATGAATACCGGCTCTGGGCTTTCTTCCCTTCCGGCTTTCTTTTGTACCCCTTGGTCTTTGGTCATTCAGTATCTCTCGTGAACACATGATGAGGCGATTATACTTCAGGGAATTAGTATTTACAACAACAAGAACTTTAATATGGTTCAATTATGGAAGTAAAACGATATTTTTATACGTGTTGTTTCAGTAGTTATAAGCCGAAGATAGAAAGTGATTTAATTTTGACAAAAAACTACTCCATTTTTATAAACCTGCTAGTCATTCTTAAATGCCTGATCAATAGAATCAACTAATGTGTAGAGCGTCATGGCAATATGCGGGTACAGGTTGTTCTCGGTTCGATAATTTGTTACTGCTTCACGCAGCGTTGGTAAGATTAAAGGATCGTCTTTTTTATATTGCCTACATGCTTCAGTTAAAGATGTGCCTCTTTCTACTCGCAACATTCTTCCTGTGGGAGCACCGCTAAAATTAGGATCCCGAATTTCAAAAGATACATATGCAACTGCGCCGTTTTCGGAAACTGAAATATATGGCTGGTATGGTTGGGTTTTCTCAAGTAATTCTTTCATGTCAAGCGTAAGGATATTATAGTTTATACTCGTCGTGTTTTAAAGGGTGACGATTTTTTCCCAGGGAAACTCATCTCTGCCGAAGTGGCCATAGGCTGCAGTTGGTAGATAGATAGGCCGGCGTAAATTGAGTCTCTCTAAAATTCCATGTACTGACGGATCAATTAGTTTATAAACAAAATCTTTTAATATTTTTTCGCTTACCTTAAGCGTGCCAAATGTTTCAACTTCCTGCATTAAGGGTTTTTTTCTGCCAATAACGTAGGCTAAGCGTACTTCTGCTTTATCAGCTAATTTATGTGCGACGATATTTTTTGCAATAAAGCGCGCTGCATATGCCCCAGACCTATCAACCTTAGTCGGGTCTTTGCCACTAAATGCTCCGCCTCCTACTTTCGCATAGCCGCCATACGTATCGACAATTATTTTTCTACCGGTAAGTCCCGCATCCATGGCAGGTCCGCCTTTATGCCAAACACCCGTGCCGTTAACGATAACACCCTTTTTACTAATGGAAAATCCATATTGCTTTAAAACAGGCGTAACTACATAGCGATATAAACTATCATTTATTTCAGCTAAAGTGACAGTTTCATGGTGAGGAACTGCCAGGACAAGGTGTTCAATGCCGATTGGCTGCCCCTTATCATATAGAACCGTTATTTGGCTTTTCCCATCAGGTCGAAGATAGGGAATAGTTTCTGTTTCCCGAGCCTGATCAATAGCCTTGGTAAGCGCGTGAGCCAACTGGATCGGTAAGGGCATAAATTCTTTGGTTTCCCTGCAAGCAAAACCGAACATCATACCTTGATCTCCGGCGCCCTCGCTATCTACTCCGGCTGCAATCTCGGGAGACTGAGTATGTATGACAACTTCAATGGGTGATTTATCGGAGAAGTTCAATAAAGGATCTGTGTAGCCAAGTCGTCGAATTTGCTTACGAGCGATTTCTTTATAATCAAGCTTGGTGATTGTGGTCACTTCGCCCAAAAGAAACAAATGATTAAATCCTGCTACGGTTTCTACCGCTACTCGACTTTTCGGATCCTGAGCTAAAGCAGTATCCACAATCGCATCACTAATCTGGTCACAAACTTTGTCTGGGTGACCCGCGCAAACAGATTCTGATGTAAAAGTTGTCTTCATAAGTAAGTTTAAAGTTCAAAATTAAAAGTAAAAAGTCTATAACTTTGAATTTTGCATTTTCAACTTTTAAATGACAAAAAACCTCCCTGAAAGGAGGTCGAATTTTTCCCTTCGACCGCGTCAAACGCGGCTTGAGAGCAAATCATCCTTTTCAGGTTTGGTTTAGCACCCATAACGGTTTGCTAAGCGCGTCCTTTTTGTTTATAAGGCTTGCCCTGAGCTTGCCGAAGGGTTGCTGGATGGATTGACAGGCCAAAACCTACGCCCCGAACTTTCGCTCTTGCGACGCGAGGATGTAAACCTCGGGAGCAAATAAGAATAGTTTGGGGTCTTCCCATCACTCTTGATTTATGTGTTACTACTGTAGCGAAAACAATAGCACTTGTCAATATCTTCAAATACACCTTGACATGCTTTTGTGCCTATGCTAATATGAGTCTACGTAAAGCGAATAAAACGTTTGTATGAGTATATTTTTTACTAATTCTCTCAGACCTATTTAAGGATTTTCCTGCCTCACATACGCTTTTTTTCGATTTACAGTTCTTTTTAAGTTAATTTGTGGTGTTGGCCCTTATGGGCCGGTAGCTTAGCTGGTAGAGCGCAGCTTTTGCATAGCTGAGGTCGAGAGTTCGAATCTCTTCCGGTCCACTAGCTACATATTGATTAGCACATGCTGCTTGTTCTTTTGAACAAGCCCCCTAGATTAGAGGGGGTTTCTTCAAAAGATGTAAGTGAGATGGCTCTTTAACAAGTGAAGAGAATCCCGTTTAATCTTACCGTTCGCCTTATCCCGCTTAGCGGGATGTGGCTCACGAAGCGATTTTGACGGGATAAAAAGTCTTTTTGTCATCCCGCTTTGCGGGATGGTTTAAGAATCTACTCATAATGCCGATAATGGATGCCTAGGAGATTTTGACCGAGGAAGGACGCATACGGCGGCGATACTCGTCGGGGAAGTGCCATAAACTTATGATCCGGCGGTTTCCGAATGGAGTAATCCATCCCGATTTAGTCGGGATAGCCATACGTAAATAATCCAGCTTTGCTGGATAATAGCGTAGGGTGGGGTACGGCGCGAACTGAAACATCTAAGTAGCGCCAGGAATATAAATCATATGAGATTCCGTCAGTAGCGGCGAGCGAAAGCGGAACAGCCTAAACCACTTTTAGTGGTGTTGCAGGGCAGACGATATTCGATGTAGACTTGCGTAGCAGAAGGGTTCGGAATAACCCGCCAAAGAACGTGATAGCCGTGTACGCGAAATGCAGGTCTCCGATAGTTTGTACCTAAGTACCATGGAGCACGATTTAAACTCTGTGGGAATCTGGGTCGACCACGATCCAAGGCTAAATATCAGAATCTACCGATAGTGAACTAGTACCGTGAGGGAAAGGTGAAAAGCACCCCGGGAGGGGGATGAAATAGAACTGAAATTGTTGGCTGACAAGCAGACAGAGTCCCGTAACTTTGTTAAGAAATATTATCCAGTTGTAGCAAGAGGAAGCCGCAAGGCGCCTTCGGCTGACTGTGATGAATAATCCGAAGCGATTCGGTGACAAAGTTACGGGATAATGTCGTGCCTATTGAAGAATGAACCTGTGAGTTTTTGATTGCAGCATTGTTTAACCAACGTAGTTGGGAAGACGGAGTGAAAGCATGGCCTAATCGGCCGATTTCGTTGCAATCATAAGACCCGAAACTGGGTGAGCTAACCTTGAGCAGGGTGAGTCCTGACGAAAGTCAGGAGGAGGCCCGAACTCGTAATCGTAGCAATGATTTGAGATGACTTGAGGTTAGGGGCAATATGCCAATCGAACCCAGAGATAGCTGGTTCTCCCCGAAATATATTTTGGTATAGCGCAATGTATACCGCGTGGGGTAGAGCACTGAATGGTTTCCTGCTGCGCAAGCGGTAGTAACCAATCAAACTCCGAATACACGTGTTCAGCATTGTAGTCAGACTTGTCGGGCTAAGCTGATGAGTCAAAAGGGAAACAGCCCAGACTCCCAATTAAGGCCTCTAAAAAGAGCTAAGTTTTGAAGGAAGTCATGATCCAGAGACACCCAGGAAGTTGGCTTAGAAGCAGCCACCTTTTAAAGATAGCGTAACAGCTCACTGGCGGATGGTTTGTGGCGCCGAAAATTTATCGAGGATTAAGCTCTTTGCCGAAATTGGAGACTCTTGTCCCGCTCTGCGGGACGAGATTGGTAGGGGAGCGTTCTATTTGCAGTGAAGTCGCGGTGTAAGCCGTGGTGGAGCGGATAGAAGTGAGAATGCAGGTATGAGTAGCGATATGATAGTGAGAAACCATCACACCGAAAGCCCAAGGTTTCCTCCGCAATGTAAGTCAGCGGAGGGTCAGTCGGTCCTAAGGATGTGCCTCGTTTCAATGGGGCGTAGTTCAATGGATAAGGCGTTAATATTCGCCTACAGGATATGTATATTGTAAGGTGGTGACGTAGATGGAAGAGTTGAGCAGACCGCAAGGTTTGTCTAAGTAGTAAGACAGTGGTAATTGGCAAATCCGTTACCATGTTTAATCAAACTACGATGGAAAGAACCCAGCTCTGCTGGGGTCGATTCAATCTCTTTCAACTGCCAGGAAAAATCTCATTATGTCCCGATTTATCGGGACAAAATACATATTTTACCGTACCGCATTACCGACACAGGTGGGCAGGTCGAGTAGACTAAGGTGTTCGGGAGAAAGATGATCAAGGAACTCGGCAAAAAAGCTAGGCGTAACCTATGGGAGATGCCTTCTCTGCGAGCAATCGTGGGGCGCAACTAACGAGTATTTAGCGACTGTTTATCTAAAACACAGGTCCCTGCAAAACCGAAAGGTAACGTATAGGGGCTGACACCTGCCCAGTGCTGGTAAGTCAAAAATCTCGACTGAAGCTCGTAAGAGTACAGGTTAGGATTTAAGCTCCAGTAAACGGCAGCAGTAACTATAACTGTTCTATGGTAGCGAAGTTCCTTGTCGGGCAAGTTCCGACCCGCACGAATGGTAGAACGACTGAATAACTGTCTTGATCATCTACCCGGCGAAATTGAGATGGCCGTGAAGACGCGGCCTAGTTATACATGGACAAAAAGACCCCGGGAGCTTTACTGTAGTTTGGCATTTGCAAGTTCATTTTAACTGTTTAGAATAGGAGGGAGATTCGTCGAAAGTGAAATACCTCTCTTTGAAATGAGTGAGCATCACCTCGAGCCGAAAAATATACGGCATAGGGACAGTGTCTGGCGGGCAGTTTAACTGGGGAGGTTGACTCCTACAACGCAACGGAGTCGCACAATGGTTGGCTAGTTCCGGATGGAAATCGGAATGATAGCGCAAAGGCTAAAGCCAGCTTGACTGCGAGACAAACAAGTCGAGCAGGTACGAAAGTAGGTCTTAGTGATCCTGTGATGCCTAGTGGTAGGCACACAGCTTAACGGATAAAAGCTACCCCGGGGATAACAGGCTGATCGCATCCAAGCGTCCACAGCGACGATGCGGTTTGGCACCTCGATGTCGGCTCATCACATCCTGGGGGCGAAGAAGTTCCCAAGGGTCCGGCTGTTCGCCGGTTAAAGTGGTACGCGAGCTGGGTTCAGAACGTCGTAAGACAGTAAGCAATTGACCGTTGCTGTCTTCCTTCAAGCGTTTTGATATCTTATCAGAGGAAATTGAAGGGCTCATCAAAAGATGAGTATAAATCTAACTATATGCTGGAAACACTCAGAATCCAACAGTACTCTTGTCATTCCGAATTTATTTCGGAATCTAGATCCTGAATTAAGTTCAGGATGACAAAAGTGACAATCTGTTTGGTGGAGTTAATCAGCAGGCAACCTTTATTTTAAGGGAGCCTCAGAGACTACATGTTAGAGTCCCAATAGGATTTGGGATAAGATATAGTCCGAACTGCATGGCGACATGCAGAATGTATTAGAAATAATACATCCTCCAAATTTAGAAGAAATTGGAGTGTAACATAATTGTCGGTCTCTATCCTGTATATCCGTCGAAATTTGAAGAGGTTCGTCCCTAGTACGAGAGGACTGGGATGAGGGAATCCCTGGTGTGCCAGTTGTCGATAAATTCTCGGCACTGCTGGGTAGCTAGATTCCCATCGGATAACCGCTGAAAGCATCTAAGTGGGAAGCCGTCTCTAAGATTAGATTTCATTCTGTCGCAAGACAGAGTAGACCCCTTCTAGACTAGGAGGTTGATAGGCTGGCGGTGGAAGTGCCGTAAGGCATTAAGCTTACCAGTACTAATGGTCAAGTAGTAGATTTTTTAAAAAGACTAGCCTTGAGGTATTTGCTTCAGGGAATCCCGATTCAATCGGGGCAACTGAAGTATATATTTCAGGGCACTCTCTTCACTTGCTAGTGAGTCAACTTACTAGTTTATTTTTGACATATATTTGTCGGTATCTGAAGCGAATTGGAACCACCTCTTCCCATTCCGAACAGAGAAGTGAAACGTTTTAGCGCCCACGATACTGCGCCATGAAGGCGTGGGACAATAAGTCGATGCCGATAATTACCTGTCAAAAATAGCGAAGAACCCAGCTTATAGCTGGGTTTTTTCGTGGGAATCTGATCTTCTACGCTGCAGGAGGGCGAGGACCCTCAGAAGACCTTACTTCAACTGCGACTAACGGGCGCTTGGTAGTTATGTCAATAACGTTTGTAGGCGTGGAGACATCTACTCGAGAAAGTGATTTATCTTTTTGTGAAAGCTTATCACTTATGTTACTTATATTTTGGGGAGGGAAGTAGCGATAATATTCTTCATCAGACATGAGTGGGCGAAGCGCTTTTTTGTATAGCTCCAGACTATCATCTCTCTTGGTTTGTTGTTCAGAGCTTTGTCCTAATTTCAGATCATGCTGCTCAAAGTTTAACCTATCAACACTACCTAAGATGATTTCTTTTAAATGCGGATCAAGTTGTTCAAAGTACTGAGAACTTTGCAGCAAAATTTGATCTCTTCTTACTAATGCTAGTTGTTGGTCAATACTTTTAATGTGTAGATTTTTATCAGGCAAATTGGTGATTCGTTCAATTTCTGCACTAAGGAGCGGTAGGACAGCTGTTTTATATTCCTCAGAAATAGGCGTAGAGTTGTTTTTTCTTTTTTCTACTGGTTTTCTGCCAAAAAACTCTCCGATTGAGTCAAACATATAATACTTAATCTTATCATATCGTCGGAAAGTCTGCTTGCAGGGAAAAGTGCAAAGTGGTATACTGTAAGCAATCTCTGAGAAAGGAAATAAAAATGAATGACAGATACAACTTCCTCTAACCCTTCGACAAGTCGTTCGACTCTGAGGGGCGAGCCCTCAGGCTCAGACTCGAAGAGCTCAGGACAGAAACACGCTACCTCAATGGCAGAGTTGATGGCTCATGTAACTAAAAAATTTCAAACATTTCATAGAGGCGACAGCGTAAAAGGAACAATTACCAAACTTACCAGCAGTGAGATCTTAGCGGATATTAATGCAAAAACAGAAGCATTAGTTCTTGAAAAAGATCGGAGATTACTTCGCAATTTGCTTGCTACATTAAAAGTTGGGGAAGAAGTAACCGGAACCGTTCTAACTCCTGAGAATGAGCTGGGTCAGCCGGTCATTTCGCTTCGCAGGTTTATGGAGGGAAATGCTTGGGACAGTCTGGATATGCTTCGAAAAAACCAACAAACACTTGACGTGACTGTTTCGGATATCAGTAAAGGCGGAGTGGTAGTTGAAACACCGTACGGTGTTTCAGGCTTTTTGCCGCAATCACACCTTGCCTTGGGAGAAGAACCAATAGTTGGAAAGAAACTTAAAGTATCAGTGCTGGAACTTAATAAAACGGATAATAAAATTATATTTTCTCAGAAAACAAACATGCCGATTCAGGAGTTTGAAGATCTTGCATCGCAGTTTAAAACCGGACAAAAAATTGACGTAACGGTCGCCAACGTTGCCCCTTTCGGGGTATTTGTTGTGCTTACTGCAAAAGATGGAGAAAAGACGCTTCGTCTCGACGGGCTTATTCACATTTCAGAAATTTCTTGGGATAAAGTAGCAGACATTTCCCAACTTTTTACGCAGGGACAGATTATTCAGGCGGTGGTAATTGGTATCGATCGCGATGGACGGAGAATCGATCTGTCTATTAAACGCCTAAGCGCAGATCCTTTTGAGCAGATGATAAAGCAATTTCCGGTTGACAAGAAGGTGACAGGGATTGTGAAGGAAATCTCGGGAGGAAATATCCATATCGACTTAGGTGATGGCGCTGTGGGCATTATCCGTAAGGAGAAAATTCCGCCGACGGTAACGTATGTAATTGAAGATTCAGTTAACGTAACGATTTCTGAGGTTGATATAAGGCGGCACAGAATTCTCCTCACGCCGGTTCTTCTTGAAAAACCAATAGGATACAGATAAACGGAATTCAGAATTTAAAGTTAAAAATTCAAAATTACTAAAACTATTTATATCTTTCCTTATATTAATTCTGAATTTTGAATTCTAAATTATAAACTGTTTTTCCCACTTCCTGCCTCGGAATATAGGAGTATAATAATACTATGAGGAAGCCAATAATAAATTATGTCTGCCAAGAATGCGGTTATGATAGTCCTCAGTGGCTTGGAAAATGCCCGGAGTGTGGGCTATGGAACAGTTTTAAAGAAATACGAATCGATAAAACCATAGAGCAAAATGGTAGGGTAAATAGTAATCAATCCTCCATAAAGCCGCAAAAATTATCAACTGTGGCATATTCAGAAACATCGCGAATACAAACTAATCTATCAGAAATGAATACAGTTCTGGGAGGAGGAATTGTTTTAGGTTCCATTATGCTGTTGGCAGGCGATCCGGGGGTCGGGAAGTCGACACTGCTTTTACAACTTTGTTTGGGACTGGCAAGTCTTGGAAAAACCGTTCTCTATGTTTCAGGAGAAGAATCGGTTGAACAAATTAAAATGCGCGCCGAGCGAATTAGTAAAGCATCCTCTTTAAAAAGCAAAACAGTAAAAAGTTCTGATAACTTATACCTTATGTCTATGACCAATCCCGAATTAATAAATAAGCAAATTGAGGAAATGAAACCGGATTTAGTCGTGATAGACTCAATCCAAACTATGGAGTCGGAGAATGTCTCGGGTCTTTCAGGATCTGTAGCCCAGGTTCGCTACGCTGCTTTGCAGTTCGTGCGAATTGGCAAAACGATGAATATTCCCATTATTCTTGTCGGTCATGTAACAAAAGAAGGAATGGTTGCCGGACCAATGGTCTTGTCGCATATGGTAGATAGTGTGTTGTTTTTGGAAGGAGAAAAATTTACAAGAACCAGAATTCTGAGGTCTCTGAAAAATCGGTTCGGGCCGGTAGATGAGGTTGGAATTTTTCTCATGGAAGAGGAAGGAATGAGTGAGGTAACGAGCCCTGAGCAATTATTCCTCACCAAAAATCGTACAGATGTACCCGGATCTGTCCTGGTATCGACCATGGAAGGATCAAGAGCGTTTCTAGTAGAGCTACAAGCGCTTGTGGTCTATTCGAAATTAGTTATGCCGCGTCGGGTAGTCTCAGGAGTCGATCCGCGTCGGGTAGAGCTTCTTTTGGCAGTACTGCAGAAACATTGCCGCTTACCGGTTGAAAGTATGGATGTATTTGTCAATGTCGCCGGCGGAATGCGCCTGTCAGATCCGGCTATAGATTTGGGAATATGCTTAGCGGTTTTCTCGAGTGTAAAAAATATCCCACTTAATGAGACGGTAGGTATCTCAGAAGTGGGGCTTTTAGGTGAGCTTCGGACAGTTCCGGGACTTGAGAAAAGAGTACGGGAGGCCGAGAAATTGGGTTTCTCAAGTATCATAACTGCCAAGAAATACCAACTCCTAAGCCAAGTGCTTGAAAAATTTTCAAAAAACCTGACCAAACCAGGAATAGAAGAAATTACTAAGTCTGAATAGCAGTTATAGAATATATGGATAAAAAAAAAGAAACACCGGAAGCACCGCCTTCCCGTCTGCCCGGGATTCCGCCGCCCCGATTAGTGGGACTTATTGCTGATGAGGTTGCAAAAACCATTATGCGGAGACTTCCGTCTTTAATGCCCCAACCGGGGAAAAAAAAGGCAGCAAAGCGGTCAAAAAAAATTGAGCACGCAATATTCTTAGATACTTCGGCAATTATTGACGGACGAATTTTCGATGTCATCAAGCTGGGTCTTTTAAACGGCGTTATTGTCGTTACGGATAGTATTCTTCTCGAGCTGAAGCATATTGCAGACAGTCAGGATACGGTTCGCAGAGAGCGAGGTCGTGGTGGACTTGAAGACTTAGAGATATTGCGGAAGACTAAAGGGATTAAATTTGTCATTTTGCCTGAAAAAGAGGAAAAAGTCGATATGAACAAAAAGCTTGAAGTGGATGAAAAACTGATTAAAATTGCGAAGGCACACAAAGGGAAAATTATTACCTGTGATTACAATCTGGAGAAAAAGGCTAATATTCAAAATGTCCAGGCGATTAATGTGAACGCTCTTGCCAACACATTGAAAGTAACGGCGGTTCCCGGCGAAGCGCTGCATATCAAAGTGCTTCATCCCGGGAAAGACTTAACGCAAGGAGTAGGATACTTGGATGATGGGACAATGATCGTTGTGGAGCAGGGGAAAGATGATGTTGGTAGAACAATTGATGTGGTGGTTTCCCGCGTCATCCAAACTGCAACCGGTAGAATCCTCTTCGCAAAAAAAATTTAATGGGTTGGAAACCCTGACGAGTATTTACTTGTCTACATACAAAAAAATCGCAACCTCATATGGTGGTACGGCCACCTGCCCAATGACCGTACCGCCATATCAAGCTGCGATAAACGTATGAAAAATGTCGCATTAGCAAGACGAATTGCAATTTTCAGCCTCGACATTTTTCTTGACAAATACGTAAGAAATATGTAATAAATAAAACTGGCACTTAGTTTTATTCCTGCCTGAAGGACTAATTGCCGTTTACCCTAAGAGCATTGCTTATCGTACCGAACTTATCTATCTAGAGTAACGAAAGCGATGCTCTTCTTTTAATAAACCGCAATTTACCCTCAAAATATATTTATTCTCTCACTTTTTGTAAATGTACTTTACAGCATTGCAACCGGAATAGTAAGGCCAATATCCAGTAGTTTTTTAAACTGCTCTCTTCCATTTTGTACTAGTATTTCTTCTTGTATCGAACTTCGTTTTACCCTTTTTTTAATTCCGAAAAGGAAAGCTATTAGTCTCATTATTCAGATTGTAACACAGCATTTTTGCTATGTCAACCTATAGCAAAAATATCAAAAGATATCATTATGCCCTATAGCAATATATTGATAGTTTAGATTGTAAAAGCAAGCAAAATTTTATTGAGAAAAAAATGTGGATAACTTCGGGACAATGTAAGCATTGTCTCTAAGATAGTTTTAACAACTTTGACGAACCCAATTAGATTGGTAACTAAAAATATAGAGCTATTTTAATTTGACCAAAGGAGAGAAGAGGGAAGTTGCCGGAAGCCGGAGATCGTAGAGAAAGCGTGCTTTCGCCCAAAGAGTAGCATAGGAGACAAAATTTCTCTTTAAACTCTGAAGTATGGTCTTACTGCTTTGTATGTGGTAACAGAAGCACTGATTTAGATTAGCAACGGGTCCATACTGAAGTAATTTTACAAAAAGATGAGCATATAAGAGATGATTGACGTCGGCTTGGAAATATAAGAGATCTTTCGGCAGAAGGTAGCGGTTAATAAGAGCTGTGGTAAATTTCATAGCTTGTCCACTCAGAATACTTCTGGCAATTTCGTTGTGATCGAGCGGGAATTGACTTTTTCCGACTTTTCTGTTTTCTTCGTCAATGTACACACACTGGGTTCCGACAGCAACGGTTTTTGGATTATTTAACAGAAAATTAAGCTGTCTTTTAAGCTTATCTCTGGTTGAAATATCTCTTGGGTCCATGAAGGTAATAAATTTTCCTTCTGCTTTTCTCAGTGCCCGATTCAAACTAATACTCAGACCGTAGCGTTTAACATTTCGGTAGACTTTTAATTTCTTTCCTGCCAGCCTTTTATATCTATGAAGAATTTGCCTGGTTTTATCTTTGGAAAAATCATCAATGACAATAATTTCGAAATTAGCATAGGATTGATTGAATAAACTATCCAGGCAGGCCGGCAGAGATACGGCTGCATTGCGAACCGGCAGCAAGATAGAAATGAGTTGATTCGTGTTTTTCATAGATTTTTATAAATAGTATTTCGGACAGTTGTTATTTATTGTTCAGTAGGCAGTAGTATAATTCTCAAGGAGAGAAATATGGCAAGCGTCTGTTTTCGCTTTTCTTCAAATTTATTCTTCGCAATTATTATAGCATACCAGTCAAGACCTATTTTTTCCGGTAGCTAACTTCCGCAGGAATATTCCCATGAGTCCGGCTGGGATAAGTGCTGCCAGCGCGAGGGAATCAGATCCGGTAGGAGGTGTTGTTTTAGACTTGGGAGCGGGATACAGGATATTTTGTGTCTGTTTTTGGATACAGAACTGAATATTCGATTGCGACGTCTTGTCGCCAAGCATTCCGGTTGCTTGATTAACCACACAGGCTAGGGTTTGATTAGCAGGAAGCTTACTGTCAGGAGCAATCTTGCCCTGGATGGTAACTGTTTTTGATTCATTTGGATTAAGAATAGGAACTGTGATAGTCAAGGTGTTTTTGATATCAAACTTACCATTGGCGTTATTAGATAGATAGGTAACATACTCGGGGAAAATGTCTTTAATAACAGTGTTCTGGGCAACGCCATCACTAGTATTCTTCAAACTAATTTGAAAAGTGACTGATTGACCCGGCTGAAATTTGTTGTCATTCACACCAAGGCCAGCCACAAATTTACCGCTTTTCGGATCACGAACTGTTTTTGTCAATATCATACTTCCAGTATTAGTGCATGTTTGGCCGCCGCCATAAATCGCTTGACATTCACCAGTAGCATATACCTTGGAAGTTGAATAAGGAAAAAACGAAAAAATAATGATAAAAATAAGTAATCTCCTCAACATTACGCGTAGTATAATCGTTATTATAGGGTATGTCAACAAATAGAAGTGACCTGTTTTATACTTACCGATGTGCCTGAAACAGCGAGACTAAAGAGGGTTGAATATTATACGAAAACACCGAGGAGGGGGGGGTGAAGATTAAACAGTTAGCCCTTGACAAAATGAAGTTCATAAGCGATAATGCAATTGCCATCAGTAACACGAGGCTTCTTGAAGGCTATTTCCATATTCAATTGTTTAACAACCTTATCTTACAAATACTATTCTTACGAAAAAAAATAATTCAAACAACTAGAGTATATGCCATATAAAAAATCATTATCGGTAAAAGATAATTCTGTTTCAGAATTAAAAACCAAGACAGAAGAAAAACAAACCCCACAGATAATTTCAGCAGACGTACTCGTTGGAGCGCCAAATCCTTCTGAGACTAAGCAGACTTCTCTGAAAAAAGAGATTATAAAACCTACAACTAAGCAAAACGGAGAAGGAGCTCAGGCAGTAATTTCTCCAAGTCAGAACCAAATACCCACTACCGAGTCAGCATTCGTAAAGCAAGCGGCGGAACAATACACCCAGCCGGGGAATTCCTATCGTCAGTTTGTGCCACACGTAGTATCCACGCCGACAGAAGTAGTTTCGGGATATTTAGATATCCAACCTGAAGGACACGGATTTTTACGCCCAAAGTTTACCCCTTCGAGTAGAGATATCTATATTTCTCAATCGCAAATCCGTAGATTTTTACTTAGGTCCGGGGATCACGTGGAAGGAATCGCGCGTCCCCCGAAAGATAATGAACGTTACTATGGGCTATTAAAAGTCGAAAAAGTAAATGATGTGTCTGCGGAGGATATGCCACGCAGACTATACTTTGATGATTTAACTGCAATATACCCAAAGCAGCAGATTGTTCTCTCAACCGGCAAAAAGCCGTTGTCGACTCGCATTATTGATCTTGTTGCGCCGATTGGATTTGGACAGCGAGGTATGATCGTATCGCCGCCGAAAGCCGGAAAAACAACTATTATAAAAGAAATTGCTGCCGGTATAACAGCAAATTTCCCCAAAGTTCATTTGATGGCTGCACTTATTGGCGAAAGGCCGGAAGAAGTAACTGATATTAGTATGTCAGTCAAGGGAGACGTTATCGCTTCTAATTTCGATGAGCCACCTGAAAACCAAACTCGCGTCGCAGAGATTACGCTGGATCGGGCAAAACGCTTGGTTGAGATGGGAATTGACGTTGTGATTCTTCTTGATTCGATTACCAGACTTGCTCGGGCATATAATCTGTCAGTTGCGCCGTCCGGCAGGACGCTCTCAGGGGGATTTGATCCGGCTGCGCTGTGGCCTGCAAAGCGGTTCTTCGGCGCGGCAAGAAATTGTCAGGAAGGCGGAAGCTTAACGATTATCGGAACAGCCTTAGTTGAGACAGGTTCCAGAATGGACGATTTAATTTATGAAGAATTTAAAGGAACGGGTAATATGGAGCTCCATCTTGATCGGAGACTCGCAGATCGGCGTATTTATCCATCCATTAATATCGAAAGATCCGGAACCAGACAGGAAGAACTTCTACTGTCTGAGGCAAATTATAAAAAAATAGTGACGATGCGCCGGATGATGGATATGCTAGGACCTGACGAAAGAACAAGTATTTTTATTGAGAAATTAGCACAAACTGATTCAAATGAAGATTTCCTGGAAAACCTGGGTAAGTCCTAGCCTCTGTCTTAGAACCTCTGATTTAACTTAGACACGCGGAAAACCCGTAATTAGCACTGCTCATCTATTATCGCTTACAGGGTAAATTTGACAATATGACCTAGATTTGTTACCATTTAACCTGGTCTATTAAATGATCAAAGCCTATGCTAAGAGGTTCTGTAAAAAATTTTCCGGCCGAGGCTCATAGATTCTTCTCCTTCTTTTTTTTCTATATAAAAAAGAAAACATTGGGTTTTTCCCGCGGATTCGAACAAAGCAAAAACTTACTCGTGAAGTTTTTTATGATAAAGCGGGGTCGTTACAGTAGGCCATTTCTGCATATTACGACAATGGTAGTCTTAGGCATTGGCATGCTTGTTGCACCGCTTCTTGCCGATACATATCCGGTGTTTTCTTCTCAAGCCTCATCAGTATTAAGTGCCGAAGTTTCACCAGTACCTCAATCGGTAAATGTAGATCAAGATGTATTCCAAACCCAAGTTTCTGCCAAACCCAGAGATGCAATTATTACCTATACAGTTGAAAAGGGAGATACGGTTTCGGCAATTGCCCGTAAGTTCTCAACCCCGGATAATCCGATTTCTACGGACACAATCAGGTGGGCAAATGATATTCAGGACGACAATATTGCGGTAGGAGATCAGTTAAAAATCCTGCCGGTTTCGGGAGTGGCACATAAAGTAGAATCGGGCGACTCCGTCTACTCAATTGCGGATAAATATAAAGTAAACGCGCAAAACATCGTCGAGTACCCGTTCAACGATTTTGCCAATCCGGAGACATTTTCGCTGATAATCGGTGAAATTATTATCGTTCCGGGAGGCGTACCGCCTGAGGATCAATCTAATTATAAAAATGCTGAACCGGCGCCTTTCATCGCTCAAAGCTCGGGTTCTATGCCGGTCTTATCGGGTGGTTGGTCATGGCCGGTTGGAGACAGCATTATTACTCAATATGCCTCTTGGTACCATATGGCACTTGATATTGCAGGTCCGATTGGAACGCCGGTGTATGCGGCGCATAGCGGAACGGTTGAAAGGGTAAGCGTCGGAACTTGGGATGATGGATATGGAACCAATGTGTGGGTTAATGATGGCGACGGCATAGAAACGCACTACGCCCATTTAAATTCGGTTAACGTGTCTGTGGGGCAGCAGGTAACGGGTGGACAGTCTGTAGTCGGTTTCCGGGGAAATACGGGGCGATCAACTGGGCCACATACGCATTTTGAGATTCGTGTAAACGGCACCTTGGTTAATCCCCTTGTCTATGTTCATCCATAGTATCTGCTGCTATTCTTATTTTTTTATTCCTCACAAAGGCTATAAATTTATTGTATAATAGATTTTTAGTCAACTCTATAAACTAGTTCGGGCCGGTGGCGCAATGGTAGCGCACCTCCATGGCATGGAGGGGGTTGAGAGTTCAAATCTCTTCCGGTCCACCCATTATAGACTCGCATATGCCCGTACTCGCTTAGGGCAGGCAGCTTTTTATACTATCACTAGTAATTAACAACCACTTTTTATATAATCTATTCTGCATGTTAGGGCTCGTAGCTCAGCCCCAGATTTAATCGGGGTCAGTTAGTAGAGCACTGGCTGCATGAAATCTGGGCTTATAGGTAAGTGGCATACCGGTACATTCGCATTGTACAGTCCCGAGTTCGATTCTCGGTAGGTCCACACAAAGCGTAGGTGGCATCTAAGACATTCGCATTGCGGTGACGGGGGTTCGATTCCCCCACGGTCCACTTGATTATTGACTTGAAAAATCTGTTTGGCCTCAGTATTTCTGCATACTATCTATAAAAGTACAAATATGCTATAATACCGGTAAGACTTTAAAAGTCTTCATTCCAAGGTAATTCCAAAGAAAGTATTTTTAGGCTATTTAGTCCTCAAAGTCACTTGGGAGTTCCAGGAAAATATATGGAAAAAGGAGGTGAATCCTAAGTGGCAGCATTTCAAGATCAAACATTAACATGTAGAGATTGTGGTAAGCAATTTGTCTGGACCGCATCAGAACAGGAATTTTATCAGAAAAAGGGTTTTACAAACGCACCCGTAAGATGTCCTGAATGTCGTTCTGCGAAAAAAGCTCGTATGAATGGCGATGGTGGCGGAAGAGGAGGTAATTCTGGACCGAGACAATCGTTCCCGATTACTTGCTCAAATTGCGGAAAAGAAGATACTGTGCCGTTTCAACCAAAAGGCGATCGGCCAGTCCTATGTCGTGATTGTTTTAAACAACAAAGAAACGCCTAATAGGTTATTCTTTAACCAACCCGCCTCCGCGGAATTTCCCAATTATTACATTGTGGAATGAAAAATTTTTCCGCTTTGGTGGGTTTCACAAAAAACGATACAAGAGATCAGGAGTTAAATTAAAATATTTGATCAAATGTGTCGTTTTTTTGTGGGCTAAAGATGCTGTTTTTATTGAGAAGGAGTAGGGGATGTGTTTTTTACCGTAGGACTCGTAGGACTGACGCTTACTTTAGGCGTAACGGCAGCTGTAGGCGTAACAGTTACTGCAGGAGAGGGAATTACTGCTTTCGGGTTTCGTTCTGGAAGTTGAGTCGCTGACTGATTCACATTAAGTGGAGGTTGATTAACTGCTGCTCCTTGGGCTTGGGCTTGGGCTTGTTTTGCCTGCTCGCCAATCTTTTTTTGTAGTGCGTCAATCTCGGTGTTTATAACTTTCAGATTACTTTTATTATTTGCAACTAATGCTTTCACGGTTTGATAGGCAGTCATTGCATCAGTTAGGTTACCTTTATTTTCAGCTGCATGACCAAGATTATACCAAGCATTTGCGTAATCTTGTTTCAACTTAATAGCTGTGGAGAATGAGTTCTCGGCATTGCTAAAGTCGCCAATCTGATAATAGATTCCGCCAAGATTAATAAATTCCTGGGGGTTGTTTGGATCCAAGCTAATTGCCTGTTGATTGGTGAGAATAGCGAATTGATCGGCATTTTGTCCAAATCCTATGAGACTTCTGTATACCTGTGAAAGAGTGTCCCAGTTCATTGATGTCTCAGGGGCAACAGTAACGCCGGTTCTTGCTGAGTTAATCGCTTGTTGAATTAAGGTTAAGACATTTTGTTGAACCGCTGCCGATGGAGAAGAGCCTTTAGGTTGGGCACCGGCTAGTGAGTTGGCAAGTGCTAGATTAGTTTGGGCAAAAATACGATAGTAGGAATCACGGAATGGAAATTGTTGAATGGCTTGAGCTTCCAATTGGTAGGTCAGTGAGCCATTGTTTTGCGAAGCTGCTACGAGAGATCTTTGAAATGTAATGTCAGAGAATAAATACCTGCCGGTAAAGTAGCCAAGTGCTCCAACAATTACGACTAGACAGAGACAGAAAAGGGCCGGAAGAAGAAGACCATACTTTCCTGCTATGTTGCGATCGCCAGCTTCTCCTTCTGGTACAGCAGTAAATAGGCCTTTTTTCAGAGCTACCAACTCAAATTCAAAGTCGGGAAAGCGATGGGGTTCATGAAGCGCGAGGAGAGTTGCAAAAATACCAAGAATAATAAAGAATAAGTCGGTAAGCGATGGAGAAAAAGGTAGAATAAAGCCCGCAACAGCGATTAAGATAATAGGCAAGAAGAAGACGCGTTGCTTCACGATGCGGTAAAGAATAAATAAGAAGGAAAGGAAACCTAGGAGTCCGGTTGTAGCCAGAAGCTCCAATATTAAGCTAGAAGAACGGAAGAAAGTGAATGACCACAAGGACTGATTGGCGTTAAAGGTAACATTTTTAAAGCGGGTAAAATCAGTGATATACGTTCCGTAGCCGCTGCCGAAAAGAAAACCCTTGAAAACCCGACCGGTATCTTGAGAAATAGAAGCAAGTGCAGTCTGAAATCCTGTCTCAAAAGGAAGAATTAGCGGTTTTTGAACAGCAATGAGCAGATAAAAAGTCACAAGGAGTCCAAGTAAGATAACAACAAAACCTACCGCAAAGCCAATTGTTTTAGTAGTTACTCCTTGCAATTCCTCGCCGAAAGCACTGGTTCGGTGACTGTGGGAATCAGAAGCAGACATACCTAGAATCGGCCAGGCAATATAACCTGCTAAAGGTAAAGTGAATGCGAAATACATACCTTGGTCGAGAAGTGATCCAAGTGTCGAAAATCCCTGATAATGTGTATAAACCATAGGTAAGGGGTAAAGTTTAAAAAATGAAATTAATGCTAATAGACTTTCAACTCCTGCTCCTAATATCAGCGCACTTACCAAAAAGAGAATTGCGTTTTGCGATCTGGCTACATTGACTAAAATGAAGTAAATGAGTATAGCAAAAAGCAAGGGAACGAACGAGACAAACCCGTCATATTTATTAATGGAAAAATAAGTAGATAAAAAAATGATAACGGTGAAAAGCAGAATTGGCAAATCAAACGGCGTAGTGCGAATTTTTACCTTTCCTTCAACCAGCGTCCTGACTCCAAAAAGCAAAAGCGAAACAAGAGCAACTGCGCCAAGCAGCATTTGTTTCGGTAAAGAAAATGCATCAGTTGTCATACTGGAGAACACCAGGGGAAATGCTACGAATAAAATACCCAGTAGCAGGAGGGCAACATTTTCTAAATAACTTAGTAGTTCTTTTTTAGAATCTTCCATATTCACTATTAACTTTATCAAGGCTAAAAGTATAATGTCAAGGATAAGAATTAAGAAGAGTCAAGCAGCTCCGATTTAATCGGGATTAATTTTCAAACTCCAATTAGTAATTTCCATTGAAAATTAATCTCATGGTGTCCCGGTTAGCGGGGCGAAAAGAACCGCAGCTCCATCGTTAAGCAGCAAGTTGACCTGAAGCGGGGTTAGAGCGTAGTCATAGATTCTCACATCATCAATCTTGCCGCCAAAATTAAGCGAACCCCCTGTCGTGGAACCGAACCACACATGATCAAAACTATGTACTGCTCCGCCCATTGCTAATGGAGTGGCATTTAATTTGCCATTCAAGTATAAACGCACATAGGAACCGTCGTAGGTCAGAGCGACATGGTACCATTGATTGGCTACGATAGCTGAAGAACTGGTAAGGGAATAAGTCTGATTACTTGTGTTCTCAACCAGACAGTAAAGATTATTTGTCGCGTTAAATTGGCAGTAAGCAGCATTCTGAGAACTCGAGCCGTTATAAGCTAGCACCTGCACTGCCCAATTTTGCCAACCTGGACTGGCATTAAACCAGTAACTCAAACTTATACCAGGATATGATGGATAAGAATTACTAACCGAGGCATATGTTGTGGATCCGTCAAAATACATACTTGAGTTAAATTTACCCACAACTCCTTTGCTCCAGTCAGTCGTACCGGTTCCGTCTGTACAGGTCCCGATTCCGGGTGTACCGGGTGTCAAAATTCCGCTATTTCCGTTTCCTGAGGAATCATGCAATATAGTTCCCTGGCACTCGTCAAACTTCCACCAGCCCACCGGTTTTCCTTTGTTATAATCCCAGGCAATCTGCGCCGGCGTACGGACGTAAGTGTAGGCACGAACTTGGTCAATTTGGCCATTAAAATTCTCCCAAGGAGAACCAGTACCCAATGCTCCCAACTCTACTAAAGTTGAGAGTGTAGTCAGAGAACCCGGAACGTTAGTGCTATTTACTGAACTTAAAGCTCCATTTATATAGAGACTAATCGTTAATGCCGAAGGATTATAAACAGCAGAAATATAATACCAAGTGTTCGGATATAAAATTGCACTATCACAATGATCGACACTATGAGTATAAAAATCAATACTATAATTAGGCCAAGCGGTACATACTGAGCCAGTAGCAGTAGCATTCTGAAGGGTAAGTCCCCAATCAGAATCTCTGGTTAAGATTCCTAATACATTTGTCGTATTAATAGCTGTGGATGGAAATTTAATCCAGGCTGATACAGACAATGCACCTGTCGCATTCTGCAATATTGTAGGACTATTAAGTGTAAGGTAATTTCCTCCCAAAGCCCCATTAAAATTACCAGCCCAGCCCTTACTCAATGCTTGGACAAAATCCTGTTTTCCAGGTGTATTCCATGTACCATAATAACCGTTTCCTGAGGTATCCTGTACAGTTGGTGAGGATGGGCCGTCTTCAAAATTCCATTCCCCTACAGGCGGATTACACATGGAAGAATCTCCCGGGACGCAGTACATACCTGCGTTACTGAAACCGGTTTGGCTGTTTCCATAAAGTGCCTGTATCTCATCTAGTGAAAGAGCCCGGTTGTAGATACGTACGTCGTCAATCTGGCCTGTGAAATAGTTGGTCGCGCCACCGATATTCATATCCGTAATCGGATTAAACGTGACGCTGGAAAGAGCTACTGATTTTTTTAGTATTCCATTGACATAGATTTTTATATTATTCCCATCATAAGAACCCGTAACCAGCGACCAATTATTTAGAGGTACTGCTCCTGCATTGCTACTCGCCGAAGTTTGAGAAGTCCCTTGATTTACATCAAAATTCGCGACTCCCGTATTGTCAACAAAAAGCAGCCACCCGTTTTTCCCGGTTATAGGGAAATTACTTTGGTACACTACGTTGTTATAAGTGTTTAATGTTTTTGGATATACCCATGCAGATACTGTAACTGCGGTCATTGATTGTGAGAAAAAATTTGCAGAGGGCACATCTACATAATCATCAATCCCGTCGAAATTCAAACTGGAGTTAAACTTTCCGACACGCCCATTATTCCAGGCAGTATTCCCGGTACCGTCCGTACATGTTCCGGCAGAGTCTTGATGTCCTGATCCTCCGCCTGTACCGATAGTGATCGTACCGGTATTCCCATTCCCACTGCTATCACTCAGCGTCGTTCCGCTGCATTCATCCATTTTCCAGTAACCGACTAAGCTCTGAGTTAAGGTATTAGAGTAGGCTCCTAAGACCGTTCCTGATCCATGGTTATAATCCATCCGGATTTCCTGGGAGGTTAGAGGATAGGAATAGACTTTCACTTCGTCAATTTGACCTTGGAAATAATTATCAAGAATAGAATAGTTGGAGAGATCTGATTCAACACCGATGGTATCATTATTGCTTGTGTTGGTTGGAGTGCATGAGTATGTATTGATAAGATTTCCATCAACATAAATAGTTACATTACCTCCGGTATATACATTCGCCCAGTAATGCCATTTCCCATCAGCAACAGATTTTCCTGAATCATAATTACCAGATCCTGTACACCATGCTCCTGCATCTCCATTCACCGCTATCATTTGCCAGCCATTATTAGCATTATCTTCCGAATTAAAGACTGTCGCATAGTTTGTTTTCTGAGTAGTTTTTACCCAAGTACTTATGGTAAATGTACTGCCTAATGTATTTAAACCCACGGAATTTGGTATGCCAACGAAGCTGCTTGTCCCGTCAAATGTGAGCGCTTTTCCGAATTCCCCATTCTGATTCCATGTTGGCTTAGTTGTTCCCATAAGAGTTCCACTCAAGCCAGCTCCGCCATTGCCGGAATTATTTGCCGTCGTTCCGTATCCCTCATCAAATTTCCAATAGCCAACGGGCGCTGATCTGTTTCCGCTTCCGCCTACTGTCGATGCTCCCCCGTTCATGTCCTGGATGATTTGTTTCTGGGAAATGGCGTAGTTGTAAATTTTTACCTGATCAAGTTTCCCTTGTAAAAACTGCTCACTAATATTATTAGATCCGATAGTTACATCATTAGTACCTTTATAAAGTCCCGAAGAGTAATTTGTAGTCCCTGACAATTGTCCGTTTATATAAAATTGGAGTTGAGAACCAGTGTATTCGGCTGTAATATAATACCACTGATTATAATTCAATGTCCCAGCTGAATTTAAAGTTACCTGATTTGTTGAGGTCCCATCTGGAGAAACATTAAACGAACAATATGTAGAGACACAATTTAATTGCCAAGACCGATGATTTCCAGTTGACCATTCAAACTTTGAGACCACGCCTTTAGCAACCGCACCCGTATAGTTAATCCAGGTTGAGACTGTAATCGGTCCTGTTATATTATTTACCATTGCATTGCTTCCAGTATCGATATAATTATCCGTTCCGTTGAAGTTTCCTCCCCAACCATATTTCCCCTGTGTCCATTGACTTCCCAGTGTTCCCGCCCACGAGCCGTTATTTCCATATCCCGATCGGTCATAGACTGTACCACCTGATCCCTCTTCAAAATTATAATAAGCCACCGGTCCGGGAGCGTAGTTATAAAGATTCTGCACATCGGTGGTAGAAAGAGCCCGGTTGTAGATACGGACGTCATCGATGGAACCGGGGAAATAAGAAGATGCTGTCCAACTATCAAAACCGATATTGGTCGGCCAGCCGGTGAGATTGACTCCCGATGCACTGGAAATATCTAACGTACCTTTAGCTATACCGTCAACATATGATGTAGCTAAGCCGCTTCTGTTAAAAGTTACAGCTACATGATGCCATTTATTATCTCGCAGATCGTACCCGCTATCATTTTTCTCGACAAAGGGGCCGCCACTGGGATAAATTCCATAATCAAGAGCTCCGCCTGAAACCTGAAAACGGAATCTAATAGTTCCTTCGTAACTTATAATACTTTGATAATTTGCAGCGCTTGCGGTTTTAATCCAAGCTGAAAGCGTAAAGCTATTGGTACCGATAGAAATGCCATTTGCACTGACATAATTATCTACTCCGTCAAACTGCCCGGCGTTACCGAATTTCCCCGGACTTCCCGAATAGGCTTTACTATTAGTCGGGCCTTGGGCTGTCCCGTTATTTCCATTTCCACTAGAGTCAACAACTTCATTTAGTGTTCCGCTCCAAGTCGCTTCATCCATTTTCCAGTATCCTACCAAACCGTTAAGAAGAGCTGAATATTGATTATTGGTTCCAATTCCTAATACATTCGCTCCTTTTGCTGATCCCCGGGAGGTAAAGTCTGCTTTTACTTGAGTAGGAGAGCGGGCATAATAATAGAATTTCACTTCGTCCATGTATCCGTTTAATACACCGCGCCATAATTTACCTAAAATTGGCGCACTGGCAATAATCCCTTTGGGCGTTGTTACCTCTACATGGTTCCATTGATTAGCTACGAGGGTACCGTTCTGGACTGCATTTACATACGCAGTAGGCGTAGTAATATTATCAGTCAAAACTGTTCCGCTTGACGCGTAGATATCCGAACCCGGCGTCGTATTTAATTGCAGGAGTGATGCAGAGGAAGTTGCCGGCTTTACCCAGAAAGAAACAGTTTGTACCTGCCCTGAGATACTGGCAACACTTACATTGGAGGTTATTCCATTAAAATACAGACACTTCCCGCTGACACACTGATCCTCTGTTTTCCAGGCGGGTGCGGTTGTTCCGGATAAAGCGCCAATGTAATTAGTATTTGCGCTGTTGCTTGCAATATTGCCCTGTCCGTCATCAAATTTCCAGTAGGCGATAGGTCCCGGGGAGAATTCTTCGGATGCGAAGGATGTGGTAGGATTGGAGTCTGTTGCAGGATAAAATGCCAAAGTGCCGGGATTACTGTAAAGATTTTGTATTTCTATTGCAGAGAGCGCGCGGTTATAAAGACGCAGATCATCTACATTACCACTGAGGCCGCTATTGTAGGTTGAAGGCGCATCTCTTTCATATCCAATTAGTTCATAGCTGGTAGCTTCATAGGCAGGGGCGTTAGGCCAAGCAACTTTATTTTCAAACATGCCATCAATGTACATATTTAAATACGCGCCATCCCATGTCCCGGTAAGAAAATGCCAATTATTATCATCAACGGTTGTATTACTATAGACACTTTGCCAATTTGTTCCTTGCGTTGCTCCCGTATTATTTCCGCTTACCAGTTCCATTTTATGTGCATGGTTGCTATCCGCATCTATCTCAAACTCAATTCCGCTTGTATGGGTAGCAGCCGAAAATGATTGAAAAATCTGCATCGAGCCAACATATGAGGGAGCTTTTATCCAGGCGGAAATAGTAAAATTTCCGGTAGGCTTCTGGTTTGCTACAGAAGACATAGTTACATATTCACTACCCCCCCCGACAAAAACTCCTGCGTTTCCATTCTTCCCTGCAATAGGTGATTGCGTACCGTTATATCCAACTCCTGTACCATTATTGGCGTTGACAGAAACGTCTTTTACCTCTTGTGACGTGTTGTTCCAACCATTTACCGCTTCGTTCATCGGCCAGTAGCCGACTAAACCGTTGAAGAGATTAAATTTGGTAGGATTGGTTCCCGCAATAACTGAAGGGTTTCCGTAATACATATATAATGTATAGGTAGTAGTATTTGCGGGAACTTTATCTACTAAGACCCAGACTTTGGCAGATGCGGTATTACATCCGCTATCAATATAGTAAGGTAATAGAGTGCCTGTTTGAGAAGTAAATCTAAGATCCTTACAATTGGTTTGCAGTTTACCGGCGGAAATAAGCGTATTAGTGTTGGTGATAGTTAAAAGAGTTTCTAAATTATTAATATCACTGGAGTTAGTAGAAACTGTAACTGTGATAGCTTGTCTGTATCCCCAGTTACTATTGAACCAGGCTGCCTCTGCTTTTTTCGTATTCAGGACAATCGTTAGAGCGGCAATTCCTGCTAGGAGCAGTACGCTTCCCAAAATAAGATAATAATAACGGGAGTGTTTCCCGCGCCAGGGTAATGTCATCCTGTTGCTTTTATTCGTCATCCTAGAGCGAAGCGATAGGATCTTCTTGATGGGAAAGATTCTATCATGCCGCTTTGCCGCATTCCAGAATGACGAAAATAAACGAACCTTCAACAAATTTCGATTCGCTCGCGGCAAAGTCGGGGTCACTCTATAATTATTAAATTTTAATAGATGTTTCGCTTGCATAATTTTTTGACCATATATCAGTATATAAGCATAATTGCTTATCAGGCAAGACCTATGACTGATAATTTTCAATGGATCATTAATTTATTAGACCTTGATTGAAAATTGTAAATTAAAAATTAAAAATTAATTTACTATCCACCAGTCAAACTTTATGTTTTGTAATTCTGCTGTTCCTATACTGACAGTGAAGGAAGTTCCATTCAATGTGCTACTGACAGTTATCGGGACTGCCAAACTTCCTCTGGGTGTCACGAAAATATGTGATTTTGCCGTAACTGCAGTGGTATCAACCGTAATCGTAGTTTCACCTGCGGGAATCATGGCTTGTCCGACGCTCGCACTTTGTTTGTTGCTTTCATCAATATTTACCTTATGAGCAGTCAGTACTCCTTGGGTTGTAATGTCTCCGTTGGTCTTGATTACTACGCTATTGTTCTCAAGCTCGATATTGGCAAGACCTTCGGATTGTAACTGTAGGGGTTGAGAAATAGTATCAATAGTACCGTTTAGTCCGTCAATTGTAGTTACTCCCGCAGTAATAGTTCCTGTTACTCCCAGATCGTTTAGGGTAGTTCTTCCCAGTACTTCCAGCTGTCCTGATACTGTTGCATCCTGCATATCCAGACTTCCGACGTCTGCGAATGTTCCGCTGCCTGAGGCAATTAAGCTACTTAGGAGTGGACTCTGGAGCATTGAGGTTAGGAATGCACTCTGAGAAGCCAGTTGATTCTCCTGATCTGACAGATTATTTACCTGTCCGGAGAGAGAAGTGATCTCGCTTCCTTGTTGAGACGTGGTATTCTCCAGATTCGTCAATCTTGCTTCGTCGGTGGCGCTAAGCGTTGTGCTCGATGAAGTAAGAGCCCCTGCACCATAGTAAGATACATTTATATACATATTGATAGTGCCAATTTGCGTCGGGTCAGAATTGCTATAACTCTCGATAGCTCTTCCGATGACAGTACCCGCCGAAGTCGCTTTCACGGCTACTCCCGGAATATCTGAAGAGGTTAAGTAATCGCCCATATTAATATCCCCGTTCTCTGTCGAGACATTCACCGGCACACGTCCCGAAAGTGCTATGGGAACTTTAGAATCTGACATACTACCGTCATCGAGTATCATGCCCGGGTTGGTGGAAACTACTCCGATTACCGAGTTATCCATGGGCGTTGTTGCGGGCATTACTTCGTTCTTGGTTCCATTGGGATTAAGCGATACTACGTCTCCGGGAGAAGGAGTATTATTCGGATCTGCAGGATAATTTTCAGCATAGTCAAGACCAACGGCATTTGAAGTTTCTATTAAACGTACACCGTCAAGATCGACTGTTGTGTTCGCAGCGCAGGTTGCCGGACAACCGATAAAAATATGAACCCTGGCCCAGTTCGAAGTATTTCCTGTTGATGTGGTAAATGTAGATGCGCCGGTGCCAAGAGTTACCCAAGTAGCTGCAGTCAATGCGGTTGTAGCACCAGGAGTAGTAACAGTTCTTGATGTATCTGATTGACAATTTGCTCTACTTGTATACTGGTCAAGATATCCTCTGACAACCGGACTTAGTGAGGAAGCCTTTGCATAGAAATTAAGGTTATATATACCCGTAACTGCGAGCGTAAGCGGCATACAGGTCGAATAGACTGCGGTACTCTGGCTTGCTTGTAGCTTTACCAGTAACGATGATGTTCCTTTTGCCGAATCAGTCGCGATTCTGACTACACTTGCAGAAGCAGTTGCTGCTGCAATCCACCCGTCTGAAATATTCGGGTCAGAAGTATTGGATACTTTTGTAACTGTAAGATTTGATTCAAATCCTGCATTCGGTACCAGACTTCCCTCATCTCCTATGGCATTTGCTGTCGCATAATCGTTGGTTTGTGTCGGACCACCCGCACTCCCCAATGAGCCGATTGAAGAAACAGTATCTCCCTGGAAAAGCACTGATCCATTATTACTCATACGGAACCTAGTCGTTCCACTGGAGGAAGCAGTAAACAGATCGCCTACTCCTGAGTTATTAACTACCAGTCCCGCAAATGAGGTTTTACCGGAGATTGAGGCGATTGAAAGCGTACCGTTAGTAGTTGAACCAGTTGTTAGTTGGCGTATATCAAAAGTTGCAGCAGGTGTTGCGGTATTGATACCAACTAAGTTATTGGCAAAGTCTCCACCAATAAGAGGTGTAGTGGTCAGGCTGCCGGAAATATATAATTTACTATTTACAGCACCCAAGCTTGTTGGCCCGGCATTAGGACCAATCATTACGTTATTATTACTTGCTCCATTGAGATTATACCCTGCGTTATAGCCCAAGAAGAGATTGTTTGCCCCTGTTGGACTATTTTTCCCTGCCTGGTAGCCTAAAAAGGCATTCTCATTTGCTTGTGTCAGACTCAGTGAAGTTCCAGTGATATCTCCATTTTGCGCAATCGTGAATCTCGTTGTTCCACTTGCTGATGCGGTAAAGATATCGGCCGATTCTGTTTGATTAAGAATAGCCAACGCTTTTCCAAAAGTAGAAGAGTTGGTGAGATAGAAGTTACCGATATTGGCTGGGGCAGTAGATGTTCCTATGACCAGTTGTCCTGAGATACTGGCTGCCTGGTTGGCGACGAGGGCTTGGGAGTCGATAACTACATTACCGCCGTTATAAGTTCCCAAGGTTAAATTACTGGAGTTAAATAGTTCTCCGGCATAGAGAGATAGAGGAGCTTGAGAGGTAATAAAGCTAGAGATCGGATTGGTAAAGTTAAGATCATAGGCAATAGCCGTATCTCCCGGTGCGGTAAACTGTACGGGGAGATTACTAACTACCTGAGTCTGAGAGACCGAGAAATCTGTAGATCCATTATCCATGACGTTAAAGATATTAGCTAATGATCCGTTCGCTCCTGAAGCATTGGCTCCGACATTGAGGTCTAGTACATCTCCTGTAGATGCGGTTGCACTTCCGGGGTTATAGCTGAAGTACCCAAGAGCGCTATTGGTGGCGAGCCCAGTTGAGGTAGAACTAACATCCAAACCGTATCCGGTAGTTAAAGAGTTGGCGTTAAGCGTATAAGCAATACCGGTTGTATCGTTACTGTTTTGGATAATACTTCCGTCATTAGCAATGACAAACCTTGTTGCTCCGCTCATGGAGGCGGTAAAGAGATCTCCTTTTCCTGAGTTACTAACTACCAATCCCGCATAGGAAGTATTCGCCGATATGGAAGCAACCGGAGAGGTACCGGCAAGAGTAGAGCCATAGATATGGAAGGTAGCGGAGGAAGTAGAGACTCCACCCAGGAGTAGATCAACAGTCGTGTTGTAAGGAGTTATACTTCCTGCGTTAGCTATCTGCCAGTAATTGGTGCCCAGTCCGGTACAAGACGACCAGCTTGGTGCAGCAGTGGTATTGCCAACCAGACATTGTCCGGTTGTTCCGACTGCCAAAGTTCCGCCTAAGACTCCGGTTGCCGAGTAGTACGGGAGAGCGTATTGGGCAGCTGCACTATTGTTGAATCCTGTACCGCCGTACTGACTGGTGATAAGTGTTGCGTTCCAGGTACCGGAGGTGAGTGTTCCGACTGTTGTCAGGGAGGAGGAGGTAACACCGGTTCCCAGGGTTGTTGAGGAGAGAACGCTGTTACCGGCGATCTTGGTAAGCACCGCTGACACTGTTAAGATTACCGGCAATATCCAGTTTCTGGGTTGGAAGACTGGTACCGATTCCTACGTTACCACTCTGAGTGATAACAAATCTACTAAGTCCCGAGCGGTCAAGGGTAAAGAATCCGTAGTACCGGATGCACTGGCAGTCAGGATATTCTGGTTGCTCATTAAGCAAGACAGGTTTACCGGTTTGTTTCGACCGTTGACTTCCAGGAAGTTAGCGGAGGTCCTGAGTCAGCCAGGAGGAGTGAATCGCTGGCTGTTGCCGGAGAGAGGGTAGTTCTGGTATTTCTCTGGAAGTAATTGGTGCCCAGTCCGGTACAAGACGACCAGCTTGGTGCAGCAGTGGTATTGCCAACCAGACATTGTCCGGTTGTTCCGACTGCCAAAGTTCCGCCTAAGACTCCGGTTGCCGAGTAGTACGGGAGAGCGTATTGGGCAGCTGCACTATTGTTGAATCCTGTACCGCCGTACTGACTGGTGATAAGTGTTGCGTTCCAGGTACCGGAGGTGAGTGTTCCGACTGTTGTCAGGGAGGAGGAGGTAACACCGGTTCCCAGGGTTGTTGCGGAAAGAACGCTGGTGCCAGCAATCTTGAGGTAAGCCCGCTGACACATTAAGATTACCGGATAGCCAGGTTATGGGTTAAGACCGGTACCGATGCCACTTACCACTCTAGTGATAACAAATCTACTAAGTGCCGAGTAAGAAGCGATAAAGAGATCTCCCTTCCCGGTATTGACTTCCAGTGCAGTTAGGCAGTAGTCGCTGCTATGGAAGCAACCGGAGTGAATCCTCTGCTGTTGTACCGGAGAGAGGGAAATTAGCGGAGGAATTTCTAACTCCACCCAGGAGTAGATCCTGAGTAATATTAGATTGATATAGTGCCTCCGGAACTGACGATCCTCCGCTTGTTCCCCAAGTAGGAGCAGCAGTACTGTTACCATTCAGGCATTGTCCGGTTGTTCCGACTGCCAAAGTTCCGCCTAAGACTCCGGTTGCCGAGTAGTACGGGAGAGCGTATTGGGCAGCTGCACTATTGTTGAATCCTGTACCGCCGTACTGACTGGTGATAAGTGTTGCGTTCCAGGTACCGGAGGTGAGTGTTCCGACTGTTGTCAGGGAGGAGGAGGTAACACCGGTTCCCAGGGTTGTTGAGGAGAGAACGCTGTTGCCGGCGATCTGGTAAGCACCGCTGACACTGTTAAGGTTACCCGAGCGGTCAAGGGTAAAGACCGTAGTACCGGATGCACTGGCAGTCAGGATATTCTGGTTGCCGGTTTCATTAAGCGAGACTAAGGCTTTACCGGGTTGTTTCCCTGACTTATCCACTTCCAGGCAGCATAGGAGGTATTCGCTAGCTCTTGAAGCAACCGGAGAGGTACCGGCAAGAGTAGAGCCGTAGACATGGAAGTTAGTCGTAGTAAGTCCCGAGTCCAGCCAGGAGGAGATGAATCGCTGGCTGTTGCCGGAGAGAGGTAGTTCCTGCGGTATTTCTCTGGAAGTAATTGGTGCCCAGTCCGGTACAAGACGACCAGCTTGGTGCAGCAGTGGTATTGCCAACCAGACATTGTCCGGTTGTTCCGACTGCCAAAGTTCCGCCTAAGACTCCGGTTGCCGAGTAGTACGGGAGAGCGTATTGGGCAGCTGCACTATTGTTGAATCCTGTACCGCCGTACTGACTGGTGATAAGTGTTGCGTTCCAGGTACCGGAGGTGAGTGTTCCGACTGTTGTCAGGGAGGAGGAGGTAACACCGGTTCCCAGGGTTGTACCGAGAGAACACCGGTACTATCAATCTTGAGGTAGAGCCCGCTGACAGTTAAGATTACCGGCAATATCCAGTTTCTGGGTTGGAAGACTGGTACCGATTCCTACGTTACCACTCTGAGTGATAACAAATCTACTAAGTCCCGAGGAAGAAGCGGTAAAGAGATCTCCCTTACCGGAATTATCAACTACCAAACTTGCATATGAAGTATTAGCACTAATTGATGCAACAGGATTAGTGCCACTGGCAGCTGTTCCAAAGACATGGAATGTAGCAGAGGAAGTACTGATTCCTCCCATTAACAGATCTTCAGGTATATTCTTTGGAGCCAAGGTTTCATTAAGCAGACTACCAGAGCTTTACACCGGTTTAAGTTTCCCATTGCTTCCACCAAGTTAGTAGTAGTTCCACCAAGTAAGCATTGCCCTGCTTGTCCGACATTATATGCACCGAGAGATATTCCACCGCTCTTAGTTATTGTAAACACCGGCGTTGCAGAGTATTAGGCTGTGAACAGATCTGCTGTGCCAGACCCATTTATTATTATTCCGGCTTGGGAGTTGGATCCTGTAGTTACCAGTACTCCTGCTCCCTGACCTGAATTATTGATCTTAAGTATAGCTCCGGAAGCAGAGGCTAAGTATTGAGTTAATCAAATAAGACTGGATGTATCTGCACAAACACCGTTATTAGTCGCTGTACAGTTGGAGTAAATCGATAGCATGTTGCCGGTAATATTGTAAGTGGAGTCAACATTTACAGAATCGGTTCGCGTGAGATTAACGAAATGTCCAGAGTCGGTCAATGGTCCTGCACCTTGTCCAAGTTGTAGTATCGGATTTATATTAAAATAGTTGCCTGGAAAATTAACTGGTTGACCTGTTTCATTACCAGACATATTAATACTAGTACCAGTTGTTGTTTGCATAACTGGCATATTAATACCTGTCCCCGAATATACACCTACTCCATTAGTACCACTGAAATCAATAGCTGTACCAAATATACCTGATATATTAGAGAATCTAATACCAGTACCTGTAACTTGCGCGCCAAAATCAAGTGTAGCACTAGGTATATTCGTCCCGATTCCTACGTTACCACTCTGAGTGATAACAAATCTACTAAGTCCCGAGGAAGAAGCGGTAAAGAGATCTCCCTTCCCTGAGTTATCCACTACCAGGGCAGCATAGGAGGTATTCGCTGCTATGGAAGTAACCGGAGAGGTACCGGCAAGAGTAGTGCCGTAGACATGGAAGGTAGCGGAGGAAGTACTAACTCCACCCAGGAGTAGATCCTGAGTAATATTAGATTGTATAATAGTTCCTCCCGAACTGACGAATCCTCCGCATGTTCCCCAAGTAGGAGCAGCAGTGGTGTTGCCAACCAGACATTGTCCGGTTGTTCCGACTGCCAAAGTTCCGCCTAAGACTCCGGTTGCCGAGTAGTACGGGAGAGCGTATTGGGCAGCTGCACTATTGTTGAATCCTGTACCGCCGTACTGACTGGTGATAAGTGTTGCGTTCCAGGTACCGGAGGTGAGTGTTCCGACTGTTGTCAGGGAGGAGGAGGTAACACCGGTTCCCAGGGTTGTTGAGGAGAGAACGCTGTTGCCGGCGATCTTGGTAAGCACCGCTGACACTGTTAAGGTTACCCGAGCGGTCAAGGGTAAAGACCGTAGTACCGGATGCACTGGCAGTCTAGGATATTCTGGTTGCCGGTTTCATTAAGCGAGACTAAGGGATCTCCCTTACCGGTTGTTTCCCGTTGACTTCCAGCCTGAAGTTAGTCGCTGCTTGGAAGTTAACCGGAGAGGTACCGTCAAGAGTAGTTCCCGAGTCAGCCAGGAGGAGTGAATCGCTGGCTGTTGCCGGAGAGAGGGTAGTGGTATTTCTCTGGAAGTAATTGGTGCCCAGTCCGGTACAAGACGACCAGCTTGGTGCAGCAGTGGTATTGCCAACCAGACATTGTCCGGTTGTTCCGACTGCCAAAGTTCCGCCTAAGACTCCGGTTGCCGAGTAGTACGGGAGAGCGTATTGGGCAGCTGCACTATTGTTGAATCCTGTACCGCCGTACTGACTGGTGATAAGTGTTGCGTTCCAGGTACCGGAGGTGAGTGTTCCGACTGTTGTCAGGGAGGAGGAGGTAACACCGGTTCCCAGGGTTGTTGAGGAGAGAACGCTGTTGCCGGCGATCTGGTAAGCACCGCTGACACTGTTAAGGTTACCCGAGCGGTCAAGGGTAAAGACCGTAGTACCGGATGCACTGGCAGTCAGGATATTCTGGTTGCCGGTTTCATTAAGCGAGACTAAGGCTTTACCGGTTTGTTTCCCGTTGACTTCCAGCCTGAAGTTAGTCGTAGTTCCCGAGTCAGCCAGGAGGAGTGAATCGCTGGCTGTTGCCGGAGAGAGGGTAGTGGTATTTCTCTGGAAGTAATTGGTGCCCAGTCCGGTACAAGACGACCAGCTTGGTGCAGCAGTGGTATTGCCAACCAGACATTGTCCGGTTGTTCCGACTGCCAAAGTTCCGCCTAAGACTCCGGTTGCCGAGTAGTACGGGAGAGCGTATTGGGCAGCTGCACTATTGTTGAATCCTGTACCGCCGTACTGACTGGTGATAAGTGTTGCGTTCCAGGTACCGGAGGTGAGTGTTCCGACTGTTGTCAGGGAGGAGGAGGTAACACCGGTTCCCAGGGTTGTTGAGCGAGAGAACGCTGTTGCCGGCGATCTTGGTAAGCACCGCTGACACTGTTAAGGTTACCCGAGCGGTCAAGGGTAAAGACCGTAGTACCGGATGCACTGGCAGTCAGGATATTCTGGTTGCCGGTTTCATTAAGCGAGACTAAGGCTTTACCGGTTCTGTTTCCCGTTGACTTCCAGCCTGAAGTTAGTCGTAGTTATGGAGCCCGGAGTCAGCCAGGAGGTAGTGAATCGCTGGCTGTTGCCGGAGAGAGGGTAGTCCACCCAGGAGTATTTCTCTGGAATGTTAGATTGGTGCCCAGTTCCGGTACAAGACGACCAGCTTGTGTGCAGCAGTGGTATTGCCATACCAGACATTGTCCGGTTGTTCCGACTGCCAAAGTTCCGCCTAAGACTCCGGTTGCCGAGTAGTACGGGAGAGCGTATTGGGCAGCTGCACTATTGTTGAATCCTGTACCGCCGTACTGACTGGTGATAAGTGTTGCGTTCCAGGTACCGGAGGTGAGTGTTCCGACTGTTGTCAGGGAGGAGGAGGTAACACCGGTTCCCAGGGTTGTTGAGGAGAGAACGCTGTTGCCGGCGATCTGGTAAGCACCGCTGACACTGTTAAGGTTACCCGAGCGGTCAAGGGTAAAGACCGTAGTACCGGATGCACTGGCAGTCAGGATATTCTGGTTGCCGGTTTCATTAAGCGAGACTAAGGCTTTACCGGTTTGTTTCCCGTTGACTTCCAGCCTGAAGTTAGTCGTAGTTCCCGAGTCAGCCAGGAGGAGTGAATCGCTGGCTGTTGCCGGAGAGAGGGTAGTGGTATTTCTCTGGAAGTAATTGGTGCCCAGTCCGGTACAAGACGACCAGCTTGGTGCAGCAGTGGTATTGCCAACCAGACATTGTCCGGTTGTTCCGACTGCCAAAGTTCCGCCTAAGACTCCGGTTGCCGAGTAGTACGGGAGAGCGTATTGGGCAGCTGCACTATTGTTGAATCCTGTACCGCCGTACTGACTGGTGATAAGTGTTGCGTTCCAGGTACCGGAGGTGAGTGTTCCGACTGTTGTCAGGGAGGAGGAGGTAACACCGGTTCCCAGGGTTGTTGAGGAGAGAACGCTGTTGCCGGCGATCTGGTAAGCACCGCTGACACTGTTAAGGTTACCCGAGCGGTCAAGGGTAAAGACCGTAGTACCGGATGCACTGGCAGTCAGGATATTCTGGTTGCCGGTTTCATTAAGCGAGACTAAGGCTTTACCGGTTTGTTTCCCGTTGACTTCCAGCCTGAAGTTAGTCGTAGTTCCCGAGTCAGCCAGGAGGAGTGAATCGCTGGCTGTTGCCGGAGAGAGGGTAGTGGTATTTCTCTGGAAGTAATTGGTGCCCAGTCCGGTACAAGACGACCAGCTTGGTGCAGCAGTGGTATTGCCAACCAGACATTGTCCGGTTGTTCCGACTGCCAAAGTTCCGCCTAAGACTCCGGTTGCCGAGTAGTACGGGAGAGCGTATTGGGCAGCTGCACTATTGTTGAATCCTGTACCGCCGTACTGACTGGTGATAAGTGTTGCGTTCCAGGTACCGGAGGTGAGTGTTCCGACTGTTGTCAGGGAGGAGGAGGTAACACCGGTTCCCAGGGTTGTTGAGGAGAGAACGCTGTTGCCGGCGATCTGGTAAGCACCGCTGACACTGTTAAGGTTACCCGAGCGGTCAAGGGTAAAGACCGTAGTACCGGATGCACTGGCAGTCAGGATATTCTGGTTGCCGGTTTCATTAAGCGAGACTAAGGCTTTACCGGTTTGTTTCCCGTTGACTTCCAGCCTGAAGTTAGTCGTAGTTCCCGAGTCAGCCAGGAGGAGTGAATCGCTGGCTGTTGCCGGAGAGAGGGTAGTGGTATTTCTCTGGAAGTAATTGGTGCCCAGTCCGGTACAAGACGACCAGCTTGGTGCAGCAGTGGTATTGCCAACCAGACATTGTCCGGTTGTTCCGACTGCCAAAGTTCCGCCTAAGACTCCGGTTGCCGAGTAGTACGGGAGAGCGTATTGGGCAGCTGCACTATTGTTGAATCCTGTACCGCCGTACTGACTGGTGATAAGTGTTGCGTTCCAGGTACCGGAGGTGAGTGTTCCGACTGTTGTCAGGGAGGAGGAGGTAACACCGGTTCCCAGGGTTGTACCCGAAAGAACATCGGTACTATTAATC
>CAWBPM010000003.1:0-418546 GCA_963790825.1 Candidatus Levyibacteriota bacterium | reverse complement strand
CCGAATGCGGAAGAATTTGCCATTGGAGACTATGGTAGCGTTTGGTGTGTGCGTAAAATTGCTGCCTGCGGGTAGTTTCCTCAGTCAATTGCCAATATGAGTTAAATGCTTTATCCGAGTTATCTTCCAAAATGCTCACATTGTGTTTCTGGGCGACCTTGATATTATAACGGGCTTTTGGATGCATATTTTTCAAAAGTTCCTCTTCGGTCTGGCTTAAATCCAAAATAAGCGTGTATTTTGTAAATAAAGGACGCGTTGCCGGACGAAGCCCCAGACTTTGACTATTGAATTTTTGCTGAAAGACTTGGATATTCGGTTCCAGCTGAATAAAAACACACCTCTCTTCCCTACCGATTTTTTTAAGTTCGTCAACAAGAAGCGGGGTAGGCATATTTCCCTTAGGCAAATAGCCGATAGTAAACGAAGTATGAGGAATCTTGTGAATAGTCAGTTGAAATCCGTCAATGAGTTTTTCTCCGTTATATATTCCCCTTCGGATTACTCTAATACCCTCATTTCTTCTGAACTCACCCCACTCAAAAGACTGCAGCGGATGGGTGACGATGCTATTATATGCATCTTTTTCAGCCTCAGTAACTTCCCTAATAGTCATGGAATAATTATAGTAGGTTTAGGGGTAGATTGCGAATAAATAGATTTTTATAAATAATCCGGCCAGTCGGGTTCTGTTTTGTGGTGTTTACGTTCTTTTACCAATACTTCTTCGGGAAGATCTAAAATAAACCGAGAAACTATACCCATGGTTTTTTGTCCAAAAAACAAGCGGCGCCTGGCATAGGAAAGATATAATTTTTCTTTAGCCCGGGTCATGCCGACATAGCAAAGTCGGCGTTCTTCTTCCAGTTCTCCCCTATCCATGAGAGACCTGCTATGCGGGAAGAGTCCTTCCTCCATGCCAATCATAAAAACAACGGGAAATTCCAAACCCTTTGCCGCATGGAGCGTCATAAGCGTTACTCCTTTTTTCGTACTCTCTTCTGCTTGTTCTTTGGAGTGATATTCTTGTTCAACGAGTGAGACATTTTCCAGAAACTCTGTCAGATCAGGAAAACTTAAAGCTACAGAACGAAGCTCTTTAATATTCTCAAGTCTGGCACGGTTTTCCGGGTCTTCTTCGTCATATAAATCCAGATAACCGGTTGCCTTCATAATGCTATCTAAAACAGAAATCGTATCTTGCTTAGGTAAATTATCAAGTGTCTGGTGGTAATTAGTAAACTTTTGCAGTCTCGTTTTTCCCAATTTTTCCATCCTGCGGTAGGAAACCATGTCTTTCGGGTTGTCAATGAAGCGCAGATACGAGAGAATATCTTTAATTTCTTTGCGTTCATAAAAACGCTGTCCGCCGATGAGAATATATGGGACGCCGTGATGCAGTAGTGCTTCTTCAATCACCCGGGACTGGGCATTTGTTCGGTAAAGTATGGCAATATCGTGCAGGTTAAGACGCAGCTTAGTAATAGTTCTGAGAATAAAATCAGCTTCATCCTGTTCGTTTAGCGCTTCGTATATCTCTATACCATCTCCGCCATGTTTCTCTGTCCACAATTTAAGTACGGGATGAGTAGTATTTTTACTGATAACTGCCGAAGCGCCGTCCAAAATCATTTGGGTAGAGCGGTAATTTTGCGACAAAGAAAAGGTTTTAGTGCCTTGAAAATCCTGCTGGAATTTAATCAAGTTTTGAAAGTCAGCGCCGCGCCAGCTATAAATACTTTGAGCGAAGTCTCCCACAACACAAATATTATGCCATTTGAAAGTTAAAAACTTGGTTAACACATATTGAGCCCGATTAGTATCCTGATACTCGTCAACGAGAACGTAGTGAAACCGGTCTTGATATTTTTGTAAAACAGGCTCGTTCTGACGAAACATGATTACGGTTTTTAAAATTAAATCATCAAAATCCAAAGCATCGTTTTCTTTTAAAATCGCTTCATAGACAGCATAAACCCTTGAAACGGTTTGCTGAAAAAGACCGCGGGCAAATTGCCGATATTCCTCGAAGCCCAGAAGTTCGTTTTTCGCTTGGGAAATTGTTCCATATATTGAGCCGGGTTTAAAATCTTTTACCGAGATGTCAAGCCTATGCATTGCTTCTTTCACGGTGTCAAGCTGGTCGGTGGCATCGTAAATACTAAAACCCGAAGACAAGCCAATATACTTTCCATCAATGCGTAAGATCTTCGCACAAAGCGAATGAAATGTGGAGATATACGGGACTCCGGACGTGTATATCGCCGGTTTGTCTTGGAGGCGGAAATTGAGTATTCGTTCTTTCATCTCGCCTGCTGCCTTGTTGGTAAAAGTAATCATGAGAATAGACGTAGGGTCAATGCCTTTCTCCAAGATTAAATACATTACTTTGTAGGTTAGAACGCGGGTTTTTCCCGAGCCAGCACCAGCCAAAATAATCATTGGCCCATCGGTTTGCAGTACGGCTTTTTGTTGTTCAGGATTTAAGTCCTTGAGCAGCGCATTTGTCATAGAGTATAATATGGTCTAGAGTATGAAGTTTGATAAGTTTAGCTAAAATCCGTCAGACCATTGGGCCTGCACAGACGTAATCAATTGTATCATATGAAACAACTTATTATCGTTGCAAATTGGAAGGCAGACAATATTGACATACGCACATGGTGTCAAAAACTTGCTAAAAATTTGGATGTGGGTCAGGAGAAAAAAATAATTATTTGTCCCCCGTTCCATCATCTTTTTCTACTGCAAAAAATAATTTTTGAGCTTAATTTGCCTCTTTTTGTGGGGAGTCAGGATGTCTCGGCATTTGCGATAGGAGCATATACAGGCGAAGAACCCGCAGAGCTGCTCAAGGAACTAATAACATATACGATTCTTGGTCATTCGGAAAGACGGAAGTATCTGCGCGAGGACGATGAGTTGTTACGTGCAAAGGCAGGGTTGGCGCTAAAAAATGGTATAACGCCAATCTTTTGTGTCCAAGACGAGACGACGTTTGTCCCACAAGGTGTCACTATTATCGCCTATGAGCCGGAAGGAGCAATCGGCACAGGACGTCCCGATACGCCGGAAAACGCAAGTAGAGTTGCCAAATTACTAAAGGAAAAATATCCAAATGTTGCAGTTTTGTATGGCGGCAGTGTAGTAGTAGAAAATGTTGCGAGTTTTACTAAAGCGTCTTCAATTGACGGCGTATTGGTAGGCGGAGCAAGTTTGGACCCCGTTACTTTCACTAAAATAATAAAACAAGCATAGGCTGTAAACAGAAACATTTCCGTATGAAAAAGCGTACTGTCAGACGGCGTATTACATTTTTTTTTATTGTAATCCTTCTTTTTCTCTTCGGAAGCTTTTTTCTCTTTGCCGGAAAATACACGTCATTTCTTGTTCGTCTTATTTTAGCGCAGGAATCATTAATTAAAACCAACGGCAATATAAACGTTTTACTTTTGGGTATCGGAGGCGGCAATCATGACGGGCCGAATCTTTCAGATACTATTATCTTTATGAGTCTGGACCCGACTCATAATAAAGTAACACTGGTTTCGATTCCCAGAGATTTATGGGTGCCGGAGCTGGAAGGTAAAATTAACACTACATACGCAATTGGAGAGGAAAAAGAAAAAAATGGAGGTCTTCTCCTGAGCCGCGCCGCGGTAGGAAAAATTCTCGGTCAAAATATTCCCTATGCTGCCAGGATTGATTTTAGCGGATTTGTAAAAGCAATCGATTTAGTTGGAGGACTAACCATTAACGTAGACCAAGCATTTAATGATTATGAATATCCGATTGACGGTCAGGAAAATAATCTCTGTGGAAAAACACAACAAGAAATTGATCAGCAAGTAACCACCTCGACGAATCTAACAGATTCGGATTTATATCCTTGCCGATATGAGCACATTCATTTTAATGCCGGTGTACAAGTAATAGACGGACAAACGGCGCTTGAGTATGTGCGGTCACGTCACGCAGTAGGAAGTGAGGGAAGCGACTTTGCCAGGTCAAAACGGCAACAGAAAGTCATTGTCGCATTTAAAGACAAACTGCTTTCAGTCGGTACTTTATTAAATCCTGCGAAGATCTTGAGTCTGTACAGTGTTTTGCAAGACAGTATTGATACTAATATTACGCAAAACGAAATGGCAGATTTTATTCATATTTTGGAAAACATGAAAAAAACCAACACGGTAAATGCGGCACTTGATACCGGAGACGAGGCGACTGGACGAATAGGGCTTCTCGCCCACCCCGAACAGAATACTAATTCGGATTTTGGGGCGGAGTGGGTACTTATTCCCAGAATCGGTGAGGGAAATTACACAGAAATTCAGGAATATCTCAGTTGCATGCTGCAGAAAAATGATTGCATAGTTGGAAAACTATCAACTAAATAATAAAACAAATTGCGATTTAGTAAGAAATAAGGTATTGTAGAAGTATGATAGAAACACTGCTTGTTATTTTAGTCATCCTCTGGTTTCTCGGCTACATCCATATCGGTCTTACGCTGCCAAATATCGTTCTTTTTACCATTAACGGTCATCCGATTACGTTGTGGAGCTTACTCATATTTATCGTTGTCGTGTGGGCGATTGGCATTTTACCTACTCCTTTTAGGCAAATCCTTGGTGTGCTTTTGCTTTTATGGATCTTATCAATACTCGGTATCTTCTTCTTTGTTAATCTGTCTAATTGGCTCGTGATTATCATTATTGTCGCTTTGCTTTTTGCTATATTTTAACTCCTGCTCCCATAGGTGGTAGAATAACGAAATGTCACAAACAAAATTTCTGATTAGCGCTTCGCTTACCGATCAACCAATAATTGGCAGACTAGACAACCTTTTTCGCGAGTTTAAAGAAACAGGAATTGACGGGCTGGAAATTGTTTTAGGTTTTCGCTCCCGTTTTGCCTACGAAAAACTTGTTACGTATTCCCGTTACTATAATTTGCCGATTCTTTCTATTCACCAGCCGCTCTGGTCAGGAGTGGGATTATTTTTTGACAAACGATTTTTACATTTGGCTGAAAAACTGAATGTAAAAAAAATTGTTTTCCATCCCCCGCCGGTTGTTAATCTGCAAAGTACTAGGTCCCGGAAATATTTTGAAAAGCTGGCACGCTTGCAAAAAGAACAAAATATTCAAATAATGCTTGAAAACATGTCGGCAAAATATGCAAAGGGCAGGCATCTACGTATTCTCCCCTCTCATTTCCGCCAGCTCTTAAATATTTTTTCAGTCTACGATATAGCAGAGGAATTCGACTTCCAATTAACTTTTGATACGTCCCATGCCCTGGTTACTTCGCCGCATGAAGAAGAATGGTTTCCCAAAATGTATCCGCGAATTGGCAATATTCATCTAAGTAGTTTTACAGGTAAGAAAGTACATTTGCCGCTTAGCATGGGAGATTTTGCTTCTCAATCTTTTGTTTCGTATCTTAAACAAAAAAACTATACAGGTCTTGTAACTTTAGAGATTTACTATCCTAAATATGTCAACCTGAAAAAATTTGATTTTCAGGTAATTGCCGATTCAGTCAAATTAATCAGGGAAACAAGATAAATAATAGAAATTAACGTGGGGTATTTGATTCTTGTGTTGTTGGTTTTGTTGGCCCAGTAGTTTTGCCCGATTGTATCCCGGCAATTTTTGGGGATGTATCTTTATATCCTTTTAAAAATTTCCCTAATACCTCATCACGGACAACAGATTCAGTTGCAGGAGTTCGTAGAAGAGCATTAATACCTAGTGTATATGCATCATGTTGACAGGCAATGAGACTTTCTGGTGGTATAGCTTCTCCGAATCGCCGAGAAACATCCATAAGTCGCGCACCCACTGTAATCATCCGTGAAACACGAGTAGCTATACCAGTTGGAGTAATTAGTGGTTCTCCATTTCCGCTATTATTACTTGCCAGAATAGCTCTGGAATTCCTGAAGTCTGCTGCTAAATCTGCCAAATAGTTTTTTATACCTTTTTGAGCAAACGCTTCCCAAGCCGCCTGACATTTTTGCGAACTGTATCTTTCGTTTATCATACCACGAGTATAGCACATCCATACAATAGTTCAATATTTATGCTGTGACAGTACCTGGAAGTTGATTAATTAGTATTTAATTGGTAAATCGTCGTTCCGCCTTGTCTGAAAACCGGATGACCTAACGCGTTAAATTTATTTTGCTGAAGGGTTGGATATTTCTGCCGTTCCAGATTACCGACAAAAACTAAACGCACTTTATATTTCTTAAGAAGCGCTTTGGTAAGCGGTATATTGGTTGATTCATACATTGTTTGTACCTCGGTAATTCTGGGAGCGGGAACATCGTAACTTCCCCGCCACAGCCATTCATGCACTGTCCAGCCTAAAACTGTCGGTAAACCGGTATTCGCAGACACGCGCGCATAATCGGTATATGAATCACCTTGGGCCTCGAGAATAACTGGCTGCCCGGTGATATGGGCATTGAGCCATTGAATTCCTGCGTAGTCATCGGGATACAAAGACTTAAGATACGTAGTGCCGTCAAGACTCTGATATTTATGGAAATTATAATAAGAGGGAATAGACATAAACGGATAAATAGCAACGAGAGTTATCAAGAATAAAACTCCCAAAATCCAAATTGCCAGCATGAGACGCTTACCTATATGGAATGTTTTTAGGCTGCCTCGAAAAAATGATATAAGCCGGATAAGGATGTAGCCGCTACTCAGAGAAAGCATGATAAAGGATTGAAACACAAGCTTAAACATAGTATTGGCACGATAATAACCCGGGTAAATATCTTTTACATAAAAAAATTCAGGAAGAATAATAAGAATAGTGGCAAGTAGTATCAGGAGCAAAATAAATCGGTCTGATTGCAAAAGTTTTTTCGTCTTAAAAAGAAAAGCAAGAAATGAGATGACAAAAAAATAGAAAAATCCGTATAAAACAAGAAGCTGCCACCAGGGTGATTTCTGACAGTGATTTGCTTCAAATAGGAAAGGACCGATCTTGCCGATATTAGTAAGTACTTTTGGTGCACACAAGACACCAATGCCGTGTGCGATGGAACCAACCTGGAAGAAAAGCGAAAACGGCAAAGAGAATAAAATAGCCCCAAGACCCAATATGCCAATAGACAAAAGAAACGGGCTAAGAAGGTATGACAGGTGTTTTAGAAAACCTTTTTCTTTCCCCTTCTCCCACAAGATAAAGAAAAACAAACTACTTCCCAGCAAAAAATAGATAATGCCATCCCAGGCATTTGTCATATACATTACTGCAATAAAAAAACTCAACAGCAAGAGTAAATTAATCGGAATTGGCAACTCGGAAAGAAGTTCTTTCAGTCTTGCAGCAACGGTATTTTGCAGCCCAGAAGAGAGCCTGGATTTTCCGGAAGCGACTTTATCTTTTTGTATCCAGAAAGAAAACAGTAGGGCAATTGTCAGTAAAACGAAAGGGATATCCAGCACATGTCCATGTAGATCTGCCACTGTCCAGGAATAAATGGGAAACTCATGAATCGTGTTGTAAATAAAACGGGTAGCATTTGGATACCAATAGGAATTGGGAAATGTAAAAGGCGAAAAGACAAGCCTCCAAGGCGGAAGAGGGCTGTTTGTAGAATACGGCTTAAAAAACGCATAAAGCGTATGTATGTTGCCGGCAAACGTAACTAAAAGTGCACTTACTAATCCCGAAATGAATAATTGGAGTGAAAAAAAACGGGTTTTTTTAAGAAAAAAATATGCAAGATTAGCGCCAATTGAAAACGATGCGGTCAGACAAAGTGCGAATACGGTTGCCATCATGAGGTTAAAAGTAATATTTGATTGGATTCCGGAAAGTCTGGTCAAAACTGCGGTAACAAAATGGCCGAAATAATAGTAATTGATGCTAGACGGCGGAAACCACATATCAACAGGCGGAAAAAACGTGCTGCGAAGAATAGAATTAATAAAACCGAAATCCATATATTTCTCAAGACCGTGAATATCCGGATTAAACGCGTGAATATATGACCAGAAAAGAAGCATAATAAAAAAGAAAATTTCTTCAAAAATTAACCACCCCCACGATTTCTTCAATCTATTAATGAACGCAGCGCGAAAAGACTGCCGTAATAAAGCATAAATACTTATATTAAGCACAATAATAACTATGCCCGTGAGGAGAAAAACAGATAGCCTGCTAAAAGGAACCAGGCGGATGACGCCGAGAAAGAAAATAACATAAGAAATTACACCAATGCCGATGGTTTTAGCAAGAATATAACCATAATCAAAAAAACTAGAGAAAATACGCTGTGTCAGCGGCAAAAAACCAAGTCCTATAACGAACAACACAAACCACCAGATAATAACAGCATGCAAATCTCCGGGATTCATAACTTAACTACATAAAATTTCGGGCAGTTTAGAAATCCGAAAAACATTTTTTCCCATCTTATGTTCTTTGGGTGAATGATATAACCAGAAAAATTTCGTTTCCGGATTATGTCTGGCAACAAAGTTAATAAGATGTAAATCATCATCAACGTACAAGTCGAGATGAAGTTTTTTTATAACTTCATTTTTAAAAAGATGCGGCTGTTTATTTTCAAAATTAAAATATAATTTATCAAAAATTTTATCAAAACCATATTTTTTCATAAGTGCTTCAGTACGTTTTCTCAAAAAACCATAGCGACTGGAAATAAGGTATAATTTATTATTTTTTTTTGAAATACTTTGCAGAAAAGCGATATTTTCATTAAGAGGCGGGCGAAGAACCGGAAGGTGGGAAAGGTTTCTGAGTATCTGTTCAGGTTTTGTCGGGATACGATACAGAAGTGTGCCGTTGGACTTTTTTTTATAGAGTTTATCGATAAGAAGATCTGGAATAAATGGCGGATAATCAATAAAAACTTTGTCAAGATCAAAACCAATGCGCATATAATTATACTAGCATATTTATAAGTGTGACAGTAAATTAAGAATACCGAAATCCCAGTTCACCCGGTGCGTTTCTCCTTTTCTTCCAATAATTTCCGATCGATGCTTTTTATACCAAAGATAACTTTCCAAAAACAGTTCCCGGTTTGATTTTTTAGGATGCCAATGAAGTAGCCTTTCAGCTTTTTCAATAGAGACATAAGAAGAAACCGGTATAGTCTTATAGTGCCAGGCGGCAATCGGGGAAAGGTTTAATTTTTCCAAAATTCCCAAAATAATTTGCGAAGGAAGTGTCGGAAGGGACGTAATTCTCGCTTGCGATTTATCTTGCTTAATTACAAAACCCAAGTCTTTTCTCCAGGAGTCAAATTCCTTAGCTCCGATATTAAAAATCTCGTTGCTAACAGGACTTATCAGTGCTTTGTAAACTGCATCTACGACATCACTTACTGCCAAAAGTTGGTATTTATTTTTCCCCTTTCCGAGAATATATACGCGTTTTCCTAGGTAAATTGCCTCAAACCACAATGCGAATACTCCTAACCTTTCTGTACCGAGAAATGTTTTCGGCCGGATAATATTTACCTCCAGTCCTTTCTGCATAAATTTCCTGCACAGCCTCTCTCCTTCTGCTTTAGACTGTCCGTAAAATCCGATCGGATCAATCGGACTATCTTCCAATTCCGGTAAATGTTTAGGAACGCCGTACATTGCAGTGGTTGAAATAAAAACCAGGCGTTTAATTTTATTTTTTAATGCTTCTTCAAGAACTGCTTTGGTTCCATCAATATTAACGCTAAAAATCGCCTTTTTAGTGCGTTGAATGGGCAATGCTGCTGCCGCATGAACAACAAAATTAATTCCACCGAGTGCTTTATCAAGCGTTTTATTATTCCTGATATCTCCTTTGACAACCGTTACTTTTCCAATTAAATCCTTCGCGTCCAAGGGAGCTAAATCATAAAGCGTAACAGCCCACTTTTCTTTAAGAAAGCGGCGGGCGAGGTGGACACCTAGGAATCCGGTGCCTCCGGTGATGAGTACTTTTTGCATAGGGCTCATTGTACTATTTCCACTACCACGAAGGCAAGAGTGTGGTTTGGATAATAAATCCGCTTTTTAGTTATAAAGTGATAATAGAGATATTTAGTAAGATATTCCGGCGTAACGGCAAACAATTGTTTCTTGCCGGGATTATAATTTTGATCCGGTGTGCCGATATGGCAATTACTGCAGTCATTCGGAGCATAAAATTTGAAAAATATCTCCGGCGCATTAAATTCTCCTATCATATATAAATCATCATATTTTTTCTCATCTTGTACAAAATAGTGAATTATTTCTTTCGGTCCATACTGCCACCCCCAAAAGTCGGAGGAATAAAGTGGATATGAAACAAAATAAAATCTCAAGAAAAATAGAGAACTTACTAAAATAAGAAAAATAATTATCGTAGTAGGCAAAACACTATTAATAAATCTTTTTCCATAGTGAACTGTCGCTATAATTCCGATACTGATTAAAATTGCAAATAAAGGTGCGCCGATAATTGAACGGCTAGTAAAGGGAGCCTCTGCAGTTACTGCACCAGCTAACGGGTAAATAAAAACCCAAAGTACTAAGAGCTGTGAAGTTTTTTTGGAAAATGTAAAGAAAATGTAGAGTATCCCGATAAATAAAAACGGTAAAGTAATCATTAAAAGTGGCAATAAACCATGAGTAAAATGTCTGGTAATAAAAGTCGGTTCACCGATTAAGAAGTAGGAAGGGGATAATTGTGTAAAATAGTTTTGTAGAAAAAGAAAAGCAGTTTTAGTAAGGGACAAATGAGTAGAAAAAATTGACACCATAGCAAATCGAGCAAATCCTTGTCCATTAAAAAAACTTAGAACAAGAGGGATACTTAAAATAAAAAAAGCTAGTAATCCTACGACTGCATATTCTTTATATACTAAATATTTTTTTCTAAAAATAAATAAAATCCCTAAAATAAGTAATGGAACTAATAACTTTGCAGATTGGTAAGTATACAGTGTTACACTTGCAGAGATAAAAGCTGGAATAATAAATGATTTACGATGAGTTGCTTTTATAAATAACAAAACACTCAGTGTGAAAAATGCAGTATAACTTGAGAACTCAAAACCAATTCTATTATAATGAATGAGCCATGGCATAGTAGCTATTACAAATGCAGTTAAGAGACCGAAAGACTTTGAATTACTTGAACTGAATTCTTTTCCGACAAAATACATAAGTGCAATGGTTATCAATCCATACAATACAGAAGGTAGTCTTGTGCTGAATTCGTTTAATCCAAAGATAGCAATAAAGGGAACTGTTGTATAAATTTCTATAGGAGATCTATAATCCCCAAAAGATTCAAAGAATACCGGAAAAGGTTTGCCATATTCATCTTTGCCAGTAGTCAAGACGCTATATGCATTGTATCCGATTGATGCTTCGTCGCAGAAAAATCCTGCAGGGATCTGATCCAATTTATAAACCCTGAGAAAAAAACCAAAAATTACGATAAACCCTAATACAAAATAAACGGGAAGTTTTTTCATGGCATTTTTTTAAAAATCATTACTTTCGGATGGTCGTAGACGGTGAATGATTCATCGGCGCCTTGGTCGTTGATTGGAATATTCAAAATGGGAATTGTCGGATACACGGCGAATTCGGCAACTTTTTTGAACTCCAATTGCCCCGCAAATAATTTTTTATAATATGTGTTCGTCAATGGATAGCAGCGATCCGGCGGCAATACCTTGCAATCAGTCAATTTCTGAAGCGGTACATAAAGTCTGTTTGAAGCAATGATAATATAATCGGTTTGCTTAAGCTGCTGATTGACAGAAACCCACTTCAGGGAAGTATCGGGATCGTAGAGCGGAAGTGTTAATATATGATACTGCTGCTGTCCAAAAAGCGGCAGACCGTCATCCCAGTGCTCAATTGCCAAGGTCTTACTTGTAGGAATAAAGGTATTAATCCAGGAAGATGCCAGAACCCGCGTATTATCTGCGTTATAAATATGGAGAAAACTAACCGGCCAAATGAGAAGTAAAAAACAGAAAGCAAAAGAAAAAATAATAAGAAGTACACGAGGCAAACGACCTGAAGAACAAGGTATATTTGGAAAAGAAAAAAAGCCGCGAAAAGTGATAAAAGCGGATAAAGTGGCAGCATATAGCGCATAAATCCAATTGCGAAGTAACCGGTGATAACAAAGTAGACCCAGAAAAATAGCAAAAGAATAACATTCATCGCCCGTTTCTTTTGTTTATTTCGGCTGAATGCCAGATAGGTGAAATAGAGTGTTCCGAGAAACGAGAAAGTTGAAGAATCGGCCCCTCCCCCCAAAGAAAAATATTTTTTAATTCATAAAAGTAGGATATTTTCCCGACATATTGCAGAGTATAGGGAAAGATAAACGCATTATGTGTCATAGCAGCTTGCTGCATACTTTGTGTCCAAAATTCTTGAAAATCAATCAGTGCATAAGGCTCAATTAGTAGAAATGTAACTATTGTTGCGATAAAAATAAAAAAACCATCGATAAGAAGCCGTAGAAAGAATTTAGGCAAATGAGGCAGCCAGACTCGTATCTTGTGTGGCTGTTTGATGAAAAGAAACAGAAAATCTGAAGCAATCGCTAGAAACGTCGCACTCAAAAGCACAAGCGCGCTTACTTTTGTAACTAATGCAAGGCCAAAAAAAACGCCAACCAAAAGTGCATTTTTTATTCGTGGTTGTTCATAAAACCGAAGTAATTGATACAAAGTCATTGTAGAGAAAAAAGTCAACAGAGTATCGACTGCGTAAAAATGCGAGAGCTGAATCGGTAAAACGCTTACGCAGTAAAGAAATGCAGCCAGAAATCCGATAATACTGTTTCCGATCTTTCTGCCAAGAAAGTAGATCGTTATAATAGTTCCCAAGTCAAAAAAGGTTGAAAGAACCCGTCCCACAATGGTAATTAAATCGTATTGAGCAAAAAGAGGATTAAATATACTAAGTAGATCACCGGTTATTTTAAGAAGATACATAGGAAAACTGCCGTAAGCGAAAAAATGGGGATTCCACGAACTTGAAGGTAGAAAAAATGCATCAATGCTGTGGGGCCAACTCAAATTAAGTGTTGCCATGACAATAGCCCGTTCGTCGGGATGGAGATGAAAGCCTTGGTCCCAGTTGATATTATAAAGCCTCAGAGAGGCTGCAAAAAGTAAAAGCGCAAAAAGAATAAATTTAGTTGAAAATGCCGGCTTCATATTTTATTTGTTCCTCTTCCCTATTCTTTTTTAAAAATCATCACTGTCGGTCGGTCAAAAACAGTAGCCGTCTCTTCATAAGCATAAATAGGATTGCCGAGGTATGCAATGTTGCAGAAAAGATCGCAAGGTGTTTCGTAGATTTTTAAAAAACCAAGCTTTCCGGAAAGAAGAGAAGTATAAAACTCATTACCATTTGGGAATTGCTGTTTATTCATTAGCCGTACCTTGAGAACTCTTTGGCTCGGTAAAACAATATATTGAGACTGGGCGAGATAGCTTTTTAACGTACTTGGATTGTACTGCGGGGAATTATTATCCAGATCATAAAAATTAAAAAGAGTAACATTTGAGAAGGAGGGATTAAACGCGGTTATACCTAAATCGTATGTTTCACTAAGTATCGCTGAAGATTCTGAAATAGCTGTCTTTGCATAAGCTGCGGCCGCAAATCTACTGTCTTTTTCTATGTAGGCACTGATAAAATACGAGACAGCGAAGACAAGGCAAAGGAAATAAATAGAAAACGAAAAAAACAAAAAGACTTTTTGTTTTCTAAAAAGCCGAAGATAGAAATATAATTGGGTTGCTGCGAAAGAAGGAGAAGATAGACAAAAGGGAGAGTCCAAACCATATAGCGCACCCATTTTACAAATACTACAGCCTGGGAAAGAAAAGTAACAAGAAAAAAGATAAAGAGAAGGATTATCTTTACGTTTCGGGTGAGGAAAATATAATAACAAAGATAAAGAAAGCTCAGACAAAATAAAATAGTCAAAACAGGATTAAGGAGAAACGGATACACATGTAAAAGTTGAAAAACCACAGGCAATGTGTGATAGAACTCTCCAGAATAAAATACCGACTCTTGCCCGGTCGCAACAGAAGTTTCATATTTCATACTGCCAAGAAAATCTGAATAATCAAGAAAAACAAAAGGATTTGTTATGATAAAAACCAAAGTTGCAGTGGCGATAACTAAGAGGATTCCCCTGAGAGAAAGAATAACTGTCCGCATCTTTTGATTTTTAGAATACGAATATAAGAGAATAACGAGAAGAATAATCGGGAGAAATACGAGGCTCGTAGCCTTGGTGGATACTAATATGCCCGTTACGACTCCGCTTAATAAAATATAACCTACGCGTTTTGTTTCTCCGATTTTAAGGCAGAGATAAAAAAGAAGAGTAGCAAAAAATGTCAACCACATTTCAAACGTACCAAAATGAGAGAATTGAATCAAACCGACACTACAAGATGTTAAAAATGAAGCAATTAGTCCTGTGTGCATTGTGCCGATTTTTTTACCAATGACGTACAGAAACGGCACTAAAATAGTTACCAAAAGAGCAGAAAATAATCGACTAATAAGGATTGCCTGTTCGAAGGGAACTGTACACGAAGAAAAAACAAGATGACAATGAGTGAAAAAATTAATTGAGAGACCGCTAAAAAAAATAATGTAAATTGGAAACGCACCGTAGGCAAAGAAATTCGGATTCATGTGGGTAGGGAAAACTAATTGAGAAACAGATGAGGCAATATTTCTTTCGTCAGGATGGAAATAAAACGGTGCACCCCAGTTGAGATTATAAAAATGAAGAAATAGAGAGAGGATAATAAAAAGTGTTACGAGAAGTATTGCTGTGTGTTGAGAAAAAAACCGCCTCATGGTTTTATTGTACTGAAAATAGCTCTTTTCGCAAAATACAAAATTTATATAGACAAGTAAGACTACGTCTTTATTTATTTTTGGTTACTCTAAAGGGTTTGAATACTTCATTTCTTCTTCATTTTTGTTTTCTCCCCCTGTAGTTTTTTCTTTGTTCTTCCGTGATGGCTTCTTGCTTTTCCCGGATAGCCCGTCTGCGCTGCTGACCTAAGCCGTTTGCACCGGGCATTCGAGCAGTAACTGCCTGCTTAAGAGCATTTCCATATATATACCTAAAGTCCGGAGACTGAGAATAAGCGATTGAAAATTCCTCGTAGCGCTTATTACTTTCTTCAGTATTCAAAAGAGCATACAGCTGCTCTCGACGTGTTGGTCGTGGGCTGCGAGGGGGTGTTTTATAGCGTTGTCTTACTTTATCATTCTTGAGAGAGGAATGTAAATGTTCTCGACGCGTTAGTTGTGGTTTATGGGGAGCTGACATTACTTTTTTATAGCGTTGTCTTGTTTCGTTATTATTAAGAGCATAACGCGATTGCTCTGCAGGTATTAGTTGTGGTTCACGAGGGATGGATAATCCGTCAAGCATGAATAATACCTCACAGTAGCATATCTTTCTGGGATTAGTACTCCTTGTAGTAAGTATTAGGCTCGGTTTATGAGGTGCGAAAGGAAAAGGTTCACTATAAGAAGAAGTGAGTAAAGCGCGCGTGGTAAACGGGAGCTTATTTTTGCCTTCTCCTATAACTGCCACTCCCATTATTTCAGCAAAAACACACCATCTCTGGCTATTTGCTTGGATAGCAATAGGTGTATTTTTATCTAATACAAGTGGATTATCTATAGAATCTTCTGACAGATATAAGATTTTTCTTTCAGCACTCATGGTTAAGACGAAATTATAACACAAAGTAAGTCTAAGATATCTTATCTTGTATGATTAAGAAGTGATGATTGAAGCGACTTTTTCTCCGAGTTCGACTGCATAATTAGTTCCTCGATCCCACGGATAGATCTGTTCGATATTAGCCAGGAAAACATGAGGTAGTGGCGTTATGAAAGAAGGAATCATTTTTGAATAATTGGTTGGAATAATTGGCTGTGCGAACGGCGTCTTAAAGAGAGTATAGTCAATTAACTCTTGTTGATATTCAGGATTTATCTTTTTAAGGAACGGATCAAATAATGCGAGCTGGTCTTCCTTACTCATTAAAAACTTAGGATCATCAGGCGGCATATAATTACCTAAATACACCAGGTGTTCTCCATTATAGTATTCTTTGTCCATAAAGTTTGTATGCTCAACGATCGCCATAATCGGTGACGTGGTATCAGCGATACTCAGCCAATAAGTATTATCGGAGAAAAAAGGTTTACGTAGACGTAAGACCAGGTTCGTTGCCCCAAGTCCTTTCAACTGAGCTAGTTTATCGGTATAAAACTTGGGAAGTTGTGGTGCAATTTGTATAAATAAATATGAAGGAAGAGTAACAATAGCCCGATCAAAAGATTCCTGGACAGTCTTGTTGCCTGCGGATTTTACCTGAACTGTTACTGCGTTATTATCGTTTTCTTGCAACGCAGTAATTTCTGTTTGAAATAGAACCATTCCTTTTTGCTCTATAATAACTTCTACGAGGCGATTAGCAAAGGTTAAAAACCCTCCTTCAGGATAGGCAAGTGATTGAGTGCGTTTCTTGATTCTTGCCCAAAACCAGGCCAACGAAATATCATCCGCATATTTCCCAAATTTATTTACCAGAATAGATTTCCATAACATATCATAGGTTCTTTTCCCCATCAATTTTGGCATAATCTCATTGGTTTTAAATTTTTCCAACGGCTGCCAAAATGGATCAAATCTCAAAAGTCCCAATGCTGCCAGTTGTCGTAGGCGTTCAAATGGGGTAAGAAGCGGAAAAGTGAGGGCAGCCTTTAGAGAAACAAACTGATAAATTTTGTCATTCACATACCAATTAGTAAGCGGAGTATTAATAATTACCGGATGATTAATCTCTTTTGCTAACTGCAACACAGAGATATCATTCGTAAACCAATGGTGGTAATGTTTCTCCAGTGTCCAATCCCAGCCTTTTTCCTTGTAACCGATCGCCAGTCCTCCGGGACCGGGATCTTTTTCAAAAACCGTTACATCATGCCCCGCTTTTTGTAAGAAATAAGCAGCCGAAAGACCAGTAAAGCCTGCTCCAATAATGGCGATTTTCACAGTGGTCCTCCGTGGGAAAAGAGGAAAAGAAAGATACCTCCGGTAACTGCAGCAATACTTGCGGCAATACCTAAAAGCAGCGAATCGCTGCCAGAAATGGGTAATTTACCGCTTCCCGGCGTGGTGCTTAAAGAAGGCATCTGAGATAGAACAAGCGGGGAAACTGTAGATGTAGGAGTAAGAGTAATGGAAGAGGTAAGACTGGGGAAAAAGATACCTGACGGAATGGTGGTAGGTGTTGTCATTTTAGAGGCGGGAATAGTTACGGTTGGAGAAGACGTTCCCCCGGTTGGAAAAATTATTCCGGTTGGGGAAACTGTTCCAGCTAGTCCAGGAGTAGAACTTATTGTAGATAATGGTTGAGTTGGCGAAACAGAAGGGTTAACAAATTGGCTTCCCTCAGCATAAACAACGAATGATTGTGTTATAGTTTGTAAAATACCCGCAGCGTTTCGGGCAGTAACGGTAATCGTATGCGTGCCCGGAGTCAGTGGGGCGGAAGGCCGATATTGCCAAGTTCCACTACTGTCGGCAAGGACAGTTTGCGAAACCGTCTGTGCCGAATGGATAACTATGGTAACAGGCGAGTTCGGTTGGGCATTACCGTTAAATTGCGGTTGCTGGTCAACGAAACTCTCATTTTGCTTAAGACTTAGGACTTGATTCGTCTGCGCTCCGGGAGTAACCGGCAGTTGCGCTGTCTGTATAGTTGGCTCCATGTCGATCGGAGTAGTTTGTCCTGATTGGGACGCCGTAAAGTCGTATTCCTGAGAAAGCGTCACCGGTGGAAGTGCCGTAATAGTATTTCCCAGAGTAACAGTGATATGGGTTTGCAGTAAACCGTTGGTTGCGTAAAGAGTGAGCGGTGAATATTGAATAGGAGAGCCGGTGTGGTTTGCTTCTAAAAGAAAGAACGGCAAAATATATGATCCGTCGGGAAGTGCAGCTGCAGAGATCGTATAGTTGTCTATAGTAATATATGTAATAGCATCAGTAGACACACTGCCGTCTGGCAAAAGCAATTCACCTTTCAATATATCTATAGAAAGAGGTTCTGTCGGCGGCGGAAGTGTTTGGACAACATACGGACTGCCACTTGTAAGGTAAGTATTGTCTCCCGACACCACTGCGAAATAATATGTTGTTTTCGGTGCAAGATTGGCAACAGTAATATGATGAGTTCTGTAGAAGCTAGGCTTAAGAGTTTTTTGATCACGATCATCAAGTATTAATTTTCCCAAACTTTGATCTGCTCCATATTTTAATGAACCGCTAGTCGCTTCGGCAGTGGTATAGAAAACAGTAAAACCGGTTGCCGTAACATTACTAATTGTAATATTGGCAGGTGAAGCAGTCGGACCGGCATGACTGAGGAAATTACTACCTGTTTTTGCTAAAAACGTTGTCACAAAAACTCCTACTCCCAGCAGGAGCAAGCCAAGGACTGTCGGTATGCGTTTTTGGAAAACTGTATTTTTCATGGTGATTGAGCCTGTGACGGCGTTATCTGTTGCGATGGTGTCTCTGTTACCAGAGGCGTAGAATAAACCATTTGTGGTGTGGGGGTAGGTAAAGCAGTAACACTATCAATTGGTTGAATGACTGTCCGTTTTTTAAGCTCACCTACGGTTTTCGTATCAAACGTCGGTTGAATCGGTACAATCTCGCCGGTTAATACGGCATTTAATGTAGAGGTTTGGGAAGCATGATAAATATTAAAACAAACCCAGATTACCACTAAAATAAATGATGAAAGAAGGATAAGAAATATTTCGTTTTGCCTATTCATAATTTATTCTTGATAATACGCCTTTGCATTAACCGTCAGTTGTAATACATTTGGATTAAGCGTATCTCGACCTAAAGAAATACTGTTTATTGTAATAATCCGGTCAATAGACGTAAGGCCTGTTAAGAATTGTTCTAGGTTGGTATACGAGCCGGATGCGGTCAGGGAAAAAGGAAAAGAAGAGCTTACCATCCGATCCCCGTTTCGACTTATGAGACCAACATGCTTTACCTCTAGCGCTTGAATTGTAACCTGATTGTTTTTTGCAAACGATTGTATTTTTCCAAAAAGCGTTGGCGCAGAAGGCGAAGTGGGAATTGCCGAAAGTATGACGTTAAGATCCGGCGACAACGCAGTATATTTTTGTTGTAAAAGCTCAATGTTTTGAATTTTTACCTGAAGATTACTCACTGCGAGGTTGGCGTCTGCGAGCTGCCTTTTTAAGTTAACGATCGTGGTCAGCGTGGGATTAATTGCAAAAATGCCAAAAAACGATAACGCAAAAAGCGTAAGGATAATTTGCATTCCAGCCCAAATTCTTTGCTTTTGGATCGGAGTAAACTGCGCAATTTGTGATAAATACTGCTCTCTGGCGATATCAACAAACGGTAATTTTCCTTTTAAGAATTTATTAGTCATGTTTTTTTAAAGTTGCCGTTATCGTAACGGCAATAGTTGCATTTGACGATTTATTTTCAATATTATCAACACTGACAGTTTTAATATCCGGGTACCCTTGTAATTTCTCGATAAATAGTTTAAGACCTTGAGGAGAGCTAATAACACCGGTCATTCTGATGGAAGTATCAGAAATAGTCAGACTATCAAAAATTAGAGAACCTTTCGCGAGCGTAATCATATCATTAAAATGTGTCAATGGCAGAGCATTTGCAGCACCCAGTGTTTTAGCGGTTTTTATGCGAAATTGTAAGTTTCGATAGAGATTCTCATTATTTTGCAGCGCCTGGACAAACGTCTCATTAGTTTTAATCTTATCATGCAAATCAATAATATTCCTATCCAAGCCGAACCGGTAGAGAAAAGTTAATAGCGCGATTGTCTCGGTTAAAATAACGATAAATCTGCCTGCAGTTAATGCCCACGAAAAAAAGACGTCAATAAATTGTTTTTTTTCACTACCCAGTAAATTAAGCGAGTGATATTTTGCCATCCTATTTTAGTCTAGGTAAAACAGAACGATTTGTCAAAGCAAATTCATGGGTAAAAATGAATAGCAGCTTGTAGTAGAAGGCTTTTGGGGAAATAATATGGTAGTAATTTACTACGTCTTAACGAAAATATGACAATGCCAAATTTCCGGCACTGGATATGTAGTTATTGACATTTCATTTTAAAAATAAAATTATAACAATTGCAATATTGTTGAGCAAATCCAATGATCTAGATTCCAGACCTAAAATATGCTATACTAAATTTTGCTCCCCGAAATGGGAAGTTTTTTGATTATGGCAGACGCAAGAGTAAACAGACAATATCCACTTGACAGAATCCGTAATATCGGCATTATCGCCCATATTGACGCGGGCAAAACCACGACCACCGAGCGTATTCTTTTTTATACCGGACGAACCTATAAAATCGGTGACATTGATGAAGGTAACACACAAATGGACTGGATGGACCAGGAAAAGGAACGCGGTATTACGATCGTCTCTGCTGCGACAACCACATTTTGGAAAGATCACAGAATTAATATTATCGATACCCCAGGTCATGTCGATTTTACAGCAGAAGTTGAGCGCTCTCTCAGAGTTCTTGATGGCGGCATTACTGTTTTAGACGCGGAAGAAGGTGTCCAGTCCCAATCCGAAACTGTCTGGCGCCAAGCTGATAAATATAAAGTACCGCGTATTTGTTTTATTAATAAAATGGATAAACTGGGAGCAGATTTCTTAGCAACAGTTAAAAGTATTGAAAAGCGGCTTGGTGCAAATCCGGCAATTATGGTTCTGCCGATCGGAGCTGAAAATACCTATGTCGGCAATGTCGATTTATTAACGAAAAAAACCTTAATCTGGGGGTCTGACGAACTGGGTGCCAAGATTGAAGAGAGCGACGAGATCCCGGAAGATATGAAATCCCAAGTTGAAGAGTATCGAAGTAAGCTGGTTGAAAAAATTTCCGAAACAGATGATGCGTTGCTCGAAAAATATTTAAGCGGTGAAGAGCCGACTATTGAAGAGCTGAAAGCAGCATTAAGACGAGCGGTAATTGCTTATAAACTTGTTCCTATTTATGCAGGGACCGCACTTCGCAATAAAGGAGTGCAGCCGATTTTGGATGCGGTCGTTGATTATCTTCCTTCTCCGGTTGATTTAGGATCGGTTAAGGGAGTTAATCCAAAAACCGGCGCAGAAGAAATTAGAAAATTAATACCGGATGAGCCATTTGCCGGTCTCGCGTTTAAAATCCAAAACGATCCGCATGTTGGAAAATTAACCTATTTCCGTGTTTATTCTGGCATCTTAAGCTCGGGAACGTATATTTATAACAGCAACAAAAATACAAAAGAACGCGTAGGAAGACTACTTCTCATGCATGCGAATCAAAGAGAAGAGATTAAAGAAGCTTTTTCCGGCGAAATTGTTGCAATTGTTGGACTTAAAGAAACGGTAACAGGCGATACGCTTTGCGATGAAGCACACCCAATTGTCCTTGAGCAAATCACTTTCCCTGAGCCGGTTATTTCTCTGGCAATTGAGCCAAAAACTAAATCAGATCAGGAAAGGCTCGGCTTTGCGCTCAAGCGCCTAACCGAAGAGGATCCGACATTTTCTGTTAAATCTAATCACGAAACCAATCAAACAATTATTTCAGGTATCGGAGAACTCCAACTTGAGGTTATGGTAGACCGCATGAAGCGTGAGTTTAATGTGCTGGCAAATGTCGGTGCCCCGCAAGTTGCCTATAAAGAAACGATAAAAGGCACTGCTGAAGCAGAAGGAAAATATATTAGGCAATCCGGAGGACGCGGACAATATGGACATTGCTTTCTGCGCGTTGAACCAAAACCTCGGGGTGAAGGAACGGAATTCGTCGATGCGATTAAGGGCGGAGCTATTCCCGCAGAATTTATCAGAGCAGTTGAAAAAGGAGTCAAAGAAACGCTTGAAAACGGAATTCTTCTCGGCTATCCGGTAGTTGATGTAAAAGTAACCTGTTATGACGGATCGTATCATGAGGTCGACTCAAGTGAAGTGGCGTTTAAAATCGCTGCTTCCCAGGCATTGCAGGCTGCTTCGAAAAAAGCCCAGATGGATCTACTCGAGCCAATCATGAAGGTCGAAGTAACGACACCGTCTGAATTCATGGGCGATATAATTGGCGACCTGTCAGCCAAACGTGCGCAGATTATGGGAACTGAAGAACACGGTATGGCAACAATTGTTCTAGCCATGGTGCCGCTTTCTGAATTATCGGGGTACGCAACTCAGCTTCGTTCGATGTCCCAAGGTCGTGCAAGTTATTACATGGAACCGAGTCATTACGAAATCGTTCCGAATAATATTGTTCAGGGCATGCTCGCCAAATCCACATTTACGGGAAGAGTTGAATAGTTTATTGCAAAAACTCTACGTGTTCCAATCTCGTCCTCTCCGCAATCATTTCTTAGAGTTTTTTAGAAAAAAGAAACAAGCAAGGATGTATGAAACGAACGGAAGAATAAGCGTGTCATACTGCAAAACACTTGCTATCGCAACCCAAGTTTTACCTACGCATGGTGCTCCTTGAAGAGGAGTCAAACTTATAGCATCACACGAAAAGGCTGCTGTAGTGATATAACTGGATATCAGCCACAATATTAACCAGATTGCTAATGCCAGAATAACTTTCCCAGTTGTTGGCTTAAAAAGCTTAACACTCATTAGGTAAATTTTATTGAATATATTTCTTATAGTCAAGTTGTAAGAAAGTTCCCAAATCGTCCCATGCTCCCTACCACAAGAGCTTTCTATACGTATTCCTCTTGACAGAAATTGCGGAACCGGGTACATTGCGGTTCAGTATGAAAGAAGGATTTACGAGTATGGATCATCCGTTAGTAGCGGAAACTATTCAGAGAGAAGTTGATGCCTCTGTTGAGAAAATGAGACAGACGAAAAGAGTTGTCGGTGAGGGTTGGTTGTCACGAGAACTGTATCATAAACTGCGCGACCAGGGGATTCTCTGTGATCAAGGCGACTTATTAGACAGTGTCGTCGATGTTATGGGGAAAAAGCCTCTCATTGATCCGGCAGCTGATGAAGCATTACATATTATAGCTGGAACTAAATATTCAGATGCAAAAGCAAAACAAGAAGAACAGGGAACTTATCTTAGTCCTTCTGCTGTCATGAGCAGTGTTTATAAAGAATTAAGAGGGAGATTTCCCGAGCTTCCCATCCCTTTTTCCCGAGTGGAGCACGTTGTGTTGGAAAAAAAAGACAACAATAAATAAGAATTCAAGTAATCGGCTTAAACTAGAATTAATTTATAATTTCCCATACGCAGAGAGGATTCTCTGTAAGAAGGTAATTACGGATAGTGCAGTGATTATAAGCAACAATATCTCTAAAATGTTAAAATTTGCTACTGAAAAATTTGGAAAAACAAGATAAAGAAGAAAGCTCAGAAAAATAAGTGCTAGTCGTTCTGTTCGCTCGATTAAGCCGACTGCGAAGACTTGCGTTCCCTTGCTTGCCAATTCTGCCCGGCTTCTGGCATAGCTCACAAGATAGGAGAAAAGCAAGAGAGAAAGTACAATTGGCCATCTGACCAGACCCGCGAAGCCAAAACTGGTAATTATAAAAAAGTCCGAAATTCTATCAAATGTCGAATCGAGAAATCCGCCAAAGGGAGTTACTTTATGAAACTTTTTCGCGACCGCACCATCAAGCAAATCAAAAACATTTCCGATATAAAAAACCAACGAGAGTAAATAAAGCTTGGCAAGCACACATACAAAAAAGCAGATAGATGGTACAATACCAATAAGCGTTAACAGGTTCGGATTGACGTTTGACATGGGCGTGACCAGCTTTTGTGTAGTTTTGTCGATGATTGGTTTAAAAGAACTTAGCATAAAATAATTACTAATTGATCTAAATAACTTTTAGGTTAATTAGAAATTTGGCTCAAACAACAAGATTCCGAAACGAGTTTGGAATGACATAATAATAATATGAACGAAATTAAAGTTGATCTTCATACTCACTCTATTCTATCACCTGACGGGTCGCTGCGGGAGAGAGATTATGTGGCATTGTTAGAAAATGGAAAATTGAATTGTATCGCAATTACGGATCACAATACTATTGAGTTTGCGCTAAAACTTCAGAAAAAACTTGGTAGCCAAATAATAGTGGGCGAAGAGATTGCAACGACTGACGGAGAAATTATCGGGTTATTTTTAACACAATCGATTTCAAAGGGCTTATCTATGATTGAAACAGTCAGGGAGATTAAAAAACAAAACGGATTAGTCTATATTCCACATCCGTTTGAAACGCGAAGACAGGGAATTGCGGAAAATATATTAGACGAAATAATTGACCAAGTGGATATTCTGGAAGTTTTTAACGGACGAAGTTTCCAGCCAGAAACTCGGGTACTGGCAAAGGAATTTGTTAAAAAATATAATTTGGCTCCGGCGGGAAGCAGCGATGCTCATTGCTTATTAGGCATTGGTAATTCTTATAGTATAATCTCAGACGTTCCCGGGCAAAAAAACCTAGTTTTGCTACTAAGGAATGGAACGGTAAATGAAAAAAGAGCACCGAGACTTTCATATTTGTGCCCGAAAATAAATAGGATTCGAAAATTACTGTCATCCTGGAAAGGTTAAAAGCCTTGATAGGATCTCCTGTATGGGATTCCATCGTCCCCCTCCAAACGGGACTCCAGAATGACAGGTTTAGAAACTAATGATTTAAAAACTTATGCAAAATGATACGCTCTACATTCTTAATCCAAAAGCAGGAGACGGTACGGGACTGGCGAACTGGAAAAAAGCAAGAAGGCATTTCTCAATACTTCCTGAGAAGCCGGTTTTACTGCCGGAGATTTCTGATCTGGGAAAATTTATTCAGGAGAAGAATCCAAAAATTGTGGTTATTGCAGGAGGAGATGGAACAGTCAATGCGATTTGCCGGGCAATTCTACCACTTAAACAAAAACCTCTTTTGACCATTCTTCCTATGGGGACAGGGAATGCTCTGTCATATTGTTTTGGAGTAGAAACACTTAAAAAAGCGATGTCAACACTTCAAGAACAGCCAAAGCAAATCAGTATTGATTTGATGCAAACCAGTATTGCGAACCGTCCAATCGGTGTTTTAAATGTCAGTGTGGGTTTTGATGCTCGAATTGTATTTAATCATCTCAATTTTCGCTATATTGGTTTGTCGTCTTACATTCTATCCGGGATTCGCAGTTTTATCAGTCATCCGGAAAAAGAAATTACCTTTACCATCGACCATAGAGTAACATTAAAAGCGATAGCTTCATCTTTGGTCGTCGCAAATTGTCCGATAATTGGACAGAATTTTGTCGTGTCGCCAAAAGCACGGCTGAATGACGGACTTTTAGATTGCACGTTATTTTCTACTAAATATGCGTATCTGAGAAATTTGCGGCTTCGGGGGTTTCGTCACCCGTTATATTCGGAACTGGGTAAGGTACACTTTAAGGCATCCCACCTGAAAATTCAAGGCGACCCGTTTGCCCAGGTTGATGGCGACCCGATTGTTTATAACGAAGGCATTACTATTTCGGTACTGCCAAAAGCAGTAACGTTTCTACGTAATCATGATTATGAAATAGACCAGTATTACGCGCCGTTCGTAGTGTAAGGTGTTGAATTATTTCGTAATTTATTTTTTATTAATATGTTAATTATATCTAGAAGCCTAAAACACAATTTAGAATTCATAATCTATAACTCAGAATGAATGTAGAATTTATAATTTTCTTAATTCTGAACTCTAAATTCTAAAATTACATTGGTAGCTGATTTAGATTAATATTTTTATAAGATAATATACTGATGCAAAACTTCTTATTTATTTTATGGTATTTTTTGCCTGCCGGACTTGCCAATACGGCGCCGATTTTCGCATCACACATCGGTTTTTTAAAAAAATATACCCATCCGCTCGACGGATATCATAAATGGAGAGGAAAAAGAATATTCGGAAATCATAAAACAATTCGGGGAATGATTTCAGGAGTTATTGTTGGAATCATTGCTTCGGTTCTCGAGCAGCAGTACTATAATTTGCCATTTATCCGGACTTTTGTGCCTGCTTCTTTTATGCATATCGACCCGGTAATGTTTGGCATACTCAGTGCGATTGGCGCATTAGGAGGAGACAGTATAAAAAGCTTTTTCAAGCGCCAATTAAATATTGCCTCCGGGCGGTCTTGGTTTCCTTTTGACCAAATCGATTATATAGTCGGGGGAATTACGCTCACTGCTCTTGTGTATCCGCTTTCTCTCTGGCAGTATTTGTTGTTATTTATAATTTGGTTTCTGCTGCATCCGATTTCGACTCTTGTGGGGTACTGGCTGAAATTAAAAAAAAGTCCTATTTAAGAGAATTTTTCTATTATGAGTTTCTTTTTAATATTTATATAAGCTGGATTTAGAGAGCATAGGTTTTCAGCATTTTTAAACTGTCTTTTATATCTTCCATTTTTTCTTCAGTGGTTGTATTTTTGGGAAAATTGCAGATCTCAAAAGTAATCATTTTATTGTAACCAGTTTTTTTAATCGTCTGTAAAAGCTTTTTTATTGGCAGCTTGCCTTTTCCCAAAGGTAAATGTTGGATGCTACCGATGCTGTCGCTCAAATGAATGAGCTGAATATATTTATGATATTTTTGGAAGAATTCCACAATATCATAATTACAATGAGCAACATGTGCGGTATCAAAGGTAATAGAGATACCCCGTTTCCTGCAGTAATCGGCAAAAAATTCAGGATTGTATGTTGATTTTGGATAATATTGTAATCCAACAAGTAATGGATTACTTTCAAAGCTGAGAGACAAATTATTTTTCTTAGCTAAAACAAGGAATTTATCCAGGTTTTTACCACTACCCCGTAATGGACGAAGGAAGCCGCTTAAATGAAAATTGTACACTTTACTATTCGGAAAGAAGCTGCCTAACTTGATTAGTCGTTCAAAAAATAATGAAGGCGTATAGAAAAGAAAATGCAGCGGAGCATGAATACCCAAGATTGGTACTTGAAAGTTCTTGCTCAGAGAAATTATTTTTTCCGGGGAAAATAACGTGTCGGGAATTGTTGTACAGTAATCAATACCGTCGAATTTGAGTTCTTTGGCTATAGTGAATAATTCAATAATTTCTGCTTCGTGGTGAGTAAACTGAAAGCTTTTAGTAGCGTTGACTGAGGATAGCGTTATTTTCATAGATTTTAACGATTATAACAAGAGTTTAACTTTAATACTAACTAATAGTAGGATTTTATAAATTGTGCTATATTTGTCATGTTAAATATGAAGAAGACTATTGTTGCTATTTTTGCTCATCCTGACGATGAATCTTTCGGTCCCGGAGGAACACTTGCGAAGCTTTCGAAAGATCATGATACATATGTTATTTGTGTTACCAATGGCGACGGGAAAATGGGGGACAGGAAAAAAGAAATTGCTCTGGGAAAAATCCGGCGGAGAGAGCTTCTCGCCTCCAGTAGAATTTTAGGCATTAAAAAAGTCTTTTTCTTAGGATACAGGGATGGGAGTTTGAATAATAATGTATACCATGAAATTGCAGAAAAAATACAAAAGATAGTTGATAAATTAACACCCGAGCAACTACTTACGTTTGAACCACGCGGCGTATCAGGACACACGGACCACATTGTTGTCTCCAACATTACTTCATTTTTATTCCACAAACTTACATTTGTAAAAACACTCTGGTATTTCTGTCTGCATGAACAGGCAAGGAAAACAGAAGGACATAACTATTTTATTTTTATGCCGCCCGGGTATTCCGATAAAGATATAAATAAAACTGTGGATATTTCAGGTGTCTGGGACGTAAAAGTAAAAGCCATGTATTGTCATAAGTCTCAAATTCACGACGTAAAACGAATTTTACAGCGAGCAAAAAACCTGCCGAAAAAAGAATATTTTCTAAAAGTAGCCAAATAGCATTTGTTAATTATTATTTCTTCCTGTCAGAGCGAAATTCGATTCAAACAGGGAATAAGAGTATAATGAGCCCATGAAAAAGATCTTATTAGTCTTTTTTTGCTTGCTTCTTGTTGTCGGAATTCTCGCTTTACAAAAATTTCGTCAAAGTACTGACCGGGTATTTTCAGAACATGCGGCGCCACTTCCGACAATTATTCCGACCTCTATCCCTAAAATTGTAACAGGCATCAAAGAAACCCACTCATTATTTGTGCCGTATTGGGCGGTAACGAGTAAAGTTCAGACAACGCCGGATATTACCGAGCTTATTTATTTTGGAGTTAGTGTTACCGGTAGCGGAATCGACACGAATGAACCGGGATATAAAAACCTAAAAAAATTTATCTTTAACACCAATTCTCAAAGCCGCAAGCTCCTGGCCGTTCGTATGATAGATTCGGACGTGAATCTGAAGGTGCTTGGAGATAAAAACATACAAAAAAAAGTTATTTCAAACAGCATAACGCTTGCGAGGGAAAATGGTTTCTCCGGTATCGTTCTGGATCTTGAAGTTTCAGGCTTACCGCTTGAGTCGCTTGAGGACCAGATAGATAATTTCACAAAAACGTTTTATCAGTCGGCAAAGGCGGATAATTTGATTTTTGCCCAGACAATATATGGAGATACGTTCTACAGACTTCGACCGTTTGATGTAAAAACTCTTGTCTCATATACTGACTCTATTATGGTAATGGCTTATGATTTCCATAAAGCATACGGAAATCCCGGACCTAATTTCCCTTTAAACGGGCAGGAGCAATGGGGTTATGATTTTAAAAAAATGATGGATGATTTTCTCCAGTTTGTTCCGGCAAACAAACTGACCGTCATTTTTGGTTTATTTGGTTACGACTGGACAGTAGACGATAAGGATATCGCAAAAACAAATGCAACGCCTATTACCGACCAGGAGGCAACCGATAAATTTTTATCTCATTGTCCCTATGCAACCTGTAGCAATAATCGCGATGCAACTTCAAGTGAAATGCGTATCCGCTATCGTGATAACGACTCGAATATACATGACGTGTGGCTTGAAGATATGAAATCGGTAACAGAAAAACAGCAGTATGCAAAATCGCGGGGTGTCGGGTCCTTTAGTTATTGGGCCTATTCCTATTATTGATGTCTTATTACAAAATTCTTAATTTACTCTGTCGCAATTTTAACAAATGAGGCATTTAGGGTATTGACGGCTGAAGAAAAATATTGTATCATATATTTTGTTCTCATAACGAGGACTATTTTTTTACACTATGGCAGATAATAAATTTAAACGCAACAAACCACATGTCAATATCGGAACCATCGGTCATGTTGATCATGGTAAAACTACATTAACTGCAGCTATCACCACAGTCCTGGCAAAAAAAGGCATGGCGACTGCTAAGAAATACGAAGATATTGATAATGCGCCGGAGGAAAGAGCACGCGGTGTTACTATTAATATTTCCCACCAGGAATACGAAACCGCAACGCGCCATTATGCGCATATTGATGCTCCGGGACATGCAGATTACATTAAAAATATGATTACCGGTGCAGCGCAAATGGACGGAGCAATTCTCGTCGTTTCTGCTCCGGACGGTCCAATGCCTCAAACTCGGGAACACATTCTTCTTGCATACCAGGTTGGTGTTCCGGCAATTGTTGTTTTTCTTAATAAATGCGACATGGTTCAGGATGAGGAGCTTCTCGGCTTAGTCGAAATGGAAGTTCGGGAATTGTTAACAAAATACCATTATCCCGGAGATACGGTTCCGATTATTCGCGGTTCAGCCCTCAAGGCACTTGAAGGCGATCCGGAAGCTGAAAAATCAATTGAAGAATTAATGAAGACGGTTGATGAGTACATCCCTACCCCGGTTCGAGCTCTGGATAAGCCGTTCTTAATGCCGATCGAAGATGTCTTCTCTATTAAAGGCAGGGGAACAGTGGTAACTGGAAGAATTACACGAGGAGTTATAAAAGTTAATGAACCCGTTGAGCTTATTGGTATTCGGGATACGAAGGCATCTGTCGTTACCGGCGTTGAAATGTTTAAAAAGCAACTGGATGAAGGACAAGCGGGAGACAATGTAGGACTTTTACTTCGGGGAATTGAAAAAGATGATGTAGAGCGTGGACAAGTAGTTGCTAAGCCGGGTAGCATTACTCCTCATACTGAATTTGAAGCTGAAGTATATATTTTAACCAAAGAAGAGGGTGGACGACACACGCCGTTCTTTACCGGCTACAGGCCACAATTTTATATTGGAACAACTGACGTAACCGGTACGGCAACCTTGCCGCAGGGCGTTGAAATGGTGATGCCGGGAGACAGTATTAAAATGACTGTTAAATTAATTGTACCTGTTGCAATGGAAGATGGACTTCGGTTTGCTATACGTGAAGGCGGAAAAACCGTCGGAGCGGGAGTAATTACAAAAGTTATTAAGTAGCACATTGTTCTTTGACAGTCTGTTGGTTCCGACAAGTGGAATAACTATATGCCTAAAGGAAGAATTAGAGTTCGGTTGAAGAGTTACGACTCGCGAGTCATTGATTCGTGTTGCCAACAAATATTGGATACGGCGATAAGAACCGGAGCTAAAATAGTGGGACCTATTCCACTGCCTACAACCAGAAGCGTTTACGTTGTAAATAAATCACCATTTGTTGATAAAAATGCCAGAGATCATTTTGAAATCCGTGTTCATAAACGCTTAATTGATATAGTACAACCAACAGATAAAACAATTGACAGTTTAACACATTTAGAATTACCAGCAGGAGTGGATGTTGAAATAAAAATGTAGTGGTTCCTGCATTTCTTGAATTTAATGCCCAAACAATGTATAATTACCGGTACAACATGAGGTACTAAAAGCCTAGTTCAGGCTCACATATATATACGAGTGAGATAAGGTAGCCTAAATAGGCTATCTTTTTTTTGATAAATATGATACAGACAGTAATTGGTAGAAAAATAAATCAAACACAGCGCTTTCTCAGTGATGGACGGCGTATCCCGATTACCATAATTGAAGCGGAAGATACTTCTGTTGTTCAGGCTAAAACTCAAGCAAAAGATCATTATACCGCGGTTCAACTTGGATTTGGAACACGAAAGATTTCAACCAGGTCTATACTCGGTCATATAAAAAAAGCGTCCCTTACCAGGACGCCTCTTTTTATTAAAGAAGTACGCATGAACCTCTCGGATGAAGAAAGTATGCCTCAGGTTGGTACAATTTTGAAAGTTACCGATATTTTAAAACCGGGAGATATTATACAAGTTACCGGAATCTCAAAGGGAAAAGGTTTTGCCGGCAGCGTAAAGCGGCATGGATTTCGTGGAGGACCCAGAACGCATGGTCAATCAGATCGTGAGCGGGCACCCGGATCAATTGGACAAACAACAACACCGGGACGTGTTTACCGCGGTAAGAGAATGGCCGGGCGAATGGGGCAAGATACGGTTACACTGCATAATCTGGAAGTTATTGCTTGCACAGAAACTCCCTTAGGTGCTCAAATTTTAGTGAAAGGATTAGTGCCGGGTGCTACAAAGAGTATTGTCGTTCTTTCCAAAACAGGCGAAAATAAGAAATTTATTGCTTTATTTAAGGAGCCGGAAGCAGTTTCTGGGAAAACGGAAGAAAAAGAGAAAACAGTAGATGAGCCCGTAGAAGTCTCAAGGGAAACCGCGTCAAGCGCGGCTAGGGAAGAAAAAACGGAAGTAAAGGAGGAAGCCATGCCAAATGCGGCTGAAGAAGAAAATGGTAAATAAAAAAATAACAACAAAAGAAAAAAAACCTGAAGTAAAAAAGAAAACAACCGTAAAAGAAGTGGCTGTAAGCGCAAAAAAAACAATAAAAAATGACATGCGAAAAATTGCACAAACAAAGAAAAAAGAAGTAATGCTGACTATTCCGGTGTACGATATCTCAGGAAAAATAATGGAAAATATACCACTACCCGGGAAAATTTTTGACGCAAAAATAAATACCTTACTTATGAGCCAGGCAGTACGGGTTTACCGAGCCAACCAGCGTATGGGAACTGCCTCAACGAAAACACGGGGAGAAGTTCAGGGATCTACCAAGAAAATTTATCGGCAAAAAGGAACAGGCGGAGCCAGACATGGCGGAAAACGAGCGCCAATTTTCGTTCATGGAGGTATTGCTCATGGTCCCCATCCTCACGATTATAGCTTAAAATTGCCTCAAAAAATGAAACAAGCAGCACTTTTTTCTGCTCTCACCAGTAAATTTCGTGACGGACAAATGCTGGTTGTGTCGGGTTTAGGAGCGATCGAACCGAAAACAAAAGTATTTGCATCTGCAATAGATAAAGTAAATAGCCAAAAACAGAAAAAGATTCTACTCGTTTTGGCCGAAAAGCAGGATAAGCTTATTCGAGCTGCCAGAAATGTTGATAGCCTAACATATGTTGGGGCAAATCAATTAAATACATACGAAGTAATAAACAATAGAATACTGATCTTTATGAAAGAAGCAATTACTACACTTGAGAAAACATTTACAACCAAGGCATAAAAATTATGAAACAAGTAATTATTAAACCAATTATTAGTGAGAAGTCAATGAACCAGGCGGGAAAAGGCAGATTTGTCTTTGCCGTTGCCAGATATTTGGATAAACCAACAATTAAAAGAACCATAGAAAAACAATTTAACGTCCATATAAAAAAAATCATGACAATAACGACAAAAGGGAAAACCAAACGGATTGGTACACGAAGAAATGAGGTCGCTGTCTCCCCGGTGAAGAAAGCGGTCGTGCAGGTAAAAGAGGGTGAAAAAATTGCTATTTTTGATGTCACAGTATAAAATGTGACTTTTATTAGAAAACTATGAATAGATTACAGATAATTTTAAAGAAAAATTCAGGACGGAGCAGTAATGGGCAGGTAACAGTACGACATCAGGGCGGTCAGCATAAACGTTATCTTCGTTTGATTGATTTTCGCCGAAATAAACGGGATATTTTAGGGAAAGTTGTAAATATAGAATATGATCCGAATCGGACATGCGACATTGCACTTGTGCACTATAAAGATGGAGATAAACGATATGTTTTAGCTCCATCCGGTCTCAATGTTTCTGATACGATACAAGCCGGAGAGCGTGTTGAAATGAGAATCGGGAATGCCATGCCCTTATCGCGAATTCCTCTGGGAACAGTGGTTCACAATATTGAATTAACGCCGGGAAAAGGCGGACAGTTGGCAAGATCCGCAGGGACCTCGGCAATTGTTTCAGCCCGCGAAGAGGAATTTGTCCATCTCAGGCTGCCGTCAGGGGAAATGAGAAAAGTAATGAATACGGGATTTGCAACAATCGGGCAACTGGGGAATATTGACTGGAAAAATGAAGTTATGGGTAAAGCAGGAAGACGGCGAAATATGGGAATTCGGCCGACTGTTCGGGGAGTTGCCCAAAATCCTCGCTCCCATCCCCATGGAGGCGGAGAGGGCAGATCGGGTATCGGTATGCCATCACCAAAAAACTATGCCGGACGTTCTGCGGTCGGTAGACGCAGGAGACCAAATAAATATTCAGACAAATATATTGTGGAGCGGAGGAAGAATAAGTATGGCACGAAGTAGTAAAAAAGGACCATTTATTGATCCAAAGTTACTGAAAAAAGTAATTGTACAAAAAAATACCGGCGACCGAACGCCGATTCGGACGTGGTCAAGAGCATGTCAAATTCCACCTGAATTTGTTGGGCATACAATGGCTGTGCATAATGGAAGAATTCACGTGAATATTTTAATTGTTGAAAATATGGTTGGACACCGGCTTGGCGAGTTTTCGCCAACCAGAACATTCAGAAGTCACGGACGAGTTGTCGCACGTGAGATTTCAAAGACATAAGGAGTAATATGGAAGTTAGAGCAATAGCAAGATCAGTTCATGTCAGTCCAAGAAAGATTCGTCTCGTTGCAGATACGATCAGAAAGTTATCGATAAATGATGCAATAGTGAGTCTCGGGATAACACATAAACGGGGAGCATCGGTGCTGTCCAAAACGCTGAAAAGCGCGCTGGCAAACGCAACCGTGAAGAAGCTTGATCCGGCAAATTTACAAATTGCCAGAATTGATGTGGTTGAAGGGCCGCAAATCGTAAAAAGGTATCATCCATCAACCAGAGGACGAATTCATCCGTATAAGAAACGCATGAGCCACGTAGCAATTATTTTAGAAAACAAGAAAGGAGAAAAAATCCTAAATCCTAAATCCTAAACAAAAACAAATGTCCAAAATACAAAATTGTTTAGAAATTAGATATTAGAATTTAGTATTTTAAAAAGTATGGGACAAAAAGTTAATCCACATTTAATAAGGCTTGGAACCGTTAATACATGGGATAGTCGTTGGTTTAATGAAAAAGGCTACAAAGATGTAGTGCTCGAAGATTATAAACTAAGAACACTGCTTCTGGCACGTCTCCGTCCGGCAGGTGTTGCAAAAGTAGAGCTTGAGCGTTCCATTAATAGTCTGAAAGTGATTATGTATGTCTCTCGCCCGGGCATGGTAATCGGAAGATCAGGAACCGGTCTTGAGGACTTAAAAAAATATATTAACGAATTCTTTAGTAAACGAAAAAATCCTAAACAATTACCAAAAATTGATATTCGTGTCGAGCCGGTAAAAGAACCGAACCTGGATGCATTTTTGGTGGCAAAAAATATCGCAGACCAACTGATTAGACGTCTTCCTTATAAGCGGATTCTGGTCCAAACAGCCGATAGGGTGATGGGATCAGGCGCTAAAGGCGTTCGGGTTTTACTTTCGGGACGAATCGCGGGAGCGGAGATTAGTAGACGGGAAAAAATTCAGGTGGGAACAGTACCACTGTCAACCATCCGTGCTAATATCGACTTCTCAAGTATCCCGGCCTTAACGAAAAAAGGCTATATTGGTATAAAAGTATGGATTAATAAGCCTGAAGAAAAATAAAAAAATATGTTAATACCAAGACGAACAAAATACAGAAAACAAATGAGGAATAAAATGAAGGGTAATGCTTATCGGGGTGTGACATTCGCTTTTGGCGATTACGGCTTGACAGCCGAAGCAAAAGGATGGATATCAAGTCGTCAGATTGAATCGGCAAGACGTGCAATAACCCATTATACCCAGCGCGGAGGAAGAGTATGGATTAGAATTTTTCCCGATAAACCGATCACCAAAAAACCGCCGGAAGTACGTATGGGATCTGGGAAAGGTGATGTTTATGAATATGTAGCGCCGGTTTTACCGGGAAGAATATTATTTGAAATGGGTGGAGTAACAGAGGTGATAGCCCGGGAAGCGTTGCGCTTGGCATCTCACAAATTACCGATTCAAACGAAAATTGTATCACGGGGAGAAATAATTGGATAGTATATGAAAAGCAAGGAAAGAAAAGATTTACAAACAAAAACAAAAGAAGAATTGCAGAAACTGCTTTCTGACGGCAGAGAGGCATTAACGCATTTACAGCTTGAGCATTCGCAAGGGAGACTTAAAAATACCAGATCTATTTTCTGGCGGCGAAAAGAAATAGCCAGAATTTTAAGCATATTAAATAGGAAGGAGATAGTAAATGGCTAGAATACTGACAGGAACAGTAATCTCGACGGCAATGCAAAATACGGTTGTTGTAGAAGTAACACGGCAAACACCACACCCACTGTATAAAAAATTGCTGGCGAGTTCAAAGAAATTTAAAGTTGAATCCGTAGGAAAAACAGTCATGGTAGGTGATAAGGTGCGAATAATTGAAACAAAACCGCTTTCTAAAGATAAGCATTTTAGATTACTGGACGAAGCTTTGAAAAAAAAGGAGAAGAAATAATATGATACAAATTCGAAGTATGCTGACAGTTGCGGATAATTCAGGCGCAAAGCTTTTACAAGTAATTCATGTTTTCGGCGGTTCACACCGAAAAGTCGGTCGGATCGGCGATGTTTTCAATTGCGTGGTGAAAAGTGCTACGCCGCACGGACAGGTAAAAGATGGAGAAATGGTAAAAGTCGTTCTTGTCCGTTCCCGGAAGGAATTCAGGCGGAGTGACGGATCATATGTAAGATTCTCGGATAACGCGGGAGTTCTTATTGACACGCTTAAAGATAAGAATCCTCGTGGTACTCGTATCTTTGGTCCGATAGCACGGGAAGTGCGAGATCTCGGATTTGCGAAAATTGCCAGTATGGCGCCCGAGGTTGTCTGAGGGAGAATTATATGAAATTTAAATCAGGAGACAGTGTACAAGTAGTAGTAGGAAAAGATGCCGGGAAGCAGGGAAAAATTGAAAAAGTCTTTACAAAGACAGGAAAAGTCTTAGTTACGGGAGTAAATCAATACAAAAGACATCTAAAGTCACGAACTACCGGGCAAAAATCGGAAATTATTACGATCACCAAGCCATTGCCGGTGGCGAATGTCGCTTTTGTCTGTCCGAATTGTAAAAAACTTACCCGTCTAGGGTATGGGATGGATAAAAAAACGAAAGTGAGAATTTGTAAAAAATGTCATAAAACTATTGCCTAAAAATATGGATACATTAGCAGTACAATTTACAAAAATAAAAGCAGCCGAGCTGCAAAAGAAACTCGGTATCACTAATCTAATGGCAACACCAAGACTGATGAAGCTGGTAGTTAATATGGGTGTAAAAAATGCGGTGGCCGACAAGAAAAATGTCGATAGAGCTGTGCAGGTTATGATGCAAATAACCGGCCAAAAACCGAAAATCACCCATGCTAAAAAATCAATCGCAACATTTAAGCTTCGTCAAGGTGATCCAATCGGTGTTGTAGTAACACTTCGGGGGAAGCGTATGTACGCATTCTTTGAAAAACTGACAAATATTGTCATGCCTCGTTTGAAAGATTTTCGTGGTGTGAGCCGGACGAGTTTTGATACAAAAGGCAATTATACGCTGGGTCTTAGTGAATATGCAGTTTTCCCTGAAGTTGACATAGCGACAGTTGACCGCACGCAAGGAATGGAAATCGTTATTGTCACAACTGCAAAAACACCTGAAGAAGGAATGAGTCTGCTTGAAACACTCGGTATGCCGTTTGCGAAAGGAGAGAGTAAATAGAGGGGGTGAAGCTTGTATTTAAGCTCAGCACTCATTATAATTGCAAAGCGTTATGGCAAAAACATCAGATATAGTTAAATTTAAGAGAAAACAACGTTTTGAGGTGCGGATGGTAAACCGTTGTGGTATTTGCGGCAGAAGTCGTGGGTACATGCGTAGATTTGGCCTATGCAGGCTTTGTTTTCGCGAACGCGCTATGAAAGGTGAGTTACCGGGAGTATTTAAATCAAGTTGGTAAAGGAAAAAATATATGGAATATCATGTAGCAGATTTTATTATACGAATTAAAAATGCAGCAAGAGCACGGCGCAGTGAGGTTAAAATGCCCTATTCCAATATTAATTTACAGATTGGAAAAGTACTTGTTAAAGAAGGCTTTCTCGCAAGTATAACTTTAGAAACAATAGAAGGAAAGAAACAGCTGAAAGCTATGCTTAGGTTGGTACAGCGAAAAACAGTAATTGGCGGCGTCGCAATTGTTTCCAAGCCGTCACTTCGTGTATATACAGGAATGAAAATGCTGGGAAAGAGTCAAAATAGATCCATGACTACGATTCTCTCAACCAGTCAGGGAATTATGACAGGAAAGGAGGCAGCGAAAAAAGGAGTCGGAGGAGAGCTTCTTTTCCAAATATGGTAACTTTAGAAGAAATTCTAAACAAATTAAAAAAATGTTTAGGATTTAGCATTCTGCCTTGAGCTCATGCCGAAAGGAAATTAGAATTTGTTATTTAAAAAAATTATGTCAAAAATAGGAAAAATGCCAATTATTGTAAAAGACGGAATAACGGTAGCAATTACCGGTCAGAACGTAAATATTCATGGTCCTAAAGGTGAGGGCATGTATACCGTACCGCAGAGTCTGGAGGTATTATTTCAGGAAGGGAAATTAGCAGTGAAGCAGAAGCAAACAAACGATCCTGAGACACGGGCGCTTTTTGGTTTAACTCGCGCAAATCTGGCAAATATTGTAAAAGGTGTGGATATAAATTTTGAGAAAAAACTGGAATTATCAGGTGTCGGATACCGTGCTCTGATGCAGGGATCTGACCTGGTATTATCGTTAGGGTATTCACATCCGGTTAAATTTAAAACACCTACAGGCATTACCATTTCCGTGTCAGAAAACGTTATTAGTATCTCAGGAATGGATAAAGCACTGGTTGGGCAAGTCGCTGCAAAAATACGAGACATTAAGGCACCTGAACCTTATAAGGGGAAAGGAATTAAATATAAGGGTGAACAAATCCGCAGAAAAGCCGGGAAAGCAGCCAAGGCAGTCGGAGTAAAATAATATGAATAAACATGCACAAAAAATAAAAAGACAAATAAGAATCAGAAAAAAAATTAAAGGGACAGCAAAAATGCCTAGGCTTACGGTATTTCGTTCAAATAAAGGGATATATGCTCAATTAATTGATGACATAGCGAGAAAGACCTTGCTGGGAGTATCATATAAAGAAATAGAGAAAATGTCCGGGAAAGATACAACAAAAACAAAACAAGCCTTGGAGCTCGGGAAATATTTAGCCAAGAGGGCAACGGCAAAGAAAATTACAAAAGTGGTATTTGATAAGGGATCTTATGCATATCACGGAAGAATAAAGGGCGTTGCAGACGGCGCAAGAGAAGGAGGATTGATATTCTAATATGGATAGACCAAGAAATACAGATTATAATCAGCCGAAAGATAATTTCGCAGAGCAAGTAGTAAAGATTAACCGGGTTTCTAAAAAAACTAAAGGAGGAAACAAAATTGGATTTTCAGCCCTCGCAGTGGTAGGGGACAAAAATGGCAAAGTCGGCGTCGGACTTGGTAAAGCCCCTGATGTGTCAAATGCTATCAGAAAAGGAATTCTTTTAGCCAGAAAACATTTAATTGAAGTACCGATTATTAAAGGAACCATTCCCTTCCGAATTGATCTGAAGCTTGGCGCGGCAAAGATTATGCTCAAGCCCGCACCGGTCGGTTCGGGTGTTATTGCAGGCGGTGCAATAAGAAGTGTTGTATCAGCTGCAGGTATTCAAAATATTTCATCCAAAGTTTTGGGAACCAAGAATCAAGCCAGTAATGTCTATGCGACACTCGAAGCACTCCGTCTTCTAAGCAAGAGATATCAGGAACGCGATCAGCTAAAACAAAAATAAACATATGAATTTAACCGATTTAAAAAAAATAACAAGCAAAAAGAAACGCAGACTAGGACAAGGTCATGGTTCGGGAAGAGTAAAAACTGCCGGACGCGGAACAAAAGGACAGAAAGCCCGGACGAAAATTAAGCTATCTTTTGAGGGAGGAGCACTCCCTTTAATTAAACGTCTTCCTTTTAGGAGGGGAAAAGGGAAAAATAACACGTTTAAAAGAAAGCCAATAACTGTTAATGTTAAAGTACTTAATCTTCTGCCCGTAGGCAGTAGTGTTAATATAAAAACGCTTATTGCAAATCGGATTGTCGAGGAAAAGGAAGCAAATAAATTCGGAGTGAAAATTCTAGGCGATGGAGAAATAACAAAAGCATTAACCGTAACACTCCCGATTTCTAAAGGCGCACGATCTAAAATTGAACAAGCTGGAGGAAAAGTTGACTTAGCTTCATGAACAAATTTTTTTCTATTATCCGAAATATTTACCAAACCCCTGAGGTTCGGAAGAAAATCCTATTTACACTAATGATCTTTTTCGTTTTCCGTATCTTTGCACATATCCCGGTGTCGGGTGTAAATGTGGCGCAATTGAAAAATCTTTTTTCCCAGAATCAATTCCTGGGACTTTTAGATATTTTTTCCGGCGGAACCTTGGCCAATTTCTCAATCATGGCTTTAGGACTTAATCCTTATATCAATGCTTCAATTATTCTCCAGCTGTTAACGATGGTATTTCCAAAACTGGAAGAATTGCAGAAAGAAGGGGAATCAGGCAGGCGAAAAATTAACCAATATACCCGATTTTTAAGCGTTCCCCTGGCTGCACTGCAAGCTGTCGGAATGTATGCGCTTCTTCACAGTCAAGGAATTATTACGAATCTTGATCCCCTTCACCTATTAACGTTTCTTCTCACTATGACTGCCGGTACTATACTTTTAGTCTGGTTTGGCGAGCTTATCACCGAATACGGTGTCGGAAACGGCATATCACTGCTTATTTTTGCCGGTATTGTGGGGAGAATTCCCGTGGCTTTCGGCCAGACAGCATCTGCTTCTACTAGCCAAAGTACCTTTAATATTATTGTCTTTGCTGTTTTGGGTCTAGTGGTAATCTCTTCAATTATTCTTGTTAATGAAGCGACCAGGCAAATTACCGTGCATTACGCGAAACGTATGCGGGGAAACAAACTCTATGGAGGAGAATCTACACATTTGCCTCTCAGATTGAATCAGGCGGGGGTAATACCGATTATCTTTGCGGTATCACTCGTTTTGCTGCCTTCCTTGCTCGGTAGCTACTTTGTAGCGTCAAAAAACGCCATGCTTAGCTCGGTCGGCCAATTCCTATCCGTCTGGTTTAACCAGAATAGTATTTCATATAACGTTATCTATTTCATACTTGTAGTTGGCTTTACCTATTTCTATACGGCAGTTATTTTCAATCCGAAAAAAATTGCCGATGAAATCCAAAAGTATGGTGGCTTTATTCCGGGTGTCAGACCGGGAACAGAAACCTCCAAGTATCTCAACTATATTTTAACCAGAATTACTCTGGCAGGCGCGATATTTTTAGGCATTATTGCAATTTTTCCCTCAATTGCCCGGGCTGTTACCGGCATACAGACTTTACTTCTCGGCGGGACAGGAATTCTTATCGTTGTAAGCGTAGTTCTGGAGACATTTAAAGCAGTTGAGGCGAGTCTGGTCACGCGTAATTACGAAGGTTTTTTAAATAAATAACATGAAAATAATTATCATCGGCATACAAGGTTCCGGGAAATCAACACAGGGGAATTTACTCTCTGAAAAGTTGCATATTCCTTATCTCTCAACCGGTAATATTTTCCGTATTTTGTCTCAGGAACATACGCCGCTTGGTCAGTATATTAAAAAGCTGACAAGTGCCGGTTACCTGGTTCCTGATCATAAAACGCTTACGATAGTAACTGAGTATTTGCATCACTCTGAATATGCAGATGGATTTATTCTTGATGGTTTTCCTAGAACCGTAAAGCAAGCAGAGCAATTTAAAAATCATATCGATTACGTGTTCTATCTAAGGGTATCGGATAAGGAAGCGCTATGGCGGTTGGCGGGCAGAGAAAATGAGGGAGAGACACGTAATGACGTAACGTTGAAAGCAATTCTGAAACGGATCGAGCTTTTCCATACACATACCGAGCCGGTGATAGAATTCTACAAAAAACAACATAAGCTTCATGAAATTGATGGCGAACAAAGCATTGAACACATTCACAAAGAAATTCTGTCAAAAATTAAAAAATAAACATATGCAAGGATTTGTAATTGCGATTGACGGACCTGTTGCCTCAGGAAAAGGCACCCTAACTCCCCTTTTTAGCCTCAAAATTAAGCGGTTTTTATCTTGATACGGGAATTTTTTTCCGCTGTTTAGCACTCTTCTGTCTTAGAAATAAGATTAATCTAACGAGTAAAAAAGAAGTAGTAGACGCGATGAAGCATATTAAAATTGTTCTTCTGGGAAAACGAGTGTTACTGAATAAAGAGGATGTAAGTAAGGTAATTCGTACAACAGAGGTTTCAAATGGATCTTCTCAGGTTGCGGTATTTGACGATGTTCAGGTGGAAATGGTAAGAAGACAGCGATTAATCGCAAAAGAGAAAGTAAACCAAGGCAGTATTGTTCTTATTGAAGGAAGAAACGCTGGAACAGCAATATTTCCCGATGCTGCGATGAAAATATATTTAACAGCAGATTTAAGCGTCCGCGCACAAAGACGTTTAGACCAATGGAAAGAAAAAGGAATTACCAATATTTCTCTGGCAGACATTGCGAATGATATCAAAAAGCGAGACGAACGAGACATGAAACGTCCAAAGTTTCCTCTTGTTGCAAATCCCAAACAATATAGATATTTCATTCTTGATGATTCAAAATTATCAGAAGGACAGACGGTAAAATTAGCCATGAAAGAGTTACAAAAAAGGAGATTATATCCTGTATAATACATGAACGATGGTTCTTATCCATTCAATTATAATAAGAAAAAACTATGATTCATATTAAAACAGCGGAACAAATTGAAGCAATGATAATAGGTGGAAAAATACTTTCCCAAACTATGTGGGAAGTATGTCGCGCTGTACGGCCTGGTGTGACTGAATTAGAGCTCGACCAGTTGGCAGATAGATTAATTACAAAAAAAGGTGGATTCCCGGGGTTTAAAAAAGTGAAAGGATATCACCACGCAACATGTATTTGTACTAACGATGTCGTGGTGCATGGAATTCCGACGCAGAGGAAACTAAAAGTGGGCGATATTGTCGATATTGATTGTGGAGTATTTTACGGCGGACTGCATACGGATATGTGTGAGACAGTCGCCGTGGGAAAAATACCACCAGATGTTGAAAAGTTTTTGCAAGTCGGAAAATTAGCACTTGCCGAGGGAGTAAAACAAGCAAAAGTAGGAAACCGTATCGGTCATATCTCAAAAACGATTCAGGATATTATTGAGAAGGATAATCATTATTCGGTAACTAGAAGCCTTATCGGTCACGGCGTAGGCCGGGAACTGCATGAAGATCCTGAAGTGCCGGGCTTTTTGGATCAACCAATTGAAAAAACACCGCTTCTAAAAGTCGGTATGACAATTGCAATTGAGGTTATTTACAATATGGGAGGATCTGAAGTTGTCTATTCTGCTAACCGTGACGGTTGGACAATTGTGACCGAAGACAGCAGTCTCTCTGCCGTCTTCGAGCGAAGCATCGCAATTACAAAAAACGGTACCAGGATACTAACTCCCTAGCCTGAGATTTTTGCTATGATAAGGTCGTGCTATGCAAGACCAAAGACAGGACTTTTCCTTAAAGCATCTCTTCGTTCCTCTAACCACTCTTAAAGCAATCCATATTATTGTTATCGTCGGATTTATAGTTTACTTCAACATGCTTTTTAACGGGTTTGTGTGGGATGATATAGCATTTATTTCAAATAATCCACTAGTCCATGCAATTAACATCCCCTTGTTATTTGGGGTCAACGACTTTAATTACGGTTCATATTATCGACCAATACCGGCGGTTTATTTTGCCATACTTTACTCTCTATTTAATAACAACGTATTTTTTTATCACCTGCTTCAAATGACACTTCAGATAATTAATAGTATTCTACTCTTCTTTTTTTTTAAGGCCTATTTTAAAAAGTCATTGGCTTTATTTCTATCTCTTATTTTTTTAGTTCATCCTATAAATGTTGAGTCGGTGTCATATATAGATAATTCTATTACCGTCCTATTTTTTTCATCAGGAATGTCAGCATTGCTGCTGAGTAGAAAAAGTAAGTTAATTCGCCGTGACATTGTAATTATTTTTGGACTTCTTTTGCTGTCACTTCTCACAAAGGAAACGGCAATACTATTTGTAATTATGATTTTACTCTATCGATATTTTTTCAAAAAAGATTTGCAATTATTTACAGCTTTATCCGGACTTGTAGTTGCTCTTTATTTATTTATCCGTTTTTTTATAGGCAATGTGTACTTTGAGAAAATAGAATTTGTTCCAATTATGCGCCTCTCCTTACCACAAAGATTACTTAATGTGCCGGAGGTAATATGGTACTATATTAAAACATTTTTTTATCCTGCAAAACTTGTTATTGAACAGCATTGGCTGGTTACCTCTCTTAGCCTGCAAAGCTTTTACCTGCCTCTTTTTATGGATTTCATATTTTTCCTGATTCTCTGTTTATTTATGTTAAACATTTATAAGAATGACAAAGAAAGATTTAAATTATATTGCTTCTTTTTTGTATGGTTTGCTTTAGGTATCTTAATGGTTTCTCAAATCGTTCCGCTGGATATGACTGTTGCCGACAGGTGGTTTTATTTTCCCATGGTAGGACTACTGGGAATGCTGGGTGTTATTGTGCAAAAGCATCAAAGTGTCCAGGGTGTTACGAAATCAAACGCAATTTTTGTAGTTTGTATTGCTATTATTCTCATTCTTTCTATTAGAACTGTGGTGAGAAATACTAATTGGCATGACGCAATTACCCTGTATAGTCATGATGCCAAAATTGAAGATAACTTTGACATTGAAAATACATTGGGCGCAGAACTTGGATTCGCAGGAGATTACAAACAAGCACTTCCTCATCTGGAAAAATCCATTAACTTATTTCCGGAGGAGATAAGTTATGCAAACCTCGCCCTTGTCTATCAACACCTAAATGATTCAAAACAAGCGCTCTTTTATTATCATATGGCAATTATCTCTAAAGGCTATAATATTGGAAACCATTCCCACGGGGAAGAAACTTACATTGGATATGTTGAGGAATTAATACGATTTAATGAAATGAAATCCGCCGAACATATTACTGAAATAGGAATACAAGATTATCCAAGTTCTCCTAGGATGTGGCTCTACAAAGCATACCTAGAATATAAATTACGAAAAGTAAACCTGGCATTAATTGCGGCAAAAAAAGCCTATACCCTAGCTCCTTCCGATATTTCTCAAACTGTCTACAACAGAGTCAGCAATAATCAACCGCTTAACTTAAATATTACCAACTAGTCTGAAGCTATATTTCGAGTTATATATTAGACAAATCCAATACGTACCAGAAATATAAGAAATAATTATTAGTACTGCTTCTTTTCTAATAACAATTCTTGCTCTTTTGCGGCTGGTTTGCTATAATAATTGCACGATTTAAGAACTAGGTACTTGACTTAGCAACATAAAAGCGATATAAACAATCGAGGCTAAGACAGATAGTCTTATTTTTTTGTGGTATGGCACACCTTGGGTCAACTGAAAAAGACGGAGTAGTAAGAGAAGCATTGCCGAATACGTTATTTCGAGTCGAATTAGAAGATGGAACGGTAATTCTTTGTCACCTTTCGGGAAAAATGCGGATGCATTTTATTAAGATTTTACCTGGAGACAGAGTAAAAGTTGAGATGACACCCTATGATACGGGGAAAGGCAGAATAACTTTCCGTTATCGATAAAATTATGAAAGTACAAGCCAGTATTAAAAAACGGTGTATTAAATGTAAAATAGTGAAGCGTGAAGGCGTATTGTTTGTTACGTGCGTAACGCCGAAACATAAGCAGCGACAAGGTTAATAATTATGCGAGTAGCAGGTGTAACAATACCGGATGGAAAACGAGTTGATATTGCTTTAACCTATCTCTATGGGATTGGAAGAAGTAATGTTCGTGGTGTATTAACAAAAGCGCAAATAGACCCGTCAAAAAGGACGCATGAGCTTAGCGAAGAGGAAGTAAAACGTATCTCAGACGTATTATCAGCCCATAAATTGGAGGGAGATTTACGCGCAGATGTACTGGGAAATATTCGAAGACTGAAAGACACCGGCTCTTACCGCGGGACAAGGCATAGTAAGAATTTACCGTCTCACGGACAGCGGACAAGGTCAAATGCGCGTACAAAACGAGGCAAGAGAGTAACAATTGGTGCTATTAAAAAAGATCTTGCAGCGAAAATAGAGACAGCTGCAAAAACGAAAGAAGCAGGGAAATAAAATCAAAATATATATGGCAGTTAAGACAACCAAAGATACAAAATCAGCAAAGAAATCATCAATTCAGACTTCTGAACATGGACATGTATATATTACCGCAACATTCAATAATACCTTAGTAACAATTACTGATCAGACAGGAAGTACAATTTCTTGGAGCTCATCAGGCGCACGCGGTTTTAAGGGCGCCAGAAAATCTACTCCTTATGCCGCAACTTTAGCCGTAGAAGATGCAGTAAAAAAGGCAATTAACAGGGGTATGAAGACAGTGGATGTATTTGTAAAAGGTCCCGGTTCGGGACGAGATTCGTCCCTTCGGGCAATTAAGAGCGGCGGATTGTCAATTATTTCAATTGCCGACATTACGCCGATTCCGCATAACGGACCGCGGAGTAAAAACAGACGGAGAACTTAATCTATGGCGAGATATACCGGACCAAAACATAAATTAGCGCGTCGTGAAGGAGTCAATATTCTTGATAAAACGTCAAGTAGTCTTATGCGTCGGCTCAATACGCCTCCCGGCATGCATGGCGCGAAACGGAAGAGACGTTTGTCGGAATTCGGTACACAACTTCGAGAAAAACAAAAAGCCAAAGCAATGTATGGAATTTTAGAAAAACAGTTTAAACGCCTAGTTGACATGGTTGCCAAGCAAAAGGGCGACACAGGAGAGCTTCTGCTATCGCTCCTTGAAACACGGCTTGATAATGTTGTTTACCGGCTAGGATTTGCCAAAACGCGTTTTATGTCCAGACAACTTGTATCACATGGGCATATTCAGGTGAATGGTAAACGCTTAAACATCCCATCTTATCAAGTGCAGGAGACAGATGTTATAACACTCTCACCCAAGATGCAAAAAAATACGCACATTGTGAAACTCATGGAAGAAGATTCGGGCGTACTCTTGCCGTTTCTGACCAAAAAAGGCATTGCCGGGAAGCTAACGCGTATGCCAAAGCGCGAAGATGTAGAAGTTCCGTTCAATACGCAACAGATTATTGAATATTATTCCAGATAATGGTACAATACGCGTTATGCAAGATTTAAACTTTACCGTTAAGGATATTACATTGACTCCGGACTTTGGAGAATTTGCCATTGAACCGCTTGCCCCGGGCTATGGATATACTATAGGGCATGCGCTTCGTCGTGTACTCTATACTTCTATTTCGGGTGCTGCAGTTACTTCGGTAAAAATTAACGGTGTAAAACATCGTTTTTCAACAGTTCCCGGCCTCAAAGAAAACGTTGTTGACTTTTTACTTAATATTAAAGAGTTAAGCCTCCGCTTGCCGGATGAACAAAATAGCGGTATTATCAGACTTTCGATTAGAGGAGCAAAAGAAATTACCGCAGAAGACCTTGAGGTGGAAGGCGGCGTTGAAGTCGTTAATAAAGATCAATATCTCGGTACACTTTCAGGCGATAAATCTAGACTTGAGGTAGAAATGACCGTTGAGCGCGGCTTTAGCTACGCACTTTTAGAAGAGAAAAAAGCAGCAACCTTGGGAGTTATTCCGACAGATGCGATTTTTACTCCGATCAAGCGTGTTACGTATGCTGTTGAAGCAACCCGTGTGGGAAGACAAACCAATCTTGATAAGTTAATTATAAAGATCTGGACAAATGGCGCTGTCGCTCCGCGTGTTGCGCTTGACGAAGCAAGTAAAACACTAGCTTCTTATTTCCTCCAGATTTACCAGCCGAAAGCAGCAATAGTTGAAGAAAAAGCCGCACAAACATCTTCTATTCCCCAAGAAACCCTTCATATGACGATTGACGAATTAGATTTGCCAACCAGGATTTATAATAGTCTTCGAAACGGTGGAGTTGAGACTGTAGAGCAACTCCTTACCACTCCCAGAAAAGATTTGATATCAATGCGTAATATGGGCGGAAAATCAATCATGGTGATTGAAGAAAAACTCCGACAAAAAGGTGTATCATTAACTGTTTAGTTGTTTGGAAAAACACTAGGAAGACTAATAAAAATCCTAAATTCCAAATCCTAAATTCCAGATAATATCAAAATTAAAATAACCAAATCTCAAAAATTTGCAAGTTTTTATCTAGAATTTATTTATGATTTAGATATTAGAATTTAGGATTTTTTGTATATGAGAAAAAATGTTTTTGGTAAAAAATTCAAAAGGGATACAAACGAAAGAAAATCATTATTTAAAGGGCTCTTATCAGAGCTTGTGCTTCATAATAGGATTCAAACGACTGAACAAAAAGCAAAAGCAATTAAATCTGAAGCTGACAAGTTGGTAACAAAAGTGAAAAAAAACAGCCAGCACGCGAGGGGACTTTTAAGAGCGGATTTAATTGAGTCAGCCGTTGTGAAAATGGTTGACGAGATAGCTCCTCGTTTTGCCAATAGGCAAGGAGGCTATACGCGGGTTATTAAACTGGGACGCAGGTTTAATGATGATGCATCAATGGCGATTTTAGAGTGGACAGAAATGCCGGTAAGGGCAGAAAAATCGCTGGAAGGGAAAGATAAGGAAAATAATGATGTAGTGAAAAAAGAAGCGAAAGTTTCAGTTATTGCAAAAAAACAAGTGAAAAAACCGACATCTAAGACGGAGAAAAAAGAAACGAAAAGCAAAAAGGAAGAAAAACATACTAAATAATATGACAGTATCAACCAAACAAAGCGATATAAAACGAGTATGGCATCTGATTGATGTAAATGACAAAATATTGGGGAGAAGTGCGACAAAAATAGCAGAACTTTTGATGGGAAAAGGTAAAGCATATTTTGTGCGTAATCTGGATTGTGGTGATTATGTCGTAGTCGTCAACGCGAAGAAAATAAAAGTAACCGGAAAAAAAGAAGAGCAAAAAAGTTATTTTAGGCATTCCGGTTATCCGGGTGGATTTAAATCAGAAACACTAAAGGAGTTACGGGAACGCCGGCCTGAGGAAATTATAAAACGTGCCGTAAAAGGCATGTTGCCCCAAAATAGGCTGAGAGATCCAATGCTTAAAAGGCTCTTTGTTTTTCCAGATACAGAGCATACATATACGGATAAATTTAAAACCCAAACAACACATGCAGAAATTGCAGTATAAAATACTATGCCTGATAAACAAGTAATACAAGCAAACGAACCTACAAAAGAGAAAGTTACGAAAAAAGACTATATTTCGGCAATCGGCAGAAGACGCGAGGCAGTTGCACGTGTTCGGCTGTATGAGCACGTTCGGGATGAACTCTCCTGGAATACAACCGAAGTTAGAAAAGGCGATATCTTGGTTAACAATAAGCCTATCTCAGATTGTTTTCCAAGTAAGGTTATGCGCCGGATGTATGCCGAGCCGATGCGGATTACCAATACGACAAATAAATATACATTTCTGATTAAAGTCAAAGGCGGCGGACACTCAGGACAGCTTGACGCGGTAATAAGCGGCATAGCTCGTGCTTTAGATAAACTGAATAACGATGAGTTTCACTTGATTCTAAAGAAAAAAGGCTTTCTCACAAGGGACAGTAGAGTCAGGGAACGGAGAAAAGTCGGCATGAAAGGAAAAGCGAGACGAAAAATGCAATCTCCAAAACGCTAACAGTTTTCTTTTTTTTATATTCTATTCATAACCGGTTCTTGCAATGTTAAAGTATAGTTAGTATTATCAGTAGTTTGGTAATTGATAATATATGGTAGTACCATATATTTAGGTAAACTATATACTTCTGCTAATTCTCGTCTTTGTCTGAGTAGCTGTTCATTTTTACTGGCCATATTACCGATTTCAAATATTAAAATATGTCCGTTTAAAATAACCGTGTCAATCTGGCTTCTATACATACCGCAATCAACTTCCGTCATACAAACTACAGGATTTTTTGAGGTATCAGTGTTGGGAAAGATGTCATGAACAATAGTTTCACAATTAGCAGCTACAAATTGAATTACCCTATCATGTTTCCGCTTCATACTATCAGTTTTATAAAGCATATGGAATTTCTGCCTTTTCTCCATATCCTGTTCAATATTTGCCGAATAAAAATTTTCCCTACCCGCTATACTAAGCAGATTAAGCGACTTGGGTACACGCAGTTTCCATATCGCATGTCTCTGGGTTTCGTATTCATGAATAATAAACCGTTGATCTTCTGACTCAGAAACAGAAAGAGATTTTTTAATGGTATATCTTAATCTTTTCCGAAGTGCACGGGATTTAATAACTTCGCGCGGAGATGGGTGAAGATAAAAAGAAGAAACTGAAGACTTACTACTAGCTGTATATGCTTCTTGTCTTTCAAAACAAGCCATAATAGTTATAAAATAAACGCTGATCTTTTTCTAAACAAGAATCTTATCCGAACAATTTGTATGTATTTTATTTTTTAGAAGATGAGAAAGTAAGAAAAAAATTAGTGAAATAAAACCAAGCTGGTTTAGGAATTTGAATTCTGCCGGCATATAGTACTTTTATTATAGACTATTTTCGGCTTAGTCAACAATATCTTTCCAACTTATAATAAAAGTATATTGTATTTTGTTTATGGAGGAGTATACAATACGCATTATGCTTATTGATGATGTCACAATTACGGTAAAAGCGGGAAACGGCGGAAACGGCGCAGCAACGTTTCGGCAAAATGAAGGAAATCCGAGGGGTGGTCCAGACGGTGGAAACGGCGGAAACGGCGGCGATCTTTTCGTCCAAGGAATAGATGATATCATGGGGCTTCAGATATTCCGGTATAAAAAAGTATGGAAAGCAGAAGATGGAGTGAGCGGAAAAAGAAAGAACCTCTATGGCAGGAACGGTCAAAGTCTCACAATTCGGATTCCAGTTGGAACCTGTATTAGTGAAGAAAACGGAAATACACATGAGATTTTAGATACGAAAAAGCAAATTTTATTGGCTAAAGGTGGAAAAGGAGGACGGGGAAATAATGAATTTAAATCCGCAACAAACCAAACACCGACAGAATTTGAATATGGAGAACCCGGTGTGGAAAAAAAGCTGCATCTGGAACTCAGGCTTATCGCCGATATCGGACTTATCGGACTGCCAAATGCCGGAAAAAGCAGTTTACTAAGTCTTCTGACCCATGCTCATCCGAAAATTGCCAACTATCCGTTTACGACGCTTGAGCCGAATCTCGGGATGATGGGAGGAATCATTATTGCCGATATTCCGGGTCTTATTGAGGGTGCTAGTCATGGCCGGGGACTGGGGATTAAATTTCTGAAACATATTGAAAAAACTAAATTATTGGTTCATTGTATTGATGTAGAAAATATAGATCCCATAAAGACCTACGAGGTCGTGCGAAAAGAATTTGCAGAATATAATAAATTGCTTTTGGAAAAATCCGAAATAATCTTACTTACAAAAACCGATCTGGCAGAGCCGGAGGAAATTGAAAAAAAGTTAAATTTGCTTAAAAAATTGAAAAAAGAAGTCCTGGCTGTTTCCGTCTACGACGATAGTAGTATTGGGAAGTTAGAAAAAATGTTGGAAAAAGCAGCAAAGTAAAATAGATAACCACAAATCCCGTATTCTAGGAACTAATGCACCCCTTTAGGGTTTATTGAGGTACTCAGAAAATACTTCCTGAGGCGTTCTGAATTTAAGACGTTTTCTGGGACGGTTGTTTATTTCATCCTGAACGTCTTTTAATTCTTCATCTGAGATTGTACTAAAATCAGTCCCTTTTGGAAAGTAGTATCTGATCCAAAGATTTGCATTCTCATTTCCTCCTCGTTGCCAGGAGGAATATGGATCTGCAAAATATGTCTGCATGGATAGGTCTTTCTTAAGCTCTGTATGTCCATGGTTTTCCGGTCCGTTATCAAGCGTTGTTGATCGCCTTGCTTTTTCAGGGAAGGGACTAAATATTTTCTTACCGGCAATAACTGTATCTGCCGCTGTTATCCGAACCATCCGCTCAAATCGGGTAAGGCTTGAAACCCGTTCATATTCTGTATGTAACCCTGAGGCGTGTTTATCTCCAACAATACTGTCTCCTTCCCAGTGACCAAATTGTTTTCGTCTGGCGACAATCAATGGCCTTTTATGAATACTGACGCGATCAGGTATATGTGACCTATGAACTTTCCTGCCGTTTCTTTTCCGTCGTCTTGTCTGTTTCCGCCTCAAATACTCGTATAATGGTCGGTCAAAGTCCGTTACTGTTACCACCGTTCTGTCTTTTCCAGCCAGATGTTTATTAAATATGCTTTGTTGTTTAATTCCTTGTTTTGTTATATCAGTTTTTTCTTTGTAGATAAAAGCGTATATGGTTTCCATACAGATATGCCACGACTTATCATCCGGATGATCTTCATGTTTGAGCCTTCCTGATATTTGTTCAGGGCTCCAACTCTCGCGAAGATGGTCAATGACGTATTTGTATACTTTTTTGTTTTTCAACGGCTCTTTAGCCAACCATGCATTTTGTTTCCGTTCCATCGCGACATGCTGGGCATGGATTGGTTCGTAGATCCATTCCCACTCTTTGCCAACAGCAACTTTGGTTTTATTCCTTTTCAACTCACGACGAATAGTCAAGACGGGACGAGACAGTCTTCTGGCGATTTCTTTATTCGCTACTCCTTCCTTCTTCCACTGGCCTAACAATTCCCGTTCCGTTTGCGTTATCTTTTTGTGTTTCATAATTCACCCCCTCTCTTACCTCAGGAAGTGAATTGTACCTAATTAAACCTTACAGGGGGGTGCGATCGTTTCTAGAACTCGGGAATTTTGTAAATAACTCCTGATATGATATAATTGTGAGTGAATTATGGCTAACATGTTCACAGGGAGGTTCCGCTATGTACAACTTACAGCGGAAGCTTCTATCACAAAACTTTCTTCACAGCCGCAAGTTAGTAAGTAAACTTGTAGGCAATTCCTCTATTACTAAAAATGATCTTGTTCTCGAAATCGGTCCAGGTAAAGGAATTATCACAGAACAACTAATTCGACAAGCAAGACATGTTATCGCAGTAGAATTGGATACGCATTGGTACAACTATCTTAGCAGTAAATTTAATAGTGCAGAAAATCTCACCTTATATCATGAAGATTTTTTAGACAGACCTCTGCCAAAGTTTCCCTATAAAGTATTTGCAAATATTCCCTTTACTATTGAAGGGAAAATCACTCGTAAACTTATTGATAATACTAATCCTCCACAAGATTGTTATCTGGTAATGATGAAAGAACTTGCATACCGCCTGGCAGCCCCATATAAGGAAAACCAATTCTCTGTTATGCACAAACCATGGTTTGATTTCTCAATTTATCACCATTTCAATCAGACCGACTTTACTCCAATACCAAAAGTAAGAACAGTAATATTTCGTTTTACCTTGAAAGAAAATCCTTTACTGCCAATGTCTGAAAAGAAAAAGTATCAACAGTTTGTGACTTACGGTTTCGGACAGGGATTACCTGCTAAACAAAATTTGCAAAAATTTTTCTCTAAGGGTACGATAAGCAAAGTTTTTCAAAAACTTTCGTTGGCGAAAGATATAAAACCAAGCCATTTAACACTTAAAGAGTGGATTACTCTCTATAATAATTTAGGGAAGGAAAAGGTACTTTTTTGAGACTAAACTTGGTTTTTTAGAACTGTTTCGAGGAAGGATATTACTTCTTCAATATTTTTTGTCTCCATGAGTTTTACTCTCAGTTCTGCCGCGTGGGTAAAACCGGATACATACGCTTTAAAAAAACGTTTAAGAACGGAGAAATTTTTCGTCTTTCCCCAGGTTTTTTGAAAAAGCTTGGCATGTTCCAAAAGCATAGTGAGTTTCATTTGAGGAGTAATATCTGAAATATTTATCTCTTTATTAAACAGCCAAAGATTATGAAAAATACCTCTGCCGATCATCACGCCGTCAATACCATACAAATTTACTTTTTCCAACGCTTCCTCACGGCTTTTTATATCGCCATTCCCTAAAATCAAAGTTGATAATTTTTTATCATTTCGAATTCGTACTGCTTTTGTAATTTCTTCCCAATGAGTAGGAACTTCTGATTCTTCTTTAACAGTTCTTAAATGCAAAGTTAACGCTTGGATATTTTGCGACAACAAAAATTCAACCCATTCTTCGGTTTGGATTTCCTCAAAACCGATTCTTGTTTTAACACTAACAGGAAGTCCACCAGCTCCTTCTTTCGTTGCCTGGATAATTTCTTTTGCAAGTGCAGGATTTTTGATAAGCGCACCACATGATCCCCGTTTAATCACTGATTTTTCAGGGCAACCCATATTTAAATCAATACCGTCAAAGCCTAATTCATGTATCAACTTTGCAGATTGATAAAAATTTTCAGGTTTTAGCCCCCAGATTTGTGCGACAATCGGCCGTTCTTTTTCGCTAAATTGCAAGCGTTTAATTATATGGTCTCGTCCTTTTGAACAAATTCCTTCAACACTCGTGAATTCTGTAAAAAACACATCGGGTTTTCCGGCTTGTGCAATAATTTGCCGGTAGACCGTATCTGTCACATCTTCCATAGGCGCCAGGGCCAAAATCGGCTTTACTAACTTAAGCCAAAAATTCGTATTTTTCATATCAGCTTGCATGCTACATGAGGCAGGGAAAAATGTCAAAGACTTAAGTTTACTCAACGTAGATAGATTCCGGGAAGAAATACGTTTGTATTTTCCGAAAATCGACTCGGTTGAAATGAGATAATTATTTATCTTTAAGATTACTTTGAAACTGATCTTTCTGGGAAAAAATCATAGTTTCTCTTATCATTGGACGAATTACTGCATGAACTAAAGCGGCAGTTGCAAGCAGAGCTTCGGGTATTCCACCTGCGCGGCTAAGATTATTGGAAGCCAGTAAATAAATTATTCCTCCTGTAGCGCTGCTATAGGTTAGTGGATCATAAAGGTTAATATTTAGAGGTTCTAGTCTGCCAGTTCTCTTAAGTTCAGGATGTAAGTGAATAATAGGATTCCCTACATTCTTTTCTGGTTGATTAAGTAATTCAGATTTTATCATAAACTAATTATACTATAAGATTAGGGAAAACACAACAGAGGAAGCTGATTATTTAATACTTACGAGTTCAACTTCAAAAATAAGTGTCGCGTTCGGAGGAATATCCGCCCCGGCGCCTTGCGAACCGTATCCCAGACTTGGCGGAATAGTAAGGCGGCGAATACCTCCTACTTTCATGCCCAAAATTCCCTCGTCCCAGCCTTTTATTACTCGTCCAACGCCAATTTGAGTGGTAAACGGCTGATGACGATCATAAGAACTGTCAAATTGCTTACCGTTAGTCAATGTACCTTTATAATTAACTACTATCGTATCGCCGGATTTTACCATTTGTCCGCTGCCGACTTTTAAGTCTTCAATCTTTACTTTATCATTTGCGGTACTGTTTCCTTGCATAATAGTTGGAGTAATAGAGCCAGTGTTATCTGAAATATTGATGGATGGAGCAAATAAAGCTACATACACCACCAAGATTACAACTACTAAAATGATTATACCAATAATAATTTTTTTCCGCATAATAAGAATTAATTGTATACCATATCTCCCCTTTTTTTCAACTGGTTAAGTAGTTAGTGCCTTTCTTAACTCAGGCTTTATTTTTTAAAAGTCGGAATTTTTCGAACTGATCGGATGGGGACTTAACTTATTTATTCCTTTGCTTATTAACTACGCGGCCCATAATAAAGGAATGATATGATACCATTAGAATATGCAAGAGCAAAGACACAAATTTTCCTTCAAGCGTCTCTTTATCCCCCTAACTACTCTCAGAGTGATTCATATTATCGTAATCGTTGGATTTCTAGTTTACTTCAACATGCTTTTTAATGGGTTTGTGGCTGATGATGGTACACAAATACTTACAAATTCAACGATACATTCGATCAGTAATATTCCTATACTTCTATTCCAAACAAATTCAAGCGTAAGCAGCGGTGGAGGAATATTAACTGGGTGGTATTATAGACCGCTTATGCTTATCTTTTTTTCATTTTTATATACCTTCTTTGGTAACATTGCGTTTTTTTTCCATTCTTTCCAGCTTTTATTGCATATAGTTAATACATTATTACTATTTTCATTATTTTTATCATTCTTTTCTAAAAGGATTTCTCTATTTTTATCTCTCATATTTTTAGTTCACCCGATAAACCAGGAAACTGTAGCATATATCTCTAGTTTACAGGATGTGCTTTTCCTTTTTTTTGGATTATTAGCATTATTTTACTATCAAAGATCTGAGGGAAAACATACTTCTTGGAAAAAAATTATTCTCATATCCTTACTTATCTTTTTATCTTTAATGTCAAAAGTTACTGGTGTTTTATTTATTCTGCTTCTATTCTTTAGATTGCTTTTGTTTGATAGAAAACAGTTTCTTAACTATCTTATTGCAGTAAGTATAGCTGTAGGAATCTATCTCTTTTTTAAGCAAGCTGCTCAATATGTGTCATTTGCTATAGAACCTTCGTCAATTTCTCGGGCAGCAGCAGATATTAGATTCATAAATATTCCAAAAGTTATTTTTTATTATTTAGGAATATTTTTTTCCCCAAAGACACTAATTACTCATCAAGATTGGCTTGTTACATCAATAACCCCAGTCGAGTTTTATATCCCTTTATTAGTAGATGTAGGATTTTTTGCTTGTATAGCATTTCTCGGTCTTTATTCATATCGAATGTCAAAAAAAACATTTTCCACATTTCTCTTTTTCTCTTTCTGGTTTCTTATTGGGTCATTACTTCTTATGCAAATTATACCCCTGGACTTTACAGTGGCTGATCGATGGTTTTACTTCCCCGTCATTGGACTTCTTGGATTAATTGGGATATGTATCGAAAGAATTAAAATTAAACAAAAAATTCTTATAATGCTAAGTTTAATAATTTTATTGATTCTTTCAGTAAGAACGATCGTACGTAACGAAAATTGGAGAACCGGTTATTCTTTGTATACGCATGATATTGTACTTGAGAAAGATAACGTCTATCTTAATGGCTTACTTGGCAATGAATACCTGAGCATGGGAAAATATGACGAGGCTTTAAAATATTTTAACAAGGCTGCCAGTCTTAATCCTTCAGAAGAGAGAAATTGGATTAATATTGGAGCAACCTATTACTCTAAAGGGAATTTAAAACTTGCAGAGAAAAATTTTAAAAAGGCCGTTGAGGTTGGAGGACTAGAGATGGGATATGAAAAACTTGGACAACTGTATGTTAATGAAGGACGATTAGACGAAGCAAGAATAGTTTATGAAGAAGGGGTTGGGCGTTATCCCCAATCTCAAAGACCGCAGTTATACTTGGCTTATTGTGAATATTATTTACATAATAGACAAAATGCTCTTGAAATTGCGACCAAAGCATATCAACTATCTCCTAACTCAGAGGCGCTATATGTCCTAAAGCAGATTACAAATAATCAAGAAATTAAAATACAACAATAGGTTCTATTGATCTGTTATTATAGAAATAATAATATGACTATTCTTACAACCCCTGGTTTAGATGGCTATTCTCTTCTCGATAGCGGAAACGGAAGACGGCTTGAGAAGTTTGGTAAATTTCTTTTAAGTCGGCCTGATCCGCAGTGTATCTGGCTGCCGACTTTACCGCAAAAAGAATGGGACAGCGCAGATGCTGTTTATGTAAAGACAGACGAAAAAGGAGCAAAAGGAAAATGGCTGCAAAAAAACCCGCTGCCTGAAAAATGGCTAATGAAATATCAGGAAATAACATTTTTTGCCCGGCTTACAGCGTTTAAACATACGGGAATATTCCCGGAGCAAGTTATACAGTGGGATTTTATACGGGAGAGAATTAAAAACGCACAGCCGCAAGATAAAAAAATAAAAATATTGAATCTGTTTGGTTATACGGGAATTGCGAGTTTGGTTTGCGCGTCTATGGGAGCTGAGGTAACACACGTCGATGCCTCGCGCCCTGCAATCAATTGGGCCAGAGAAAACCAGGAAGCGTCAAATCTTACAAATAAGCCAATCCGTTGGATCCTGGACGATGTGGTAAAATTTGTCGAGCGCGAAGTAAGACGGGGGAATATATATGATGGTCTTATTATGGATCCGCCAATTTATGGACACGGACCGGATGGTGAAGTGTGGAATTTTCCGGTCAGTTTCCCTAAACTGTTGCATGATACGCGGAAGATTCTGTCAAGCCACCCGCTTTTTATTATCATCAATGCCTATGCTATGTCTATGAGTAGCTTAATGCTAGAGAATGTTTTGCAAGATGCAGTTGGTGATATCCCCGGAGAAATAGAAGTCGGAGAAATTGCGCTTCAGGAAAAAAGCGGAAAACGGTTACTTTCAACCGGCATTTTCGCCCGCTTTACAAGCGGAAAATAAAACCATGAACAAAAATCTACTCATGGTATTTAAACAAAGTATTATTACAAAAAACCACCGACAGGTATTAAACCCTGACCCGAGATTTTTGCTATTATAAGATTGTATTATGCAAGAGCAAAAACAGGAATTAACTTTTAAGCAATTCTTTATTCCTCTAACTACCTTTAAAGCGATTCGTATTATTATCATCGTTGGATTTATTGTTTACTTCAATATACTTTTTAACGGGTTTGTTTGGGAAGACAATACGTTAATTATCAATAATCCTTGGGGGCATACTTTTGCTATATTTAGCTTACAAAATACATTTAACCAGTTGGGACAATATCGGCCTGTTACTGCTCTTTACAGTGCCATCTTATATGCGCTATTTAGTACAGCACCATTTTTTTATCATTTTATCCAAATAACTCTACATAGCGTCAATTCTATCTTACTATTTCTTATCTTCACTCGATTTTTTACTAAAAAAGTTTCTTTATGTCTTTCTCTGTTGTTTCTCGTATTACCAATACAGGTTGAGTCCGTCTCCTACATTGGAGCTTTTGATAATCTTCTCTTTTTCCTTTTTGGCAGCATGGCACTTCTTTTAAGCTTAAAAGAGAAAATAACTCTTATCAGGTTTATTGCAGTAAGTGGTTTACTTTTTCTATCAATACTTTCAAAAGAAACGGGTATTTTATTTCTCACTATTATTTTACTCTATCGTTTTTTGTTCAAAAGGAAATTTATTTTGCCCTTCATTGCGTTATCAATACCAGTCTTTCTTTTTTACCTTATGAGGTTTTGGACGGGAATAGGTATCGGGAAATCAGTCTTGGTTCCTATTGATAAGCTAACGCTTATAGCGCGTATAATCAATATTCCGGCAATTATTTTCTATTATATAAAAACATTTTTTTTACCTGTACAACTGGCAGTTAATCAACAGTGGGTTGTTACAGCGATGGATTTTCAAAACTTTTACTTGCCGCTTTTTCTAGATTTATTATTCTTTTCTCTTCTAGCATTACTCGGAAGATACATATTGAAAACAAACAAAAAAGACTTTCCGATATTTCTCTTCTTTCTTATATGGTTTCTGGCAGGGCTTTTTTTCCATTTGCAGATTATCCCATTAAATATGACAGTTGCAGATCACTGGTTTTATTTTCCTATAGTCGGTTTACTAGGAATAATCGGTGTTGGAACACATGAGATAACTTCTCAAAACAAGAAATTTAGCAAAATAGCTACAATTAGTATTGTCGCAATCCTTGTTGTTTTCTCTGCAAGAACAATGGTACGAAGTGCCAATTGGTATGACGATACTACACTTTTTACTCATGACAGTAAAATAGAGGATAATTTCGAGACGGAAACATTTCTTGCTAATACTTATTTCTCCCAGCAGCAATACAATGAAGCACTGAATCATTACAAAAAGTCAGTAGAAATGTATCCCTACGCTGATAATCTTTTTGATCTCGCGAGAGTATATGACGGTCTGAATGATCCACAAAAAGCTGAAGATTATTATTATAAAGCGATACAACACTCCAAAGGTACCAGGTTCACAAATGCTTTACTTATGTCATATGAAAATTTGGCAGATTTACTCACATTCCACAATAATCCAAAGGAGGCGATAAAGCTCGTTAAAGAAGCCCTGCAAAGCTATCCTACTAATGGGAGACTGTGGGGAGTTCTGGCAATTAACGAATATAGACTACATAATAAGAAAGAGGCGCTTGTGGCAGCGGGAAAAGGCAAGACACTTCTTCCTGATGAAACGACTGATTACATTTATAGGCAAATTCTGAATAATGAACCTCTTCAGTTTCAATCACCCTAATAAAGATATTTGAAAAACTACTGAAAGGTAAATCGTAAATACCCGCCGTTACTCGAAGCAACATATTTACACTAATAAACGGTTGAAAAGCTTCAGGAAAATAATGATAACCAGATCTATGCCGATAGGAAGAAGAAGAAACCAACTGCCGATATTAAGTGCCTGCTCTAAATTTGCCGGAAACCGGGTCTCAAGACTTAACTGCGGAATGCGAAAACCGAAAAGAAAGAAAAGAGCAGCAAAAATAATGACAATGAAAAATAATTTTACTGTTCCTTCAAGATCTTTTCTGCTTGAAAACATCGTATTGCCAATCTCAAAAATCAGATAAAAAAGCAAAAAAAGATATAAATTGCTTTGAAAAAGGCGATACGAACCGGAGAAAAAAAGTATTAAAAGAATAAGCAGTGTACCCAGTAAAAAAGGCGCAACACCGATAAGCATATTACGAAAGGGATCTGTTTTTCCGATTTGTACACTGCCGAGTTTTAGGCTGTCTCCTTCCATTTTCGGCCAAAGCTCTATTTTCCCCGCATAAACAAAAAGAATCTTTGCCATAAAAAAATGCGCCAACTCATGGATAATTGTTCCGGGTAAAAAAAGAAACGCCATCAGATAGCTGGTAAGTCCTACGCTTTTTATTAAACGAAAAAAAAGCTGTGAAAGTTCCCTGGTAAGCGTACGGGACAAAAGAAAAAGTAACAATAAAACAGCCAAAAATAATAAAAGAGTCAGCATATCGCCTGGTATTGTTTGTTAATTTCGTTCTTCCTCGGTTCTTTGCAGTTCAACATGAATACCGGTAATTTTCCTGGTATTCCAATTAAACTTCACCGGTGTTCCAAGCAGATAAAGCGCTGCGGATTTAGCTCTCTCATCAACCGGATGATCGGACGTGCACATAAAACGCTCAATGATCTCATCTTTACTTGAAATAAGTATTGGCAGAGTTGCGTGCAAGTGCCAGAGGTTTTTTTCGTCGAGAAATGTCGGGGTAACGAGAAGTTTATAAAATGCAGGATTACGAACTACCGGCATAAAAATTTTCAGCCGGTCTATCTCGTCAAAATGTTGGATAGGATTTTTCCAATATGCCCGCTTTAAGGGAAAGCGAGCATGATAAGTAATTGGAATAAGAACAGCATTTTCGTGGATTCGATAGTCATAGTTTTTATCGATATTTTTAACCACTTCCATAATTGAAGGAGTAATTTGATCAACTTGTTCAAAAATCGGCATCATGGGATAAATATTGGTAATTTCATTATCGCTCGTGATAAAAAGCAGTGTGATGTAGCCACTTTGGGGATAAGTCGGTTCAATCGAGCAAAAAGCAGTAGTTTTCTTTTTCATAAATAGGAAACAATGTATTATACAATAAATTTAAAAATTACAAATTTAGTTTTTAACGTAGATATCCTGATTATATTCTCCTACACCGACAAATTCCCCGTCTCCTCTTAGGATTGCCTCATATGGCTCACATTCCCGACATTTGGAAGTGGGGCAATGAAACTCCTTATTCGTTCTGGCGAGTTTTACGCGGCGTGCCAGATCTAATACCGAAGTTTTAGCAACTTCCAGATCCGGCAGAGAAACTTCGCTGGGTGAATCGGCTTTATCCAGGTACCAATAACTGGCTTTCGTTACATTTCTTTTTTGGCAATTATGAACTAAGAGATGATAAATAGGCAATTGCAGCGAATCTGCTTTTTCTTCATGTTTACCGGTTTTGAAATCAATCACATGGACACTGTCAGACTCCGGTAAATACTCCAGCCAGTCAATTTTTCCACAGAGAATAATATCATCTTCTATAGACAGGTAGTAATTTGGCAAATCTTTGCGGATTTTTATTGCTTTTCTAAGCAGCGGTCCGGGATTATTTTGGATGCGTTGCAACATTTGCCTACCGTGTTCTTTTATTGTTTCCTCCTCGGATTTATCCGTGAACCCGCCTTTTTTACCCTGTATTTTTTCCCAAGCAGCTTCGTAAACGGTAATAAGCGGTTCTTTCATCCGGTCTTCGGTTTTTAAAAACGAGAGATCCTCAAGTACCTCATGAATAATTTGTCCAAGCGCAAGTGAGGGATTAATCAGATTTATTTTCCGCCCGGTTTTCGGATCCCGATATATATTATGTAAATAATACAACCTGGGACATTTGAGAAAATCATTTATGGACGAATATGAGACCCAGGTAGCTGAGTATTTATATTTATCACTTGTCATAATCAATAGGTAAGAGTATTATACTACAGCAACTGTACGGGTTCTTGCAAGGTCATTAATAATTTACAACAATGTCCTTGCGGCTACTGCGTATAATGTGTTATAGTAACAATTATATGAGACGATCAGGCTATATGCTCATTGTGTCACTTCTGTTTCTCCTTCCCTCAAAAGCTTTCGCAGTTACCTCAACAGTTAACGTTTCGACAACTGGAGATTCAAGTGTCAATGTAAATAGTAGTGTAAATTCAAGTTCCAGTAATACTTCGACTAATAACTCAACGACACATACATATATTAATGAAAATGGAAAAGTTTATGAATCCGACACTCCGGGGGATGTGACTATTAAATCGGATGACGGCAATACTACAGTTCACGTCGACAATACAAACGATAATTCATCAAGTACACAAATAATTACAGGAAGTCCTGCCTCAACTCTTACGCCTGGTGCAGCAAAAGAGCAAATTAGCTCTCAAGAGGCAAAGATTAAACAACAAATTGCTCAGGCGAAAGCGAAAGCAAATGCAAAGAAACAGCTGGCAGAGACAAAACAATATGATCTAAAAACATTCTTTCAAACAGAACTTGAATCGCTCAAAAACTTCTTCTCAAAACTATTTTAGAGACTTTTCTTTGCGTAGCTCCTCGATATCTTGTAGAAATTCCTTTTCCAAATTTTTTACAGCTTTGATAATTTCCTCTTCCATGTGTTCTGTTTTTGCTTTTAGAAACGTCCAGGTTTTAGTGTGATCATTTTTCGCTGCCTGGGCTAAAAAAGTTTTTTTGTCTTTTGTTTCCAAATGGGAAAGTACAAGATTGATAATCGTATAGTGAAGACTGGAATGGATAATACTAATTAACTCTACTCGCTCATCTTCAGAAATAGTAAGACTAAGTAACTCACGGTTAACTAAATCAAGAGAAATAAGATGGGTATAAAAATGTTTGTTCATTGTTTTGTTCATAAGACCGGTCCTAACGGAATTGTATCATGCGGATCATCGATAAAAAAATATAATACCGGTCCTCGTCCTGCCCCGTCAACCCGTTCCAGATACTGCATCACTTCAGGAGAACCGCCGAGGTTCTTGCCGGTAAACGGAGCAGGTCCGGCATCTGCGATATCCGCAACAATTGCTTTTCCGTTATCCGGATTAATAACAATCATTTTTCGATATTTAAAAAAAATACCATACTCACCGATATGCTCATTCCAGCCGGGAGAAAGAAACGTCGGAACAGCAATATAATATTTTTCCCGTAAACTATCCTCAATCGTCATTTGTTCTTTACTGGATGCGAAATAACCCCACGCGCCAAGCCCCGGTGCTACGCCGTCTGAAACCGGCACATTGCTTTCAGAATCAATATGGTCATAGATCGAATCTCCGGGAAACCTTCGCAGATGCTGCTCTTTTCCGATGATTCCATAACTTCTATTCAAACGAATTCCTTGAAGTTCGGCGGTAATTTTCATATGCAGATTAGCAGAAAGAGAAGCGGCAATATCATTTTCTTCATTGGGAGTTAATACCCGTACAACGGGTGGTAATTTACTGCTTAGTAGAGCACTAAGACTTTCACGTGTCAGAGGAGGAGTGGTCTGATTATTTGTATTTGTTGTCTGGTATGTGCTAAGTGCAGCCTCTGCCATTGCCGGCGAAATACTCAAAAATGGAGTACTTGCAAGCATCAATGTTGCGATAAGGTGTTGCCTACTGTCAAGATTCCGCAAAACATCTTTATGAGCGGTCAATAATTTTTTCTGAAGTACTTGGTGTTTCCTGAGCCACTTCTTTTTTAAATGTGTAAAATGCGAAGAAGCCATAGTACTTTCATCATAGAGACGGTAAGGCTTTCCTGTCAATCCGGGCGTATTAATATGGTGAAATAATAAGTTGTGTGAGGAGAAACATTATCAAAATACTGTTTGTTGATCTATTGACACGATCAGAATACTCGGTGATATACTAATTTGCATTATGAATCACGCAACTACCTTGCAACCTGCAACCAAACAGGATATCTCTTCTCTTCAAAAAAGTCTAAAAAACTTTGCGACTAAGGACGATCTCAAACAGTTTGCCACAAAAAAAGATTTAAAAAAATTCTCCACAAAAACAGAATTGAAACAAGTCGAAAAAAATTTACGGGGAGAAATCCTGCAGGTTGAAGAACGAATTGAAAACATAGAGGGTAAAGTAGGGAATATAGAAGATGGTCAGAGCCGACTTGAGAAAAAAATTGACGGAGTAGAATCAAGACTTGAAGCAAAAATTGACACTGTCGAAGAACGATTAAGTTTAAAAATAGACAGAGTTATTACGACACTCGATGGGTTTGTAAAAGTAGTTGATGATTTAAGAATAGATAATGAGGTGGGTGTCCATCATACAAGAGAATTGGAAATAACAGTAAAAGATCATGGGAAAAGGCTTACCAAACTTGAATCCACAGCACATTCCACATAAATCTTTCGTTATTTATTACTAATTTTTATTCACACCACAATGTTCAAAGCGCAGAGTATCTCTGCTATACTTTTTATATAAAATAAATATAGTATTTATGAAATCATTAGAAAAACATGAAAAAAAAATTGCGGCTATAGCAAGACAAATAAAAGAATACGGTAAGTCAAGAAAAGATAAAAAACTTCGTTTTTATCACGGTAATAGTAACTCGACCAGGGAAAACAGCCAGAACGAATATCATTGGATAAACATATCTCATTTAGATGAAGTTATCGAGATTAACGCTGAGGACGGATTTGTTCTCGTAGAGCCAAATGTTCCGATGGATAAATTAGTTGCCGCTACACTGCGTTTCGGTCTAATACCTCCCGTTGTTATGGAATTTCCGGGGATTAGCGTAGGAGGGGCAGTTAACGGAACAGCTCTCGAAAGCTCGTCATTTAGATTCGGACAATTCAATGATAATGCTCAGGAGTATGAAATTATTTTAGGTAGCGGAGAAATTATTAAGGCATCTGCAAAACAAAATCAAGATATTTTCTCTGCTATTTCCGGAGCTTACGGAAGCCTAGGTCTTTTAAGCCTAATTAAACTACGTCTCAGTAAAGCGTCAAAGTACGTGCGAGTAAAACATACGGTAACGAATAGTTATAAAGAAACTTTGGCTAAAATACATAAACTTCTTGATGATAGAAACATAGATTTTCTGGAAGGTATTATTTTTAGTCCAAATCGCTCAGTTATAATTACGGGAGAATTAGTAGAAAACGGGACGTTAGCAATAAAAACATACTCCAAAGCCAGAGATCTTTGGTTTTATGAACGGGCAAGAAATATTGCCAATTCTTTAAAAGACAGCGAAGAGCTAATTCCTATTGTTGATTATCTATTCAGATACAATCGTGGCGCATTTTGGACAGGAGAATTCGTATTTCCCTTCTTTCATATCCCGAACAATAAACTGATCAGATATCTACTAAATCCACTGATGAATACAAGAAAATTATTTGATGGATTACACGCTGTAAATATGGGCCAAGATTGGTTAGTGCAGGATTTTTATCTGCCATGGAATAAAACAGCTGGTTTCCTTGAATATTCTGCAAAAACAGTTGATATTTGGCCTATATGGCTCTGTCCGATAAAACCAAGCGAAACTCTACAAAAATTATCTCCCCATTTTATTGACACAGACGATTTTTTAATTGATGTTGGGGTGTGGGGTCAAACAGAGAAATATCTTAAAGATCCAATTCGAATAAATAGAGAATTTGAAGCAGAAATAAAAAAGATGGATGGCCGTAAAATGCTTTATGCTCATCAGTATTATACAGAAAATGAATTCTGGCAGATTTACGATTACGATTGGTACAAAAAGTTAAGAGAAAAATATAAAGCCTCAAATGTATTTCCCGATGTATGGACAAAAACTCACGTTAAGGGAAGATATAAGATGAAGAAATGGCGAGGCTCTCTAAAAATACTTTGGCAAACTCTCCAAGGAAAGCACATTAATACCTGATTGAAAATTCATACTAATTAATAACTGCAGGCGTATATTTTTAAGAAGTTTATTTTTCATAAGATCGAAGAGTTATAGTTTAAATTGTCCTTCGGCAGGTTCAGGGCACTTCTCCTTGTGAGTCGAAGTGTCGGGGACAGCGTATCAAAAATGGCAGTTGCAATAGGTAGTATTACTTGACATTGCAATATAAACAAGTAAAAGATGGGGTATACGTAAAGTACTTTCAGTATGAAGAAATACAAATGCCCCACGTGTCAATCAACAAGGTCTGTTATCCGTCATACAAAACGAGGAAACTCCATTCGCTATAAATGTAAAAAGTGCGTAATATATTTTTCCATTAAGACAATTCATCTGGATTCAAAAGCAATATTGAATGATCATTTGGATGGTTTATCCTTTCGAAAACTAGCTATAAAGTATGATACCTCTTCCATGACAGCCTGGAGAGTATGTGAGGAAGCACTGCTAAAGCTGCCTGATAATAATAAGTTTAGCTTTAAGTATTGTAATAGATTTTCCAATATCTATGTCTGCGATGGGAAGTATTTTAATATCAAAGGATTTGAATATGATTATGCACTGCTTTGGGGAATTGATTATTTCAAACATGATATCCCTGTATTTATCCTTGCACCTTCTGAAAACTATTCAGCCTGGGCAACGTATTTCTCTATCTTTAGAATTCTAAATAGATATATAGAATTATTAGTTTGTGATGATAATACTAATCTTAAGCTGGCTGCCAGAAACAGCTTTCCGGAGGTTAAGATTCAAACCTGCTTTAACCATTTCAAAGAAAATATCAGAGGGAACCTCAAGGTCAGATCAGATACTACCTATAAACCCTTTATGAGAAGAATTGAGGATATACTCACTGAAAAACTATCAGATGATGCTATGAATAAAAAGTTATTTGCTCTTTACAAAGACTATCATACGGATCCTCTCTGTCTATCTATACTGACAAATATTGAGAAATACAAACCGGAACTTACAGCCTACAGGAATATACCGCGAGCACCTATTACCTCAAATATGATTGAAGGCTTAAATGGTCATCTTGAAGCCCGGCTTTTCTCGCTTCGTTCATTCCAATCCCTAACTCATGCTAGATTATGGTTTAACGGATATATCCTGAAACGACGTTTTACTAAATACACTGATTGCAGAGGTAAATTTAGATACATGAACGGGAAAACAGGGGTAAGTATGACTAAAAAACACGACGTTGTCCTGCCAACGTTTTTTTAATTTCTAACTGCCATTTTTGATACGCTTCTAGTGTCGGGGAAGGGAGAATTGAACTCCCGCTACCGCACCCCCAGCGCGGCGTACTACCGCTATACTATTCCCCGTTTTAAATTTTTAATTTGCATTTTCAAGCAAAAAATTAATAACCGATAACTGATTTTGCTATCTTGTATTTTAGCATAATCTCGTATATATTTTACACATATTATGGCACGGACACACACGAATAATGCGAAAACAATGCAAGCCCCCAGTGACGCTTCCGCGAAATTAGAATCAATCCGTATAGCCATGGACCAAATTGAGAAACAGTATGGCAGGGGTTCTATCATGCGTTTTGGCGAAGCGGCACAAAAACTGGATATTTCAGTTATTTCAACCGGCTGTTTGCCTTTAGATATAGCACTTGGTGTCGGGGGACTTCCGCGGGGCAGGATTATCGAAATTTATGGTCCTGAGTCGTCGGGAAAAACTACGGTTTGTCTCTCAACAATTGCCCAAGCGCAAAAGCATGGCGGGATTGCTGCGTTTATCGACGCGGAGCACGCGCTTGATCCATTGTGGGCTGCGCGGTTAGGTGTAAAACTGGATGATCTTCTTATCTCCCAACCGGATACAGGAGAACAGGCGCTTGAAATTACCGAAAGTTTGGTTCGTTCGGGAGCGGTTGATGTGTTGGTTATTGACTCGGTAGCAGCGCTCGTTCCACGAGCTGAGATTGAAGGAGAAATGGGAGAATCGGTGATGGGACTCCAAGCAAGGCTTATGTCACAGGCATTAAGAAAACTGACCGGCGTTATCTCGAAATCAAAAACCGTGGTAATTTTTACCAATCAATTGCGCCAGAAAATCGGCGTGATGTTTGGTAATCCTGAAACCACAACAGGCGGACTTGCACTTAAGTTTTACGCGACTATTCGTATGGATGTTCGTAAAATAGAAACGATTAAGGAAGGAGATAGAGCAGTAGGTTCCCGGCACCGTGTGAAGGTGGTAAAAAATAAAGTATCCTCGCCTTTCAGATTGGCAGAATTTGATGTTACAGGAGCAGGAATTTCCCGGGAGGGCGGGATTATGGATGTCGGCGTTGAAATGGGAATTGTTCAAAAATCAGGGGCGTTTTACAGATATGGCGAAACGATGATGGGACAGGGTAAACTTGCTGCCATGGATTGGCTGAAAGAAAATCCGGATCAAACGAAAAAAATTGTTTCGGAAATTATGGCCAAATCAAAAGACGGAGCCGTCCCAATGCCGGTGGCAGTCGGTATGGAAGAAAGTGACGAAGAAACGGGAAATAATAACTCCACAAAATCAACCTAAATTCCTCTTTAATGCTATAATTGGCTAAAAGTTATGGAACACTACCAAAGGTATCTTAATCTCGCGATCAGATTTTTATCTATTCGTTCCCGCTCCGAGAAAGAAGTTCGCGATAATCTCTTAAAACATCAAGCCTCGGAGGAAGTAATAGAAAAAGTAATTAGCGTTTTAAAGCAGCAAAAATTCCTGAGCGACCTGGAATTTGCCAAGTCGTGGATACGAAGCAGGACTACCTATAAGCCCAAAAGTCGAAGTGTTGTGGAATTCGAACTTCGGCTAAAAGGAGTAAATAAAGACACGATAGAGGAGGCATTTGCTTCTTTTGAAGACGACTCAGAGAAGCCTGACGATTATACGCTGGCTAAAAATCTACTTAAGAGCCGTAGAGATCGATATACAGGACTGACAAAGCAAGAATTATATCAAAAAGCCGGTGCATTCCTGGCTCGTCGGGGATTTAGATGGGAGATTATTAAAAAAGCGATTGACGATACTTTTTAAGTAACGTATAATAATAACTGGTGGCAATAGAAATTGTTGGGGATTTATGCAAATCATAGATCAAGCTAATTATAGTACACTTTTACTGGGGCTCTAAAAGCCCTCCTCTATTGCTGCAATTTTTATGTCTGATAATAACAGTACACATCAGGATTTATTAGAACTCGAAAAAAAGCTTTTGGAACGTCAGGAAAAACTCGAACAGAAAACAGAGGAGCTAAACCGCGGACGTGAAGAGCTTGAAAATAAGCGAAAAGAATACGTACAGAAACTTGAGAAAGCTTCAGGTCTGACGCAGGATGAAGCAAGATCCGAACTTCTAACGGAAACTGAAAGAAATTCCACGCAACAGATTGCCAAGATTATTAAAGAAAAAGAAGAAGAAGCGAAAAGAACTGCCGATAAAAAGGGTCAGGAAATTCTGGTTGATAGCATCCAGCATGGTGCTTTAAATTATGTGGCGGAATTTACTGTTTCCATTGTGAAAGTACCCGATGAAGAAATGAAAGGCAGAATTATCGGGAAAGAAGGGCGAAATATACGGGCGTTTGAACAGGCTACAGGAGTTGATGTCGATCTGGACGAAGAAGGAATAATCCGCCTTTCCTGTTTTGATCAAATCCGAAGAGAAGTTGCCAGGCGCTCCTTGGAAAAACTTCTGAAAGATACGCGTATCCAACCATTTAGAATTGAGGAAATAGTTGAGCAGACCAGAGAAGAACTGGATAAAATCATGTTCGCGGAAGGCGAAAAAATAGCCTCAGAAATGAATGTTTACAATTTACCGGCTGATTTATATACGATGCTTGGGAGATTTAAATTCAGAACTTCCTACGGTCAGAATCTGGCAGTTCATTCTCTGGAGGTTGGAAAAATAGCCGTACACCTGGCGCAGGAAGTTGGCGCGGATGTAAATATCGTTCGTCTGGCAGGACTGTTTCATGATATCGGAAAAATTGTTGAAGGAGACGGCAGCCATGTAAAATTAGGCGTTGAACTTCTAAAAAAGTATAATTTTCCAGAGCTTGTTATTAACATTGTCGCAGAGCATCATGAAGATAAGCCGTTTTCTTCCGTAGAATCTATTATTGTTCACATTGCAGATGCAGTTTCAGCTGCCAGGCCAGGAGCGCGGTTTGCCGACATTGAAAATTATGCCAAACGCTTAAAAGACATGGAAGAACTGGCGAAGAAATATGAAGGTGTTGAAGGAGCATTCGCGTTTGAAGCAGGTCGGGAGCTTCGGGTTATTATTAATCCCGGGAGACTCGATGATGCCCAGACTACAATTCTTGCCCGTAAACTCCAAGAAGAAATCAGTAAGTCCATGGCAGTGCCGGGAGAAGTAAAAGTAACTGCAATTCGCGAATTCCGCTCCGTTTACCCGGAAACTTCGGTATAAATAATCTTCCAGAATTAAAACAACTCTCTGGTTTGATGAATCAATGATATAATCCTGGTATGGATATACGAATAAGACCAGCGACAATGAGAGACTTGGAAGAAATTCTAAGATTAAATAAAATGCTTTTTGATTACGAGACTATTTTCAACGACGAATATAATCTAGATTGGACATATTCGGAAGTTGGAAGGGGTGCATTTAAAAAAGCCATAGAGGGCGAAAAAGGTATTGCGCTGGTTGCCGAGGTTGATAAAAAAATCATCGGATATATTGCCGTATCAATTTATAATCTTCCATTTCGGAAACAAAATCCGATTGCAGAACTGGATAATATGTTTATAGAAGAAACATATAGGAGAAATGGGGTTGGCAAAAGATTAATGGTGGAAGCAAGAAAACTTGCGAAAGAAAAAGGTGCAACCAGATTTAAAGTGGAAGCAGCAGCTCAAAACGAAAAAGCGATTCATTTTTACCATGCCTGCGGATTTAGTGATTTTGATGTGACGCTACAGATGGAGCTATAATTTATATATGTCTAATGATTTTGTTAAACAAGGATACGAAAAGGCTGCTGATGATTATGCAATGAGACGGAACCAGTTCGAAAGCATAAAGTATTTAGAAGCTTTCACTAAGTTAGTTGAGAAAGTAGGATTTAAGATAGTGTTAAACAAAATTGACAGCTCAGGAAATGAGAAGCACCAAATCTTAATCGTGACAATCAGCTGATTTTTTGTAGCCAAAACCTTCGAATAAAAAGATTGTAATAAAAATTTTATTTCACAACCGGTAAGCCGCTTGCGATCCAGGCGTTATATCCACCGGCTAAATCCGAGACGTTTTGAAATCCTTTCTCTTTCATGATCTGCATCGCGGCAGCAGAGCGGTGTCCGGTACGGCAGTAAATCAGATACTTTGCTTTTTTATTTAAAGAATCTAAATAATCGGAAAATCTCTGCGTTTGATAGTAATCAATTTGTATTGCATTTTTTAAATGCCCGGCAGCATATTCGCTCTCTGTTCTGACATCTAACAGTTTATATTGATCAGTCGAAAGTGACTGAAGAAATTCTTCGGGAGAAAGATTAGTAAAAGAACTTGTTTCGTCTAACACAGCGGAACTTGAATTTCCTTTATACTGACTTGAGGAAACAAATTCTCCCAGACTAAAAGCCGCAACCGTTAAGACAATTATGACAAAAATAATTTTGGACATAAATTTATATTACCAAGAGATATTTACTACCCCGCCAGGCTAAGAGTCCGCTTATTATATTATACACATGAGTATACCCCATATGTGTCATAGTATCCACTGCAAGCACACTTCGTGATCCGCTAAGACAATACACATAAATAGTTACGGATTTATCAGGAATGATGTTTTGTATATTTTTCCCTATGTCGCTAAGGGGAACATTTATGCTTCCCGCAATTTTTCCCCTTGCATATTCCTGAGGAGTGCGGACATCTAAAATAACGCATTCGTTTTTCTCCGTAACCGCCCGATAAACATCACTGGCACTAACTTGGGGAATTTTCTGATTTGATAAATCAATCATATTGACATGATACATTAGTAAATGCTAATATGTCAATATGGAATACGCTGTAGTTACTGCTTTGGCAAATCCGGTCAGATTAAAACTTCTTTGTTGCCTTTCCAAAGGCAGAAAGAATGTTCAGGAACTAATTGGCAATTGCGGTCTTTCTCAATCCGCGGTGTCTCAGCATCTGATGAAATTGCGAAATGCTGGTTTAGTCAGAGATGAAAAAGAAGGAAAGTATGTTTATTATTCACTGATTAATATAAAAGCTGCCAAACTTGCTCATGAAATTGAGGAGTTTGTAAAGGTGGGGAGAGAAAAGAAATGAGCGTCAAAGTTTATTCTACCAAAAGGTGTCCATTCTGTATCATGGAGAAACAATACTTACGGAAAAATGGAGTACAATATGAAGATATTTTGCTGGATGAAAATTGGGAAAAAGCCGGTGAAATGGTCCAAAAAACCGGACAAATGGGCGTTCCGGTAACGATTATTACTGACGAAGCGAAAAAAGAACATGTTATCATTGGGTTTGATCGTCCAAGATTAGCACGGTTATTACAAATTTAGACTATTAATATCAGCTGGCAAAACAGATAATAAAATTATCAAAAAGTTTTCGGATAAAACTCACGACAGATACATCAATTGTAACCTCCCTTGACAATAGCTAGCTCTTCTCTTATGCTAGTGGTATGTTGACTCGAGAAAGTTCATCTTCTCATAACGCCAAGGTTTTTAAGATTGCTGCATTCCTCATACTCCTTCTCGTAGTTCCGATAACTGTTCTTGTTTCGCAAAACCAACAAACGGAGAGTTCCCATGCAAATTATACGAGAAGTCTGGCTGCTGTTCATGCGACACCGGAAAATGTATTTACAAATAACAAAGACTATGCAATCTGGTTTATGTCCAGTCCCACTAGCAGCGATTGGATTGGCTTATACGCAGAAGGAGCGAGCGACTCAGGATATCTAAATAAAGTGCTGACAAGCGACTGTCAGAATTCAAAAGGTCCCGGGAATATTCATTTCGGAACATGTACGTTTGTCATGCCAAACGTAGCAGGTATCTATGAATATCGTCTTTTTTCGGGAACTACTCTTATTGCAACATCTGCGCAAATAACGGTTAGTACTGGAGTAATCAATTTACCATCGGAATTCCCAACAATTTCCCCACTACTTCACCCGACATTTTCGCCATCACAATTTCCTATACGGACGCCTAGTTGCATACCGAGACCTGCATGTTTAAATTCCAAACCTGCCTGCGAAATCGTTGTACCAATTAGCGGTTGGTGTCCCGTAGTTTCTCCTTCATTAAAATAATTTTTCTTTTTATAACTCTTGACAAGTTTTCGTTTTCATTGTACTGTTAATCTAATCGATGTTTTATTATATAAAAATTATTTTCTAAACGTGCGAAAGGAGGCGAAAAAAAGTTGACAAAAAAAGACATTATAGAAATAGTTGCGAAAAAATCAAATCTAACCAATAAAGCTGCAAGGGATTCTGTACAGACTATGCTTAATACTATTCGTGATTCATTAAAGCGTGGGGAAAAAGTAGTTTTGACCGGTTTTGGCACATTCAGTGTACGAAATCGGGTGCAAAGAGTCGGGCGCAATCCAAAAACAGGTGCGAAAATTACTCTTAACGCGAGAAAGGCACCGGGCTTTACTCCGGGGAAGACATTTAAGAAAGCAGTCCGGTAAAAAACGAGCGTTTAGTAAATTAGCGTCTAGTAGCTAGATAACAGCTGCTAATTTATGTATATCAGATCTTATAAAGATTTAATCGTTTGGCAAAAATCAGTCCAACTTGTTAAAGAAGTTTTTGTCCTCACCAATAAATTCCCCAAATCAGAACTTTATGGAATAACTTCTCAGATGCGAAGAGCTGCAATATCTATTCCATCCAATATTGCTGAAGGTTATGGAAGAAAATCACGAAAAGAATATTCTTATGCGCTTTCAGTTTCATATGGTTCTGCTCTTGAACTCGAAACACAGATTATCATCACAAAAGAACTACAATTCTCTAAAGCAAAATATTTTATAAAAGTAGATCAACTGTTAGAAGAAGTTTTACGTATGTTAAATTCTATGACGACAAAAATGAAAAACAGCTAGACGCTAAATACTAGTCCCTAGACGCTCTAAAAAAAGGGTCCTAGGAAGGTGGTAAGCCAGATTCTGTTTTAGACCGCAATCTCTCTCGATGATGATCTTCTCATCCCGTCCGCCTACTCGGCGAAATGCCTTCTCCTCGATGCTCCCGTATACAGGTAGTAGCCCTCCTTCGCAAAAAGCTACGAAGGGCATTGCGCATCATTCGGAAGTTGCAGCAGGTGGGATTGCCTCGTTTCACTCAGTAACCATTGCTTACGCTTTAGGTTACCGCTCGTCTCTGTGGCTCTCTCTTTGAGTCAATTCTCGCAGAGTCTTTCAGTCTTTTTAAACTAAAAGCACCAGTGTTTAGTCCCGATTAAATCGGGATTATCATCGGAGCTTACGCTCCATCCCCGGCATACATCTGTCTGGACTTTCCTGTACGTTCATGTAACTGAACGTACTAGCGATCCTTCTTCCTAGGACTATAGGTATTTTAGCAAGCGGAATCGGAGAAAGCAACTTATAAAGGAGTGGGAATAAATCCTAGCTTGCGAAGGTAGTGCAGAGCATTTTATATTCACAATTCTTGCAGTTTAGGGAGCCGTTACATAAGAAGTCGCTGTGTTCGATCTCCTCCACTTTCTGAAGAATGAGTTTTTTTGCTTCAACAAGTTGCTCTTTTGTCCGCATTGTCGTGACTTTTTTATTTGCTTCCAAAAAAAAGAGCGAAAGAAGCACCTCGTCCGGCTGCCTGGCAAATATTTCGTCATGGACCTCTGTTCCGGCCAAGCCGTAAAATGTCATTTGTAAATCAGTCAAAAGTTTCTTTTCGTCGGGAAGCGTCCGGTTGCCGGTTTTATAATCAATAATTTCAATATTGTTATTTTTCAGTTTATCAACCCGGTCAATTCTTCCCCCAACCCGAAGTCCGTCTAAAGAAAAAGAAAACGGCGCTTCAACAGCAAGCACCTGATTTTTAACCGGAAAATTTTCTTCAAAGTAAGAAAAAAGAATTTTTTTGGCTTGCTGTAAAGCTGTTTGTTGATGCGATTTACTCTCAAAACCCTGGTTTACCCAGTCCCGGGAGAGAAATTCCGGGATTTGTTCTTTCGTTACTTTTTCTCCCCGCATTGCCAGCTGGTATATATCGCGAAGAACAGCATGGACGCTGGTTCCGAAACTTAAAGCAGAGGAAGGAATACCGGGAATTTTCAACAGATATCTTAATTTATAATGCAGGGGACACATATCAAATGTCTGAATCTGGGAGTAGGAGATATAAGAAATCGGCGTTATTTTTGGCTTTCCGACTTGGAGAAAATCAGGTTCCCCGGAAGAATCAATTTCCTGGAAAATAGCAGGGAGAGTCAGTTGAGAAACCGAAGTTTTCTCCCTGTGTTTGGTTAAGAGAAGATTTACATAATCGACTCCCAGCGTCTCGTACACAAACGGTGATATTTTCCGCTCTCTTTTCCCCTCACCATAGTAATTGGCGGAGGTTAAAAAAAGCAGGTCTTTTGCCCGCGTCATAGCGACATAGAAAAGCCTTCGCTCTTCCTGCAGGGTGGCATCGCCCTCCGGCAATTGCTCTTTAATCAAATCGTCGGAAATCGGGATTTGTTCTTTCCTCTCGCGGGTTGGAAAACGCTGCGTGACCAGATTAACAATGAAAACAACAGGAAACTCGAGTCCTTTACTCGAATGGATAGTTAGAATATTAACTGCATTGTTCTCGGACCAATCCATATCCGAGCTCATCGGACTTTCTCCCAGCTGCATGGAGAGATCAATCCAGTCAACAACCGCAAAAACCGATGCATCGCTATGCTCGCTCTCATATGACTTTAACCTCTCAAAAAGTTTCGCCACGTTTTGCGCTTGCTTCTCCTCTACTCCTGATTTAGCTTCAATATACTTACGAAGCAGCCCTGAATCTTCGACGAAGTAATAGAGCATTTGTCCGCCGGTACTTTTCGGTACTTTTTTCAGATGTCTTTTTATCATGTCGACCAGATGCGTTACTTTCTCTTTTGTTTCAACTGGCAAATACGTATCCGAGATTTGCTCAAGTGCTTCAAACAGCAGCAGGTTTTTCTTTTTGGCAAAGTTTAAAATAGACGCAACGTCACGGGCTTCGAGGTTGAATATTGAAAATGTCAGGACCCGGTAAAGCGAAGCATTATCTTCGAAGTTGTACAGCACTTTTAAATAGGCGATAAGGTCTTTTATTTCTTCCTGATGAAATAAATGCCCGGGACCTAAAAATTGAAAGGGAATTTTTTCCCGTTCAAATGCCCTAACGAACGGCTGGGAATGATCATTTGCGCGAACCAAAATCGCGAAATCTTTATAAGTATATTGCTTCTTTTTTACCAGCAACTTAATTTTTTGCGCAACCAGATCCGCTTCATTTTCCACTCTGTCTGCGAAAATGAATTCTATCGGCTCTCCGCGAACTCCCCGCTCGGAAGTCAGGGATTTATTTATTTTTTCCTGCACTTCCAGCCGGTCAGGATTGTTCGCTTGGATAAGTGTATGGGATTTTTTTAAAATTTCTTCAGTCGAGCGGTAATTTCTGGTGAGAGCTATAACTTTTCCCTCGGGATAATGCTGTCTAAATTGAATTATATTGGCAATTGCCGCTCCCCGCCAACGGTAAATTGCCTGGTCGTCATCGCCGACGACGGTAATATTTTTTCTTTTTCTGGCAAGAAGAATAGCCAGCTCATTTTGGGCGAAATTAGTATCCTGAAACTCATCGACGAGAATATATTTAAACTTTTTTTGGTAAATTGATAAGATATTCTTACGTTCGCGAAAAAGCTTTAGGGCATTGGCGTTCAGATCGGAAAAATCCATAACGCCCTCCTTTGTCTTAAGAGTTTCATATGTGCTGTATGCTTGGGATAATTCCTGTAACTTTTTTATTTCCGCGCTATCAAGCGCAGGATCTTTCTCCTTCTTTTTTACAAAAGACAGATAATCAACAGGCGTAATATCATCATCTTTCAATCTATTAAAATGAGTGAGAAGTCCCTGGATGAATTTATACGGGTTGCCCAGCGGCCGGAAATATTCCAGATGCAGCTGGAAAAGATTTTTTCGTAAAAAAAGCATTGCCTCAGCTTCTGTCATCAGCCTGAATCCGGGGTTTAGGCCGATATGCACTACTTCATCTCTGAGTATCCGGTCGCAAAATGCGTGGAAAGTAGAAATCCAAAGCTGTGTATAGCCGTAGGGAAGCGCGATATCTACCCGCTCTTCCATTTCCCGGGCTGCTTTTTCAGTAAAGGTTAATGCCAGAATCTCAGAAGGCAGGACCTGTTTTTCAAGAATTAAATGCGTGATCCGCTGCGTTATAACAGTTGTTTTTCCGGTTCCGGCTCCGGCAATAATCAAAAGTGGTCCATCCCCGTGGCGTACTGCTTGTCGCTGTTCCGGATTAAGGCGGAGAGAATCTTTCATGGGATATTATCTTAGCATAAAAAAACACGAAGAAAAAGTGTGGATATTACTCGACGACGACGTTTCCTCCCCTGCCGGGATGATACTGATCGTGGTATGTGTATACACCCGGAGTGCTAAACAAAAGCTGAACTGAAGATCCGGTTGCGAAAGCACCAAGATTAAGTGCAGGGTATTTTTTATTTGTCGGGTATGGGTCGGAATTAACTGTTACGATTTCACCACTTTGGTTTTTCCAGAGTATAACTGTTCCTGCTTTAATTCTGATCGTAGCCGGATCAAAACCGGACTTGGTAACGTTTACAATTTGAATCGGGTGCGGCATAAGTAATTCATTAACCCTGCCTTTGGAAATTGGTTGCTTTGCTGTTTTGGATATTTGTTCAACTATAAAAACAATCGAGGCAACAATTAATAATACAGCTAAGATACTCAGTAGAAGCGTTTTTTTATTCATAGCAGTAAACCTCATTGTTTTTAGTATAGAGAGAATTTATGGAGAGTACAAGAAGAAGACTTTGAATTTACCCCCCGACCTTTTTCACTTCTTTTTCTTCAATAAAACGGGTGGATTGGATCTTGCTTCCGATTTGGGCAAAATCATGATTAACCTCCGTATATTTTGCAGAAGCATTCGTTAGATGTTTACCCAATGTTTGCATATTCTCATTTAACTTATCGTAATCAATTTGGATCGCGCGGAGAAGCTGAAAAACTTCTTTCGACCTACTTTCAATCTTTTTGCCTTCAAAAGACAGTAATATTGTTTGTAAATGAGCATATAGCGTACTGGGAGAAACCGTATAAATCCTTAATTTTCTGGCATAATCCATAAGAGAGATATCATTACAAAGCTCGTAAAATACCGCTTCACTCGGGACATACATCAGAGCAAAATCCATGGTTCCTTCATCCGGCAAGATATATTTTTTCGCAATTGCATCAATATGCTTCTTCACATCTTTAATAAATTCTTTCCGATATTGCAGCTGTTCGTTTTCTGTTTCGGACTTAACCATCTTCTGAAAATTTTCCATGGGGAATTTCGAATCAATCGGCAGAATGCCACCGTCGGTTTTTATCGCCGCGTCGACTTTATCTCCCGAGCGGAATTCATATTGCAGAAAGAAACTGTTTTTGGGAAACATCTGAGCGATAAGATCTTTCAGCACTTCTTCTCCGATATTTCCCCGAAGTTTCGGGCTTTTCAGAAGATCCTGGAGATCCCGCATGCTTCTGCCGATCTCGCTCATCTGCCCCACTTCTTTTCCGACGTCCCGAATCACTTCTGCAGCTTTGTCCAGTCGCTCATTCAGCTGCCGGGAATTTTCCTGAAGAGTACGCACCATGTGGGATGAATTTGATTGCATAGCCGAACTTAGTGTTTTATTTGTATTATCCATGGAAGCTTGTATAGTCCTAAGCCACTCGAGAAGCGTTTGGTTGGGATCTTGTTTCTTCAAATCATTTAAACGTTTATTAAGGAAAAAGAAAAGAATAACAAATCCAAGTATAATTACCAGAAGAAAAAGAGCAGTCTCAGTCATACGCGTATTGTATCACGAAAATTTATTTAATAAAAAACGAAATGAAGAAAAGGAGAATGCTGCCGCCCAGGCTTAAAACTGCCATCGCCACGTATTATAGCTTAATTATTAGCAACTATTGACACAGTAAATTATATGTGGTCATAATAGAAGATAAGCCATGGTAAAGACTAAAAATTCCCTACCAGAAGTATTACTAGGATCCGTTATTTTTATGTCGTTAATTATGCTGACATTTGGCACTGTATTAGTTGTTCAGAGGCAAACGCAGCTCAATTCAGACGCTTCAACAATTGTGAGACCTCGAATAAAAACAGTTAGCATATCACAGGGTTGGAGCATTTTTGCATTACCGGTTGTGAGCACGAGTCCTGTTAGTGCAAAAAGTTTAACGGAAAGTATAAAAGCCAATGGAAACGGAAAATATGTGTCAATCTATTCTATGAAAAGCGGGTTATGGAAGCAGAGTTATTTGATAGCAGATGAGGATAATATCGGAGAAGTTGGAACCGATTTTCCGTTACAACCAGGAGTAGGTTATCTTCTCTATAGCGACGTTGCGACGTATGTAACATTCACAGGTACTCTTGCACCGGCAACAACAATTACATTTGCGCAGTCAACATGGTATCTTATAAGCGCTGCTCCAATATCTCCTTTTAATGATTATGTCGGACGAGCTTCGGATTTATATCAAAGCATGACGGCAAGCGGTTTGACAGTGAATAATATATCATATATCCCGAGCGGTTCCAGCACTTTTACGAGCTACGATCCGTCTGATCCAAAGAGTAATTTTATTATTCGGGACGATCAGGGCTATATGGTCTTTGTTGCTAACACAGGCTCATGGACCAATACAATCAGGCCGGATATTTCAAGGCGAACATTCAGAAATACAATCAATAAATCTTCAATTCCTCCTGCAATGGCGCATTAGTTAAAGACTTCAATTTACCTAGAATTTATTTTATAAAAAATGAAATGAAGAAGAGGAAAAGCCCCCCGCCGAGGCTTAAGAGTGCTTCATGCGGATGATGAAGTGTGCTTCCGGCAATGTAGCCCGGTATAAATGAAAGGAGCTCTTTGGCTGGTAAAAGGTAATACATGGCAGAAAGAAGAAAAAGGCATAGGCCGATTACTTCCATAAAAGAGGCGAGTTTTCTTAGCATATCTATAGTTTGTGTGATTTATCCTGATTTGTCAAGATAAACATCATATTGTCAGACGGAATTTACAAAGACCTCCTGAATTTTAGGCAGTGAAGAAAGTTTCCGAATAGTACCCGATTTATCCATAATTGCAATTCTTTCCGCAGTACGCTTTGCCAGCTCGTAATGCCCGCTTTGGTCTAAATGTTCATCTTGCGTGCAGTGTTTTTCTAAGCCAAATGTCGAAAGTGTAGCCAAGAGAAGTTTGGAAGGTGAGGCTTTAAAGCGGGAAACCCGTCTCCCGATTTGCTTAATCATCGCAACAGTCGGTGCATAGCCGAACTTTTTTCCGTAAAGATAATCTTTAAGATTAATATCATGAGTCTCTTGGAAATTTGCCGAGTTGGGCGGAACGCAATGAATGGCGGAAGCTTCACCGTAATCATATGGTAATTCAATAAAAAGCATTATTTGTGAGTTTCCTCTTTGCAGACGATCTTCGCTCATCTTATGAATAGCGCGAAGCATATGGGAAAAAGTTCTGCCAAAGTCAGCCTTTATCTCAAAAAATTCTTTTAATTTACCCGCTGCTTCTCTCTGAAATGGATTGTCCGCCAGCGATCTCATTGTCGCAAAATCTTGTTCTGTTTTTATCATTCTTCTAAAGCGATTACCGTTTGCTCCCAGAAAAACAAGCACATTTCCTCTGTCCTGAATGATCTCTTTTTTAGTCTCAGGATTTTCCAACTGCTCCATAATTTCCTCATTGTCTGCGCCGGGAACTGCATGAGTATAGCTTTGCCACTGCCCAATACCACTCGCAGTAACGGCCCCTGCTAGTATGTCACTAAACGTTTTATATCCATTTCCCCGAACACCGTATGGATACATAATACTGTCCCCGCAAACACGTATTGTCATATGTTTAACAGTTTGCTCGCTTAGAACAAAGCCATTTCCAATACCCGGGAATCTTCTGAGTAATTCTTTTTGCGGAGTCAAAAGTGCCCGTTCTCCAAGTCCAATAACTGCTTCTTTTACAACTGACATAAATCATTACCTCTTTGCCTACTCGAAATATAATTCAGGATCGGGAGTAATATCTTGCCAGGGAATTGGATGATAATTAAAATAGGCTGCCGCTGCGATCATGGCACCGTTGTCGGTACATAAATTTTTATCGGGAACAAATAATTGTACCGGTAACTGCTGTTCTGTAATCTTCGCTTCGAATTTCTCTTTCAGGGTTTGATTGGCAGCGACTCCTCCTGCTAATAGTAACGATTTTACCTGGTATTGCCTTACTGCTCTAAGCGTTTTATTAGTTAAAACATCGACGACAGCTTCCAGAACAGAAGCAGCTATATTATTAACAGTTTCCCCGTCAAGTTTGCCTTCTTTGGATAGCGAAGAAGAAAGATTTATTACCACCCGAAGCACTGCTGTTTTAAGACCGGAAAAAGAGAAATCATAATCTCCGGAATCCCAGAGAGGACGGGGAAAACGAAACTGTTTGGCATTTCCCATCTTAGCCAGTCTTTCAATTACCGGACCGCCCGGATAGGGAAGACCCAAAAGTCTGGCGATCTTATCAAAGGCTTCGCCTGCAGCATCGTCCCTGGTCCCTCCCAGAAGGGTTATATCCTTGTGATTCTTAAGCAGTAAAAGATCAGTATGTCCTCCCGATACAACAAGCGCGATTGCAGGAAACTCGATATTTTTTTCACCAATCCAGTTTGCGTAAATATGACCGAGCATATGATTGACAGGAATTAGCGGTTTTTTCCATATATAGCTCAAAGTTCTTGCTGTTTCTACTCCCACAAGAAGGGAGCCGATGAGTCCGGGTCCATAGGTTACTGAGATGGCATCGATAGGAGGAATTGATAATTGGAATGCTTCTTGTAAGGCTTGGTCTAAAACAGGAAGCATATATTTAATTTGTTCTCTGGCTGCAATTTCCGGAATAATGCCGCCTGTTTTACTATGAAGTGCGAGTGAAGTAGCAACGACATTTGAAAGCAGAGTAATCTTTCGAGTTTTCCCTATTACTTCAATAATACCGGTGGACGTTTCGTCGCACGATGTTTCAATACCGAGGATAATCATGGTTGTATAGATACGTTATCTCCAACTTGAAAGCCGTATTTTTGCGAAAGATTAGCATTTATCTCAAGCACTTTATCCGAAACTTTTACAGGCATATAAATGGGGGGATTTTGCTCACTTGAGCTGACCGGAGCAAGGTTTTGCCTGATAGTATTAATTGTATTGCCGTTTATGAAAATGATATCCAAAGGAAACTTCATATTTTTCATCCAGAAGCGAAGATCTGACGGGGAAGAGAAAAGAAAAAGCATACCATGAGTAGAGGGTAGCGAATCTCTTCCGGAAAGACCGATTTCCTGATCATGAGTAGATCTGACAGTTTCCACGCTAAATGCGTGTCCCCGTATAGTTACCGTTCCCGTCGTCATCTTTATAGGCGGCATAGTAGCTGTTATTTTCTGAGTAGTAGCAGTATTTTTAGGATTTTTTAACACTCCATGATAGGTAATAAAAACAAAAGTAGCTAAAAGAAAAAGTAAAATGGCAAAAACAGCCAAAATTAGTTTCATGATTATTTTTTATCCGGAATAGAGGAGGCAAAACGGCTGCTGGACTGATTGGGAATTCGCTCCGTTACTTCGCAAACCCGAGCATTGACCGCTACGGCCTGACGCCTAATGTGAATATTTGCCGCCTCTCCCTTGGTTGTTGCAATTATATCAGGTTTTATTTTTTTTACCAGCCTGTCATAGGCGAGGTTGTCTTTAAAGAAGGGTAAAGGAAGAACATAATCAACACTTGAAAGAAAAGACAGAAGACTGGCGCGAACCGGTTGTGAATTAATCGGCCTGCCTGCTCCCTTTAATTGCCGGATTTTCTCATCGCTCTCCAGAAATACGAATAGTACGTCTCCTTGTTTTTTCGCCATTTTAAGAAAAGCAATATGACCATTATGGAGAATATCAAAACAACCGCCGGCCAGAACTATTTTTTTGCCATTTTTTCTTAAGTGTTTAATCTCTGAAGTTACCTGTTTAATTGAAAGAATCTTATTCATAATTTAAAATTCAGAGTTTAGAATTCAGAGTTTGCAGGAAAATAATTATATGTTAAATTTTCAATTCTGAATTCTAAATTCTTATTGTGTTCCTCTCAAATAGACCGCTTGCCACGGTTGGTAATTTGAAACAAATTTATCGGAAATAATTATTTTTCCGTTTTGCTTAACTTCCCTTTTAAAGTAAACAGATGCACCGTCGGCTTGGAAATCTGTTTGCTGGACCGTGCCCTTAGGAAGCGCCGGGTCATCCTGGTATAGGGGAGGCGGAGCCGGGGTTTGGGACACAATAACAGGATTACCGATAGTAACTTCTCTCCCGTCTTTAGTTCCGTACAATTGGAATGTTAATCTGTCATTTGCCGGATCGACAATTGATTGGATTAACAAATAATTTCCGCTGTCATTTTTAAACTTTAAATCAACAGTCGGAGAATAGACAGCCGCATCAATGCCCGGACCTGAATCCTCCTCGTAATAATGCACTCTGTAAGCGTGAGCATGGCGTTCGACGATAGGAAAACCGGCATTTAGGACTGCGCGGAAAAACGTAGTTGAAACCTGACAGACGCCGCCGCCGTCTCCTAAAACAGTATGGCCATTTTGAATAACATAAGCTTGTTTATACCCGCTGAAAGCCGAAATATCACCCAGTGCTTGATCAAAGGAAAAAACCTGGTTGGGCGGAATAAGCACACCGTTTAATCGGGTCGCAGCCAGGGTAATGTTATAAATACGATTTGCAATTGAACCAAAAAATAACGAAGTACCGCTCGCCAGCAATTCTTTAATACCCAAATTATTTACCTTGTCATTCGCTACTGCCGGTTTTAGTGTATTAATCGTTAGGGGAATAAGAATTGTTTTCTCTCTGCCGCTTGCCATAAGAGATGCACTGTCCATAAGTTTATTTTGTATACTGGCTATGTCTACCTCCTGTCCGTCCTGGGCGAGACGGAAAGCCGATACCCTTCCACCGCTAAAAGTAAACAGTCCATCAACAGGTTTTATATTTATCTGTTTAATAATCAGTGTAAGAACGCGGGTAAGCTGGTTATCGGAGTAATGGAAAGACGGGGGAAGGTTGATGCCGTTAATATACGCTTGTACGAGAAGGCTGATATTAGACAGTAAACTGTCAGATCTGCCGATAGTGTAAACTTGCTGGGAAATAAGATTCTGATCGTAGCCAAATTCCAGGTAATTAGCAGAAGCGGATGCGATGTGTGTATTATCAGAAAAGACAAATTTTGTATCTGAAAATGAAGCATTTCTCCCGGCAAAAAATTGTCTGACTTCATTTTGTGTCTTTCCGCCAAAATCCATACCGTTCACAAAAACACCGGGATAAACTTTATTTGCATAAGTATTTTGGTAATAAATAAATAAAAAGCTGAAAAAGAAGAAAAGACCAAGAATTACTCCCAGAAAAAACCAAAAAAAGACATAAATAATTTTTTTATAATTGATAACCGTGTCCATGATATATATTTTTGTTTTTTTCATAAGGATAATTGCGGCGAAGGCTATAATCGTATTATACTATAGAAGATAACTCATTATGAATGAAGATGTTATTTTCACTCAAAATAAACCGCTGGTTCCGCCACCGCCTCCTTCTTATCCGCCAAGTACGGGAAATCCTTCTCCGGGTGTACCCGCTCAGCCACCGGCAACTTCTCCTCCGGCTCCCGGCTCCTCAAAGCTGAAAATCATTATTGCCGGGGTAGTAGGCGTTATTATTCTACTCCTTATTTTTTTTGGCGCTGTTATGTTACTCAAAAATGGACCAAATTTGAATAATAATGTTACTTTGACATATTGGGGACTCTGGGAAAACAGCAGCGTAATGCAAGGAATTTTTGCTGATTTCCATAGGGCAAATCCGCATATTAGCGTTAATTACGTTGAGCAGGATATCAAACAATACCGCGATCGTCTGACAACCAGAATTAATAATGGTGACGGTCCGGATATTTTCCGCTACCATAATACCTGGCTTCCCATGCTTTCCGGTTACCTGCTGCCAATGCCGACAAGTGTTATCACTCCGCAGGATTTCCAAAAATACTACTATCCCGTTACCAAAACCGATATTACGCGTAGCGGTGCGATATTCGGAATTCCATTGGAAATTGATACTCTTGAACTTTTTACTAATGACGATATGTTTCAAGCGGCAGGAGCGAAAATTCCGGATACCTGGGATGATTTTAGTAAAGTCGCCCACAGTCTGACGGTTACTGATCCGATTACCGGAAATACGAAAACAGCAGGAGCGGCACTCGGTGCATACGATAATATTACCCATGCTCCGGATATTATTTCACTGCTGTTTTTGCAAAATGGAGTTGACCTAAAATCAATGGCTTCATCGCAAAGCTACACAGCTGATGCCTTAACCTACTATATGCAGTTTGCAAATAGCGTATGGGATCCGAATCGTGAACCTTCAATTCAAGCCTTTGCCAGCGGAAGTGTCGGGATGTACTTCGGTTACTCCTGGGATATCTTTACCATGAAGTCTATAAATCCTAATCTCAAATTCCATGTCAATCCCGTCCCGCGTTTACTGGGAGGAAGAAGATTTACAGTTGCCAGCTATTGGGTGGAGGGAGTTTCGAGTAAAAGTAAAAATCCCGGTGCGGCCATGCTTCTCATGCATTATTTAGCGCAGAAAGATACGCAGCAAAAAATATTTACTGAAGAATCAAAACTCCGCGCCTTCGGCGAACCGTATGCTAGGGTCGATTTGGCGCCGCTGGTAAAGGATAACCCGCTTGTGTATCCTTTCGTAGAACAAGCGCCGACTGCTGTTTCTACGTTTTTCGCGAGCGATACCTATGATGACGGATTAAATGACCAGGCAAATGGATATCTGGGCAACGCTGTTCGCTCAATGCTTGGCAATACCTCTGCCCAGTCGGCTGTCGGAACGCTGACAAACGGCGTGACACAAGTACTAAATCAGTATGGAAAATAATTCTCAAGTAGTTCTAAGGACGATTGTCTATAGCAGTATGTTTCGCTATCCGCTGTCTCAATCTGAAATCTGGCGCTATGTTTTAAGTTCTCACAAATTTACAAAAAAGAATGTAGCAGATTCGCTCAGCGCACTATCATTCCTACTTGTTCGGCGCCGCGGGTGGTATGCGCCGCGGGACCAGGCAATTACCTTGCAGATTCGGGCTGAAAGACAGAAAGAAAGCAAGAAAAAAGTATATCAAGCAAAGAAACTTATTCGCTTTTTAGGCAAAATTCCCACAGTTAAACTGATAGGCATCAGCGGAAGTGTCGCGATGTTAAATGCAGAGCCGGAGGATGACATTGATTTATTTATTATTGCGGCTAGGGGGACGTTATGGATTAGCAGATTATGCCTGCTTAGCATACTTCAGATGAAAGGACTTCGCAGAAAACGAACGAGTCGGAAAAAAACTGCAAATAAGATTTGTTTAAACATGCTGATAGACGAATCCGCACTTCATCTTCCTCTGAACCGGCAGGATATGTACAGTGCGCACGAAGTAGTACAACTCCTGCCGCTTTTTGATCGGGACGACACCTACAAAAAATTTATAAAAGCCAACTCCTGGGTAACGTTCTGGATGCCCAATTGTTTAAAAATTAGGCGCAAAAAGATGGTTCATAAGATGTCAACTAAACTTAGTAAATCCGCTACGTTTTTATTGCGTTTGTTTGAAGTTGGTGCAAAAATTCTGCAGAAACGATATATGCGTCCTCACGTCACACGCGAAACAATAACGAAAAATATCCTCGCTTTCCATCCCCTTGACTACCGTGAGTTTATCTCACAGGTTTTGCAAACTAAACTTAAAGCTTATAGGAAGTTTGAAACAGAGAAGCAAATAGAAAAAACCGTCTGAAATTATGAATCGAAAAAAATTAGCTGCAAAAGTCTCATAAAAAGAGATAATTGCAAATTATACCAACCCCTAGTATAATTCCCTCAAGATGCCATTAGTAGAACATGGTCGTCTTTCCCCTCGACATTTAATTGAACCACATCCGGATGCAACAGGACAGTCGAGTGGGCAATCAGACAATACTGCTGTAAATTCCGGGTCAGCCGATTTAGCTGTGGAAAAAGCCACACCCCGAGCTCCCGAATTTTACGGAACAACAAAATTAGCCTTGTATGATGTACTCGGACAAAATTTACAAATCGATCCCTCTGTGGTAGGCAGAATAAATTTTCAACTGAAACAACAAGTAGAAGCAGGTGCCCGTCTTATAAATAACAGTAAGGACATAAAAGAATTTGCTAAATTTCATAAAGCCGAACTGACTCCACCCGACTTTGATACGGCGATTACAATTTTAGATAGACTACCCATAGATCCTGAAGTTAGTGAGGAACAAAAAACAATAATCAAAGCAACTCTTGAAAGAAGGAAAGCGGAAAGAGAAAGTGTAAAATCAACGACAGTGTTATTTCCTTATATCGAAACAACTGTGGTAAATTCAAAGAAAAGGAAGGATGAAAGTAAAGATGTCACCGTAGCCAGACTCTTAAGAAATGCATGTTTAGGTATCGCGGTAATTGACGTCGCAATTATGGCAACAGGAGTCCAGCCTCCCTTATTTAATTATGCTAATTCGGTTGACGCCGGGACGATGTTGCTTTTGGGCGTAATACAGCAAGTCTATATCAATTTAAGAAATCGGGGAGGGGGAAGAAAAAAGAGATAGGTTATTAAATTACTATTTCTCCTGTTCTTTTTCTACAAAAGAAACAAAACTCTTTGCAAAATTCTCTCAGTTATAGTATATTACCAGCCATGAAGAAAATTGAGTCCGAATCACCTTTCGCCGGACATGCCGGAAAGAATTCTCCATTTAGAAAGATATTCAAAAGACCGGTAAATTCAATAAGCCGGCATCTGCATGAAGTAATCCCGGGCGCTACACCGAATGAAATTACCCTTGCAGGCTTCGTCTCCGTCGGTATTGGCGGAGTAATCATGGAAAGCGAAAATAAAAAAGCAAAAAAAGACAGAAAGGTCATGTGGTGGTTAAGCTTAGTTTTACAAATGCTGGGCTATGCTTGTGATGCAGTTGATGGAGGAGTAGCCGGAATCATTGAGAAAGAAACACCGGGAAAGCATAATAAAGCTTTTGGTGCAGTACTGGATGTAACCACGGACAGATTACAGGAATCATTCCTTGCATTATTGCGAAGCAAATCCGCAGCCGAAAGAAACGATTTACCGGGAATGCTGGCAGCAGACGGCGTTGCACTCACGACATCTCTGCCTACAATAGTCAGAGAATTGACTATGTGGCTTGACGGACACGAAGTGCGCGAAGTGGGCACTAACGTACTGGCTTTTCCGGGTTCCAGAATCGGAAGAATATTTCTGAATACTGCCAGTGGAGCCATGCCTGAACGGCAGCCGGCTTTGGACACAGCGCAAATAGTAGCTAATTTATATTCGGCGTATAACCGGTATACGAATAGAGGCGAGCTTATTGATGATAAGTCCCGAATTGTATCCAGGGAAAAATTAATAGGACTAATTCCTGCGGCAGTATTGGCAGCAGCCGCTATACCCAAAGTTACTCCTATAGAAGTTTACAGGAGAGTGAAAAAAAATAGGACTTCTTTTAAGACTTACTAATTATAAAATTAAACCCTTTTTAGAAAATATATCAGCATAAATGGGAAAATTACGCTATAAGTTACTTTTTCTTTGTTCTTTTCCGCTCTTTACCCGGAAGGATTATGAGGAGCTACAATTGAAATAATTATTTGGTGGATAGCAAAAACTGCCTTTCGTTGCCCATACGTCATATTTTGGGCTGAAAGGTCTCCGGATACAGCAAGATACATTTCTGAGTAAGTAGTTACTTTTCCGGTACTGCTTTTTCTCTCCCGCAAATCGAAAAAACTTGCACTATTAAGCGTAAAGGAGTCTTCCTGTGAAATGCCCTGTCTTCCCGTTGTCATCGAAGTGACATAAATTGGGCTATATGGCTGGTTAAAATGCTGCACTACTTCTACCATTCCTGCCGGAGTTTGTCGTTGAATGCTTTTTTTAATCAACACACCCTCCGAAGTAGTAGTCATATCTCCGGCTTCTTTCCGCATCCACGTATTTAATGCAGTATAAGCAGCTATTACATCACGAAGCGGATCAATATCCCTAGTATTTACGGGACTACTATACCCCTCTTTTCTTTGCCTTAATCGTTCTTTCTCAATTGGAGACAATTCTTGCGTCCTGCGTCTGAGCCGTTCTAAAGCTCTTCGTTCACTTTCAGTAAACCCTTCTAACATATGAGCCCTATTTTAGCATTTTTCTTTCAATCCGCACACAGCCTGGTAAACTACCCGTCATGCATATCAAATTACAAAAATTTAGCTTCTAAAACAAGTGCAAAGCTAAATCACCGGAGGGTGGAGACTACACCCACTTTGACTTATAGTTTTGACAATTCATAGCGCTTTTGTTATATTGTCCACGCGATATATTAAATTAAATGAAGGAATCAATAATAAAAAATCCGCCGAACAACCCGGTCTGTGTCGAAGTTCAAAAAGTCTGGGCGGTCCGTCTTTGCGGTACAGGGTACAATCTTAGTCGTCCCCAAGCGGATACAGTAGTTTTTCTTGGAGAAAAATCCCTTAATGAAATTGCCGAACAAGCTGCCTCAACATTTGCGCTGGAAAAATACTGGATATACAGAGGTACCATAGATGGTGAAACTATAGCCGGTTCCGAGCATCATGAGACCACCCGCCATTTTTATAAAGGGTCTGAGGTACTCAGCAGAGAAGAAGCTGTTGCCGGAGGGGGTGAGGAACTTTTACAGGAGATGGATGATCCTAATTGTTCACATATCGTAAGGTCAGTCTGTCGCTGGGATGAGTTTTACCCCGAACGTGGAGATACGATCCTGGATGTCGAATACCCGGTTGAACTGAATTCGGCTATCCTACGCGCGGGTAAGGTCACACCGTAGTCAAAGCCAGGAACATCAAGAAAGGAATGGAAGGCGTAACCGTCTGATAAAGACCATATCCGGTTCAATATCCAGAGTAGTAAAAGTAGATAAGGCATATGGCAGACTGGGATGTCTGTTATCTTTAAACATTTGCCGTCCTCTTAAGTATGGAGTGCCCGCCAGCCATTGGAAATCCTGAATAGATACGCTGTATTTAGGCTTCTGGTCCAACTCATCAGGAATTGTGACCATTCTTATTCGCTCTGAAGCGGAGGGATCATCGTCCTGTGTAATAAAGCCCATTCTTCCGGCAACTCCACGAACAAAAGCATCTCCTTCTTCTTTATATTTAGCTTTATTGCCGTTGGCTAGTGCATAAAATACGGATAGTCCTCCTACATTTATTCCTATTGCATCAGGGTGTGAATTAGGAATAGTCTTCATCATTTGTCGGAACATACGTCCTTCACTATTGATTACTCCCAGAACTCCACCTTGGCCACTCCCAAGCAGTTGTCTTACAATCTCATTTCCATCTTTAGTTAAGTTACGCTTTTTAATTTCAGCTAAGACACTGAGGCGGAAACTTTCCGCAATTTGTCTGTTTTGTTTGACAACAGTTTCGGCATAATTCTCAGGTTCTATAGTAAAGGAGAGGGGATCCTCAATCATGTAGAGATTATTGTATTAAATTAAATTAATGTCAAGCTGAACGGGAGCGTATTCTGGCACATAACAGATTTGTTCCGGATGGCGGAATCATCGGGACATGTGGTTTTCTGGATTAAAGGTTTGGGCCGGACCCTGTTATCTTTGTGTTTAGAGCAGAATGGACAAAACTCTTATTTTTATACTTTCTGCCGGGAAAGTATCCTGCTTCGCAGCGAGGCGAGCAAACTCTTATATTTCCTGCGTCTTTTTAAAAAGAGGCCCAAAACTTTTTGAGAAGAAAAAACGGCTTTATAGTTTTAAAGAGTATAATTTGCTAAAATAAGACAGTGATAATTACCAAATCCGATGCGTATACAAAAGAGGAAATTAAAAAACTTCGCGAGCAGTTTGATGTATATATTAAAACCGTAATAGATATCGGGAAAAAAGTTTGCTCTGCAGGATGCGACAGACATTTTGAGTCGGAAGAACTATTGTTAAAGAGCGGATCAAATCAAGATGATTTGTGGGGCGGAGGCATAGATTTAGAGACAAAAGTTATTGATTTTAACTCGTTCATTAATATCCGGCCTGCTCTGAATAATACAAGCAATGAAATTCAGGATAAAACAATCAGGAAAAAATTTGAAAAGTTAACACGATTTTTCTTTAAGGAATTATATGAATAATAAAATCGCATTAGAATCTTTAAGTATGGATCTGAAACGGGTGGCCTTGGGCTATTACAGAGGATCAATAAATATGGCAAAACGCTTCACTCAAGAGGCAATCGCCCGAAGAAATGAGGTTAATGAGGAAGAGATAAAACCATATATAAAAACAATCCTAGAGAAACTGGAAACAATTCTTGATGGTGATGATAAACAAAAAATTGCGGAAGACGCATTAATGTATAGTATATTGCTTCAAAATTACACCCGGATAAATGAATAAATTCCCCTCGCGTCTTTTTAAAAAGACGCCCAAAACTCTTTGCAACCCTTTTTATTGTACTTTCTGCCGAGAAAGCGGATATAAATTTTCAAAATCCAATTTTTCCTTCAACTCCGCCAAGCTTAACTTGGCTACGCTCAGAACCAATGGCAATTTTCAATGAATGATCAATATTATATTTACCAAGAATGGAAACGCGATGGGAACACAAGACTTAGCTTGCTATTCCACCTGGAGGGTGGAAATTATTTATCTTGATAATCCGCTGCACATTTGTTACAGTCTAATTATGTTCCTCTCTTACTTTTTGTATTTCTTAATCGGTGCTTTTCTTGGGAACGGTATGCCTCATTTTATTTGGGGACGGTCAAACACTATTGCTCGTAGTCCTTTTGGTCAACAAACAAAACCGAAAGTTAACTTTCGTTGGGGATTGGCAAATCTTATTGCAGCAACACTTCTATCTCTCTGGCAAATTTCCGTTACTACTATATCCGGAGGAGATATCATAATGCTTCTTATTGGATATTGGGTAATGGTTGCCCAATTCGGTTTCGGAATAAAAAGATTCATTCACCAGTAGCTATTCCACCTTCCAGGTAGAAACTACCCGGGGTTTGAAGTTATTTAACTCCGGGGGTTAGAATTTAGAATTTACTGACTTTTGGGGAAACGTAAAAGTTAATGTAAGTGCCACTCCGGTTTGCCAGACGAAAAACAGCCAGAGCCAACTCCAGAAAATCTGTATGGATTGATTTGAGCTTCCTGACTCATTGAAAATCGGACCGCCATTTAAAAGAAAGAAAAAACTTAGAAGTCCCCCAACTACAACAATCGCGAGGAAACGCTGAGATGTAATTTTGCTGTAGAGAAAATGAAAACCTAAGGCTAAACCGAAAGCACCGATTCCCCCAGCCCACAACAATGCCATTATTGATCTCAGCCAGTTCGTCTCATCATATCCAGATGTGAATGATATGGGATTGATAAAAGTAAAAACCAAACATGATACATAAAAACACACGCCTGAAATTAGCATATATAAAAGTGCTTTCGCGACTGACTGTTTATAAAATACACAGTAGTAAGTTCCCATGAACAATCCGAAAAATATTCCTGAAAACTCAACCAGATAAAAAGACGCAGTTGTAGCGGTATACTGTGCTAATCCAGCTAAAAGTCCGACCAGAATAACTGCATAGATATTAGGTTTTACCATTACAATTTAATCTTGGCCCAAACCCAACGACTTGTCAATAGAATAAGAAATATAACGCTTCCGCCCCTCGGGGATTTTTAAGTAACGTCCCGTTTTTTATTTCTATACTTTCTGCCGAGAAAGTACCAAAGCTCTCTTGCCAGTGAACGGTCAGCTAAAATGCTTTCGCGAACTGATCGGGTTATATCACCCCCTCCGGCAATTCGCCGGAATCCCCCTGACAACTCATTTCATAATTTTTAACGCGCTTTGTTTCAATGCTCACAAAAAGAACGAAAAACGACCTTAGATATATACTCTGTAAAAGAATCACTGCTTTAAAATGCAAATACCAAAGGACGGAAACGCGGTTGGTTTCTATGGCAAATGACCTCTTAGATGGAAACGGTCCTAGGAAAATAGCTTCAAATATGCTAGTCTGGGTAGGTCATGCTAAAATTCCGGGATACACTAAAAGATTTACTATTAAACATCATCATTCCTTTCGCAATGTACACGATTGCTAAAAAATATTTCGCCGCATCAGAAGTAATCGCGCTTAGTCTGGCATCACTGTATCCAATTTTTGATACATTAGTCGAATTTATGAAAGATCATACGCTGAACGTCATTTCGACGACAGTACTACTCGGGACACTCACTAGTATTGCCGGAGTTTTGCTTGGCGGCAGCCCCCGCCTTTTACTGATCCGCGAATCGTTCTTTACCGGATTTCTCGGAATCGCCTGTTTTTTAACATTACCGACGAAAAGACCGTTAATGTTTTATTTCGCCCGTGAATTTGTGGCAGGAAAAGATCCGGAAAAAAGAAAAAGATTTAGCAAATCTTTACAAATGAAAATCGCACTTGATCTGTTCCGCTTAATAACGCTCATTTGGGGAGTGGCGTATGTCGGCGAGTTCATTTTACGGGTTATCATGGTTTATTCATTACCTACTCCGGTAGTCCTGGTAGTTTCACCGATTATCCTCACCGCAATTTCAATCCTGACACTTGTTTGGACGACCTGGTATGTCAAACCCAGACGACAACAAATCCGGGAAATGGTTCTTAAGAACCAATAAGTAAAGAGACGAAAAGTCAGCTGCGCGAACACGGCAAAAGAAACAAAACTCTTATAATATTTGTTGTTGTAACAGTTTTTGAGGCCATGAGGCAGGAGATTCTTCTATTAGGATCTTTCCCAAAACAAAAGATCCATAGTGTGCGTTTTCTATTTGTAATACGGAATCTTCATTATCTAAATTTTTTTGCTCTTCTTCTTTGATTATATTTTTTATTAATTCTACGGCAAATTTATCCAGATTCTCTTTGTGCTGTTGCCAAAATATCTTTGCGGCAGAATATTCTGAGCAAAAAGCAAAAATTTCATTAAAGAACGTAGGTGATGGCATTCTGACTTTAATTTTACCCGTTTTTTTACCCAGATATAAATTTAAAGCAGTCTGCAAATATCCAATATTTTCTGTTTTGTCTGAATACCACCAAAGTCTGTGTTGATTGTAATAAATATGTCCAAATTCGTGGACGATAGTAGCTAAGTAACTATCATGAGTTATATATGGATTATTTTTTTCTCCTCTGATCTTTTTTTGGTTTACGATAAAATCCCCAAGCATACTTCCGCAGGGTTTTGGAATTTCAAAATCGTTTTTTTTAAGCTCCCGTGGTAAGAAATTATTTAGCTCAAGGGGCCAAATTCCGGCCCGCCATCCCATCCGGTCAATATTCTCTATGTCAATATTATGTGGGCATTTATATGCGAAGTAGTTTTTTAATGAACAGTAAATTTTATCTACATTATCAAGTTTTTTTGTCGTCCAGATGTAAATATATTTACTGTCGAAAGCAACAATTGCGCTATTCCTTATTATATCTTTATCTTTAAAAATAAATGATAACTTCGGGCTCCAAACTGTTTGTATTCCTTCCTCGATAGCTTTAAAGTCTTTTTCTGTAGCTGTATAGTTATTTTGCATTGTTTATATTATAATTTCTTATTTTTCAAACTGCCTAACTGCCTCTCTGTATTTACAAAAATCACAATCCAGACCCGGATCAGGTATTTTATCACTCTTTAAGCACTCAATTGCTTCTTTAATAGTTTTTTCGACCCAGGAATCATCTCCGTCATACGGCTGCACTTTTATGTCAAAACTTAATTTTCCGTCTGCGAATCCATTATCTTTATTTACTCGGCAATAAACAAAATAACCTCTATTTAATACCTTGAAACCGTTCTTTCGAAGTATCCATTGATAAATCTCCATCTGGCGTTTGTAGCTGTCATGTAGCTCGCCTTCTTTTGCGCCGGATGCTTTATAATCAACAACCATTAAACTACCTTTCGAATCAACCCAAATATCATCTACTGCACCAAAAACAAGAAAGTCTGTATCCCCATCGTAATATTGAATTCCTGTAAAATTATTCCTCCATTTATCGATATCTTCATGCATAAACGGAATCGCATCTATTCCTTCTCTTTTTATTAACCAATGAGCTGTTCCATTTTTTCTATGCTCGTCAAATTCTTTCTTCAGAAGGAAATCCACCGCGTTATTGATAGTATAAGGAGCACCAAAGGGTCTTGCTATTCCCTTCCCGGCATAGAGCCAGAAGCATCTTGGACAATCAAATAGTAATTCTATTTTTGATCTTGATAGTTTAATCATGTATTTTTTCTCCTAGCTTCTCTAAAAGTATCATCAAAGATTTCATAATAATCAGCATAAATGTATTTTTGTCCATACGTAGCATCACCAAGAGGTTCCAGAATTTTTAAGTCTTCAAGCCGCTTAATAACATTATATGCTCCTTGCGGACTGAAACCTGTCCATTTCATTATTTCCGCAACTCCCACAATTGGCTGACCAAATAATCTACGGATTATTTCCAAAGTGGACTGTGCTGATTTTTTCCCAAGTTTTTGCATTTTGGCAAAGTCTGAGTCTCTCAGGACAGTTATTTTTGTACATGTTTCTATAGAAGCATTTGCAATTTCTGCAATACCTTCCAAAAAAAACTCCAGCCAGGCTTCCATCTGTGTATTTTCATCATGATAATCCTGCAGTTTTTGGTAGTAAAGTTTTTGATACTTTTTAAAATAGCTAGATAAGTATAGAACTGGTATTTCTAAAAGTCTGGCATGATGGATATACATGGCAATTAACATCCTTCCTGTTCTGCCATTACCGTCTGTAAAAGGATGAATTGTTTCAAATTGTGCATGGATTAGTCCTGCTTTTACTAAAGATGGATATTCATCTATTGTATGGATAAATTTTTCCAGATCATTTAATGACTTATGCATATCTACTGGAGCAGGAGGAACAAATGAAGCATCGGCTGGAGTCTTCCCTCCTATCCAGTTTTGGGAATGACGAAATTCTCCTGGATATGCATGCTGAGTTGAACGTGCACCAGTCATCAATCGCTCGTGGATTTCTCTTATAAGTCTTAGTGAGATTGGTAAAGTTTTAGTTCTTTCAATGCCATAATTTAAAGCATCAATATAATGGATAATATCATCAACGTCCGGGTGTCGTCGAGACTTTTCTTCTGTAACTGGCTCAGCTACTGCATCCTGCAATGTAGCTTTTGTACCCTCAATCTGACTAGAATAGGTGGCATCTTTTTTTATAAACATTAACAGAAAAAAATCTTTATCCGGAAGGAGTCTGGTGATACCATCTAATTTACCGACTAATCTTATAGCCTCTTCGTGCTTTTTGTATAATTTTGGGCTGATTATAAAACCGCCTTTTGGCGGAAATTCAAAAGGAGTAAAGGCTTTATAGCCATGACTTTGTTGGACATAGCGGCCTATTTGCACTGAGTTGACATTATCCATAGTAATATCAACATATTATACTATTTAGTTGATATTGTCAATAAAGACATCAACTAATTTTTACCCCGCTTGATTTCAAAGCTCACAGAAACGAAGTTATTGGTTATTAGTTGAAAGTTAATAGCGGGTTAATTTTCCAAACCTCCCCCAAAAAGCGTATAATACGGATCAGGTTTAATATTTATGTCCAGTATAAAACAATTAACAGAAAAAATAATAAAATTTCGCGATGCAAGAAATTGGAAACAATTTCATAATCCTAAAGACGTTGCGCTATCTCTCTCACTTGAAGCGGGAGAATTTATGGAACATTTTCAATGGAAAAACGAGAAAGAAATGGAAGAGTATATAAAGAAAAATAGAGAAGCAATTGGTGAAGAACTTGCAGATGTTTTGTATTGGGTTTTACTCGCTAGTCACGACTTAAGTATTGATCCTACAATAGCCTTAGAAAAAAAACTTAAAAAAAATAAAAAAAAATATCCTGTCGAAAAAGCAAAAGGAAAACACACAAAATATACTGAATTATAATTTATGATTGTTTATTCATCTAACAAAAAAGACTTCCTCAGCGATGTATTGTCTGGACAAGTAGAGCAACAAATTCTTACATCATTTGTGCGAGAGATGGGACATTCGACAGGTAAAAGTGAAATTAATTCATGGCGTAAATCTATGCCTTACATGAGTAATGTTATTAACGATTCAAGTATCCCCGATGATGCCGGTATCGCAATTGAATATAAGATTCCACAAACATCTAAAAGAATAGATTTTATAATTACCGGCACAAATAGTGAGAATAGAAAAGTAGCAGTAATTGTAGAGCTGAAACAATGGAGCGATGGTGTAAGTTTATCTGAAAAAGACGGCGTTCTTAATACAACTTTTTATGGAGAAGTTGCTCACCCATCATATCAAGTTTGGTCATACGCAACATTATTAGAAGACTTTAACAGTACTGTTCAGGAAAATAATATATCTTTAGTTCCATGCGCATACCTACATAATTATGACAGCTATGAAATTATTAATAACAATTTTTATAAAGAATACACAGATAAGGCTCCTGTATTTTTAAAAACTGATGCCTTAAAACTGCAACTATTTATAAAACGATTCGTAAAATTTGGTGACAAAACAAATATATTGTATGACATTGAGAATGGGAAAATTAGACCATCTAAGGCATTAGCTGATAACCTTGCTTCGATGCTTGAGGGCAATAAGGAATTTATATTAATTGACGATCAAAAAATTGTATACGAAACTGCCCTTGAATTAGCAAAAGAATCGTCTGACTTTAATAAAAATGTGCTAATAGTGGAAGGAGGGCCTGGTACAGGAAAATCAGTCGTTGCGATAAATTTACTTACCGAACTGACAAAAAGAGGAGACGTAACACAATACGTTACGAAAAATTCAGCACCTCGAGAAGTCTACCAAGTGAAACTAAGTGGGAAATTTACAAAGACCCGTATTTCAAATTTATTTACTTCATCGGGCTCATTTTATGATATCGGAGCTAATACATTTGATTCGCTTATTGTTGATGAAGCACATAGACTTAATGCAAAGTCGGGTTTATTTAGTCACCTAGGAGAAAACCAAATAAAAGAGTTAATAAATGCTTCCAAACTTTGTATTTTTTTTATTGACGAGGATCAAAGAGTTACATTGAAAGATATAGGTAAAAAATCGGAAATTATTAATTGGGCAAAAAACGCTGACGCAAAGGTTACATCTTTAACATTAGAGTCTCAGTTTAGATGTAATGGGTCAGACGGTTATCTAGCTTGGATTGATAATCTATTACAAATAAGAGAAACGGCGAATGAATCATTAGAAGATATTAATTTCGACTTTAAAGTTATAGACAGTCCCAGTGTTCTTCATGAAAAAATAATTGGCCTAAATCAGAAAAACAATAAGTCAAGATTACTAGCCGGTTATTGCTGGAAGTGGATAAGTAAGAATAATACTGAATTAAAAGATATAGTGATCGGAGATTATAAAGCTACTTGGAATCTGAACTCCCACGGTCAGGCTTGGATAATTCATCCTGATTCTGTTAAAGAGGTAGGTTGTATCCACACTTCTCAAGGATTGGAGTTAGATTATGTCGGGGTAATAATCGGTCCAGATATGATAATCCGTAACGGCAAGATTATTACAGATGCGACAAAGCGTGCATCTACAGATCAATCAGTAAAAGGAATAAAGAATATGCTTAAAGAAAATCCAGAATCAGCAAAGATAATGGTGGATACGATTATTAAAAATACATATAGGACACTTATGACTAGAGGGATGAAGGGATGCTACATTTACTCAGTTGATAGAGAAACACAAGAATATTTTAAAAATCATTTAAACAACAAAAATATGAATTCTGCTTTATACGATAATGACGCTGGCGGTGCTTCATTCAATGTCGATCAAGAGAATAATGAAAAGTAACGATTCTTCTGATTTAATTACCAAAAAAATAAATTCAGCCGAAGGGCATAGGAAAAGACTTCGAGAAAAATTTATTGAGGCTGGGCTAGACGGTTTTTTGGATTACGAAATAATCGAATTGCTATTGACTCTGGGTACACCTCGTAAAGATTGTAAACCCATGGCTAAAGAAGCTATAAAGAAATTCAAAAACCTTAAAGGGGCTTTAGATGCAGACATAACTGAACTAATTACAATTAAGGGAATTGGGCGTTCCAGTGCTTTGGGATTGATTCTATTTAAAGCGATTTACGAACGATACTCAAAGGAAAAAATATCTCCTAAAATTTTATTAAATTCTCCTAAGTTAGTTGCCGAATACCTTCAATCAAAAATAGGAAGTAAAAAAGAAGAACACTTTACTATTCTGTATTTTGATACACGAAATAAATTAATTAATGAAGAAATTAGCGTAGGCACATTAAATTCCAGTTTAGTGCATCCAAGAGAAGTTTTTAAAAAAGCTATAAAAGAAAATGTCGCACAGATTATTATTTCTCATAATCATCCATCTGAAGACTACAGACCATCACAGGAAGATATATCCACAACAAATAGACTTGTAGAAGCAGGTAAGCTAGTGGGTATTTCTATACTAGATCATCTGATAGTTACTTCAGATGAATATTTTAGTTTTAAAGAGAACGGCATTATTAAAAATTGTATTTAAAAGTATATAAATGAAACTGTGAAAGTTTAAGGGTAATAAATCTACACTTGCCAGATTTTCTATAAAATGTGAGCTATGAAATGAAACCATTAAGATTCAGAAGAAAATTGATAAATATACGTAAAGCTAGAACCCCTTTTTACTCATTTCAAAACTCGAAAAATTCCGCTAATTTAGCCTGTCAAACCTGAGTTTAAAAGGACTTTTGAAATGACTTCTTCAGGTGGTAGACTTTACAAGTCAATATGAGAGTTAAAAATAATTCAAAGATGGGCCAGTTTATCTCCGAGTAATACTTGACTGCTCAAATTTGACCAAAGATATACAGCAGCATCTCTTTGGTTAGATGTAGCTTTTGAAGAAAGCATAAAGGAAAAATTCTTTCTCATTGCTTCTTGCGACTTATTATACGCCTCTTCAGCTGTTCGTCCTTTTATTATTGATATTGGGATTAGATTTGAAGGTTCAAGAAATAATTTCGCAACTTCATCATCTAAAGGACTAGCCACTTTTAATGGATTTCTTCCTAAAATATAGCTTCGGTTATAGCCTATGAATGTTGTTGAATTATTCTCCGCTACATTTTCACCTAAAACTTTTGCCGCGGAACAACTACGTGCATACGTAATTCTCCCTGCTAATAGATATTCATTTTCGCCAATTTTTACTAGTGTCTCATAATCGTGTCCAGTAATTTCACTGTCATTACCATGACCATTAATAAACAAAAAACGGGGCTGATGGCTTTCAATATAACTTTTAAAATTCTTTGGGAAAAAATCAATAAAAAAACTACGTATTCAGTTGTATATACTACAGATGACTTAATTGGGAATTGTGTGTCAGATTTGAAATTAATGGATAGAATTAACCCAATAAAGATTCAGTATATTAAAGCACTTGTTGATATTGATGAAAGGGGGGTTGAATCTACTGAGGTTAAGAATCAAGTTACAACGATTGAATCGTCATTTCTATTGCCCGACATTATTAGCTATATACAAAAGGAGACAGAATTAACAAGACATACCATTGCTCAAATACTTATACGCTCAAGCAGACTAGAGGAGTTTCTAATTAATCCTCAAAAATTTATGGATATTGTTGTTGAAATTATAAAAAGAGAACTGCAAAAGCTAATTTTAAGTGGAATCAAATATGAAAAAATTGCGGGAGAAGAATATGAAATGAGGTTATTTGAAGAAGAGGAGATCATTTCATATTTAAACAATCTCGTATCTGTCAAAAAATCCGTTTATGACTGTATCGAATTTGAATCTGAAGTTGAGCGAAGGTTTGCAGAAGATTTAGAAAGAAAAGAATATATTAAACTTTTTGTTAAATTACCTGCTTGGTTCAAAGTATCAACACCACTTGGTACTTACAATCCTGATTGGGCTATTGTAAAGCATGAAGATTCTACACTTTATCTGGTTCGTGAAACAAAAAGTACAAAAGACTTTGACAAGTTAAGAAATAACGAAGCAGCAAAAATCAGATGTGGTGAGGAGCATTTCAAAGCACTTGGATTAGAATTAAAAACCATAGTTTCTGCGAATGAGATATAAATATATTTAAGAAGAAATTACGAAAAAGCTAGTAACTGAGCATCTTCAGGAATAATGCGCCAGACATCTCACCTATAGTAGCTATATAGCTTCAAGCACTCTAACGCATAAATATTGCCAATACTGCTAGTTCAGAATATACTACAGTTGAGTATATGATGAAATTGAAGCTCGGGTTGCTAATCGCTGCCGTTTCTCTCCTTCTTGGCTCCGCTGTGACTTATTTATTTATACACACTAATGTGATTAAAGAGAAAGCGGCATCAGTTAGTCAGGAAATTCCGGAATGTAATTCCTACAGATGCCCTGAATACTATAGTTTCTCAGTAGATGGTGATTATAAAAATGATGAGAGTGAAGTTATTGTTCCTACAGCCATGACTCAGGGGGCAGGAAAGTTATTGATAATAAAGAAGGGTAAAGTAATCTTCCAATCGCCTGAAATGATGCAGATAGGGGTAAGGGAGACAGGGACCGGAAATGGATTCGTATTAACTTATAGCGATGAGGTAAACTCATCAGATAAATTAAAAGAGATACGTTATCTTTATAAAAATGGTAGCTTTGTACAGGTCAAAAGTAACCCGGCCCCGAATACAATTGATGCTGCCGTTGAATTAATTAAGAAAGACGGTTATACAATCTATGATCCGAGTAAAAACACTTCTTTGAATTTATCTCCATTCGCCGTTTTAATCGGGACATGTACAGGTTCTGCAGACGGACACTGCCAAAAACCATTTTTCTTTTATAACTGGAAGCCAGTTGGGACAGATGAAGCGTTCGCCGGCACAGATATAATGGTTAAATGGACAACGGAGGATACGATAGCAGTTGAATATACACTGTATCGGAAGGATGATCCTCTATGCTGCTCAACTTTAGGGGCTTCGATTGTCCGATTTCACTGGGATGGTAAAAAAGTAGCTCCTCTTGATCCAATCCCGGCCTATATGGGCCAGTAATACCTATTCATGAAGAAAATTTTATTATTCATATTAATTCTTATTACTACAAATTTATATACATACTATTTTTTTGCACGACCTCGTGCGCAACAGCACATGGTGATCCAAAGCAGCGGTCCAGCAAAAATTAATAAAGTTGCTCTCATTGGGTCAGTTGATAGCAATAATCAAACTTGTGATTCATATTCAAATCTAAAAGGGCTATCGGCAAACATAATCTTTTGCGGAGATCATATAGACTTTAATACGTTAGGGTATTTAACTTTAGGTAGCAGAGTTTTAGAAAATAAATATACGGTACCTAATTTGTTTACACAGGTGAAAGATATAAAAGTATTCCCAGATGATGTGCCTCAGTTTTTTGTCATAACTGCGTATGATGAGCATCCCACAGGCACAATTGAAACAATAGGAATATATCATATGCAGAATGGTATCCCCAAAAGAGTATATTCACCTGAAAACGAAGAAGGAGATATCTACGGCAGGTATTTAAATTATCAATTTTCAAATACAGAATCTTCTTTTACCGAAACACGCAGTTTAGGAGCAATAGGATGCGCCGGTTGCGCGATGGAGTGGAAGGATTATTATATATGGAACGCATCTACGCAGGCATTCTTGCTTGATAATATTTCACATCTGGATTATTTCAACAATTTATTAACTAAATATACTGACGTTAATAATACTGGCTGTTCCCAGGGGATAATTGATACTGCCAAAGATCAGAATAATTTAACGTTAAATGAAATATATAAAAAATATCCATCAATAAATGAATATTGTGGAGGTGCGGGAAGTGGTATTTATAAAAGTAAGGTTATTGTGCTATTAAAAGCTATAAAGACTCTTCAAGCTATATCTTCGGCGCACAATTTGGGCTCAGTTGATATTATTAAACAACAGATTTAAACCACTGCATTTCATTAAAAATCTATCCAATAATTAGGAGCCTCTTCGGCTCCTCTGCGCAAGGATCAAGATAAACTCGTAAATCCTATATTTCAAGTACAAGTTGCAAAATGCGAAACTAGTTATAAGAAAAGTTTATTAATTAATTTCTTGAAATAGACAAGTTTCTCCGTTGGCAAGACCAAGTATCCCGACATGAATAAAAAATTGTTTCCAATTATTTCCTAAGGCAATTCCTAAGTTTTCTTCTCCCTTGAATTTATCACAGCGGTAAGTTTTTATTTCGCTATTATACGAAATAACAAGCTTATAATCGTGATTATATTTATTTAAATAACTTAAAGTTTGTATATCTCCGTCTCTTTTGTAAGTTGTTAAATCTGGTTCATACACTACTGACCCCATTTCTCTTTTTCCTTCCTGGTTTATTCTGTACATTGCAACGAAAACATTGTAGGAAAATACGTTTAGTTCCGGTCTGTCTTCTATAGCCAAGGGTCTTGGTATAAAAGAATATAGGGAACCATTTTTTATATCCATAATATTTCATCCCCCTCCACCTTAAAGATTTAAGACCTTTAGTTTGTTTGTTTAATTTCATCAAACAAATAGGTTTCTCCTTTTGCAAAACCCAGTAACCCGACATGTAGAAAAAATCGTTTCCAATCATTCTCCCCGTCAGCACAGCCTACAATTTTATCCTTATTGTATTTAGCGCAACTGTAAGTATTCTTAACGGCATTAAAAGAAATAATAAGTTTATAGTCCTGATTGAAAATATTTTTATAACTTAAACTTTTAATATCACCGTTATCTTTATAAGTAGATAAGTCGGGATCGTAAAAGACTGAACACACAACCATTTTTCCTTCCTCATTTAATCCGTGAGATGAAACAAATACATTAAAAGGGAAAACATTAAGCTCAGGTCTTTCTTTTATCTCTAAACGGGTTGGCAAAAAAACAAACAAAGAATCTTTATCGATACTTATCATACCCACCTCCTTTCCAACAAAAAACCTCTCCTGAAAGAGAGGTATAATACAAAAAAATTGTTTACCAAATTTTCTTGGTCAAATCCGTCCCTTTCCAAGGGCTGGGTTTGGCACCGCTTAATAATTACCGGTTGCCGGGTGGGTCACTGAGCCAGAACTCTCGCCACCGCTCTTGATTAATTGTTAAGCCTATTAAATAACTTTTTAAAGGCTTTGTCAATTAGGTATTAAGAAAAATGAAAAATGTATAATGCAGAATGTACAATTTATAAATTGCTGGATTATTAAATTGCGGAGGTGTGGGGAGATAAAAGTTAAGAGCTAGACCGGACAACTTTTTCTTTTTGTAACCGCCGCAAAATCACAGCAGCATCTGCTCCTACCACGCCGGCGTCCCAGTGCGGTACTAATTCTGATAACGTGTTGTACGACGTAAACAGTTCAACTGTATAAGTTACGAAACATATTAGACAATTCGTAACTATGGATCATTACGCAAAAGCATATCCAATCTTTAGTAGAATCAAAGGCATTGAGGAGGTGAAAACAATGCTGAGGAGTCTAAAAAGATTCTCTAAAGATGAAGTAGCTAAAGAGAGACTAAAGATAATAGAGTTTTATGATGAGTATGGAGAGAAAACTACTAAGAAAGCATTTGGTGTTGGAAGAAACACTATCTTTGTATGGAAGAAACGATTACGGATGAGTAGGAATTCCATTTCTTCACTTATTCCCACTCCAACAACTCCGAAAACAAAAAGAGTCATGGAAACCCATCCTAAAGTAGTTGCATATATCAAGCTCTTAAGAGAAGAGCATGTGAGACTGGGGAAAGAGAAAATTAAACCATTGCTCGATGAGTACTGTCTAAAGGAAGACCTGCCTATTATTCAGGAATCAACCATTGGGAAAGTCATCAAGCGTAACAATTACTTTTTTCAAAAGAGTGGCAAGATCTATCATAATCCCTCCCATAAGTTTGCCCAGGCCAAACGAAAGAAGCGAGACAGGATTAAAAGACCACCCAGACCGGAAAGCTTTGGCTATATGGAAATGGATACAGTGATTAAATTTGTTGATGGAGTAAGAGTATTCTTTTTAACAGCAATTGATGTGAAGTTAAGGTTTGCATTTAGCCTGCCTTATACAAAACTGACGAGCGGTGTAACTGTAGACTTCTTCAAGAAACTGCAGTTTGTTTATCCCATTCAAATTACCACCATACAAACAGACAATGGACTGGAGTTTCTGGGGGATTTTGAAGCATACTTGAAACAACAACATATCCATCAGGTATTTATCTATCCAAGATGCTGCAAGATCAATGGAACTATTGAGCGATTCAACAGAACAATTCAGGAAGAATTCATTGATGAAAATCTTCATTTATTCCATGACCCGAAACTCTTCTCTTCAAAACTCATTGAATATCTGCTATTCTACAATACAAAGCGGGTACATAAATCCTTGGGACTTAAAACTCCACTGGGATATCTGCAACAACAAGGAGGTATGTCTAATAACTCCGTAACCTCTACATCAACTTGCAATTTTATTAATGGTGATTATAATGTAAGTATGGATATAAAACAATTAATTAAATATCAAAATAAATGGGTGGCTTTTACTGAAGATAGAAAAAAAATCGTTAAGTCTGCTAAAAAATTAGATGAGTTATTGAAGCTAATTAAAAATGAAAAGGGTTTAACTATTTCATTCCTTCCTCCTGCAAATCAATATTTGTCTCCATAATGAAAAATGTGACATTTTATTATGTTCCTGATGCCAATATAAACAACGTTACCGGTAAGCAGGTAACTGTGCTTCGTCCAAGAATACCATTGATGCTATCGATGAACCATAAGATGTTCTTGCATAAAATCGAAGCATTATTTGATACAGGATCGGATAGGAATTTATTTCCTGCAATTATAGCAGCTAATTTAGGAATCGATGTGAAAAAAGGTATAAATAAAAAAATTGGAGGAATAGGAGTAAGCAAACCAATAGATGCATATACACATACAGTAAAACTATTTGTTGGAGGAATTAATTTTGTAACAGAAATAGATTTCTCATTTGATCAAAATATGCCTATCCTAGGGAGAGAGGGATTTATGGATAAATTTCCCCTAATTGAAGTTAACGAACAGAAGAAGTTCGTCAAATTATATTTACCTTAAGTTTTCTTTGTGATGAAGCTAGATACAAAAGACGAATGCGATATCCCGCATTCCCAAGACAACCTCTTTCTGTTTGACAAAGCTCTTCGATGGGCGGAATAATGAAGGTGCACAGGTTAAGTAGAAATACTATTGTTCATGGCTGATAATAAAGATTCATATACATACAAAACATATATTAAGAACAAAAAGATTTTCCGCTGGATTGGAATAATTCTCGGAGTTTTTGCATTATTTGTGGCATTTATGTATCTCAAGATGGCGCAAGATGTTGCTTATACATCTACGGGTGTTATTATTGCTTCAATAATTGTATACATAATCTTTAATATTATAAAACGATGGGATAAACAAAATTGGCGAGATATAAAGAGGAATTATCAAACCTGGGGAAAAGGCGCCGGAGCAGAATGGAAAGTAGATAAATCTCTTGAAGAATTACCTACGGGATATAAATGGATTAACGATTTTAGTACAGGTAGAGGAAACATAGATAATATAATTATCGGACCGACGGGAATTTTCACAATTGAAGTAAAAGCGCATAGAGGCATCATAAGTTTCAGAAATGGACAGCTTTTTATTAACAATAGACTTCCAGAAAAAGATTATATTAAGCAAACTTGGGCGGAGAAAAATTGGTTAAGTACTAATTTACAACAACAATTCAATAAACTGTATAACGTAACAAGTGTGCTGGAATTTGTTAATGGAAATATAGATAAAAATACCATTAAAGGAGAAATAGAACCGGGAATTTGGATCGGAGAACATAAATTTCATAATTGGCTTATTCTTCATAAACCAAATGCCACTCTTATTCCAGAAGAAATTGAAATAATTTATACATTTTTACTTTCAGAAAAAAGCTTAAATGCTACAAAAGAGTAATTACAGATTTCTTATCGGGGTTATTTGGAATTGGCGACGTATTTTTGGGCTGCGAAAGGATTTTTAATCGTAATCATTTGGGCGTAGGTTTGTCAATAAAACACTGTTTTTTACTTTTTCTTAGATCTACCGGGAACCTCTTTGGTTTCTCTAAGCAAGGATCAAACATTCTTTATTCTCAATCAGTAGTTGAACACGTGGAAGCGGTAAATATCCAAAATAGGAAATTCGCGTAGTCCCAAACGGGGAGGAGTAGGCATGAGTAGTAACTTAAGAGAGTAGTGCACCCCCAAACAAAAAAAAAGAATTATATCTCTTCGAGAAGTTTATCAAGCGTGATAATGTTCAATTTGCTTCCCGGATATAATTCTTGAAATGATGTAAAGCTGTTTATCTTCTTAGGTTTATGTAGTTTCATTTCATATGCAGTAATAACCCCGTTTTTTTCAGATATTAAGTCGATCTCTTTCTGTTCATATGTTCTCCAAAAATAAAAGTTTGCTTTCTGTGGTTTATTTGCTTCTTTTTTAACCATTTCTGCTACGGCAAAATTTTCAAATATTGCACCGCCGTCATTACGAAGTGTCAAGTCATTAAAATTATTAATGAGCGTATTTCTAACACCTGTATCGTAGAAATATATTTTAACTTTTCTGTTTATCTCGCTTCTTAAGTTTCGACTAAATCCGAACAATCTGAAAATCACAAAGGATTTTTCCAACAGGTCGATGTAATATTCAATGGTTTTTCTATCAATGCCTACAGTATTAGCAAGTTCAGAATAAGAAACTTCGTTACCGACTTGTAGTGCAAGCGCAATCAATAGTTCTTTTACTTTTTGACTGTTTTTTACAAGATTAAAAGTCAGTATATCTTTATAGAGATAAGCGTCAGTTAATGTTTGTAAAATTAATATTTTGTCCTCATTAGTTTTTTGTTTAAAAACTTCAGGATAAGTTCCATAAATAAGAGCTTGTTCAAGTTGGAACTTTATATCTATCGGAGATACTGAATGTGCCATTTCAGATAGTACTAATGGGAAAAGTAAAAATTTATAGTGCCGTCCTGTTAATGGCTCCGTTAATTTATGAGCAAGATCGAATGAGGATGATCCCGAAGCAATTACATTTTTATCCGGAAAATTGTCTGTAAAGATTTTTAAAATTAATCCAGGGTCACTAAGATATTGCGCTTCATCGAAAATAACATTTTTATAATCAGTAATTACCCTACTAAGCGCTAATGCATCAGGGACTATCTGTTCTTGAATACGGGATTGGTCACATGAGAGATATAATACGTTATTTTTATCATTGAAAAGATTTTGAGTAAGAGTTGTTTTCCCAACTTGTCGAGCTCCATATAACACAATAACCTTACCTTTGTTAAGGTAAGTATGGAGAGTAGCTTCCAAATCACGCTTAATATACTTAATATTGGGATCCATACTCCCATTATTATACCTAATAACAGGAGTTGTCAAGTACCCAAATTAACGAATATCACGCACGAATGAGGACTTTCTGCAGCTTGGCTCGATCTTAAACAAAGCCATTTCCAGCCAGGTAGACAATCTGCATGTCCTAAATAGAGAAGGGGATATGGATCCTAAAAAGGTTTCGGGGCAGCCGGTATTATTTTCTTCTTCCTTTCCCGCCGATATGACCGGCTTTCTACACCTAATACTTGAGTAATTCAGATTATTTATCTGAGCAGACAATTAAAGATAAAATTGCGGAGAGTAGGTTAAGCTTTAAACTGAACTTGTAGAGATGCATTCAGTGCAGTCGCTAACCTTTTAAGAAAACCAAGTGTAGGTGTAGTTTTCGCATTTTCTACACGAGAAATAACAGATTGAGTTGTATTGAGTTTTTGTGCTAAATCTTGTTGAGTTAATCCCTTATTAATTCTCGCTTCAATTACAGCACGAGCTACCTGATATTCTAATTCAGTCTCTTTTAAGGCTTGTCTTACTTTCGGATCTTTTAATAATTGTTTTTTATGTGTACTCCAGTCCATATAGATACCCTTCCTATTAAATTCCACTATATTATAGCAATTTTGCGATATTTGTCAATATCTTCCTATTTTTTCTTTGAGTCATATTCTTGAAGCCTTGTTTCGGCAGTTTTAATTTCTCTTTGGTCTGTCTACTAAAGTGGTCATCCTTGCAATGACAAAGATGATGACGATGTGGATTTGACAAGAAATTCTGCTCAGCGACAAACTCATTTGCCCGGATTTAGCAGCGAAGTAGTCGGCAGAGCTTGGCTCGCCACTGATAAATGCACAGCAAAAAAGAAGATAAAACAGAATATACCGACCACAATGACAAGAGCGAGAATTCTGGCTACGAGAGCATTGCCACCACCTTTGACCAATGAATTACCGAGTGCCATCCCGAGAATTGTTGACAAGATAACAGTAAAAATGAGTGCAATCGCAAAAGTAATAATGGACAGAAGAAATGTATTGCCCCGAAGTATAAGTAGTCCGATCGATCCAACGAGTGCAATACTTACCCAAAACACCGGAAGCATAACGATAATAAACCCCGTGATAAAATTGATAACCTTCATATAATTAAATGATGCCACGCAGACTAAAGCATTGTCAATTAGGTATTAAGAAAAATGAAAAATGTATAATGTGCAATTTATAAAGTGTTAGATTGTTGAATTGCGGATTCTGGACCCTCCTTGCTCCGCCGCTAAAGCTACGAGGGACAAGTTGGAAAGGCAGGCATTGGTTTATTTGGAATCTTCGATTTTCAATTCCTCGAAGTAAAAACGCAGTCCGGATTTACATCCCTATTTCTTACACATCTATAATGTATATCTCTTAGTTTTAAAAGATACTTATACGACTTACGCAAAAATTGTCATTCTGAGCGTAGCGAAGAATCTAGATCCTCCGGCATTTATCCTCAGGATGACAACAAGTGCGTAAGTGTACTTAGATACTTAAAATAAGAAAGGAGGTGATTAACCAATGTCACTTGTAATGATTTTCCGCCTGAAAGGGATGAATCCGACCAATTACAACCAGTCTATTAAAGAACTCGAAAGTGCCGGAGCAGGAATGCCCGAAGGGCGTCAGTACCACATGGGGTTTACTACGCAGGAGGGTTTTACCGTGATAGATGTTTGGCAGTCTCAGGACTTATTTAATAAGTTCGGGGAAACCCTGATGCCTATCATGCATAAATATAATATTGATCCCGGACAACCTGAGATACATGAAGTACTCAATATTATTAAGGGATAAAGATTATTTTATTTATTCTCTTAACAAATCTATTTGAAGCCAATTTCTGAAAAGAAATTGGCTTTGGAGCGGGATTAGGGTTAATAGAATTTTTCCAGAGCATGCACTTCCTGATATCTTTGGAAAACCGATGCGACAGCAAGTACTCCTTCTCGAAACGCAGTAAGAGCTTGCTCTTCTCCGTCATCTTCGCTGTCTCCGTTATCTTCCGGAACTCCTAAAACCTTCTCTATCGCCTGTGATATTCCCTGTTCGTTTTCGTAAAAAGCTTCACGGCGCCGGTCCAGCTCTGCGGAATAGACAACAACCGGCGTATTCTTTTCCACTATGCCCAATTGATTAACGGCTTCTTCTATTTCGCGAAGGGCATCTTCTCCACCTATCTGCTCTGTTCTCGTTCCTTCTATCATAGAATGTTTAACCTTCGGCAATCTTCCGTTTTGTCTCTTAGCCGATTCACGCAGCGTGTGGTATCCTCCGAGTGCACCGATGAGGTAGTATGTCGAAAATTCCGGATCGGTCACGCTAAAATCCCGGAAAGAAAATACTATCTGTCTGCTAAGCACAGGATTTTCCTGTCGCATACAATCGAAGAGGTGTTGTTTGGTCTCGTTATCACTCATCACTTCCGCCGTATACACTTTAGCAATGGCTTTTTCGGCGTCGGATTGTTCTACAGGAAAGAACGTATGGATAACGGGCTTCGGATTTCGTATTTTACTTCCTTCTGCGGATTGCCTGATTAGATTGAGTTGACGCTCCGTTCGCATAACAATAAAAGTAAGTGTAACAGTCGAGTTACTCCTTGTCAACAGTTATAAAAAAGGCTTGACACAGATAAAATATTTTCTAACTATATTTTATGTTTCCCGGCTTTTAAAACAAAGATGGACGGGTTTATGTTTATTATTATATAATCATTAGCACCGCGTTTAATTATATGAAAAAAGCAAAGGTATATTATTATCCCATAACCGACGAAAACACAAGAGACATTGCTAAAATTGCTAAAAAGTTATTTGCGGCAATCGTTGAAGAGAATAATATTATTTTAGAACACGACCTTCCCCTGAAGATTCATACCGGCGAACCCGGGAATGTAACATTTATTAAACCTGTTATCTATCAGGACCTAATCGGGTATATGGTCGCAAAAGGGCTGAAACCGTTTTTTATTGAGACAAATAGCGCGACCGGTGTGCGCTCCAGGCGGGAAAGTCACTTAAAAGTTGCAAGACTTCACGGATTTACCACTCTGCCTGTCGTCATAGCGGACGGGGAAAACGGAGATGATCATAAACTGATACCAATTAGCAAGGGAAAATATTTTAAAGCCTGTCGTATTGCCAGTGAACTGGCGAATAAATCGCAGGTGATCGTGTTTAGTCATTTTAAAGGACATATAGACGGCGGATTCGGTTCTGCACTGAAAATGTTGGGGATTGGGTTTGCCTCGGGACAGGGGAAAATGGAAGTTCATTGTAAAAATTACACACCCGGTCAAAAGACGATTGACTGGTCGGATTGGGAGAAGCAATATCATGGTGACGTTTTCCGGGAGAGATTGGCGGAATATGCATTATCGGCGGTTAATAAAAAGCAGTATATTTATTTGACATTTGCTATAAATATGACGGAAAACTGCGATTGCGACGGAGAAGAGATGAAACCAGTTTACAGGGATTTAGGTATATTTGCATCTCTCGACCCGGTAGCAATTGATAAAGCCTGTTTTGATTTGATTACAAAACGTGAAGGCAGAACTGCCTTCCCCGGATCTGATATATTTGCCTATGCTGAAAAACTGGGTTTGGGAACTCAAAACTATACACTGAACCCGGATTAATGTCACTTCCCTACTTTACATATAGTATCATTAACATATGGGATTATTAAGGCTGTTTTTGGCGATAAGTATCATCATGGCCCATGCCGGATCAATATATAAATATCAGCTAATAGATGCAAAAACAGCGGTGCAATCTTTCTACATACTCTCAGGTTTTTACATGTCTCTTATTCTCAATAATAAATATGCAAAAGTACCATACAGGTTATTTATCTCAAATAGATTATTACGTATTTATCCCACTTACTGGCTCATTTTATTATTAACCGGCATTGTTTCATTTGTATTGTTTGGACTAGGTCACTTCAGTCTGAATCCGCTTGTGGGCATATTGCAAAATTATAAGAATATTCACGGGATTCCACTGATTTATCAATCATTCAGCGATCTCAGTGGAAATATTTTTATTTTTACCTCACCGGCTTATTTCACCATTAACCCGACCAGCAGCAGTCCATTATTGATCGGACAATCATGGACACTGGGGATAGAGTTATTATTTTATTTTATAGCACCTTTTCTTGTCCGAAGAAAAGTACTCCTGGTTACGAGTTGTATTCTATTAAGTTTTCTTCTGAGAGTATTAGTTTTTAAGTATGACGAGACACAGACAAGTGGAGTAGTATTGTATACTATGCGTTTTTTTCCAGGCATAATAATGTTTTTTCTTTCAGGAACTCTCTCATATAAATTATATGCCCGGCTACAGAAAAGAAAGGCAAATATTGGATTAAGCAGGATTTTATTTCTCTTAATTATTGTATTCACTTTGGGATACACTTTTTTAGCAAAATTAAATCATTTTATTCTCAATCCGGTTGAATGGATATATTACTTTTTACTGATAATAACGATTCCATATATTTTCGTCTACTTAAAAAACAGTAAACTGGATAACCTTTTAGGTAATCTTTCATATCCGGTGTATATTTCTCATTCATTAATAATATTACTACTGCTGAATATGCCTTTTGCCAAGATAGATAAGAACATTTTTCCCATCATAACAATAATTATCACTTTATTATTTTCTTATCTTATTTTTATTTTCTTTGAAAGTCCGATAGATGATTATAGACAACGAAGACTTAAACGGATAAAGAAACCGGTAAGTAAATCAAGCTGAAAAATTAGGGAATAATGAAAGCAATTCAAGAGATAGACCACATTTATGCTGAATCGTCGTCAAATCAGGCTAATCGATAAGTCAAACGGATTAAAAATTCACAGTTCGGCTCCGGAGTGACTGTAGCTTCTCCGGGCGGGATCAGGATGAAATCATTATTGCCCATCTCGTGACCTCAGAGATCTCCGGCAAAAAACATCTCCGGCAAAACGATACATTGACAAATCCACTAATTTTTCCTATACTTGGTGAAAGATTTTATCACCCAGGTTATTTACTCTCCCTTGCAATGTCGCTGGGAGTTTATTGTTAAAATAGTATATATGGACACAAAAAAGATATATCTTACCCGGGAGGGTTTGAGCGAGTTAAAAAAAGAATATGACGAGTTAAAGCGTATTAAACGGCCACGGGTCGTAACGCGCGTATCCGAAGCTCGTGACATGGGAGATCTGTCCGAAAACGCCGAGTATCACGCGGCGCGCGAAGAGTTGTCCTTTATTGACGGCAGAATAGATGAGATTGAAATACTATTAAAAGAAGTTGTCGTTATTAAAGACGGCAAAAAATCCAAAGTATCAGCAAAACGATCGATTCAACTTGGTTCGACGGTTAAACTTCGTGTTGACGGTAAACAAGAAAATTACACGGTAGTCGGAGAATGGGAGGCAGATCCGAATGAAAGAAAAATTTCTCATGAGTCACCGCTGGGGAAAGCACTCTTAGGCAAGAAAGTCGGAGAAAGTATAGAGGTCGAAGCACCCGCCGGAAAAATTGTCTATAAAATTGTCGCTATTTCATAACATCTAATACTTCAATAAACTCCAATTATGGCAAGAAAAAAGATCAGCGAATACAAAGCCAAACAATTGCTTTCGCCACTTGTTAAGGATCCAAAACCAGGCTTATGTTATTTGGCCAGTGAAAATCTACAAATAATGATACAAAGTCTTGATAAAACTGCGTTTTACGTTGTAAAAGTTGATCAAGGCGTAAAAGGCAGGTTTAAAAAAGGATTGGTGGCTATTAACAAAATGGCTAAAGAGATAGAGCGTAATATAGAAGATTGGCAAAAAAAAGGCTACAGGCAATTTTTTATTGAACCGTATATCGCACATGAAAATAAACAAGAAAAATACCTTTCACTTGAAAGAGTGCGGGAGGGCTACATGCTGCTTTTCTCAGAACAAGGTGGAGTAGACATAGAACAACACCCCGAAAAAATTGTAAAGAAAATTATAAGCAGGAAGGAAAGGTTGCAGCAAATTGAAATTCCTTCTTTACCTAAGAATTTGTTAGCAAAACTCATTGATCTATTTGATCAGTATTATTTTTCTTTTCTCGAGATAAATCCTCTTTTGGTCCGCAAGGATTCTTTATTTTTTCTTGATGCTGCGGTGGAAGTTGATAGCGCAGCTGAATCTATGGTTAAAGGTGCATGGACAAGTGCAGACTTCAGGGAAAGCAAGCCGAAAACTACTCAGGAAGAAAACATCCTGAAATTGGCAGAAAACAGCCAGTCGGCATTCAACCTTACTGTTCTAAATCCAAACGGCAGTCTTTTTATGATACTCTCAGGAGGAGGCGCTAGTATTGCCCTGGCAGACGAAGCATATAACCAAGGGCTTGGACGGGAAGTTGCCAATTACGGCGAATATAGCGGAAACCCGACTGAAGAAGAATCATATATCTATGCTAAAAATTTGCTCGATCTTCTCTTAGTTTCTTCTGCGAAAAAGAAGGCATTAGTAATAGGCGGCGGAGTTGCTAATTTTACCGATGTTCGAATTACCTTTCGGGGAATTCTAAAAGCGCTTGAAGAGGTAAAAAATATGCTTCAAAAACAAAACGTAAAAATTTTCGTTCGCCGCGGCGGCCCGAACCAGGAAGAAGGATTATCTCTGATGCGGGATTTTCTGGGTAGAGAAGAGTTACTTGGTGTTGTGTGGGGACCTGAAAAAGTGTTGACTGACGTTGTACTGGAAGCACTACAGTATTTGCGATAACGAATAAAAATATGATTAATCTTGAAGAAATTCGAAAAAAAGAAACAAAAATTGTTGTCTTAGGCAATTATCCGATCATCCAGTCGATATTGGATTTTGATTATCTTTCGGGCAGAAGTCCGAGTATTTTGTATTTGATAGCTTCAGGTAGACGATTCGCGCGATTTTTTTGGGGAAAACAGGAAATCCTGCTCCCGATGTATAAGACAATTCAGGATGTTCCTACGGATTTGCGCGGTCAAAAAGCATTTTTTCTTAATCTCTTATCGCCGCGCCGGGTTTTGACAAGTACAGAAGAGATCTTAGATTCCTGCCCGAATATACTGGGCGGCGTAATTTTTGCTGAAAATGTTCCTGAAAAACATGCAATTAGTTTATATCACAAGGCAAAACAACTAAAAAAATTTCTAATTGGTCCTGCAAGTGTCGGCCTGCTTCTTCCAGGGCATTTAAAACTTGGTGCAATTGGCGGAGTGGATTACCGGCAGCTGATTGCTTCTCATTTATTTACCCCGGGTGATGTGGCAGTATTTTCCGCTTCCGGCGGTATGACAGGAGAGCTTCTCAGAATTGTCACTCAGCAGGGTAGACGCATATCATTTGCTCTTTCTTTTGGCGGAGACCGCTTTCCCATAACTTCGCCCAGAGAGGCATTTTTAGAAGCTGAGAGAGATCCGAAAACGAAAACAATTATCTATTTCGGCGAATTAGGAGGAGCCGATGAATATGAACTTGCGACACTACTTAAAGAAAAAAAAGTAACGAAAGAAGTAATTTGTTACATTGCCGGATCGATTGCCGAGCTTTTTTCAGAGCCGCCGCAATTTGGACACGCCAAAGCCATGGCAAAATCTGACAGAGAAACAGCCTCTGCCAAGCGCATTGCTTTGAAAAATGCCGGAGCAAAGGTAGCGGAAACGTTTAGCGAATTTATAACACTGATAAAAAATTGCCAAGGGAAAGAGATAACAGATGAAAAAAATTATGAACCAATATTGAGAGAATTTCAAAATCGGCAGCCTGGACTTATAACCACGAGTATTTCAGGTGATAAAGATGGAAAAGCAACACTTTTGGGTGAAGATTTATTATCGTTTGTTGATTCACGCTCCTTTGCCGGAGTTACTATCTCGATGTTTTTAGGCCAGAAAAAAGTTTCACGGGAACTTGAAACATTTGTCGATTTTATCTTACGTCTCTTGGTTGATCACGGACCGTATGTCTCAGGAGCGGTAAATACGATTATTACTGCAAGAGCCGGTCGGGACTTGGTTTCTTCTTTGGCTTCCGGGTTGTTAACAATTGGTCCCCGTTTTGGCGGAGCGATTAATCAGGCAGCGGAAAATTGGTTGACCGGTGTAGTATCAGGAACCCTCCCAGGTGATTTTGTGGAAGAATTTGCTCTGAAAAAACAATACATCTCAGGAATTGGACACAGGAAATACAGGATAGATTTACCGGATCCCCGTGTAGTTGCAGTTCTTAAATTTGTTGAGAAATATCCGAAAAAAAGATTTACGACATTTGCAAAATCTGTCGAAAAAATAACCACCGAGAAAAAAGGCAGTTTAATTCTCAATGTTGACGGCGCGATCGCAGCAGTTCTCCTGGATATTTTATCGGAAAAAGAAGGGTTTTCCGATGCGAAACTTCAGGAATTGGTTGAAACTGAGTTCTTTAACGCACTTTTTGTTCTCTCACGTTCAGTTGGATTTATCAGTCATTTCCTGGATCAAAAAAGACTGGATGAAGGACTGTTCCGCCTTCCCGAAAACCTCGTCGCAGAAGCGGAAATACCTGAATAAGAGAATTTCTCTAATAAATATGGAGAAACTATTTTTGTCTGCTGTTTAATTGATCTTGACGCAGCATTAGATAAGCGAATTCTAAGATTTGAGGTACCATATAATTTCTAATTCTTGCAACGACCCTTGTTTCTCCAGGACTTTTCATAGGAGAATAAACATCTACGAATCCATCTGGTCTTTGCATTGCAGCGTCAACGCGCGATTCAGGCTCGCGATTTTCATAATAATAGTCAACTGCTTTATAGAAATCCTCGACCTCAAAATGTTTTTCAGCTGTTCTGCCTTGGTCCATTCGATAGATTAAGCGGACTTGATCTTTATCCTGCTCAAAACGATAACAATCCTGCAAAGATTGTAGGATATCTACTGATCTATACATTTCCTGGTCGGGATCAATTTTTGGTTCTTTCTCTGCCATACTGAGGAATTCTATCAGAAAATATAGGTTTAATCAACTATGAGACTTAACAATGGTGAGTCTAAGTTATAATTGATTTCAGTTTTTTGGCTATATAATTGCTAATTCTGTAAAAATTCTCTATACCTCTCTGCAAATAAAATACAATAAATATAATGCCTAACCTAGCCAGGTGCTGTACAGCACCTGGCTAGGTGGTATACAATAACCTCACTTATTATGCAAATCTATCGGGATTTTGATCTTTCCCAAATTCTTTGGTATAAAATCGGAGGAAAAGCAAAATATCTTTTGGCTTGTTCTGGCGAACAGGACGCTCTGGACGCGGTATCTTTTGTTAAAAAAAACAATATTAGCAAAATCTTTGTCGTCGGAATTGGCGCCAACTTATTATTTACGGATTCGTATTTCGATGGTGTAGTTATTCAAATGATAGACCCGAAAGGTAAAGACATTACTTTAGAAAAAGATAACCTTATCAAATCTTTTGCCGGAGAAACGCTTGACAGCGTAATTCAATTTGGCTTCTCTCACCACTTGACCGGTCTTGAATGGGCAGGAGGATTACCGGGAACAGTTGGAGCTGCAGTGCGGGGAAATGTCGGAGCATTTAGTGGAGAAATAAAAAACAGTATCGTTCAGGTTATGGCGATTGATAAGGAAACTCTTAAAAAGAAAATCTATTTTAGAGATGAATTGCATTTTGCTTACCGACATAGTTTGATAAAGGAGAATAAAAATTTGCTTATCGTTTCAGTTACGCTGCAGCTTAAAAACGCTTCGCCTCAGGAATTGGAACAGGCAAAACAAACCTACCTTAAAAACATCGCGTATCGGGAGAAAAATCATCCACATGATTATCCCAATTCCGGCTCAACATTTAAAAATATCAGCGGAAAAGAAAATATTGAAAAAATTCTTACAGTCTGGCCGGATATAAAAGAGATGGTGGATGGCAAATGGCATGGGAAAATAGCCATGGGATACGTGAATAATCGTTTAGGATTTTCAGGTTTCAGAATCGGCAATGCGGAAGTTTCCACGAAACATGCAAACTTTATAAATAATTTGGGAGGTGCGAAAGCATCCGACGTGAAGCAAATTATTTCAACGATCCAAGAAATATTCCAGGAAACATTCGGCTTTACTCCCGAAACAGAAGTAGAGATTGTGCAGTAGTTGCAAAAAAACTTTTGTTTGCTATACTGTTTCATATGCAAAGAAATTTAGTAATTAATTTTAGTAAGAAGTACCTCTCTTCGGAGGGGTTATTGATCGTGTAAAAATACATAATCAATAGTTTATATAACCCCTCCAGGAGGGGTTTTTTAATGGAAAATATGGAACGACAAAACGTGCACTATAGAGATATTGATCATACACCGAGGTATCGACCTGATGGAAAATCAGTGATTAAACTTGCTAATGTACAGTTACCAACTGAAGAAATATCAGGAATAAATCGAAAAGGACACGTAGTTATAAAAACCAGAGAACTGCCTTTAGCAGTAACTGTTTACACAGCAAATCAGGGCAGTTTCGCAGTTAGAATTAAAAGAATTGAGACACCAGTGAGACAACCTCGAAATAGAGTGGGCATAGCGACTTGTATATCCGGACCTATGCAAAGTCAAACAATTTCTTTGGGCGGAGGTACAGCAGTAACTCTTGAGAAAAGCTAATTAGCTATTTTTAATTAGCATCTTTTACTTTATAATACACTTATGTTTTGGGCGGATGAAGTAGCGGAAAAATTAAAAGAACGAAAACTGCCGCTTGAATGGGTCGATGACATGAAAACGCCATCGGGAAGAATTCATGTCGGCGCACTCCGCGGCGTAATAGTGCATGATCTGCTTTATAAAGCACTCAAAGATATAAAAGTTCCCGCAAAATTCACCTATGTTTTTGAAGACCATGACCCGATGGATGATATACCCTCGTATTTACCTCGGGAAAAATTTGAACAGTATTTAGGAATGCCTCTCTTTAGAATTCCATCTCCCGAGGAAGGATTTGAAAATTACGCCAGATTTTATGCAGGAGAATTTGAAAAAGTTTTTAGAGTAATTGGCTGCACACCAGAAATAATTTGGACGAAAGATCTGTATACCAGCGGACGCATGAACCCGGTTATTAAAGAAGTTTTAGATAAAGCTGCGGAAATCAGAAAAATTTATGAGGAAATGTATGATAAAAAACTTCCCAACAATTGGTATCCATTTCAGCTGTATTGTCCAAATTGCGGAAAAGTTTCAACATCCGAAATAACAGATTGGGATGGAAAGGAAGTTACATACGAATGCAAAGTAGACAGAGTTAAATGGACCAAAGGCTGCGGGAAAAAAGGGAGTGCCTCACCGTTTAGCAGCAAATCGATCATGGCGGGAAAACTTCCCTGGAAAGTTGAATGGCCTGCAAAATGGAAGGTGATCGGCGTTACGGTTGAGGGGGCAGGGAAAGATCATATGTCCTCAGGCGGCTCGCATGATCTGGCAAAACTTGTTTGCGAGAGAGTTATTGATTATCCGGTTCCTTACGCGGTTGCTTATGAGTGGCTTTTAATCGGCGGGCGCAAAATGTCTTCTTCCCGTGGGGTCGGAACGGCTGCGAATGATATGCTGGAAATTCTACCACCTGAGTTAATTCGTTTTCTCATGGTTCGGATTAAAGTGAATACGCAAATTAATTTTGATCCGAGCGAAAAAGACACAATACCAAGCCTTTTTGATGATTATCAAAAAGCAGCCGACGCATATTTTAATAAAACAAATGATGATCTTGCCCGCATTTTTGAACTTTCGCAAATTAATGAGATAAAAAAACCGCCTAAAATCCGTTTTTCAGTTCTAGCCCAATGGATCCAGATGCCCAACATGGAAGAGGAAATAAAAAAAGAGGGGCTTGGGGAGTGGGCAAAATATGCCAGAATTTGGCTTGAGAAATATGCACCGGAGTCTGAGAAATTTTTCGTGCAAAAAGAATTGCCTGCTGCAGCAAAAAATCTGACGGATAAACAAAAAGAATTACTAGCTAAACTTGCCTCGGAACTCAACAACACGCAAGATGCGGAGTTATTTCAAGCACGTATTTATGAAATTGGCAAGCAGTTACAACTTAGCGGAAAAGATACATTCGCTGCAATTTATACGGTTTTGCTTGGCAAAAACCATGGACCAAAAGCTGCCTGGCTACTATTATCTCTCGATAAAGAATTTGTAAAAAAAAGGTTTTTAGAAGCTTCTGGCGCTGCAAATTAAAACCCTTTATAATTGTCAAGGTTATTCGTTCTGTGTTATATTACTTCTATTCCAATGAAGAAAATTATTTTTATTCTTATTCCGTCTCTTATTATTGCTGTTATCATTTATCTCCTGTTCCAGCTTATAATTGAGAGAAATTCCGACAAAGGAGCATTGCAGGTAACGTCTGTGCCTGCCAGTAAAGTATATCTGAACGATAAGTACATAGGTCTTACACCGCTTTGTGAATGCGACGGTCAAAATATGCTGACTTCGGGAGATTATACCGTGCGTTTAGAGCCAAACGATAAAAACTTTTTACCTTACGTTGAAAAAATAACCATTAGTAAATCTGTTTTAACCGTTGTTGATAGAGAATTTGGAAAACCAGGATATTCAGAAGGAAGCGTCATTTCACTTACTCCGCTGACAGATCCGAATGCGTCTGAGCTTATGGTCTCATCTTTTCCGGATAAAGCAGACGTTACGCTTGATTCAAATGATGTAGGAACAACCCCCTATTTTTTAAAAAGCACAACTGCATCCGACCATGTACTCCTACTTAAGAAAAACGGTTATAGTGAAAAAATTGTCAGAATTCGTACTCCTGCCGGCTACAAACTGCAGGCAGTGGTATATCTGGCAGTCAGCAATGTCGATATTACCCCTACTCCTACAGCAGGATCTTCCGCAACTCCTACACCGACACCGACTGCGAAAGTAACTATTTTAGATACTCCGACTGGATTTTTACGAGTGCATTCTGATAGTAGTATTGTGTCAAGTGAAATAGGCCGGGTGCATCCGGGAGAGACGTACCCTTTAATTTCGCAGACTACTGATTGGTTTGAAATAAAACTTCAGAACGGACAAACCGGCTGGATCAGTTCGCAGTATGCAAAGATTCAGTAAATTATACTGCAGATTGGATAAAGTAGATAATAAAAATAACTAAAATAAACCACAACACTATAGCCGTGAGAAGCGATTTATCAGAAAAAAGCACCCTCTCCGGACTTTCGCCCTCATGTTTCTCATAAATATCCTGCAGATAGCGCATAAGCCCGTATACAACAGGAACTATGGTAATCATAAGCCATTTTTTTTGTAAGTAAGCCGGAAGATAATCCGGTAATAACAGATCATTTGTAACAGTCAGACTTCTGGAATTTCCTAAAAATGTGAAGAGGCTATAGGAGATAAACGTAGATGTTGCAAAAATAGATAAATAAACATCCAGTAACCGCTCCGAATAATGGGATAATGTTTTTCTGATTGCCGCGATATTCGCAATAGATGATGAAACGAGTGTTAATTCCCGTCTCCTTTTTCCGACCGCTAAGAAGAGAGAAAGAGAGATAACCGTAAGTAAAAGCCAAACAGACGTATGGAACTTTATCCCTCCGATTACTTCTCCCGCATAGACTCTGAGAATATATCCGGAGGCAAGCGCTAAAATATCAATAACGGCAATGTGTTTAAGAAACATGGAGTAAGACAATTGTAAAAGAAGATATACCAGTGTTATGGCAAAAAATGCCGGTGTAATAGCAAGGCTTCCTAATAAAGAGCCAATTCCCAAAACGCAAGCCAGAGACACTGCGAAATATATTGTTATATCTTTATGAGCCAAAGGTCGAAATCTTTTAAACGGATGCAGTCTGTCTTTCTCGATGTCAAAAATATCGTTGATAATGTAAATTGCACTTGATATTGCACAAAAAATAAGAAATCCATAGAACACATTGAGGACGACAGTAATATCGGTTAATCCGCCATTGAATATAATTGTTGCGAAAACAGCAAAATTTTTCACCCACTGTCTGGGGCGAAGGAGTCTGAGTATATCACGTATTTGTTTCTTCACAAGTATATTTTACTACAAAATGTAAGAAAAGTAACATACCGAAAACTATGACAATTAACATGACCAGTGCGAACAGTTTACTTTTGCTTTGTAATGTTAAGGAGAGTATACCTAAAATTCCTGAAAGTATCCAGTAAAATACAGCTACTTGTCTTTTGGAGAAACCCAAACGCAGAAGAATATGATGCAGATGTTTATTGTCGCCAAAAAATATTGATTTTCCGGCAAAAATCCGTCTGACAATGGTAAACAATGCGTCTACTGTCGGAACGCCCATCACCAAAATTGCAGTTGCTAATTTTGAACTGGATAGCATAGAAACAACAGCCAGAAGTAAATAAATTGCGGTCGCGCCGTACCCCGGCATGATTTTCTGCGGATAAAAATTGAAGATTAAAAATCCCAGACTGCAACCTGCAATAATAAAAGACAACGTTACATCAATCGGAGCGAGATGGTTTATATTCGTAAAGCGAAGTGCTAGAATGCCGACCACTATTGCGGAAATTGCGACAATTCCCGGCATCTGGCCATCTACCCCCTTACTCCAATTTAGTATATTCATAACCCCGATAATCCATATTATGGAAATAATTACCGAGAACGGAATAGGAAGAAAAGGCAGTATGATTTTATCCAAGTGAAGAATTCCCCCAAATGGATTAGTGATAAAGGTAATACTGACTCCGCTTCCAACAACGATAACAGCGCATAAAATATTAATAAAAAAACGAAGATATGGAGAAACGTCTCGAGACCGTGCATTTAATTTATCATCAACCACCCCGACAGCAAGAGCTAAAAATCCGGCAAGAAATACGGCAATAGTGATTTGATTCACCGGTAAAAAAAACAATGCAGTAATAAATGCACCCAAGAAAAACGGAATACTGCCTCCCCGGGGTACGGGAATGGTATGAATGACATTCGGATGATGATGAAGTTTTGGATCATCCATCAAACCATATTTTTTAAGCAGCGGAATTAAAAAATATGTTAACGCCGTAGTAATAATAAATGAAATAAAAAATGGCAACAGTACCGGAATGCTAAAAAATGGTATGGTCATATTATAGAATTAACAGCAATGTCCTGATAATAAAAATAAGCATAAGAAAACTAACCAGAAAAGAGGTGATCGCGATAATTCGCGATACCAAAGGCATTTTTTCATGCGTCAGACCCGACACAATCATGTTAAAAAGCAGAAGAACAGCAGTGATAAGAATCGGAAGTAGTATTTCATATTGCCTGCCAAGCCGTGCTTCTCCCCAGGGTAGTTGGTTAAACAGAGGTACGAAGGGAGGAAGCTTCGGATAAAAAAATAATAGCAACCCGAACATGACAAGCAAGAAAAACATCGCCATACTATTGGCAAGTCTTAGAATTCTATCAGAGGCAATCGTTCTAATAAATCCGTTCATAAATAGTGCTGCCCGAAAGTATGGTTTTTAGCGTATACCCGCTGAGAGAAAAGGGAAACGGACCAACGTCAGGCAGTAGAACAATATATTTTGCTTTTTTTGTCATTAGATCATTTGCTGTTTCTGCTCGTGATTTCTGATCCGAAATATGATACGCCACAGTATAGCGTCCCACCGGCAACGTATCCGAGAGTACATAAATTTGTGCGCTGTTTCCCCAGATAAAAATCGTCTCAAGAGGATGGGTATACAGTTTAAGATAACTTGCGATTTCATAATCCCGGGGCGTTTTTTGATCAAAAAACGCTTGGTATTTTTCTGTGCTTTTTTGACCCGTTACGAAAGATACAAAATTTTGATAATACATGACAGCCTTTTTATTTCCGTAAAAATCAAAATGCGTAGCGATAAGCCAAACGACTATAATAAGGATAAAAATTAGAATCAAACGCATTCTTTGCCTCAGAAATAAGAAGCCAACCGATAAGCTGAAGCAGGGGAGAAAAACCAGCATGTAATGGGTATACGGTCGTTGAGAAAAAAAGAGATTAAAAAGTGAAAATGCACTCCAGAGCAGAATAAATATCGTTCCTTTGGAAAGAGCGGACCTTCTGTAGAACAAGAATAATACAAAACCGGACAGCGCGATAAGCTTCAATACCAAGAGACCTTGGGGAAAGAGAAAGTTATTGCCATAACCGACATAACCGACATTACTGGAAAAAGTTGCACGGAAAAAATCGGAAAAAGCTCCTTTTGCGACAAAAAAGAGTACCGTTATCAGAATGGGCAGAAAAAATCCGAGAACGAAAGGCAAGACCCTGGCGATAAAAGAAAGCAAATAAGTAAATCCGTGCCGCTTTATATCCGAAAAAGACAGTTTTTCCGGAATACTGAGAAAGAAAAGAAAGATGAAAAAAGCGCTAAAATCAAAAATTGCAACAATTTTAAATAAAAATGCGATTCCTACCAGAAAACCGGCAGATAAAAGAATTGAGAATTTTTCGCTTTTATTCTTAAATTGTTGTGTGCAAATAAGTAATGCTGCCAGAATAATCGGCAGGAGCATAAAATTTTCCGCGTTGGCTATATTGCCTTCAAGAACGGGGAGTGCGAAAAGAAGAGCAAAAACAGATGTCGTTATCATGCTGATTCTCTGGCTCAAAAATAGTTTTTTTGACAAATAGAAAAAAACAATCATTGCCCCAATTCCGAAAAGAAGAGATACTAATCTGATGCCAAATTGGGAACTTGCAAAAAGCGCATAGAAAATATAAAGCATAGGAGGTTTGTTGTCCCAAATCCCCGCGTAAAGTAATCGTCCTGCTCTTATGGCCTGCCCGATAACTTCATAAATTCCCTCATCTCCATACCAATAGGGTTCAAAAAGCGAGGGAAAGCGGAGAAGAAAAAATAAAAAAGAAGCAATCAGTAAAAACCATACATCAATTCGTTTCTCAAGCTTGGCTAGAATTTTCATACTTTTTCGGTAACTTTATATTCCATCCGTTTCCCAAACATCAATTGTGTATGAGAAATGAGAGACGGCAGCGCGGAAAGGAAAAAACCGATGATCGGCATAAGAATAAATTCAAACGGGAAAAGCATTTTTCGATACCAGGGTAAAGGAATTTTTTGCGCCCGATTTTTACCGTCAAGATACAGCATAGCAAAAATAGCCAGGACGGTAGTTGTGAGAATGAGTCCCGCCAGGCGGGGAAGACTATAGCCCAAAGCTGTTCGCGAATAGACAGGATTAATAATAGGCATTGCATTGGCTGCCACGGTAATAATAAACCAGTTGACAGGCCAAAGCAGATGATCCAGGAAAACTTCATAAAGCAGAATCGTTTTTCTGACAAACGGCATCTCAGGAACTGTAAGCCACCACTTAATGAAAAGCGGCTGATCCGATACACCCCAGCTCCAACGTCTTTCCTGCTGATACTTATTTTTTAAACTATTAATGTAGCCTGAAGAAAGTGCGGCATCGACAGAAGTTTTAAGAAAAATCGGCTCAACCCAGATTTGCCCTTTATGAGAATAAAATGCTTTAAAAAAGATGCGGTAATCTTCAGGAATAACGTCAATATCCCAAAAATTAGTGTCTTTCAATAGCTTAAACGAAAGAGAATACGTGGCATGAGTGAGGAGTCTGTCTCCCTGGACCAGAAGCGCGATCCGCCAAAGACTACCGAAGAAAGAAATAATTCGGGTCGGAGCCGGAACAGACCAGATATTATTATAGAAGACGATTGCGGACTGCCAAAATTTGTTATAGCGCTTCTCATCAGTTAAAAACGAGTAGGTTAAATAGGAAAAATACTGTTTGTCAAAAAGCGAATCGGCATCAACTGCAGAAATAGTTGTAAAATTAATATCAAGCGGTCCGTGTTCAACCAGCTTCTCATAGACAATCCGTCCGGCATGCGCTTCATTTGACGATTTACCTTTTACCTCACCAACGACATCAGGGTGAAACGTGGCAAAAATATTGGCGAAAAATGGCTTAAACTCCGCAATTAATGCTTCTGCTTTTTCCTTAGCTTCTTTTTCCCTGCCTTCCATTGCTAAAACAATATGAATCTTTTTTGTGGGAAAAGTTTGTTTCGTCAATTGAAAAAGTGTCGCGTGCAGTTTATAAAGATTTTCATTGTAGTTTGGCAGAATAATAACATGATTAACTTTATCAACCCCTGGTAATTTTTGCGCTTTATCGTACCAACTTAATGATTCCGCGCTTTTTATTTTTTTGGTAGCAATGGAAGTAAAAATGACGAGAGAAAATGATTTATAAAACCAATAAACATCAAAGAAAAGAATAAAGTAAGCGAGTACCGTAGGTATAAAAAATGAACCCCAAAGAGGAAAGAGAATAAGTGTCCACGACAAAATGCCCGGCAGGAGTTCCAGGGTGCGGCGGGTTCTACGCGGATATTTGCTAAACAAACGATCAAAAAACTCTGTCATAGTTTGTTTCTATTTATCCTGCTAAAGACAGTATAGACGTTCTTGCTAGTTTCTTCTAGCAAATTTTCAAACGGCACTTCTTTTAACTCTGCTAGAAATTGTCCTGTGATTATAACATAACCAGGTTCATTTCTCTCTCCGCGGTGAGGAATCGGTGCAAGGTACGGGCTGTCCGTCTCAACCAGTATCCTATCAAGCGGCGTATATTTGACGATTTCCTTAAGCTCGGTTGTCTCGCCTTTGGCAAGTCCCGGATAGGTACTGTTGCCGTCAAAACCGATATAAAATCCCAGGTTTAATGCCTGTTTTAGAAAATCTTTACTGCCCGCGAAGCAATGAAACATACCAGGAATAGTTTGTAAAAGATTTTTGTGCTGACTTAGAATATCTATAAGTTCCTGCCCTACCTGTCGATGATGAATTTGCAACGGAAGGCCGAGCCGGTGCGCCAGTTCGATTTGCGCTTCAAATGTTTCTCTTTGCAGCTTTGGGTTAACAATGCCGTTAGAAGAGTAACTGTAGTAATCCATACCGATTTCGCCGATCCCTAAGACTTTCGCATGCTTGGCGATTTCTTCCAGTTCTTTCAGCCAATCACTTTCGAGTGTTATCTTGTCGGCATGATGCGGATGCACACCGACAATTGCATACAAATTTTCATATTTGTCAGCCAAATCCACAGCAGCTCTACTCGAATCCAATTTGGTCCCGACATTAACAATTTTTGTTACTCCTTTTGCGAATGCGCGTTTGATTACGACGTCTACATCTTTTTCAAACGCCTGGAAATTCAAATGACAATGCACATCAATCATAAACGTATTATATTCTCTTAAATTCTGGGGAATAACGGTTTTTCAGCTTTAATTTTCGCTCCTTTAAATTGCTCTAAGATTTTTTCTGCAGTCTCCGGCATAAATGGTTGCAAGCCATAAGCAATTTCAAGTAATGAAGCAACTGAACCGGTTCCAATAATAATATTACTCAATGTTTTTGTTGCTGTATCTAATTCCTGCTGCCAGGGTTTCTCCTGATTGATATATTGATCCAAAGTTTTAATAGAATCCCAAATAATATCTAATGCGTAATTAAAACGAAAGTCTTCAAGCAGTGGTTTTATTTTTTCATCAAATAATTTTGTTTTTGTAGCATGGCTCATAATACCAGTCGTATCTATATCATACTTTTCGCACAGTTTGGCAACGCGGGCAACCAAATTACCCAGCCCATTTGCCAGGTCGGCATTATAGCTCTCAATAAATTTTTCTTCTGAGAAATCGCCGTCCTGAAAAGGGGAAATCTTAGCTAAACAGTAATAACGCAGGGGATCAGCGCCATATTTCTCAAGAAGAGGTAACGGATCAAAAACATTTCCCAGTGTTTTGGACATTTTTTGACCGTTCACAGTGAAATATTCATGCACGAAAAGTTTTTTCGGCAGTTCCAAATGAGCAGAAAGTAAAAATGCAGGCCAATACACTGCATGAAACCTGATGATGCCTTTTCCAATCACATGTAAATCTGCAGGCCACCATTTTTTATATTTTTCTCCGTTCCAGCCAAATCCAACACCGCTTTGGTAAATATTTAGCGCATCAAACCAAACATAAAGCCGTTGTGAGTCATCACCTGGAACCGGAACTCCCCAATTCTTCGCCCTTTCATTCGAACGCGAAATACTGATATCCGAAAGTCCTTTTTTTACAAACGCCAACACTTCGTTTCTGCGAAAATCAGGGACAATTTCCAGCATATTTGTTTCTAGTAGCTTAAGAATTTGATCCGTATATTTTGAAAGACGGAAAAAATAATTTTCTTCTTCAACTTCTTCAAGCGGCTTGCCGGAATGTTCAAAGCATTCTCCGTTTTCATCCAGTTCACCTTTCGTATAGAAAAGTTCACAACCGACACAATACAATCCCTTGTATTTCTTTTTATAAATATCGCCGTTTTGAATGCATAATTCCCAAAGTTTTTGCGACGAGGGAAAATGATGTTCCCTATCACTGCCTTTTTGAAAAACATCAAATTGCACGTTAAGTTTTTTTGCTAAATCCACAAACAGCTGCGTATTTTGATCGATAAATTCTTGGACGGGCATACCTGCGTTTCCTGCTGCCTGAACATTTTTGAGTGCATTTTCGTCTCCCCCTGAAAGAAACAAAACATCATTGCCAAGTAACTTCTGGTACCGGGCAATGACATCTCCCTGGACAAATTCCAGTGCATGACCGATATGCGGTTTGGCATTTACATAGGGAATAGCTGTCGTGATATAAAATTTATTTGCCATGCAGCAATTGTAGCAGAGAGTAGAACTTCTTCCAAGCTACCTGGGTGTTTGTTTCTTTTTCTGATAGAACAAAAATTCAAGAAGCAAAAACATTAAAGCTAAAATTAAAAGAAAAAACGGCTGGGTTAAATTATTTAAACGAAGAAGTAGATAAGAAACAACAAAAAGACCTATTAACACACCATGTATCAAACTTCGAAAAAGATAGATAATCAGTGTCGCGAGAAATAAAAATATGAGAAGAAAAAATACGGGAAGTGATGGAATATAAATAGATTGAAAAGGCAGAGAAAGCTTTTGGTCGGGAGGAAATAAAAAAACCAAAAAAAGAAAAAGTCCCAGTATAATGATGCTAAAAAAAAGAGATACAATCGACCGCTTTTTCGTCACATAATTATCTTGTCTTTTTGATCTAATCAATATATTTTTAGATTCAGGTGGCATAAGAGAAGTTACGGGAAATTAAATCTAAAAATTCTTGCCTTTACTCTCATCTCTGTTTTTGCTGAGCTGTAGATGTTATTGCGCCAAATAATCCGACTGCAGCTCCTTCCATCAGAAGTTTGAGAAGGAAAAGGAATCTTGAATCCTTTTTAGCATTTAATGCTTCCTCACTTGTTCCACCTTCAGTTTTGGTTCCGCCTAATGCCTTCATAAGTTCTTCACTAAACTTTTTCATATTTTCTTCTGTCGGATTCTTCATCGCTTCTGCCAATGCTTTCGCCATGTCAGGATACTTCCCAAGTTCCGAATCAAGTTGCTGCCCGACAGTCATTTCTGCCGGCGTTTCACTTTCTCTACCTGAAACAGCACCATTTTCTCTTGCAGCAGCGGGAGCAGAAGGCTCAGTAGTTCCACTTACTGTAACTACGGGGCCAAGATCTTCTAATGTGGTAACTGTGTGACCATTAGAAGAAGATGCAGCTTCGGGCTCTGATGATTCGGTGGTGGTTGGCTCTCCGTCTTGTGGCTTCATTTGTTTCTCCAATGCAGATATCCGATTATGCAACGCGGTAATTGCCTCATCTCTTTGAGCGATTCCAACTTTTAGTTCTCCAAACTGATTTGACGCCTGCTGTAATGTTTGCTCGAGACTTAAGATTCTGTCATGTAAAGCCTGGATCTCTTGCGCACGAGAATCTTGTTCTGGTTGCTGACTGTTATCAGCTGCTTCTTGCGCTCTGTCTCTATCCGCTTGATTTACATCCCCAAGTCCTGGAGATTCATCCTCTGCAAGTCCTTGGCCAGCAGCTTCACCCATATCAGCAGTAAGATTTTGATTTGTTCCAACAACATCTTGATCATCAACATGAATATCTCCTGTTTCAGGAGCACCAGCAACTGGTTGTTGAGCGACATCTTGCTCACCGGGCGCTGAAACTACAGGAGTTGTAATAGCAGGATCTTCTGGATGCTCTTCATCGCTTGCTGCTAAAGGCTGAGCGGCAACCTCTGGACTTACCGGTTGTACCGGCTCTACGGTTGATGAAACATCTGCTTCTTCAGAACTTGGTTGTGGAGTTATATCTGTTTGTTCGCCGACTGCAGGAGGTTCTTGAACTCCTCTTGGGGCTGCTGCTGCTTCAGTAGCTACTGCTCCAGCTGGTGGTTCCGTTTTTAAGACAGGGGACATTCTTTGTAACCTGACAAGAGGCGATACTTTTTCCATGATTACATTACCACTTTCATCTCTTCGCCAAACCGGATTACCCCGCTCGTCCGTTTCCATAACAAAATTACCATTCTCATCTTTCTCCAAAACAAGGGTGCCATCTTCATCCTTAACCGGCTCTCCATCTTTCATCTGTACTTTGTATTTCGGTTGCGGCGCATCGACCAGTTCTCCTTCCCATTTTGCTCTCTGCTCGTCTGTGAACTCTGGCATACCCTTATTAATAAGTAACCCTTCATTTGAAATATCAGTTCCACTCGGATTATCCCGAGCATGATCCATTCTTGCGTTAATGGTTTGTCCTTCATGAGAAGGCGGAAGAGGGGGTTTGTCAGAATTATATGTATTGTTTTTATGTGATCCTCTAAATACACCCCTAATATTTGTAGCAAGTTTTCCGAAGCGAGATTGACGAGCAGTTTGTTGATCCGGAATAACGGCTGGCTCTACTACCGGAGCGCTCGGTTCTCCATGTGCTTGGGCCGGTTCCCCTGATGCAGGTGATTCTGCCACAAGTGGTTCACTTGGGGAGCCTGCTAGTTCAACATGTTCTTGATCCGACGGTGCAGCATCTCCTGCAACAGGTGGTTCTGCTGAAGAATCGGCTGGTTCAATTTGTTCTTGATCCTGCCCGGCGCTGTCAGGAGAAGCGACTTCCGATGTTTCACTATTGTTCGGCTTTGGTGCGCCATAATCTCCATATTCTGCTACTTTTTGCTGCCGCAATTCTGCTAAACGCTCTTGTGCAAGTTGCGTTGTCTGCTGAATAGGTAAATGAAGTTCAGAAGTAGATGTCGGCTCCATATCAGAACTTGCAGAATTTCCAGGTTGAGTTTGTTCTCTCCGCGATACTCTTCGTAGAACACCGGGTATTTTCCAAAATGCTTCGCGTATGCCACTAACCTGTCCAATTCCCAATCTTGCCTGGTTTGCTGCGGCAACTGATCCGGCGTCGGTTTTTACCTCACCTGCTACTGGCGGATTAACTGCCTCAGGTCTTGGAACAGCTCCAATTTCTGCTGGTGCTAGTGCATCGCTCATGATTGTGCTGTTGCTCCTTTCGCTACTCGTATTGCCTCTTCCAAGTTACCGTTTTGAATATGCTCTGACATCAGACGTAGTGCATCGTCCCGCTTCTCTTTATTTTGTTCATCTGCATATTTCAGATAGACCGATTGTGCTTCTTTATATTTTTGCGACAAAATATTTAGCTTTTCCAGTAACTCTTCTTTATCTTTGGCAGGAAGAATAGCTAAGAATTCCTCCGCAAGACGTGCTCCCTCCTCGGGAGAGAGTTTACTTTCGTGCATATTCCAGATAATATGAAAAAGAAGTTCCCGCTCGACATCATCTGTAAGCTTATCCGTCGGACTGAGGTTTGGTTTTTGCTTTTCTTCTTCAAGCTGTTTCTGCTGCAGCTCATTCATGAGCGCATCTTTGTCCCAGTACTGATTCCTGTCTTGCTGCATATCTGTTGCTAACGCAAACGCAGTAGTTGCAACCGGTGCTGCTTGAGAATTTGCTTGCGTGTTATTTTGATCCATAATTATTCTTTTTTATCATGCATGACTGAGTAAGAAATGTCAAATGAAACTTCTTGTAGAATTGTCACTTGACAACACTTGGCAGTCGTGATATATATATTGCTAATTAGTCCTGAAGTATAAAAAGCAAAAATATGCATAATTTAACGCAGCGGCAAATAGAAATCGTTAAAGCAGTCATTGAGGAGTATATTGATACTGCGGAACCGGTAGGATCGGAAACGCTTGAGAAAAAACATAATTTAAGCGCCTCTCCGGCAACGATCCGCAACGAAATGGTCCGGCTTTCCGAATTTGGCTATCTTAGAAAACCCCATTCATCGGCAGGCAGAATTCCGACTCCCGCAGGGATGAAGTTTTATGTCACCGAACTGATGAAGGAGAGACAGCTTTCAACAGTTGAGGAAGTGGCATTAAAAGAAAAAGTATGGGACTTTCGCGAGCGCACGCAACGATTTCTGAAAGCAGTTACCCGTTCTCTGGCTGAAAAAACAGGAGCCCTAGCAATTGCTACGTCGGGTGAGGGGGATCTGTATAGTTCCGGTTATGCAAATATTTTGGAAATGCCGGAGTTTTTCGATATTGATATTACGAAAAACCTTTTGGCAGCGCTTGACGAATCGGATTGTTTTGCATCTATTTTTGAAAATGCCGGTAGCGACGAAAAGATTCACATAGTTTTGGGGGATGAGCTTGGAACAAGACTCAAAGGTCCATATGGATTCGTCTTTATCCATTATGAAACACCGCTTCATCAGGGCGGAGAAATCGGCGTAATCGGTCCGGTACGGCTTAATTATATGGCAATTGTACCGACTGTCCGCTACTTTGGTGGCTTAATAGAAGAAGTGGCAAAAGGATGGTAAAAATTATATAATAAATATGACAGACGACGTAAAAAAACCGGAGGAAGAAGTTGGAGAAGAAACAGAGGACACGGATCGGATCGATAAAGTAACAGCAAAACTGGAAGAAAAAGTTAGCGATTTGGAAAATCAGGTAAAACGGGTTCTGGCTGATTACCAAAATCTGGTAAAACGGGTTGATGAGGAACGAAAAGACTGGATTAGAGTGTCAAACAGAGAGCTCCTATTGCGAATTCTTCCGGTTTTAGATACACTAATTTTAGCAAGTAAGCATTCGAAGGATCAAAGTCTAACGGTAAGTACGGGCATGTTTCAGGATATATTGAAAAGCGAAGGAGTTAAACAGGTTGAAACCGTTGGTAAGAAGTTTGATCCGATGACGATGGAAGCAATCGGAATTGCATCGGGAGAAGAGGGAAAAGTAATAGAAGAAGTAAGAACTGGATATATGATGCTTGAAAAATTACTTCGTCCGGCGCAAGTAATCGTCGGAGGAAAAAAGCAGGAGACAAATTAAAATTATGGGAAAAATAATTGGTATTGATTTAGGAACAACAAATTCATGTGTTGCAGTGATGGAGGGCGGAACGCCTAAAGTCATTCATTCGGCAGAGGGAAGAAATACTATCCCGTCCGTCGTCGATCCGAAAACACATGTTGTCGGAGACGTCGCAAAACGGCAAATGGTTCTTAAGCCGAAAGAAACGATTTTCTCAATCAAACGCCTAATGGGGAAAAAGTTCCACGACCAATCAGTGCAGTTTGATATGAAGTGGCTTCCCTATAACGTGAAAGCCGGGCGTGACGATATGGCTGTGGTCGAAGTTGACGGAAAGACCTATACGCCGCAGGAAATTTCAGCCCAAATTCTGCAAAAAATTAAAGCAGATGCGGAAAGTTATTTGGGGGATAAAGTAACACAAGCAGTTATCACGGTGCCCGCATACTTTGACGATTCACAACGCCAGGCTACGAAACAAGCCGGAGAAATTGCCGGGCTTGAAGTCTTGCGAATTATTAATGAACCGACGGCAGCAGCACTCGCGTACGGACTTGATAAGAAAAATACACATACAATTGCAATTTACGATTTGGGAGGCGGCACATTCGATATCTCTATTTTAGAACTTGGCGAAGGGGTTACGGAAGTAAAATCAACCAACGGTGATACGCATCTGGGCGGCGATGATTTCGATCAAAAAATTGTCGATTATATCGCTGATGAATTTAAAAAAGACAACAACATTGATCTTCGCAAAGACTCGCAAGCACTCCAGCGTCTTCGGGAATCAGCCGAAAAAGCCAAAATCGAACTGTCTTCCAGTCAGGAAGCATCAATTAATCAGCCGTTTATCACGCAGGGAAAAGACGGACCGCTGCATTTGACAATGACACTAACCCGGGCGAAACTTGAACAATTAGTGGGTGATCTGGTGCAAAAAACTCTCAAACCGGTTGAGTTGGCGCTTAAAGATGCCGGCATTAAGCCGTCTGATATTGATGAAGTAGTACTCGTCGGCGGTATGACGAGAATGCCGAAAGTTATTGAGACTGTTACGTCTTATTTCGGCAAAGAGCCGAATAAATCCGTCAATCCTGATGAAGTCGTCGCAGTTGGCGCTGCGATCCAGGGCGGAGTGCTTGGAGGCGAAGTGAAAGACGTTTTGCTTTTGGACGTGACACCATTAACCTTAGGTATCGAAACTCTCGGCGGCGTATCAACTCCGCTCATTACGCGTAATACTACTATTCCTTCTTCCAAATCGCAGGTTTTCTCAACTGCAGCCGATAATCAGACCCAGGTTGAAATTAATGTGCTTCAGGGAGAGCGTCCGATGGCAGGAGATAATAAGTCATTAGGACGGTTTATTCTCTCAGGTATTCCACCATCCCCTCGTGGTGTTCCGCAAGTTGAAGTGACTTTTGATATCGATGCCAACGGAATTCTAAATGTTAAGGCACAAGATAAAGCCAGCGGAAAAGAACAGAGTATTAAAATAACCGGCTCAACCGGTCTTTCCAAAGACGAAGTTGAGAAGATGACCAAGGAAGCAGAGATGCATGCGAAAGAAGACGAAGAGAAAAAAGGAAAAGTCGAATCTCGAAATGCAGCCGACTCGCTTATTTTCACGGCTGAAAGGTCACTAAGCGATGCGAAAGATAAAGTAACAGCTGATCTTAAAAAAGAAGTCGAAGATAAAATATCGGCAGTGAAAGCAATTCTGGAAAGCGGAAGCAAAGAAGACCTGGAAGCAAAGACGAAAGCCTTTCGGATTCACTGCAGAAAGTCGGTCAGGCAATGTACCAAAACCAGCAAGCCGGAGCAAACGGAGCAGATGGTCAAAAATCAGAAAGTACTGCCAGTACAGAAGAAGGAAAAGATCCTTCGGCAAGCTCAGGACAGGATTCTTCAGCAGACTCAAAACAGGGCGATAAAAAGCCCGACGAACCGGTCGAAGGAGAGGTCGTCGAGTAAAACATGACGGAAGTCGATTCTCCGCAAATATTACAATTCAAAATAGAATCTCTCCCCACAGAAAATACGCCGGTATTTAATATTGGAATTAGAGAAAAAGTAATTAAAGTTCCTGCAGATCTGGGTATTTTAAACAGGGACCATTTTATAGCAAGAGAAGAAATTGAAACAACCGGTAGTTTTTGGCATGAAGATATTCCATATAGAGATGATCCTGAAGGGCGCCGTTATAGAGCATACTACCACAACGAAGATAAGCAAGATAAAAATAAGAAGCCGGTTTTAATAGTGCCTCTAGGTAGAATTAAATGAAATCCTAAGCACCTACTATCTTCTTTTGCTATAATAGAAAACAATTATGCCGCAATCACGTGATTATTATGACATTTTAGGTGTTTCGAAAACTGCATCGGTTGACGAAATCAAAAAGGCGTATCGAAAGCTGGCTTTAGAGTATCATCCGGACCGGAATAAAAGCAAAGAAGCCGAGGAAAAATTTAAAGAAATTAATAAGGCCTACGAGGTGCTGGGCAGTGAACAAAAAAGGCAGCAATATGACCAGCTGGGACACACTGCATTTGAAGGCGCAGGAGGTCAGGGGCCCTTCGGCGGAGCTCAGGGCGGGCCGTTTGGCGGTTTTGGTCAGCAGGGAGGCAGATACGGACCGTTTACCTATACCTATTCTACGAATGGCGGCGGTGCGGATTTTGATTTCGGCGGATTCTCGGATCCTTTCGATATTTTTGAACAGTTTTTCGGCGGCGCATCACCTTTCGGCAGAGCTGCAAGGAGGACAGCTTACCAAATCAGACTCAGTTTCTCCGATGCGGTACATGGAGTAGAAAAAGAAGTTACGATTAGTGGCAAAAAACAAAGAATAAAAATCCCGGCAGGAGTTGATAGCGGTTCAAGAATTCGTTTTGGTGAATATGATATTGTTGTCGAGGTTACTTTGGATCCCCTTTTCCACCGCGAGGGATCGGATATTGTTGTTGAAAAAGACATTGCCTTCGTTGATGCGGCGCTAGGCGGGGAAACAAACATTCCGACTATCGACGGCGAAGTAAAGATTAAAATTCCCGCAGGGACTCAGCCAAACACACTCGTTCGCTTAAGCGGAAAAGGTGTTCCTCACGTCCGGGGATCGGGACGGGGAGACCAGTACGTTAAGCTAAAAGTAACAGTACCAAAAAATTTAACCAGGAGACAAAGAGAACTGCTTGAAGAATTTTCTGAGGAAGGGAAAAAAGGAAGAGGCTGGTTCTAAGAAGCAAATTGTAATTGAAATAACCCCATCTTTAATGCTAGCATAATGACATGCAGGATACGTCTAACCAACAGGAATTTTCTCTAAAGCGTTTCTTTATTCCTCTAACCACAAAGAAAGCGATCCATATTATTGCAATCGTCGGATTTATCGTCTACTTCAATATGCTTTTCAACGGATTTGTCTGGGACGATATAACTTATATTCTTAACAACCCGCAAGTTCATTCAATTAATCTTTCAACAATATTTGGCCCAAGTTTGTTTAATAGTTCTTTTGCCGGGTTTTACCGCCCAATATACTTCCTGTACACTTCTCTATTGTATTCAGTATTCCAAGACACTTCTTTCATCTACCATATAACGCAGCTCCTTCTGCATATCGTAAACACGATACTGGTGTATTTTCTATTTAAGAGGTTCTTCTCCAGGTATCTTGCGTTGTTTCTCTCCTTACTTTTTCTTATTCATCCTATTCAAGTTGAGTCAGTTTCATATATAATTGGTGCTAACAGCGTTCTATTTTTTCTTTTCGGAATCTCAGCATTGTTGTTAAGTAGAAAATACACTATAAAAAATCATACATCTTATTAATACCGCTTCTATTATTATGCAGTCTTCTGACAAAAGAAACCGGTATTCTATTTCTATTTATCATCTTAGTCTATGGAGTCTTGTTTCAAAGACAAAAATTGTCTACCTTCGTAATTTTCGGAATAATAATCTCTCTCCTGTATTTCCTGATGCGTTTTGGCATAGGACATGTCTTCTTTGCAAAGGTAACATTCGATAATCCAATCAGTAACCTAACGTTTACCCAGCGGCTGATCAATATCCCCATGGTTGTATTCTATTATCTCAAAACTTTCTTCTTTCCTTTAAAACTGGCCATTGATCAAAAATGGGTTATTACAAATATTGCTTTATCAACCTTTTACATCCCGCTTCTCATCGATATGCTTTTTTTCGTACTTCTCATTCTTCTGGGAATATACACATTTAGATCGAATCGCAAGACTTTCCCTATTTTTCTTTTCTTTTCCCTCTGGTTTTTGTCGGGACTTACTATGCATTCGCAACTCTTTTCTTTGGATATGACGGTAGCCGATCGGTATTTCTATTTCCCTATGGTTGGACTACTTGGAGTACTTGGTATTGGAGTACAAGAGGCAATTTTTCCTAACAGAAAGCTTACTAAGATTGCTGTAGTCTGCATAATTGTGCTTCTTCTTGTTTTTTCTGTCAGAACAATAATACGTAACGCCAATTGGTATAACGGCATGACGCTTTTTGCTCATGATAGTAGGGTAGAGGATAATTTCGAAATTGAGAATGACCTTGGAATTGAGTATTTATATATAAATAAATATAATGATGCGCTTAAGCATCTTACTTTATCTGTTTCCCAAAGATCGAATGAACTAGATTTACAAAATATTGGGATTGTATATACACGGCTGGGAGATATACAAAATGCAAAGAAATACTATGAACTGGCTCTTCACGCGGATGATTATGGGGCATATTTACCACATAAACATGCTATGTTAACTTATCGTAACTACGCACCGATTTTGGTTTATTATGATAATCCAAATAAAGCAAATGACTTTTTGGAAGAAGCGGTAAAAGATTATCCGGATTCACCAGGTTCTTCGAATCTATGGGAATTTCTGGCGCTTACTAAACTTAAATTACATGACAAACAAGCTGCCCTGGACGCAATAAAAAAAGCCTATCAACTGGATCCGACTAATCAGGAGATAGTTTTTGTTTATTCTCATATACTTGCCAATCAATCTTTTATTATGAATATAGACGGCAAAAAGTATAAATTTAACTAAAAAAAGAGGCTGGTTCTAAGAAGCAAATTGTAATTGAAATAACTTTATCTTTAATGTTAGCATAATGACATGCAGGATACGCCCAACCAACAGGAGTTTTCTCTAAAGCGTTTCTTTATTCCTCTAACCACAAAGAAAGCGATCCATATTATTGCAATCGTCGGATTTATCGTCTACTTCAATATGCTTTTCAACGGATTTGTCTGGGACGATTATACGTATATAATCAGAAATTTATATACGTATCATATAAATCTGTTCTATGCTTTTGGGAATAATCTATTTAATAACGGCGGACAATATCGACCAATACCCGAATTATACTTCTCTATTCTCTGTACAGCTTTTGCTAATGCACCTTTTATCTACCATTTTCTTCAGTTGGTATTACATATTATCTGTACAATTATTATCTTTATTTTTTTTCAAAAGTATTTTTCTAAGGGAATTACCCTTTTTTTATCAATTGTATTTCTGGTTCATCCAATCAACATCGAAGCGGTATCTTACATTGCACAGACGATCAACCCTCTTTTCTTTCTCTTTGGAGCATTGTCACTCTTGCTTTCTATGAACGAAAACCTGTCTGGTAAAAAACTTGTAATTATTTTTTCTTTAGCACTTCTTTCGTTACTCACAAAAGAAACAGGGATACTTTTTGTTTGCATGATTCTGATTTATAGTTTTCTTTTTTTGAAAAATAACCTAAGTAAACTCTCAATTGGCAGTTTTATTACCATTAGTCTCTACGCTTTTATCCGTATTTTTATTGGACAAGTGGATATATCAGCGCGACCGGTAACTCCCATAGCCAGTCTCTCTTTGTTTGAACGTTTGCTTAATATGCCAATGATCATGTTTTACTATCTCAAAACGTCCTTTTTTCCTAAAACGCTTGCCACTGATCAGCAATGGGTAATAACCTCTCTGCATTTTTCAACCCTTTATCTCCCGCTCATCATAGATCTGTCATTTATTGCTTTTATTACTTTAGTAGGTATATATACCGCAAAGCATCATAAACAATTCTCCAAGCCTTTCTTTTTTTTCTCCGCCTGGCTCGTCCTGGGATTTTTAATGATAGCTCAGATTTTCCCTCTCGATATGACTGTTGCAGACCGCTGGTTTTACTTTCCGCTGGTAGGACTGCTGGGAATATTCGGGATCATTTGCCAGATAATTATTCATAAGCTAAAGATGAATGCGTCAGTCATTGTTTTTATTGCAATTATTATTGTCCTCTCATTATCAGTGAGAACAATAATCAGAAATAATGATTGGCATGATGTTTTTACTCTTTATAACTATGATATTTTAATTAGTGATAATTTTGATATTGAGAATGACCTCGGAGTTGAGTATTTAAATATAAATAAATATAGTGATGCGCTAAAACATCTTACTATATCTATTTCCCAAAGACCAAACGAGCTGAATTTGCAAAATATGGGAGCTACATATGGGAGAATGGGAGATTTCCAAAAAGCAGAGAAGTATTATGAATTGGCGCTTCATGCAAAGCAGTACCAGCTGGTTTTACAACATAAGCATTATTTGTTAACTTATCGTAATTACGCACCGATTTTGGTTTATTACGATGACCCAAATAAAGCGAATGACTTTTTGGAAGAAGCGGTAAAGGATTATCCGGATTCACCGGATTCTTCCGATCTGTGGAAACTTCTGGCACTTACTAAACTTAAACTGCATGACAAACAAGCTGCTCTGGATGCAATAAAAAAAGCCTATCAACTGGATCCGACTAATCAGGAGATAGTTTTTGTTTATTCTCATATACTTGCCAATCAATCTTTTATTATGAATATAGACGGCAAAAAGTATAAATTTAACTAAAAATATAAAATTCTTCTGTTTTAAGTCCTCAAATAAAGCTAAAATCTAACCTGTCTTATAGAGTTGTTTTTTGTCTCATTTTTATGCTAGGCTTAGTATATGGATACTTGTGCTCCTAATACGGTTAGTACCGATCTTGGTTGTTTACCGACAGACCCGGTTCAGCTGGTAGAGAAATTTTACGGTATAGGCTTAAGTATGATCGGCGGTCTGGCAATCTTATTTTTAATTTATGGCGGATACATTGTTCTAAGTTCTCAAGGAGATCATGAAGCCTTGGATAAAGGGAAAAGCTACATTAAATACGCGGTAATCGGCATATTATTTGCAATTTTAGGTTACGTTTTCGTACAAGTTGTACTGGTTGATATTTTACATGTTCCCGGATTTAGTGCGTAATATACGCAAAACTTATGAAAAAATTTCTGTCCGTTTTTTTCTTTTTCTTGGCATTTTTTCTTTATTTCTCTCCGCATTCCGTATTTGCTGCTCTTTGTACGAATAATTGTTCTATCCAGGTAAACTTCTCTGCAGCCAATGTCGGAGGAACCTGGAATATTACTACTTTACCTCCAGGTCCTGCTCCAATTCAATCCGGCACTGCTATACAGGCTAGTTTTACAATAACAAATCTTAATGCCGGTACGTATGCTGTCAATTACACGCCGCCGGCTGGTTATACTTGTACGACAATTGCAGGCGTAGCATCTGCAAGTTGCTCCTATTCAGTTACAGTTGGTTCTCCAGTAGGAGCTGCATGTGCGCTAACCCCAAATCCTGCAGTAAGTCCCTGTGATGCGGGCGGAAATGGAAATGTAGTAAGTGGATTATTATTTACCGTAGCTGCCGCAGTAGCTCCTGCACCGGTTGCCACTGCCGCTACAGATGTTGTTCCCGATAATATCTTTATCCCCGATTCGGAAGTAACTTTTGATGGAAAAAATGCTGCCAGGTCCGGACTTCTTCTTGACTGGTCGCTTCAGAACTATGACTGGGAACAATTGAATTCCGTCACCAGCGGAACCGATCCATTGCTTCCTTTCTGGGTAACAATTCGTAACATTGTCTATGCGTTTTTTGTTCTCTTTGTCTTAATTACAGCTTTTATTATTATTTCTACCCGGGGAAGAAGTATAGGAGTTCGTCGTTTTATTCCGCGTTTTATCGCTGTCATACTTTTGGTGACTTTTTCTTATGCGCTCATTCAATTTATTTACCAGATAACCGATATTATCCAGGGATTTTTTCTCAAAAACCCCGATACCGCTACGAACATCGCGCATCCTGAAATATGGCAGGGAAATTTGCTTTACGTCGGATGGGATTACACACAGTTTATCGGACTTCGCTTAACGGGAGACATGAACAATGAATCCGCATTTGTTTCATTACTGTTTGTAAAATTAACCGCACTTACTTACTACGTGATGGTGATTATTCTGATAATCCGCAGAATTATTCTATGGTTTTTTATTATTGTTTCTCCTATTTTCCCTCTGCTTTTACTATATTATCCTGTGCGAAATACAGCCAAAATCTGGATAGGCGAATTTTTCCGCTGGGCTCTCTATGCTCCGCTTTTTGCTATTTTCCTGGCAGGGTTGGTTCAAGTATGGCGAGCTGGTGTACCTCTAAACTTTATTCCTCATGATTACAGCAATTATGCCACATTAGACCAACCACTAAAGCCGCTTGCAGGAAACATTTGGGATCCAACTAATGACATTTTTCCGACTGCCATTAATATTCTTCTTGGTGGCCCGGGACAAACTGTCTGTTACAATAATACAGCTACCACGCCCTGTAATAATAGTCTTAATTTACCCGAAACATTTGCCTTATATTTAGTTGCTCTTTTAATGCTCTGGATGGTGATTATTGTACCATGGATTCTCTTACAAATTTTCCTGGATTATGCGACCAATTATAACTATGCTGAAAATTCAGTCATTAAAAATATCCGAAATAGAAGTAGTGCCTTCCTGGGTGGTGCCCCGCCTGTTCCCGTCAATCCGGCGGCTCCTCCCGGTCCTGCTCCGTCATTTGGTCTGGGACGCGTGTTGCCTTTTACGCCGAAATTCAATTTGCCCGGTCGGGGAGCGGGATTAGCAAAAGCAATACCTGCCAGTTCCAATGAAGCAATAAATACAGAAAATAACATTACAAAATCATCGACTGCCGGACTGGCAAAGCCACTGCCAGCAGATATAGTTCTGTTAGGCTTAACAAATCTGAGTGTGCCAAAAATGCAGGATATTGCACGTTTTGAAACAAGCATATTATCGACCAACAAAGAGAAACAACAAGAAGTTTCTACTATGCAGCAGTCTCTGGAGCAGATTGCCCATCCCGAAATTCTGACAAATACGAGAGATCGTGAGCATTATAAAGAAATTCGGGAACACTTAGTCAAAGAAAGTGAAAAGGGAAATGTATTGGCGACGACTATTCTTAATGCTGCAAATAATACATTTACTGCCTCAAATAACACGTCGGCTCGGGAGTCACAGCAGTTATCCCGGATCCTTGGGCAAATTGCCAATCCAGCAGTTGTGTCTACAACCGATCGGGAGCGGATTACAGCGCTTAAAGAAACGCTTCTCAAAGAAAGCGAAAAAGGAAATACGCTTGCAACAACTATTCTCTCTGCAGCTGAGAAAACAACAAATACATCTGAAATGGATAAAGTAAGAGACCAGTTGGTTAAAGAAAGTAGACAGAGCAATACGCTTGCAACAACAATACTGTCTGAAATGGACAGGCAATCTGTCTCAACAGATACGAAAGCCTTCTCACAGGTCCTTGGGCAAATTGCCAATCCTGCCGCAGTCCAAACTGCAAAAGATCAAGAAGTATACAGTAATCTCAGAGGTGAATTAGTATCAGAAAGCCAAAAAGGAAATACGCTTGCAACGACTATTCTCTCAACTGCTACAAGCACGACGCAAGTCCAAAATACAGAGTTGTCACAGCTTCTTACAGAGCTTGCCTCCCCTGAAAAAATAACAGAGAGAACGGAACGGGAAAGGATAACGACTCTTAAAGAAAAATTAGTATCGGAAAGTAAAGAGAAAAATAATACATTGGCAACCACTTTACTCTCCTCGTCAGAAAAAACACTTAACAATACTGAAATTCAAAAAGTCAAAGAACAATTAATCAAAGAAAGCGAAAAAGGGAATACGCTTGCCACAACCTTACTCTCCGAGATGGATAGACAAAGTATATCCAAAGATACGCAAGTTATGTCAAGCGTCCTTGAACAATTAGCCAATCCCCAGTCTATCACAACTTCAACGACCGATCGGCAGCGAATTACGGCTTTGAAAGAGACATTAGTCAGAGAGAGTAAACAAGGCAATACACTTGCTACATCAATTCTTTCAGCGACGGAGAGGACGACCAGTACTTCAGAGATGGAGAAGGTACGAGATCAATTGGTGAAAGAGAGTAAACAAGGCAATACACTTGCTACATCTCTTCTGTCTGAGGTAGATAAACAAAGCGCATCGAGAGATATGCAAGTAATGTCTCAAGTAATGGAGCATCTTGCGAATCCTGCCTCTGTCACTACCTCAACTGTTGATCGCGAGCGAATATCAACACTAAAAGAAACCTTGGTAAAAGAAAGTCAACAAGGCAATACACTTGCTACATCAATTCTTTCAGCCACTAAAGAAACGACAAGTGCAGCAGGAATACAACAATTGAAAGACACATTAACAAAAGAGAGTAAACAAGGAAATGGGTTAGCGACCTCTGTCTTATCAGAAATTAATAGACAAGCTTTAACTACTGATTCTAAAACTCAAACCAGCGATGTGCAGAAGTTAAAGCAAAGACTCATGGACGCCCGCGATAAAGGGGATAAGAATGCTGCCCAAATCCTAGGCCTTATGCTTCAACAGCAATACCAAACACAGACACAAGCCGGTACTCTTACGACTCCACTGCCCACTGCGAATCGGGTACAGCAAGTAAATCTTGAGGATTATGAAGCAGTTAAATCCATGTGGACCGAGAATTATAAAAACATGGATGTACCACAAAGTATCGAGACTGGACAAACAGATCGAAAAACCTGGATTAAGAATGACCTAGAGAATATTTCCCGAACGATTGATCTCCTCTCCTCAACCGAGCAGCAGAAGGTAGCAGCGGGTATGCGGGAAGTATCAAATATTCTCCCGTTCCTGATGATGGGTGGCTTCTCCCAGTCGGAGATTGTTGCCTATCTTAAAGCAAAAGAACAAGCAGGAAAAGTAGTACTGGAAGAGTTAATTTCCTCAACGAATGAGGAAGAGGATACAACTGTTGAGGTAAAACGTGAAACAACCACAGTCCCTCAGCATTTGACAATTTCAAGAACAGCGGACGAGGAAGAGGCGTACCAAACGCCTACCATAACCACAGCTTCGACTCCTGTTCTAGTTGATACGAAAATACTGACACTTACCAACTTGTCGCTTCCGACACTTCGGGATATTGCGAAATTTGAAACATCGATGAATTCTTCCTCCCGAGAAAAGTCCACAGAGTTAGTCAAATTACAAGAAGCAATGCGAAATCTGCAAAATCCCGAGGCATTGAGTAATGCGCAGGAGCGTGACCAGTATACCAAGATGCGAAGTGAACTCACTAAACAAAGCCAGACAGGAGACGTCCTGGCAACATCAATACTCACTGCACTGCAGTCTGCAACAACTAGCCAAAATATCCTATCCCAGCCAAGCGTCTCATCTTTGCAAAACGTACTGACGCAAATTGCTAATCCACAAGAAGTAGTAACCTCTACAACCGATCGGGAGCGGATAAACATACTGAAAGAAACCCTTCTCAAAGAGAGCAGGCAGGGAAATACGCTTGCAACAACTATTCTCTCTGCAACTGAGAAAACAACGAATGCCTCAGATATACAAAAACTGAAAGACCAGTTAATGCAGGAAAGTACGAAAGGAAATGAGTTGGCAACTACGTTGCTTTCTGAGGTAGATAAGCAAACTGTATCCAAAGAGACACAAGTCATATCTCAAGTTCTCTCTCAAATCGTAAATTCTGCCCTATCCTCAATCCCTGCAGTTGCAGATAGACAGCAATATGTCAGGATAAAAGCCAAACTTGAAGAAGAAAGCAAGAAAGGCAATCAACTTGCCACGTCTCTCTTGGGTGTCAACAGTAAAACCGAGAAAACAGATCTACAAAAAGTGAAACAGAAACTCATGGATGCACAGGCAAAAGGAGACCAACTGGCAGGAAATATTCTTTCTCTGATGTCGCAAAGCGGCGTACAAACAACCGGAAAGCAGGTAACTTCCTCCTCTGTCAATCTCCCAACTAGTAATCGTATCCAGCAGGTAAGCCTTGAAGACTACGAAGCAGTAAAGTCTATGTGGACTGATAACTACAAGAATATGTCTATTCCACAAACTGCAGAAACAGGACAAATGGATCGGAAAACTTGGGTAAAATCAGATTTGGAGAAAGTAACTAGAGCCATTGATCTACTTTCTTCGACCGACCAGCAGAAGGTAGCAGCCGGCATGCAGGAAGTAGCAAACGTCCTGCCGTTCCTTCTGATGGGTGGCTTCTCCCAGTCAGAAATTGTCGCGTATTTGAAGGCAAAAGAACAGGCAGGAAAGACGGTTTTGGAAGATCTAGAACAGAACGCAAACGAGGAAGAAACATTAATCGAAGCAAAAGAAAAAACAGCGACCACCTCTGAAGTAGGGCATATGACAACCGCTTCGGAAATAGAAAGTCCGGATCAAGAAATAGCGCGTGCTTCTATTCCGGTTGGCACAAACCTTAAAGCATTAACATATCCTCAAGTAAATACAAAACTGCTGGAGCTTACCAACCTACCGCTTCCTACGCTTCGAGATATTGTCCGGTACGAATCCCAACCTGCTCAAGTATCCGGGAAAGAAGAAGACATAGCCAAAGTACGGGAGGTATTAGAGCGAATATCGCGTCCGGATAATTTGACCTCGTCCGAACTTCGCAGTAAGTATGGCAATCTAAAACAGCAACTCCTTGAGGCAAGTAAGTCCTTCGATCCGCTCGCGACTTCTCTCTTAACAGCAGCCCATACGGTTTCCGGAAGAACCGCTGATGACGAAGAACTACTGCTTTCAGCACTTAAGACAGTTCTGATGCATATTACGTATCTTGAGGAAATAAGTGATCCTTTAAGAAAAGAGAAATATATATCTCTCAAAAACAGACTGCAGGCTGAAAAAGAAAATGGCAATCTGCTTGCTCAGGCAATTTTAGTCGAATTTCCGGAAAAATTAGGAAAAGATGCCTTGCTGAAAATAAAAAATCAAATATTTTCAGAAAAAGAAAAAAAGAACCAGTTGGCGGAAGAAGTTTGGCTACAAGTGGAAGAAGAAAAGAAGTATTTGCTTAGCTACATTGCAGGGTCTTTCCCCTCTGTTAATAAACTGCAACAAATAAATGTCGCTGATTATGAAACAGTGAAAAAACTATGGCAGGAAAACTATAGCAAAATGGATATACCTGAGGCACCAGGCGGAGTAATACAAAACAGAATAACCTGGTTGGTAAAAGAAATCGAAAATATTGAGCAAATAATCCTGTTATTGACAGCCTCAGCACCTGAAAAAGTAAAAGCAGGCATGGAAGCAGTTTCAAATATCCTGCCTTTCCTGCTGCTTGGCGGATTCTCGCAAAATGAGATTATTGCGTATTTGAAAGCAAAAGAACAAGCAGCCAAAGACGTGCTGGAAAACCTGAAGAAAGAAGGATATGAAACAGAAGAACTAATAACTATACAAAAAATAACAAAGCCTTCTCTTGAGATGTCAGCGGAAGACGAGCCTGAAACAAAAAAATAATAATTGGAGAGCTTGACTAATCAGTAAAAACCATACAGAATAAAATAAGGAAATAGTATGCTTGGAAATTTATTCAATCAGAGGAGTTCTGGAAATCAGAACCCACCAGCACAACAAAATACAAATACACAAAATATGGGGACACCTCCGCCTCCGCAGGCGACTCCTATTGATAACAATAATATAGCTGATTCAGCCATGGATCCGGCGCGAAGAGAAGACTTGTCCGCTCTGTCGCATCTGGATTCCCGTACGCAAAAAGTACTAACCCACGCCCAGCAGGAATCGGTGCGGATTCACCAGCAGCTTATTGATGTTGACCAAATACTTCTGGGATTACTTTTTGATGAAGAAATCTATAAGCTTCTTGAAGAGTTTAATGTCGATGTCGCGAAGCTTACCCGGGAAATTCAAAGTCGGGAAATTCCGGACGGATTTCCCGGTATACCGCTGCTTAGTCAAAATACCAAACAAGTGTTTGAAGGTGCATATCTGGAAGCGAAAAAACGCGGAGCCGGATTCATCGCTCCTGAGGACGTCCTGCTGGCAATTTTTTCTGCCGGAACTCAGAGTATCGGCGTTAATTCACTTGCAGAGCAAGGTGTTAGGAAAATGCAGGTGGAAGAAAAATTAACGAAAGATAAATCCTATACAATGGCCAAAAAAAGTGTTCTTGAGGAATATGGGGTAGACCTGACACAACAGGCTCGGGAGGGTAAACTTGATCCGATTGCCGGACGGGACAAGGAAATTGATAGACTTGCTCATATCTTACTCCGCAGAACGAAAAATAACCCGATCATAATAGGTGAAGCAGGAGTTGGCAAAACGGCAATTATTGAAGGTCTGGCGCAAAATATTGTGAAAGGATTAGTGCCGAAGGAACTATTGGGAAAGCGGATTATTCAGCTTGACGTAGCATCTTTGGTAGCCGGCGCAAGTCACAGGGGAGAATTTGAGGAACGGTTGCGCTCTGTTATTCGTGAAGCCATGGCAAGCAGCGGACAAACACTGCTTTTTATCGACGAAATACACACGGTGATGGGAGCGGGTGATACGGGAGGCGCGATGGATGCATCAAATATTATTAAGCCGCATTTGGCAAGAGGACACTTGCAGATAATCGGTACGACGACGACAGCAGAATACCGAAAATATTTTGAGAAAGATAAAGCATTTTCCAGAAGATTCCAGCCGATAATTTGTGAAGAGCCGAGTGAAGAAGTAGCAGTCGAAATGCTTAAGGTATTAAAGTCGAAATACGAAGACTTTCACAAGGTAACTATTCCCGACGACGCGTTGGTTCAGGCGGTTAAATTATCAAAAAAATATATTGGAGAACGCTTTCTCCCCGATAAAGCAATTGATTTAATTGACGAAGCTGCTGCAGATGTGAAGATGATGCAGGCAAAGGGGCAAACAACAGGAAACGAGGTAAAAAAATCGCAAATAGAACAGGTAGTCAGTAATTGGACCGGTATTCCGATCACGAAATTGACAGAGGATGAAAGTCAAAAATTGTTAAAACTGGAAGATCGCATCCATGAGCGGCTTATCGATCAGGAGGAAGCAGTAAAAGCAGTGGCAGAGGCAGTCAGGAGAGGGAGAATTGGACTGGCAAGCGGACAGAGGCCGATTGCGTCATTCATCTTTTTAGGTCCGTCGGGTACGGGAAAAACAGAACTTGCCAAAACTATAGCAGAGATTCTTTTCGGTCAGGAAAGCGCAATGATTCGGCTCGACATGTCAGAATACATGGAAAAGCATGAGGTCGCCAAGCTGATTGGTGCGCCCCCCGGGTATGTCGGCTATGAAGAAGGTGGACAATTAACCGAAGCCGTAAGAATAAAACCGTACTCGATTGTTCTTTTGGACGAAGTTGAAAAGGCGCATCCTGATGTCTTTAACATTCTCCTGCAGATTTTAGAGGATGGCCGGCTGACCGATAACAAGGGCAATACGATCTCATTTAAAAATACGATTATCATCTGTACATCAAATATTGGCAGCAGCCTGATTACTGAAAAATTAGGCGAGGAGGATACAACTAATCCTACGCCGAAAACAGCGGAACAACTCGCAAAAGATTTTAAGGACCTTTCAGAAGTGGTAAGCGGGGAACTGCATAAATTCTTCCGGCCGGAACTTCTCAATCGTTTTGACGACATCGTTATTTTTAAGCCCTTACGAAGAGAAGATATGGTAGGTATTACCAAACTTGCCATTAAAAAAACGAGCGGTTTACTTACAGAGCAGCAACTTAGTGTCGATATTACAGATGCAGCTCTTCGTGAACTCGCAAATGAAGGGTATGATCCTATGTACGGTGCAAGACCGCTTCGCCGTCTGGTTCAGACGAGAATAGAAAACCCAATTGCACTTGAAATAATTGGAAAAAAGTTTCTTCCCGGAGATGCGATACTTATTGATTTTGACGGGGCGAAGGGCGGATATTTCTTTACTAAATCCAACCATACAGATGCGGTTGGTAGTCAAGAAAAAGCAGCAGAACCTAATCAGCAAGCGGGCGAACCAATGTCTTCGCAGAATCAATTCGCACCCTCGTCAAATATGACTCAGCCACCTCAGCCCGGTTCTCCATCTGTATTACCTCCTCAGGCCGGTTTTAATCAGCCGTATAATCCTAATCAACAGTTCCCAAGTGGTCTAAATCCACAGGCGGTAAATAATCCGTATATGAACTCCGCTCCCGCAGAAATAAATAACCAATACGGCCCGTCCCAAGAGTTCCCGCAAGCTCCTTTACCTCCGTATGGGAGTCCTCAGATACCAAATGGGGTTACTCCACAGCCAATGTCTCAGTTTGGTCAGGATATGGGACAGGAGTCGGGAATGCTAAATCCGATGAATAACATGCCCACTCCCAATTATCCAATGTCTCCTCCGGGAACAGGCACAACCTTTACTTCTTCTTCCGCCGGTTTACCAAACGAAACCCAGGAATAATATTTGCTTGCTAAATAATACTCATTTGCAATTTAGAGGAAAAGTTTTTAGACTAGAGATACTGCTCATGAATTTCTATTATACGACCCTGCCTTTTATTCTCGTACAATTCTGGTATATTGAAGCACCGCTTACGATGCTGTCATATTTCCAGTCGCTCAACAGTGCGTTTCTCCAGCTATTCTCTCTAAAGCTGATGGTTGTCACTTTTTTTAAGCCACTAAAAAATGAATATAGAAAAGGTTTGGTCGGTTTCTCAATCGGTATGGGAATTTTTGCAAAAACAATACTTATTCTCTTTACACTGACTATTTTTTTAGTAATGTTGATTAGCGAATTTCTAGTAATTAGTTTGTTTGTATTAATGCCGGCATTGGCAATATTTCTATTATTTAAATAGTATGAATTCTAACGAGTACGTTCATGTTTATTTGTTAATCCACTCGGCTATTGGTAAAACGGTGAGGCTGTTGGCAATATTTTTCTTTGCTTCACTTACTCTGTATGGACTTACTAATCATTCATACCCCAGATTTTCAATCTTTTTTCTATGTCTTCTTGCCATGGCGGAAACATTTTTCCGCTATAAAATTAACAGGTATCATCCGAAAACTCCGGTTGGGAAAAACAACTCACCCGATGTCGGCAGCTCTGCGACAATGCCGGTTTTGACTGCTTATTTGTCTGAAACAACATCTGAGAAATTTCTCCTGGCTCTTCTTCGCTATCCTCAAATACTATTTATCCTGGAAAAAATCGGTCTGGATAAAGGGGAACTGTCTCTTGTTGATATTCCTAAAAAAGATATTCTTCAGTATAGCTTCGAACTTGCTAAAAGTGTAAACGGGGAATACATAACGACTATGGACTGTCTCGTCTCCTACCTTTTGCTTTCGGAAGAAAAAACAAAATTGCTTTTTAGGAAAAAAATAAAAGACGTAGAACTGATGCAAATTCTCTTTTGGGCACAAATGGAATACCCGGAGGAAGAGCATGCAAAAGATTATCGTGTACATTTTTTTGGCGACGGAATCGGTGAATCGTTAATGTCCGGCTGGACGCCTGAAACCAAACAATACACCGATGATTTTACCTACCATTCGCTAAACAAACGCGCTCTTATTGTGGGACGCAGCAGAGAATATCAGGAAATTTGTGAGGCACTGGCAAAAAAAGAAAATAATAATATTATTCTGGTTGGCGAAATCGGTGCGGGAAAAGAAAGTCTGGTAGAAGCATTAGCGTATGACAGTTTTGGCGACTATCTTTCTTCCACTTTAAATCATAAAAAAATACTTGAGCTGATGGTAGGACCGCTTATTGCCGGAGCAGGAGATAGGGGAAATATGGAGGTACGCTTACAAAATATTATTGCTGAAATTTCCCATGCCGGAAACGTTATTCTATATATTCCGCAGTTTGAAAACATCATGGGAGCCGGATCGTATAATCTGGATCTTTCAGGCGCACTTCTTCCCTACCTTAAAAACGGAGGAATGCCGATTATTGCCACAATGACGCCCGGTGCATATAAAGCGTATTTAGAGCGCAGCCCCATGAAATCAGTATTCGAAATAATACAAGTTCTTGAGCCCGAAAAGGACGTAGCATTGCAGATGCTTTTTGAAAAAGCAGGGGAAATTGAAGAAAAAAATGGCGTTTCCCTTACATATCGAAGCGTTATTGCGGCAGCTAACTTTGCCGACAGATACGAACAGGATGCGAATCTTCCCGGGAGCGCAGTGCTGCTTCTTACCGATTCGGCCAATCGAGTTGCAGTTACTATGAACAAAATGAAAAGGTCGAATATTGTAACGGATGATGATGTAATAAGCACTCTTGAAGAAAAAACACATGCGAATGTCGCAGCTCCAAAGGCGCAGGAAAAAGAACTCTTACTCCACCTTGAAGAAAAATTACATGAGCGCATCATTGGTCAGGATGATGCCATCACGGCAATCTCCGAGGCAATGCGCCGTGTTCGGTCCGGGCTGGCAAGTGCGAATAAACCCGTCTCATTTCTATTCTTAGGTCCGACAGGAGTTGGTAAAACCGAAACAGCCCGTGTACTCTCGGATCTCTATTTTGGCGGACAGGAACATATTGTGCGCCTCGATATGAGTGAATATTCGGACAGTGAAGGCGTAAAAAGGCTTCTCGGTGCGGCACCCGGTGAAGGAGAAGAACGGGGCGAATTGACCGATAAAATTCATGACCATCCGGATTCCCTGGTTCTTCTGGATGAATTTGAAAAAGCAAACCCCAGAATTTTAGATTTGTTTCTTCAGGTACTTGAAGATGGTCGTCTTACCGATAATAAGGGACATACAGTCTCATTTGTTAATGCCATTATAATTGCTACCTCTAATGCCGGTGCTGAGTTTATCCGGGAAGAAGTCGAAAAAGGGACTCAGATTGATAAAATATTTCAACACCGGCTGATGGAGTATCTGCAAAGCAACAGAATCTTTAAACCGGAATTGTTAAACCGTTTTGATGATGTCGTAACTTTTAAATCATTATCCCAAGATCAGGTAGCGACAATTGCCCGTCTTATGCTTAAGAGTTTAACCGAAAAACTGAAAGAGCAGGATATTGCAGTTACATTTGATGATAAAATTATTACTAAAATTTCTCAGGAAGGTTATGATCCGGAGTTTGGAGCCCGTCCCTTGAGACGTTATTTACAGGATAAAATAGAAGATCTTATCGCGCAAAAAGAATTGCGGGACGAAATAAAGCGGGGAAATAATGTCGTAATGACCCTCGACGACTCAGGCAATATACAGACAGTAGTATCGTAAAGAGATTAAAGAATTCTGTGAGTTGTTTTCGTGTCTAGCTTGGTTTTTCTGAGTTATTCCTAAATCCAATTTGTCCACTTGTTGCCTTTCTGTGATTTAGTTTCGCCTGACGGACTTTGGCAGAAGAGACGATAGCGCTCTGGATATCTTCCTTGGTAACAACAGTGGGACTTAGACCACGTGCCTCCTGCTGTCCTTTTAAAGATAATACTCGTTGCACCACATCGGCAATATCTCTACCGCTGACTCCGACCATTTCCGAAGCAACTTGGCTGAAATCAATTCCTTCTTGCAATAACTCACGTCCAGCCTTTACAGTTTGCGCTTGAAATTGAATAGCCAGAATTTCAGAGATACCCTGGGCATCAGGACTTGGAACTTCAACCCATTCTGTCATTCGTGACAGAAAAGCATCATCGACAGTTTCGGGTGTATTTGTGGAGGCGATAACTATCAGTTTTCCTTCCTGTTCTTGTGTTTGTAGTCCGTCAATTTCCTGGAGAACCGTTCCGATGACCCGTCTAGTTGCCTCATGTACGTTTCCTTTTCGAGAAGGCATCAGCGAATCAACCTCATCGAAATATATTATTGCGTGTCCTCCGTGCTGCATAGCTTCTTCACGGGCAATTTGAAATACACCCTTTGCCAGTTTTTCTGCATCGCCGTACCATTTCGATGCCAGGTCAGACGATTTGACCATGATAAATGGTACTTCCGCTTCATGTGCTAGTGCTTTCGCTATCAATGTTTTGCCGTTCCCTGGATCACCGATAAAAATAATTCCACGGGGCGGTTCAGATCCCCATCTTGCGAAAGCTTCAGGGTGTTTTAGTTGTTCTGCAAGCAGGCGTGCTTGTTCCACAGCTGCTGCCTGTCCACCAATGCTATCAAATGTAATATCCGGAACTCCTTCAACGATTATTGATTGGCGAAGTGTTTCCAGATCACTACTTCCACCCGTACCGAATAATTTCTTAATCTCATTAAACTGATTTTTTGCATAACTTTGTCTTATTTCGTCCAACTTATCGCCTGGCCTTGGAGTCTCCGTAGAAGCAGGATGGTCAGGTGTGGGTGTAGGCAGTGGAATAATTTCTCTTGTTGGGGAGAAATAAATTTTCTCATGATTTTTCAACTTATCTTCTCTAAAAAATTTCATTAATTCTTTTAAATCTGTTGCATTTATTTTTTTATCTCTCTCAGGCGGTTCTATGATTACTTTTTCTTCCGGTACTTCAAGACCATTAAGCCGATACAATTCGCTTGTAGTTATCTGGAAGAGTTTTAAAGCTTGCTCCAGAGCGTCTCTGCCTTGTTCTTCATTTACTGGCTCATCGAAATGTTCTATAAATCTAAATTCCTGATTATCCTGATTAAATGTTGCGACTTCTCTTTCTTCCTCTTTTCCATTTGTTGTAGTAACTTTTGAAATAACAAGTCCGAGCAGATTATATTGAGCTTTTCTTTCACGGGGTTTAACCCGCAACTCCTCCCCGAGATACTTTTGAAGTGTTTCTGAAAGATGTCTTATTTTATCATTGTCCCTTAACGTAGATTCAACCAAATTACCAGCAAATGATGGTTTTAGATTAAGTCCGAAAGATAAATCGTTGCCATCTCCAAGAAAAAGAGTTGGCGCATTTGCTACTGTACCGACAACAGGACCGACCCTTAAATACTTCCCTGTTTCTTCCGTAACAGCCTTCCATATACTGGGAAAATCTCTTACTTCATAGGTTAATGGGGTTTGATATTCCGGTTTTCCTTCACCTTCCGGTTTTGCTTGTTCTGCACCCATAAATCTATCTTAGAAAAAAATAGTAAATAATACAAGCGAGATAGGATACTTATGCGTGTTGATCGGACACGCATGATCTGGTATACTAGGATTCACTATGCCGGCAGTACAACGATCTGAATTTGCCTTAGCGCTGAATCAAGTAGCCTCTGAACGGGGTGTAGATGTTTCTGTAGTTTTAGATACGGTAAAAAACGCTATCTTAGCTGCTTATCGTAAAGATCATCCGGGAATTGAAATTGAAGAATACACGGCGGAGTTGAATGGCAATACGGGAGAAGCGAAAATATTGCACAACGAAGAAAATGTTACACCTCCCGGATTTGGCCGGATTGCCGCACAAACTGCCAAACAAGTAATCCTGCAGAAAATCCGCGAGAAAGAAAAAGAAGCAATTTTAACCGACTATAAAGTAAAGATGGGGACTATTATTAATGGCATGGTGCTTCGCTTTGCCGGACCAAACGTTATTGTTGATATCGGTAAAACCGAGGCAATTATGCCGGTTTCCGAGCAGATTCCGAATGAAAGGTACCATCTGAATCAGCGCTTAACCGTATATCTTTCAGAAATTAAAGAAGGACCAAGAGGTGAAGAAATTATCGTCTCCAGGGCTAGCACCGGGCTTTTGGAGGGGCTTTTCAAACGGGAAGTGCCGGAAGTAGCTCAAGGCAGCGTGCAAATTAAAGCAATTGTTCGGGAAGCCGGTAATCGGTCAAAAGTAGCGGTATATTCCGATCAGCAGGGAATTGATCCTGTCGGATCATGTGTCGGACAGAAAGGTGTCAGGGTACAAGCAATCATACAGGAATTTGCCGGCATTGAAAAAATCGATATTATCCAGTGGGTCGTAGATTCGAAGCAGTATATTATCCAATCGCTCTCCCCTGCTAAAAATGTCCGTGTCGAAGTGGACGAAGAAGAAAAAATTGCACACGTCTTTGTGCCGAAAGAAGAACTGTCTTTGGCGATCGGGAAAGAGGGTCAAAATGTAAGGCTTGCATCCAGGCTTACCGGCTACAGAATAGAAATTGAAGGAAAAGAAGAGGCAGGTAGCGAAGAAGTAGCTGAGAAAGTTAAAGAGGAAAAAGTGAAATCTACACCCGAAGAGCAGTCAGTTGTTGAGGGTCTTACAGTTGCGGCAAGTGCACAGCCTAAAAAAACCGATAAAGTTGAAAAACCGAGTAAAACTAAAAAAGCGACTAAAAGAACAAGCTTAATATGACACTGATTAACTTGCTCACTATATTGAAAGGGGATTATATATGGATATACAAAAAACAGCGAATACACAGCCAGAAAATTTTCCGCCGGTCGTAGCAGTTCTCGGCCATGTTGATCATGGAAAAACAACCCTTCTCGATTCAATCCGGAAGACCTCAATTGCTGACCGTGAATTTGGTGGCATTACGCAAAAAATCGGGGTCTCATCGATTGAAATTGTTCATGAAAAAGTAAAACGGAGAATTACTTTTATTGATACACCGGGACACCAGGTATTTTCCCAAATGCGTTCACGCGGAGCTCAAGTTGCGGATATCGGCTTACTGGTAATTTCCTCGGTAGATGGGGTTATGCCTCAGACCAAAGAGAGTATCCAGGTTCTCCTGGATGCGAAAATTCCCTATATCGTTGTTTTGACAAAAGCAGATTTAGAAGGAAAAAATCCGGAAAAAATTAAACAGCAGTTGGTAAAAGAAGGAGTTCTGCTTGAAGGGCTCGGTGGAAATATTCCGGTTATTGAGATTTCCGCTAAAACCAACACAAATATAAAAGAACTTCTTGATTTAATTCTTCTAAGTTTTGATTTGCATAAAAAATCGGATGTTTCGGCAAAAGGAGAGCTCGTTGCTATCGTTATCGAGTCTAGGTTGGATCAAAGAGCCGGTCCGCAAGCTGCATTAGTAATTAAAAACGGTACATTAACCGTGCGGGATGACGTAATAGTTGACGGAACGATTTTCAGAGTTAGAAATATTGTAAATGATATGGGGCAAAACGTAAAAACAGCAACTATCGGAGACGGAGTTGAGGTATTTGGAATGTCCCAAGTCATTCCGGTTGGGAGTATTATCACAGATAAAAATAAGCGCCAGGTTGAAAAACTCCCCGAAGAAGCTTTGGCGCTTGAACCAGAAAGTGAAATAGTATATCGGCCAAATATGCACGAAGGGAAGCTGCCGATTATCCTAATTGCAGACACGCAAGGCTCTTTGGAAGCGATTGAGTATTCTCTACCTAAAGATGTTCATATAATCAACAAAAAAACCGGAGAGGTGTCAGAAGCGGATATTCTTTTTGCTAAATCTGCCGGAGCGCTTGTTTTAAGTTTTAACTCCAAAATTCGTCCCAACGTGCAAAAACTGGCAATGACTGAAAAAGTATTGGCAAAAAATTACCAGATTATCTACGAGATGATTGACGAAGTATCGGATGTACTTGAAGGAAAAAGACTGGCTCAAATGGAAGAGATTTATGGTACGGCACGGGTTTTAGCCAAATTTCCCTTTGAAAAAACCTTTGCCTACGGAGTGACGGTGCTCGAGGGGAGAATCGCGCGGGGCGATAGAATTCGCATCATGCGAAAAGACGAGACTATAGGGGAGACAACTATTACTTCGCTAAGGGTTGGAAAAGAACAGACATCTAAAGTTGAATCAGGACATGAAGCTGGAATAGTTCTGGGTGGTGGACTTGACATTGAAGTCGGAGATGTGGTAGTATGTCACAGTAAAATAATATAGGTTGTAATATGGATACTCAGTCACTACAGCGAATTAAAGATATTATTGGAAAAGCGCAGGAAATTGCTATAGCAGTCGGACCCAATCCTTCTGTTGATGATATGGCAGCAGGACTTTCCCTCTCGCTTGCCCTAAACGCAGTCAACAAGAAAACAACAGTTGTTTCTCCTACCGAGCCAATTGTAGAACTCTCCAATCTGGTAGGTATTGATAAAGTTCAAACCAGCTTTTCAGGCAGTAGTTCGGCAGGAGACTTAATTGTTTCTTTTCCTTATCGTGAAGGAGATATCGAAAAAGTTTCTTATACGATTGATGCTGGATTTTTAAATATTGTCGTTAAAGCAGGCGAACAGGGTCTTTCTTTCACACCGCAGGACGTTCGGTTCAGTCAAGGTAGTTCGGGAAATGCTGAACTGATTTTTGTTGTTGGTACACCTCGTCTCCAAGACATCACCGGCTTATTTAACCCGGAAACCGTTCAGAGCGCTACGATTATTAATATCGATAATAGAGAAGAAAATGAGGGTTTTGGTAATGTGGTGCTTGTCTCGCCGAGGTTTTCCTCAGTTAGCGAGCAGGTTTCCGATTTACTGCTTTCACTTGGTTTAGATTTTGATCAGGATATTGCCCAGAATTTAATGGGTGGCATATCATTCGCTACCGGTAACTTCCAGGATCCAAAAACCAGCTATGTCGCATTTGAAATCGCCAGTATCTTGATGAAAAAAGGAGCAAGACGCCTGTCTCCAATAGGCGGAGGCGGAGCAGCTTCCAGGTTAGATAGGCGTCCATCACCATTTGACACGTCCTATACTCCTTCAGCAGCTCCCATAGCGCCAACTACAGCAGCTCCAAGTAAGCCACGGTTTAGTCCGTCTCGGGATGATTGGCAGCCAAATCCATTACCGCCTCAACCTCAACCAGCGCCGCAAGTGCAAGTGAATGAACAGGATAAAAAAGATATTAACAATCCGCCGGCAGATTGGCTAACACCGAAAGTGTATAAAGGATCTTCGATTTCGTAACGAATTTACATAGATATTGCGCAGAAGAAAAGAAGCTGCTATAATTGCTTTCATGCCATTAAATCCGCTGCAAAAACAGGATATTATTAAAGAGTTTCAGACAGCTGACGGTGATACGGGAAGCCCTGAAGTACAAATAGGACTGTTAACCCGTAAAATTGACAGACTGGTTGAACATTTAAAAGAACATGGTCATGATACGCACAGTAGACGGGGACTCCTGTCAATGGTTGCGAAAAGAAGAAGGCTCGTTAATTTTCTTACCCAAGTCGATAAGATTCGGGCGACAACAATTTTAAAGAAAGTTGGACTCAAAGACTAATCCCGCAATTTTTGCAATCGAAGGCATCTCAACTTGCAGTAATTCGGAAAAATAAAGTATACTAATACAAAGAGAAAGAAGACTTCTATTAGAATAGAATAATATGAAAACGAAAGAAAAAACTTCAGTAAATGTAGATTTTGCCGGAAAGCAACTCATCCTTGAAACAGGACAACTTGCTCCTCAAGCAACTTCTTCAATTCTTGCCCGTCTTGGCGATACCGTGGTGCTGGTCACTGTAGTACTCGGAAGACTTCGGGATGATATTGATTATTTTCCCTTAACTGTTGAATATACGGAAAAATTATATGCAGGAGGCAGAATTAAAGGCTCACGTTGGGTAAAACGCGAAGGCAGACCGACAGACGAGGCTATTTTAATAGGACGGCTTATTGATCGCTCTATCAGACCATTATTCCCAAAAGAATTCAAACAAGAAGTACAGGTTGTTATTACCGTTCTCTCGATTGATGGAGAAAATGAACCGGATATTCTATCCCTCAATGCGGTTTCTGCAGCTCTGGCTATCTCTAAAGTTCCCTGGAAAGGGCCAATTGGGGCTATCCGTATGGGTGTTGTTAAAGATCCCGAAAGCGGCTCAGCGGAATTTATTTTTAATCCTACCACGACTGAATCCGAACATTCGGAACTGGACGTCGTCGTATCCCAAAGCGAAGATTTAACCTTGATGATTGAATCGGGAGCATCCCAAGTGGCAGAGGAAGTAATGCATGAAGCAATTGTCAGGGCACACACTGAAACAAGAAAAGTAATTACATTTATTAATGAATTAGTAAAAAAAGTTGGACAAAGAAACTTGAAGTTCCTTTAAATCCTGTTTTTGAAGAAGCGGTTAAGTTGGTTCAAAAATCGTACACTGCTGAAATAAAAGAACTTGCGAAGTCGCGGGCAAATAAAGAAGGAAGCGGATCAGAAACAGAAGATCTGGTCAGTCAAATACTTGAACAGGATAAAGCGGCCGATCCACAGTCAGTTCTGGATAAAAAAGTAGTCACGAAAGCGATTGAATATGTTATGTTCAAACAGATTCGCAGCGACACACTGAAAAGTAAAAAACGAATTGACGGTCGCAAAGTAGATGAAATCAGAACATTAGATATCGAAGCAGGTATTTTACCCCGCACACATGGATCGGCAATATTTCAGCGCGGTCTCACGCAGGTATTATCAATTGTTACCTTAGGCTCGCCGAGAATGGAACAACTTATAGAATCTGCGGAAGGCGAAGAAGCAAAACGTTATATTCACCATTATTCAAATGCTCCTTTTTCAAACGGAGAAGCCGGAAGGATGGGAACGCCCGGCAGACGGGATATAGGGCATGGAGCGCTGGCTGAGCGGGCACTTTTTGCAGTTATTCCGGAAAAAGACAAGTTTCCCTATACAATTCGGGTAGTATCGGAGATTCTTTCTCAAAATGGTTCAAGTTCTATGGCATCAACTTGCGGTTCAACGCTTGCATTGATGGATGCGGGAGTGCCTATTACGAAACCGGTTGCCGGTATCTCAATTGGAATGATGTCAGACGGAGACGACTATGTGCTCTTAACAGATATTCTGGGACTTGAAGATTTTTCAGGCGATATGGATTTTAAAGTAGCCGGTACGGATAGCGGTATTACCGCAATTCAACTCGATGTGAAAATCCCCGGCCTTACAGATAAACAGATTGGCGAAATTCTTACACGTGCTAAAACAGCACGGTTGCAGATTTTAGAGAAAATGCTCTCAGTTGTTCCGGAACCAAAAAAGGCATTATCAGAATATGCGCCGAAAATTGAAACTCTCCAGATTCCTGTTGATAAGATCGGAGAAGTTATCGGTCCCGGCGGTAAAATAATTAAAAATATCATTGCCATAACCGGCGCTACAGTTGACGTAGAAGATGACGGAACAGTAACAGTATCCGGAACGGATGATGAAGCAGTAAAGAAAGCAATGGAGTGGGTACGCGGCATTACGAGAGAAATCCATGCAGGAGAAGTATTTGAAGGAGAAGTAAAGCGGATTTTACCTTTTGGCGCATTTGTGGAAGTCTTACCGGGTAAAGAAGGTATGGTTCATGTCTCTAAGATGGCTCGGGGATTTGTAAAAAATCCTGAAGATGTCGTACATATCGGAGATAAGGTAAAGGTGCGTGTTACTGAAATCGATGATCAGGGCAGAACAAATCTGACCATGCTTTTACAAGATGACACCGGAGGAGAACAGGGAAATGATAGAGGAGCCCCGCGTGAACCAAGAAGTTATGAGCCCCGTGGACCTCGAAGTGGTGGTTTCCAAGCAAGGGGACCTCGTAGTAGCGGACCGAGATATGATCGAAGCGGAGACAGGCCAGGCGGAGTAGTAACCAAACACCCTTTAGCCCAGCAATTTGAAAGAGAACGTCGAGAACGACGCAAGCCCCACTATTAATCCACAAACATTATACTTATTTTATAAATATTCATTAAAACATTTTCGTTAGTTAGGGACAGCTGGAACATCGTTTCTTGTAACTTGTTCCTTTAAATTACCATTCTTATCCATTCGCCAGAAGGTTGAGTCCTGACTACTTTCATTACTCCAATTATCTTTATTATTCACTGTAATTTGATTATAGTAAATATATCCATTCGCAGTAGCTAATAAAATATAATCTACTGTAGCGCTGGGAATTAGTAGTTGGTGTTTATCCTCGTTAGGAAACGAGAACACGCTAATTCCTCGTCCATTTCCTTCCCATGGTCTGATAGCTGCGTCATATTCTTCATTAATTACAAGGGTTTGATTATCTAACCAAGCCGAACCTTCACTTGGAAAATAATCTGTTATTTTCTGTCCACCAGGAAATGAGTAGACTGTTCCAAGTTTTGTCACCGCGCTTCCGAATTCAGTGTAAATATAAGAGTTACTGGGTGACCATTTGAGAATCAAAAAGGGCCCGGATGCTTGTGTTAATGAGTTTATTGTTGAAGGAACGATGATTTCTGATTTACCTGTTTCTTTATCGTATAAACTTATTGCAAGATCAGTCGGAGTTTGACTAGCATCTAAATTCAGCGGCTGTACGTATAGAATTTTTGTCCTATCCTCCGATTCTATACCTGTGGGTATTGGCGGAGTTGGGGTAGATTGATAAACTGGTGGCGCCTTAGTAATTGTGGGGAATAATTTCTTAACTGTTATTGTCGGAGTCTCATTAGATATCACTGCTTTTTGCTTAAAAGAATAGAAAGATATAAGTAAGGCTAAAAGGGTGATGATAATAAATAACAATAAAAAAAGTAACTTCGAAAAAGAGTTATGCTTCTTTATACAAGAAGCTTTCTTTCTTTTGCTGATATTCTTCACGTATTTTTATACTAACAAGCCTATATCTAATATGCAAATTAGATTTTTCCATACAAAATATAATCCAGCTTTGCAATTGGAATAGAAGTTTTGTATGATTATGTTATGGATAACTCTGCCCAAGATTCAGCAAACCTTAATCCTACTGATCAATCAGGAGGTACTATTCCTCAATCAACTTCACAGACTCTCTCTGAAGAACAAGCAGCTGCAGCGCGTGGGGATAGTTCCTTAAATGTTCAGGATAGTATTCAAAAAGTTGCAGGTCAGGAAAATGAAGATATGAGTAAGCTTAATTTCGTTTCAGATGCTGAAGATACCAATAACGAAAATCTTTTAAATAGTATCGGCGCAAAAGGACCACATAGTATTTCAGATCAGGGAAAATCTTCCGACCAGATCAGAAAACTTGGAGAAAAAGTCGAAACTTGTATAGGACTTCCGGACGGACTGAGGCAAATTTTAATTGATAGAGTTGCACGGCTTGCAATGATTCGTTCAAGCGCAGGCTTTTTAAGCTCAAATTATATTCTCGAATACGAATCAGCATCTCATTATATTAACTGGGCAGTAGGAATGCCTTGGAATAAGAAGAGCGAAGATATGCTGGATCTTGCGAAAGCAAAAGAAGTTATGGATAAAAATCATTATGGCTTAATACCTCTGAAAGAAAGAGTACTTGAGTACATAGCATCAATTATGCTTGATATTAAAAATAGCAAAGAGAAAGAGCACATTATAAAAGCACCTATTTTATGCATGGTGGGACTTGCGGGTACGGGAAAAACGACGTTTGCCAAATCTCTCGCCGATGCACTTGGCAGACAATTTGAACGAATTCCTTTTGGCGGCATGGCAGACTCACGGGTACTTCGCGGGCAGTCTCGTTACTTTCCCGACGCAGAACCGGGAGCAATTATTAAACAACTAAGTCAGGGTAAGACGAAAAATCCGGTCATACTTCTGGATGAACTGGATCGTGTTACCGATACTGCCAGAGCCGATATCATGGGTGTTTTAATTGAACTGCTGGATCCCGAGCAAAACGCTAATTTCGCCGATCATTATATCGATTACCCGTTTAATCTGCAGGATGTGATTTTTGTTGCTACTGCAAATAATATTAATAGCGTTGCTACGGCTGTGTTGGATCGTCTGGAAATTATTCACATGCCCTCCTACAGTGATGAAGAAAAAATCGTCATCGGCAGAGATTATATATTACCAAAAACCAAGAAAAGTACAGGACTGTTGCCGGAACAGCTTACCATTACCGAAGATGTTTGGGCACCGTTAGTTAGACCTCTGGGATACGATCCGGGTGTTCGAGGTTTGGACCGGCTTCTCTCCAACATGTGCAGGAAGGCAGCGATGCAGATCGTGACCGGAGCTGCAACCACAGTAACGATATCGTCTGATAATATGAAACATTTTCTGCCGGAGTGGTAGTTATGCTCTTGTCTTCTTATCTAAGAAAGTGTATACTATAAACATAAGCACTTACGAGCTTCCTCGCTCTGGACAGAAAGTGAAATAGAAAAATAACCATGGATCAAAATAACCCGATTTCTTCAATAACAAATTCTCTGGAACCTACTGTCTCTTTTATTCCGCTCGGGGGACTCGAGCAGGTAACCCGGAATATGTATCTCTATGAATATGGGGAGGAGATACTGATTGTCGATTGCGGATTGGGATTTGCTGACGAAACAATGCTCGGAGTTGACTTATTACTGCCGGATATTAGTTATCTATTAACTACGAAGAAAAAAATTGTCGGCATGCTTCTGACACATGGTCATGAAGATCATATCGGAGCACTGCCCTATATTTTGCCACAACTGCCCCAATTTCCCATATTTACAACTCCTTTAACTGCAGCCTTGGCAAACGAGAAATTGAAAGATTTTAAACTTCCCTCCCAGATAAATTCCGTGCCGTTTGGCAGCAACGATATAAAAATCGGTAGCTTTACTGTTTCTTTTCTGCGTATTACTCACTCTGTTCCCGATAGTAGTAATATCATCATTAAAACGCCGGCAGGAAGCTTCTATCATGGCAGTGATTTTAAATTTGATCTTACTCCGGCTGACGGCAAAAAAACAGAATTTGAAAAAATTGTCCAGGCAGAACAGAACGATATACTGTGTCTCATGTCCGACTGTCTGGGTGCGGAACGAGCAGGGCATACCCCGTCAGAAGAAGCGCTGTCTGAAAGTTTTGATCGGGAAATGCGGGATTGCACGGGAAAATTTATTGTGACAACCTATTCTTCAAACCTTTCACGTCTAAATCAAGCAATCCAGGCTGCGGAGAAATACAAACGGAAAGTATGCTTCGTTGGCAGATCGCTAATAAAGACAAAAACAATTGGGCAAGATCTGGGTTATTTACATATGCATGATGGAACAGAGGTAGAAATCAATGATTTAAAAAACTATCACGATAATCAAATTATGTTAATGGTTGCCGGAAGTCAAGGACAGGAAAACTCAGCGATGACCAGGATTGCAAATGGCGAGCATCAGGATATAAAACTGAGCCCCCAGGACGTTGTCATTTTTTCCTCGGATCCGATTCCCGGGAATGAAGTATCCGTTAACTCACTGATTGATGCGATTGCGAAAAGAGGTGCAAGGGTATTATATTCGCAAATTTCCGACTCGTTCCACGTTTCAGGACATGGGTCTTCGTGGGATTTAATGCTTTTGATGTCCCTGGTTAGATCGAAGTATGTCCTTCCCATCAGCGGAAATTATAAACAGATGGTCGCATATGAAAAACTCGCGAAAAAAGTAGGCTACAAGGATTCAGATATTTTTCTTGTTGCCAATGGTCAGGAAGTTATTTTCTCGAAAAACCTAGTCAAATTTGGCAAAAAGATTGAGACGAAAAATGTCTACGTCGACCAGATATCAGGAGAAGAAGTAGAAAGCTTTGTTCTGAGGGACCGGGAAAAATTAGCAAAAGACGGCATCGTTATTCTGATGGTTGAGATTGCCGCGGAAAATGGTCAGGTAATACAGGAACCGGAACTCGTCTGCAGAGGATTCTCTACGAATGAAGCCGCGGGTTTAAAGAAAACGCTGAGTCGGGAAATTCGGGAAATAATGTCCCGGCGAAAAGGTCATGTCAGCAGTTGGATACATATCCGCAAAATAATTAGCGACACTGCGGGTAAGCATATCTTTAAAAAACTCCGCCGCCGCCCGCTTGTTCTACCGGTTGTCATCGAAGTTTAAAATGCTACAATTGATATATGCCAACAGAAGCTGCTCTTAGCTCAGAACCTCAAGTAGATAATTCTCAACCGGATCCTTTTAGGCCTGCACCGCAAGGAGAATCTGCAGATGCCGGAGAAGTACAAGTAGATATAACCCAACCGGAAGGTACTCTCGAAACTCGTGAAAAAGAAGTTGTTCTTAGGGCAAACATCGGTCTTCAAGCACGCCTGTTTATGGGTGTTGAAGCACTAGATCCTAATAAAACTGACTTAGATCCTCTTAGTCCGGAAACTCTCAAGTTAGATCATGAAGGGGAGCCAGAAAGGCTATACGCCACAGTCAATCGAACATCAGACGCAGAAAGAAGAAATTATTGGCGAAATGAAGGAATTACCGATTTTGAAAGGCAAAAAGAAACGTGGCGAAAAGAAGTAAAAAGTATCTTTACCAACAACAAAGATTTCTTTGCTACTCCCGGCGGCAAAGGCGAAAGCTGGAACGTCTTATATAAAAAACTTAAATTTGATGCGACAAACTTTACTGAAGAAGATGCAAAGAACATATACGCAAAGTATTTTGACGAAGCGACTGGTAAATCACGAATAGAAGATTTTGTCCGTGACATATTGGATCAATATGTACTGGATGATAAAAAAATTGATATTGAGCGGCTACAGCAGGATATGGAAGGTATCTTATGGCTCGGCAAAATTTTTGGCAATAACTCATCTGAAATAATCACAGATCTGGTGGATACATGTCGAATAGACTACGACGAAAAAACATTGGCCGTTTTTACAGATAAGGTAAATGAAAGATCAGACAATAATGGAACTCTGCGTATTAATAATTTAACAGATCGGGAAAAAGAGCTATTGAATCTTCTTTGGGAAAATCGCCCGCAAGAGCCGGCACAGACTCAGCCGCTAACTCCACCGGCTTCTCCGGATACTGACACTGGTCAGCAAAAAGAGCAAGAAATGAAATATCCGGAAAATATCGATGAGTATAAGCAGCAGTGTGCAAATTTATTACAAGAACTTAAGCTTCCGATCGAGTTGGATAAGTTTATGAGTGATAATAAGTATGGGGAGACCAGCTTAAGCCAAATACTTGGACAAATCAGGTCAGAACAAATTCATATTGTCGGTGGTCCGGAAGAAGAAGAAATATGGATTTCTGGTGTCATTAATCTGGACTTAACAGAACACAAACTAAAAGTATTATATCCACTTTTAACTAATATAAAATTCTTTAGGGAACACGCAGAAGAAAAAGCAAAGTTATTAGATTGGCAACAGCAAATGAGAAACATAGGGATAGTCGTACAACTTGGTATTGATATAGACACACCACAGGCATTCCATCCACTTACAATACAGGTTAAGGGCGTGACGCGTAAAGCAGTGGTTATTAATTTATCTGCTCTTCCGGATGAAATAGTGAGAGAACAAGAAGCGTTTCAACTTGCAAATAACCCTCCTACACAACCAATAGCTCCTCAGACACCGGATGCAACTCCGTCTGCAGGATTTCAGCCCGGTCAGGCTACCTGGAAAAATAAAAATTATGATCAACCGGTTGAAGTAATTGGGTTTGCGGGAAAGGGGCCGGATGGCCGCGACTATGTATTCATAAAAGGAAGTAATACAGCTGTCCCTGTGGATGAGTTAATTTACGCTACTGCCGAACCTGATAAACAAGAAACATCGCCACTCCCCTATGTACAAGATACTGAGTTACAAAAATCGACACACGAAGCATTACTTAAATCTCAGCAAGAGCTCCAAGTATTGCAGAGAAATGGCGAAGTTCAAATATCTCCCGGCTTTCTAACTGCTGGTAAGTTCTTATGGCAGCATGTCACCTATGGAGATAGTCTGCAAAAACACAGCGATGATTTATATAGAGGATACGCTATGATTGAACCAGAAGATATGCCGAAAGCTTTGGATATCCTCATGCATATTGGAGAACAAAGAAAAGCCGAAGGGAAAAATACGGATTTTAAATGGTTAGTTATGACTTATCCAAAACATGGTAATGCCGCTGATATGGCACAATACGTTTCCAATCCTGATAATGTTGGTCAGTACAACGAACTAACAAGTACAGATCCTCGTATTGCAGTCTACGCAGATGAACAGAGCGAAATACAAGAAATTTTGCGTACATTGGCTGAAACTCCTGAGTGGAAAGAAATTGAAGTGAATAGAATAAAGAGAAACGGTGGTAAACCTGAGAATACTCCACGCAGACCAGGAACAAATGCGTTTACCCATAATGGAAGAGAGTATAGAAGTCTTAACTATAATAACCAGCCTGGTTATTCAGAAAGTGAAGCGGCTGATCCAAATTGGCGGGATAATAAAACTGGCAGTAAAACTGTATTGTTGTCTGGTATTTAATCCGATTTACTAATTTACTTTCTATTTTTCATATCATTACAAGAAAAACTTTAGTGTATTAACATATTTGCGTTCTAGTTCTCTTGTACTTATAATACATCTATGCCCGCAAGAAAATTAGTTAGAAGGAGAAGAAGATCATACAGGAAAGTGAAATTTAAGCTTAAGAAAACAACTGTCTATACGGTTACCGGCTTACTCCTTCTTCTATTTGCAACGCTTCTTTTTCTTTCATTCACTAATAGCAGAGAATTAGTTCGTATTCATACCTTTTTATCGGATAAGTTTGGATGGTTGGGAATTATTTTTCCTCTCAATCTTGTATTCTTCGGTTTTCTGTTTCTCAGGCTGAAAATCTACATCTCGCGCGTCAATGTTGCAGTCGGATTTTTAGTGCTTTTTATCTCTCTTCTGGGACTTTCCCGTACCGGCAGTATCGGTACACAGCTCTTTACTGTCTTCAAAGAAATTCTTACTGTACCCGGTGCGGATATTGTTTTTATTACCGGTTTCATCGTAGGAAATATTGTCTTTTTTGATACGTCAATTGACGAAATTCTACAAGTGCTTGGAATAATTGGGAAAAATACTCACCGGCTAGTGCCCATGAAGCTTTTTTCCTTCGCCGGAGGAAGACATACATTTAACCGGAACAGACCGATTACTATAAAAGGCGGACAAAAAGATGTAGAACAGCAGCCCTTGCCTTTTCAGAAAAAACCCGGTGAAGACCCGAAAGTACAAAAAAAAGATCAGGATGGATTGACGGATAAACTAGTTGCAAATGTGTTGACAAATGTAGGACCCGGAATTTGGGAACATCCGCCCCTGTCTTTGCTTTCTGAAAGCTCCGGAAAAAAAGCAGACAGAGGAGATATTAATAAAGTAGCCTCGGTAATAGAAAAAACTCTCCAGAGTTTTGGAATAGAAGCCAGAGTAGCGGAGGTAAACTTAGGTCCGGCAGTTACCCAGTATGCGCTCGAAATTGCTCTGGGGACAAAAGTTTCGAAAATCACAGCCTTGGCAAATGATCTGGCGCTTGCTACAGAAGCGCCTACAGGTCAAATTCGTATCGAAGCGCCGATTCCGGGGAGAAACTTAATCGGTATCGAAATTCCCAATCGCTCACTGGAACTGGTAACGCTTCGGACTATGCTCTCGTCTAACACTATGCAGAAAAGCCGGTCGAAATTAACAGTAGCGATGGGACTTGATGTATCGGGTAATCCGCTGGTTGTCGATATCGCGAGAATGCCGCATGTTCTTATAGCCGGTACAACCGGTTCAGGCAAGTCGGTTCTTCTGAATGCATTTATCGCGACACTTCTTTTCCGCGCATCGCCGACAGAGGTAAAGCTTATTATGATTGATCCCAAACGGGTCGAATTCACCGGATACAACCATATTCCTCATCTTTTAACACCGGTCATTGTCGAAGTTGAGAAAATTTTATCTGCTCTGAAGTGGGCAACAGGGGAAATGGATAGACGGTATAGGATTTTTGCAGAGCGGGGAGTTAGAAATATTGATGCATATAATGAACTTTCGGGTTTTCAGGCAATGCCGTTTATCATAATTATTGTCGATGAACTGGCGGATTTGATGATGTTTGCACCGGTTGAAGTTGAAGATACCGTAACCAGACTTGCCCAAATGGCACGTGCGGTTGGTATTCACCTGGTAATTTCTACCCAGCGTCCCTCGGTTAATGTTATCACAGGCCTTATTAAAGCGAATATTCCTACCCGTATTGCTTTTAACGTATCTTCAATGATGGATTCTCGAGTTATCCTGGATTCACCCGGCGCCGAGAAACTACTGGGAAGAGGGGATATGCTTTATATTCCTCCTGACCAGGCAAAACCGACCCGTATTCAGGGAGCATTTGTTTCGGAGAGGGAAATTAAGAATCTGGTAGATTTTCTGAAAGCCAAAAATTTTCCGGTTGAATACACAGAAGAGATTCTTACTCAGCAAGTAAACAGTAAGAACAGTAGGAGTAGCGGAGCAGGTGGTCTGGGCGAGAAAGACGAGATGTTTGAAGATGTAGTGAGACTTGTTTGTCAATTTGATACCGCCTCCGCATCCTTCCTGCAGCGCAAAATGTCAATCGGCTATTCACGGGCTGCCAGAATTCTTGATCAATTGGAAGAAGCAGGAGTTGTCGGGCATGCCGAAGGTTCAAAACCGCGGGATGTGCTCGTTCGTAATGCCGAAGAGTTCTTACAAAACCAACAAATGCAATAAGTATCTGCATATTGCATAAGTGAACTTTCACAAGAAAATCTTAGTATGATTCGAGTGTACCAGAAGCTGCACGATGAACGTGTACGTAAAAAATTAACTATTGACGCCGTTGCTGCTGAGACTAAAATTCGGCCGGCCTTTCTTCAGGCGATTGAAAAAGGAGAATATCAGAAGCTACCCTCTCCTACCTATGCCGAAGGATTTGTAATTACCTATGCTGAATTTTTGGGACTTTCCAAAAAAGACATATTGCCGCTTTTCCGACGTGAATTTGCAACAGATAAAGACGTAAAAGTTTTGCCTTTAGAGATGACGGAAAAGAAACCAATTAATATTCATAAAATTCATTTCTCGGGCACTTTTTTTGTACTGGTTGGTATTTTTCTTCTCCTGACAGGATTTTTACTTTTCCAATATCGTGCGGTTTTTATGAATCCCGGTCTTAGTGTAAGTTCGCCAAAAAATAATGCAGTAGTTTCCTCAGATGTAATTGTCATAGGGAAAGCCGAAAGCAGTTCAGATGTCTCGATCAATAATAATCAGGTTGCGCTTGACTCGGACGGTAAATTTACTAAGCATCTGACTATTTTTCCCGGACCATCAATTATCAGAATCATTGCAAAAAACACGTTTGGCAAAGAAACGGTAATTGAACGCAAAATAACGGTAAGGTAAAATCAACGCTTTTTCTTACCCATTTCATTCTTGACATAGATGAGGTGGGGAGGGTAAACTAAATAATATGATTGATTCTGTCCAACTCGTTTTGCTAATCGTTATTATTATTTTAACTGTTCTTCTGGTAGCTCTGGGAATTCAAGTATTTTTTATTCTAACAGATTTCCATAAAACGATTCGAAAAGCAAATCATGTTTTGGACAATGCCAATAATCTGACAGATAGTGTGTCGGGTCCTCTGGCAACGGTATCTGCACTTGTGGGCAGCTTAAAAGGAGGATCGATTCTGGTTCTCGTTAAGCTGGTCAGATCGTTATTAAGCCGGGATGGAAAAGAATCTTCAGAACACAAGCACAAAAAGGAGTAAAAATGGATCATAAATGTACATGCGACCAAACACGCGGAGGTGGTTTTTTTCTTGGATTCTTGTTAGGAATTGTATTAACCCTCCTCTTAACCACGAAAAAAGGCCGTGAGCTACTGCGAAATATTATCGATGAGGGATTAAATAAGTTTTCAGATCTTGAAGAGGTCATTACAAATGAGCAGGAAAAACTCTTCGAAAAAACTGATGAAGACGGGATGGAAGAAGTTGTTGATGATGAAGATGAAGAGGAAGTAAAAATTGACCTTAAAGAAACAGAAAAGAGCCCGGAGCAAACAGTAAAAGCGGAAAAAACAGATAAAGAAGTCAATAATCCGGAAAATCAAGAAAAATCTACACACAAAGACTTAAAAAACGAACCGCATGGGGAAGTAAAAGTAAAACATGAGACTCAAAAAACGAGTACAATCCGCCGCTTTTTCAAAAGAAAATAATATCTACTACTCATACTTTTGTATATTTGCATTCTGCTCGCTCAACGTTTTTGCATAGTGATTATGTCCGTATTTATCCGAAATATAATATAAATATGAAGTATCTGCCGGGTGAACTGCTGCTTTTAAGGCACCTAAACCAGGATTTGCGATAGGGGTAGGGGGAAGCCCTGTCTGAGTATAAGTATTATACGGTGAGTCAATCTCCAAGTCATTCAAAGTTAGCTTTTTTTTCCACCATGTATTCTCCCCTGTTTGGTAGCCAAGCGCGTACTGGATTGTAGAATCAATCTGAAGCGGCATACCAAGATTTAATCGATTGAGAATAACCGATGCTACTAATGGTTGATCATCGGGGAACCGTGCTTCACGTTCGACCATTGAAGCAATCGTCACAATCTCTTGTTGACTAAGTTTGCTATCAGGATTTGGATCAATACTGGCATATTTCTTAGCAAAATTATTTTTCATGAGGGAAACAATTTGCTTAATATCAGCTCCGTGGGGGATAAGATAGGTATCGGGAAAGAGATATCCTTCCTCTTTGTCCAATGCTTTTCTCCAGGACTGGCTAAAATGAGGTAATTTACTTTCGAAAAGATCGGCAATTTCCTCTGCGCGTTTTCCTTCAGAAATTGTTACCCAGATATCAAGCGTATTTGCCGTTAATTTATTTGCGATTTGCTTCAAGCTTAAAGATGGAGATAGCTGAAAATCTCCGGCTTGGATCTTATTTTCAATTCCTGACTGCTTAACGAACAAATAAAATGCAAGAGAGTTTTTGATTAATCCCTTGCTTTCCAGGCTTGTGCCTATTTGTTTGACACCCTCCCCGGGTGTTATGGTAAAAATTTGGGATGAGTAATTACTGCTGTCTGCGGGTTGCAGCTCATAACTCCAGCATATAAAACCAATTCCCCCAAGAAAAATAATAATAAGTAAAAAACGAAAAAACTTCCTCATAACATTTATTCAACAGACATAATAGGAAAATTCGAGAGCGATTCTGCTGCTTCTTTTAGTTTATGTTCGTTATTTGCAAAAAAAGTACAAACGGTTTCTCCCCGAGAAACAGTGTCGCCGATTTTTTTATTCAGGTACATGCCTGCCTCTTTTTCAGCCGGGTTACCCAGTATCTTGGCCAGTAGGGAGATATTTTTACAGTTGATTTTTTTTATTTTTCCATCAGTTTTTGCTTGGACCTTGTAAGAAAGTTTAGCCGGTTTTAATTCATTACTGCGTATATCTGGGTTGCCCCCCTGGGCTTTTATAATCTCTTGCATTTTTTTATGCGCATGACCGGAGGTTAGAATATAGGAAGCCCAACCGGTCGGAGTAGCAAATTCGCTTTTAATTTTTTGCCTGAGCGTTTCAGGTGCATCACTGAGACAAAGATTGAGAAGCTCTCCTGCTAAATTAAGCGACCGTTCTTCAAGGTCTTTTGGACGGTCATCAGTTTGTTCAAGAACGCGGAGTGCTTCCCGTGCTTCTAGAACAGGTCCAATTCCCCGCCCTGCCGGTTCATTGGTTTTGTGGATCAGAACACTGATTTTAATACCAAATCGCTGGGCAAGCTTTTTAAATTTTTCAGCCAGAAGCTCTGCATCTACTAACCTGTGTAATTTTACATATTCTCCGTAAGGTAAATCGATAATGACATGATTTGAACCGAAAGCAATTTTTTTAGCCATAATAGAAACCAGAATTTTATCATAGCTTTCAAACATCAGCGGTGATTCAACTTTGATAAGAACATCATCGGCAGGAGCAATATGAAAGCTGCCTCCCCACACAATACAACCGCTTGTTTCCTTAACGATTTTATAAATTTGCTCTTTGCTAAAAGTAACCGGAGCCAATACCTCCATATCATCCGCAGTACCGCCGGGTGTAGTAATGGCACGACTGGAACTTTTCGGAGTTGTAAATCCTGCTGCAGCCACAATCGGAACCACGATCATCGTTGTTCTGGTTCCGGGTACTCCGCCAATTGAATGCTTGTCTGCCACAATTCCCTTGAATTGAAGTCTTTCACCGGTTTCGACCATAGCCTTCGTGAGAAAATAAATTTCTTCATCTGAAAAGCCTTTAGCGTATCCTGAGGCAGCAAAATATGTCGTCAAAACACTACCAAGCCTTTTGTGTGCAATTTCATCCATGATTGCGTAAATTTCTTGGTAAGTAAGTGTTTTTCCGACGAGTTTTTTCCGTATACTGTCGAGCGCCAATTCTTCTTCTGTCATGTGTGGAAGCTTCCTTTAATTTGTTCCCAAGCCAGCTTAAAACTGCTTTTTGTTACTGAGTAGAGAAAATAAAGTGTTCCGTTAATTGCATGATTTATGGTTGGCCAAACTCGAATCAAAAGCGCTTGGTATCTATTTCTTTCCCACATAACTAATTTATTGTAACCGGAATGATTATAATTTTTCAAGTCTGGCTCTGATGACCAGCCTTTTCCAGGTCGTTCCGGGTGGTGTGCAGGTGACAAGTGTAATAAAACTGTCACTGAAATCCTGCGCAAGCATACTCGTATCCTCAGGATCTATGATAACTATCTGGTAGATTTTATATTCATACCCAACGCCGTTAATTGTCGCGGTAACGGTATCGCCGACCTGCAGTAAATGCGCATTAGCAAAAATAGTTTTATAGTTTTTTGGATCAAATAACTGCGGAAGCGTAGAATGTCCAAAAATAATTGCATTACCGTTGTTTGGAGGAAGCGGGGTTCCTCCGTAATGAACGAGATGTATATTGAGGTTTGTATCGGCAGTTGAAACGACAGCATTATAAACGTTGATTTTTGGAATTGAGAGAAGATAGGTTGTCTGGGTGGTAACGATATTCACATCTTTGTAGCTTGGGAACCAATTGGAAGCATCAGAATAATCAGTTCCCGAAATAACACTTGCTGTCGACTGAACAAGACTTGTAATGCTAGGCCCGCTTATAACAGTCGTTTTCGGAATTGGAAGCGCCAAGTTTTGCGAAGCGAACGCAGGAGCGAGGTAAAGTTGCCAGGAGAGAAGTGGAAGTGCAAAGTACATGAGCGACAATAATCCGCACAGGGACACCCCCAAACTTATTGATCGGATAATAATTCGTATGTTGAGAGATTTATGTTTGCTGTAATATTTAACCATTGCTGTCAACTGTCAGTGTAATATGATTCATTATTCTGGGTAGAAACTTCGGTAAGAACGGAATATTCGGCGATAAGTTTATATCGACACTTTCAACTTGCGGCAGTTTTGAAAGCCTGGTGGTTGCGTCCCTAACTGAGCTACCGGTGATCTCCTGAATAATTTTAGCCTGGTCGATTTGCGGCAGCAATCCGGCTTTCAGGGAAAGCGGAGCGTTAATTGTCGTATCATTCTTCTGCTTGAGATTAGCGACTGATGTTTGAATACCTTTTTCATCGAGCTGTAAGTTACTATTGCTTTTGTTTTTCATCAATGTTGTCGCGAAATCATGGATATCACTATTTTTATATACCGCTTCCGAAAAGGAGACAGAGCCATTTAACGTCACCGTGGAGGATTGATCTCCGATATTTTTATCAAATGTTTTATTATTGAAAGATTCGCTAAGAATAAAAGGTAAAATTGTCTGATCACTACTGATTTTTTTCGACAACGCATCTTTCGCTTGTTGTTCCAGGCTTTTGGGTAATTGAGCGAGTAATTGATTCTCGTCAGCTTTCGTTACGATAACGATAGTCTTTTTTGTTCCACCTGAAAATGCGTTACTGTTTTTACCGGCAAGTGTGGAACTACCGCCGAGAGAAAATGTAGTACCTGAGGGGAGATTATATTCTGTTCCAAATGTACTTGCGGTAACCGGAACATCAGTTGTTCCTGACTCAATGCCTGAAAAAATATCGCCCGAAGCCGAAGCAACAGTTACGTCTTTATCCGTCGTAAAATTAAGTCCGTTTTGGGAGGTAATCGTAGTACCTGCATTTAACTGCTGGGAATTATCAGAACTGTTAAAGATAGTGATTGTACCCGTTGCTTTATCGCCAATATTTTTTTTGCCGGTAGTATCAGTGGATACACTGCCTTTAAGCGTCGTAGATATTTTTTGCGCAGCGATAATATTACTGGAAAAATCATTATTTCCATCAATGGAGAAACTGATTGTCTCTGTATCTGAGAACTGTTTTGGATTAAGATGCAGAACAACCGTTGCATGAAGCATAAAAACATACAAGACAATAATCCCGATAAGAAGCAGTAAGACGAGTGGAAGAAGAATAAAAGATTTATTACGCCCCGTAAGAAACGGTAGCGGTGGAAATGTAAGAGAAGGAAGTTTTAGACCTGACAGATGAAACTTTGGAAATTGTCTTGTCGCGGATTTTTCCGGCATTTCCAGAGAGTTTTCTGATTTACCTCGCATCTGATAGGCGAGAGTATGCTCTCTCTCCCCTGAGAATGGGATGTGTGTTTCGCTTGTCCCTTCAGATTCATGGTCTTCACCTGGGGGGTGAGATTCTGGGCGCGGTAAATCTGCGACATCCTGGTCTGTCATAAAGCCAAACTCCCAAGTGGCTGTTTGCCCAATTTTTTCTGAAGCTTCTTTCTCCGTATCTTGTTTTTCGTCCTCCGGTTCTGCCGGAATAACCACATGTCCGCCCATAGGTTTCACTTCAGAGGAAATGAAAGGCTCTTCTTCAGCGTCTTCTTTTTGTTCCTCTTCAACTGTAGACGCGAAAGTTTTAATTACTGATTTTTCTCCCGTATTTAGCACCTCAAACCCCATTTGTGTGGCAGCACCGAAAACGACCCCCTTAGCATCAAAACCTTGGGGGAGTATAGAAATCTGCGGCATATGCAAAAACGGTAGGCTTTTACTCCATTTATGAATGATAAATTGCTGTGCCAAATCCTCGGTAAGGCTGCCGTCAAACAAAATAATCCGTGACGGTAAAACCTCAACGGTTTCAAACTCTCTCAGCAAATTATCAGTTATTTCTGCGGGGGATGTTGTAATTGCTTTATGTTTGGTTTCTGTCAATTTTCCGGCTCTAAAAAGCGAGATGGTTACTTGAGACTTGGTAACTTCAGCCAGAATTGCGGTTAAAGGAGCACCTTCTTCATCTTGAATGAGATGGGCGATCGCTTCACTGATTATGAGAAAACCAATCGGTGAAAGATCCAGACTTTCACAAACTTTTTTAAGTTTAACAAGGTAGTCTTTTTTAATTTTTTTCTCTTCTATCCAACTGTCTTTTACACCGAAGACTGTCTTATGACTTTCAATAGTCGGAGGAAGCGTTTCTTCAGCTTGACTGATAGTTTTATCAAGGACCTGAAGCCACTCCTCAAACGGCGCATCTTCAATAGAAGTTGTGAAATACTCTTCATGAGAACTGATAATTTTAAGCTTTTTTCCTGTTTCTTCCAGAATTACCGCACTTGCTTTTGTGTCCCGAAGAAGGAGAGCGAGAAAATACTCGGTTTTCTCTTTTTTTCCGCCTAAGATTGGAATGGACAGTTTCATACGAATTTAGTTTGGGTTGTTACTATGGCTATTATATTACAATTATCCCACGAGAGCATATATCCGTTTTTGATTTTTCCCTAGGTTCTCTTGCTTTATTATTGTAAAGGATTTAAGCTTTCCTGTAAAATCCACATGCGGACCTCCGCAAAACTCGATCGAAAAAGCATCACGATATGATTTACTCGTGTCTCCGATAAAATAGATTTTTGATTTCTCCCCATACGTATCCATAAAAAGACCGATAGCGCCTATTTTATGCGCCTCCTGAGTTGAAATAAGTTCAAAATGAACCGGTAAATTTTCTTTAATTTTTTTATTAACCAAATCTTCCACTTTTTTTATTTCCTCATCTGTTAACCGTTTATCATAATTAAAATCAAATCGCACCCGTTCCGTCGTAATATTTGAGCCGGTTTGATGAATCTGATTTCCTAAAATGTTTCGGAGTGCTTGGTGAAGTAAGTGTGTTGCGGTATGTCCCATGATTGTTCGTTCTTCATGATCCGCCAACCCGCCTTTAAATTTCTTCTCCGCACCTTTGCGAGAGAGATTTTGATGTTCCTCCATTTTCTCTAAAAATAATTTGCTGTCGAAATAATAACCTAAACTTTCAATTTGTGTGGGTGAAAGTCCATGTGTTGTATATAAATTGAAAGCGTCTTCGGCTGATATCTCTTTAACATCTCCGTCATGCCGAGATTGATTATATTTTTTCTCAATGAAAGTAAGAGCTTGTTTACGTGTTGCATGATATTTCTGTTCCTCTTCCAAAATGACATATTTAATTTTTTCAAAATTTTGCTCAAGATCTGGATCAGTTGCCTTATATTGGTTGACAATTGTCTCAAGTACGATATCAATCTTTTGTCCTTTTAATTGATAGAAATTATCCAGTGCCCGTCTGATGAGTCTTCGTAGAATATATCCCTGATCAGTTTTTGATGGAGTGACTCCGGCGTTGGCTATAAAAATAGCTGCTCCTAAATGATCAGCAATGATTTGCATAGCTGGTTTATGATCCGTATAAATTTGCTTTGTCTGTTTCTCAATTGTCGTAATTGTTGGTTTGAAGAGGGAAGTTTGAAAAATATCAGTTTGGTTTTCAGCAGCGCCGAGAAGTCGCTCTAATCCACCGCCGAAATCAACATTTTGTTTAGGTAAATGTTCAAACTTCCCTTCAACATTCTTTTTATACTGCATGAACACGCTATTTGCAATTTCCCAGTATCTTCCGCAGTCACAATTTGGATGACATGGCTCACCCTTGAATTTTGATTTCTCATGCAATTTAAGGTTTGCACCAAAGTCATAAAAAACTTCTGTGTCTGGTCCGCCAATTTCACCTGCAGGCATTTTATCCGGTGTTCCGGAGCGTGACCACCAATTCTTTTCTGCTCCATACCAAGACAAATGATCTTTATAGTCTTTAACATTGGCTTTTTGTAATACTTCCTCCCAGATTTGATACGCGTCGTTATCCTGGGGAATATCTTCAAATCCTTTAAAGACCGTAAAATGTAATTTAGCTGGGTCTATGCAGAGTCCGGTAGTTGGATTGGTTAAAAATTCGTAGAGCCAAGGGATTTCTTCTTTTTTAAAATAATCGCCGAGTGACCAATTACCTAGCATTCGAAAAAAAGTTGTATGTCGGCTATTTCCAATCTCATCTATGTCTACTGCCCGAAAACAATTTTGTACATTCACTAGACGCGTTCCTTCTGGATGTTCTTGTCCCATTAAATACGGAATAAGTGGCTGCATGCCGGAACTGGTAAAAAGTGTTGTCGGATCATTTTCGGGAACCAGGGGAGAATTGGGAATCCTTTTGTGTCCCCGATTAACAAAAAAAGTAATATACCGTTGAATAATTTCCGAGGCTGTTAATAACATGAGGTAATTATAGCACGAATGGAAAATAAGACGCATAGGTGTATGCGTCACGCACTTATTGGAATCTTGGCTTGTATAAAGGACATAGGCGACATGTATTTAAGCGAAGCATGTGGCCTCTTATAGTTATACCAGTATAAATACTTTGTGAGCTTTTTTGCAAATGCTTCTGAGTCATAGTAAATCTCGTCATTTCTTAAAATGAATTCCTCCTGGATTGTCCGATTGAATCTCTCAATGTAACTATTAATCTTTGGCATTCTGGGATAGATAAATTGATGTTTAATTTTCTGTTCAACTATATACTCATGGAATGATTTGAGAAACTCTGATCCATTATCTGTTTGGATTGTATGAATCGGTGTTGGATTATTGCACTGGAACTGCTTAAAAACCTCTCTTGCTGTTACTGAGGAGAGATCCGGTACATATACAACTAAGGCAAATTTTGTGTAAATATCAATCACACACATAAACAAATGTTTCTCAAAATTGATATAGACAACTACTGAATCCATCTCAATAAATCCAGGAGAAACTACCTTAGGAGACTTTCTCACTCTTAGCTTTTTGAACTTGTTTTTTTGTTTCTGTGGGTAGACTTTCTTCTCAAATGTTAAGTGACGTCTTTTAAGTACTTTCCCAATAGTACTTTCTGCCAAGGTCTTAATACCCAGCTCTTTGGCATACGCATCAACAAAGGGCTTGAGCATACTTTTACCAATATTCCCATGCTCATGCCTCATCTCTCTAATGAACTCAATTATTCTCCAGTCTGTCTCCATCTTTCGCACATGGAGAGGTCTAGTTCCGTGTGGCACTAAACTGATTGTCCTTTTTCCGTTGTGTTCATAAGCATTTCTCCAGTTGTATAAGCTGCTCTTCTTTATTTTGAATGCAGCAAGGGTTGGACGCAGTCCATACTTGTAGTAGTGATTAATCACGTGAAGGCGAAAAGCAGCTACATCGGATACTTCAACTGCTAATGAATTCTGGAGCATTTTCATCAGTATATGATAGCTCTTTTGTGAGTATTTTGGTCGTAAATGTCTTACTCGTTTAAAATCACTTGGCATAGAATCTTCTTCCTTAAGATTCCAATATGTATCGTGACTTATTCAATAGGCCGTTTATTTAATAAAATAAGGTATCTTGTGTTGTCTAAAATATCACAAGAAATCTTCCAACTTGGGGCTTGACAGTTTTTGGCGCATATGCTATACATAGTATTAGCTCAATTGTCAAATTAAATACAAGGACGTTGTCCCTGTGTTTTTTGTGTACCTAAAGAGTTCCTGCCTAATACTTACAAATGCCAAATAAATCACGAGCGAAAGACCATAAGGATAATATTCGACAGATTTGGGGAAAAAAGTATACTCACTTGCCGCAAATTGATCTTCTTGCCGTACAAAAAGAATCCTATAAGTGGTTTCAAGATATTGCTATCGGCCAAATTCTTCAGGAAATTTCTCCCATCGATGACTTTACGGGAAAAAATTGGAGTTTGACACTCCATGAATATCGACTTGGCGAAGCAAGTAATACACCGGAGCTTGCGCTGTCTAAGGGTCTTACTTTTGATGCTCCCCTCTATGTTCGTGTCACACTGCTTAATAAAAAAACCAATAAAACACACGAAGCAGAAGTATTCTTAGGTGATATTCCCCAAATGACAATACGTGGTACGTTTATCGTCAACGGTATTGAGCGGGCAGTTGTTAACCAGCTCGTCAGGTCTCCCGGTGTATTTTTTACCGCTACTTTGGAACCGACTACAGGTAAAACGCTTTACTCTGCCGAAATTCGGCCGGTACATGGATCTTGGCTTGAATTCAGTACAACAAGATATGGAACTATTACGGTAAAGATTGACAGGCGAAGGAAATTTATGGCAACAACATTCCTTCGGGCGATTGGTATTTCCGGGAATGATACTATTCGTGAACGGTTCCAGGATGTCGAGATTAATGAAAATGAATCGCTGATTGAAGCAACACTGACAAAAGATGAAACCGTCAGTGAAACAGAAGCAATTATAGAAATCTTTAAGAGAATGCATCCGGGAGAACCGATCGTTTATGATAAAGTTCGTGAGAACTTCCTCACCATGTTTTTTAATAATAGGAGATATGACTTGGGGCTCGTGGGTAGGTATAAAATTAATAAAAAACTACATTCAGTCCCTGGATTTCAAGCAAGCAGCGAAAACGTACTAACCGTAGAGGATGTTGTCGCTACTATAAAATATCTCGTATTACTACAGCTTGGAAAAGGAACTGTCGACGATATTGATAGTCTTGCAAATAGGCGTGTTCGCAGTGTCGGAGAGCTCGTCGCAGCCAATGCTTTCCGTGTCGGGGCACTGAGAGTTGAGCGGTCTGTCAAAGAACGCATGAGTCTTCTCCAGGCAGAAGGACCTGTTTCGGTAGTCAATCTTATTAATGCCAGGCCGATTATGGCATCAATTAATGAATTTTTCCGTACTTCTCAACTCTCAACCATTCTCGATCAAACGAATCCGCTTTCTGAAATTGATAATCTAAACCGGCTGACTGTTATGGGAACCGGTGGTATCTCCAGAGAGCGTGCAGCCTTCTCGATTCGTGATATCAATAGTTCGCAATACGGACGTATTGATCCAATCAGAAGTCCTGAAGGACCAAATATCGGTCTTGTTACCTATATGGCACTTTATTCTCGGGTAAATAAATATGGTTTTTTAGAAACACCATATAGAAAAGTAATCAAGGAAGGAAGAGGGAAAAAAACAAAAGTTCTCGTCTCTAGTGAAATCGAGTATTTGGCAGCAGATGACGAGCGGGAAAAACATGTTACACATGCCAGTATTAATATTTCAGATACAGGGGAAATCCTTGATTCCCGCGTGCCGGCACGCTTTAACGGTGAATTTATAGAAGTTGATCGGGAAAAAATCGACTATATTGATATAACTCCTCGGCAAGTAGTCGGCTCTTCGGCCTCACTTATTCCATTTGTCTCACATGATGAGGCGAATCGTGCGCTTATGGGAACACATATGCAGTGTCAGGCGGTGCCTTTAGTGAAACCGGAAAGTCCTATGGTTGGTACCGGTATGGAAGCAGAAATCTCAGAAGTTATGGGCAGAGTAATAAAAGCGCCCTTTGATGGACAGGTACTTTATGCCGATGCGGATAAAATCAACCTGAAAAGTACAAAGGGAGAAAAAGCCAACTTTAGTATCGAAGCATTCCGGCGTACATCGCAGGCAACTTCTTATACGCAAAATGCTTGTGTTTTTAGCGGACAAAAAGTGAAAAAAGGCGACGTTATTATTGATGGTCCGGCATCAGAAAACGGAGAACTTGCATTGGGTCAGAATTTAATGATCGCTTACATGTCTCTTGACGGCTTAGGCTATGAGGATGCACTTGTAATTTCAGACCGGTTGGTAAAAGAAGACATTCTTTCCTCAATTCATGTTGAAAGATATGAAGCAGCGGTTGTCGAGACCAAACTTGGCCCTGAGGAAACTACACGGGATATTCCAAATGTTTCAGAAGAAGATCTGGCAAGTTTAGATGAAGAAGGAATTGTCGTTGCCGGATCAGAAGTAACACCCGGAGACATACTGGTTGGAAAGATCGCACCGAAAGGTGAGACAGAACTCACTGCCGAGGAAAGGTTGCTTCGGGCAATTTTCGGCGAGCAAGCTCGAGAGGTGCGCGATACCAGTCTTCGTATGCCTCATGGAGAGCGGGGAACCGTGGTCTCGGTACAAATCCTTGACCGGAAAAAAGGCGATGAACTGGAGCCTGGAACATTACGGAAGATTTTGGTTGAAGTTGCGCAATACCGCCATGTTGTGGTCGGCGATAAACTTGCCGGAAGACACGGAAACAAAGGGATTATTTCTCGAATTCTTCCTGCAGCAGACATGCCTTATTTAAACGACGGAACACCGGTTGATATTATTATTTCTCCCTCGAGTATTTTGGCACGTATGAATCTCGGACAACTACTTGAGGCACATGTGGGTTTTGCAGCACAAAAGTTGCATATGAAGGTCGGCGTACCGGTATTTGAAGATATTCCGGAAACAAACGTCATAAACTTACTTAAGCAAGCCGGTTTATCGGTTGATGGAAAAGTAACATTATACGATGGGCGGACGGGAAAAGCATATGAGAACCCGGTCGTTGTCGGTATTGAGTATATGATGAAATTAATCCACATGGTGGAAGACAAGACCCATGCCCGCTCTACAGGACCGTATTCTTTAGTTACTCAGCAGCCGCTTGGCGGAAAAGCGCAAATGGGAGGACAAAGACTTGGAGAAATGGAAGTTTGGGCTCTGGAAGCACATCGTGCGCGCCATGTTCTTCAGGAAATGTTAACAATTAAAGCTGATGATGTAGTAGGACGGGCTAAGGCCTTTGAAGCAATCGTAAAAGGTACGGATATCCCGACGCCGAAAGTACCTGAATCATTTAAGGTTCTTATTAAAGAATTGCAGTCGCTGGGACTGAACGTTATTCCGATGGGCGCAACGCTATATAACGAAGCTTCGGAAACAAAAGATGAAGTAGCATCTGAAGCAGTAAAAGAAGAAGTAGTAGAACTGGAGAAAGCTCTAGATGCCAATGAAGCAGTTGTCGATAGTAAGACAAGTGGTATGGAAGTTTCAGAAAGCGAAGGGTCAAAAGCTGTGGCAGAATCAGTGGTAGAAGGAGGCATATCGAATGAATAATAAAAAGATTGTTAAAGATCCGACATTTGTCGATTTTAAATCTTTGAAAATATTAGTCGCCAACAGAGATGATATATTAAATTGGTCATATGGTGAAATAACCAAGCCGGAGACGATTAATTATCGGACACTTCGACCGGAAAAAGACGGACTTTTTGATGAACGTATTTTTGGGCCCACAAAAGATTGGGAATGTTACTGCGGAAAATATAAAAGAATTCGCTATAAAGGAATAATTTGCGATAAATGCGGAGTAGAAGTAACTCTGTCTCGTGTCCGAAGGGAAAGAATCGGACATATCGCACTTTCGACTCCGACAGCTCACGTCTGGTTCTTTAAGGGATCTTCGAGTCCGCTGTCTTTACTTTTGGATATCCCGCAAAAAAGTCTCGAATCTGTCATTTATTTTGCTTCTTATTTGGTGACTGAAATTAATGAGGAGAAGAAAAAAGAAGCACTTGATATCTTCATGAAAAAGATTGAAGAGAGACGTTTGGAACTTAAAAATAAGATGGAGGATGAAGAGGAAAAAATAGAGGTTGAAGCAAAAGAAAAAGAGCAGGACGCCAAACATCACGCGCAAAAAGTTCAGAAACAGCTTATTGCTGAGGAGATGGGACTCGCAATGCGTCAGCGAAAAGTACAGCTTCAGGAAGCTTTTGAAACGGAATCAAAAAAGCTCGATGAGATTGCTGATATGCTGCTTCGTTTGCTTAAGAGTCTGAAAATATCAAGTGTTTTCTCGGAGGATGAGTATTATAAGCTTTTGGAATACGAAATTCCGATCTTTTTTACCATTAAAACCGGCTCAGAAGCACTTCTTGAGCTTATAGAACCACTTGATTTATCTGGCCTTATTGCCACGTTGCGAACAGAAGCCGTTAAAACCACTGGCCCGAAATATCTTAAACTTATTAAACGGTTGCGTCTGGTTGAAAACATGCGGAAAGCCGGTGTGAAACCTGCTGCAATGATTTTGACTATTTTGCCTGTTATACCGCCGGATCTTCGACCAATGGTTCAACTGTCGGGCGGTAGATTTGCAACCTCAGACCTGAATGATTTATACAGACGTGTGATTAATAGGAATAATAGGTTAAAACATTTGATGGCACTTGGCGCTCCGGAAATAATTTTACGAAACGAGAAACGAATGCTTCAAGAATCAGTTGACGCCTTAATTGATGTTACACAGCGCTCCAGCCAAGTTGTTTCTTCACCTCTCAGATCTTTATCAGACCTTTTGAGAGGAAAACAAGGAAGATTCCGCCAGAATTTACTCGGAAAAAGAGTAGATTATTCAGGCCGTTCGGTTATCGTAGTCGGACCTGAGTTGAAATTGACTCAATGTGGTTTGCCGAAAGAAATGGCTTTAGAAATGTTTAAACCCTTTGTGCTGCGTGAAGTTATTGTCCGGGGTTTGGCGACAAATATTAAATCAGCAAAACGCTATATTGAAAAAAGACCGCCTGAGGTATTTGATATTCTTGAAGAAATTACAAAAAATCATCCAATTCTCTTAAATCGTGCACCCACACTTCATAAACTTGGTATTCAGGCATTCTTTCCGGTTCTCATTGAAGGATCGGCTATTCAGCTGCATCCTTGTGTCTGTGCAGGATTATAACGCAGATTTCGATGGTGACCAGATGGCTGTTCATATTCCGCTTTCTTCCAAAGCGCAGGAAGAAGCAATTCGGCTTATGTTGCCAAGTCATAACCTCTTAAAACCGGCTGACGGAAGTCCGATTACTCTTCCGAACAAAGAAATGGCAATTGGTATTTTCTATTTGACTTCTATGAATGAAACATTAAGGAAACCCGAAGAAGAACAGATTTATTTTTCTGGTATAAAAAGCGCAACGATGGCATTTGATCTCAATCAGATTAAACTGCGTGAGCCGATAAGAGCACGTGTTGTTACCGGTACAAACGAGAGTAAGAAAACTGAAACCATAGAGACAACCGTTGGAAGACTTCTTTTCAATGAAGTTTTGCCGGTTGACTTCGGTTTTATTAACCAATCGGTGAGTGCTTCAGGAATTAAGCGGCTTATTACCCGGGCAATGAAAGAGTATTCATCCGAAGAAGTTGCGAATCTTATTGACCGGATTAAAAGTCTTGGATTCTACGGCGCTACGATGTCAGGAATCAGTGTATCCGTTTTTGATAATGAAATGATAAAAGAAAAGGACGAAATGATTGCAAAGGCAGAAGAAAAAGTAGCAACGATAGAAGATGAATATCAACGAGGACTTATCACGCTCTATGAACGCAAGCGGTTAACCAATGATGTTTGGTTAGGAACGGCTGAGTCAGTTGCCGATTTGACCTGGAATAATCTTAAATCTACCAATGTCGTTAAGCTGATTATTGACTCAGAAGGAGCTCGTGCCGGCCGCGAACAACTCAAGCAGCTTTCGGCTATGCGGGGACTTATTCTTGACCCGCTTGGAAAAATCGTAGAATTGCCGATTAAATCGAATTTCCGCGAAGGATTATCAATTTTTGAATATGTTGCCAGTGCTCGAGGGTCAAGAAAAGGCCTTACCGACTCAGCCTTAAAAACTGCGAATGCGGGATATTTAACCCGCCGATTAGTCGATGTCTCACATGATGTGATCATTATGACAGCAGACTGTGGTTCTACTGAAGGAATTACCATAAGAAAAGACGACTCGCTAAGGACTATAGCTTTTGCTGATAGGATTGTCGGACGCATTCTGGCAGAAGATGCACTCGGTAAAAACAGAAAGATCATTAAGCGGGCAGGGGAAGAAATTATGGAAGACACAGCAAAAATGCTATCTGAAAACGTAGAGGAAGTAATCGTTCGCTCTCCAATTACCTGCAGGCTTTCCTATGGAATTTGTGCTAGTTGTTATGGATGGGATTTCTCGACCAAAAAGAAAGTGGAATTTGGCGTACCCGTTGGTGTTGTCGCTGCCCAAAGTATTGGAGAGCCGGGGACTCAGCTCACCATGAGAACGCGATATGTTGCAGGAGCCGTAATGCAGGACGTTACACATGGACTACCCCGTGTCGAAGAGCTTTTCGAAATGAGGACGCCAAAGAGTTTATCGCCGATTTCGGAAATTTCCGGAAAAGTCAGTATTGAAACAAGCGATGACGGATACCGTGTACAAGTAAAAAATACCCGCATTAAACCGGTTGAAATGCAGGAATACTTTATCCCCTTGGCATCCACTCTTATTGTTTCTGATGGCGATGAAGTGAAAGCCGGAACACCGCTTGCCGAAGGATATCTGGATCCAAAAGAAATCTTAAAAGTAGGAGGATTATCCTTAGCGCAGCATTACATTATTACTGAAGCCCAGAAAGTATACGAATCCCAAGGTATTGCAATTAATGATAAACATTTTGAAGTAATGCTGCGAAAGATGTCGGATAAACTAATGGTAGACAGCGTTGGCGACTCATCGCTAATACCTGGCGACTTTATCTCAAAAGCAAGATTCGAAGAAATTAATTCTGAGATTCTCTCAGAGGGCGGAGAACCGATAACCGGCAAGCAAATTATTCTCGGAATTACGAAAGCAGCATTATTTTCAGACTCATGGCTTTCAGCAGCATCTTTCCAGGAAACAACGAAAGTCTTAACAGAAGCGGCGCTTGAAGGGAGAGAAGATCATCTGATAGGCCTTAAAGAAAATGTTATTATCGGTAGGCTTATCCCCGTAGACGGAGGATTGGAAAACGAGACCTTGGAAGCGGTAGCTACTGCGACCGTGCCGGATACAGCCGCTCCGGAAATTATTGGATAGTATTCTGTTTTCTCTGAGCTTAGAATGTGCTATAATACAACAATTCAGAATCTAGAATTCAGAGCTCAGAATTAATTATAAATTCTGAATTTTTATTATGCCGACTTTATCACAATTAGCAAAACATGGAAGAAAGAAACGGACGAAAAAGATCCGCGCTACGGGACTTCATAGGCTTTTTAATGCGAAAGACAGGAATTATACCGAGGTAAATTCTCCGCAAAAGCGGGGCGTAGTAACACTTGTTAAAACTATGACGCCGAAAAAACCGAATTCGGCACTTCGCAAAGTGGCCCGCGTAAAACTATCGAATAAGACCGAAGTAACAGCCTACATTCAAGGTGTCGGACATTCTCTTTCAGAACACGGTATCGTGCTCGTTCGGGGCGGCAGAGTGAAAGATTTACCGGGGGTAAAATATCATCTTGTTCGGGGTAAATTTGACCTCGCAGGAGTTCAGGGAAGGATGACAGCCCGCAGTATTTACGGAACGAAAAAACCATCAGGACAGGGAGGAGCAGCGAAAGCTGCGTAAGATAAATGAGACACGCAAAAGTCGCAAGACGAGCGGCAGTGCCGGATCAAATATACAACAACATACTGGTTACTAAATTTATTAACCGCTTGATGAAAGACGGTAAAAAATCAGTAGCTCAAAGGAATGTTTACGGAGCTTTTGACCTGATTGCGAAAAAAGAGCAAAATGCGCTTGAAGTATTTGAGAAAGCGCTCCAGAATGTGGCGCCAAAAGTCGAAGTCAAAGCAAGACGAGTCGGAGGAGCAAATTATCAGGTTCCGATTGAGGTAAGAAGCGATCGAAAGGTATCCTTGGCAATTCGCTGGCTCATTGAAGCAGCCAGAAAGCGCTCGAACAAGGAATTTAAAACGTTTGAAGAAAAACTTGCCCAGGAACTCTTGGATGGATCGCAAAATGCAGGCGAAGCAGTACGGAAAAAAGAAGTCATGCATAAACAAGCCGACGCAAATAAAGCCTTCGCCCATTTTAGGTGGTAGCTTTAGCTATCCTGAGCTTGTCGAAGGATAAGCATTTTCGTCATTCTGGCCCGCTTTGCCAAAGCTTCTGCAAGGTGAACTCGTCCAGAATCTACTCCTCTCCCGAAAGGGAGTTTTTATCATTCCATTCCAACCTAGGCTTGTCAACTGCGCATTTTAGCCTCAATTCTGCTATAATCCAAAAATGGATGTCTATTTTAAGAAAAAAATCATTTATCCTTTTGCCGGACAAAAGTTTATTTTTGCTATAGCGAATACTTTATTTTCGACTTTCGGCATGGATCACGGAACTGATATATTAATCCGTGTTATTACTTTAAAAAATCCTAAAAGTATTTTAGACATTGGTTGCGGATATGGACCACTGGGAATAATATTAGCAAAAAATAATCCAGAGGCAGAAGTTATCATGATTGATCGTGACTTGCTCGCTGTTCGTTATACCAAGTACAACATTATAAGGAACAATATAACTAATGCGACTGCTCTAGGCAGTTTAGGAGTGGAGGCAGTAAAAGATAAAACGTTTGATTTAATCGTTTCTAATATTCCAGCTAAAATTGGTGACGAAGCTATTACACAAGAATTTATTTTAGATCCGTATAAACGCCTTAATCCCAATGGGGAGTATTGGATTGTTGTTGTTAGTGCATTAAATCGTCTAATCCCTCGAATAGGCACAGAACATAATTTGGACATAAAGTATATAAGAAAAAGAAGAGGTCATACAGTATATAAAATAAAGAAAGCTGCTAATTAATAATTGTATAAAAAGTTGTCAAGGCTTGCCAGCTTATATTTTCTCTCACTAAAACATGGTATAATTATGTCATGGCAAAGACAATAAAAGAATTACAATTTAAAGTTTTAATAGAACAAGATGAAAATGGTATCTACATTGCTTCAGTTCCTGAACTTCCCGGTTGTTACACGCAAGGAAAAACTCTTGAAGAGGCGCGAAAAAGAATTAAAGAAGCAATCGAGCTGGTATTGGAATCTGATAAAGATCTAAAAAAAGAGAAACTTGCATCTCCTCTTTCACGTTCCAATTTTTTTGGTATCGAAGAAATAACCATTCAAAGCTATGCCTAAGCTTTCTCCGATCAGAGGTCGAAAACTGATTGCTATATTAGAGAAACGAGGTTTCCTTATTATCCATCAAAAAGGAAGTCATACAAGACTGGTACATAAAGATGGAAGACGGACAACAGTTCCTGTGCATGCCGGTGAAAAAGTGGGAGTTGGGTTACTGCGGAAGATTCTTCGAGACACAAATATTTCAAGAAATGAGTTTGAGAAACTTTAATAAGTTCAATCTTATGCAAAGAGTAATTATTCTTAGAGGGACTCCGGCGAGCGGAAAGACGACAATTGGCAAAAGCTACAGGAATTTTTCCGAAAAATTTGTCTGGTTAAAAGTCGATAATTTTAAAGATTTTTTTGCCGATGATTCATCAATAGCCCTCCCTTACGTAAATGGTTCGGCAATTGCAACGCTTAAGTATCTTTTAGAAGAGGGATTTTCAGTAGTATTAGACGGAGTATTTCAAGATATAACTCCAATAGATTCGGCAGTACAATTAGCGGGAACTATGAAAATACCGGTAAAAGTATTTGAGCTAGATGTTCCGCTTAAAGTTCTGCAAAAACGAGACTTGGTTCGGGAAGGAGTGCCTGAGGGAAAAAGACCGCCGCTGGGAAACGAAACTATCGAGAGAATTTATAATAATTTGAAAAATAATCCATACAAAGATGCGATAAAACTAAATACAGAAGAAAATAATTTGGAAGAATGCAAAGAAATTATTGATAAATCGTATTAAATAACATTAAATCTTGTAATTTATACTACTCAATCGTTATCCCAAGTATCTTATCTCCAATTTGAATCTTATCCACAACGTCCATTCCGCTTGTCACGATGCCGAAATTTGTGTATTGACCATTGAGCCAATCGGCATCAGTTTTGGTAATAAAAAACTGTGAGGCATTATTAATACTTGCATCCGATCCTCTGGCAACTCCGATTGACCCGGTGACAAACGGCTGAGTAGACGCTTCGGAAGGCATCTGTCCTCCGCCGGTCCCATCGCCGTTCGGATCTCCTCCTTGAATAACCCAGTCTTCAACCCTATGAAAAATAAGATTAACATAAAAACCCGAAGTTGCTTTCGCTAGAAAGTTTCTTACCGTATTAGGCTCTTGTTGTCCATATAACGACACATGAATATCTCCTTTGGACGTTTTTATAACAGCAGAAACGGTAGCATCTATAGGACCTTGCATATCTCTTGGCGCGGATTGTTGATTATCGGCTTGAGGAGGCACTTGGGCGTTAGTTTGAGATTGCGCTTGAGCACTCGTTTGTGCACCTTGAACCTGTGGATTAACCGGTTGAAATGTTGCTGCTTGCGGAGGAAGGGAGGGAATACTTGGTAAAGCATCTTTCGAAATCGGAGTATTCTGAGTGATAAAAAAAATAACGATAAAAAGAATAATAATAGCCGAAAAAAGAAGAACATGTAATTTTTCCATTTTTCCTATTGTAGCAAATTAAGTTTAAAAATAGAAATGTATTTTTGCACTACATTAGCGAATCAGGTACAATGCGTTATATGAATAAGACGCATATTAGAAATTTCGCAATCATTGCTCATATCGATCATGGGAAATCGACTTTGTCTGACCGGATGCTTGAGATTACCCATACTATCGCGAAAGATAAGCTGGGAGAACAATTTCTCGATCAAAACCCAATCAGCAAAAAACGGGGAATTACGATTAAACTTGCACCTGTTCGCATGATGTATCATACGAAAATCCGAAATACTAAATCCGAAATACTAAATAAATCACAAAATCAAAATACAAATAACAAAAATAGTTTGGAAATTAGAAATTCGGAATTAGATAATACAGATTTAATTTATCAACTGAATCTGATTGATACGCCGGGCCACGTAGATTTTTCCTATGAAGTCTCCAGAACTCTTGCTGCTTGTGAGGGTGCGGTACTTCTGGTAGATGCAACCCAAGGAATCCAAGCCCAGACAGTTGCGCATTTTATGGCTGCGAAAAAAGAAGGACTTGTTATGATCCCGGTTATTAATAAAATTGATCTGCCGAATGCGACGGTTGAAATAGTAGTAAAAGAGCTTGTTGAGGTGTTTAATTTCCGGAAAGAAGAAATACTTTTTATCTCTGCCAAAACAGGAGAAAATGTAGATAAACTACTTAAGGAAATCGTTGTGAAAATCCCTCCACCTAAGGGAGATATACATAAACCGCTTCGGGCGCTCATTTTTGACGCGGTGTACGATGAATACCGGGGAGTTGTTGCCTATGTTAGAGTAATTGATGGAAGTGTATCGACCGGTGATAAAATACAATTTTACCAAAGTAATGTAAAAACTGACACGACAGACGTAGGTTTTTTTACGCCTTTTCTGAAGTCGTCAGGAAAACTGAATGCCGGAGAAATAGGCTATGTAATTGGTGGGATTAAAAATATCAGAGAATGTCGCGTCGGAGATACAATTATATTGGAAGACCAAATTGTAATACCGCTTCCCGGCTACACGACACCCAAGCCAATGGTCTTTTTCGGTCTTTATCCCAAATATCCAGATGATTTCGTCCGTCTCAGAGAAGCCTTGGGTAAATTATCTCTTAACGATACCGCACTAACTTATTCGGAAGAATATTCGGCATACCTAGGAAGTGGATTTAGAGTTGGGTTTCTCGGTTTACTGCATGCGGAGATTGTGAAAGAACGGCTCAGTCAGGAGTTCAATTTAGAGCTTCTCTTAACCATGCCTCAAGTGCTTTATCAGAAGCATGACGACGGAATGATTCTTGAGCCGTATATGCACCTCGCTATTTACACACCGGTACAATATGTCGGTGGCGTCATGACTGTTTGTCAGAAACATAAAGGCCAGATGCTTGATTTGGCATATCATGATATCTATGCAGTGCTGTCGTACGATATGCCCTACAGTATGTTTATCCGCGGTCTGTCTGCAGAATTAAAATCCGTAACAGCCGGATATGCCAGTATGGACTATGAATTATCGGACTATAAAGAAGCCGATCTGGCAAGCTTAGAGATTCGCATTAATGACAATCCTATTGATGTCCTCTCAGAACTTGTCTATAAAGAAGATGGAATCCATATTGCCCGGGAGAAAACTGAAAAACTAAAAGAAGCTTTGCCCAGACAACAATTCCGTCAAATTATCCAGGCAGTTTTAGATAATGCTATTGTAGCGCGAACTGAAATTCCGCCATTTCGGAAAGATGTTCTGGCGAAAATGTCAGGCGGAGACAGAACGCGGAAAGATAAGCTTCTTGAAGCCCAGAAAAAGGGGAAAAAGCGGATGTTATCAACGGGAAAAATCAATCTACCTCAGGAAGCACTTTTCTCAATGATTGAGAACGGATAAAAACTGTTAACCTCTGTCCGAATTTTCTTCTTCGTCTCGTCTGTTTCTCCAACGCTCAATTTTTTCTTCCTCTGTCATACTTGCTTCAGCTAGAGCTTCCTGTGCTTTTATCCCCATGCTATGCATTACTGCTCCCAGCATTTCATATTCATTCGGTTTTATATCTTCAATAAAATAATCAGTAGCGACGATATTTGACGGGTCATTATGCCCAACATCTGCATTAATTACTAATTCCTGAGATGAAAATGGTTTTTTGTCTTTTACAATCCCTTTAGGATAGTACCCCAACTTTATAAGTTTTCCAGTTTTGTCAGCGTAATAGCGAACGCCGACAACAGAAGATAATTCCGGTCTTTCAGCCAATCCTTTAGCAAGCGCTTGCTGCTCTTGTCCGAGATCGGGAGTAGTAATATCTAGATAATGTTCGGTCTGCACTCCTAATTTCTCCGGCCAAAGTTGTGATTCAAAAAGCTCAACTCCTTGTTTTTTTTGTGCTGTTAAGTATTGGTGGGCGAATATTACCTTTTCGTATCCAAAAACTCCGGCTGTTTTATTTATTTCCAGCGCTTCTCCTCCGGTATACATCTGGCTTTTCCAAGAATACGCATCAATAATATCAATAGATACTCCTTTTATAACCTCAGTACCAAAATAACTATCGAATTGTCCTAATATATTAGCAACTCTATCTCCCGATTCTACAAACTGAAAAGCAGATTCTCTGCGGGCAAGTTCCAATCTGGAAAGTGGTTTTGGTTCTTCGGGTTCTGGAACTATCGGTGAGTTGGATTCGGAGATCGTATCCATACGTAGCCTAGTATCTCAAAAAAACAAAAGAGCGTCAATAAGATAGACTTTATAAAGTGTCCCAGGCTTTTTATTGAATAACCAATATTTATAGTGCGAAGAAGAGGACGCCGCCGACAATGGTTATAATTGTCAGGAAAATTCCGCTGTTAACAAATGTATCTCCGGGTCCGGTTGGTGCTAAGGTCGGTGTAGCTGTCGAAGCAACGGTCGTCGTAGTAGTTCCGCCTGAAGCGGCACTTACCGTAATGGCAAGCGCACATGATGTCGGTGTACTGGTATTACCATTAGTATCTGTTAAAATGGCTGTCGCATTATATGTTCCGGCTGAATTATAAACATGATTGGCTTGGACATTTGTAATAGTTGTTGTTCCTATTCCTCCGCCATTAGTCACATCTTCGAGTCCCCCGTCACCAAAATTAAATGTTGCCTTATTAATGTTTGCTGCTGTAGCACTGGAACCTGAGACCGTAAATGTAGCAGTAAAGGGTGCAACTCCACTTGCGGAAGGCGAAGCAGACATGACGTTACAAGATACCGTAGGCCCTGAAGATGTTGTTGTTGTAGTAGTTGTAGTAGTAGAGGTAGTAGGAGTAGGAGTTTGCGTGGGAATCTGGGTAGGTGTCTCAGTAGGTGTCATTGTCGGAGTTCCGGTTACAGTGTTATTACTTATTGCTATAAAAGCAGGATTAACGCTTGAAAGTACATCTTCACTTGCCTGATCATTTGATCCGAGGGACAGAACTTGTGTGACAGTTGTATATATTACCTGTGTAGGTGTATTTGGATCTGTTGCTGCAATTGAGTCTAGTGTAATTGTTCCGATTTTTGCAAGGGTTTGAATTGCTTTTGTCGGGTCCGAGCCGATTGAAAGTGATATATCAATCTTGCCGGGCAAATAAATAGGACCTTCGAGAATCGTCGGGAAGACGCTGGTATTTGGCGTGAACGGTGCTGCGCTATCAGTGGCGAGCTTCGCAGGGTCATACTGGATCTCAATTTTTGCATAAGTAACAAGATTCACGCCGGGATTGATCATGAGATCCAGGGGAATGGAATCTCCCACGTTTTTAATAATTGGAGTAGATTGTGTTGAGTCAGGTGAGAATGAAAGAACGGTAGATTTCTCAGCATTGCTTTTTGTTTGTTGCTGCTGACTAATTAACCAGGTCGTAATAGGAATTGCTACCAAAAGTACTGTAATAAAACCGAGTAACATCAATCGTTTACCGCTTAAATTCATACAATAAATTCACTGGGTATTTGACCCCTGAGTTTATCGTATAGAAGAAATAGAAAAGTGTCAACCCCGATTTAATCTGGGTCAAGGCGCCCTTGATATTTTTACATGTAACTTGACACAACAGAGCATTATTACTATAAGCTATTGACACATACTGGTTTATATAGTATAAATTAGCAGTAAAGTTTATCAAGTGTTAATTGATATGGCAAGCAAAACGATACATTTCGCATTAAAACCATTGTTTGATAACGTTCTGGTTCGTCCGCTAAAAGCTGAGGAAAAGACAGCGGGTGGTATCATTCTGCCTGACAGTGTCAAAGAAAAACCGCAGATTGGCGAAATCATGGCAGTAGGAGATGGAGAATTAATGCCAAAAGGTGATCGAAAGCCCATGGTAGTAAAAGTCGGACAAAAAGTCATGTATGCCAAATGGGGGGGGAATGATGTACGGGTAAATAATGAAGACTGGAAACTGGTAAAACAAACAGATATTTTAGCAATTGTAAAATAAATATATGGCAAAACAGATACGATTTGGCGAAGAAGCCAGGCAATCATTAGTAAAGGGTGTTAATGCATTGGCAAAAGCAGTAGTTACTACGCTCGGCCCGAAAGGCAGAAACGTTGCTGTCGATAAAAAATGGGGCGCACCAAATGTTATTCATGACGGCGTAACTGTTGCGAAAGAAATTGAACTCGAAGATCCGTTTGAAAATATGGGTGCTCAATTGGTAAAAGAAGCAGCCAGTAAAACCAATGATAATGCAGGAGACGGAACAACTACTGCTACACTTTTGGCTCAGTCTATTGTTAGTCTCGGTATGAAAAACGTCACAGCCGGGGCAAATCCGATGATTCTTCGTGATGGCATAGAAAAAGCTGTCACAGCAGTAATAAAAGAAGTAAAAGCAATGGCAAAACCTGTGAAAGCTGGAGATGTAACAAAAGTCGCGACAATTTCTGCGCAAAATCAGGAAATTGGTGAAAAAATTGCCGAGGCACTGCAAAAAGTCGGAAAAGACGGAGTTGTAACCGTTGAAGAAGGACGGGGACTCGAAATTGCAATTGAATATAAAGAAGGTATGGAATTTGACAAGGGCTATGCTTCGGCCTACTTCGTTACCAACACTGACCGCATGGAAGCTGAAATTGAAAGTCCGTATATTCTAATTACCGATAAAAAGATTTCAAATCTTCAGGAAATGCTCCCGTTCCTTGAGAGTTTGGTAAAAGTTACCAAGAATTTAGTCATTATTGCCGATGATATTGAGGGCGAAGCATTAGCAACACTGGTTGTAAACAAACTACGCGGCACATTTAACACTCTGGCAATTAAAGCGCCCGGTTTTGGTGACAGACGGAAAGAGATGCTTGAAGATATTGCAATTCTTACCGGTGGTACGGTTATTTCGGAAGATACCGGCAGAAAATTGGAAAGTGTTACTCTGGATGATTGCGGAAGAGCGGATAAAGTCTGGGCAGACAAAGAAAACTCCCGGATTATAGGCGGAAAAGGCGACCAGAAAGCAATTGACGGACGAATTTCCCAAATCCGTCGTGCTATTGATAATACAACATCGGACTTTGATCGTGAGAAACTTCAGGAGCGACTGGCAAAATTATCAGGCGGCGTGGCGGTTATTACCGTTGGCGCGGCAACAGAGGTAGAAATGAAAGAGAAAAAAGAACGCGTTAATGATGCTGTAGCAGCGACAAAAGCAGCTCTGGAAGAAGGGATCGTTCCGGGAGGTGGCACAGCGCTCTTAAAAGCCCGTAAGGTACTGCCGAAATTAAAAGACAGCTTAAAGGTGGCAGATGAACAGGTTGGGGTAGAAGTGCTTTACCAGGCGCTTTCGGAACCGCTCCGCTGGATTGCTAAAAACGCAGGTGCTGACGACGGATGGGTACTTAAAACAATTGAAAGCAATAAAACAGCAGGTTTTGGATTTAATGCGATGAGTATGGAGTTTGAATCAATGTTTGACGCAGGAATCGTCGATCCGGCCAAAGTCACCCGCAGCGCAGTGCAAAACGCAGCCAGTGTCGGAATCATGATCCTGACAACCGAGGCACTCGTAACCGATATCCCTGAGAAAAAAGAATCACCAGCAGCCGGGGGAATGCCCGGAGGTATGGGTGGAATGGGCGGCATGGACTACTAAAGAATTTAAAGTTTAGAATTCAAAATTAAGAATTATCCCGCTAACGAGCGGGTTTTTTTGTAACTAAAACCAATAAACATATTGTCTAGTAGTTCTGCTCTACCGACTGGCGCGAGCGGCGAAATCTGAGGCGAAATGGTTTGTGGTCAGAACCCGGTATGTCTAATGATTCTACTTGTACATCTTCAATCGGCACAGGAGTTGAGTTATTATCCTCAGGAAGTAGTAATACTGCTTGATCGAGTCGCTCTCGATGTTTGCCTCGGATCAAAGGAATAATTTGTAAGAATTTTAAGCCACCAAGTAATTTCTTAAAAACAATTTTCATATCCTTATCAAAACTTGCCAGCATATCATACGTGTCAAGATTAGGAGTAAGATGCAAAGCAGGACCAAGAGCGGAAAATAAATCCTCCATTCTTTGTTCAAATCTCCTAGGCTCAATATATGGGAATCCTAACGAGTTAAAATCCCCAAACACTAATTTGATATGAGCCTTTTTCTTCCGCGAATCGGCTGCTATTTGTTCTAATTCTCCTTTACGACAGTCATGACCTTCCGGTCCGATATAGTCATGAAGATGTGTATTTATAGCAAGCAAATCCTGATTATCGGTAGTGGTATAGAGTAATGACAATCCAGCCATGCTATGTCTGGAATCACCAAGTGCCTCAGCAAAAGAAGAGTAACGTGTCGGTGGCGGAAGAAGAATCTCTTCTTTTTTCTTGTGAATTAAACCCCTTGAAGCAGTAAGCAGTCCTTCCTTGTTTCGGCCTAAAATACCTGCATGAGTTGTATGTTGAATGTTCCACTCCCGTGAAAATACCCCACCTCGCAACAGCTTAATAGTTTGCCGCATACCTTTATGTGAACGGGCTTCTTGTAGACCAACGATTGTTGGTTCATCCGGATGGCTTTCTGCTTCCTGGGTTATATCAGACAGCCCTGAAAGAATTGCCTCCTGATTTTGCAGGTTTTCTACATTCCAGCTATAAAGGTTAATAACGCGTGAATCTTTAGGAGGGCGGGAAATTCGATGCACCGTTTCTACGCGAACAGCCATATCTCTACTGTAGATTGTAGCAAAAAATGCTACGAAACGGAAGAATTATTTGATAGTGTAGTTAATAGTCTTGGAGCATAATGTTTATGATCTTGAAGTAAATGGAGGATATAAAACGTATAATATGCCGACACATAGAATACCAAGAAGTATCAGTGCGCCAAAAACATACCAAGAATATCGATTCGCCCATTTTGCATTTTTGGGCATTGTTTTTTTCCAACCATAATAATAAACTGCACCGGCAACGATTGGATTAAAGACTTCGGTAATAATAATTTGGATCTTCTCGCTACGCGTTAACGATCCGTCTTTTTTACTTCTCTCTTTTATTTTATCCATTAAGTAAAAAGAATAAAATAGTACGATAATAAAAATTACTAGCCCCATATTTATATATCCTTAATTACTATTATTATATAGAAGGTTAAAAAAAGTCAACAGAAGAGGTTGTGAACGGTTTCGCTTTAGTAATTATCACCTATGTATTTATAGCAAATGTTCGAGCCGTTGTTGACCCTTCTATCATTATAATTGATGGATTATTTCAAGGCTAAGTGAGACGTTATAAAAGGCTTCGTAAGATTAGCTACTTGACAATGTACATTTATAATGTATAATTATAATTAACATGAATATTGTAAATGCTACTGTTTTAAGAAATAATCTTTCCGACGCATTAAATGAAGTAAACGAAAATAAAGATTTTCTTTTAGTTGCTAAGAAAGGTAAAATAACTTCTGCTTTAGTTAACATTGATTTGTTTGAGGATTTACTTGCTCTGTCTAATAAGGACTATCTTAAAAGCATCAAAGAAGCAAGGGTAGATTATAAAAAAGGTGATGTATTTTCTCATGAGCAAATATTCGGAGAAGTTTAATGTCTTATAAGCTTCTATATACTAATACTGCGTTTAAAGATATTAAAAAATTAGATATTGTAGTTAAAAAAAGAATTGGTAAAAAAATCAAAGAATACTCAAAAGACCCACTTTCTACTTCTAAAAAACTAACAGAGTCTTCCATCGGGACTTACAGATGGAGAATTGGGAATTATAGAATCATTTTCGATGTAGATGATAAGAATATTATAGTTCTCAGGGTTGGACATAGAAGAGAAATTTATAAGTATTAAATAAAGCTTCTTAATTAAGCACAAAAAATTTAGGAACTCCGGTCTGTACTTACATAATCCAACTCTACTGCGGGCACTAGATGACATTAGAACCAGCTTAGTCTTATTAGATAACCTTACTCTTTAGCTGCAACAATTACATATCTATGTCTGGGCAAATCAATTCCCTGAGGTTCTTGATGTTTCTTTACGTATTCTTCTAAGTTTTGTCTATCTTTAACTGAATCATAATCTTCGAAAATTGGAACACCCTGCAAAAATATATCTAAATCTTCAAAAGATAGATAATATTCATTGTAATAAAAATTCTTTGCATAAATTATTTCAAAACCGGCATTCTTAATATTATTTTTTTCTTTTTCCAGTCTAGGCTCGTCAAATCCACCGAAATTTTGCCCCCTACCAAATACTCTTTCTATTTCCATTGTATCTTTTTCTCCAATACCAATATATAAAACATGCCCTTCTGTCTTTAGTATTTTATAAAATAGAGGATAATCTACCGGGGATCTTCTAACATAAATAATGTTGAAATAATTACGTGAATAATTTAATTCTCGCGTGTTCCTCTCGATAAATTGCACGTTCTTAATCCCTTTCTCTTTCTGAAGTTTTTTTGCTGCATTCAACATTAATCTTGAGGTATCATTGCCAATTATTTTTTTAAAATGGCTTGAAATAGAAAGAGTAAATCTTCCATCTCCGCAACCCGCATCTAGAACAATCTTATCCTTTCCACCTATCCCTAGAAGTTTACGTTTAAATATTTCTTCAGGATTTCCCATCAGGCATTCCTTAATATATTTAGCCGGAGTATCATAATTCCCAAACTTACTTGCTACTTTATCGTAAAAATCTTGAGACATATCCAAAGTATAGCAAAAAGTTTAACGTCCAGGAAGAGGTGTATGCGTCACGCACTTATTGGAATCTTGGCTTGTATAAAGGACATAGGCGACATGTATTTAAGCGAAGCATGTGGCCTCTTATAGTTATACCAGTATAAATACTTTGTGAGCTTTTTTGCAAATGCTTCTGAGTCATAGTAAATCTCGTCATTTCTTAAAATGAATTCCTCCTGGATTGTCCGATTGAATCTCTCAATGTAACTATTAATCTTTGGCATTCTGGGATAGATAAATTGATGTTTAATTTTCTGTTCAACTATATACTCATGGAATGATTTGAGAAACTCTGATCCATTATCTGTTTGGATTGTATGAATCGGTGTTGGATTATTGCACTGGAACTGCTTAAAAACCTCTCTTGCTGTTACTGAGGAGAGATCCGGTACATATACAACTAAGGCAAATTTTGTGTAAATATCAATCACACACATAAACAAATGTTTCTCAAAATTGATATAGACAACTACTGAATCCATCTCAATAAATCCAGGAGAAACTACCTTAGGAGACTTTCTCACTCTTAGCTTTTTGAACTTGTTTTTTTGTTTCTGTGGGTAGACTTTCTTCTCAAATGTTAAGTGACGTCTTTTAAGTACTTTCCCAATAGTACTTTCTGCCAAGGTCTTAATACCCAGCTCTTTGGCATACGCATCAACAAAGGGCTTGAGCATACTTTTACCAATATTCCCATGCTCATGCCTCATCTCTCTAATGAACTCAATTATTCTCCAGTCTGTCTCCATCTTTCGCACATGGAGAGGTCTAGTTCCGTGTGGCACTAAACTGATTGTCCTTTTTCCGTTGTGTTCATAAGCATTTCTCCAGTTGTATAAGCTGCTCTTCTTTATTTTGAATGCAGCAAGGGTTGGACGCAGTCCATACTTGTAGTAGTGATTAATCACGTGAAGGCGAAAAGCAGCTACATCGGATACTTCAACTGCTAATGAATTCTGGAGCATTTTCATCAGTATATGATAGCTCTTTTGTGAGTATTTTGGTCGTAAATGTCTTACTCGTTTAAAATCACTTGGCATAGAATCTTCTTCCTTAAGATTCCAATATGTATCGTGACTTATTCAAGAGGACAAAAAAAAAGATTGATTTAATAGGCTAAACTAAATTGCCGGGGAGTCTGGACTAGAACTTTGTGCCTTCGATAACCTCGTCTGATTTCCTAAGTACATCTCGCCAGTCGCCGATTTTTTTCGCCATGAGAATATAAGTATACGCCTCTTTGACGTTGAAAAGCCAGGTTAGAAGCAGATAAAGCGTTAATCCGGCGAGACTTGAGATACCGGTAAGAATAATAAGGTTAATGGTATGGGTGGTATCAAATACCAGCTTATCAAGAAGTTTAATCGGTATATAAAGCGCGAACGCAGTGAAAAATGAACAGGTGAAAAATTTCATCCATGAGGACACGAAATCCGCTCTGTCAAACCCACCGACTGCCCGGTCAAGAAGATAAAATAAAATAACCAACTCCGTAATACTGGCGGTTGAATATGCTATCGCGATACTGGCGATGCCGAAATGCTCAATGACGATAAAAATAAAAGCGAGACACAACATGAAAGCAGTGGTAGCAGCACCGACAATCAGCTGAATTTTCGTATTGTGGAGTGCGAAAAATGCCCGCGAAATAAGCGCGATTAAAGACTCTGAGAAAATAGAGATTGAGAAAAAAGCAAGTGTCTTGCCGGTCAGAACTGTAGCAGCCCAGTCGAATTGCGATGCCCCGTAAATCAGGCGGACAATAGGGATACGAAGTATAAGCATCAGAACGGAAATTGGCAGAACGATATAAAGCATCTGGTTAAAACTGGTAATAAAGGTTTTTTTAAATTCTTCAGGACTGTCTTTTTCACGGGAAAGTGCCGGAAAAGCAGCTTGAGCAATTGCCTGACCGAATAAACCGACCGGCGCGAAGGCGAGCGTTTGAGCAAAATCAAAAATTACGACAGACCGGCCGGAAGAAGGAATAAACGAAATCAGTCCGACTGTCAAAAGGCCCGCAAGATTAAAAATAGTATTTGAAATAGCCCTCGGCCACATCAAGCAAAATATTTTTATCACACCCGGAATACGCCAGGAAAAATCAAAATGAAAAGAAAACCCTACTTTTTTAACGAGTGGTAATTGCATCAGGATAAACAAAAGCGCGCCTAAAATCATGCCGTAAACCGGGGCGTAAATACCGGCGAAAGACGAGAAGCAGAGAATACCGATAATAATACCGAGGTTGTACATGGCGGCTGCAAATCCGGGAAGGAAAAAGTGATTATAGGACTGTAAAAGCGCGGTAAAAAACAGTCCGATGAGAAAGAAAAATTGGGCAATAATAATAAATCGCATAAGATTCGCCATGAGACTCATTTGGTCGGGAGTAAAACCTGATCCGGGATTAAGGATACTTAGAAAAAATGGCGCGAAAATTACCAAAATAATAGCCAGAATAAGGAAAATAACAATGCTCAGCGTGAGTAGTACGGAAGCAACTTTATGCGCTGCCTCTTTTCCTTCTTTAGTCAAAGTATTTGAGAAGACAGGAATAAACGCGCTAGATATTGCAGCTGCGATAACAACCTGAAAAATAAAATCGGGCAAACGTGAAGAAGCCAAATAAATACCAAGCGTATTTGACGGACCGAAAATTGCGGCCAGTAAGCGGTAGCGGAAAATACCTAAAATTTGCGACAGAACACTCGTCATCATAATGACGAAAGCAGCCGAAAGTATGTTCGTCTGTTGTTTAAGAATTAGATCCAAGCTTTTCTTTAGGAGGTTGTCAACCATTGTTTTTTTAAGTATATCATGCTAAAATAACGAAATGCCAGTCTTAAAACACGCCAAGAAAAAATTACGTCAGGATAAGAAACGAACACTAAGAAATAAAAGCGTCCGTAGTCTTTACAGGTCTCTTGTTAAAAAAGCCAATCTGAACCCTACGACTAAGTCAATTAGTGTCGCGTTTAAAAGTATTGATAAAGCTGCAAAAAATAATATTATCCATACAAACAAAGCAGCACATATGAAGTCTGCGCTTTCAAAGCTCACCAGCGGAAAAGTAGCAGTGTCTACTCCGAAAAAAGCAGCCAAAAAGCCTGCGAAAAAAACAATCGCAAAAAAGAAAACTACCTCTGCTAAAAAAGCCAAATAACTTCGCTGTGACGAACCCATTACCTGAACAATTTCTAGAACGTCTCCGAATAATTATTCCTGAGAAAAAACTGCCACTTGTTCTCATGTCTCTTCAAACCTTACGTCCTAGGTCATTTCGAATTAATACGTTAAAAATAACTCATAAGGAATGTCTTAGCGAACTGAAGTCATTGAAAATACCGCTGGAGCCAGTATTGGGCTTTCCTAACGCGTTTATTTTAAAAGACAGTGAAGAAAAACTGACAAAAACTGATTGTTATAAGAAAGGATATGTCTATATTCAAAATCTTTCGAGTATGATTCCTGCTTTAATTCTTGATCCGAAGCCAGGAGAAAGAATCTTAGATATTGCTGCAGCGCTGGGAAGTAAAACAACGCAGATTGCAGCATATATGGAAAATAAAGGAGAAATTCTGGCAAATGACAGGAGTCGGGAGCGAATCTATAAACTAACTGCGGTTTTGAAACAATATGGAGTTTCATTTTCAACACAGCGTCATTCTGGAGAGCGAAGCGATTCCAGAATCAGAAACGAGAGCGATTCTGGACAAGCCAGAATGACAGATGAATTGGTAACAATAGCAAATTTTCCTGGAGAAATGTTGTGGAAGTTTTATCCTGAATATTTCGATAAAGCACTCGTTGACGTACCCTGCAGTATGGAAGGAAGAGTTTCAACACTTGATCCAGAAACGTACAAAGATTGGACGCTTAGAAAAATTAAATCTTTGATTCAAACACAACGCTATCTTCTTCGATCTGCAGTAAGCTGCACAAAACCGGAAGGATTAATTGTCTACTCAACCTGCACGCTTGCTCCTGAGGAAAACGAAGGAATTATTGATTGGCTCTTACGAACAGAAAAGGGAGCGGTAGAGTTGGAAGAAATAAAAATTGAGAATTTAGAATTAAGCGAAGGACTAACACATTGGAAAAATAAAGTGTTTGACAGAAGTTTGACAAAAACTGCGCGGGTCTGGCCAAGTAGTTTGATGGAAGGATTTTATGTCGCAAAAATTAGGAAACTCCGGTCAACGATTGCTTTCTAAATTGACCAGCTTTCGGAAACGCGCTATAATCCCAAGTATGCTGGATATTAAATTTATACGCGAACATCAGGAAGAAGTACAAAGAAATGCAAAGAATCGTAAGGTTGATATTGCTATTTTGGAAATCATTAAACTTGATGATAAACGAAAAACATTACAAATAGAACTGGATAAACTTCGGCAAACCCTCAATCAATCTTCGAAACAGAAACCGACCCCTGAGGAAATTACCCACCTTCGCAAAACAGGTAATCAGATTACAAGCCTTGAGGGGCAGTTAAAAACCGTGCAAGAAACCTTACGGGAGAAATTATCTTGGGTTCCGAATATGCTTTCTCCTGATGTGCCGGTTGGTAAAAACGAAGATGATAATCTAGAGATAAAAGCTTGGACTCCGAAAGATGGTTTCGTAAGTAAAGATAAATTGGGCAAAAAAGATGCTGCGAAAGTGGCAATGCCAACTCTAAATTTCGCAGGCAAAGATCATGTGGATCTTGGAAAAGAACTGGACATTATTGATATCGAACAAAGTGCCCTTGTTTCAGGCAGCCGTTTTGCGTATCTAAAAAATGAAGCAGTACTTCTGGAGTACGCATTATTTGAATTGTTAAAAAATAAACTACTTGAAGAAGGATTTATGCCAATGGTAGTTCCTCTTCTGGTTCATGACCGGACGCTCTACGGTACGTCACATTTCCCGGGAGACGCGGATCAAGTTTACAAAATAGAAAATAAATACGTTGAGGAAAATCAGAGTTTAAATCTGGTCGGCTCGTCTGAACCGCCACTTTTTTCCTATTTTATGGATAAGATGCTGCCTGAAAAAGCGTTGCCACAAAAAGTATTCGCCTTTACGTCGTGTTTTAGGTCTGAAGTCGGCTCATGGGGGAAAGATGTCAGAGGTATAAAACGGGTTCACCAATTCGATAAGCTCGAGATGGATATCGTTTGTAATCCGTCGCAATCAAAAGAAACAATGGAGTATTTGCTGTCTATCAATGAATGGCTGCTGCAAGAGTTACGTCTTCCCTACCATGTGATTTTAATGTGCAGTGGTGATGCCGGCTACGCGGCGACCTATAAAAAATATGATGTCGAAGTATGGCTTCCGTCGCAAAAAACTTTTATGGAAGTAATGAGCGATACCAATGCGACTGATTTTCAAGCCAGAAGACTGAATATAAGATATCAGACAGAAGACGGCGGAAAAGAATATGTCCATACTGTAAATGATACGGGTTGTGCGATGGGGAGAATGATTATCGCCATCTTAGATAATTACCAAAAAAGTGACGGAAGTGTACAGATTCCTGAAGTTTTACAAAAATATATCGGTAAAAAAATAATAACTGTAAAAAAATAAAATTTTAGCCTCAAAATTTTTCTAAAATTTAGCCTCAACTTGTAATAAAAAAGTAATAATTTGGTATGATGATTTTTGCTGAATTGACAAGCTAAACTGCTAACTTTGAAGCAATAAATTTACTTGACATAATGATAAAAATATTTCACTATAGATGCAACCTGCCTCAAGTATTGAATTTATCAATTTATGCAGGTAAGAAGGAGGTGATCCGCATGGCAGCCAAAAAAACCAAGAAAGTAGCAAGAAAGTCAACAAAGAAGAAGAAGAAATAACTTTTTTGTTTCTTTCACCAATTGATCAATTGGTAGTTAAGCCCCCAGGCATTTGCTTGGGGGTTTTTTTTGAGGCTGGGGTATGGTAAGATAAATATATGATTCCTCTTCTTTCTAAATTATTTGATTCCAATGATCGTGAAATTGAACGGCTCAAACCGGTTATCGCCGAAATAAATGCGTTTTCTAAAGAATACGAAAAACTGAAAGATACTGATTTTCCTAAGAAAACTCAGGAGTTAAAAAACAGATTACAGTCAGGCGAAACAACCGATACGATTCTGCCTGTAGCATTTGCACTATGTCGTGAAGCAAGCAAACGGACAACGGGACTTTGGCACTATGACGTGCAACTTATGGCAGGAGTTGTTCTCTCCAGAGGAAAGATTGCCGAACAAAAAACCGGAGAAGGAAAAACCCTCTCCGCGATTTTGGCGCTTTATCTCCATAGTTTGACCGGACGGGGAGTGCATCTGGTTACTGTCAATGATTATCTGGCTCGGAGAGACGCGGGATGGATGGGGCCGGTATTTCATCTGCTGGGTGTTTCAGTCTCATCAATTATTAGTGAACGTTCGTATCTTTATGATCCTGATTTTACCGATCAAACAGCAACGGATTTCAGACTTTCGCACCTTAGACCAATTACCAGAAAGGAAGCATATCAGGCAGATGTCGTCTACGGCATTAATTCGGAATTCGGGTTCGATTACCTGCGTGATAATATGGCTCAGGATATTAAAGATATCAGCCAAAGAGAATATTATTTTGCAATTGTTGATGAGGTCGACTCAGTTTTGATTGATGAAGCGAGAACGCCGCATATTATTTCAGCACCCGACGAATCGCCTTCTGCCAAGTATTATGATTACGCGAAAATAGTCGATAAATTGACGTCCGAGACTGATTATAAAATAGATGAAAAACTGCGAACCGCACATTTGACTGATCATGGTATCGGCAAAATAGAAAAGCTATACGGAATCCAGAATATCTACGAGAAAGATTTTGATACCGTCTACCACCTGGAAGCGGCACTTAAAGCACGAACCCTGTTTCACCGCGAAAAAGATTATATCGTTCGTGATAATCAGGTGATTTTGGTTGATGAATTTACCGGCAGACTTATGGAAGGACGCCGGCTCTCGGAAGGAATTCACCAGGCTATCGAAGCAAAGGAAAATGTGCCAATTCAGCGGGAATCGAAAACTTTGGCAACAGTGTCTCTGCAAAATTATTTCCGTATGTACCGCCTCCTTTCCGGCATGACAGGAACAGCTGTTACCGAAGCGGAAGAATTCCAGAAAATCTACAAACTGGACGTCGTGGTGATTCCTACAAATAATCCTATCAACAGAACCGACTATCCTGACGCGGTATATAAAACATCGCGGGCGAAGTTTACTGCGGTCGTTTCTGAGATTGACAAGGCACATAAAAGAGGACAACCCGTACTGGTCGGTACGACGTCAATTGATAAGAACCAGATTCTTTCCGAACTGCTTAAGAGGCGGGGAATAGTACACCAGGTATTAAATGCCAAAAACCACGTCAAAGAGGCAGAAATTATCGCGCAGGCCGGAGCAAAAAATGCTGTGACGGTGGCGACGAACATGGCGGGACGCGGAGTTGACATTATCTTAGGCGGCGACTCGCCGAAAATAGAAGATGGACGGGCAGCAATTGGAACTAGTGAATTTAAAGCCTGGCAGAAAGCACATGATGAGGTCGTTTCACTGGGCGGACTTTATGTTATCGGTACGGAACGGCATGAATCCAGACGTATCGATAATCAGCTTCGAGGACGATCTGGCAGGCAGGGAGATCCCGGTGCTTCTAAGTTTTTTGTTTCTTTGGAAGACGAGATTATGCGGCTTTTTGGCGGAGACCGAATTGCCGGCATTATGACACGGTTTAATATGCCGGAAGACGTACCGCTTGAACACTCACTCGTTTCGAAGGCTATTGAAAACGCGCAGGTAAAGGTAGAAGGATTTTATTTTGACAGCAGGAAGCATACGGTTGAGTATGATGATGTTTTGAATAAGCATAGGGAAATCATCTATACACTTAGAAAAAAAGTTCTGGAATCGGCTGAAAAATCGCAAGATACACTTCGCAACGAAGTTGTGAACCGTATCGATAGCGCGATTCAAACACTTGTTGTTGTGAATGGCGAGGGGAATTTAGACTTAGAAAAATCAGCGAATGAAAAAATTATGGAAGCATTCGGGACCATTATTCAATTCGACCCGCAGTCCCAACAACAGCTTATCCAACAACTTGAACAGCGAACAGCTACTGAAGAAAAAACAGAATTTTTGACGCAAGTTGCTCATGATATTTACGCACGGCGAGAAGAGCAAATGGGAAAAGAGCTTTCACGTTTTGCTGAGCGATTTGTTATGTTATCAGTCATTGATAATTTATGGATGGCACATCTGGATGCGATTGAAAGTTTGCGGGGTGGCATCGGTCTTCGGGGGTATGCACAAAAAGATCCATTGGTGGAATATAAAAATGAAGCATTCAAAATGTTTGAGCAGCTGATCGCGGGAATCGATGACGAGATTGTACATAGAATCTATAGAATTCAAATAACCCAAAACCCGGTACCTGTTCAGGAGCAAAGTAACATAAAGTTAAATACACCGGAGAGTGAAGTAAGTGAACAAATGCGAAAAGCAAGTGCGTCTTCTGCTCCCGTGCAAAATAGTCATGCAAAACTCGGTCGCAACGATCCCTGCTGGTGCGGAAGTGGGAAAAAATACAAGCGCTGTCATTTTCCCAATTAAACTTAGCGCAGTCCTGAGCAAAGTCTAAGGACAAAAAATGTCATTATCCTAATTGATAGCTTGATTTTACAATCTAATCGTTTATTTTTAGTGCCACATAGACGAAATTTCCCAGCCTTGTAAATTTTTGTAATTTCGGATATTTTTAAAACCCTAAAATTTTCTATAAGTCTAAGTTTATAATCATCCGTGACCATATGGTTTTAAATTCATGTCGTATAACTCAAGATATGCGGCACAAATGAATTAAGAAAAATTTAGATTATTAAATAAAAATTATTATTCCCTCATAATTCATAAACAGCTATAGTTTCGTGCCTTAATTTGATATAATTGGTTCCTAATTAGATTATGATTAATAATTCCTCTTCTCGGAATAAATCAAAGTCAGATCTATTAAGATTGACTTTGAATACAAGACAAATATGTGACCTGGAACTTATTGTGAATGGTGGGTTTTCTCCATTACAAGGTTTTCTAAATAAAATGGATTATGAAAGCGTGGTTAATAATATGCATTTAAGCAATGGAAGTATCTGGCCAATTCCTATTGTTTTAGATATTGATGATAAAAATAAATACTCAGTAGGACAAAAAATTATACTTTGTGATGAATTTGGAAAACCAATCGCCTTTTTAATTATCGAATCAATTTATGAACCAAATAAAATATTGGAAGCAAATAAAGTTTATGGAACTACTGATAAAAATCACTCTGGGGTTAATCAATTATTTTTCAATACCGGAAAATATTATGTTGGAGGTAAAATAATAAAAATTCACGATATAGAAAGATCTGATTTTTCTGAGTTTAGACATTCTCCTAAAGAATTAAAAACAATATTTAAAAAACTCGGATGGAAAAGAATAATAGGATTTCAAACCAGAAACCCTCTTCATAAGGCTCATTTTGCAATGATAAAAAGAGCGGCCAATGAACAACATGCAAAGATACTATTGCACCCTTCTGTAGGTGAGACTAAAGAGGGTGACATAGATTATATTACCAGAACAAAATGTTATATTTACTTATATAACAAATATATTAATGATTTTGGATATTTGAGTCTTCTTCCTCTTGCAATGAGAATGGCCGGACCACGAGAAGCAATTCTCCATGCAATAATCAGAAAGAACTATGGATGTACGCATTTTATAGTTGGGAGAGATCACGCAAGTCCTGGAAGCGATAAGAATGGCAAACCCTATTACGATCCTTATGAGGCCCAGAAACTTGTTGAAAAATATAAAGATGAAATTGGCATAGTTCCGATTTTTTTTAATGAGATGGTTTATGTTGAGGAAATAAATGATTATTTGCCAATTAATGAGGTAAAAAAAAATCAAACTGTTAAAAGTATTTCAGGTACTCAATTTAGAAAAATGATTATAGAAAATGAGACTATTCCGTCTTGGTTTTCTTTTCCGGAAGTAATTAAAGAAATAAAAAATAATATTAATCGTCAGAAAAAAGAAGGATTAACCATTTTTTTTACAGGTTTACCGTCTTCAGGTAAGTCTACTCTAGCCAGAATGTTATATTTTAAACTGCTTGAAATGCAAACAAAAAATATTACATTACTTGATGGAGATATCGTAAGGCAAAATCTATCTAAAGGCTTAGGGTTTAGCAAGGAGGATAGAGATACAAATATTGCTCGTATTGGATTTGTAGCTAATGAGGTAACAAGACATGGAGGAATAACTATTTGTGCCGCTATAGCTCCGTATAATGAAGCTAGATTAAAAAATAGGTTCATGATAGAAAAAAACGGAAACTATGTTGAGATATATGTATCTACACCCTTAAATATATGTATTAAAAGAGATGAAAAAGGTTTATATAAAATGCAAAGCATTGGTAAGCTTAAAGGGCTTACAGGCAAAGATGATAATTATGAGGTGCCTGAAAATTCAGAATTAAATATAAATACTGCAAATAGAAGTGTATCCTCCTGTGTAAATGAAATAATTAATTTTTTACAAAAAAATAAATATATTAAGAATTAGTTTTAATTTTGTAAATTATATTACATATGAATGAACATCGTCTAAGAAGTATAATTAAAACAATCACCTGGAGAATTATTGCTTCCTTTATAACTGCAAGTATTGTTTTCTTTTTTACACATAAACTTTTAATTTCATTAAGCATAGGTGGTTTAGATGGACTTATAAAATTAGTATTCTATTACTTTCATGAGAGGAGTTGGAATAAAATTTCTTGGGGTATAAAAAGGTAATACATATTTATATATTAGTAAACCAAAATAAGGATTGTAATTATAAATATGCTATATTATTAAATTTTTAATATAAATAAGACTATGAAAAAGATAAAAAAAGAGTTATTTGCTGTTAGTTTTTTAGCAACAGATCCTAAAGGTCTTAAAATACTTAGGCAACAATGGAAACAAAGAGATGCAGAGCATAAAAAATTCCTCGGTCGATCAAAATCAACCACTATTAAAACTGAAGATACGCAACTAGGTGGTGCTGTTTGCTTAATAGATGCAACAAGATTAGATAAAGGCTTTATATCCGAAATTCCATTACCATGGGCAACTGGTCTAGAATATGACACTGAGCGTGGTGGTCTTTTTTGTGCAAGCGGCAAAACTATAAAGTTTATAACGAATGGAATAGTCCAAGAACAATACACAAACAAAATGTTTAATGATTTACATGGGTTATCAAAAAGTAAAAATGGCAACTTATTTGTTGTTTCAACAGGTACGGATAGTATACTTGAATTTAATAATTCTAATTTTAGTAATTTTGTTTGGGATTGGCTTGCAACAGAGAATGGTTTTGCATTAAATCCACAAGGAAATAGAAGAGTTATAGATAAAAATTGTGACTATACTAAAGTAGTAACGGCTACGCCAGAGCATGTAACACACATAAATAGTTGCTTAGAAATTGGTGATAATAAAATATTAGCAACTTTATTTCATCAGGGGAGTGTAATAGAGATAGATAAGAATACAAAAAAATGGAATACTAAATTAAGCGGATTAAAATGTCCACACAATATAAGATATTCAAATTTAGGATATATTGTAAGTGATACTTTAAATAATAGAGTGTTAGTTTTAACAGAAAAATTCAAAATAATTAAGGAGATTAAAAATAATTTTAATTGGGTTCAAGATGCTATTGAGATAGCTGGTAGTAAATATCTCATAGCAGATTCAAATAACTCAAGATTAGTTTTGGTTAATGGGAATGGAAAGATTCTAAATTTGTTGGATTATTCTAAAAACGATAGAAAGGTTTTTTGTTTTTATCCACTCTCTGAAGAAGAGGCAGTAAAAGTCTTTAATATTTAGTTGTTATTTTTGAGAATAATATTATTGGTTTCTTATTAATTTTTACTTTAGATAATAAATCTCTTATATTATCAATTTCATAATTATGGTTGGGCCAAGGCATATTAGTTTCTAATCCAATCATTTTGAAAATTTTATCAGAACTTTCCGGCATTAAAGGAGAGATCAAATACCCAATGGATATAATAATAGAAAATAATTGAACAAGTTCTTGGTCAAACTTTAATTTGTTAGATTTTCTTATTTCCCATAATTTAATATCATTTAGGTATTGGTTTCCAACTGTTGATAAATCTAATATAGAATTTAAATATTTTTTAAATTCACAATTGTTTAAATATTCATGGGATTTATTAAATGCGTTTGTAATATTTGATTTAATTTTTGAATTGATTTCTGTTTTAACAAGCTGCTTGGTCCCAGAATTAAATGAAATTGACAAAACACGATGTATAAAATTACCTAAATTTCCAACCAATATATCATCATTTTGTTTATAAAAATCATTCCAATTAAAGCTAGAATCTTTGATTTCTGGCATGATAAGTGTTAAGTAAAATCTAACAGAGTCGTTACCAAATTTTCTAACAATTTCTTCAATTGAAATTGTTACGCCACGACTTTTTGAAAATTGATTACCATCTAAGTTTAAAAACATGTTTATACTTACGATGTCAGGTAATTTAAGATTTTTATCGTAACCCATTAGTTGCCCAGGCCAAAAAATAGTGTGAAATATAAGGTTGTCTTTACCCATAAAGTAATAATGACGAGTAGAATTATCTTTCCAAAATATTTCCCAATTTTTGCCAGTTTCTTTTGACCATAGAATAGAAGCGGATAAATATCCTATTACTGCATCAAACCAAACATATAAACGTTTATTTTCAATATTATTTATTATTAAATTTTTTGGCATCCTTTTTATGGGTAAAGGAACGCCCCAATCTAAATCCCTAGTAATTGCTCTGGGTTTTAAGCCCTGCTTTAGCCATCCGAGAGTTTCAGCGAAGACCCATTTCTTCCATTGCTGTCCATTTTTATTAACATATTCTTCAATATTCTTTTCTAATTTTGGCCAATTTATAAAATAATGTTGAGTATCTCTTAATTCAACATTTGCACCAGTTAACTTACTTATTGGATTCTTAATATCTCCCGTATCGAGAACTTTTCCGCAATTATCACATTGATCGCTACGCGCTTCTAAGAATCCACAATTTTTACATTCTCCTTCTACATATCGATCGGGTAAGAACTTTTTATCAATGGGGGAGTAATATTGTTTCGTAGTATTAATAGAAATCAAACCATTTTCTAAAAGTTTAAGAAACATATCTTGTACAACACTGATGTGATTTTGGGTATTTGTTTTTGTATATATATCATAAGAAAGATGTAGGATTCTCTTAAATAAATACACATCTTTGGAATGATATTTTTTAACAATATTTTTCGGTGACTCACCTTGTTTATCTGCCTCTATGGTTATAGGTGTTCCGAAGCAGTCAGATCCCGATACCATTAAAACATCATAGCCCGCTGATCGTGAATATCTCGCAAAAATATCTGCTGGAAGTAGATAACCTGCCAGATGTCCTATATGTAAGTCGCCATTAACGTAAGGCCAGGCAACCCCTATAAATCTTTTTTCTTTATTAGCTGTTTTATTTATACTCATTTAGCTTCGTTAATATATTATAGTATTAAATATTATATAAATCCAGAATAGGGGTTATAAGAAATATTCAATTAATAAAACTAAATCAGTAAATATAATTTTCCTAAAATAATTTTATGTCTCGATTTTATTTTGAATCATGATTTATTTAACCGATCTTTGATTTTCGATTTTAATAATATTATTTAAATATTTTAATACTAATGGGTGTGATTTATAACCTAAATATAACTCTCCAGTTTCACCATCCGCCCCTTTAATTAAAGTTTCTACTAAATTATTAATTGATAATTTTTTTTTGATTGTAAACGTTTTGGATAGATAAAATAAATTACTTTCTGCAAATTCTTTCATTTTAAAGTATTGATCTAAATCTGTACCAAAAAATTTGTGCGGTGAAGTTAAAGCGTTAAATGCAAGTCTTAATTTAACTTTTTTGGAAGACAAAAATTTTTTAGTTTTTATTATAGGAGGAACAATTAACTTCCCGTTTTCAATACTTAATCCACCTAACTTTACAGCTTTATCCAAATCTGAATAGGTAATTAGTAATTTATTTGCGTATGGAACTTCGTTGTCAAGTTCTAATTTGTTTTTAATATGATAATTAATAATAAATTTTTTAATAATTTTTAAATCAGTCTTTGTGTATTTAGGTAGTGCAATAAAGATATCTATGTCAGAATGTACATTTGCTTTGTTGGTTAAATGTGAACCATACAAACATACAAAATATTTTCTGTTTCTAAAGTATTCTTTAAAATATGGTTCAAAATCAAAAATTATTTTCTTCAGGGAAATTTTCATAGTAATTTTTCATTTTTTTTACCTAATTTTCTTACATATTCGACCATTTCAAGTATATCTTTTTTTGTTGTGTTTGGATTTCCACACATATATCTTTGTGGGTAGATTATCTCTCCGCTTTTTATTCTTCCGGAGTCTGGAATACTAAATTGGTGTAAATGATACTTTCCCTCTTTTATTATAAGTTCATGTATCTTTTTATTTATTAAATTTAATTTATCTATTTCATTTAATTTTATTTTTCCTTTATACATAAATACAACTGAATTAATCTCAACTTCATTTAAAACAATAAAGTCTGAATCAATCTTTAATCTGTCAGATAAATATATTGCTAACTCATGTCTTTTTTGGATAAGATCATCTAAACCTTCTTTACCCAAGTTTTTCATAAAAAACCACAGTTTAAGAGATTCCCAGGATCTACTACCTAAGAAGGGGGTAATTTGCCCAAAAGCAAATTTTTCTTGCATAATTAAATCTGACAAACTAGTAATTGTTTTTAGTTTATGAGGATCTTTTACCAATAGAGCACTAATGGCATATGGTGTAGCTAATACTTTGTGAGGATCCATGGTTATGCTGTCAAATTTTTCGATTCCTTTTAGTTTATATTTTAGATTTTTACTAAAACCTAAACTGAAACCATGACAAGCGTCTGCATGTAGCCATATGGTTGGATCAATTGATTTAACTAATTTTGCAATTGCTTGAAAATTGTCAACAGTCATCGTTCTACTGTCTCCAGCATATGCCACAAGACCCATAATTTTTCCTCGGTTCTTCTCCAGCTTGGCTTTAAGATCATTCAGGTCGTATCTAAAATTATTTGTTTCTACTTCAATTAACTTGTTTCCACAACCCACCCACATTTGACCACTTTTTATACTATAATGACCAATTCCCTTAGGAACAATCATCCAGCATCTATCAAGGTCTGATATTCCATTTTCCATTGCATTGGGAAATCTATTTTCTCTAGCAAGAAGTGCCCCAATAGCGTTACTAGCTGTTCCACCAGGAGTTATTATTCCACCTACATCCCAAATGTCTGATATAGAACCATTTTTATAACCTACAGTTTCTCTTAACCATCTAATTACGGAAATTTCTATAAAAGTTGCAGAAGGTCCACAAAAACTTTGATTAATTAGATTTTGTTGCAAGAGGTTATATAAAAACGAAGCTCCAATTGCAGCAACTGAATTGCCTGAATCTGGAAAACCCATAAAATTATTACTACTAAAATTTGTGCAATAGGGTAAAATCTCTTTTTTAAATTCTTCTAAAATCTCTTTTTCAGATTTTCCCTTAATTGGAAGTTTTTTTATTAATTTTTTCCCATTTTTTTCTGTTAAGTATTTTGGGGTAACCGAATTTTGTAATTTGAAATCCAAACCTAATTTAATTACGTCATTAAAAAATAATTCCGCTTGTTTTCTATTTTTTTTAGTTAATATCATAATTGAATTTCAGATGGTACATAATTACTGAAGAGTAATTTAATTGGATTATCATGTGCAATCTCTTTTGTTAATTTAGGCGGAATAGATCTAAGTATAGCTACTTCGTCTCCATATCTTGCCTTCATAAGTATTTGCTTTTGTTTGTCGTCTGTAATAGTCGTCCAGGGTTCGTCTGTTCCCCATACAATATGTCCAGGCATAAGTTTACAAAGTTCTACTAAAGTTTGCTGAGGAGAATCATACGGTAAATTTAGTTTTTCACCGCCAATTCCATTATTTATATCAAGTTGTGTAAGTTTACATAAGGAAAGCAAGGGGGCGGTATCTATAAATACATTTTGTAAATTATTATTTCTAATGTAATCAAAAACTTGTTTTTCAAACCGAGCAATATGTGCAATGCAAAATCGAATATCTGGATTTGTTTCAGCTAATTCAACAACATTCATGGGATGAGAAATATCATCTGGACCTGAATGAATTATAACCGGAAGCGAATGAGCACGAGAAACGTCCAAAAATGGAGATTTGGCAAGAGCTTCAGCGGAATACTGAGTAGCTAGAGTATGCAATTTAAGACCAAAAATTAATCCTTGTTTTGCTAATTCATCGAGATAATCAGCTTGTTGCCCCTCTTCGTGATTTGGATATATATTTGCGAATGGTATAATTCTGTTATTGCCAAATAATGAAATCTCATATAACAATTGTCTATTTGCAAAATGATATGGAAATTTTTCAATTGGAGGATGTTGTGGCAAATCACTTTCAGAATTTGCAAATATATCGAAATAATATAATTCTCCAGGAAAAGGGAACGAAATAACAAAATCAATGCCAGCCAATTCGGTTTTTGATTCTAAGTCTATTACACTTTGACTGGTCGGATATCTTTGTTGTATTAGGTTGTAATGACCAAAACCACAATGAGTATGACTATCAATTAAAGAATTATCATTGATTAAAATTATGTTTTTTAGGGTTTCTTTTTCATTCATAAATAGAAGAATTATTCAATTATTCTTTTCAAATTTTTAATAAGAATTAACATTTCCTCGTCTGTTCGAATTGCGATTCTAAGCCATTTGTAACCAAGATTTTTAAATCTTGAACCATCTCTTAGGATTATTCCATTCTTTTTTAGCTTAGCAACTACTTCTTGACTTGTTTTTTGGGTTAATATTTTAACCAGTATAAAGTTAGCCTCTGGCTTAAAGATTTTTAATTTTCCGTTAAAGTTATTTAAAAAAAGTTTATAAGCCTTAACTCTTTGTTTTGAATAAAATTTTTTGGTTTTTTCAATAAACCGCTTTTGTTTTAATAAATAAGGAATTATTATTTCTGCCATAGGGTTTATCAAATAAGGGATCGTAATTTTATTAAATTTTTCTATATTTTTTGGTTTAGATATTAATATCCCAATTCTTAAGCCTGGTATAGAAAAAAACTTAGAAAATGATATAACTATATAGAGATTATTTAGAGAAATAGCTTCTTTAATAAGTGAATGTTCTTTAAAGTCTTCGCGAAAAATTAGATATGTTTCGTCGACAATAAAAATAGATTTAGTCTTTTTTTTGATTATATGTAAAAGCTTTGTTTTGTCAATCAGGGTAGAAGTAGGATTATTCGGATTACATAGATATATTGTTGAAAAATTTTTTATTTTGCTTTCAAATTCAGTAAAGTTTAATTGGAAATTATCAGCCTCTTTCAAAATATGAAAGTCGATATTGTTATTTTTATCTATCATATTTGCGGCACTATATTCCCAAAAACTTGGTGATAAAATTAATATATTTTTGTTATCAAAAAACCGTGGGAGTGTAAATATAATTTCTGTTGCTCCATTTCCTATTGTGATTGACTTCTCAGGCAATTTTAAACTTTTTGCTATTACTTTAGTTAATTCTTTTTTATCTTTATGAGGATAACTAAATAATTGTTGACAGCTTATTTCTAAAGCTTTTTTGATCTTGTTTTTATTAATTATTGCGTTAAAGTTTTGGGAATAATCAATTATTTTCATATTTTATATTTCTAGATACTTATGACATGCAATAAATATGCATTGAAAGATTTTTTATATATTCTTAACTTTCGCGATATAATCATGAAACTTATTTAAATTGATTGCTTAAGTTGATTAACATCTAATATTTGAAAAAGTATTTTTGGCTCTCTTAATTTTTGACCCGGAGTTAATCTACTTGGAGTCCAAAATCCTTTTGATAGATTATAATTTCCTTTTAAAACATCAATTATATTTCCCTCAATGTCTATTTGATCTTCGATGATTTCTCCTTTTATCCCATTATCATATCCTAAATAACTCAAAATTTTATCGCTACTAAATGGCAAAAATGGAGAAGCAATTGATGCAAGAATATCTACTGCATTTAAAGCTGTAAACATTGTAGTAGCTGCATCCGATCGATTAGTTTTTATACTTTCCCAAGGTTTTTTTTCATTTAAGAATCTATTAACATTTTTTGCCATTACCATAAAACTGGATAACCCAGCCTTAAATTTAGTCTGTTTGATTAAAGATCCGGTTGTTTCAAAACCTTTCCATAATTCTTGAAGGAGCTGTTGATCTTCAGGGGGAAGAATACTATCAGGCGTAGGGACAGAACCAAAATGCTTATAAGAAAAAGTTAAAACCCTATTTACTAAATTACCCCATGTAGAAACTAATTCCTCATTGTTTCTGCGAACTAGTTCTTCTAAGCTAAATTCCGCATCTTTTGTTTCAGGTCCAGCGGATACTAAATAATACCTAAGTACATCAGGATCTAATAACTTAAGCGCATCTTTAATGAACAATGTATTCTCTCTACTACTGCTAAATTTTTCTGACCCGTAGGTTAAATATTCAGCACTCACGATTTGATCAGGTAGATGAAGAGGGGATTCAGACCCTTCATTATGCCCCATTAACATTCCAGGCCATACTACTGTGTGAAATGGGATATTATCTTTTCCTATCGCATAGAAATGTTTCGCTTGTGGATTTTTCCACCAATCTTTCCATTCCTCTGGGTTTCCTTTTGCTTTTGCCCATTCCATTGAAGCAGAAAGATATCCTATAACAGCCTCGAACCAAACATATAATACTTTATCGCTATATTTTCCATTTAAAACATCATCGGGAATTGGAATGCCCCAATCTAAATCTCTAGAAATAGATCTGGCTTTAAGATCATCTACCATACCTAAGGCTTGATTTTTTGCGTTTGCTCTCCAATCTTTTTGACCCATAACCCATTTTTTTATCTGATCTCCAAGTAAATCTAGCCTTAAAAATAACTGAGGCGAATCTTTAAAAAGCACTTGATTGTTGGTTAATTTTGATTTTGGGTTTATTAATTCAAATGAATCTAATAGATTTCCGCATGAATCACATTGATCTCCCCTAGCCTCAGAATATTTACAGTGTGGGCATATTCCTTCTACATATCTATCGGGTAAAGATCTATTGGTTAAAGAATCATATGCCGTTTTCATTTCTCCCTCGGTTATATAACCTTTTTCAAGTAAGTCTACGAAAAATGATCTAGCTACTTTTTGATGTTCCTTAGATGTAGTTCTACTAAAATGATCAAAGCTCATTCCCAATTCTTTAAAATCATTTCTAATTACCTGACTCATTTCATCAACATAAGTTTGTGTACTTACGCCTCTTTTTTCTGCAGCGATTTGATTCGGTGTTCCGTACTCATCGGTACCACTCACCATTAAAACATTTGAGCCTCTCGCTCTATAATATCTTGATAATACATCTCCCATTAGCAATGCTGCACCGTGCCCCAAATGTCTTGGTCCATTTGCGTAAGGCCAGCCAGTGAATACAGCAATATTATCGGGTGCTGATTGTAGGTCTAAACTAGTTTTTATGTATTCTCTTTCGATTGGCATAAGCTTGTGCAAATTGTACCACAGAAATGGCCAAAAGTAAACTATAGGTTAGATAATATTATTTGTAACATGATATGATAATTCTCATACAGAATATGCGGATGGAATAAAGAAAAACGGAATTTACGCAATTGGGATTAAGCCTCTTAAAAGCTAAAAGTGCTATAATTTCTCATATGGCACAAGATTTTTATGATAAAGTAGCAAAAAAGTTTGGAAATTATTCCAATCCTGCACAATATATTCAGGAGTTTCGATCAGGTGCACCCGAAGAAATTTTTAAAGAAAAACTGGCAGGGCTAAGCTGGAAAGAAAAAGTTGTTTTGGATGCTGGGTGTGGAGACGGAAGATTTACTCTTGAAATTGCGCCACATTTTAAAAAAGTAATTGGCAATGATACCTCAAGATTAATGTTAAATGCAGCAAGAAAACTTCAAAAAGAAAAAGGGATAAAAAATGTCGAGTTTATTGAAAAAAATACGCGTGAATTAAACTATCCTAAAAATTATTTTGACATTATTTATGCAAGAAGAGCTGTTCTCATTTATCAGTTATTCTATAAAATGCTAAAACCCGGAGGATATTTTTTATCTATAGATATAGGAGAAAAAGATACAAAAGACATTAAGGTTATTTTCGGAAGAGGGCAAAATTACGGAAAATGGGATAATTCAGTTTTAGATAGAGATGTTGAGGATACTAAAAAAGCAGGCTTTAAGATTGTTTATGCCCAAGATTTTCATTACAACGAATATTATCTTTCTTACAAAGATTTAGATACTTTTTTGCAAGGAGTTCCTATCTTCGAAGATTATGATTCGGAAAAAGATAGAAAATACTTAGAAGAATATGTAGAAAAGTTTCAAACGGAAAAAGGAATAAATTTGCCAAGACATAGAATCGTTTTGGTTGCAAAGAAAGCATAACTATATCAAGTTACATCATCATATGATACACCCTTTTTATCTTCTAGATAATACGTTTGAAGTATGGTAATATCAGAGAGAAATATGCAAAGAACGACTGTTCGTTATTCATTTAAGGATATACTTCATCTTCTCGCCAAACAAAAACCCGAAGAGAAGTTGCGTGTGGCTTTCCGTCTTAATTGCTTTGTCAAAAAACTTCGCGAAGAAGGTAAAAAATATGGCAAGACACAGAAAAGATCTTGGACAAGAGCAACTGCTTAAAGATATTACCTCGCTTTTACAGGGTGCAAAAATTCCCTATATGGTTACAGGTTCCCTAAGTGTAATCTTTTATGGAAGACCACGAGCCTCACACGATATTGATTTTATCATTGAAGCAGAAAAAAAGGATATTGAACGTATAAAGCAAACATTTTTATCTCTACCTCTTAGTGAATTTATGGTTGATACGTCAATGATCGAAGATGCTGTTAATAATAAATTCCAATTTAATGTCTTGCATCTTCCAACAATGCTGAAGCTGGATTTTTGGTTGTTGACACATAGTGAATTTGATATATCCCGATTTAAAAGAAGAAAAAACATCAATGTTTTCGGTCAGTCAATGACTTTTGCTAGTGCAGAGGATACAATTCTTATTAAACTTTTGTGGTATAAAGACTCAAAAATTGAAAAACATCTCATCGATGCAGCCTTTGTTTATCAAATTCAAGAAAAAAATCTTGATAAAAACTATTTGCAAACATGGGTAAAAAAACAAAAAACTGAAAAGTATTTAAAAGAGTTGGCCATCATTAATCTGGAAGAGCACTATTAAATACCAGTTCATAACAAATTCAACCAATTAACGTGAGGTACCCTACCTGACTAGCATTTCAAGCGCTGTCATTTTCCAAATTAAACTTAGCGCAGTCCTAAGCAAAGTCGAAGGATAAAAAATACCACTATCCCAATCAGATTCTTGTATTAACCAAAGTCAATAATTCTCTTATCTAGATCTTTATAGTTACTGCAGGCTACAGCCTAATGTTGACAATAAAACCGCTTCGTGGAATACTAAGGATGAGTTTATCGTTCATTGTATGATTTCGAAAAAGAATCTTCCTCTTATTCTTGGTTTTGCAATACCGATCGTGATGATCTTATTCGTTGCAATCAGTATTTATATCCCGGGACTTTTTCTTCAACCGAAATATAACTTCCTCTATAGCATTGGTGGTGATTATTACCCAAGTCAAGTCTATTCGGTTAGTAATAATCACGTTACGGTAAATCCTCAATATGCTTATTATCCGAATAATGTATCGAACCCGCAGCTTTATATTCATAATGCTGTGACAAATGAAAGCACGCCAGTTACTCTTGATAATGCAGAAAATCTTACGCTTGATTCATCGGCTGAATCTCCCGATGGATATACATTAGAAAGTGGAAATCAAAATGATGGATTTTTCCCATTTTTCTGGTATAGTAGAGATTATAGCGCTGAGTATCTCGTCGGACATAATACGAGTAAAAAACTCAATATAAAAAATAATAACACAAGCTATTATGATTCAATTCATTTTCTCGGTTGGATAATGCAATAGAATATGGAAAAACAAGAATTATTATCTTCTCTTACGACATTCTCTGCGCAAAACCTGATAACCAAGGACGAAGTAATACAAGCATTTGAAAACGGGAAAGAGAAAAAATCCATCATATTATCGCGAGATATCGACTTGTCTGAAGTTTTATATTTTATCGGTGCTTTCATTGTGTTTGTGGGAATTGCCATATTAATTGGGCAGAACTGGACTACATTAAATCCGTTTACAAAAATTCTGACAACTTTCGTGTTTGGAGTTACCGCTTACTTTATTGGTGTTATGTTAAATAAAGAAGAAAAGTACGGAGCAGTCGGGTATGCATTTCATCTTATCGCAGCACTCCTTCTTCCACTTGGATTATATGTAATTTTTGATCAAGCAGGATTCAATACAGCTAGTGCCGGTTCTCAAAGTCTCATTTCAGGAATACTTTTTCTCATGTATCTATCTTCTTATTACGTCTTTAAAAAACCGATCTTCACCTTTTTTGCGATTGCCTTTGCAACCTGGTTTTTCTTTAGTTTTACTAGTTTTCTTATTGGTTCAAATCCTTATTTTGCAGATATCAAATTTTATGAATACAGATTTCTCATGGTTGGTCTGTCTTACGTTTTACTTGGGTATTATCTGTCTTCTACAGAGCAAAAAGAACTTACAGAAGGATTATACGGATTCGGATCCCTCTTTTTTCTCGGAGCGGCGCTCGCATTGGGAGGTTGGAAACCATCACAAGATGTTTTATGGGAGCTGGTATTTCCTGGTCTCGTCTTTGTTGTGTTATTCTTAAGTGTCCACTTGAAAAGCAAATCATTTCTTGTATTCGGGACGATTTTTCTTATGGCTTATATATTGAAAATTACTAGTGAATATTTTAGCGGCACACTAGGATGGCCATTCTCGCTAGTGATATGCGGAATTACGTTAATTGGTGTTGGATATTATGCCTTTACCCTTAATAAAAAATATCTCTCGGTAAAAAACGACTCTGTGATATTACCCAAGTGATAGTATTACTGCATTGTTATAAACTTTTATTTTCGCTTCTGTTTCTTATTTACTTTTGACCACTTATGTGTGGGATAAAGAGATTGCTTCAAAATAAATATTATTGCAATCAAAGCAACCAGTCCGCCTCCAAATACCAATAGTTGATTTTTTCCGCTGCAGAAAAGGTTCGCTTGTGAACAGCTTACTAAAGGAGCTGTCACCTTCGGAAGCGGTTTAGTAGGAAAAGGTGTGGTTGTTGGTGTTTGAGTAGGTGTTGCAGTCGGTGTAGGCGTATTTGTGATAAGTGGAACAACTCGTGCGGTTTGACTGCTCAAAGATCCTAAGTATGGAATGGGAGAGGTAGATAACCCGGAATAATAATATGAGGAATAATAAGAGGTAGCCATAGCGCTCGCGTATGCGTTTTGCGAAGCCTGCGATGATTCTATCCGCCAGTCCGTTTCTTTACTCAGATTAAACCATATAAAAGCTTTTATATTGGGGAATGAATTGGGCAACTGATTTGAAAAAGTATCGCTGATCCAATCTGCTTTGGATCCGCCTCCTTCGGCAGAGCCGACCTCGGCAATCATAATCGGCTTACCGGGTGCAAGGCGAAGTAGATGGTTATACGTTTCCGCAAAAAGATCTGAAAATGATGTCCAGGAACTCCAAGATTGCGTATTACCAAAATTATAAGCGTCCATACAGACCCAATCTGTATATGAAGACCCCGGGTAGAATTGGTCAAGCGGCTGTGTAGAATAACTATCAACATTTGGACACCATACCCAGGTAACATTTGTCGCGCCGTTTTTTGTAAAGATATCATGCACATGCTGCCACATTGGAACGTAATCTGCGGCATCTTTCGCGTAAGGATCCCAAAATCCATTCATTTCCCAATCAAGACGCAGAAAATACGGGTGTCCCCAATTTCGAGAATCAATTGCCCATTGAGTAATATATGAATCATAACTCCCGCTTGCAATATTTTTCCAGCTTGTCGCGTCGGAGTTGTTTGAGTCATATGATTCCCATGAGATTAGGGGAATTGAACCATGATTTCGAACAGTATTCATGTAATCCGTCGGAAAATTTCCCTCTGTCCAGGTATAAAACTGCATCACGATCGAAACCGGCTTCCCGCTGTCTTTTTCAAATCCTAGAACAGAATCCCAATCCTGAGCATAAACACCGGTATAAACGCTCGGTCCTCCTGATTGGGCTTTTGTCCCTACTGTTTGTTGTTTTTGCAGCAGAAGAACGGTGAGGGGAACACTTAGTATTAGTAAAAATAAAATAATGGCTGATTTAGAAAAAAGTTTTATATGCACAAATAATGCCCCTATATAAAACTATACGTGAGGAGAAGGAAAGTAGTCAATGATTGTAAGTAATCGTTATTTTCTGACGAATAAAATCGCATTCGGAATATCTCGCCCGGGTCCGGCTTTATAACCGCCAGACCACAATGCAGTTGATCCTCCCTCATCTAAATTCATGGCATTCGTGATATTTAAAGCATGCAAAACTTTTGCACTTTCACCCATGGTCGCATTATAGACGAAACCGATATAGACTGTACTTCCGGTTGCTCCGACAAAACCTCGTGGTCCACTACTATTAAATTTTGGATCAGAACTATCGCTATAGACAATCTGATTATTTGAAATAAGTAACGGATAGTTGGAAATAACCGCATCCACCCCGGTATCGCGGCCCCACTCAAGCGCTTGACCGACGAAGCGAGCAGAATTACCTGAGAAAATAACCGCAGGATTGGTACTGTAAACATTATTATCAGCGTTGAAATAATGTTTATTTTTATTCATAACCAAAAGATCAAAAGAATTGGCTTTACCTGCACAAGTTGGATATGTACTCGGACAAAAATACGTACCGTTAATTCCGGCAAACGCGCTGTTACGCGCTACATAAGTACTCAAAGGCAACACGGGGCAATTATTTGAGCAGTCACTATCCGATGCCGTATCGACAATAACCCTTGTCGTATTAAGATCTGCTGCAATAATTGCGACAGTAAAATCACCACTGTCAGTATGGACTTTTTGTAGGCTATATCCGCTTGCCGGCGGTGCATTTGACGAAGGCGCATTCGTAGTAGAAGTACCAACTGAAGAAGCTGCTTGGGCAGCAGCAATTTTATCATTATCGGTTTTAATTTGCGCAGCTAACATAGTAAGTACGGCTTCCGCAGATGCATAGTTTTTATCGGAAAGTAATTGCAGAATCGAAGCAAACTGTGTATCGAGCGTATCTGTTTTTTCAGATAGTTTAAGGTCCTGAATGCCTTCATATGAAGCAATTGCTTTTTGATAGGTGTCGTGAATACTCGTCATTTCACTCTGCAGTTTTTCATTTCGTTTATATTGATCCTGATTTTTAAGGTTTTGATACGCTTTCTGCGCCTGACTAAGTTGATTGATAATATCAGCATTCGATGCAAGAAGTGAATTATTTACAGCAGATAATTTAAAAAACCCAAAAGTAGCAATAGTAATAATTAGTATTCCAAACAGTAAAGCACCAATTAACTTTTCCTGTTTGATGAAAAGCAATTTTTTGGGCAGAGCATTCATCTATTACCAAATTATATGAGGTTTAGGTATAAAAATGCAATTAACGCTAGGCTATCTATGGAAAAGCTTGGACATGTGATAAGATAATTCTATAATTTAGCCTATGGATAGTACTGATTTAAAGCAAAAAGCAACCTTAATTCGTAAGTGGTGTCTGGTTTCAACTACTACAGCCGGGTCAGGACATCCGACTTCTTGTTTATCCGCAGCAGATTTGACAACTGTTTTGTTTGATAAGTATTTTTCTTACGACATCCAAAACCCGCTTAATAAATATAACGATAGGCTTATCCTTTCCAAAGGTCACGCTGCACCACTTTTTTATACACTTTTTGCCATGAGTGGGGCAATACCTATGGAAGATCTGAAAACACTACGGAAATTCGGAAGTCAGTTAGAAGGACATCCAACATTACGTTTTCCTTATACCGACGCTGCAACCGGATCTTTGGGCCAAGGATTATCGGTGGGATGCGGCCTTGCGTATCTTGCCAAACAGGAGAATCTGGGGTTTAAGACGTATGTAATGCTGGGAGACGGAGAACTTGCGGAAGGTCAAGTGTGGGAAGCGGCAAATTTTGCTTCGATCCACAAGCTTAACAATCTCATTGTTATTGCCGATATTAACCGCTTAGCCCAAAGCCAAGAAACGATGTTTGGTTGGCAGACAGAGGAATATGAAAAAAGATTCAATGCTTTCGGATTTGAAACTATCGTCATTGATGGTCATAATTTTGACGAAATAAATAGGACATTTGAATGGACATTGCAAAAAGATTTTTATATAAGCTTTCTGATGGGAACAAAAAATATTTCCTCTTCAGATCTTGAAAAACTCGGAATCACAATAATTGAAACGAAGGGTAATATCTATAAAATCGAGATTCCTCAGGGAAACATAGAGCAATATTTTAAACTACTTGAAGAAAAATTAGAAAATGGATATTGGAATGAAGTTTTAGGTCCGGATATCCAAATGCTTTTTAAATATAAAGATGGAAAAATTAAAAAATTTGTCTTAACTCCGCAAACTGCCAATGAAATATACCCGATGATGTATGAGTTTAACAATCAACCTATTCCGGAATCAAAAAATCAGTATCAAGATATTCTTCATGAATGGGCGAGCGGTCAGGGAGCAGATGCTTTTTACACAGATTATTTCAAACCAAAGGCAATTATTGCTAAAACAGTGAAAGGTAAAGGGGTTTCGTTTTTGGAGAATAAAGATGGCTGGCATGGAAAAACGCTAAAAAAAGAAGAATTAGAAAAAGCACTGGTAGAGTTAGGAGAGGTGGATGAAAATTTGCGATTTGCACTACACAATCCACAAACTGTCATTCTGGAGGGAAGTTCATCTACGGATGAACGACCGATAGAATCCCATACAGATACTATCGCTTTCCCACAAGGGGACTATGTATTTCATACTGTCGCGCTCCAGGATGACAGGGCATTGGGATACAAACTTGGTGAGCTAATTTCAACTCGGGAAGTATATGGAAAGGAACTTGCAATGCTTGGAGACCAAAATCAGAATATTTGGGCTCTGGATGGTGATGTTAAAAATTCAACATTTAGTATAGACTTTTTAAAAGCACATCCTAAGCGGTTTATCGAGTGTTTTATAGCAGAGCAAAATATGGTTGGGGTGGCACTGGGACTTCAGCGGCTAGGGAAAATTCCATTTGTTTCTACTTTTGCCTCATTTCTTACCCGTGCAGCAGATCAGATCAGAATGAGCAGAATTTCTGATGCGAATATTAAATTCGTTGGTTCACACGCGGGTGTTTCAATCGGCGAGGACGGTCCGTCTCAGATGGGACTTGAAGACATTGCACTTTTCGCTGCGATTCCTGACTCAATAATTTTCCAGCCAGCGGACGGAGTATCTACTGCGAAAGTTTTACCTTTGATGGCTTCACATCTTGGTATCTCCTATCTACGGACACTACGGCCGAAAACCCCAGTGATTTATGATCAATCAGAAGAATTTACCATCGGCGGAGCGAAAGTTCTTCGCTCCTCAGAAAACGACCTCTTAACTGTTGCAGCTAGTGGTATTACAGTGCATGAGGCACTTAAGGCGTACGAAGTACTGCAAAAAGAAAATATTTCGATTCGGGTTATTGATTGTTACTCAGTAAAACCAGTTGATAAAAAAACACTAGAAAATGCTTTGCAGCAGACAAAAAAGAAAATTATTATCACCGTTGAAGATCATTTTGAACACGGAGGGCTAGGGGATTTGATTTTATCTGCGATGTCTGAAACCGGAGCGCAAATTGAGAAAATGGCAGTGACAAAAATATCACAGTCCGGGAAAATGGACGAGCTGTTGGACGATGCCGGGATATCCAGTAAACAGATTGTAGAAAAAGTTAAAGCAGCAGTAGCTTAAAGTTATGTTTGGAAAAAACAGTAAAGAACAGTTCTCAGAAATTGATGCAATAAGAACTCTTAATCCTCAGCAGGAGGCATTGATAGGAAATACTGATTTGTCACCAGAAGCACAGGAGAAGATAAAGGAAGCTTTTGCCGGGAGTAAAACAATTTACGAGCAGGTGCACACTATAGAAATAGCAGTGGATATTCAATCTGCTTTGGAAACAGCTGAAGCAAGGGCACAATTAGAGGAACTTATTATCGATCCTAAGGAAAGAGAACGAACCCAGCAAATATTAGAAGGAATCAGGCAAGTAGGGAAAGAAGGTCGAGATTATTTACAATGCAAAATTGCTGATAATTTATTAGAAACAGGCCGTGTGCAAGCTCGAAATATTCGTGCGAGAGAAACAGGAATAGCTAAACCTCCGCAGGAAGCAATTTCGCAAAGTCAAAAAAGAGGTATTCGAAGATTCCTTCCGTTTCTTAAATAAGACAAACTGCAGATCTTTTTCAGTCCTGTTACAATGAGTATATGGAAGAGAATAATCCACAAAGCACTACTATTATTTGTCCACGCTGTCATTTTATATCGCAGGAAGATAGTTACTTTTGTCCGAATTGCGGAAATAAACTGCGTATCAAACCGCCTTCTACTTCCTGGATAAAGCAAATTGGTGTCTATGCATTAAGTTTTTTTCTCCCTCCTCTTGGACTTTGGCCGGCCGTAAAATACTTAAAACAACCGGATAGAAAATCAAAAATTATCGGAGGAGTTGCTGTTTTTCTTACTGTAGTTTCTTTAGTACTTACTGTTATAACTTTTAATCAAATGTATAAAACTGTTAGTCAGCAAATGCAAATTTACGAAAATGCCGGCGGTTATTAAAAATCGCAAGCGGTTATTTTATTTTCAAATACCCGGTTAACAAATCCGAAATAGAGTTAACTACGTATTTGCAAAACTACAGTTTCCTTTTACAATTAAGTTATACATACAATGAAGAAAATTTTAACACTTGTTCTCCTAATCGGGATAGGCTATGGACTTATTCATTATTCGGGAAATATTAAGAGTATTTTGACGGGACAAACGAAAAGCGTATTGGGGGTGAAAACGAAAAATTTATCGGGAATAAAACCCGGCTCTTTTATTCAAAAACAATTAAAAATTGTTGAGAAACAAACAATGCAGCTAAAAGTGGGCGATATACTAGGAGATTTTAAAAATATTACTAATACGGCAAGTCACGCCGGTACTACTATGAACTATCTTAGAAATCAAATACAGCATATTATTAAAAATAAGTAATTGACTCTGCAGGCAAAATACCACAAATCTGCTACAATTGAGACTAGGAAAAAATATATTTCAAAATATGGAAGAATTACAAGAACGGGCAAAAAAAATATTGGAAAAAGTTAATCTGGAGGAAAAGCAAAAGCGGATTTCCTCTCTTGCAAAAGAAAGCGAAAGTCCGTCTTTTTGGCAGGATCATAAGACAGCAGGAGAAAAGATGAAGGAAATGTCTACTCTGCAAAAAGAGATTGATGAAATTGAACTTCTTAAGCTTTGGACTCAGGAAGGTGAGGAAAAAGAAGCAGAAGCGCTCATTAAGAAACTTGAAATGATCTTATATTTCTCAAGCCCGTATGATTCGTCTTCGGCTATTCTATCAATTCATTCCGGCCAGGGAGGAACGGAAGCAATGGATTGGGCTGAAATGCTTTACCGGATGTATACACGCTTCTTTGAGAGGCGAGGGTGGACATATGAAATGCTGGATACAACTCCGGGAGAAGAGGCGGGTATAAAAAGTGTCACGGTTGCTGTGGATGGATCATACGTCTATGGGTTTCTGAAGCACGAGGCAGGAACGCATCGGCTGGTCCGCCAATCACCGTTTAATGCGGACAAACTTCGCCAAACGTCGTTTGCCTTGGTTGAAGTTTTACCGCAAATAAAAGAAGACGCGGGGATTGAGATTAATGAAGATGATATTGAGTTCGAAGCATTTCGTTCAGGTGGACACGGTGGCCAAAACGTAAATAAAGTCTCAACAGCAGTTCGGATCAAGCATATCCCAACCGGTATTATTGTTACTGCCCAAACCGAGAGATATCAAAACCAGAACAGGGAAAACGCGATGAAGTTACTTCGGGCAAAACTTTGGCTACTGCAAGAGGAAGAAAGAAAAAAAGAGGAAACCAGGCTAAAAGGAGGCTATAAAACTCCCGGCTGGGGAAACCAAATCCGCTCCTACGTGTTACATCCTTACCAAATGGTGAAAGATTTACGGACAAACGTTGAAACAAGTAATACGAGTGGGGTTTTGGATGGAGATTTGGATATGTTTATTGAAGAAGAACTGCGGCAGTTAAGCTAAGTTGTAGTTTATGGATTACCTTGGCATTTTCTAATAGGTAGTATCACTAAAATATTTTTTTAATATGCGACTTGTCAAATACACATAAATATGTAATACTTTATCTAATGCTCAGACTTGGGCAAGTTTATCGATATGGCAGACCAAGTTCTAGATCAAAAGCAAAAACAAGACCAAAGCCAAAACCAAGATACAACGCTCATGCATAATTTCGACACTCCAAATACCACCGGTGCTTTTTATAAAATTGTTATTCTTCTTGTCGTCGTAGTCCTTTTAGGAGTAGGGACAGGATTTCTCTTAGCTAGAAACAATGGCAAAGTTGGGAGTTTGAATGTGGGAAGTATTACAAGCGGATCAAATGTCCAGACAGGAAAAACCTACGGCTCAAATGATACCGCTACATTTAAAGATACGGCAGAAGGAGTAGTAAAAACAGGCGGAATAGATGGCGAAGGACAATTTCATTTGGTTCGTACCGGCGGGGATAGTCAGAATGTCTATATGACTTCCTCTATTTTAGATCTGTCACTATTTACTAATCGAAAAGTGAAAGTTTGGGGACAGACTCAACAAGCAAAAACTGCGGGCTGGCTTATGGATGTCGGCCGTGTTCAAGTTGAATAATGATACGACTCGAAAATGTTAGCAAAACATTTGGGACCGGTACAGCCCTCTCAGATATAAACCTCTCAATCGATAAAGGGGAATTTGCTTTTTTAGTAGGTGCCTCAGGTTCAGGGAAAACTACTCTTATTCGACTTTTGATTCGGGAATTGCTTCCGTCTCAAGGTTCAATTATGGTAAACGATTGGGATATTATCCGTCTGCCGAAGAATAAAGTTCCTGATCTCAGACGGAAAATCGGTGTTGTGTTTCAGGATCTGAAGCTTCTCAGGGACAGGACGGTATTTGAAAATATTCTTTTTCCGCTTGAACTGGTAGACATGAGTCAGCGGGAAGCAAAGGAAAAAGTCGACACAGTTCTCGTCCAAACAGGCATTGAAGATCAGGCATATAAATTTCCTATTCAACTTTCAGGTGGAGAATTACAGCGCGTTGCGATTGCACGGGCACTAGTTTTTTCTCCGGAAATTTTGCTTGCCGATGAGCCGACGGGAAACTTAGATATCACAACATCTTGGGAAATAGTAAAGCTACTTCAGGATATTAATAAAAACGGCACGACAGTCATGATGGCCACTCACAATATGGATGTGGTAAACAGTCTGCTAAAACGGGTAATTGCTCTGGAGAAAGGAAAATTGGTAAAAGACGAAAAGAGATTAGAAGAAAAACCTCAACATCCTGAAAAACATGAAAAATCGAAAGGAGAACATCATGATGAGTAAAGCCTGGAAAACCATGTGGAAAAATATCAGGAGAAGTCCATATCAAGCCTTGGCTGCAATTTTTATCATGATGCAGACATTTCTCGCCATCTCAATTTTTGCCTTTATTATCTTTGGTTCTGCTAAAACTATCTCTTATTTTGAATCTATTCCGCAAGTAACCGGTTTTTTTAAAGATGAAGCAAAACAGACGAATATCGACGCACTGAAAAAACAGCTCTTGGATACGGGTAAAGTTACCAAAGTTAAATTCATTTCAAAAGACGAAGCATTACAAATTTATAAAGAAGAAAATAAAGGCGATGACCCTCTGCTTATGGATTTGGTTTCTGCCGATATTCTTCCCGCATCACTGGCTGTATCGACAAGTAATATCGATGATTTGGCTTCTATCGCTGAAATTATGAAATCAAACCAATATATCGATAAAGTCGTATTTCAGCGGGACATAATAGAAACACTGCAAAACTGGACAAATGCGCTCAGAAGAATTGGAGTAGTAGTTATTGTTCTTTTTGCCCTCGATTCTATTTTTATCATGAGTATTATCATAAGCATTAAAATTTCTTATAAACGGGAAGAAATTGAGATTATGCGGCTGCTTTCAGCTACCAATTGGTATATCCGTTGGCCTTTTATTTATGAAGGAATTGCTTACGGCGTAATTGGAGCTTTTTTAGGTTGGTTATTTTCGGTACTAATTCTTTGGTATACAACACCGTTTCTGCAATCTTTCTTGGGCAGCATCCCGATACTTCCGGTTTCTCCGGTATTTCTTTTCGAGCTTCTGGGAGGCGAGCTTCTGCTTGCAGTGATTCTCGGATGGTTCGCCAGCTTTATGTCGGTACTCCGGTATTTAAAATAATACATGTTACCTATGAGACTACGAAATCATTTGATCATACCGCTATGTATCTCTGGGATTATTTTTGTTATGAGCTTTTCAGGAATTATCTATGCGCAGACGACCCCGACCGATTCACCCACTCCTACGAGTACACCTACTCCAACCGGAACAACTGATAACTCAGATCAAATTAATCAAATAAAAAATCAAATTCAGGATTTGCAAAATAAAGTAAACGACCTCCAGTCACAGGAAAAAACACTATCGTCTCAAATTCAAGTTATGAATAATCAAATAGAATTAACTCAGCTTCGTATCACTGAAACGCAGTCGGAACTCACCGGTCTCACTTTGGATATCGGCACTGCGAACAAAAAGATTACTATACTTGAAGGATCTTTGACTAATATCACAAAAGTACTTATTAACCGTATTGTTGCAACATACCAAGAGGGAAATGTCAATTCAATGGATATTTTGCTCTCATCAGGAGATGTATCGAATTATCTGACGAAGGCAAGCTACTTACGACTTGTGCAAGAACATGATAAACGTCTGATTTATGATACGCAACAAGCGCGGGAAGATTATCAGAATCAAAAAGGTATTTTTGAAGCGAAAAAAGCACAAGCAGAAGCTTTGAAGTCCCAGCTTGAGACTTACACGACGCAACTAGGCCAACAGGAAGACGCAAAAAAGAGTTTGCTTAGCGACACGCAGGGCAGCGAGGTGAATTATGAGCGCTTATTGGCGCAAGCAGAAGCCCAACTTGCCGGATTTAGTAGCTTTACTGCAAGCCAGGGCGGAGCGTCACTACTTTCAGGACAAACCGTTTGTGACGATTGGGGATGTTACTATAATCAACGGGATACTCAGTGGGGGGCAACGGCGCTTAACAATACCCAATATTCAATTGCCAGCGATGGATGTCTGATGACGTCTATGGCAATGGTTTATACGCACTTTGGCCACAAATCTGTTACCCCTCTTACTATTAACAGCGATTCAAATAATTTTGCTTCCTATTATCCTGCCTATTTAAAATACACTATTTCGGCAGATGGTGCGACTTTTAATCGTGTAGGAATAGGCGTTGGTGACATCGATGGAGAGCTATCTGCCGGAAGACCGGTAATTGTCGGTATCAGCTATGACGGCGGACCACTACCTGATCATTTCGTGGTTTTAATCAGCGGATCAAATGGTAGTTATCAAATGAACGATCCATTTACACCAAATGGACATAATATTCCCTTTACCGATCATTATTCTGTCGCCAGTATTCGTGAGGTTGATAAAATAGAAATGTAAACCTTAAATAGGACTTGTAACAACTAATTTTTTAGTATTATAATAGTAATATGGATGGGAAAAATACACTAGAAGCATATAATGAATTATGTCCAGAAGACCAGGCATTACTTAATGCGACAAAGCTGGATGATATTCGGAAAAATATGCTGGCAAGTTATGTACTTTTGGATATGCATAAAAACTCGCCTGAAATGTCACATTATAAAGATCTGCATCTTAAAGCCTTACATCAGTTTATTGTAATAATGAACAATCAAATTGACCAAAATTTTAAAATAGAATTATCGGGGCTTGAAGGTACCTGGTTCCGTTTGAAGTACTACCGAAGATGGCTTAAAGACACAGGTGTAAACAAAGGTAATTTTGCGCTAAACGAGAGGGCTAATGTGATTTATCAGCAAGAGCTTTCGGAAGCCCGAACACTTCTTAAAAAAATTAGCAAAAACAATTCCTCAGAAAACGCTTGACAGCTCAACAATAGTTCTGACTATAATAAAAAGGAAAAGGCAGACCTATCATGCGAAAGCGAATAGAGCTAGCAAATGTTCAGAGAAATAAAAAAGTAATAAAAATTATCTTCTCATTCTTTCTCCCCTCAATCCTTTTCCTGCCAAATGTTGTTTTTGCCGAAATCCCGCCTGTAATCAATGAATTTGTTGCTCACCCATCAAGCGCGAATAAAGAGTGGGTGGAATTTTATAATCCTGATAATGTTGATTTATCGACGTATTATCTGGATGATGATATAAGTTTTACCGACGACGCGGGAAGCAGCGCAAAAAAAAGTTTAGCAGCTCTCGTAAGTTCCGGCAATTATCCCTACATTGAGCTGAGTTCTATGCTAAATAACGATGGGGATTACGTTGTATTATTTGACAATGCAGGCAACATTATCGATCAGTATAACTATACGAAAGATCCGGGTGTCGATATCTCAATCGGTAGATCACCTGATGGCACGGGCAATTTTGCTATCCTTGCGACCAGTACAAAGGGAGCAGTAAACAGTGAAGATATGCCAAGTACTACTCCCTCATTAACTCCGTCCCCAAAAGTCCCAACCCCAACCTCTACCCATGCCCCACCTACTCCAACAAAGGTACCAACACCGACAAAAATACCCACTCCTACGAAGATCCCAACTGAAAAACCGGAAGCGACTATCACCAGACAAACTAGCGTAATTACTAGTACAACATCGGTTCTCGGGATTTCAATTAATTCTTCCCTTGACCCATCTCTTTTTCCTACTGCAATTATGCATGCTACCCCCAGTGCCACGCCTAATTTGACAAAGAAAATGTCGAAACCGAGGATATTGGTAAAACAGGCAAGTACATCGGCCGGACACCTCACGACATATCTATTTATCTGTCTGGGAGTTATGTTGCTAACCAGTTGTGGTATACTTTGGTTTTGGAAAACAAGGAAGAGCAAAGATATATGAAACAAACATTGATTTCCAACTCCTTTGAAGAAACGAAGCAGTATGGGCGTAAATTAGCAAAAACATTAAAAGGCGGAGAAGTGCTTTGTCTTTATGGGGACTTAGGATCGGGAAAGACTACATTTGTCCAGGGTCTGGCTCAGGGACTGGGAATTAAAAAAAGAATCACCTCGCCGACATTTATTATCATGCGAAGTTACAAATTGCCGTTTGAAGAAAAGCAGGAAATTTCAATCAACCCTTCAGATCTTTGTCCTCACAATTTCTATCACATCGATTTGTACAGGATAGATTCAGGATGTGATATACAAGGATTGGGTATTGAGGAATTACTGGGAGATCCCGACAGTATCACGGCAATTGAATGGCCGGAGAAAATAAAGAGTATACTAGCGAAAAGAAAAATTGAAATTTTCTTTACTTATGTCGATGAAGACAAAAGGAAGATTACGATGATAGAAGAATAGCATTACCACCCTTTATTGGGAGAGGAAAATAACTTATGAAAAGAGATATTCAACAAGCAATAAAAATTCTGCGTCAAGGCGGGATTGTTGTTTTTCCGACTGATACTGCATTTGGAATTGGTTGTAGAATTGATAATCCCGACGCAATACGAAGACTTTTTTTGCTTCGGAAACGGCCGATAAATCAAGCGGTACCGGTACTTGTCGATACGCTGAATTTGGCTCAGGATTTTTTGCTGCCAATACCAAAAGAGGTTATCAGTAAACTTGTCGAACCATATTGGCCGGGAGCATTAACGATTATTCTGCCTTGCCGAGTAGAAAAAGTACCGACATTAGTTCGTGGAGGAGGAAAAACAATTGGCGTTCGTATCCCCAGTCATACAACAACATGTGCAATTATCAGAGAGCTTGGCATTCCAATTCTTGGTCCGTCAGCAAATTTTTCAGGGGAGCAAACGCCATACTATTTTAAAGATCTTGACAGGAAACTTATAAGTAAAGTAGATTTTGTAATGCCTGGAGAATGTATAATAAAAGAAGCTTCGACAGTAATTGATTGTTCGACTAAACCTTGGAAAATATTGCGAAACGGCGTGTCTAGGCCACGATACATACCGTACAGTTGAAGTTTGATGAAAGGACTGTACAATGGCTCGTACATGCGAGCGTATAAACGATTTCCCAAGATACAAGTAGCAACCAGTAATTTATCAAAAGACGGGATGAGACGATTAGCCTGGTTTGACTACTATCTTTCTCATGACAAAAACGCTTCGTTAACCTGTCGATACTTTGGTATTTCTCGGGATACCTTTTACCGTTGGAAGAAACGATTTAATCCACGACAACTACAGACACTAGAAGATGATACGAGCTCCAGGCGTCCGAGGAACGTCCGCAGAATGACAACACCAAAAAAAGTACAAGATCTCGTGTGTGCGATACGAGAGAAGGATAAGGAGAAATCAAAATACGAGATACAGGCAGAATTAAAAGAACAGGGTATTATCTTAGGATATAACACAATTCAAAAGGTTATGAATAAATATCCGGAGTTACGTAACTCGCAGCACAAGAAGAGGATAAGAAGTCATCATCATATGATTGCTCGAGTCAAAGCAGCCAGAGAGCTCCGTGAAGGAAGCCTGGGATCACTCGTACAAGTTGATACAAAATACTTTTCTGTTTTAGGGGATCGTTACTTTCTCTTTTCAGCGATTGACTGCAAGAGTCGATTTGCATTCACTTATGCTTATACTACTATTTCCTCTGCATCTGCCCAGGACTTCATTAAACGAGTAAAGGAATATTTTCCGTTTCCAATACAGGCAATTAATACAGACAATGGTAGTGAGTATCTTCTTAATTTTCACAAGGAGATTAAGAGCTGGGGAATTCCCCATTACTTTACTGATCCTCATTGTCCAAAGCAAAACGGGAGAGTAGAGAGATTACATCAAACAGTGGAGTATGAGTATCTTAATTATCAGGATCTCATTCCAGGACTTGAAGGGATACGAGAACATTGTCGATTATTCACCCATAAATACAACTATGAGCGATACCATAGGTCTCTTGGCTATCAAAAACCGGCAGAGTATGTTAAGCTGCTACAGCAGAAAGGAGAAGTGTACGGCATCTAGGTGGCCAGGACACGGCGCGGTAAATATTAAAAATTAAAGATAAAATGAATAATATACTTTTTATTGACACATCGGATAACAAAGAAATTAAAGTTGGTTTAACAATAGATGGGAAAGAGCACTTGATAGTCCGGGAATTAAATCAGCGAAAGGCACAGGTTGTTCTGCCGCTTATTGAAGATTTGTTAAAAAAATATAATTTGCAACCTAAAGACATATCGGAAATAAAAGTAAATACAGGACCGGGATCATTTACCGGTATTCGGATCGGCGTAACAATTGCGAACACACTTGGATCAGTATTACACATTCCTGTTAACGGGAAAGGTGCAGGAGAATTAGTTGAGCCGGTATATGAAAAAAAAGATGACAATGCCTGAGAAGATGAGTATACTGAGTATATGACCTTTTTCCTGTCCCATCTTTTTATTCCACGCCGTAGCAATAATCACAAAGCAAGGCTTCTTCACAATCAAAGCCTGTTTCTTTTAATCATTTTTTTACTCCTGGCTACCTGTTTCAAAATTACGTTTGGCATAAACGGCAGTGTTTTAGGTGATGCAGTTTCGATTACAACTCAGCAACTATTGCAATTAACGAATAAAGAACGCCAGCAATATGGGTTTCCTCCTCTTGCTCTTAACAATGAGCTGATCTCTGCAGCCGAAAAAAAAGGAGAGAATATGTTCAAAGAAAATTACTGGGCACATAATGCTCCGGACGGAACAACTCCCTGGGTATTTATTAAAAATGCCGGTTATGATTATTCGTATGCGGGTGAGAATCTGGCACGGGGATTTGATAGTACTGAGTCTATAATGAATGCGTGGATGGCAAGCCCGGGACATAGGGAAAATATCCTGTCCCCCAATTATAAAGACGTCGGATTTGCTATTCTTTCCGGAGAATTAACCGGTGAAGATACAGTACTCGTAGTTGAGGAATTCGGTGCGCCTCTTGCCGCCGCTTCTCAAAATGAAAATACCCAGCCGGGTATATCGCCTCAAACAGTTGTTAATTCCCCTGCTCAGACAGGGAATAAGGCGTTGCAATATCCAAAGTCTGTGAAGACTGCAAACGTGAATACAGCGGGCGGAAATAGGACTTTTGTTTTCACTATCTTTACAGCCAAGAATGTCTCGGTTAGCATTATTGCTTTCTTAATGGGACTTCTTATTATCGATGTGTTTTATGTCGAGCGGAAACGAATTAGCAGAGTAAGCGCGCATACAGCAGATCATATTGTATTTCTGGGAATTCTTCTTATAATTATTCTTATTCTTGGGAAAGGAAGTATTTTATAATGGAACGTGATATTAGGCGCAGGTTAAAAAAGCATTTTCTTTACTATCTCGCTTTAATTATCATAGAACTGGCTGGCTTATCTTTGGTTTTTATTACGGCTTATGACCTTAGGCTGCAAATGACGATTGTCGTAATGATGAGTTTATTTTATGTTTTATGGTCTGCACTTCATCATTACATTCATCATACTCTTCACACAAAAATTTTAGTGGAATATGTTCTCGTAGCAAGTTTTGCGATAATTATTACTTTTTTTCTATTCAGAATATAAATCACCCATCAACATACGTCCCTTTACTAAATCTTCTTAGATAAAAATCCCGAATCGCTGCTTTTTGGTAAGGCCTGCCGTTAAAAAAGAGACGTAAGCTTTGGCGGATAAGGGCAATTTTCGTGCGGAGCGGAGCATAGGTCAACCCAAATAACATTTTGTTTCTTGTAATGTAGTAGTCTTGTGCCGAGTTTCCTGCTCCACCTGAGGACGCAGCATTGGCATGAACCAGAACAGCTTTTGGCGCATAATAAATGTCATAACCGGCTCTTTTAATTCGTTCATTTAAATCAGCATCTTCAAAATAAAGGAAGTACCGTTCATCAAAAAGTCCGACCTTCTGTAAAACCTCTCTCTTAATCAGCATACAACAGCCCGAACCAAAATCTATTTTTTCAATTTTTTCATACTGTCCGTGATCTACCTCATCTATACCCCTGTGTACACTCACGCTGTGCTGCCAGTCAAAATATCCTCCCGCAAACCAAAATACCTTTCCTAATTCCTCCGGTTTATATCTATTCTTGTGATATTCATGTCCTTTAGCAAAATATATTTTAGGTACAGTAACACCGATTTTGCTATCAGATTCCAGTACCTCAAGTAGATTTACAATAAGATCTGGATTCATTATTGTGTCATTGTTCGCAATGAGTATATAATCTGTGTTTTTTCTCAGCGCTTCCTTTATACCGGCATTGTAACCGCCGACAAAGCCTGTGTTGTAATCCAGTCGAATAAGCGTAATATTATCTCTCTTTTCTTGTTCAGATAAAGCAAACTTTTTTTTCGAACCATTATCAACCACAATTACATCAAGAGAGAAATTGGGGTTTTTCACTTTCCCCAATGATTTAAGAAATGTTTTAGTATTCTCTCCCGTATTATATGTTACAGTAACAACAGCAACTCTTTTCATATTTTTATGTTATATTGCGTTCAGTTTTTTGAGATTTTTTTTCCGCATATTTTCAATTTGCCACATAATAAGATCTGTTAACCATTTAGGGTATTTATTTATATAGTGTTTCCGGTAAAAAATTATCATTGCATCAAAACGTGCGTTCTGCGATTTAACTCTTACTGCAGTACTGGCCGTCGTTATGTCCTGCGATTCTTTCCGAATTCCCAGCGTTGTTCCTTTTAGATGAATTATTGATACCTCAGGAACATAATAAATTTTCATTCCGGCCTGTTTTATGCGATAACAAAAGTCAATATCTTCTCCATAAAGAAAAAAATCTTTATCCCACCAACCGACTTTTTCGCCTGTCGCTCTCGGCATTATCATAAAAGCTCCAGCCAACACGTCAATTTCGTGGGTAATGTTCATATCTTTCACATAAGTCATATTATAGCTGCCGAAAAGTTTCGTCTCGGGAAACGTTTTTGCCAGTCCAGAGAAATGACAGAATGCGTTCCATGGTGTTGGAAAGCCACGGTGAGATGCATCGTCAATCTTACCGCTGCGAAGAATAAGTTTACAAGTTGCAGCACCCGCATTTGGATGGTCTTTTAAAAAGTTGATCATAAATGGGAATACTTTACCGTTTACTATGGTATCGCTATTCAGGAATAATATATATTTGCCGTCTGCATGCTTAAGGCCGGTATTATTGCCGCCACTAAATCCGACATTGACAGGATTACAGACGAAATGAAATCTCTTAATTCCTGTTTTTTCTATATATTTTTTGAACATATCTTGCGAACCATCGGTAGAATTATTATCAACCAAAATAAGTTCATATGTCCCGTCTCCGACTTCTTTTGCATAACTTTTTTCGATTGACTCAATTGCTTGCAAGGTAATATCTTTAGTATTGTGGTTAAGCATGATTATTGACAGTAATGATTTTGTTTTCATATTATTCGATGGTCTTAAGTGCTTGCGAATAGGTATTTATAAAATAAGTATTTCTTAATAATCTGCCTATATTTATCAGCACTAACGCCTTGCATTGAAGCAATGTTTTTACATACTGATATTCAAAAAATGATTTATGTTTTTTATAAAAATAGGGAAGATATTTATATATATGTACTATAGCAAATGTTCTATTTGTACTTCCTTGATCTTTATGTTTAATAGTAACATCAGGAAAAAATACACATTTTAATCCGCTCTGATGTATTCTGAAACAAAGCTCCATATCCTCCGTATACATAAAAATATGTTCATCAAATTTTCCGACATTCTCAAACACTTTTTTTTTCGTCATTAACAATGCGCCTTTCACCCAGTCAACCTCCCGAATGGATTTTGGATTCCTATCAATAAAACCAAATTTTTGCAAGCCGAGAATAAAAAGAGTAACACTATACATAGAGTAAAAATTCCCTGAGGAAGATTGTTCACTTCCGTCAAAACTGGTTATTTTTCCTCCAATAGCCCCGATTTTAGGATGTTGCTCTGCATATGCAAGCATTCTAATAAGACCCCGGTCCTCAATGATTGTGTCGTTGTTGAGAAACAGAAGGTATTCGCCCCTCGCTTTCGCTTCGCCAAAGTTATTTGCCAAGCTAAATCCGGCGTTGTAATTATTTTCTAAAACATGAAAGTTTTTATATTTTTTTATTTCTTTATGTAGAACCTCCAGAGAACCATCTTGGGAGTCATTATCAATTACGATATATTCAAATTCGTCTTTTTCGAACTCATTTTGATAATATTTCCAAAGTGAAGTTATACAACCGATGGTTAACTGGGCACGTTTATAATTGATTGAAATAATTGATAATTTCATACGCTGCTTTTATCCATTTATCTTATCTCTTTTTCAAATTTCGCGAGAATTGTTCTATCAGTTACACAAAAACGAGGGATTATTTTCTTTCTTTCAGTCATAACCTTGTTAAATTTAATTACTGCTGCCAGAAAACCTTTAATGAATTGCCAGTTACCACTTTTTAAAGCAGACACTAGATGATAGGGAATTAAGAGACAGTGTTTTAAAAGTAGATTACTGTCGGTAATATTGAGCCAAACAAAGAGAAATTGATTACGATAAGCTGTTTGTGTCACAATATCGGATTTAATTTTTTTTATTGACCCTTTTTCATGTTCATGGATTACTCTCGAGTCCTTTTCAATTTTCACTGCGTAACCCATTTTTTGTGCTCGGTATGATAGATCGACATCTTCCCAATAAAATGGAGCATATAATTCCTGCAGTCCGCCGATACTGTTCCAAGTTGATCTTCGGAAAGCACCGCTGCCGCAATCCACCCAGAGCGTTTCATCATTTATTAGCTCGCCACGAGCATGGAACAAAAATCCTTTTTCCCATCTTCCGATTCCCCGTCCACGCAATACACTAGTATCTTTATCCTGGTCACTTTGATTGACACAGCCAACTGCAAATACTTTCTCATCAGCGAAGCGGGAAAGAAGCGGCTTAATAAAATCTTTATCCGGTTGCACGTCAGTTCCGAGAAGAATGACAATATCTCCTTTTGCAGCACGTACCCCTCTGTTTATATTCACAGAGAAACCGCCATTCCGATTATTATTCAAGATGACCATAGGAATTGAGATTCTTCTTTTGAATTCATTGAGATAAGCAACTGTTGAATCGGAAGAATTGTCATCTGTAACAATAAGCTCAACTTTATTTTTATCATACTGTTCAAGTGCTTTTGTGACCTGGGGCAAATTAATTTTTACAAGATTGACACTGTTATAGGTAGGTATAACAACGCTTAGAAACATATCTATTTATTATACTACACCAACTCATGTAAAGATGGATGATGATTTTTGGCAAGGCTGCATATACATGTAGTGAAATATGAAATATGGTATAATAACTGTACCGTTTATGAAAGGAATTATTTTAGCAGGCGGCTTAGGAACAAGGCTATATCCGCTTACTCATGTGGCTAATAAACACTTACTTCCAGTGTATGATAGACCAATGATTTATTATCCCATTTCTCTTCTGGTTTCTGCAGGTATCGCTGAGATTTTGATTGTTACCAGCGGACCTCATGTCGGCCAGTTCCTAGGGATACTCAAAAATGGCAAAGAGCTGGGCGTGACACATCTTGAATATGCTTATCAAGAAAAACCGGATGGTGGTATCGCTGATGCGCTATCTCTGGCAAAAGATTTTGCAGATGGTGAAAATATTGCGGTAATTCTCGGCGATAATACGACTGATGCCGATATCTCAGAGGCTGTCCAAGGCTTTAAAGATGGTGCAATGATTTTTCTTAAAAAAGTACCTGATCCGAAGCGTTTCGGTGTCGCTGTATTTGATCCGCAAGATCCGAAAAAAGTAATTCGTATTGACGAAAAACCTAAACAGCCGGTAAGCGATATGGCAGTAACAGGACTCTATCTGTACGATAGGAAAGTTTTTGACCATATTAGTAAAATCGTGCCTTCGGGTCGGGGAGAGCTGGAAATTACCGATGTGAACAATGTATATATTAAAGAAGGAAAACTTCAATGGGCCGAGTTAAAAGGTTTTTGGAGTGATGCAGGAACGTTTCACAGTCTTTATCTAGCGAATAAATATTGGGCGGAAAGACCCAAAAAGGCAGGTGGGACGGTGTGATTGGAATAGTAGAAGATGCAAAAAAAGTAACAACCAAAGAACACCAGGGTCAGGAAAACGGATTTCTCATAGAGTTATTTAAAAGCGCAGACGGAGTCAAAACAGAAGTATATTTATCAGCTGCAAAACAGGGAGCATTTAAAGGCTATCACCTGCATCGGGTGCGTGCAGCCCGCTATGTTTGTCTCAAAGGCAGAATGAAAATTATTCTCTGGAAACCGGGAACGCAGGAGCGGGAAGAGCATATCTTAGATGCGACTACACCTACCCGTTTATTTATCCCCAAAGAAATTGCAACGGGATTATTAAATATTGGAGACGAAGACGGCTGGCTCGTGAATTACCCCGATCCTGCTTATGATCCTACTCTCAAAGATGAACAGGTAGAATATTCTGAAGAAGAATTACGGCAAGGGATTGTGAAATGAAATTATTAGTAACTGGTGGAGCAGGATTTATCGGCTCCAATTTTATTCATTATTGGTTAAAAAATCATCCGAATGATTACGTTGTTAACTTTGATAAATTAACTTATGCCGGTAACTTAGAGAATCTTACCGATGTTACCGATAATCCACATTATTCTTTCAAACATGGTGATATTTGTGATCCGGAAACAGTTGCGAAAGCAATGGCAGGAATTGATACTGTTGTCCATTTTGCTGCAGAATCACATGTTGACAGGTCAATCATGGAACCGGCAGCTTTCGTCATGACAAATGTTGTCGGCACACAAGTTTTACTTGATACTGCATTGAAAGCAAAAGTGAAACATTTTCACCATGTATCAACAGACGAAGTGTTCGGAAGCCTTAAATTAGAAGATACGAATAAGTTTAATGAACGAACAAATTATAATCCCAGAAGTCCTTATTCAGCTAGCAAAGCCGGTTCAGATTATATTGTAAGAGCATACCATATTACGTACGGATTACCCATAACGATTACAAATTGTTCAAATAATTTCGGACCATATCATTTTCCAGAAAAATTTATACCACTGATGATTACTAATCTTTTGGAAAGTAAAAAAATTCCAATATATGGAGACGGATTATATGTTCGAGATTGGTTGCATGTTGAAGATCACTGTCGGGCTATTGATTTGGTTTTACAAAGAGGAAAAATTGGGGAAACATATCTCGTGGGTGGCATGACTAAACTTTATAATAATCTCGAAGTTGCCAAGATGGTTTTGAAAATTCTACAGAAAGATGAAAGTTATATTGAGTTCGTAAAAGACAGACCCGGTCATGACCGTAAATACGATGTTGATTGGTCAAAAATCAAAAATGAATTAGGCTGGAAGCCACTTTACAGTTTTGACGAGTGGCTTGCGAAGACCATTGATTGGTATAAAACGCATGAAGAATGGTGGAAAAATATTAAATCAGGTGAATATAAAAGTTACTATGGGAAACAATATGGTACTGCAGTATGAAAATACTTGGGTTTGGATTAAACGGCATGGTGGGAACAAGAGTTGTTCAACTCTTACATGATTCGTATCAGTTTGAAAATGTCAGCCGAGCAACAGGAATAGATATCGTAAGTGAAAATCAGGTTCTGCAAAAAATTTCTACTTCAGATGCTCCAATCATTTTTAATTTTGCTGCAAAAACAAATGTCGACGCATGTGAACTGGATAAAACGCTTGGAGAATCGGGAGAGACATGGAGGATAAATGTAAACGGGGTAAAAAATATCGTTGATGCCTGTCAAAAAACAGGCAAAAAACTTTTACATATTTCTACAGACTTTGTTTTCGATGGCGAGAATGCTCCATCAGATGGATATTCGGAAAATGATACCATGAACCCTATTAATTGGTACGGGATAACTAAAGCTAAAGCAGATGAGCTAATAATGCATTCAAATAGCGCGTTTATTATTATCAGGCTGGCTTTTCCTTATACTTTCTTGACTTCAAATAAACACTTTGTTTCAGTGATGTATTCTCGTTTGCTAAACGGACAGAAGGTTGCCGGTATAACTGATGAAAAATTTACTCCAACATGGATTGATGACATTGCATTGTTAATTGACAGCTTATTACACAAGAATGCAACAGGGCTTTATCATGTCGGGGGAACACAAATTACTACTCCTTACGGTGCAGCATTAGCGATTGCTGAAACTTTCGCTTTTAATAAATCACTCATTTCCCCAACTACCAGAGAAAAATATTTTTCAGGTAAAGCGACACGGCCCTTTAATACATCACTGAAAAATGATAAAATAAAAAAACTTGGGCTGTCATTGATATCGTTTGATGATGGTTTAAGAAAGATTGCTTCGTCACTGCGTTCCCCGCAGTGACTTTTATTACTATATGACAATAACTTTTATCGGGCATGGGTATGTTGGTTTGGTAACTGCAGCGGTATTTGCTGGTCTTGGCAATACTGTGTGGGTTGTCGGACATACTCCTGAGAAGATTGAGAGACTGAAAAAAGGAGACCCGATTATTTATGAGCCAGGCCTCACGGAACTTCTGAAAAAAAATCTTCAAGCGGGAAGGATTCATTTTACTCTGAACTACGAAGAAGCGGTTAAGCCGTCAGATGTTGTCTTTATTGCGGTTGGCACGCCTCCTCAGACTTCAGGTGCAGCAGATCTGTCGGCTGTTTTTACCGTTGCGGAAGAGGTCGGCAGGCATCTGAAGGCGGGCTTTACTGTCGTTTCCTGCAAAAGTACCGTTACTATTGGTACAAATAAAAAGGTCGCAGAAATTATTAATAGTGTTAAACCACAATATGCGCAGTTCGCAATCGCCTCATGTCCTGAGTTTTTAAGTCAGGGAACTGCAGTAGCAAACACTATGAATCCGGACAGAGTGGTTATCGGTTCTGACTCTCAAAAAGCAATAGATATGATGCTTAGGCTTCATGAATCAATTCCGGCTCAGAAAATCGTGACAGATCTCGCATCGGCTGAGCTGATCAAATATACCGCAAACGCGATGCTCTCGACTAAGATTTCTTTTGCGAATCTTATTGCATTGTATAGCGAGAAAACCGGTGCCAATGTTGAATCGGTTCTCGATGCAGTAGGGCTGGATAAACGTATTGGCAGAGTTTTTATGAATCCGGGTGTTGGGTACGGAGGGTCCTGTTTCCCCAAAGACACAAAAGCATTGATTCAAATTGGCAAATCTTTAGGTATTGATACGATGTTACTTGAAGGAGTAGATAAAGTGAACTCAGACGCGAGGCAAAACGTTTTGAATAAAATTTTACATAACACGAAAGACAAGCATATCGCTATTTGGGGACTGAGTTTCAAACCAAATACTGACGATATCAGAGAAGCTCCGGCAATTTATATCATTGAAGATCTTCTGAAAGCTGGTTTCACCATCAATGTCTATGATCCCGAAGCAATAGAAAAAACAAAAGGTGTTTTCAAAGACAGAATTACTTATTTCGATAATCCATATGATGCGATAAAAGACGTTTCACTCCTTGCAGTATTAACAGAATGGAACGAATTCAAAGATCCTGATTTAGGAAAAGTAAAAAATCTTATGAAAACACCTATGATTATTGACGGACGAAATATCTATGATCCGCGTATAATGAAAGAATTAGGATTCACCTATCAAGGAGTCGGGAGATGAAAAAAGTATTTATCACAGGCATCTCGGGATTTGCCGGAAGTCATCTGGCAGAACATTTACTTATTTCGGAGTCTGATATTGAAATATATGGTACGTACGTTTTGGATAGTGGTTTGGAAAATCTTGCCGATATTAAAAATAAGCTTAGATTGACCAAAGTAAATTTAACAGATTTTACTGCGGTGCGGAAATTAATTTCCTCTATAGAGCCGGAACAGGTTTATCACCTTGCGGCTCTTCCTTCAACGGCAGAAAGTTTGAATGATCCGGCCAGTTTTTTGTCAAATAATATTAATGCGGAATTGTACATTTTGGAAGCGCTCCGTAAGCAAAAATTATTTTCCTCGCGAGTATTAATAATCGGGTCAGGCATGATTTATGGCAGAGTAAAACCGGAGGATTTGCCGGTTGATGAAGAAACGCCGCTTTCTCCAGCTACCCCGTATGATGTATCCAAAATCACCCAAGACTTCATGGGACTCCAGTACTTCAACGCATACAATATGCAAATAATTCGTGCCCGTCCCTTTAATCACGCAGGATCAAGGCTTTCGGATCATTTAGTTATCTCAGCATTTTGCAAACAAATCGCTGCAATCGAGAAAGGCAAGCGCAAATCGGTTCTAACTGTTGGTAATCTGGATGCCAAACGCGACTTTACCGATGTACGTGATATGGTCCGGGCGTACAGTCTGCTTATGGAAAAAGGTATTGCGGGAGATGTATATAATCTCGGCAGCGGTAAGTCACATAAGATTGGTGATTTACTGAGCAAACTATTGTCGTTTTCCCACAGCAAAATTGAAGTACGAATTGATAAAAATCTGTCCCGCCCAAATGATATACCCGATATTGTCTGCAACCCGGCTAAACTTGAAAATTTAACCGGCTGGAAACCCAAAGTACCAATTGAACAAACCTTGAGAGATACGCTTGAGTATTGGCGAGGGGTAGTATAAAATAAATTTATGAAACATGCACTCATTACTGGTATTACTGGTCAAGACGGGTCATACTTGGCAGAATTTTTATTAAAAAAAGGATATAAAGTTTTTGGGACGGTCAGGAGACTCAGTACTCCTAATATTCAAAACATCAGTCATATTCAGCATAAACTCGAGTTATTATCTGCAGATCTTCTTGACCAAAGCTCCCTTACAGAAGCAATTGAAGCAGCAGAGCCAGATGAAGTTTATAACTTAGCAGCAATGTCTTTTGTGAAGACGTCTTTTGATCAACCTGTATTGACTGGGGAATTTACCGCACTTGGCGTGACTCGTGTTCTTGAGGCAATACGAAAGGTGAATAAAAAAATCAAATTCTATCAAGCATCATCAAGCGAAATGTTTGGCAAAGTTACCGAAACACCGCAAAGGGAGACGACTCGTTTTTATCCACGTAGCCCTTATGGTGTTGCGAAAGTCTATGGACATTATATTACACTGAATTATCGAGAAAGTTATGATATGTTTGCCTGTAACGGCATTCTTTTTAATCACGAATCACCACGTCGCGGTATAGAGTTTGTGACACGAAAAATTGCCAATGCAGTTGCTCGAATAAGTCTTGGTAAACAAGAAAAAGTAGAGCTTGGTAATATGGATTCCAAGAGGGACTGGGGATTTGCCGGTGATTACGTTGAAGCAATGTGGTTAATGCTACAAAAGGAAACGCCGGACGATTATGTTATCGGAACAGGAGAAACTCACTCTGTTTCGGAGTTTGCCAGGCTTGCATTTCAATATGTTGGTATTGAAAACTGGCAGGATTATATTATTTCGAACAGTCCAAAACATCTCCGCCCGGCAGAAGTTGATTACCTCATTGCCGATAGCAGCAAAGCAAAAGAAAAATTAGGATGGACAGCAAAAACTTCATTTAAAGAGTTGGTGGAAATGATGGTAAAAGCGGATCTTGAAATTGAAAAAAAGAATGAATGAAAATTACAGAGTCGTCTTCCTAAATGATGCAGCAGACATACGCAACTTAGGAACTGTAAGCATCTAGCATGACGATTTTTTATTATGCAAAGAATTATCGTAACTGGTGGTGCTGGATTTATTGGATCTCATCTTTGTGAAAGATTACTTGGGGGTGGATATGAAGTCATCTGTGTTGATAATCTTCTGACAAGTTCTGAAAGAAATGTTAGTTTACTAAAAGAATATAAAAATTTCACTTTTCTCCACCATGACGTAATTAATCCCCTTCCTGATATTGGAAAAATTGATGCATTGTTTCATTTGGCCTCTCCCGCGTCACCTAATCATCATAGTAAATTAAGTTATCACGCGCTTCCTCTTCAGACGATGCTGGTAAATACTACCGGAACATTGGAATTATTAAAAGTAGCGAAAAAACATAATGCAAAATTTCTCTATACCTCGTCATCGGAAGTCTATGGGAATCCTTTAGAGCATCCGCAAAAAGAAACATACTTGGGAAATGTTTCGACTACCGGTCCGCGTTCAGTTTATGACGAAGCGAAACGGTTCGGAGAAACACTTGTTTCTTATTTTACGCGGGATGAAGAACTTGATGGACGGATCGCGCGTGTTTTTAATACCTACGGTCCCCGAATGCTAAAAGAAGATAAGCGAATGATTGTTGTTTTTATTCTTCAAGCTTTAAAGGGGGAGCCGATTACTCTGTTTGGCGACGGTACCCAAACCAGATCATTAAACTTCGTATCTGATACAGTTGAGGGGCTTATGCGCCTTATGTTTACCCCCGGACTGGCGGGAGAAGTAGTCAATATCGGAAATCCGGAAGAACATACAGTTTCAGAATATGCAACTCTGGTAAAAAAAATAACAAACTCCGGAAGTGAAATTATTTTAAGTGAAAAACTGCCGAAAGACGATCCTATCAGAAGAAGACCGGATATCAGCAAAGCAAAAGAGCTTTTAGGTTGGACAGCAAAAGTAACACTTGAGGAAGGACTTAAAAAAACAGTACAATATTTTAAGAACTTATGAAAATCGTCGTCATTTTGCCTACCTACAATGAAAAAGTAAACATTGAAAAAATGTTACCAGTTCTCGAAGAAAAGATCTTTCCTCAGATCAAAAATCATGAAATGAAAATCCTGGTCGTTGATGATAATTCTCCGGACGGTACGGCAGAGGTTGTAAAGCGAGATATGAAGAAATGGAATAATATTGAGCTTCTATCAGGTGAGAAAAAAGGCTTAGGTGCTGCTTATGTGCGTGGAATGCGTTATGCCATGGACAGAATGAAAGCAGATGCGGTTATGGAGTTTGATTCGGATTTTCAACATAATCCGCATGATATTCCACGTATAATCTCGGCGATGGATAAGGGAGCGGATTATGTTATCGGCAGTCGCTATGTGTCTGGCGGATCAATTCCTGAAGATTGGGGACTCGATAGAAAAATCTTAAGTGTTTTCGGGAGCCTCTTTACCCAGGTAGTCTGGTTGAATTTTCGCATCCATGATATGACGTCAGGATTTAAGCTTACCAAAACGTCCTACTTAAAAAAAGTCGATCTCGATCATCTCCTTTCCTACCAATTTGCATATAAAATGCACATTCTGCATGAGATTATAAAATCAGGAGCAAAAGTCAGCGAAGTGCCGATTGCGTTTTTAGATAGAGAAAAAGGTACCAGCAAAATTAGCAAGAAAGACCAGTTTGATTCGCTATATGTAGTGGTCCGGCTGGCAATAGATGACCGTAAACGGATGATTAAATTTCTTTTCGTAGGCGGAACAGGATTTATCGTACAAGTGGTCTTTCAAGAAGCTACAATTCGCCTTGGTTTGGCACTTGTCTTAACGACATGGTTAAGTCTTTTCACGAATCTTTTTACAACGCACACCGATCTTCTCTCTCTGTCTCAAGGTGTCGGTGCCGCAATCGGTGCTGAAGCAGCAATTCTATCCAATTTTATGCTTAACAATAGTTGGACATTTCAAGATACGCATCACATTAAGCAAAGCTCGAATATCTTTATGCGTCTTCTGAAATTTAATCTGACGTCTCTTGCTTCTATTTTCATTCAGTTTTTTGCCGTCTGGGTCGGGGTGAAGATGCTTGGCAATTATATGTTGATATTCAGCTATGCGGTGCCTGTTCGTATTCTCATCCTATTCCCGACTATTATTTTCCTCGTGCTTCCTCTTAATTATCTTATTTATAATAAGCTTATTTGGAAGACACAATATTTAAAAAATGAGAAAAAACATACAAAAATATAAGACAACAATTTTGTTGGGTCTTATCCTTCTTCTGGCTGCCTTTCTCAGACTCTACAGGATTTCAGATTATATGACCTTCCTGGGAGATGAAGGACGGGACGTATTAGTAGTAAAACATATCTTAGAGGGGCAATTTACCCTACTTGGTCCGAGGGCCTCTGCCGGTGATTTTTTTACCGGTCCGATTTATTACTATTTCATGGCTCCGTTTCTCTGGCTGTTTCATCTCGACCCTGTCGGTCCTGCTGTCATGATTGCACTTTTAGGCATTACCACAGTTTGGTTAATTTATTATATTGGAAAAAGATTCTTTAATGAAACCGCCGGTCTTATAGCGGCCCTCTTATACACTATTTCTCCTTTGGTTCTGACCTACTCACGTTCTTCCTGGAATCCAAATCCTATGCCCTTTTTTACGTTGTTACTACTTTATCTTTTGTATTTAACAATCTTAAAAAACAGTTGGAAAAAATTTCTCCTGGTCGGCATTCTCTATGGAATCGCATTACAACTACATTATATTGAAACATTTGTCGCACCTATTATTTTCTTTTTTGTACTGATTGCAAACTTTGTTCATCATCCTGATCCTGAGCTTGTCGAAGGAGAAGGATCTCAGATTGCTCGTAAGGGGATGCTTCGGCTACGCCTCAGCATGACAAATGTAACTATGTTATGTAAAAACTATCTTCTTATTTTTCTCGGCTTTCTGGTTGGATTTTTACCATTTCTTCTTTTTGAGTTCCGGCATGATTTTGCGAATACGAGGACTATCCTCCATTTTGTAACTTATGGTAATATGCATGATCCGAATAGTATTTCTAGCGGATTTTTCCAAATCATAGGAGACGTATATTTCCGGTTGTTCGGGCATCTCATCGCAGGATATCCTGTAGATCAATTTGCCAGATTTAACCCGTTTGTTTTGTCTTTTTGGCAAATCATGATATGGACTTTGTCTCTTACATCGATTGTGCTTTTGTACTGGTTAAAAAACAAACTTGCCGCTCTCTTGCTGTTTCTTTGGTTCTTTTTCGGTGTCCTGCTTTTCGGCTTTTACCACAAACCGATTTATGATTATTATTTTGAGTTCATGTTTCCGCTGCCGTTTCTGCTAATCGGTAATTTATTCTCATTTATTTTTCAGGGAAAAAAACTGCAACCGATTGGAAACATTATTTGCCTAATAACTCTCGGGGTACTACTTTGGCTAAATATTTCTCAAAATGAGCTATGGTATACTCCGAATAAACAGAAGGATCAAGTAGAAAAAATCTCAGAATTTGTTTTATCAAAAACCAACAACAAACCGTTTAATTTTGCACTTATCACGCCCGGTAACTCCGATTATGCCTATCTGTATTATTTTGAAATTTACCATCACTCGCCGGTTACTATTCAGAACTTGATGATTGATCCAAAGCGCACGACTGTTACCGACCAGCTGCTTATTGTTTGTGAAGATTTGGGCTGTAAGCCACTTGGTAATCCTCTGTGGGAAATTGCAGGCTTCGGCAGAGCAGAAATAGAAGGAGAGTGGAGTATTTCAGTCGTAAGAGTATATCGATTGATCCACTACGCCGGCAAATAAAACTAGTAAGCATTGAATCAAACTTAATAAGTTGACGTTTATTTAGAATTCCTCTACACTAATCCCTACTTTGTATGTTTGTTCTGAAAAACTTTCGATCATCGATCTCGGATAAAGAAATTCTCCATGGGATTAATTTGACGATAAAGCCAGGCGAGGTGCATGCGATTATGGGTCCCAATGGTGCCGGAAAATCAACGCTCGCGATGAGTCTCATGGGGCATCCGGGCTACGAATGTAGAATTTCCCACGTCGCCAAAGCTTCCCTCCTCCGCCAAAGGCTACGGAAGGGCAAAGCGCGGGACAAACAAAATGCAAAATTCAAAATTGATAATGAAAATATGCTGGACAAAACTCCAGAGGAGAGAGCCAGGGCCGGACTTTTTGTTTCATTTCAATCTCCTGTTGATATCACGGGTGTTTCCGTTCTGGCATTCTTACGAACCGCTGCAAAAGCACTTCGCCCGGAAGAAAAAATTCCCTTATCCGAGTTTAAAAAACAAGTAGTAAAAGCGTTATGCGCGGTCTCGCTTGACGAATCTTTTATGCAGCGGTCCTTAAATGAGGGATTTTCAGGCGGTGAGAAAAAAAGAGCCGAAATTGCACAGATGCTGATATTAAAACCCAAATTTGCAATTCTCGATGAAATTGATTCCGGACTGGATGTAGATAGTTTAAAAATTGTCGCAAAAGCGATCGGAAACATAGTAAAAGAAAATAATACTGGCATTCTTATAATTACTCACTATCAGCGGATTTTACATTTCTTGCCAGTTGACAGGGTACATGTCTTAAAAGATGGAAAAATAGTGAAATCGGGAGACATCAAATTAGTCAAAAAAATTGAGGAAGAAGGATACGCGGGAATATAAAAATTGTCATTGGGATGACAGATTATTATGCAAAAGTTTGATTTATCTACTTATCAATTCGGTTTTCATGACAAAGGCAAACCATTTTATAAAGCCCCAAAAGGCATTTCGGAAGATATAGTCCGTGCAATTTCGAAAATGAAAAAAGAACCGGATTGGATGCTTGAAAAACGCCTTCTCGCACTAAAACTATTTTTTGCCAAAAAAATGCCACAATGGGGCGGAAACTTAAATAAGATTAACTTTAATGAAATTTACTACTATGTGAAACCGACGCGTAAGCTAGCATCTACCTGGGAAGGATTACCTGAAGAGATTAAAAATACTTACGATAAAATCGGTATTCCCGAAGCAGAAAAGAAGTTTCTGGCAGGAGTCGGAGCGCAATATGACTCGGAGGTTGTCTATAGTTCAATTTCAAAAATGCTTGCGAAAAAAGGGGTAATTTTCGTCGACACCGATACTGCATTACAAAAATATCCCGATCTCTTGAAAAAATATTTCGCTGCCATCATTCCGGCTGAGGATAACAAATTCGCGGCGCTTAATACAGCTGTTTGGTCCGGCGGGTCATTTATCTATGTTCCGCCGGGAGTTCATGTCGATTTGCCACTGCAAGCTTATTTTCGTATCAATGCTCACAGTATGGGACAGTTTGAAAGGACATTAATTATTGCCGATGAAGGGTCATATGTGCATTACGTCGAGGGCTGCACTGCACCGATTTTTACGATGGATTCTCTGCATGCTGCGGTAGTCGAAATTTTAATTATGAAAGGAGCGAGGGTTCGCTATACGACCATTCAGAATTGGAGCAAAAATGTCTATAATTTGGTTACCAAACGCATGTTTGTCGAAGAAGAAGGATTTGGGGAATGGATTGATGGAAATTTGGGGTCACAATTAACCATGAAATATCCGGGTGTTTGCTTGCGGGGTAGAAAAGCAAGAGGCGAAATCTTATCCTTGGCTTTTGCCGGTTCCGGACAGCATCAGGATACCGGCGGAAAAGCAATTCACCTGGCTCCGGAAACCAGCTCGGTAATTACCTCTAAGTCGATTAGTAAAGACGGCGGCAGGACGTCTTACCGGGGACTACTACGGGTAGTAAAAGGTGCGAAAAATAGCAGGTCGACCGTCAGATGTGACGCTTTGATTCTGGACCCAAAAAGCAGGAGTGATACATATCCAACGATGGAAATTAATGAAGAGCGAGTAACAATCGGGCATGAGGCCAGTGTTTCAAAAATTGGTGAAGAACAGTTATTTTATTTTCAGTCTCGGGGTATGTCTCAAGCCCAGGCAGAAGTAATGATCGTCAATGGTTTTGTTGAGCCGATTGTTAGAGAATTACCGATGGAATACGCGGTAGAATTGAACCGACTGATCCAGCTTGAAATGACGGGAAGTGTCGGATAAAAATAATGAGAAGTCTCCATGAATGAAAAGCATATCAAACTTATTGTTAAAAATAATGAGGAAGTAATTCTTCCAATTGTTTGGATTAGTCCTAAGGATAATTTGAAGCACATCAAAGAAATTCACCTAACTGCGAAATTGTTAGGTAATAATGCAGCACTTACTATTATTGGGATTTTTTTCGCTACATCGGAAAACAGCATTAGATTTACGACAAATGTAATACATAGCGGACTTAATACAAAAAGTCTGACTACCCTTCGTGCAGTTATGAAGGACAAGTCGGAATTTAATAATGATGGCATGGTGCAAATTATGAAAGGTGCGAAGAATACCCAAGGTTTCTTTCAATCAAAAATTCTTCTTTTTGATGATGCAAGGGGCAGATCGGTACCATCTTTGGAGATTGATGAAAACGAAGTAAAAGCCGGCCATGGATCAACAATCGGCAGACCGGATCCGGAGCAATTATTGTACATGCAAAGCCGAGGTATAGGGGAAAAAGAAGCAGAAACACTAATTATCTCAGGCTTTTTTGAGCCACTCCTTACGCTGCTTTCGAAGATAGATCAAAATAATGTGAGAAAAAAGTTACACCGTCATTTTTCACTAGATTCATAATATAATGAATTAATATGTCAGTTTTTAAAACAGATTTCCCGATTTTTATAAATAATCCTGACCTTGTCTATCTTGACTCTGCAGCAACCAGCCAGAAGCCACAAGTAGTCCTAGATGCGATAATGGAATATTACCAGACGTATAACGCAAATATTCACAGAGGACTTTATCCGATTGCTGAAAAAGCGACGGCAGCAGTAGAAAAAGTAAGGCGTCAAGTTGCGAAATTTATTAATGCCAAAAATCCATCAGAAATTATTTTTACGAAAAACGCCACCGAAGCAATCAATCTCGTTTCTCATACCTGGGGAAAAGAACATATTCAAAAAAATGACGTCATGATCACGACAATCATGGAACATCATGCGAATTTCGTTCCCTGGCAACAGTTGTGTATTGAAAAGCAGGCGAAGCTTGAAATTATTGATATCACTGATTCAGGGAAATTAAAAATCCCCCAGGCGCTTAATGCTCAAGCTTACCGAGCCTCAGATACGGATTTTTTATTACAAAAAGCAAAATTTCTGGCACTTACCGCCGTATCGAATGTTTTGGGTACCGTTAATCCGCTTGAGGAAATAATTGCAAAAATAAAAAAACGGAACCAAAACCTGAAGGTACTGATTGATGCATCCCAAGCCGCTCCGCATATGCAAATTGATGTTCAGAAATTGGGGGCAGATTTCCTCGTATTTACCGGACACAAGATATTTGCTGAAACCGGCATCGGTATATTGTACGGGAAAAAAGAACTGCTCGATTCCATGCCGCCGTTTCTATTCGGAGGAGATATGGTGTATAGTGTAACCCGGGAAAAAACTACTTTCGCGGACGTGCCTTATAAATTTGAAGCAGGGACGCAAAATATTGCCGGAATTATAAGTCTCGGTGCGGCAATCGAGTATGTTGAGAATATCGGCTTTGAAGCGATACGAAAACATGAACACGAGCTCACTACTTATGCGATAAAACGAATGAAAAAAATAAAAGGTCTTACGATCTATGGTTCCGAAGAGCATAGATGCGGTATTATTTCCTTTGAACTGGATGGAATTCATCCGCATGATATCGCAGAGTCGTTAGGAAGTATGAATATTTGTGTTCGTGCAGGACATCACTGTGCAATGCCGCTTCATACTCGACTTGGAATTCCCGCGACTACCAGAGTAAGCTTATCGTTGTATAATACCCAGGAAGATATCGATAAGCTCGTTATTGGTATTAAAGTTGTGAAAAAATTATTTAAATAAAATATGCAGACAAGTAGTAACATATATCGTGAAGAAATTCTAGAGCATTTCCGCCGTCCCCAAAACCACGGGAAACTTGCTAACTTTTCTGCGTCTTCCAAGCAATTAAACCCATTTTGTGGAGATGAGATAGAATTATTTATAAAATTTGATAAAGATACCATTACCGAGATTAGTTTTATTGGTAGGGGTTGTGCGATTAGTATTGCAGGTGCCTCTCTACTTACAGAATTTGTGAAAGGAAAACCCAAAACAGAATTAAAAAAACTAAATGCTAATGATATACTTAATCTTTTAGGAATTGAAATATCGGAAACTCGCAAAAAATGTGCGCTTTTGGGACTTTCAGTACTTAAAGATTGTTTGGATTAATATATAATAAAAAATATATGCCGGAAGAATTTGTAAAAAATAAAATCATCTCCGACGATTCCGAAAAAACAGGAGCTCCTTCTCATGTGCAGAATTGTCCGGTTTGTAATGCCCCAATGGGTGATATGCCGGGAAGCAGCGACATCGTCTGTACAAATTGCGGCTATAAAGACCCCTGTTGCGAATAGTTTCTCATATCCCGTCAATGTGAAATTCCTGGAGTTTTTCTTCGGCATCAGGTCCCATATTTTGATACGACAGAAGTTCCGCGTATACACCTTTTTTTGCTTCCAAAACTTTCGGAGATCCTTGTTCGACAATTCTTCCCTGTTTCAAAACGACGATATGATCAACGTGACGAATTGTTGAAAGGCGGTGGGCGATAATTAACGTAGTTCTTCCCTCCATTAGCTTATTTAAAGCTTTTTGTACTTCAAATTCAGCTTTCGAATCCAGAGAGCTGGTCGCCTCGTCAAAAATCAAAATCGGTGGATCTTTGAGTAAAGCCCGAGCAATTGCGATTCTTTGTTTCTGACCCCCCGATAGTTTTATTCCCCGCTCGCCAATCTCACTGTCATAACCTTTAGGTAGATGAGTAATAAATTCATGCGCATTAGCAATTTTCGCGACCCCGATGATTTCTTCTTTGCTCGCATTTTCTTTTCCATAAGAAATATTTTCAAAAATCGTTCCGGCAAATAAAAACGTATCCTGGAAAACAACACCGATATTTTTGCGCAAACTTTCTTGTGTCAGATCAGTAATATCTTTGCCATCAATTATGATGTTTCCTGATTGCGGTTCGTAAAAACGAAGAAGTAAATTCGCAATCGTTGATTTTCCCTCTCCTGATTCGCCAATAATTGCCAGTTTTTTACCGGGAGTAATAGAAAATGAAATATCGGACAGAACTTGTCCCCCTTTGCTATAAGTAAAATCGACATTTTTAAAAGAAATCGCTCCTTTGACATGCATTAATTCTTTCGCATCTCTTTTATCTCTAACCGTTGTTTGTTTTTCAAGTGTCTCAAAAAAATCTTTGGACCCCGCTTGTGCCTGTTGAATCTGCCCGATAATAAAGCTCATGGCAAACAGCGGAAACTGTGCTTGTTGGGAAAGCTGCAAGAGTAAGGTCATCTCGCCAATCGTATATTTGCCTTTGAAGGTAAAATAAATAATATAAGCAAAAACCGAGAGGAGAACTGCGTTGAGTAAAATCCGACGGTAAAAATCATATTTATGCCAATCTCTCGACTGCTTTATTGTAAGTAAAGTAATCTCATTCCGTTTCTGATGTAAAAACGTATGCTCGATCACTTCGCGGAGAAACGATTTCACCACTCGGATTGACGATAATGCCTCAAATATTCTGCCGTTCGTTATATCGTAAATTTCATTTTTTTGATTTTCAATATTCCGCCAGGCAACCGATGACTTGTGCGAAATCCAAATATAAAAAGGGAACAAAGCAAAAAGCAACAGAGCAAGTTCCCAGCTGTATAAACTTATAATAATCAGAGTAACAAGTGTTGAGACAAAAAACGGCAGAAAATTATTTGTCATTTGCGACAAAAGATTGGTAATGTTAAAAATGCCTCGCTCAAGCCTATTGACAATTTTTCCGGTAATTTCATTATCATAATAATCTATTGAAAGTCCAAGGACATGTTTATAATATTTTTCCATTAAATAATTGTTAAGTTTTACTTGAAGAATATCGCCTATATACTGAGAAATAACCGTAGCTATACTGACCAGTACATTTGCAAGAACAATGAGAAGAATTAAAATTACAATCTGATTCACTTCTGCGTGTTGACCTTTTAATTTGGCAACGATTAAATCAACAATCTGTTTGGTAAGAAGCGGCGCCGCTTGATTAAGAAGCGCAATGACAATGACGAAGATACCGGTTGAGATATAATAAGACCGAAAAACAGTTGTATATTTAACGATTTTCCAAATTTCCTTCATAGCTTCTTATTATACGTGAGAGTGCGTAGTGAGACAAGCGTATTGCAAATAGTTATTTGTTGAGATATAGTAGAGAAAATTAATATGCAATCTCTTGAAATTCCTCGTGCCTCTCGTGAAGATCGTGAAGACTTGCGACAAACTACAGATTCGGTCTTCACTGCAGTAAATAGTCACTTAAAAGGGGAAGGACACAAATCCACTATTGTGACGGTAAATGATATGCCCTATGAGCTTACACGAAACACAACTGGTTCAGAGGTTGAAATTACGACCCGGAGAGATAATGACATAATTGGCTATTATTTTGTGCAAACCATAAGAGCTAATCCTGGTAAGCAAAGTATTATCGTTGATGAACTCTTATTTCAGAGAGGAACATTCAATGTGGAAAGTAGACATGTAATTAATTCTCCTCTTGCATTAGATATTGCAGATGGAGTAATAACACGGCTTAAAAATCCTTAAGACCCTCACTAGTTGCTTTTTCTAACGATCAATTAAGAATAGAGAGATTACTCCGGTTCTGGAAGAGATGATGTGGCTCTACGAGTTATAGTTAGATCGTTCTTTGATGGATACTATTTCTCTTGAGTTGCAAACCGTTTGGGTTGGTAATTAGCGGTGCTGATGGCATGGTTGGTTGAATAATTACTTTCCTATAAAAACTACCTCTTGCTTCTGCTAACTCATGACACAAATCGTTTATTTCTGTGCGTAACCCACTTGCTTCAGTTAACTCATAATACAAGTCTATTATTTCTGCACGTAATCCACTTATCTCTGCTGCTAAATTATCAGTTTGACTGGTCGGTTTTGTTGCTTGTTCTCTTATTAAATCTTACTGGTCTACTCCCAATATTTGTCCTAAAGCAGTTCTTTGTTCAAGACTCAAATTAGATTGACTTCCCCGTTCCCATGCAGAGACTAATCCCGTACTAACTCCTATCTGTTTTGCAACATCTGCTTGTCTTAGTCCAAAACTTGTGCGAAGTTGGCGGAGCTTATTAGGATCTATAGCTCTATTGTCTCTTCCTATAATTTTACGACCTCTTCTAATTCCTTCTTTAGTCATACGATACAGTATTATAGTAAAATTATTCTATAAGTCAATCAACAAAAACAACAAAAACCCCACCTAATAGGTAGGGTTTTTATCTTTGTTTCTTGAGTATCTGATCAGGATTCTCAAGAAGACTATCACAACAATTAGGCTGCGCCAATTTTGTACATTCCTGTACCGCAGACTGGACACTTTGCTTTCATTGCCGGTTTACCATTTTTCATGGTAACGTGCTCTGGATTATTTACATCGCGCTTGGCGCGACATTTAACACAATACATTGAAGCCATTGAAAAATCACCCCCTTTCATCCCTTAATGACCTTTCATGATAAAGAAAAGTACTAATTGGGAAACAATGATAAGCCCTGTAACAAATACAGTTTTTCTCAGGTCCGGGAAAAGAAAATTATAATTTTGAGTAGTAATTGCTGTAGTCGGTGTAATTTTGGGAGCTGGGGTATCGGGTTGGTAAGCATGGATAACCTCGCGGATGGGGGATTGAGGAGAAAATATCTGTTGGTGAGTAGCCAGCTCTTTCTGTCTTCTTTCTGCCAGAATTTTCTCTCTTAATGTTTTTCTCTTTTTAGCCATGAATGAGCCTAGATTACACTATTGACACTCAGCCTGTCAAGAGGCTAATATGATTTGTATATGGTTTTTAGTGTAGAAACGATAGGATTATTTCTTGGTTTATTGTGGCTTCTTATCTTGACTTTTTTCTACTACAGGTTAATTAATCATTACAATAATTTAACTAAGGACACTAATAAAAAAACTCTGCAGGAAATACTCGACGCAATTCTAAAAAAACAACAGATAAATGAAGAAACTACTAGCAATTTACTTAATCGGTGTGATATTCTAGAAAAGAACAATAATTTCTGTATCCAAAAAATCGGGCTTTTACGTTTTAATCCATTTAAGGATACAGGTGGGGATCAAAGCTTTATTTTGGCACTTTTAGATGCAAAAGATACAGGTGTAGTGATTTCGGGACTATACTCTCGATCAGGAACGAGATGGTATGCGAAAAAAGTAATCGAAGGCAAAGGATTTGAGCATGATCTGTCTGAAGAAGAAAAAAAGGCGCTGCAAAAGGCGAAAACAGGAGTAAATTAAATGATGAAAAAAAAACTTGGTATTATTCTTTTAGCTCTTATTATATACATTCTTTCTGCCGGTGTTTCTTACACGTTTTTTACTAAAAGCGGCGTGAGTCAAGGTAGTAATCTCTCTGATGTAACAGCTCCAAAACAAACGAATAATTATGATGCATTAGTGTTTGACGCCAAGGCGCCAAAAACTGAAGCCTGTCCGCTAAACGGAGTTTTATATTCAAAACAACAGGAAACTTGGTGGCAGGGGCACCGTCCCCTTGGCGTGATGATTGAAAATGAGATTGATGCCAGGCCTCAGTCAGGTATCTCTTTTGCGGATGTTACCTACGAAGCAGTAGCAGAGGGCGGAATAACCAGAACTCTTAACGTTTACTATTGCCAAGATGCAGGTATCATTGGGCCGGTTCGTTCTGCCCGTACTTATTTCCTTGATTACATTTCGGAATACGGTGACTACCCACTCTATGCGCATGTCGGGGGGGCAAATACTCCCGGTCTTGCTGATGCACTCGGACAAATCGATACCTATGGATGGACCGGATATAACGACCTGAATCAATTTTCAGTTGGGTTCCCGACTTACTGGCGGGATGAAGGGCGAGCCGGTCATCCTGTCGCTACCGAACACACCATGTATTCTGAAACGACAAAATTATGGAAGGTGGGCGAAACGCGCGACTTAACCAACGTAGATAAAAACGGTAAATCTTGGGACACAAATTTCGTTCCCTATAAATTTAAAGATGATGCGGCTGTGAGTGATAGGGGATCGATAAATAGTATCGATATACCGTTTTGGGGTTATGATGACTATGTAGTCGATTGGAATTACGATAATGCGTCCAATCTTTATCTTCGTACTAATGGTGGAAAACCGCACATTGACCGAAATACCGGCAAACAGTTAAGCGCGAAAGACGTAGTAATTCTTTTCGAAACGGAAAATCACGCGAATGACGGGTATACGGATAACGAACATCTGCTTTACGGTACTACAGGCAGCGGGCGTGCGCTTATTTTCATGAACGGAACAGAAATCAAAGGAACATGGAGTAAAGACAGCAGGACTAGCCGGACGATTCTGACTGATAGTAACGGTAATGAAGTTACATTTACTCGTGGAAAGTTATGGTTTGAGATTGTTGCCGCCGATGCTCAGATAACGGTGAAATGAGCGCTAAATTAAGATTGAGTAAAATTCCACTGCATTTTTTTTAAAAATTTGCTATAATCTACCCCAAGAAGAGATTATGTTTTCAGATTTGATTACATCAAAGTCCCGTGTTAAAGTTCTCAATGTGTTCCTGAACAAGCCGTACGAGATGTATCATGTACGTGAACTGGTTCGGAGAACTGAAGATGAAATTAACGCAGTTCGCAGGGAATTACAATTCTTACAGAAAAAAGGCATTCTAGTCAGAGAACAGCGGGCCAACAGAGTTTATTACTCTTTAGATAAAACGTACCCTTTTTATTTTGATCTCCTGGCAATCGGCGCAAAAACAATCGGCCTGGGAGACGAACTGATTAAGTATCGAATGAAGCTCGGAAGAATTAAATTTGCCATGTTCTCGGGGGGTTTTGCGAGAAGAAATAAAAAACAGGCAGATGTGGTAGATTTCATCGTTGTCGGAACAGTAGTTTTACCGGAGCTTGCACTTCTAATACGAAATGAAGAAATGCGATTGGGTACAGAAATTAATTATACCGCTATGTCTGAAGAGGAATTTAAATTTCGCAAGCAACGCAATGACCCATTCCTGACGGGAATTTTGACCGGATCCCGCGTCATGATAATTGGCGACGAGGAGGCTATGCTTTCATGAGAAGATCCTCCAGAACCCTTCTCACCATTATTATTCTACTAACAATCTTCGCAGTCTTAGTTAATATACCTACAAAAATACCTGTATCATTTGATTTCACAAATCCGCTGACTCATAGAACAATCTCTATTCATAAAACTTTCCCTGGATTTAATCCTAACTTTACAATTGCCGGTATCCATTTTCAAAATAATTTCCCAATCAAAAAAGGCTTAGACCTGGAAGGCGGAACCAGTATTACACTTCGCGCAAACATGGATAATATCCCCGAAGGCCAACGCAACAACGCGCTTGATGCGGCGCAAAACGTTATTGAAAAGCGAGTCAACTTTTACGGCGTATCGGAACCGGTCGTACAAACGGCAAAAACAAATAGTGATTATAGGATTATCGTCGAACTGCCGGGAGTTACTGATGTGAATGCTGCAGTTTCTCTCATCGGTCGCACTGCCAAGCTAACCTTTTGGGAAGAAGGTGCAAGTTCCTCGGCGAAAGAGAAAGTGGCGAGCAGCAGTGCGAATCTTCCCTACGGCATAACTTACTTTTTACAAAACCCGCACCAGACTAACTTAAGCGGTTCGGATTTACGCTCATCAACAGTAACCTTTGATCCAAATACGGGCAAACCGCAGGTGCAGTTATCTTTTACCAGTGATGGGGCAGGTAAATTTGCAGCTATTACACAAAGAAATGTCGGGAAACCTTTAGCAATGGTTCTGGATAACATGTTAATCGAAGTGCCGCCGCCGACAGTCAGTCAACCAATTCTAAGTGGTAATGCTGTTATTAACGGGTCGTTTACCATAGATCAAGCGAAAAATTTGGCAATCCAACTGAATGCCGGCGCCTTGCCCGTATCTCTTTCGGTACTGCAAGAACAGTCAGTGGGTGCGACGCTTGGGCAGGTGTCGTTGGAAGAAAGCTTATTTGCGGGAGTCTTAGGATTTTTTGTTATTATTATTTTTATGTGCAGTCTCTACGGAAGGTTAGGAGTTATCGCCAGTATGGCTCTCACCATCTATACACTTTTGGTCCTGGCATTTTTTAGAACCGGGTTTTTCATATTTCCACCTATTACCTTAACACTTGCCGGTATAGCGGGATTTATTTTATCAATCGGTATTGCTGTTGATGCGAATATTTTGATTTTTGAACGTATGCGGGAGGAACTTAGAAAAGGAAAAGCAGTCAGCGTCGCCTTGGAACAGGGATTCAGCAGGGCATGGATTTCTATTCGGGATTCAAATATTGCCAGTCTTATTACAAGCAGCATTCTCTATTATTTTGGTACCGGTATTATTCGAGGATTTGCCCTAACTTTGGCAACCGGTGTGTTTATCTCATTGTTTTCAGCCATTGTCGTAACCAGAACATTCTTAAAAATATTTTATAAAGGATAATTATGCTTGATATTATTGGTAAAAAGAATTGGTACTTTTTATTTTCACTGCTTATTATTGTTCCCGGACTCATCTCGTTGTCTCTATGGGGGTTAAATCTCGGGATTGATTTTACCGGCGGTTCGCGCATAACTCTTCTGTTTCCCAAAAGTGTAACATCTGAAGATACAACACGAGTAAGAAACGTATTTGCCAAACAGCATATCGAAATCAGTACACTTCAGACTTCGGGTAGTGATATGTACATACGAAGTGCTTCAGTATCCGATAAAAAAGACGCTCAAATTTTAACATTACTGCGAAAAAATACAAAATCACTGAAACAGGATGAATATGAGACAATCGGTCCTGTCATTGGAAAAGAAATTACACTGAATGCTATAAATGCTATTATTTTTGCTTCAATCCTCATTGTTTTATATATTGCCTGGTCATTTAGAAAAGTCCCGAGTCCTACAAGTAGTTGGCGGTTTGGGATTTGTGCAATTATTGCACTCATTCACGATGTGTTAGTGCTTTTAGGTCTCTTCTCGCTCTTCGGTCATTTTTTTGCTGTTGAGGTGGATAGTTTATTCGTTACCGCGGTATTAACAGTTATCGGATTTTCAGTTCACGACACCATTGTTGTTTTTGACCGGATTCGGGAAAATCTGCTTCGAACCAGCGGAGTTGCATTTCCACAAATTGTTAATAATTCCATTTTACAGACCTTGACCCGTTCTCTTAATACCTCGCTGACCGCGATATTGGTTCTCTTCACCCTTCTATTGTTTGGCGGGGATACAATCCGTTGGTTTGTTGTAGCGCTTCTTATCGGTATTGCCAGCGGAACATATTCAAGTATCTTCAATGCCTCACCGCTACTGGTTTTGTGGCATGAATGGGATCAGAAAAGGAAGAAAAAAGTTTAATATTTTTTTGTATTCTTCAGCCAGGAAGCAAATTCGGTATATACGTCATTTATCTTAAGTGCTGAGGGATTTTCTTTCCATTTTTTCGCTAATGATATTCCGTCTTTTGTAAGACTGGTAACCGTCATTGCCGGTGTACCCTCTCCCTGTTTTTCATAAAGTACGCTGCCTTTATATCTTTTAGAAAATGCCCTTGGTCCATTCTTATCAATAAAACAAAGTGTTTCTGTCAGGAATATATCCCTATTATCTTTCCCTTCCATAAGTTTTAGAAAATCTTGGGGAGTAAACCAGTTATTCATATATTTCATGTACGCACCGGGAAAACCATTTAGAGCAGGAATTGACCATGCATGATCCGAAATAAAGAGAGGCTCTTTGATAATACCAAACGCTTGTTTAGCTTTATATAAAGCGATTTTTGCAAAATCATCGGATTGAATCTCGATAAGATCCAAATCTTTAGGCTGAAAGGGAATACCGAGAGGACCCAGAAAAGTTTTCGCAACAGCAATTTTATTCTGGTTTGAGGTAATAAAATAAAGCATACGTTAAGAGGGGAGGATTTCGCGTACAATCTTATTAACCAATCCGCCGTCAGCCTTTCCTTTCGTTTGCGGCATGAGAATTCCCATAACTTTTCCAAGGTCTTGGACCGAAGCGGCGCCTGTTTCCGAAATTACTTTTTGTACCAAGGTTTTAATCTCTTCCTCGCTCATTTGGGCAGGTAAATATGCTTGAAGCAGTAAGAGTTCCTTTTTCTCTTTATCTGCAAGCTCCGATCGTCCTGCGGTCTCATATTGCTCGATAGAATCTCTATGCTGCTTAACTTGTTTTTGGATTGCAGTTTGCACATCCTCTTCTGATGCAGTATATCCCGCGCCTCCTTTTTCAATTTCAAGATAGCCTATCGCCGAGAGAAGCATACGAAGCGTTGAGGTTTTCTCACTGTTTCTGGCAAGCATGGATTGTTTCAGCTCTTCCTGAAGTTGTGCTTTTGTCATAAGGTAATTATAACATATATTATGGGCAATACAAAAGTTGATATAATAAAAAAACTGAGGTATAATTCTGCCTATGGCAAGAAACATTGAGCTACATCCGATTGCAGGAGTAAAAAAATTCGGGGAGGTTGTATTTGATTTAAATGAGGCGAGAAAATTAAGTATTGAAGCACAACGAGAGTGTCGCCCGTCTGTAACGGAAAGTTTCAAACACGAATTTGGCAAACTATCATCTGTCCCTATAATAGGATATTCTGTTAATTGGTTAGCCCGTGAAGTATGGTTAACAAATTACCGTTTAGGATCTTTTGGATATTACTACGAAAACGCTAGGTCCCGCCGAAAATAATTACTTCTAGTCTCTATATTTAGCCGGTAATTGATATGTTATAATTTTGATATTATTTCACTGTGAGCTTATATAAAAAAATACTAGTTCCTGCTTTGTTTATTCTTTTATTGATCTTCGGATTCCTGCTTCGCTCAAAAATGTTTTTTTCTGGAGATTTTTATTATCTTCTTGATCAATCTCGCGATATGCTGCTTGCAAAAAGTATCGTCGTCGATCACAAATTGACGCTTATCGGCGCGAGAACCGGACTCGGTGGCCTTTTTCATGGAGCATTATGGATCTATATGATTACCCCATTTTTCCTGATTGCCAAGGGAAATCCATATTGGACGCTCGTTCCACTTTTTGAAATTGTCAATCTTGCAATCATCCTTATTGGTTTTTTAGTTGGCTGGAAATTATATAACAAATGGATGGGATTACTCTTCGCTTTGTTCCTTACTATCTCTCAAACACTGATTGAAACCGTCCCGTTTACCTCAAATGCCCAAGTTCTGCCAATAATTGTTCTTCTCTATCTTTATTCAATAATTGAATTTATGCGGGGAAAAGATAAATATATTATTCCAACAATCTTTTTTATTGGATTGGGGTTTCAATTTGAGTCAGCCTTTGCAATTTTATTAATCCCCCTGACTGCAGTCGCATTACTGATAAGCAGAAAATTGCCGACAATGAAAAACTTTTTACTTGGAATCATAGCATTTATTCTCGCAGTATCAACATTCATTCTTTTCGATCTGCGTCATCAATTCCTTATGACCTTATCAATATTAAAATTATTTACTAATCCTGTGAAACCGTTACCGGGATATGAAGAGTATGCAAATATCGGTTTTCGTTTTCAGGACAGAATGACGAATTTATGGAACAGTTTATTTACTCCTTTATTTAATAGTGACCCGTTAACCTCATGGCTGCTGACCGCAATTATTACTCTGGGCATATTTCTTGTTCTAAAAAGCATAATACCTAAAAAAAAGATAAAAAAGGAAGAAAAAGAATACGTATTTATTTTACTTTCGCCGATAGTGATTTTTGCTATTTATATTTTTTACCCATTACCGTTATGGCCACATTATCTTTTACCAATCTCTATCTTTGCGATTTTTGTTCTGGCTTTATCAATACAATACATTTGGAAAAAACGAGCATATTATAAAATACTAGTAAGCATTTTCTTATTGTTTGTCATTTTTCCTGCCCTAATGTGGGTAAGGAATAATTATATAAACGCACCACAATATCCATCATCGAGTGATGGATCATATAAAAATCAAGTCGCAGTTGCCAACTGGGTTATTTCTGATACGAAAAACCGACCATATGGATACTTTGTGTATACAACAGGTATTCTTACCTACAACATGGATTATTTACTTTGGTGGTTAAGTAATACAGACCATCTGATTACTCCTTCAAATTTAAAACATCCCACGACATATCTTATCATGTATCCGCATTCCGACAGTGATAATGGTGCGTATATGTTTTGGAAAAAAAATGTGGTAAGAACAAGCGGTAAAATCATTCTTGCAAAAACGTTTAGCAGTGGAATAACAGTAGAAAAATTACAGATACCGGCGAATGAACAACCGGCAGATCCGAATTATTATCAAAACTTGATATTTCGATAATAAAAAAATTAAAGGTATGATATTTATATAATTGATCAGCTTCTTGCTATAATTGATGGTGTGAAACGGCAAGTCGTCCTTTTTTTTCAAAAGTATTCATTCTTTCTACTGCTTATTTGGATAGTCATTTTAGCAATTTTATACTCATTACTTTCAGTTATCCGGCATAATACGTTTCAATCTGGCGCATTTGACCTGGGAATATTTGATCAGGCAGTATGGCAGTATGCGCATTTCTTATTTCCCTATAACACGATCAAAGAACGATTTATTCTTGGTGATCATTTAACCTTAACCTTGCCGTTGCTAGCTCCACTTTTTTGGATATGGAATGATGTCAGGACATTACTCATTTTTCAAGTAGTTTGGATAGCGGTATCCACAATCCCGATTTATCTTTTAGCAAAACTTCGAAATCTTTCGGCTTTTAGTTCTTTATTATTAAGTATTATTTATTCATTGTTTTTTGGTATTCAGTACGGTGTATTTTTTGATTTTCACCCAATTATTATTGGTGTTGGTTTGCTTGTGTGGACAGCATATTTTTTTGAGGCAAAGAAAAAGAAATTATTCATCACTTTTTTGCTGCTAACGTTATTAACCCAGGAAAACATGGGAATAGCATTCGCCTGCCTGGGATGTGTCTATTTGTTTTACAAAAAATATAGACGAAGTGCAATACTATTTATTATTGGTGGGATTATTGCCAGTTTTATTTGTATAAAAATTATCGGGTATTTCTATCCGGTGGGTTATGAATATTTTCCAAATATCCCGCATAATCCTATTGAAATTGCAAAAGGTTATTTTGCGACAAATGAAAGACGGCAAGTATGGCTATACTCGCTGTCTTGGTTTTCTTTTCTTCCGATTTTTTCTCCAGGCGCAATGTTAGCGGAGTTTGGTGATTTATTCCAATATTTCATATTAGGAGGAAGTTTCAGTTGGATGCAAGGACCATTTTTACATCATCGGGCAATTCTTGCATTTTTTCTAATTCTTGGAACATTTGATGTTTTATTTTTTTTGAAAAAACGAAAAATTAACGTAGAAATTATTGTCATCATCTTATTTATTATATCGATAGGATTGCAATTTTATTTTCACTTTCCTTTAAATAAATTAGCAAAAAAAGTTTATTGGCAACATGAATCATGGATGGATAACGACAACGCATTATTTGCATTCTTGCCAAAAAATGCAAGTGTTGCGTCTGCACAAAATTTAGTTCCTCATATTAGTCATCGAAAAGAGGTTTATTTGCTTTATCCACGAAAACACAAAGTTCCAAATACGCAGTGTGCTAAAATGGAGTGTTGGTGGTTGGATTTTGCCGGTAAGCCAACATATATACTTGTTGATTTACATCCCAATCAATGGGTGACTCAATTACTTGAGTCTAATCAAAATTTTTCCCAGGCTGTCAGTAATATGGAAAATGCTAAAAAAATTTCTCTTGTGAAGCAAATTAGAGATGCACGTTTATATAAAGTCATTTATTAGTAATTTCTTTTATCCTTTGCAGTAAATAGTCCTTATTATTCTTACTTAAGTCCTCATCCACTTCCTCAAAAAGTTTTTGCAGGATTTCGCCAATTTTCGGTCCGGGTTTAAGCTGCAATTCTTTCATTACATCATTTCCGTCAATTGCCAAATCACTGACGGAAAAAGGCATCGGGGAGAGCTGTTCCTCAACTCTTTTTTTAAACTCTCTAAGCCGCCAGGACTCGGCAGTTTGCGTGCCACTGCCGAGTCGGTCGCCGATTCTCAGATCCAATATGTCTTTTACATTTACTACGCCCACCCGCCTGATAAAGCGGCGAATCGCCGAATCCGTAATATGTTCATCAACCGTGAACATATGCCAGCGAATTAAATTAACGATTCGATCCCTATCTTTTTTCGAAAATCGCAGTCTACTACAGATCTCACTTGCAATTTTTGCCCCCATAATTTCATGGTTATGAAAAATGACCAATCCCTCTTCATCTTTTCCTGCTACATATGGCTTACCGACATCATGAATAAGTGTAGCGAAGCGGACAATCCGATCATTTGACGGACAATATTTTAAAGCTAATAAATTATGGTCGAACACATCTGTTGTATGGTGTCTGCCTGGGCGTACCATTGAAACACCTATTCCTTTGAGAAGCTCGGGAAGAATATATTGCAGAAGTCCGGTATTACGTAAAAGCAATACGCCCTCGTAAGAATATTCGCTTGCAAGAATTTTAAGCAGTTCATCACGAATTCGTTCAGCAGATATATTTTGTAACAGCGAAGCGTCTGTTTGAATTGCAAGTAAGGTTTTTTCTTCAATCCGGAATCTTAATTGGGTTGCAAAACGAATTGCACGCATGAGCCGAAGGGCGTCTTCTTTAAATCGTTGATTAGGATCCCCTACGGTACGGATAAGTCGATTTTTAAGATCTTCCTGACCATTATGTAAATCAATTACCTCGCTGGTTATCGGGTCGCCTTCGTAGTGTAATTTTAGTGCTATTGCATTGATAGTAAAATCACGACGTTTTAGGTCTTCTTCCAGTGTTTCTCCCCATGTAACTTTATCCGGATGGCGGTTATCTTTGTACGCCTGTTCGGTTCGAAATGTAGTTATTTCCAAAACCCCTTTTTGTTCGGGCTGCAAGTGATCTTTAAGCGGAATCCCTGCCTTCGCCAAGGTTTCGATAGGCAAGCCGACAGTGCCGAACTGATTATCATAAAATCCGTCAGGAAAAAGATGAAGGATTTGTTCGGGGGTAGCGTTCGTAGTCATGTCCCAATCTACAATTGGTTGCTTTAAAAGTAAGCTGCGCACCGATCCCCCAATCAAATATACACTAAATCCTGCCGATGAGATTTTTTTATATGTGTCAATAATATAAGAAGGAATACGCTCTACCATACTCTATAGTATAGCAAAAAGAAAAAAGCAAATATCGAGCTTGCGCCTTTTTGACGTGTTGATAAAGCTATATATTGTTCTATAATACGAAAATACATGAAAAAATGGGAAATAATAAATAATTCAAAATTCAAAATTCAAAATTCAAAATTCCAGGAACTGACAGAAATACTTTTACATAATCGTGATATAAAAACAAAAAAGGAAATCAAAGAGTTTCTTAATCCGGTACTTGAAAATATTACTCCAAAAAATGTAGGTCTTAATAAATTACAATTGACAAAAGCACTCAAACGGATTGAAAAAGCAATTAGTGAAAAAGAGCACATTATTGTTTTTGGCGATTATGACGTTGACGGTATAACCGCATCCGCAATTTTATGGGAAACACTTAGGGCGATAGGTGCTGAAATTATGCCGTATATTCCCCATCGCATGGATGAAGGATATGGTCTGTCAAAGATAGGGATTGAAAACGCGAAGCTTGTCAGTAAAAATTTGAAATTGATAATAACAGTTGATAATGGCATTGTGGCAAATGAAGCGGTTAAATATGCGAACAGCCAGGGAATAGATGTAATTATTACGGACCATCATTTGCCGGAAAATACAAAACTGCCTCCCGCGTTTGCCATTGTCCATACAACGAAGTTATGCGGTGCGGGTATTGCTTATGTTTTGGCGAATGAAATTAAAAAAGAAAGAAATACCGGGAAGGAGAAAAATACTCATTTAGAACTTGCGACGCTGGGCACAATCGCCGATTTGGTTCCACTCACCGGTGCAAATCGGGCAATAGCTAAGGAGGGTCTAAAAAAGTTACGTGAAACCACACGTCCCGGTCTCCTGGCTCTTTTTGAGGAAGCAGCATGTGGAAAGGAAAACCTTGGTGTTTATGAAGTCGGGCACATCATAGCGCCCAGATTAAATGCTGCTGGTCGGCTTGAGTCGGCGATGGATAGCCTACGGTTACTTTGCACAAAAGATGCGAATCGAGCTAGAAGCCTGGCAGTGAAACTCGGACGAACGAATAGAGAGCGGCAAGAAATGATGAAGGAATCCGTAACTCACGCCAGTATGACTATCCGGTCGAAACCTATTAAAAAATTATTAATTTTAGGACATGAGACGTATCAGCAGGGAATAATTGGCTTGATTGCCGGAAGACTGGTTGAGGAATTTTATCGTCCGGCAATAGTCTTATCAATAGGAGAGGAATATTCAAAAGCATCAGTTCGTTCAGTTGTAGGATTTAATATCATTGAATTTCTAAGAAAAAACCAGGAATTTTTTGTAAATTTGGGCGGCCATCCAATGGCGGCAGGGTTTACGATAGAAACAACCAAACTGAAAAAACTTGAAAAAGCACTCAGCGAAATGAGCGAAAAGATATTAACCGATGATTTACTAACGCGGCGAATTAAAATAGATTGCGAATTGTCATTAAATAATATCAGCCCTAAGTTATATGAAGAAATCCAAAAGCTTTCGCCTTTCGGTATGGGTAATCCCGAACCGGTATTTGTCAGCCGCGATGTGGAAGTTTCGGATCTGCGTATTTTGGGTAGAGAGGGCAAGCACTTAAAGTTAATGCTCCACCAAGAAAATTCTCCTATCTTTGAAGCAATTGCCTTCGGGATGGGAGAATTAGCTAAAGACATAGGGGTTGGCGATAAGCTAAGTGTTGCCTATACAATTGATGAAAACAAATGGAACGGAAATACCAAACTGCAGCTGAAGATTAAAGATTTAAAATCATCCTAATCTTAATATTGCGATTCTACCTCACTTCTTACTTTTTTAATTGCCGATTCTCTCATGTCTTCCTCGTTGTAACCATATACGGTCTCCGGGAATAATAATGATACCACACCGCTATTAAATAACCGTTTAACGTCATATTCGTAGTGACCACTATCTCTACGATATAAACTATCTAAATATGAGAAAATAGTATATCCCTGGAATTCGAATCTCATTCCGTTAATTCTCATATGACTTTTATACATCCGTATATCAGGAGAACTACCGGGGCTGGAAGGCACGTGTTTCTCTCCATGAAGCGTGTTTTGAGTCTCTTCCTCTTGTAACATGGATCCGGCTTCTGTTGCACCTTTTACCAAATGAGTTCTGAAATTATCCAGATCGTTTTCTGTTTCAAGTACAGCCATAAGTCCTAAGCTATCATCTACTGCTACTGCAGGATTCTCATGTCCTTTACGCAGCAATTTTAATACACTTGCGACCGGATCTTTTTGACGGGTGTTTACATATACCGGTATTTCCTGACCATTTGACTGGACTGTTCTGCGTTGAACCGGAGTTATTTTCTCGTATGGCTTAAGTAATAATCTTTGTCTGTCGGCTTCGGTTTTATGCAAAACTCTAACCGAAGTAGCATCAAATGTTTCCGGATCATGTGTACTGTATAAATAAGCAAGTATTGTTTCTCCCCGTTTTCGGGCCTGACTATATACATGTTCGTCAAGAAAGATATCAAGTTGCTTTCCTTTTTCTTCGACACCGGATTCTTGTTCTCTTTGATCGAGAGCAGCTGCCAAAGCCATTAACTGAAGTTTTCGTGCAGCTTCGAACCGGACCCGTCTATGATAACGATTATCGTGAGCCAAAAGAAGTAATTCTACAGGATCGCTGGCATTTTTAATTTCGTTTACCATCGTAAGATCAGCATGAGACCTGGGTAACTGTTCCTCTGCTAAATGGGTAATAACACTGTTTGCTATATCTCCATATCCTTTGACGCGAACAGCAATTCTTTCCCGTCGTTGTTTACGCTCTAATTCTGTTTCACTTTCTGGTTTTTGTTCCATACCATACATACCGCCAATTAATTCATATGCAGTGTCACTAGCTTGTTTTCTAGCTCCAGGATTATTAATGAGACCCGGAATTTGTGATATTCTTTCAATTCCTAATATCGAAATAATTTGTGTACGCATATTGTGTACCTTAGCCTTCTCAGTGTCTGTCGCTATTCGCCAGCCATCAGAAGAAGTAGATCCAAGGCCACCAAATGTTACATTATCCTTTAACCTAAGCGCGCCGTCTTGTTTAAGGACATAAAAATTACCGTTTTTTTTAGGTACTACTTCTCGAATTGTTAGTTTTTCTAATTCTACTACTGCCATATTTTTACCCCAAAAAAAAATCTCCCGCATCATGAGGAGATTTGGTATGTACACTAAACGCCAAATCTCACTCATCCCATAAGGACAAGGAGATTAATGTGTGAGATCTGATAAAAACGATACTTAAAATTCATAGCACAAAACGATTATAATCCTATAAATTTGTGCTTGTCAAGTAAACGAATTCCTAGTATGATATGGAACAGGCGATTTATAATTATGACAAAAGCATTACGAAGAATTTTGGTCAAAGAAACGCCCAGGCGGACAGGTGAAGAAATAATGGTGAAAGGCTGGGTACATGCCAGGCGTGATCACGGCAAATTGATTTTCATTGATCTTCGGGACAGATCGGGACTACTACAGGTTATTTTTAATCCGCAAGTATCTGCAAAAGCGCATGCCGCAGCATCCGGACTTCGCAGTGAGTATGCGGTTGCTATTACTGGAAAAGTGAACAAAAGACCGGACCAACTAATAAATCCAAAAATTGCCAGCGGCACGGTGGAACTCGAAGCAAGCGAACTTGAAATCCTTGCGGTCTCCGAAGCCTTGCCTTTTGATATGGGAGAAGAAGAATTGAATCTCGAATTACCGACACTTCTGGATCATAGGTCGTTAACGCTGAAACATCCGCGGGTACAAATGATTTTTACCATCCAGGCTGCTTTGGCTGAAGAATTTCGCAAAGCAGCACTCGCTCTTGACTGCACAGAAATCTTTGTCCCGACAATTGCATCCGGCGCGACAGAGGGAGGCGCAGAAGTGTTTAAACTTGATTATTATGGACACGAAGCATTTATGACCCAAAGTCCGCAACTCTATAAGCAAATAATGGTAGGAGTATTTGAAAGGGTTTATACGATAGCGAAAGCCTATCGGGCAGAACCGTCGGTAACAACGCGGCATATCTCGGAAGCAACACAAATGGATGTTGAAATTGCATTTATAGAAAATTTTGAAGAGTTACTGGACGCGTTGGAATTTGTCGGGGCAAATATGATAAGAAATGTTTCAGAGAAACATGCGGATATCTTAGAAAAATTTGCTGTAGATAAACCACTGGTACCGATTTCTATTCCACGTCTTACACTCCGTCAGGCACAAGAAATTATCAGCAAACGAACGGGGAGAGATTTAGCAAAAGAACTTGACTTAAACCCTGAAGATGAAAAGGAAATTTATCTTTGGGCGAAAGAAAAACACCAATCGGATTTCGTCACAATCACCCATTATCCAACGAAAAAACGAGCCTTTTATACGTGTCCGGATCCGAAAAATCCGGAATATAGTCTATCTTATGACTTACTATTTCGCGGACTTGAAATTCTTAGCGGAAGCCAGAGGATAAATGACTACAATCAGCTCATTTCGGCAATGGAGAAAAAAGGAGTAAATCCTGCGAATTTTGGAATATATCTTATGGCATTTAAATATGGCATGCCGCCTGAAGGAGGGTTTTCTTTCGGACTGGAGAGATTAACCATGAAACTGTTAGAATTAAATAATATTCGCGAAGCATCCCTTTTCCCGCGAGATATGGAGCGTGTCGATGAAAGATTCTCAACAATTGACAAAAAAGAAAAAAACAGTTGATAAAAAAACTGTAGATAAAAAAGAAAAATTCGCAGGGAAAGCCGCTACCCTGCAAAAATCACCAAGTGGAAAGCCGACTAATCTGTCTTCTAAAAAAAACCTGCGAACCTATTTACGTCAAGGGAAGAATTTTTTTCTAACTCAGGAAAAGAATTTACAACTCATCCTAATACCACTCATTTTGCTTGGCATTTTTCTAATTCTTTTTTTTATTAGTATTTCTTTAGAGCGGTATATAAAACAAAGTAAATTTTCTCATAATACAAAATCAGCGCAAATTATTAATCCTTATCCGGTAATGAAGCAGATCCGTACTCCTGTTCTTAGCGCTAACGCGGCAATTATTCTTGAAAGCGCGTCAGGCGTTACGTTATTCTCAAAAAATAAAACGCTTCGTTTTTCAATGGCATCTACGACTAAAATTATGACAGCATTAATATCCCTTGAATACTATAAAAACGATTCCATTATTACTTGTCTTACAGATACTATTGAAGGCTCACGGGTTGGTTTGAAAAAGGGCGATGCATTATATTTTCCGGATATGCTATACGGTTTATTGCTGCCGTCGGGAAACGACGTGGCTTACGCGTTGGCAGAGAATTATCCGGGAGGGGTATCTGCGTTTGTGGCCCGGATGAATGCGAAAGCAAAAGAGCTGAATCTTTATAACACCCATTTCGCAGATCCGGATGGATTAAATGATGATTGGGATTACACGACGGTCTATGATCTGGCACGGCTTGCCTCATACGCAATGAAAAATAAGGCATTTTCCCAGGTAGTCGGTACAAAAACGAAAGTTATTACAACAGTTAACGGCAAAAAATCATTCAGTTTGCTAAACTTAAATAAACTACTGGGAACTGATGGAATAACGGGTATAAAAACCGGAACTACCGACGAAGCAGGCCAAGTTCTCGTAACTTCGGAAGTAGAAGATAATCATACATTTATCTTAATCGTTATGCAAAGTGACAATCGTTTTGCAGACACAAAAGAACTGATCAGTTTGGTAAGGGGTAATATTTATTTTATAAATCCGTAGGGTAGAAAAAAAAATATCAATAAAAGTTACGAATTACTTTTGAATCCATTCATCCCGAACTGCGGACACATACGCATAAAAGCCGGTCTCAGGATTAGAAAAAACAATAATTGGCATCAAATATTGCTGAGTAGTGTCTCCTGCAAAGTATCCAAGCTCAACGTCCTTAATTGATATTTTATTTGTCCTTGAAAAATTAGAGGCGATGTAGCCACCTCCGTTTTCTAATTCTGTCGCGGCTTCAGATGCTGTCTTTATCGGATAAGTACCGGAATTTGTAAAATCAATATTCTGGTGAAGAAAATTTGCATTAACCACATTTGATGCAGGACCGGACCCACTGCTTTCAGAAGTAATTAAAAAATTCATCGTTGAGTGAGGGGGATTGGGGTAGTAGATGTGGACTTTTTGTGTATCCCCTGGGAATTTCAAGATATCATTTTGGAAAAAATCAACCCGCATAAACTGTGTAGGCGCAGGAAGAGAAGCAGGAACAAGCGTTCCATTTCCAAACATTAATCTTTGCACCGTAGTTTTCGATGAATCCAGATCACTTAGATTTGCACCCATTGCATTCAAAAAATTCGACGCAATATTGAGAGCTGTACTTTCGTTCCCACTAAATTTACTGGTTAAAACAGCCTGAGAAGAAGCATAGGGAGAGGTAAGATTAAAGTTATTTGAAAGGAAGTCTAAAACAATTGTTTTTGGCGGATCGCCTGATTGCGTCCAAGAATAAAGCGTTTCTGAGAACTGGATCTCAGTTATATTCGGCCCGGAAAACCCGATAGCGTTAATTTTATTGCTTTCCTGCTGAAGCATGTATAAATGCGGCGTTTGCGTTGGCAATTCTTGATACACGAGCATTTGATCTGCTAAAACAGGCAAATCGCCGCTAAGCGTATCTATGGTATAAGAAAGATTTACCCCGGAAGTGTTACCTGGAAAAATAATCGGTGGAAGTTTAGCAAATGAAACTGTCGGAGCCGGCTCACGAACGGGAAACAGAATAGGTCTCAGTGCGTTAAATATCATAACCAGGACAATAAGTATTACAACACTAATACTTCCCCAGACAGCGGTAGTTTTTGTTTCCTCGGTAACTTGATGAAGAGTGGGCATATCTTGAGTATAAGGAAAAGATGCGTTACAATGCAAGAACAGACGAGCATTTAGTGAAATTGCAATTTTTTGTAGATTATGAATAAAAAAAATAATTCATCGGTTCGGTTACGAATCGCACCGAGTCCTACAGGCTATCCACATATCGGTACTATTTATCAGGCGCTATTTAATTATGCATACGCAAAAAAACATAATGGAAAATTTCTGGTTCGGATTGAAGACACGGACAGAAGCCGTTTTGTTTCGGGAGCCGAAGAGGTTATTTTTAATTCCCTCGATTGGTTTGGTTTACCGGAAGACGAAAGTCCCAGAAAGAACGGAAAGTACGGTCCATATCGTCAATCAGAACGGCTCGGAACCTACCATACCTATGCACAAAAACTTCTTGACATAGGGAAAGCTTACTTTGCCTATCTTCCCCGGGATCAGGCAGGCCGAAAAAAAGACTATACTAACAAAGAAAAATCCGGGTCAACTATTGCAACTATTTCAGAAGAACCCCCAACAACTATAGCCGAAATGTTGTCACGTTCTGAAAAAAATTGGGTTGTCCGTATGCGGGTTCCGAAAGATATGATTATTTTATTTAAAGATGAAATTCGCGGCGAAATTAAATTCGAAAGCCAACAAGTAACTGAACAGATTCTCATAAAATCAGACGGCTTTCCGACCTATCATCTTGCAGTTGTTGTGGATGACTATTTAATGGGTATTACGCATGTGGTCCGTGCTGAGGAGTGGATTAGCTCTACGCCAAAACATGTGTTACTCTATCAATATTTTGCTTGGAAAGTACCGCTTATCTACCATACCGCGACTCTTCGTAACCCAGACAAATCAAAATTATCAAAACGCCATGGTCATACGAATGTTACGTGGTACCGCGAAGAAGGATACTTGCCTGAAGCAATACTCAATTTCTTAGCACTTCTTGGTTGGACCCATCCTAAAGAGAAAGAAATATTTTCGCTCGAGGAATTTATTAATTTGTTTGATCTTAAAGATATCCGTCCGGTTGCCCCGATTTTTGATTTAACTAAATTAACCTGGATGAACCAGCAGTATATACAAATGCTTTCCCCCGAAAATTTAAAAAAACGTCTCAAGATATTTAATCCAAAATGGGCAGATATTGACGACAAACTTTTTGATCAGCTTATTCCTTTGGTTCATGTAAGAATGACAACATTAAAAGATTTTGAAGAACTGACGCGCCATTTTTTTATAAATCCCAAAAATACTCCGCGAAATAATGTAGAACAACAAGTAAAAGAAGAATTATATACATTACTTAAGACAGTAAATCCGTGGGAAAAAGATGAAATTTTCATGGTATTGAAATTAATCATGACCAAATACTCTATCCGCATGCCGGTTCTTTATTATCTTTTAACCGGTTCCGAGAGAGGCTTGCCGCTCCCGGAGTCTTTGCAAATTCTGGGAAAAGAAAATGTTTTAGCGAGAGTTAGTAGTAACGACTTATGATGTTTTTAGCCCGGATTATCTCCAATATCTTTAATCCGATCATATTATTTTTAGCCTTCCCTTATATTTTAGTCGAGAGAGCGACCAGAAACTTTCAAGTAGCTTTGGAATGGGAAATAATCTCGGTGTTTTTTTTAGGAATCGTTACGTTATATATGGTCTATGAGGTGCATCGTGGTGTGTTTAGCGATCTGGATGTTTCGCGTAAAAAAGATCGGCCCCGACTGTTTTTATTCTTAAGTATTATAACCCTTCTTTACATGCTGGTATTATTTGTTCTGAAAGCACCGTTTATTCTTCTTGCAGTAACGTTTGGTATTATTATTGGCATTTTTATTTCCAGTATTGTAACGATTTGGGTAAAAGCCAGTATGCATGAAGCTACGAGTACCGCGCTTTTTACTGCGCTCGGTATTGCTTTTAGCGGGTGGTATTTTCTTTTACTTCTTCTGATTCCTGTGCTTGGCTGGGCAAGAGTAAAAACAAAAAGACATACTATACTGGAAGTGTGTGTTGGTGTTATGATCGGATTACTATTAGCGATTTTTGTCTATTATTTGACAAAACACGCCTAGAAAATATTTATGATAGACATTTTAAGATTATTTCGAGCCTTCGGACATGCATTCTCGGGACTCCGTTACGCATTTAAGAATGATCAAAATCTTAGGATCCATTTTTTTGTTGCTCTGATTGTTATTCTTGCAAGTCTCATGCTTGATGTAAATCCGTTTGAAATGGGAATTCTGGGCGTCATGATTTTGCTCGTGTTCACTACGGAAATGATTAACAGTGCTATTGAGAAGATGGTAGATTTGATTACCAAAGAGCATCATGAAGAAGCAAAAATTGCTAAAGATGTAGCTGCCGGTATGGTTTTAGTATCGGCATTTGGATCTGTCATAGTCGGTATACTTATTTTTGTTCCGTATATTCTAAGACTTTTTCGCTAAAGCGCCGCTTTTTCCTCGTCTACAACTCTCTTTCTACGGTGATAGAGCATTCGCTAATCAGTGCTGCAATTGCGCCGACCGCTGCTAAGACAGGAGCCAACACTGCACCGACTACGCCGATAGTTAAGGGTAAAACAATCAGTTCTTTTCCGCTTTTGTCTTTAATAGTAATTTTTCTGACGTTTCCTTCGGCAATTAACTCCTTTACTTTTTTAAGTAAACTTTCACCGTTCATGCGAAACGTCTCTTCTTTTCTTGTTTTTGCCATATATTCACCTCCTTACTCTTTTGTAAGGGGTAAGGAAAAATAAAAGGTACTTCCTCTTTTTTCTTTCGATTTTAGCCAAATTTTACCTTTATGACGGGTAATAATTTCTTTTGAAATATATAATCCAAGTCCAAACCCATTCGGATGTGCGGATTTTACTTGATAAAATCTATCAAAAATAAGTTCTTGTTTCTCTTTGGAAATACCGATACCCTGATCTGTAATTGAGACTATTACCAGTTTCTTTTTAACTTGCATATCAACGGTAATGGTAGTTTTTTCAGGCGAATATTTAATAGCATTAGAGATTAAATTATACAATACTTGTTCAAGCCGTTGATTATCAGCGATAACGAAAATATTCGCAATTTCGTGAAGAATGATTTTGTGGTTTTTAGCAAATAAACGCATTTTATTTACAACGTCGTTTGTAAGTCTGCTGAGATTTGTAGGTACGAAGTTCATCTGCCATTTTCCGCTTTCCATCCTGGAGCTGTCCAGCAGATCATCGATAAGTCTTGTCAGTCTGCTAAGTTCACGATCAATAAGCAAAAATTCATCCTCAGAGATATTTTTTTGCGCTAACTTTTTCGCTTTCTCCATTTGAGACTGAGTAATAAGTTTTAAAACCGTTATCGGCGTTTTTAACTCATGGGCAACGGCTGAAAGAAATTCTCTCCGTAGCTCTTCAAGCCTCTTAAATTCGCTTATATCTTCGTGGATCGCTATCCAAACATCTCCAAATTCCGGATGATTAAACTGCGAAACAGTCACTTTGCACCAAAGAGATGTCCGATCTTTTCTAATACTACGAGTCTCATATATTGTAGTTTCTTGTTTCCGCAGGGTTTGTAAAATCTTTTGTGCTATTTTCTTTGCTGTCTTTTCATCTTTTGCAAAACATAAAAAAGAAAAGGGTTTATCGGTAAGCTCGCCACTGGTATATCCGAACATTTTTTCAAATTTTGGGTTGGTATATACAATAACACCATCTGTTATACGAATAAGACAAACTCCTTCCGCAACGTGTTCTGTGATTAAAGTATGATAATGCAGAGACCTCTCCAGCCTTTTTCTTTCGGTAATGTCATGTTGTAATTGAACATAGAGTTCAAGTTTCTTATGGTTCGTGACCGGAAAAAAAGAAGAATGAATCTGATATTCCTGTCCCTGCTTGTCCTTATTTATAATCTCTTCCGTAGTAAATGATACACCGTTTGTCAGCGCTGTCCATAACTGCCGATATACTTTTTTCGCTGTTTTGCCGCTGCTGAAAATACGGGGAGTTTTTCCTTCTACCTCGGATAAACTATAGCCCGTTAGTCTTTCCCATGCCGGATTTACAAACAAAATTTTCGCCTTGGATGAAGTAATAAGAATTGGATCTGAAGATGAAGACAGCAACAATCGAAGTAATTGATTTTCACTTTCAATCGCGGAAATTTCATAACGTAACTGCTCAATATTCGTTGAGCGGTCAAGTACCCGCATCGTTTTGGGTGGAGATAGGATATTTTTAGCTGCACGATGCTTTGCTTGACTTGCTACGCGCATGGTAAGTGTAGTATACAGCAAAAGATTTTTCGCTGCGATAGGGAAACACAACGAAGTATTGTGATCCAAATCACGCTCGAGGTGTATAATAGTTGGCATATGCAAGAAAAAATAAAAAGAAAACTGGAGAAATTCTTTGCTAAATATAACTATTTACAGTACAAGAAAGGGCAATTACTCATTTTAGCCGGGGATAATCCCGCCGGAATATTCTATCTGAAGAGCGGTACAGTGCGGGTCTACTATATTACTAGACAAGGCAATGAAGTAATAGTAAATATCTATAAAGCACCATCTTTTTTTCCGATGATGTGGGTTGTAAGTAACCTTCCGAATGGCTACTATCATGAGGCTATCACACCGGCTGAAGTCTGGCGGGCGCCTAAAGAGGACGTATTAGCCTTTGTTAGAGAAGAACCTGATGTGCTTTTTGACTTAACCGCAAGACTATTTAAAGGCATGGACGGACTTCTCAGTCGCATGGTCTATCTTATGTCGGGAAGTGCATATAAAAGACTCACATTGGAAATAATAATTTCAACAAAACGATTCGGTTCACCTCACGGTTCACATAGAAATATTCATATAAAAACTACTCAAAAAGACTTTGCCCTGCAAACAGGCTTGACTCGGGAAACGGTAAGTCGCGAAATGAAGCATCTGGAAGAAAAGAGACTCGTAACCTTTACTAAAAACGTGCTTATTGTAAAAGATTTAAAGAAGCTTGAAGCGGAGCTCATCGAAGAATCATAAAGGTCTACTTCTTGTAATAGTATCATTCACAGAAATATTTTGACATCTGCCAATATTTTTTCAGGGTAATCCGTCTAATTTGTTTGCATATTTATTAAATAACATTTTGTTATTCCAATATAAATCCTTTTGAATTTCCGAAAGCGATAAATCCGTCCAGATCCAAGATAGTTTTTTCTACTGCACAATCTGTAAATGTTGTCCCGTTGATATTCGCACCCGCCAAATTAGCTTCTTTTAGATTGCAGCGGTCGAAAACAACATTCTCCAGATTTGCTTTTTTAAAATCTACTCCTTTTAAACTGCAAAGAAAAAATAGCGTTCCCGATAAGTCAGCACTATCAAATATTGAATTTGCTAAATTAAATTTCTTTCTCTCATTTTTGCTTCCTGTTTTGAGTTGCTGGAGAACGCAGTTTTTCATTATTGTTTTAGAAAAGTCACATTCTTTTATTTGAGCATCGGAAAAGTCGAGATTACTTAATCTGCTTTCGGGAAAACTGCAGTTTGCAAAAGAGGTAATGGTAAAAATAACAGAAGACAGATCGCATGTTCTAAATATACACCGGGTAAAAGAGGTAAATCGTAGGTTAGCTCCCAAAAATTTGCAATTCAGAAATTCACAATTAGTAAAATCTTGCCCTTTTACCCCGTCACCGGTAAATATTTTTTCTCTATATTTCATAATCCGCCTTCGACTTTATAAAAAAAATCCTCTACAGTATAGCAGCTAAAACTAAAAATAATCTGTTTTTGAACTTCATAATTTCAATTTTGGCAATTGGATACTCTGCTCCATTCGTTTATATGTGCTTTCCGTCATCGCGTTTGGCTGAATAATGTAAGATTTTTTTACCGCCGTAATTGCCGCTTGTGTAGCGCCCTCTATATATTCTGCTTTCCCCAGGCTTAGCCATAATCCCGGACTAACGGGAAACTTTACTAAGGCTTGTTTTGTAAAAAGAATTGCCGACGCCGGATTTTTATAATACAGCAGGAAGTTTGCATAATTCTCGTAGATTGAAAAGTTGTCACTTCTTAAGATTGCTTTTTGAAAATATTGATCCGCCATGTTGATGTTTCTTTCCGACGCATATACAATTGCCATATTATTGAGATTTGCCGAATACGGATATTCTTTAATCGATTCACTAAGATATTTTTTTGCCTCTTCAAACTGATCATTTTTTATCAACGCACTTGCGTACTCATTATCAATGATGAAATTTCCTGGAGCAGTATGTATATCGTGACTATAAAGTGTCAATTCATCCCTCCATTGCAAAACCCGTAGAAAAGACAGAATAGACAAAAAGCAAAGAATAAGAATCAGAATAGTTACCGTTAATTTTACATATTTTTTTGTAATTTTAAGTTCCTGAATAAGAATACCCGACATTCCTATTATTCCGACAAACGGGAAGTAAAACCAGCGATCTGCAACCGTGGCATCAAGGGGAAGAATTTGCACATGAAGAATAATTCCCAGCATAAACCAGATGCTAAAAAAGAGATATGTTTTTGTGTATACCCGGCGTTTTCTCTTTATCCATAAAAAGCCTGAGTAAAACACTACAAAAAACCAGGCGTCAAAAAAAAGCGGAATAAAAAAGTTCCTAAACGAAATTGTGCGTATCATCCAGAATTGTACTGCCGCCATATCCATAGGAAAAAAGAATATTTTAAGATAATAAAAAAGAATCGCGGGAATATTTGTCAATCTCTGAAGAAGCGGTGCGTGGGTAATTGGCGCAATTGACGTAGTAGCCAAATACATATGGGCAAGTCCATACCTAAAAATAACATAGATTATAAGTATTATTATGCTGCCGAAAACTAAAAAACTAAACCGTCTCTTATTTTTTCCAAACATTTTATAGTACACGCCGCTAACTGCTAAAAAAAGTATTCCCGTTTCTTTTGAGAGCAAGGAAAAAAGTAATAATAAAAGTACTGAAATTATATTTTTATTTTCCTTTACGCGTTGCAGTAAAAGAAGCGCAGCCATGCCGAAAAAGAAGAAAAGCATTTCTTGTAAGTTAGCGCTATGTACCGCTGCCTCAACATTGATAGGGTGTATAAGAAAAAATAGAGAACAAAAAAAGGATGTTACTTCCGCTAAAAAATATTTCAGAAAATAGTAAAGCAGGACCGCGTTGGTAATTTGCAAAAGTATCTGAAATAAATGAAACGCAAAAGGATTTGGACCGAAAAAAGTATACAATAGTGAGTAGACAGTAGTCATCAGGGGGCGGTAAAAAAGACCTACTGTTTGTGTGTCTCCGGCGGTTTCATAGGTACCGCTGGTAAAAAAATTGGGAAAATTTATAATCGAATGAACCTGAGTATTTCTAACAATCTGCAAATCGTCATCACCCACGAAGTTGTTGAACAAAGCAGAAGAATAAACAAGAAATCCTAAGAAAAACAATAGAAGTAGATAGGTACGGGTTCTCATTATGGTCGTAAGTCTGCGTTTTAGAAATAATCATAACACAACACAATCTTTTCCTGAAAGAATAAATAATCTCAGTCAGAGAAATAATTGACCATAAAAAAAGCAGTGTTACTTAACTTATTATCTTAGTGTTCTAACAATGTCCGGTGGGAATTGTGATAGTGATATTAGTAAAATGAAAAGATGTAAGAATTGAAGTGAGCTGTAATTTAGCATTTCTTGAAGCAGTAGTAAGTATGCCTTCGCTGCATGCAGTTTCCTGAATTGACTTTTGCGCGCTAACCAGCGCATCCGATTCTAAATTATTATTTGCAGGAACAAGCAGTCCTTGCTGGCGGTCATAGACTCTCGTCTTTGAATTGTCAATCTGTGCTACTAATATTTGAGGAGCAGGCAGGGTAAGGCGGATACTTGATCCTTGAATTTTGATATCGTTTTCGGAGAAGTGAGATAAATCAAATCCCCCAATTACCTCCCCCTGAGCAATTAAAAGAATTCTATTCCCAAAAAGAAATTGTTGGAATACATTTCCGCTATTTCCCGAGTCAATTATTTTCTCAACAGTAAAAGAAGACGTTTCCCACCTATTTAACGCGCGCATTTCTTTTACTACGGCAGTTGTGTCTTGAGCAGTAGGTATCAGATATTTCGCAGTTAAAAATCCAAGTATCCCTAAGGCGATCAAAAAGGTAACAACAAAAAGTTTTAATTTATTCATATATCTCTTCAATTATAGCAAAAATAAAATTTTTCATTTTTATATTTTGTGAGTTGATTATATAGTAGAGCGTGAATAAGTCACGATACATATTGGAATCTTAAGGAAGAAGATTCTATGCCAAGTGATTTTAAACGAGTAAGACATTTACGACCAAAATACTCACAAAAGAGCTATCATATACTGATGAAAATGCTCCAGAATTCATTAGCAGTTGAAGTATCCGATGTAGCTGCTTTTCGCCTTCACGTGATTAATCACTACTACAAGTATGGACTGCGTCCAACCCTTGCTGCATTCAAAATAAAGAAGAGCAGCTTATACAACTGGAGAAATGCTTATGAACACAACGGAAAAAGGACAATCAGTTTAGTGCCACACGGAACTAGACCTCTCCATGTGCGAAAGATGGAGACAGACTGGAGAATAATTGAGTTCATTAGAGAGATGAGGCATGAGCATGGGAATATTGGTAAAAGTATGCTCAAGCCCTTTGTTGATGCGTATGCCAAAGAGCTGGGTATTAAGACCTTGGCAGAAAGTACTATTGGGAAAGTACTTAAAAGACGTCACTTAACATTTGAGAAGAAAGTCTACCCACAGAAACAAAAAAACAAGTTCAAAAAGCTAAGAGTGAGAAAGTCTCCTAAGGTAGTTTCTCCTGGATTTATTGAGATGGATTCAGTAGTTGTCTATATCAATTTTGAGAAACATTTGTTTATGTGTGTGATTGATATTTACACAAAATTTGCCTTAGTTGTATATGTACCGGATCTCTCCTCAGTAACAGCAAGAGAGGTTTTTAAGCAGTTCCAGTGCAATAATCCAACACCGATTCATACAATCCAAACAGATAATGGATCAGAGTTTCTCAAATCATTCCATGAGTATATAGTTGAACAGAAAATTAAACATCAATTTATCTATCCCAGAATGCCAAAGATTAATAGTTACATTGAGAGATTCAATCGGACAATCCAGGAGGAATTCATTTTAAGAAATGACGAGATTTACTATGACTCAGAAGCATTTGCAAAAAAGCTCACAAAGTATTTATACTGGTATAACTATAAGAGGCCACATGCTTCGCTTAAATATATGTCGCCTATGTCCTTTATACAAGCCAAGATTCCAATAAGTGCGTGACGCATACAGAGCGTGACTATATTTACTATTCATGCTAAAATAATCAGCATGACAATTTTAGGCATTGGTGCACACCCTGATGATTTAGATTTCGGAGTAGCGGGGTCTTTTGCCAAATGGATTAAACAAGGTGCAAAGTGCTACTACCTTATCTGTACGGACGGGGGTAAAGGATCGGATGATCCTAAGATGACTGAAAGTAAACTTGTAAGTCTAAGGAAAGCAGAACAAAAAGAAGCCGCTAAAATTCTCGGATTAAAAGGTGTTTTTTTCCTAAAAAATAAAGATACCCAGCTTGTTGCAGATATAAAGCTGAAAAAAGAAATCGTCAGAGTTATTAGAAAAATTAAACCTGACATTGTTGTAACCCAGGACCCGACTTTTATTTATTCTGTACAAAGGGGCTATATAAATCACACCGATCACAGAGCTGCAGCGCAAGCCGCCCTGGATGCTGTTTTTCCACTAGCCAGAGACAGACTTACTTTTAAAGAACTGGAAAAAGAAGGATTAAAACCGCACAAAGTACCGGTAGTTTATTTAATTTCGTTTGAGAAAGTAAATGAAATTGTTGATATTTCAGATACGTTTGATCTGAAATGCAAAGCACTTCTTGCGCATAAAAGCCAGATAAAAAAGGAAAACCTTGGTTGGGTAATAGAAAGAGCTAAAACATTGGGAGCTAAAAAAGGCTATAAGTTCTCAGAGGGTTTTATCAAATTAGATCTTCCTTACTGACATGCGTATTTATAATACTCTCACAAAGAAAAAAAATACATTCGTACCCCTAAAGCCTAAAACGGTTTCCCTTTATGTTTGCGGTATAACTCCTTACGACACAACCCACTTGGGCCATGCTTTTACCTATATCAACTTTGACGTACTCATACGGTATTTAAAATTTAAAGGATATGCTGTTATCTATACACAAAATGTTACCGACATAAACGACAGGGATAAAGATATTTTAGAACGCGCCCGCCGGCAAAATATCTCCTGGAAAAAATTATCCGAATTCTGGACGGGTAAGTTTATCCGGGATATGCAATCTCTCAATTGGACTGCACCTACCAACTATCTGAAAGCATCGGAGCAAATTCCTTCCATGATTAAATTAATCCAAAAACTTATTGATAACGGTTTTGCTTATACCAGTCTGGGAAGCGTCTATCTGGATACTGCAAAAAATAAAAACTACGGCAAACTTTCCAGGTTGTCTAAAGATCAAATGCTAAACCTTGCAAAAGAATTTGAAGAGGACACAGATAATCCCGATAAAAGAAATCCACTGGATATAACATTGTGGAAAGCTGCCACACCGGGGCAGGAGGCACACATACCTTATTTTAATAGTCCGTTTGCTAAAGGCAGACCGGGATGGCACATAGAATGTTCTGCCATGAGTATATATTCTTTTGGTGAACAAATCGACATTCATGGAGGAGGAACAGACTTGATTTTTCCTCACCATGAAGCGGAAATTATACAAAGCGAAGGAGCTACAGGTAAAATTCCCTTTGCTGCGTATTGGATTCATACCGCTCAGGTTTCCTATAAAGGAGAAAAAATGAGTAAATCAAAAGGGAATTTAGTTATGGTTTCCGATCTCCTGCAAAAATATTCCACGAACGCGCTTCGTTGGCTTTTATTGTCTCATCATTATAGAGAGAATTGGGAATATAAAGAAGAGGACTTAATTGCTGCCCAAAATAAAGTGGAGACTTTAAAAGGTAATCTCAAAGATGGTAATGTAGAAGAATTCAGCCAAATAATGGATGATGATCTGAATATCCCAAAAGCTTTAGAATTATTACTTAAATCCAAAAATAAACGAATCTACGATATTTTAGGATTTACTGCTGTCTAGAATCTTTTGCCTCGCAATTTGATTAAAGTGTTCTGTATAGTGCCCGATTCATTGATAGTTATCGCTTTGCAGGAAAAGCTAGACTACTACTAAAATAATAATAGAAATAATAATAAACGGAATACACAAAAGAAGAGTGATCAGTGCCAAGGGAGTCGTAAAGACAGTTTGAAGCCTACTTACCAAAAGCTTAAAAAGAGCAAGAGGATTTTTGATAAAATTTCCCTTTGCAGCTGGTAAATAGTTTTAACGCTGTCTGTATCAACGGTAACAAAATCACCGGCAGAAGGAGGATGGAGAATAAAATCTATACAAAAAGTTTTATTTTTCGCATTCTGAATGGCCGGGAAACCAAAAGGGAAATCTTCCCCATGGAATTCATCTAAAACATAATCCGAAGAAAAAATAACTTTACCCGTTGCAGGATCAGTCAAACGGAAAGTAAACATTGGCGTAAGAGGTATTTTTTGTGTTTGAAGGTGGGCAATTTTTACTGCTATAATACCTAAATTATTATCCTCTGCTGTAAATTGCATTATAATATACGGATCATTTTTTGTTGAAATTATTTTTGTGGCATGGATAGGCAAAATAACCTCAGTGGGACTGTCAATTACTTCTGAGAAGAAATTAAAATGGGACTGAAATGCAAAAAAGATACTGATAATGCAAATACCAATTATGCTAACCAGGACCAGTTTTGCTCGCGCGATGGTGAATTGCTGCGCTTTTAGCACCTCAATAATTTTTCTATGCGGAGATAAAAAATATGGTTTTTCCAAAAGTATATATAAACACCACGAAACGACAATACTAACAATAATACACAGAATAAGAACTATAGTATTACTCAAAATATTTGTCGCAGGCAGAATTGATGTAATAATATGAATAACTGCGGCATGACTTAGGTAAATAGAATAGCTGATGCTACCAATAAAAACGAGAAATTTATTACTTAAGAATTTCCCTATACTTGTTTTCGTGTTTAGCGCTACGGCGATAAGGCATGTCAGGGGTATGGCAAATAATAATCTTATCCAGGGACCAGCGTCACTAGTTGTAAAGCTGTCAAGTAAATGAATAACAATAATTGTTAAGAAAAAAACAATAACCAGAAGTATAGAGAGGTTTTTGGATAGGACATCGGGGATCCCGGCAAAAAAAGATTTATATTTTTTATAAAGATATGCAAGTGCAATACCTGTTGCAAAATAATAAAAAAGGCTGAATTGCAAAGTGCTCAAAACAAAAAGGTGACGGGACAAAATATCCACGGCTGCAAGAAACGGGATAAGAGACAATAAGAAAAATATTTTAATTGTTCTTTTTTTTGCTACTAAAAGCCAAACAAGCGGAACGATAATAAAAGGATACAACACATAAAATAATATTTCGGAAGCAAGACTCCAATATACACCATCAAGCATGGGTATGTAATTTCCCAGGGGAAAAGTAAGTGTTGCATTAACGAGTCCGATAAATCCTTCCCTTGTGAGTGGTGGTAATATTTGTCCAAAATAAATTGCCGGTTTTCTCATGATCCAAAATGCATAAAGTATACCGACCCCGACCTGTAGTCCTAAAAATAAAAAGAAAAGTATCCGCGAGAAGTGTTGTTTTCGGATTTTCTGTATTCCATATACCCAAATACAGTGTACTGCTATTGCAATAGCAAAAAGGACAAATATATATTCGTACCAGGATAGCTTGGAAAAAAGGGAGAAGAAGAACATAAAAGCACACATGCTTAAAAATAATGGAAATATCCGTGTATATCTTTTTTGCAAAAATGCTAAGCCGTCTTTAGGTTGGGGATACAAGTAGGCCATCAAAAACCCGGATAAAACAAAAAGAAAAGAAACACCGGTAACACCACTTGAAAAAAGTCCAATCCAGTCCAAAAAAGGAAAAGCAGAAACGATATATTGAGGATTTATATGATTCAGTAAAACAAGGATTATTGCAAGTCCCCTGAGTCCATCCAGCGCACGAAAACGATTATCAACTTTTTTATCCAATTTATAAATGTATTATAGCGAAATTCCAAAAGCAAAGCCAGAAAGAAGAGGGGCTTACGGCTTTTTTGACAGCGTGTTATTAGTTTGAATCAAAGCCTCCTTTTTCGCTCGCGGCCAACCTTTTAACTGATGTTCTCTTTGCATTGCTTCTTTTCGTGAATTAAGGTTTTCCGAGTATACGAGTTGAAAAGACGAAAAACTTCTGATGTATTTTGCAGACTTTGAATTTTTGGCTTTATGTTCTCTTACCCGCTTGTCTAAATTATTAGTTTGTCCGATATAAAGTGTATTTGATGAAGTGCGGAGAATGTAAACGTAAAACATATATCCCTCGATTCACTTTACTTACTCAAATCAGGTTTCTCTCAAGTTATTGTGCTCAGGTTTAGTAAGAGCATCATTTAATATAGATCTGGCCCAACTGATACGTCTGCCGGCATAGAAAAGTTCTCCTTTTTCAAGAAGTTCTTTTGCGTGAGGAATAGCATAAACCGCTTCTGCTGTTTCTTCACCAAGAACCTGGCGGTTGAGATCTTTTTTCTCATCCCGGGAACCTACTAGAAAAACTGCAGACAGACGGGCCGGAATAAGATAAGGAGCAACTCTGGGGAAACGAAGATACTGTAAAGCTACCTCTTTTACTCCGGAAGCCAATTCCTGCCTTTCATAGTCTGAAATTCCGTCTAAACCCAGATGCCATTGTATCTCTCCCAGTTCATTATATGCCTGCTTAAGATTATAGCGGGTAAACTCCCGCTCGGCTATTAGAACTCCCAGGTTAGCTGAGAATTTTTGTGTTACCATTTCCGAAACCGTAAGTCTCTGAGTCGCACCGAGGAGAGCCGAACGCAGCCGTATACGGGAAATCATCGGATTTACCCGTCCTCGGCGATCTGTCTTTGCTGCGTTTTCCAACATGCGTATCATTTTTTGCTTAATCTCATTCTGAACTGTCGGGTGTTCTACTCGTGCTATCAACGCTGCTACATCTCCCGAGAGTCTTACGAGCTGACCTCGGGTTACTCCGCCTTCTTTTAATTCAAGTGACGTTTGATTTACCCAATGTATTATTCCCCGAAGTCTTTGGGGCTCCGCATCTAAAGCTGCAGGATCGTAGCTTTTTAAAACATGATATTGCTGACGAATAGCCGACTCCAAACCATCCCACACCCGACCTACTACCAGCCTTTTTACTTTTCCGCTCTTAGGTAAATCTTCCGGATCTGCAGACCCAGCTTGACTGGAAATAATGGCATAATCTTCAGGATTTTTTATCGATCGCCTGCCGGTTGTAGGGTCAACTGAAAGTTCTACATCCTGCCAATGAGTGGTGTATATTTCACCATTAACATAACCGAACCTAAGATCTTCCAGGAAGCGTTGTCTTGCCGGGGCTCCCGTCTCCAGGCGGGGGAGGTCGAGAATATCCAAATCCCTCAGCGGGACAATGGGATATACCCTTTCCTCTCCGGCGTACATTCTCCTTCTTTGCTTAGTAACAAATTCTCCTGCCCTGCTTTCAATGGTCGGCCGCATCTCTTCTTTAATGTTCATAGGTATATCACTTCCGGCATTTCTTTATCGTCTGCCTGATAATTTTGCATGTACAGAATATAATAGGGAATGCCACATGTCAAATAGGTATTGAATGGAAGATGCAGGAATCTATTTATTTTTTTGAGACCTTTGAAGTTCACCTACACGTTGATTTAAAAGTTCTCCAAGTTTGGGGTCAAAAGCTGACTCTGAAGCACGTACTTGTGTGAATGGAGGCAATTTACCTTCGCCTTTACCAACACGATAAGCGTTAGACCACGTAAGAGTCATAACTAATTTTTTTCTATCCTTACCATGATATGGTCTAACCGCAATTGGTGAATAAACCCTTACTTCTCTACCGTTTTGTTTAACATTGGCATCTTTTTTTAATACTTTATAAGGGCCTACTCTTACCTCGGGGATTAACAATCTTAAACCAATAAGTATTCTATTAACAGTTCTCTGTTGTTCTGCAAGTTCTTCCGGCGTAGAGATTAATGTCTCTCTCACTTCTAAATTATAGCAAATATCTAATTTTTATATCTACCCCGGAGATTTATAGATATATTACATTGAACTAAAACATTCCGGTTAGAACCCGTTAGAACCCATTTAATCGTTATAACGCTTTTTAGGCTTTAGGAATATATCGATATGACAATTGATTGTACAAATCTGTAGGGTATTCGCGAATTCCACTCTCATGCCATAATACAAACTTCCTAACGCCAACATCGAGTGCCATACGACTGCATGTTGTACAGAAAGGTTCTCCTGATTTTTTAATATTTCCATTATCATCAACTCTTGTAAAGTAAAGTTTAGAACCCTCCAATTTTTCCGGATTCTGTCTTAATGCATCCATAATTGCCCGCCATTCAGCGTGCATGCAGCATGTTTTGTCATAGTTTGGTTTACCAGGACTAGGCTCCATGTCGCATATTTTGTTTTCTTCCTTATCCAGCGGTGGCGCATTATATCCTTGTCCAATTACTTCCCCATTTTTTACAATAACTGTCCCGCATTTTGCCCGATGACACAGGGCCATCTTGGCCATATCAGCCGCTCCATTCATCCACTGAATTGCTTCTTTCTTTTGAGAACCAATTAAAAATTCAGGAATTTGAATTGGGCGGGGAGTGCCTTCTTCTATCGGTCCCACCATAGAACAATTATAGGTTTTTTATTTTTAAATCTCAACAAATACTGGTGTATTTATGATGAGTATGCCGGTCTAGGCCCATATTATCCTTATAGTCTGTCTTATCCCAAGACTAAATGAGACACTATAAAAGGAAAATGTCTTATTTCTTTTGATATACTTTAATATATTCACTCTGGTAATCTAATCTTTTATTTTCAAGTAAGATTGAGTATACTCAATTTATGTCCTACAATAATCTAACTCCAGAAGAGAAACAGGTTATTGAAGATAAAGGAACAGAAGTTCCATTTACAGGTGACTATGATGATTTTTATAAAGCTGGAACCTTTATCTGTCGTAGATGCAATGCCCCACTCTTTTCTTCTAAAGCAAAGTTTGATGCAGGATGCGGATGGCCAGCATTTGATGATAATTTCCCAAATGCTGTAAAACGATTACCTGATCCTGACGGTCAACGGACGGAAATTGAATGCAGTAATTGCGGAGCACATTTAGGACACGTATTTGAAGGAGAACATCAAACTGATAAAAATACTCGACATTGCGTAAATTCACTATCAATTCGCTTTATCCCAAAAGGAAAGGAGATGCCAAAAGTAATCCATGAGTAAAGAAATTACAACACTTGCAGGAGGATGTTTTTGGTGTACCGAAGCGATCTTCAAGCGATTAAAAGGTGTAATCTCTGTGTTGCCAGGATATGCTGGAGGAACCGTAGAGAACCCTTCATACGAAGCTGTGTGTTCTGGAAATACAGGACATGCCGAAGCGATTCAGATTGAACTTGATCCAAGTCTTATTCCTTTCGAAAAGATCTTAGATATATTCTGGCATACGCATAACCCAACAACGCTAAATCAACAAGGTAATGATGTAGGTACACAATACAGATCGGTAATTTTTTATCACGATCAGAAGCAGAAAGAAATTGCTGAAAGATCAAAAAAGAGACTTGAAAAAGAAAAAGTATATAAAGATTCTATCGTTACAGAAATTACTCCATTTACCAACTTTTACGTTGCTGAGGACTATCATAAAAACTATTTTGACCGAAATTCAGGTGCTTCTTATTGCAATTTTGTAATCAGTCCTAAAATTCATAAGCTTCTTGAGAAATACGGCAATGATGTAAAAGAAAAGTATAAAAAAGAGGAATAAATCTTTACTACTTTTTATCTGGTACAAAGTACATCGCTTCAGAATTCATATAATATCTTTTTCCTGTTGGTTGGAGTCCATCATCAAAAACAATCTTTTTTTGTTAAATAACTTTTTAACATTCTGCAGTAAGGACAAATTGTTGTCGAATATATTTTTATTTTTGCCATTTCTGTCACCTCCGATCATTTTAGCCAAAGGTAAACGTAAATGCTTGAATTCCAGGCGTTTGAAATTCAAGCTTGAGAATATGATTTTCTGTTTTACCTTTTAGATCAACTACGTTGTATAACCTATCATTATCAATAGTAATGACCCCATTTTCTACATCACTTCCTGCAGCTGAGGGGTCAATAATCTTTCCATCAAGAGAGACTTTTACAGTTGGATTTTTTGCAGAATTAGGACGAAGAATGATAAACACTTTGGTAGCAGTGAAGTTATAATTAAGCGTTGCATTGTTTCCTGAAACAGCATATTCATCATTTATTGTCCATTGCCCACCGTAACTAAAGCTGTTTTGATTAACCTTATCAGATAATGAGAAGACCTTAGTACCGTTACCTAAGCTTCCTGAAGGGAAATAATATTGCATTCTTTTGGAACCAAGATAGGTCTCAGGAGACATCTGAGACTGAGGCGTTTGGTCTACTATGGTGTCAAGTGAGCCTGTTACTTTTTTTCCGGCTTCTTGAAGTAGCGAACGTATCGTCATCTCCATTTGATCATATTTTCCTTCACCAAATTCAGTACGTCGTATCGTACCGTTCGCATCAATCAAATATTCTGCCGGCCAATACTCATTGTTGTAATTATTCCAAGTTGCATATTCATTATCCTGAGCAACTGGATAATGGATGTTATACATTTTTATAGCATTCAGAACATTATTAGTATCATGTTCGAATTGAAATTCAGGCGTATGGACACCAATAACCACAAATCCATCTTTGTTATATTTGTCATACCAGGAAGTTACGTGGGGAAGTGTACGGATACAGTTAATGCAGGTGTATGTCCAAAAATCTACCAAGACTACCTTTCCTTTGAGACTCGCAATAGTAATCGGTTTATTTGTATTTAACCACTTATCGATACCAACAAAATCGGGAGCAGATTGATTAACATTAAACAGTCCAGTATCAGTGCTTTGCGTTGATTTTTCCCCTTTCAACTGGTCTAGCTGATTTTTTACAAGACTACTATTTTCAAATCCGTTTACTGCTGTTCCTAATGCAGGAAATTTATTTAAAAGCTGTAGCTGTAGTGTCTGGTCATAGTTGGTAAAAATTGCAATTGCAGCAAGAATCATGACTATGCCAAAAGCTTGTTGGATTCTTCCTGTATATTTATTTATACCTCTTGCACGACTAATAAACTGCTGACCTCCGTAGGCGAAAGCAAATAATGGCACTCCTACACCAGTAACATAGGCAAGAGTAACTAAAATTACTTGTATGGATACTTGTCCTGTCGCAGCAAGTGCAGCAATAGTAGCCAAAATTGGGCCTGCACAAGGAGACCACACAATACCAAGAGAAAGTCCCGTGATAAATCCCGGTAAAAATCCAGAGCCTCGTTTGCTGCTGGAATTTTGACCAAAGATATTCGATAATCTTGAAACAAAGAGCTCAAATTTTGTTGCTAAAGCTGGAATAATCATCGTGAGCCCAAGAAAAACAATAATAATAACTGCAAAAATACGTAGTACATTTGGATCAAGATGAAAAATGTGAACAAGATAGGAGACAGAAAGCGTAAAAATAGTAAAAGAGAGTATCACACCAAGGGTAATGCCAAGTGGCCTTTGATGACCTTTGTCTCCAGCAATAGACGATGACAAAACAATAGGAAGTACAGGCCAAATACAAGGAGCAAGTATGGTCACAAACCCTGCTAAAAATGAAAATGCAAGTAATAAAATCATATTTATTCTTTAAGTAATGTTTGAATTGCTAATTCTGTTTTATCGTATTCTCCTTCTCCGAAATATGTACGTCGTATAATTCCCTTTTTATCGATTAAGTATTTTGCTGCGGAGCTTGGATTCTCTCCCTAGCTTCGATTTCCGCTTTTATTTACTTTTTCTACAATTTCCCGTACTGTTTTACCAATAAGCTCAAAAGGAAACGGTTTGTCCAAAGGAAAATGAAAAGATGATTTCGTCGCTTGATATTTCTTAAGCTCGTCCAGTGATTCTCCTGCACGCGTGGGAGGGATATATACAGTAATATCTTTTTTTGACACGGCAAAATAAATAAGCCGTCCCTTAAATCCCGAGCCACCATATTCATAAAAAGGCATTCCATAACTAATACTCTCCTTCGCTTCCGGCGCAGCTTCTTTAATTACACGGCGAAGCTCAGATAGTGTGCCGCGGATTTCCTTCGGCATCCCAGCGATGTAAGTATCTACATCCTTTGGTCTTAATATCTTTTTCATAAAATTATTTTAGCAAATTTGCCTCTGAACACTAAGCGTGTGGTCCGAAACTTCCAACAATTAAATGACACTTAGCAAGCAAATTCAAGCTTTTTAGAGTTTACGGTCGCTTAGTGTCCAATCTTGCTGCCAGAAAATGATTCTCACTACAGCCTTAGTATTCAGACAGCCATAATGTTAACTAAACAGACTCCCCAAAAGTTTAAATGATTTATTTGTGGCATTTAATTCAGCTTTTACACCAAGCGGGAGAATAATTTGTGGGTCGGTATGACCAAAATCCATATTAGAAATAATTGGTAGTTCTGGTTTTCCAAATTCAAATCCAATTACGTTAGTGAGAGTTGTATCTAATTCTTTCTTTTCTTCTTCGGAGTAATCTCTAGCCCGTCCGAACAATACTGCTTTCACTTTGTCATATATCCCTTGAGTTCCGTAATTTCGTAACATAAACTTTACCTGGCTTACTGTTGGTTTGTCTTCTGAAGTTTCAAAAAACAGTATTTTTTCATTCCAAAAGTTTTTATCAAACCAATAATCTGTCCCCTTTATAAATTCTAAAACTTCAATATTACCTCCAAAAAGTTCTCCATCAACCGTCACATTTCCTTGCAGCCATTGCCACCCAGTAGTTTTTGCAGGTTCGGATACTTTTCCAATGTTTGCTACATCTTTCCAGTCTGGATAGTTGTTAAAATAGTATTCGTAGGGTTTATATTCATATTCGTTATAATCTCCGAACAAAAAATCCTCTAGGTGTTTTTTGAAACTATCTCCTTCCGATTCCATCTGAGAAAATCCTGCCATAATACTTGGTCCATTAAAACTAACGATTCCTAAGCTACGAATAAATGTTGTCAGAATGGTTGTATCAGAATAACCCATAAAAAATTTGGGGTTATTAGATATGGCTTCCTTATCTAAAAACGGCAGGATTCTTACTGAATCATCCCCACCAATAGTAGTAATTATTCCCTTGACCTCTTTATCTGCAAAGGCTACATTTACGTCTTCAGCTCTAATTTTTGGGTTCTGATATTGGTATTTTGCGTCACCTCTAGCAGTTGGGAATTCTTTTATTTCAAACCCAAGCGCTTTTAGATTTTTTAAACCATTTTCGTAAATATGTGGGAAAACACTTGGACCACCCCAAGATGGGGAAATTATCCCGATAACGTCACCTTTCTTAAGTTTTGCTGGTTTTATCATTCTAATTACAAATTATAGCTCAAATCTCGTTTTAATGAATAACTTATTATCGGGTGGTTTAGTTCGAATCCCAATTTGTGGATAAAAACAGGATTCTCACCCCGACTTCAGCATCCAGTGAGAATTTTGGCTATAATTTATCCTTATAACTAGCAAAAAAGAACCATTTTATGGTCTTTTTCTGGGCGGCGAGCGTACCGTCCGAATGTTTTAATTTTGAAATGCTCTTCGAATTTGAAGGTACACCTGGGCTTTTTTAGGGCTTACGGTCGCTTAGTGTCCAATCTTGCTGGCAAGCCTGGACAACCTTGGAACTTTTTTGTTAACTACTCTCCCTCATATTTAAAACATCTGAGAGCATACAGCTCATTAAACTTTCACTACTTAGCCTGCCCAGATCAGCGACATTACCTATCATGTCAATGAATGTTTTAGGGAGAACCCAGTTAACTTCTATAAATGGAGGGGAATTTCCTGTTTCAAAAGATTCAAGCCCTATCTCTGATCTACTTATAACTTGCCCGAGATATCCTTTAAGCATGCTTTCTCGTTCTTCTGGGGTAGTATTTTTTAGTCTGTCAATTCTAGGCTGTATTAGATTTTGAATGGTTGCTGATATATTCTTACGCTGTCTCCCATTACGAAGATATAATAACTTAGCTTCTTTTTGTGTTAAAAAAATACAGCCACGAGCCATCTTTTGAGGGAATGATTCATTGTTTCCTGTATTTATTTCTCTTTCAGACACCCAGACATTTTACAACAAATTAATACTACTTTCAACTATAGGATTAATATTAGCTGGCAAGCCTGAACAACGTTGGAACTTTTTATTTAAGAAATCCTAATTTTCCAAATAATACTCTTGAAGGAGGTACGATATCATATTGAGCTAATTTATCAATGTCTACCCACTCTAATTTTTCGATACCTTCTCCTTTTTGCAACTCTCCATCTATATAATCACATTCTACATCTAAATAAACAAAATTTTTTATGACACCATCAAGATCTTCTTTGATCTCAGTATCCCAATTAATAGGTTTAACCATTCTGATATTAATGCCAGTGTGTTTTTTTACAGCTTCCTTTATTACAATTTCTGGTATCTCATCATTTTTTAGTTCACCGCTAAAAAGATACCATGTTTCTTTATAAGGAGGTGATCCATCAGGTTTTTTGCGAAGGAGTATTTGGTTATCCTTTTTAATAACACCAACAACTAGTACTTTTAATTCCATGCAGAAAGTATATCAAGGAGTTCTTACAAAGTACAGCAGGGGTATGTATTTTTGTACGGTCGCAGCTGCCGAACCTGGATTCGAACCAAGATAAACGGATTCAGAGTCCGTTGTCCTACCATTAGACGATTCGGCAATGTCTGATAATTTTACTAAAATATAACCCAAATTACCATGAGCTTGATGTTGTATTTTTCAACCACATCAGAAACTTTCTAGATCTCACTATATTATAAGCTATTGACTATAGTAAAGAAATAGTAATCTATCTAATCTATCTATAGTATAGTTTATTCTTCTTCATATTTGGATAAATTCTTCTTATCCCGCTTTTCTTTCTTATTCCTTACCTTTTTTTAGTAATTCTCTTAAGCTTACTGTTTATTATGACTCTTGTATATACAATTGTTGATATTTATGTATCTGGATGAAATGTCAATATTTTCAGCTGTTTTAAAGAAAACTTATGTATTATAAAAAAATGAAAGGGGGTGAAGAAGAATATGGCGAAAAGTAGTCGAGGCTTTGCTAGTATGGATCCAAATAAACAGCGTAACATAGCCAGTAAGGGTGGTAAGCAAGCGCACATAAACCGTACTGCGCATGAATGGACATCGCAAGAAGCCCGCTTGGCAGGACAAAAAGGCGGTCGTTCAAGGCAACGAAATCGCGATGAGTAATCTTTGTTTTACGAAACTTAGATTGTTCCATATGACAAATAGTAGAAAAATACCCTTTCTCTTTAAGGGTATTTTTCTATAGAATTTATTTAAAGTAGTTTTTTAATTATGAAGATGAGAATTACAGGAAAGTTGTTTTGCAACACAAGTTACTAATTCTTCAAGTTCAAATGGCTTCGAAATACAAGCATTTACCTCTATGGTTTTTGCAATTTCTTGAATATCATTTACTGCTGAAATTAAGATAATAGGAAGTTTCGTAAAGTGTAATTTTTTTCTTAAAATCTTTACAATTTGCCTTCCGCTCATATCGGGCAGCATATAGTCAAGGAGAATAACATCGGGTTTACATTCCATAGCCAAATGAATTGACTCCGTGCCGGAGTAGGCATGAATTACAGAATATTCTTCCATTTTAAGAATCGTATCAATTGCCGCAACAATGTCCTTATCATCATCAACGACTAAGACTTGTTTCTTTGTCATAATTTAGAGATATTGCTTAGTATACTAACGATTTATTCACTTTTCAACTAAAAATGAGGGCAAAACCATTTTTCTTTCTTATTCCTTACATTATTTTTGTTAATTTCATAAGCTGAAGCGTCATTATATTTTTAATGGTGAAAGGGGGTGAGCATAATGAATATTCTCTCATGGATCCTATTCGGACTTATTGTAGGAATTGCAGCGAACGCAATTGATCCTGATCAGAATAAGGGAGGACTTCTTGGAGTAATACTTTTGGGAATCATTGGGGCGATGATCGGAGGATTTTTAGCAAATCTTCTTTTTGGTGTTACCGTTACCGGGTTTAACTTAACAGCTTTTGTAATTGCAGTAGCAGGCTCCCTTTTCTTGCTCTTTGTGGGCAGCGCGCTTCGGAAGGCATAATACCCTGTCAATAAGAAATAAATGATCGGGTCGAATCGAGCTTAAAGATATGAAACAGGAAGTAAAAAACATCAAAAAATTATAACCGGGATGTCTCATTGATAAGCGGGAAAAATTAAGTTAAGGCGGTAGCCTGTCCTTCCGGTTTCTTCGTAGCCAGAGATATAGTTTATCTGAGACGGCAAGCGCTGCAATGTTTTATAGGATGCGATTACTTGCAATAGCAAAATAACCTGGTATGATGGGGCAAATGCCAAGTCTAAAAAAGAAATTGCGAACAGATGATCTTGAGAAAATAATTACGACGCAGCAGGAGTTTATTTCATTTGTCGGCCATGAACTTCGTAATCCTCTAACGATCATGCAGGGATATATTCAATTAACAAAAAGAAAATTAGGTAATAAAAAGATACCGGAAGCAGATTGGACGATGGAGATAGCCAAAGCAAATAGCAAACTTATGCGTCTCGTCAACCAGATGCTTTTGCTAAATAGAATAAAATCAGGAAGAATAATATACGACTTACAGGAATGTAATCTAATAGGAATAACCGAGAAAGCAGCCGACCTTTTTCAGGCTACCTACCCGGAACGAAAAATAATTATAAAAAAAACGAAAGAAACAAATTTACCGGTAATCGGAGATAGTGAAAAATTAATTAATCTTTTATACGATTGTCTTGAATTTCTGGAAAAAATTTCCTTAGTGAACGCACCCTTACGTTTAAGCCTAGAATTAGAAGTATCATATTATCGAATTGCTCTGTCGTCTAATGTAGAAGAGCTAACATGGAAAAAAACAAAAGAAAAGTTAAGCAAGTTATTAAAAGGAGAGGAAAATTATACTGATGGCATTCCTTTAGGTATATTTTTAGCAGACTATGTCGCGAGGGAGCATAAGGGAGGCCTGAAGGTTATAACGGACCCTGGAAAAGAAATGGTAATAGAAATAAAGCTTCCGAAAATAAAAATAAAATAAAGAGTTATAAATTCCTATTCTTTAATAACGTAGCCGAAACCGCGGACGGAATGAAGAAGCTTCTTGGGATAATTACTATCAATTTTTTTACGGAGATATCCCATATATACATCAACTACTCTGGTTTCTACTTCTGAAGAGTATAGCCAGATCCGGTTAAGAATCATCTCACGGGTTAAAATTCTGCCTTTATTACTCATTAGATACTGTAATAATTTAAACTCCTGGGGAGTCAGCTGAATCAGTGTTCCCTGTCGTTTTACTTCCATTGTTTTATTATCCAGTTCCAAATCCGAAACAACGAGTTTGGCATCACTGCTTCCTTGTTTACGAAGCCTTGCTTTTACCCGGGCGAGAAATTCATCGGCGACAAATGGTTTAGTCATATAATCATCCGCGCCTAGATTAAGGCCCTGAACGATATCTTGAATAGAATCTTTAGCTGTCAGAATAATTACCGGAAGAGCAGAATATTTTTTCCGAAGTTCTGAAACAACTGCTTCACCTGACATATTCGGCAAACCGAGGTCCAAAATAACGACGTCCGGCTCAGTTTTTTTAAGATATTCCAAAGCTTGAATTCCATCCCCGGCCGTATGAACTGCATAGCCGTTATCTAGTAGTAATTCTTTGAGGTATTTTTGCAGTCCTTTGTCATCTTCAACAACTAAAACGGTATATACCATAGAGGGATTATAACAATATAATAGTACAATTACAATGTAGTGTAGAGGTTACGGAGTTATTAGACATACCTCCTTGTTGTTGCAGATATCCCAGTGGAGTTTTAAGTCCCAAGGATTTATGTACCCGCTTTGTATTGTAGAATAGCAGATATTCAATGAGTTTTGAAGAGAAGAGTTTCGGGTCATGGAATAAATGAAGATTTTCATCAATGAATTCTTCCTGAATTGTTCTGTTGAATCGCTCAATAGTTCCATTGATCTTGCAGCATCTTGGATAGATAAATACCTGATGGATATGTTGTTGTTTCAAGTATGCTTCAAAATCCCCCAGAAACTCCAGTCCATTGTCTGTTTGTATGGTGGTAATTTGAATGGGATAAACAAACTGCAGTTTCTTGAAGAAGTCTACAGTTACACCGCTCGTCAGTTTTGTATAAGGCAGGCTAAATGCAAACCTTAACTTCACATCAATTGCTGTTAAAAAGAATACTCTTACTCCATCAACAAATTTAATCACTGTATCCATTTCCATATAGCCAAAGCTTTCCGGTCTGGGTGGTCTTTTAATCCTGTCTCGCTTCTTTCGTTTGGCCTGGGCAAACTTATGGGAGGGATTATGATAGATCTTGCCACTCTTTTGAAAAAAGTAATTGTTACGCTTGATGACTTTCCCAATGGTTGATTCCTGAATAATAGGCAGGTCTTCCTTTAGACAGTACTCATCGAGCAATGGTTTAATTTTCTCTTTCCCCAGTCTCACATGCTCTTCTCTTAAGAGCTTGATATATGCAACTACTTTAGGATGGGTTTCCATGACTCTTTTTGTTTTCGGAGTTGTTGGAGTGGGAATAAGTGAAGAAATGGAATTCCTACTCATCCGTAATCGTTTCTTCCATACAAAGATAGTGTTTCTTCCAACACCAAATGCTTTCTTAGTAGTTTTCTCTCCATACTCATCATAAAACTCTATTATCTTTAGTCTCTCTTTAGCTACTTCATCTTTAGAGAATCTTTTTAGACTCCTCAGCATTGTTTTCACCTCCTCAATGCCTTTGATTCTACTAAAGATTGGATATGCTTTTGCGTAATGATCCATAGTTACGAATTGTCTAATATGTTTCGTAACTTATAAATTCTTCTTGTAGAGCCTGAATAATTGAGAAGTCGTTTACATCCTATATAAATATTCTTACAATAGATAAATTTGTTTATCAATAACCTAACTTTTCATTGTTGAATTATCTTGTTTATCCTATCATTATAAGATATAATCTCAGCAGTAGTTTGCATCAACGTCTCAAGCGTTTCTTGCGTTTCTCTTACAACCTATTGCTTGAATTCTTACAGGGTACTTGACATACTTATAAGTCATGTTATAATTCCAGCATGGCTTTAAACTGCCGGAATTTAAAAAAAATTCTACCAATATCAAATCTAAATTTAGTTATAAATAATCTTCTTTTTCCTTTCTTGACCCAAAACTATTTTCTAAATTTTCCCCAAAAACCCGATCGCATTTTACTATCCTATGTAAGATAAATTAATATGGGAGAATTATTAAATCAATTTCGAATTACACCGATGCAACTGCGCGTATTTCTTGGATCGCTTATTGCAGTATTTGCTATCGTTAGTTTGCAATATCTTGGAGTACGCGCGCCAAAGATTATCTGGCCGATTCCTCAAAAACCAAATATTTTCGATAATGTTTTGCCGAAACTGGAAGAAAGAGAAAATAATTTTATGATAAAACAAGAATCGGGAATAGTCCAAACCACCTACGCAGCGTCAAACTTCGAGCAGGCAGCCAGTTTTGCGCTGATGGATTTTGATAGCGGACAGATTTTAGCCTCAAAAAACTTAACTAAGCCGCTTCCGATTGCCTCACTAACAAAAATAATGACAGCTATTGTTGCTTTGGACCTGGCTCTCCCAAGCGATACGTTTATCGTCTCTAAGACTGCGGCTTCTGAAATCCCGACAGTAATCGGCGTAAAACAAGGAAATAAAATGACACTTGGGGAACTACTTCCGGCAATGCTTCTGGCATCGGCAAATGATGCAGCTGAAGTAGTCCGGGAAGGAATAGATCAAAAGTATGGACCCGGTATATTTATCCATGCAATGAATGCGAAAGCGATTTTTTTAGGCCTTAAAAATTCACATTTTGAAAACCCTCAAGGATTTGATGACCCGAATCACTATAGCAGCGCTGAGGATTTAGCAATCCTTGCTCATTATGCGATCACAAACTATCCGCTTATTGCAGGTGCGGTAAAAAAAGATTACGAATTTTTGCCGGCAAACAGTGAACATAAGCAGTTCGATTTATATAACTGGAACGGACTTTTAGATGTATATCCGAATATCATTGGTCTTAAAATTGGTGACACCGATAAAGCGGGGATGACAACTGTCGTTCTCTCTGAACGGGGAGGAAAAAAGATTCTGGTTGTGGTTTTGGGCGCACCTGATATTATTAAGCGTGATCTGTGGGCTTCCGAACTTTTGGACCTAGGATATCAACAGACAATGGGTCTTAATCCTGTAAATGTCACAGAAAATCAACTACTGGCAAAATATAATACATGGAAATATTGGGACTAAAGGAGGTGAAACACACTGAAAGAGCTTATTAGACGAATACTGATTGCATTGGGAAGGAAAAAACCTGCCTATGCATACGTTCGTTCGTAATTTGATAAGAAAAAAAGTTAAAACTATTACCTGCCTCTCTTTACTCCAGAGCTAGCGGTACTTTAGGTAAGGAATACAGTCGGTATTATTTTTTCAATACTTACAGCCTCTTTATCTTTTCCCCGGTCCAATCTTCTTTCAAAGTATTTATTATCTGAAAAATTTTTATAAAATATACAAACCATGCTATGCTATAGATATTATTAATTATCTATACAAATACCTATGAAAAAAAAGATACTGGTTGCCGAGGATGACAAAGCTATTCTGGAAGTTGTAAAGATTATTTTACAAGACGGTGGATATGAGGTTATCGCAATTGAACATGGCGAACAGGTAATCAAAACGGTTCATAAAGAGCAACCGCATGTTGTGCTTTTGGATATTTGGATGGCTGGGCATGACGGAGGAGAAATTGCAAAAAAACTAAAAAATGACGAAAAAACCCGACATACTCCGGTTATTATGATATCTGCCAATAATGAAACCGAAAAAATAGCCAAAGAAGTTGGGGCGAATGGTTTTATTCAGAAACCATTTAATATTGATGATTTACTTTCTACTGTTCAAAAGCACTTAAAATAAAATTTTTATTTTACATCCACTTTCGCTTTATTGCTAAATCCTTACATGTTTTTAGTCGTTTTCATAACTTAAATCTTTACCATACGGCGATATGCAACTTTTGGAGTTTGTATTACTTGCGTATTTTGTAAAAAAATGTATTGATGATACAAGCTTTTTTAAATAACTATCTATATTAAGGTATCTTTCAGCAGAATCTGATATTTTTCTTGAGGAAGGAGGTAATGTGACCGATAAAAAGATTACCATGCAGATAATTGGTGATAGTTTGACAGGGCGAGAAGAAGAAATTATAACTATTCGCGAAATGCTTATACGGATGGTTAAACTGCAGGCTCTCTATGCAGGCAGCAGTAGAAAATATATAGAAGCCAGTAGTAGAATAAATTAGATACCTCAAATTGAAAACATATTTATTAGATCCCCCGTGGTTTGTCTGAAAAATTGACTCTAAAACTTTACCAATTTATTTGGTTATATAGTTACTTATTCAAAAAATATTGCCAGTCTTATCTTGACCACCTGTACTGAGAATAGTAAACTGGTTATTAATGAGAAAAAGTTGGATGAAAAAAAAGACTCATCTTTTTAGTGTACTGATTGTTTTTCTCCTTCTTGCAGCGACAGTCGTTACTGTCTGGTATGCACAAAAACAACAACGAGTAAACCAGTACGCAGCGGTAAATGCGCATTTCCTTTACGCCTCGGTTGATACCATGAAAGAAAGCATGGATACGGATACCAATCAGCTAACTCCCACTCAAATTGCTGATGATGTAAACCTTGCGGCAACACTCAAAACAACCCATATTACCGTCGATGTCCATTGGGATTATCCAACGTATATGCAAGAATGGATCAGCGCTGTCCGTGCAGCTGGCAAACACGTCTGGTTCCGTATCCACCCCAATGCCTGGGAAGGGAACTATGGAGTAACAGCAACTATGACTCCTTCCCAATATTTAAGTGCGGAAAGTGCTTTTATTCTTGCCCATCCAACTTTTTTTCAGTCAGGAGATATTCTGGATATGAACCCTGAACCGGAAAATAGTCCTTACTGGGTAAATACTTATGGGGCTAATTGGAGTTGGCAGAATGCACCAAATGCAGGAACAGATGCATATAATCAGTTTGTTTTAGGAGTAACAACAACAGCCAACAGCGCACTTGCACAACTGGGTATCACAGGAGTAAATACTAATGTGAGATCAATGAGCGAGTGGTATTACGAAAATCCTACTGCGCTATACAATTCAACTATCAGTCAATTTGGAGTCATGACTGTTGACAGTTATCCTGATCAGAATACCACAGATCCAACTACTGCTGCCAACGATTGGCTTTCGGTACTCTCAACAATAGAGAACACACATCCGGGTATACCGATTATCATTGCTGAAATGGGCTATAGTAATGCAATTAATGTTAGTGACACTACTCAAGAGCAAGTCCTTAAAGCAGAACTAAACGCTTTTGAATCTCTTAGTTATATTGAAGGCTTAAATTACTGGGTAGGAGCCGGCACAGCAAATTCAGGTGGTTATACCCATATTTTTACCGGCAGTACCGGCAACTGGTCTCTTCGCCCCGCTGCTACCGACCTTGCAAATTACTATGCATTTGAATTAGGCAGTAGTACAATTACCCCGACTCCCAGTGTAAAGCCTACTCCAACCACTCTTCCGACGCCTACCCCTTCAACAAAACCTAGTGCAATACCAACCCCGACTTACACTCCCACCCCAACTCCTAAACCAACCAGTAGTCCTACTCCATCTGTAATGCCCAGTGCAACTCCGACTCCTACTCCGCTACCGGGTACTACCACTCTCTCCTTCCCGAGTATTCTTCTGCACGGAATAGGCTCAGCCGGAGACTCGGTTGCCCCGGGAACTTCGGGGAATACAAGTCCTCTGACTCCCAATCGTACACTAACCGTACAGGTAGTAAACGCAAGTAACGTTCTTGTTACTACTCTTTCAGGAACCATTACCTATTCTCCCTCCAGCGGGGGATTCTCAGGAAGTGTCAGTCTGGGAAGTACTGTTCCAACCGGCTCCTACTTAGTAAAGGTAAAGACTGATAAGTACCTGGTAAAACAACTCCCCGGTATTATTACACTTACTCAAGGACAAACTACAACCATTCCCCCTGTTTCTCTTATCGTAGGAGACATCAATAACGACAATACACTTAATATCCTGGACTACAATATACTCCTTGGTTGCTACTCAGACTTTACTCCTCCTACCAGTTGTCCCGGAACTAACGGAAAAGAGAGTGACCTTAACGATGACGGATCAGTCAATGCCTCTGACTACAACCTCTTCCTGAGAGAGTTATCTGTACAAAGCGGAGAGTAGTATACTTATTATATATGTATGTGTTTACATATTATCTTTAAAAAATATTAAGAAAAAATGACTCTTGACATTTAGCAATTGTTAGAGTATATTGCTAATACGAATTCAAAACCCTAAGTTTCTATGGATAAAATTGTACCAGTTATTCCAATTCGAGACGGCATTATTTTCCCAAATACAGACTCGGTTCTTACTTTTGGCAGGCCGAAAAGTCTTGCAGCCCTTGAATCATCATTTCAACATGAAAGGATTGTTTGTTTCGTTCTGCAGAAAAACGCCAGATTGAATGATCCTACCACTATGGATCTCTATTCTGTTGGGACACTTTCCCGTATAGAGCGGATGATTCGGACTGACGGCGAAATTAACGCGCAAGTTCGGGGTGTTTCCCGGGTAAAGATTTTGGGCTTTGAAAAACATGATTCCTTCCTGGTAGCGAAGGTTACGGAAGTACCGGATGTTATTGAAAATAGTCCGGAGATCGAAGCGCTTTGTAATCATTTGACGAATGAATTCCGCAGAGCTATGAATTTCGGCAAGTCCGCCGACTTTTTAGTCTTTATGAATATTATGTCCGAAAATTCCCCTTCGGAACTTTCAGATTTGATCGCTAGTGCACTTGATCTTAAACCACAGGAGAGGCAGGAACTTCTGGAGATGGTAAATGTAAAAGAACGTCTGCGAAAACTCACAGATCTTCTGGCAAAAGAGATTAAAGTATTGGAACTTGAAAGAAGAATTGCTTCCAAAACACAGGAGCGTTTTGAAAAAGGTGCCAGAGAAGCAATGTTGAGAGAGCGGTTAAAAACCATTGAGAAAGAATTGGGAGAAGACGAAAAAAGTGAATATAACGACCTTAGAATGAAGATCAAAGAAGCAAAAATGCCTGAGGAAGTAGAAGAGAAAACGATAAAAGAATTAAAGAAATTGGAAGGCATGAATCAATTTAATCCCGAAGCAGGTTATATCAGAAATTACATTGATTGGCTGGTCAGCGTTCCTTGGAGTATTGAAAGTAAAAGCGATTCCGATATTAAAGCAGCTGAAAAAATTCTTGACCAGGATCATTATGGCCTAAATAAAGCCAAAGAGCGAATTACGGAATACTTGGCTGTACATAAACTGGCAGGGAAAATCAGAGGACCTATTCTTTGTTTCGTCGGTCCTCCGGGCGTTGGGAAAACTTCAATCGGTAAGTCTATAGCCCGTGCGCTTAACCGTAAATTCGCTCGGGTTTCACTCGGTGGCATACGGGATGAAGCGGAAATCAGAGGACACAGGAGAACCTATGTCGGTGCATTACCGGGACGGATAATTCAAGGCATTAAAGATGCGGGTACGAAAAATCCGGTCTTTATGCTTGATGAGATTGATAAAGTAGGCGCAGACTTTAGAGGTGATCCGTCCAGTGCGCTTCTCGAGGCATTGGATCCGGAACAAAATTCGCAATTTTCGGATCACTACTTAGAGGTGCCGTTTGATCTGTCTGATGTGATGTTTGTGACGACTGCTAATGTGCTTGATACTATTCCGCCGGCGCTTAGGGACAGACTTGAAATTATCCAATTTGCAGGCTATACACATGATGAGAAATTTAAAATTGCCAAGAATTTTCTTTTAGAAAAACAGCTTGAGGCGAACGGACTGAACACCAGGAGAGTACAATTAACCGACGAAGCGATCCAGTTTATTATTCAGCATTATACCCGTGAAGCAGGCGTGAGGGGCTTGGAGAGAAAAATTGCAGCCGTGTTTAGAAAAGTAGCAAAGCGTGTTGCAGAAGGCCACAAGAAAAAGATTGTCATTAAAGGAGTAGATATTCCTAAATACTTGGGCACAATCAAATTTAGTGCCACAAATATCGAGAAGAAAAATGAAATCGGCATGTCAACCGGTCTTGCCTGGACCGAAGCAGGAGGAGAAATTCTGTTTATCGAAGTAGCGCTGATGCCGGGAAAAGGCAATCTGATGCTTACCGGACAACTGGGAGATGTGATGAAAGAGTCGGCGCAGGCTGCCATGTCTTACATCAGAACCCGTGGGGAAGAACTGGGTTTGCCGGATAAATTCTATGCTAAATATGATGTGCATGTACATGTACCGGAAGGTGCTGTACCGAAAGACGGTCCCTCGGCAGGTATAGCGATTACGACTGCGATTGTTTCGGCTCTGACAAAAATTCCGGTGAAGCGAAAAGTCGGTATGACCGGGGAGGTAACGCTTCGCGGACGGGTTTTGGAAATCGGGGGACTCAAGGAAAAAGTTATCGCTGCGCATCGGGCGGGACTAAAAACTATAATTATTCCCAAAGACAACGAGAAAGATTTGGAAGATATTCCGTCTGAAGTAAAACGTGATTTAACTTTCAAACCGGTATCGCATATGGATGAAGTTTTGCAAATTGCACTCGCCAAACCATTAGCAAAGAGAATGCATAAGAGAAGTGAAAAAGAAGGAACGCCACACGTACGTCCCATGGTTCACGCACCCCAGCCATATAAAGCGGACTAATCACATGACAAAAAGAATCCCATTTACACCTTTGGGCTACAATGCTGTTAAAGACGAATATGAAACGCTTCATAAAAATCGTCCGGCGGCAGTTTTAGATTTGAAAAAAGCCCGCGAAATGGGGGACCTGAGCGAAAACGGTTATTATAAAGCCGCACGTTGGAAATTGTCGGGAATTGACAGTAACCTGCGGAGATTAAAAATGCTTCTTTCTTACGGAGTTGTTATTGTACCGATGAATAATAAGACTGTAAGTATTGGTTGTCTTATTACGCTGCAAAATGAAGATAGAACATATAAATATACCATTGTCGGAAACTTCGAGGCAAATCCGGCAAAGGGAAAAATATCATATATTTCTCCATTAGGAAGTGAATTAGTAGGAAAAAAAGTGGGCGATCAGATTGAAACCATAGCCCCGGCAGGGAAAATTAAGTATAACATTGTAAAAATAGAAATAGAAGAAATATAAACACTTTATTCCCCAAATATATTTATTAAACAGTAATAGTTGTTTCGGTACATATAGGGTTCAAAATGATTAGGATATTTTTCTTCACTTTTTCCATTAAGACAGATAACTTGAATAAAAAATTACTTGCTTTTCCATCTTTATACCTGTATAACTAAAGAAAGAATAAAATTTACTAGGCTTGACTTTTAATCAGACACACTATAGACTATAGGTCAACAATCTTATGAAGAGATTTAAGACCATTGGAGTCTTAGGAGGTATAGGTCCTGTGGCTACAGCACACTTTTATCAAGTGTTACTTACTGTCGCCCAAAAAAAGTATTCCGCCGTGCAAGATGCGGATTTTCCTCATATTATTATTAACTCCTTACCTGTTGTCGGTACAACGGAATATGGCGTAGATACTAACGATGATGTTATTTTAAAACAGCTAAAACGTGGCATAAAAATGCTTGAAAATGCAGGTGCTCAAATTATTGTCATACCGTGCAACTCCGCTCATGGGCATATTGAAAAACTACAATCAGAAGTAAACGTTCCGATTATTAACCTTATTCAAGAGGTAGTTGCACGCGTAATAAAAGATCAACGAAAATACGTTGCAATCCTTTCTTCAAAAATAGCATATGAAAAAAATTTGTATTATACTCATTTTCAAAAAGTGAATATACTGTGCTATTCACCTAATGAAGATTTGATTACAACGTGTACAGATCTCATTCTTAATATTATGGGAGGTAAAAATCCTGATGGACATAAAGAAAAACTGCTTAAACAAGTCAGGGAGATGGAGAAAGACGGAGTTGACGGAATAATTCTTGGTTGTACTGAATTGCCAGTAGCAATTAAAAAAGAAGAGATATCCAGTCAACTCTTTGATTCAATAAAAATATTAGCTGATGCAACACTAGAAAAAGCCTTTATTTCTTAAATTGTCACTTTAATTATATGCCTTATCAAACAAGAACACTTAATTATAATGATTTAAAACAACTCATAGACCTAGATGAGATTGGAATGTTTCAAAAAAATGATACACCACCCTTAAATCCCCCCCCACATTTGTCCTTAACAGAAGTTCAAGCTGCTTACAATAAAGGAAATGTTTTTCGAGGCTTTTTCATAGAAGACAAACTCATTGCCTATATTTGGTTTGAGCTTAAAAAAAGTAGTATTTATATTGACAGTATAGTAGTACACTTAGATCATCGCAAAAAAGGTTTGGGAACTTCATTGCTAAATTATGTCGAAGAAATTGCACATAAACATGACTCTATCACTCAAATAAACGCAACAACAGATCCATTTAATTATAATAGTCTCTATATTTTTTTTAAGCTGGGATATAAAGTCATAGATTATAAAATCAATTATTTCGGAGAGAACTATCCGAATGTTAATAGGTTATGGCTCGAAAAAAGCTTGAATGCTCATAACAAGATATATACCTTGCAATCTGTAAAAAAAAATGTCAAGTTAATACCAACCATTGAAAAATAGACTCATTAAAATCATTCAGCAAAGGTTAAAATGTGCAAGGTGAGTGTTGGAAAAGAATAAGCTTAGTTATATGGCTTTTTCTCATTATCAATATATGCCTTAAATGCAAGATAACTTATAAATGCTATTGACAGGCATGTAGTTAGAGCAAAAAGAGATAAATCTATAGTTGTACTAAAGTAAATTAAATTTATACTTATCTTACTTAAAGTATTAGAAGTCATGACTAAATGTTGTTCGGAAAATAACGCTAACTCAAATACAATAATTATTACAACATAAATAAAATGTTCTATCTCTCCAAAATGCCTGCTCATAAGCGAAAAACCAGAAAGATGATAAATAACTAACCCAAATGAATTAACAATAATGGTTACTATATTTAACAATGGATTATTAGAAACAATACTAATAATCAATGGTATAGACAGAATAACCAGGTAAACTCCAAAATACTCTGATAAGATATTTCCTAAAGTTGCACCTCTTAATGCCCTTCTCTTCTCATGTTTTATGAGAAGACCATTTATATTAGCATAAATTAATGTTGCATAAAGAAATCCAAAAGTACTTATTATCATTAGCAATATTGGCATATCTATTGATAGAGGATCACATTTACATTGTTTAAGATATGAGAAATAATTATCGTTATTGATAAGAATACCTGTAAAGAATGTTGTTACTAAAGTAAACATGCTACTGAAAGCAACAGAAACCATAGGTGAATTTACTTCAGCTGGTACTGATGAATCATTTTTGGCATTATCGATAGTCTTACCTATAGACATTAACTCCTGTTCAGTTGATTCCATAATTGAGAGTGTAATTTCATTATATAAATATACACAGCAGCTTTGTCAAGGAGAAATAGGCGTTACTAAATGCGACTTAGCAACAATAAATGTTTCTAAAATGCTTATGCCTTGATTTTAGGATGTCTCTTTTAGTAGCTCATTGTCTCTATTATTATTCACACTTTCTGTACATAACGAATATAGAGTAACGTAAACAATCAGCATTTGATATAAATATAATAAGAACATAAGAATTATGCAAGAAGTTATTTGTAGGTGTTATACTTTTCTTAATGAGCTTGTTTTATCTGTTTAATTTTGCCGCGCTTTTTTCAATCACAATCTTCGATACACTGTCACGGGTATCGCTTCTTAGGACCAAATATATTTTTGCTTACACGGTGTTGTGGGAAATTATGGGTGGATTTATGGCCATACTGTTTTTACCTTTTGATAAACTACGTTTTCAGCTGGACTCGGATACGCTGGTTCTGGTCGGGATCGCCATTATATTTTTGGCCGTTTCGGACGCACTAATGTTTAAGGCTTATAAATACGAAGAAGAAAGCCAGCTGGCCAGTATTTTTCCCTTAATGAATCTCATTGCGGTTATTTTCAGCGTATATTTTTTTAAATCCGCCATACGTACAACAACGATCTACGGATTATTATTAGTGCTGCTTGCGACCGTACTGATCAATCTGCATAAACAAAAAAAATCAGCCCTAAAAGGAGTTACCTATGCAGTTCTTTATACAATTTTTACCGGTATCGCAATCGCAATAGAAGGAAAAATAATTAATCACTTTTCAATCGTGGTCTTTATCGCGTTGAGTTTCTTTTTACCCGCGTTACTTAATCAATTTATCTTTCTCAGACCGAAAATTAGAGAAATGAAATATGAATTAAAAAAACATTGGCAAACAATTGCCCTAAGCGCGGTAATTATCAATATAGCAGTTTTTTCTCTCCTGAAAGCCTTGGCATACAACAGAATACCCGAAACACTTTCCATATACGCTGCTTCGTCGATTCTCCTTGCTTTGGTAGGAGTGACTTTTTTAAAAGAACGTGATCATATGAAAATTAAACTCATCGCAGCCACAATTGCCGCAGTTGGTGTAGTTCTGGCACAACTATAAGAGGAGCTTATTGGCATTTTTAGCATAAAATAGTGTATAATCCCGGATATTAAATAACTATGCCGGAAAAAGATTATAGAACTCCATCTGAAACGGAAGCGTATGTAGGTCAGTGGTTTACTCCCTGTCCTAACTTAAGAAACGTTCCCTATGAGCATAATGATCCTGAATATCGGGGGAAAGTTACAAGGGTTCCGATCCCGGGAATTGGTTTGGTTAACATAAGCTTACATCGTAATTTAGAAGTATTCGACAAAAAATCAGCAGATATTCCTAAGACAGGAGTAATTTTGACTCCGCAAACAATTGAATACTTCAATATCTCTTCGCATTATGATCTTATTCGTAAAGAAGAGGAGTATGAATCGCTCTTTGTTAATTTCGGAGCGAGTATTCCTTTGGAATATCTACAGGTTAAACCTAAGCGGGTTGATAAATCTAGGGAGATTAATTATGTATTACAGGCGCGGCTGCTGGGGAATAGATCAGTATTTGAAACACAATTTCTAAAAGACGAAGAGCTTAATGAAAGCTTTCTGACATTTGATAGTAATTGGACAGAGAGACGGGGTATAGAGAGAGACTTAAAAACATATGTATTTATTCCCGAGAGACCCTATACTATTGGGAAATTACAGCTTCGCTTCACTCGACTTAAATAACCTACTTGTGGTATAGTAAAAATAGCTCCTATGCTTTACAATTGGCAATCTATTCTCGCAGCGAATGAAACCGTGCAAACGGAGTTTGGTATAAGTCCGCGTTACCGGTTAATTACCACTGTAGCTATTGTCATTGTCGGTTTTATCGTAGGCATTAACAGTCTATATCCGGGACTATTTATTTTTATCCTTGCCTATCTTTACTCGTGGTACCTTAAAACTGCCAAACATTTCGCATTTACGAATTCCAGAGTAATTCTCGTGGACTCTTTTTTAGGAAAAAGTATTACCAGTATTGATTATAATCAAATTACCGATATAGAAGTAGAACAAAACGCTCTTGACCAGATGGGCGGATGGGGGACACTTGTTGTCAATACGGCAGGTACCCATGCTCCGGAAACTCGCTTATCTTTTATCGATAATCCTGTTGCAATGCAGCAGACACTGGATAAAGTAAGAAACTCAAAAAGTTAAAGTCCGAATACTTCGCCAAACCCGCCGACTAAGGCCGCGGCAGTTATAATGATTCCCGATCCAACCAGTAAAATATTTTGCAGCCTGTTATTTCTATATTTACCCATTAAGTCTTCGCTATTGGCAAATTTATAGAGAAAAAAGAAAATTATCGGCAGGAAAATACCGTTTAAGAAATCTGCAAATAAGGTTATTTTGAAAAGTGAAATTTGTGGAAATAAGATCAGGATCATGCCAAGTGCCACCTGGAGAATAAAAAACCCATAGAATAATCTGCTTTTGTTGTAGTTGGTATCTAAACTTCCCTCATACCCGAAAAACTCTGAAAACGCATACGAAGTTGCCAGTGGTACAATTGCAACACCGATAAACCCGGCAACTAGTAATCCTGCACCAAACATCACGCCTGCCAAATCTCCGGCGAACGGTCTGATCGCAATCGAGGCATCTGCCGCTCCGCCAATTCTAATACCATGAGCCCAAATCGTTGCGATAACGGCTACCATCATAAAAAGAGAAAAAAGGTCAGTTAAAAATGCTCCAAAATAAATCTCCCAGCGGTTATATTTCAATTTATCAACCGTGATTTTTTTATCTTTAACGTAACTGTTAATAAAAAATTGTCCCCATGCGGTAACCGTAGTTCCGAGTACCGCAATTGCCGTATAAAGATAGCCAAATGAAATTTTTCCTTGCGGAACAACGAGCGCTTTCGCTACAAGTCCCCAATCAGGCTTCGCAAGAATTGCAGAGATAAAATAAGCAAGATAGAAAAAAATTAAAAATAGAAAGAACTTTTCCACTTTTGCATATGATGCTTTCGTAATGAAGAAAAATAAAAAAGCGATAAGAATTGGCAGGAAAAGATACATATTGAGATGAAATAAACCAAGTCCGTCTTTGAGTCCTCCCATATCTTGAATAATGACTCCAAAATTAACAAAAAATAACAAACCAAATATCAGAAGTGACATTCGTATTCCGAAACGTTCCCGGATCAAATCCCCGAGTCCCTTTCCTGTAACTACAGCCAGGCGGGCACCAATTTCTTGGGTGATAAAAAGTACTATAGTAATAGGAATGAGGGTGGTTAGCATGCTATAGCCAAACCTGGAGGCAGATACAGAATAAGTTGCGACACCACCGGCATCATTATCAGCAAAAGCAGTAATAAGACCGGGTCCGATAACTGCCAGCATAATGAATAATTTAATTCTTAAGTTTTTAAAAAGTCTCATAATTTCTTTAAGACGTCCTCAACCAATTCGTCGTAAGAAACAATACCAAGCATTTTTTTATTTTCATTGATAACAGGAAGCGCGTATAATTTATAACGAAGCATCTTTTTTGTCGCAATTTCTTTTGGCGTGGTTAAGTGGATCACAACGACATTTTGCTCCATTACGTTATGAACTTGAGTATCTGGGGTTTGTAAGATTAACTTATATAAATCCAGTACTCCGACCAATTCATTTTTATTATTTATGACATAAAGATAAGCTGAAAAATGAGAATCGGTGATTGTGCTTTTCACTTTTTCAAGGGCACTTCCGATAGTATCTTCGGCAGAGATAGTAATAAATTCCGGATCAATAAGTTCTCCGATCGGGGTTTTAGCGTAGTGCATAAGTTCTTTTAATTCCTTTTTCTGATCCGGCGAAATGAGACTCAGGATTTCCTCCCTTTTTTCTTTGGCAAGTGTTAATAAAATATCTACGGCTTCGTCAGGATCAAGATGCTCTACCAGTTTTGCGCCTTTTTCAGAGGCGAAGCGACGGAAAAGTGACGTTTGATAATTAACATTCAAATCCGCGATAACATCAGCAGCGAATTCTTCATCTAACGTGTTGACAATTTGGTTGACATTTCGAATATTGGTTTTTTCCAGATAATCTGCCAAGTCCTCAGGGCGCATCCGTTCCAATTCTCCTACCTCTTTTTTCAGTTTTACTTTTCCCAGCGCCAGTTCAAGCGGTTCAATATCTCCCCAGGACAAAAAATGCGGGTGAGAGTATATACCAAGCGCCCGGTAGAACGGTAATGCGGGTTTTTCAAGTCGAATCCAGCGTAGTACTGCCCGAAAACCGACATCAACTCCCGCGATATAATATTCTCTATTTTCCTTATCCTGCAGTGCGACATCATTAACTCTTACCACTTTTCCGCCTTTAACATCGATAATCTGCTTATCCAAAAGATTTCTTACGATATATAACTCATTTTCTTTGCCATTCTCGACGATTTGATAATCAAGTTGTAGTACTATGTCCTGATTTATTTTTTGCACAAAGGTGAGCGGAATAATAAGTCGTTTATTTGTAGTACTTTGCACAACTATTTTGGTAATAAGAGGGGACTCGCTTGCAAGAAAAATAAAATCTTTAACCTTTCCGACGAATTTATTATTTTCCGTGATAACTTTTTTTCCTTGTAATTCAGAAAAATAAAACATAGTTCTTCTAATTATTAGTTAAGTAATGCAACAAGATCCGTTAAAAAAGCATAGAAGAGTCTTGTGAAAATGGTTATTACGTAAGTCTATTTAAAGTCTACAGTTCAGTTTTGTAGCTTGTCAACACCCAAAAACTATTTGCAAACATATTAGTATTTATCTGATTATTTTGCAAGAAATGAGTGGGAAGCGTATAGTGACCAGGAAAATGCGAAACGTTTTATATTCAACGGTGCAGGAAAGGTGAAAAGGTGTAAAAACAGGCATTTTTGTTGGTGTAGGTGTTAATGTCTCCTGAGGTACGGTCGGCGTTGGTGTGAAAGTAGAAGCGGGCATTATTGATTCCGTAGGCGTAGGAGACGGCGTATCAGTTGGCGTTGGCGTTTCAGTTGGTATAGGGGTGTCGGTTGGTGTGGGTGTACTGGTAGGAGTTTCGGTTGGAGTTTCTGTCGGCGTCTGAGTAGGTGTCGGGGTCGGCGTATCGGTAGGAGTTGGGCTAGGTGTATTTGTCGGAACCGGAGTATCAGTAGGAGTAGATGTCGGGGTGTTTGATGGCGTTGGGGTTGGCGTAAGCGTAGGCGTCGGTGTTGGTGTGTTGGTTGGGGAGGGCGTGTTAGTCGGAGTAGGTAACAAAACAGGTTCTAAAGCTGAGTGGCTGTTTTGCGGTTGAGGAATATCACGTAAAACAAAATCACTGGCATTATTATCCGTATCTTCACCATTTCCCGTAAATTCATCCACTCCGCCAATTTTCATCGTGTCCTTAGTAGAACTACTGCTCGCTTTCCTTTCTTTACTTTTGCCAGCTGCTGGGTTTGTCGTTGTTGCCGTCTCGCTCGCAATTGCCGAGCCAAATCCCACCTCATCGATTATTATGTTCTGATTATTGCCTAAAACTACTGTATTATTATCAGCCAGAGAATTTGCAGTATTAGAATAGGTTATGTCGGCAGATACCGTACCACTATAGTCAGATGAGCCTATCAAAAAATAACCATGAGATTTGATTGTTCCCGACATTGTCGCGACGAGAATACTTGGTGTTCCTGCCGCAGTCCGTTTAATGAGATGCCAATCACTTAAACTAACATCGGTAAGGGTAGGATTATACAATTCAACGAATTCATCAGTAGACAAGGTTGCAGTTGCCAGCTGAACTTCTGAAATTACCACATGAGACGCTGACGCGCCTCTTACAGTAATTCTAGGGAATACAAAAAGCACAACGACAATCAAGGAAAGAGTAAATAAAGCAATTTTTAACAGGATAGAGCTCATCAATACAGATGAGTTGTCAAGAGGGAAAAATGAAAATAATTAAAGTATAGTGTGGGGGTGCGTGCTATCGTCTGGGTAAAGCAACTCTGCCTCCTGGTTTGCCGACGACTTGTTCGCCATCAAAAACCTTCTGCCCGCGAAGTGTAACACTGACTATTTTCCCTTGTACCCGCATTCCGTCAAACGGCGTCCAACCTGCTTTAGTTTGTAATTTACTGCCATCAATAGTGTATTTGGCTTCCGGATCAACATAGATATAGGTATCTTCTTGCTCAGGAATAGCGAAAATAATCCTCGGATTATCATACATCAATGTTTTTATCTTCTCAAAGGGGATTACTCCTTGGGCAGCGAGATTAAGCATCAAAGGAAGTGAAGTTTCAAGTCCGGGAACGCCAAAAGGCGGTTTGTCTGACTCTTTTTCTTCTCGAGTATGTGGAGCATGGTCTGTTGCTACTATATCGATAACACCAGTTCTCATTCCTTCCCGAAGCGCTAAGACATCAGATTCCCGACCAAGCGGCGGTTTCATAATGCCAAATGAAGGCATTTCCAAATGCGGAATATCATTTTCAGTTAAATAAAAATGGTGGGGAGCTGCCTCGCTTGTTATTCTGGTTTTTCCTCTTTCTTTTGCTTCACGAATTGCGTTAACCTCACCTGCTGTACTTACATGTGCGACATGCAGCCTCTTTCTGTATTTCTCAGCAAATCCAATAGCAGTATTAAGTGTCTCACCTTCTGCATGAGCAATAATAACTTTACTTCTGGGAGTCATAGCAAAAACCACATCTGCCTCTTCTGTGTCGACGAGTAAGTTACCTGTTGTCGGATTCATATAGACTTTATAGCCAAATATTTTATTTTCTACTGCGCCAAAAACATAACTGCTTTCTTCCGTTGCCCCGAAATGAAACCCAACGTCTGCATATATTCTTCCACGAGTTAGATTAATTTTATTTTTTAAAGCTTCCTCACTGACAGTCGGCACAGGATTATTCGGCATATCGAGGACCGTCGTTATTCCGCCGGCGATTGCAGCTCTCGAACCGGTACTAAAATCCTCTTTATGCGTTGCTCCGGGTTCTCTTAAATGCGCATGAACTTCAGTGAGTCCGGGAAGTATTATATATCTTGATTGTTCTGCTATACCTGCCATAAATTTTTTGCTGCTGTTGTTCCTCGTAGTTGACGAATACTATCTATTCCTTCTTTTTCCATATGTGTAACGAGTCCCTGATTAATTCGTACGAAAACGGTTGTTCCTTCTCCGCGAATTGCAGTTACCACTTGTACTGCCGATGCTCCTGCTTGAATTTTTTCAAGTGCTGTTCTCGTGTCTTTAACACCACCAACACCGATAATATCAATTGCTCCTTTCGTCGCACGGTAAATATATGCTACCTTTTCAGTCGCCATCCGTCTATAATCCTTATCGTCACCGCTTAATCCTCCTTGTTCCGTCTTCCATTTCTTTCCATACTTACCTTTAATCTCAGGATTATTTGTCGTATTAGTTGCAACAATTCCTGTCAATTTATTATCTAATACCACCTGGATAACTCCATCAATAATATTATTATTTGCATCAGGAGATACTTTTACATACAAATCTTTTTCTTCTCCTTTTCTTCTCATTGCTTCTTTGGATGCTTGTACTATTTCGTTTAGCTCTTCTTTTTGTTGTCTCTCCCTCAGTCCAGGTGTATTCGGAGAAGAAACATTTAACACGAAAAACTGCGCCTTATCATATAAAGTTTCTATGACAAGACCATACATCCTCGGCGCATCTTTATCAATCTCTTTATTAATTCCTACGTTAATACCAATTGGAATTCCTTTGTCTTGATATCGGGCTAAGTTTTTCTCCACATCGAACATTCCCGGAGCATTAAAACCTAACCAATTGACTGCCACTCCCGAAGCCAGCATAAATTGTCGTGGCTTTTTATTACCGTACTGTTTGTAGGGAAGAACTGCGCCAACTTCGACAGCAGAAGCTCCTAGTCGGTATAATGCTTCTACTGCTATGCCCTTTTTATCCCATCCGGCGCCTACCATTGTTGGGTTGTCCAAATAAACTGAGCCTACCCGAGTATATAGTCTTGGATCGGTAAATTGTTTTCGTTCGTAGGCAAATTGTTCAACCAGTTTTAATCCGCCGGGGATCCGTTCAGCAAGATGAAGTCCATAACGAGCTGCAGCATGCATTTCTTCTGAATGGTGAATTCTATCAAGAATAGGTCTTACGATTCCTTTATAAATTTCCGGCATAATAAAAAGCAGTTTTATTTTTGTGGCCGAAGATAATTTGCGACTTGTTGGTATTGCTCAGGGGTAACCCTATCAGTTCGGACGCCAAAGCGGAGAACCTGATCCATAGTAAATGCAGCTCGCAGCCTATATCCAGCTTGTTTCAATTGTTTAGTTGCACCTTGTTGTCTGTCAACGACAACCATCAAATCAAACACCTCATAACCAAGTCCTTCAGCTGCATGTAAAGCTTCAAATTTCGTATCGCCTTTTGTTACGAGATCATCTACAATTCTCAATCTCCGACCATAAAATTCATTTAATTTGCCCGGGATAATCCGTCGTCCTGCCTCTGTTTGTTCTTTGCTGAAAATATCAATGACAGGAATATGTGCATGTCTTGCATATGCTTCGGCAAGAGGTATGCCGGCAGCAGGAATTCCTGCACAAACATCCGGCTTAGTTCGACTTGGAATTTCTGCCAGAACAATACCAATTTGATCGACAAGCTCCTCATCTAAATTGCGAAGGCTAAAATAAATAGGGGAAAGAGGGGCTCTTCGATTTTTTTCATGAGACTTTAGAACAAATTCACCTTCTTGTGCGAAAGCGATCGGACTAAGCGGGCGTGTAATCTTATAAAATTCAACTTCTTCTCCTCCGGGGAGATCTCTCCTTCTCGTAACCGGAGCTTCTGTTTTCGTATCAAACAATAACTCAGCTAATCTTTCTTGCTGTCTTGTTAGTCTCTCAGGTCCTCTATATATTTCTCTTGCCATAATTATGCTACCCTTTGTGCTAGTTGAATTTGTTGGTGAAGTTTCACTGTTTCTGCTCTTACTACGTCAAAATATCGTTGTCCTTCCGGAATCTTAGGAAAAATAATACCACGTGAAGAATTAATTACTCCCCGTTCGCCTCGTCGTAAGGCTTGCGGAACAATTTCCGCAGCAGTTTGTCCTTGTGCTCCGACTCCCGGGATGAGAAGCGGCATGTCTGGTCCTACAATCCGTCGAATTATCCCGGCTTCCCCTGGATATGTCGCACCGGCTACAAGTCCCACATTTTTATACTTCTTGTTCCATTCCACGGCATCTTCAGCCACTTTTCTATATAATTCCCCCGAATTACTTCTTAACTCTCCTAGATTAATAATAATTTCCTCAATGTCTGAGATAGCCTTTTTATCTAAGAAAAGCTTTTCTATTTCAGGACCTAATACGACTCGATCTTGGAATTCTCCGCCGCCCGGATTTGATGTCCTGGCAAGAACGAGAATTCCTTTACTTGTTCTTTTCAAGAATGGTTCAATTGCTTCACCGCCTAAATACGGATGAACGGTTAATCCATCGGCATTATGATAATCAAATACTTCTCTTGCATATTGCTCATTTGTATTGCCGATATCGGCGAGTTTAGCGTCTTCAATATCAACTGCCTCAGGTGCTTTCTGTTGGGCGTACAAAACAGTATTTTTTAACGCACCCGATCCGTTATATCCGAGACTTCGGTAAAACGCTGCGTTGGGTTTATATGCTGCTACAATATCCGAAGTAGCATCAATGACTGCTCGATTAAACGCAAGTACCGTCTCTGCTTTACTTGGATAAGCCTGCATTTGAAGTTTTAAGCTACCATTTTTAATGCGCTTCTGTATTTCAAAAAAATCAGAGTCCAGCCCGACACAAACATGATTTCCTTTATCATTTTGAGCTGCTAGAAGAGCGGAAAAATTTCTTTCTACCATTATTTTTACAAAAAATGCCGCTATATTAGCAGCACTTCTAGAAACGAGAATATACTAAAAAACAATCAGTGTCAAGAGAGAAAAAATATAAAATTTGAGACTGTACAAGTCCGGTTACATATCGTTAGCAACTGATGTGACCCCAGAGGGATTTGGACCCTCGATTTTCAGAATGATTCTCCTTCGTCCCGCTAAGCGGGACTTCGGAAGAACAAGGAACCCGACTTGTTACGCTTGATGTTAGTGTGACCCCACAGGAATTCGAATCCTGGTTAGTGGAATGAGAATCCACTGTCCTAGACCACTAGACGATGGGGCCGGCTTTTCGCTACTAGATTGTAATAAATATCAATAACTTACTATCTATGTAGCTTCAGTATTATAGCTGAAAGGAAGCGTTGAGACAATCAATTTAGTTATTAGTTATACTTTTCTTTTTCTTTATAATAAAGAAAACCAGGAATAGTCCTATTATAGCAAGCAAAGATCCGGCTGAAATAAATATTCCGACCAATCTGTCTTTCGTATCGCCAAATTGGATAAAGATATGGTGCAAGCCGGAAGGCACATTATAAGTAATTACGCCGCGATACCGGGGATCTTGAAACTGAATGGGAACAGAATTACCATCAATAAAAACCCGCCAGCCCGGAAAATAAAAAGTATAATCAACCATCCGAAGTGGCGTTTGTGCGTTAACAGTGTAAAGACGAGATGCATTCAGTACATGTTCTTCGCTGATTAACCCTTTCCCCTCGATAACAGCCGGTTTATTCTTTTCCACTGCATAATCAGTGGATTTTCCGCTCCAGATAGTATTAAAAATAACTGCATAAAGATTTTCCTTAGTAAAGGTGTAGTACTGCTCCGAATGCTCAACATAGTTCTTGCCGTAGATTTGAGGAAAACGTGAGTAGGCAATCAGTACGATGAGAAGAAGGCACAATATATACTGATACTTTTTGACATAACTCAAAACAACGGCGAAAACAATCGGAACAAAGATATTAAGATCAATAAGCATTCTCCAGGGAAACTGAAGAGAATTTAAAAGATTAACTTTTTCATACAATATGCTTGACATTGCCGTCAGCATAAAAATTACCAGCACTGAGCTGCAAAGAGAAAATGCCAGGAGTTTATCAACCCGGTGCTTTGTTTCATAAAGAATAATTGAAAAACAAAGACCAACGAGAATAATTATTGTTTCCAGAAGTCCTGCGGAAATAAAATTCCCCCGTAAAAACGGACTATCTTTATAGAAATAATACCAACCGGGACCCAGGAAATTGGTAAGTCCTAAGAATTGATTGGGTACTAAATGGTTTGGGGTAAGTCCGTAATAAAAATACTTCATCTCGGAGAGCAAAGGTACTACATACAATGCAGAAAGTCCGACTCCCAAGAAAAATGCCGACACGATTTGTAAAAGATGCATCCGTTTTTGCTTACTAGTCAAAAGAAGCAAAGTGGCATACGGAATAATAATGAACATACTAATAAGAAGTGAAGGTGGGTGCGTGTACGAAAGCAGCGCCACGGCAATAGTTAACAATAACCAGGCAGTAATCTTTTGTGTTTTAACCGTGTAATACAAGCCAATAAGAACAAGGATGATAAAAACACTGGCAAAAAATTCCGGCAAGTCTCCGCGCACATAGATATCAAAAATACGGTAAGGTGCGAATGTAAACAAAAACGTGCCTAAAAAAGCAGGAAGTAATTGAAAATGGAGGCGGAGAAACCAGTAGAGAAAAATGCTGGCAAGGATTGAACCAACAAGAAAAAGCAATTTATCTGTAAGTAGCGCGTTATGTATAAGAAACATCAGAAGTACCCCAAGATAATTGGTTGTTTGTTGTGCAAGAATAGGCATTGGCATGCCGTAATTCGCTAATCCGTCTGCCCAGCGAACAGGAAATTCTCCGTCTCTTACGGCCTGCGTATACTGCGCAATATTCGTAATGTGAATTCTGCCGTCAAACGTAGTAGGTTCTCCTGCATGTATAAATAAATCCAATACGAGAAAAACTGCCAAAGTAGCAACAATAATCCCGTTTAGCAGATCAATTTTATTTACCCTTATCATTTCGTATATAATACGATTATACATGAAACTGATCTATGGCTACTATATCCTCGGCGGCGTTCTTATTATTGTCTTATTACTTTTACTGCAGCCAAAAATTTCTTCTGGTTTATTCCCAAGCGTAAGGCAAGCGAGATATTTACAATTTGTGCAGGATGTTCGCGGAAAAGGTGAGATTGATCCTAAAGTGTTCTGGCAATTTCGAGATTTTTACGGTCCCGGTTCATTTGTTTTAGAACGAAGTAGTTTTGGAAGTACCAAAGCGGGTTATAAGGGCTTAACCTTCTCTAAATTTTCATCATCCCATTTAACGAGCAGCGACAGTCTTGTGTCTCAACCGTCATTAAAAAGTATATTGAACATAAGTAGCGTCCCGACAGATAAAGCCATTCTTCAGGGAAAAAATTTCCTGCTCTATCAAATCGATCCAAAGACTGTAAATCTTATCTTTCTTCTTCCCTCCTCAGATTTAATAGAAGTGACAGGTAATGGCTTTTTTGATTATAACGGCGCAGATGCTGCTTTGCTTAAAGGGCGGTATTGGTTAGACCGTACAACGATCTTACTTAATTAACAACAAATTTTAAACGGAGCAAATGCTTATTTGTTCCGAAGCAATTTTCTAGTATAATTCATCTGTGAGTTCAATATATCTTTCCGTTGTCATCCCTTGTTTTGATGAGATGGCAAATTTGCAAAAAGGCGTCTTAGATAAAGTCAAAAGATTTCTTGACAACGATAACTTTGCATACGAAGTAATTATTGTCGACGATGGATCAAGAGATGGAAGTACTGAATTCATCAGGCAATTTACGCATGAGAATCCTGCCTTTCAACTCATAGAAAATAAACATTCGGGAAAAGCAGGCGCAGTAACAACCGGAGTATTGGCGGCAAAGGGAAGTCTTATCCTTTTTACCGACATGGACCAGGCGACACCGATCGAGGAGGTTAATAAACTTCTTCCGTTCTTTGACCAAGACTACGAAATCGTTATCGGCTCACGAAAAGGACAGCGTAAAGGTGCTCCGGTGACTCGAAAATTTATTTCTCTTTCCAGTATTGTTCTGAGAAAACTTATCGTCGGACTTACCGACATATCGGATACCCAGTGTGGATTTAAAATGTTTCGTAATGTTACCGCAAAAAAATTATTTGAAAGAGTTAGTAAGATTCATCATGGTTTTTCGCAAATTTCCGGATCGAGCGTTTCATCCGGATTTGATGTAGAGCTTTTATATCTCGCAGAAATTATGGGATATAAAATTAAAGAAGTACCTGTAACGTGGCTATATGTCGAAAGCAGACGGGTAAATCCGATTCAGGATTCGATTTTTGGCATACTCGACCTTCTCAAAATTAAAAAGAACGTCATTAGCGGAAAATATAAAAATTTATAACTACATGTTTAAAAATAAGGTACTGCTGCTCGTTTTTTCTTATCTTTTCCTAATTCTGGCATTATTTTTATACTCATTTACGCAAACCGACCTGGGACTGACAATTATTAAAATTAAATCGTTACACGCAATTGAGAATGCATTTCAATATGTCGGCTACTTTGAGAGGCCGTTATCAACCGCTTTGTATATCGGCATCATCCTCCTGCTTTTTATTTTTTACGGTTTGTTTCTGATTCTTGCTTATAAAAGACTGCTGAGCCGAAAGCTTATCTGGCTGACAGTTATTATTACGACTGTTATTCTAGCTTTTTCCTATAACGCTTTTTCTTACGACTTATTCAACTATATTTTTGATGCCAAAATTGTAACTTTCTATCAGCAAAATCCATATCAGCATAAGGCTCTTGATTATACGTCGGATCCCATGCTTGGGTTTATGCACTGGACACAGAGAACCTATCCTTATGGCCCTATGTGGCTTGTGCTTACTGTACCATTGTCTTTTTTAGGCTTCCATATTTTTTTATTGACTTTTTTTCTTTTTAAACTTCTTATGGCTGGGAGTTTTCTGGGAACGGTTTATTTCATCGGAAAAATACAGAAAAAACTTGCAGCAAATCAAGAACTTTTTAGCCTCGTTTTCTTTGCATTAAACCCCTTAGTTCTTATCGAAAGTTTGGTATCGGCGCATAATGATATCGTCATGCTGTTTTTTGCCGTTTTTGCTGTGTATTTGCTGCTTACAAAAAAATATATTACTTTCTGGTTACTGCTTCTGGTCTCCTTTGCCATAAAGTTCGCAACCGGTCTGCTTTTGCCGGTTTTCTTATATATTCACTACTCGGAAAAACAGAATAAACAGCTTTCCTGGGATAAATTATTTTTAGTGATAGTTCTTTTTATGACTTTAGCTACGATTATAGCTAGTGTCCGAACTAATTTTCAGCCCTGGTATTTGCTTTACGTGCTACCTTTTGCTGCATTGATCAGTAAAAAACAATATGTTCTTATACCCGGCATTATCTTACCTTTCTTTGCACTTTTAATCTATGTACCCTTTTTGTTTTTGGGTAACTGGAACAATCCGGTTCCTCAAATTCTCATAGATATTGAACTCACAGGAATCGTCGTGTCCGCACTTGTTGTAGGAGTCATGAAAGTAGTAAAAAGAAGACAGGCAACTGCGTGAGAGAGAACCTTACATTTGCTCCTCGTCTCTGCTTTTATGTATAATTTAAAGATATGATTATGGCCTTTTTCCGAAGGTATAAACTGGAACTTCTGATTGGTGCAATTCTCGTACTTGTCTATTTTGCTACGCGGCTTTTTCACCTCACGAATCTTCCGATTTTTACCGATGAAGCAATTTACCTACGCTGGGCGCAAATTGCCCGGCAAGATCCTAATTGGCGTTTTATTTCACTGACCGACGGAAAACAACCGCTTTTTATCTGGTTAGTAAGCTCTTTCCTGATAATATTTCATGATCCGCTTTTTGCCGGAAGATTTGTTTCCACAGTGGCAGGATTTTTTACCGCACTCGGACTGTTCTTCTTGGGTCGCGAGACATTTAAAAACAAGTGGGTAGGCATCATTGCCGCATTTCTCTATGTTATCTATCCATTCGGTTTGGTTTATGACAGGATGGCACTCTATGATGATTTAATTGGTACATTTACCGTATGGGGACTATACCTGGAGATTCTATTAATCCGCTATATACGGCTTGATCTGGCACTTATTTTATCTTTTATAACCGGTGCCAGTGTTCTCAATAAATCGAATGGCTTTTTTAACATTTATCTTCTGCCTTTTTCCCTCATACTCTTTGATCTCAAAAAGAAAGAAAAGTTTACCAGGTTTCTCAAATGGACAGGACTGGCAATCATTACGACTATATTGACATATGCATTTTACAACGTACTTCGACTCTCGCCGTTTTTTCATATAATTGCGCAGAAGAATGCGACATTTGTTTATCCCTTATCGGATTGGCTGAGGCATCCACTTACTTTTTTCTTTGGTAACCTAACCGGACAGGTAAGCTGGTTTGTTACTTATATGGGGATCGTTTATATACTTCTTGCAGTAGGAGCATTTCTGATTGACTGGAAATTTTTAAGAGAAAAGGTACTGCTTTTTTTATGGTTTATTATTCCGTTTATTGGACTGGCATTATTTGGAAAAGTTATCTATCCCCGTTTTATTCTCTTCATGACACTGTCTCTTCTGCCGCTTATTGCTTATAGCCTGGCTCGTATCTACACAAATTACTTATCTTACTTTCGCTCTAAAATTTTACAAGTTGCGCTTCTCATCGCCCTTTTTTTCTATACAATAGCTACTGACGTTTTAATACTGACTAATTTTTCCTCCTCACCGATTCCAAACTCAGATATAACCCAATACAGTACTGATTGGCCCTCGGGTGGTGGAATAAAAGAATCAATTGCATTTTTCACTGCGCAAGCACAAAAAGAAAAGATTTATATCACTACCGAGGGAACATTTGGCTTGATGCCGGCATCCTACGAGCTTTATCTGATTAAAAATCCCAACATAACAATTAAAGGCTTTTGGCCGGTTAATGACCTTGCACTAAAAAATCTAATTGCTGCCGGTCGTCAGGAGAGTGTCTACGTCGTATTTTATCAGCCGTGTCCTATGTGTCCTGTTGCGGGTATAGCACCTCTTAGTTGGCCGCTTACTCCGGTACTGCAAATCCAAAGAGGCACAAATAACTATTTGACTGTCTATAAATTACATGAATAACCGCATTCGCATTAGCTATTCCACCTTGTTGTTACTGCTGATATTTTTTTCCGCGTTTTTTCTCCGCTTTTACCATCTTGACCAAATACCAAACGGATTAAATAAAGACGAGACTGCAATAGGGTACAACGCATACTCAATTCTTAAAACCGGGCGGGATGAATACGGAGTGAAAATGCCTTTGTATTTTAAGTCGTTCAATGACTATAAATTGCCGGTTTATATTTATACGACTGTGGCATCGATAAAACTGTTTGGAATGACTCCGTTTGCCATTCGTTTCTTTTCTGCAATTTCCGGATTTTTTACTGTACTCTTTTTGTATTTTTTCCTCAAAGATCTTAGCAAACGAACTGCGATAGCGATAACTGCTTCTGCGCTACTGGCAATTAACCCATGGCATATCTTTTTTTCGCGAGCTGCATTTGAAGTAAATGTGGCGTTTATGTTTACATTGCTTGGCGTCTGGATGTTGATAAAAAGTATGCAGTCCCAAAAAATTATCTACCTTTTTTTGTCTATAATCACGTTTGGTATTGCGATGTACACCTATAATGTTACACGGGTTACCTCGCCGTTACTCTTTGTCCTGCTATTGTTATTTTACCGGAAGGACATCATGCGGTTTAATAAAAAGGCGCTGGTCGCTGCACTGTCTTTTGCAATTGTTACTATACTTCCCCTCATACTGACTCTATTTTCTCAGTCCGGAATAAATAATCAGCAGGACCTGCTTCTCATCGGCCATGTTTTTCGTGTGACAAACCTTAATTTTCGCAGCAATCTGTCTCCGCTTCCGCTGCCTATCATAAAATTGTTTTTTAATAATTGGACGCTTATTATTTGGCAATATTTTACCAATTATGTCAGATTCTTTTCTGTTGATTTTTTCTTTGTTCATGGTGCAGATAACCTAATTGATGGAATAGGAAATGTGGGAATGTTTTACATCTTTGAGGCGATAACAATACCATACGGTTTTTTTATCATGCTGAAATCAAAAGAAAAATATTGGCAGCCAATATATATATGGTTTGCAGTGGTACTTATTGTTGGTTGTCTTATCATTGATGTACCGCAACCGACGAGAAACTACCTTGTTCTTTTGCCGTTTACAATTTTTTCTGCAGTCGGTATTGTACATCTTTGGCTGAAAATTCGTACAATAAAAATGACTTTTATAAAAAATATCACTACTATAATAAGCTGCCTTATCGTTTTTTACGCTGTCATATATTTTCTCGCTTCTTACCTCTATCAATTTCCTATAACTGGTGCCCAATCTTGGCGATCTCCCGACCCGGAGGTTGTTACATATATAATGCAGCATCAAAAAACATACAACAAAATTATTTTTGACACATCAACAGACTTCTCTTATACCTCGCTTCTTTTCTATAGCGGTTATGATCCGGCTACTTATCAAAAACAAGCAATATATCGAAAAGACGGCGCGTTAGTAACGCTTGCAAAAGCAGGGAAATTTGAGTATCAAACAATTGATGAGACTACTAATTTAGAGAAAAATACTTTATATATTACAAACAGAAAACAACTACCGCTGGATGCCGGAATAATTAAAACATTTTATTATCCGATGAGGAATGTTGTTTCACTCGACGGCCAAAATATTATCACTTATCCCTATAATGAACCAGCATATATTTTGATCGAACGACAATGAATATACTACACAAGTACTACATCTTACTACTTTTCATAAGCATAACGGTACTTGCAATCGTGCTTCGATTTTATGAGCTTGGTCTGAATCCTCCCAGTCTTGATTGGGACGAGGCAAGTATTGGATATAATGCATATTCGATACTTAAAACCGGTGCTGACGAGTACGGCAACAAATTTCCTTTGAGTTTTCGCTCATTTGATGACTATAAACCACCGGTTTATATTTATTTAACAGTTCCGGCAATTGCCCTATTCGGTCTCACAGAATTTGTCGTCCGCTTTCCGGCAGCTATTATCGGTGTTCTTGCCGTTATAGCAGTCTATTTTTTTGTTCTTGAGATTTTGGAGAACTGGGATAAGCAGAAAAGACAATGGATCGCACTCGGGACGTCTTTTTTTCTCGCGGTTTCGCCATGGCATTTGCAATTTTCCCGTGCAGCCTTTGAAGGTAATATCGGTATGTGTTTTCTTATCTTGGCACTCCTTTTCTTTTTCAAAGGAATAAAAAAAAGCCGGTATTATCTTCTCTTTGCGGTTTTTTTTATTCTAAGTCTTTACTCATACCATAGTTTCCGGCTTATTAATCCAATTCTTCTTGTCATTCTCTGCCTCTTTTTCTATAAAGATTTATTAAAACAAAAACTCGTTGTAAGCGTATCTTTACTGCTTATTATTTTGGCTTGTTTACCTGTTTACACCAGCTTTAGTCAGTCGCAAGGAACCGGAGCAAGGCTTTCTATGGTGACAGTCTTTTCAGATCCCGCTCTTCAGCAGCTCTCGGCCCAACAGGAATTGGTAGCGAAAAAAAGTCACGACGTCATCAAGGAAATTTTATATAACAGACGGGTTATTTTTATTCCCGAAGTTATAAATGGATACTTTGATCATTTTAATTTTAATTTCCTTTTTCTCCGTGGAGACGGTGGTGTCCAGCATCATGCATATAACATGGGAATGCTGTATCTTTGGGATTTCCCCTTTATTATTTTGGGTATTATTTTTTTATATAAAAAAAGGAATAGACGAATTGTTCTCTTGTTTCTGCTCTTTCTTTTAGCCCCTCTTCCGGCAGCGATCACAACCGGTACGCCGCAGCCTGTTAGGGCAATTGCGATGATCCCCGCATTTCAAATTTTTACTTCAGCCGGTTTTATTTGCTGTTTGCTATATCTTAAGAAAAAGAAACTGGCAGGCAGAGTATTAACTGTTGGCATTATCCTCTTGTTTTGTTTAAACATAATATACTATTTATATAGTTACTATGTAGAGACGCCGATTAAATATGGCTATTTTTGGCAATATGGTAATAAGCAGGCGGTAATGTATGCAAAACAGCACGAGAGCGAGTATACGCATATCATTATGACTTATGCGTATGATCAGCCATATATTTATTATTTGTTTTACGCTAAAATTGATCCGACGTGGTATCAGAAGAATTGGAATTATAGCGGAGATGGAATAGTTGCCAGATTTTACCGCAAAATTGGCAAGTATGAATTTGCAAATATTACAGCAAAACAATTAACCATGAAAAAGACGCTGCTCATTGGTACGCCGCTTGAAATTCCGGCAGGTATTGGACAAATGAAAGAAGAAATTCGCTTTCCCGACGGGAGAGTTGCATATAAAATTGTCGCATTATGATAAAACGGTTTGTCAGTCCATTTTTCATTATTATTTTTTTAATCATTATCGGAGTACCAGTTATTCTGCCTTATTTTCACGCGGGATACTTTCCGACGCACGATGGTGAGTGGGCTGTTGTAAGGCTCGGGGATATGTTTCGAAGTCTCAGGGATCATCAATTTCCGGTACGCTACAGCGGAAATCTTAATTTTGGTTATGGTTACCCTCTGTTTAATTTTACCTACCCGGCACCGTATTATATTGGCACGCTTTTCCATTTTTTTAAACTCGGGTTTGTCAATAGTTTAAAGCTTTTATTTGCACTAAGTGTTGTCATTTCGGGAGTCGGCATGTATCTGCTTTCAAATGAAGTCTGGAAGAATAAGTTTTCGGGAGTTATCAGTGCAATTCTGTATATATATCTTCCGTATCGCATCGTCGATCTCTACGCCAGGGGATCTGTGGGAGAGTCATTATCGTTTGCTCTTTTCCCGCTTATTCTTTTCTGTGCAGCAAAAATATTAGATGAAAAACAATCTAACCGTTATATCATTTTGGGACCGATAAGTTATGCACTCCTTGTTATGTCGCATAATATTATGGCACTGCTTTTTACGCCGCTTCTTCTTCTTTTTATCGGATTCAAATTATATCTGGCAAAAGGAAAAGGCTTCGTAAAGTCCCTACTGTTTATCATATTAAGCTACGCACTGTCAGCGTTTTTCTGGTTACCTGCACTTCTTGAAAAACACAATATACTTCTTTCCAAGATTCCTATCGCGGACAGGAATATCTATTTTGTTCATCTTTACCAGATCATTATTCCCAAATGGGGATATGGTCTTCCCAATCAGCCTGACGGTTTTTCATATCAAATCGGCTTAGCGCAAATTGTTGTATTGTTCTTAATTATTGGCTTTTTACTTTACTTGTGGTTGATTAAGAGAGAAATAATAAAAACGTTTTATTTTAAACTTACAGCTATTTTAGCAGCAGCAACAGTTCTTTTCATTCTGCTTATGTTTTCTTTTACCGGAGTCATTTGGCAGATAACACCTTTGTTAAAAGAAATTAATTATCCCTGGACTCTGCTTAGCCCTATCGGATTTCTGATAAGTTTACTTTCCGGTTTCCTGTGGATCCAAAATAAGATAATGAAATACACCCTTGTTTGTCTTTGCGCATTGGCAGTGGTTCTTATTTTTCCTCACGCAAAGCCGTCTAATTATATTGACAAAGGAGATCAATATTATTTAACAAACGATGCCACAACTACTTCATCTCAGGAGTTAATGCCGTTATGGGTGAGAACAGAACCGTCTCAAAGGCCTGATAAAAAAGTAGAACTTATAAATGGAAAGGGAAAAATTCAGAATATTTCCTCTAATTCACACTTTATAAGTTTTAATCTCGATCTTAAGTCAGCTAGTCTCATACGAATTAATACAATTTATTATCCAGGCTGGAATATTAGTGTGGATGATAAAAACAGCAAAATTACATATACTAATGATTTAGGAGTAATGGAAATAGCAGTTCCACAGGGGCAGCACACTGTTATAGGTAAATTTTCAGAAACTCCAATGAGACTTGTAAGCGATATGATCTCATTAGTCGGTTTGGTCGTACTTATTTTTTTAAGTCTGTTGCCAAGACAAAAGTTTGAGTTTTAACTTTTTCATCTTAACTTATGTATAAATTTAGGGAAATTATACCAATATTAATTTTACTTTGTCTGTCATACTGGGCGGTCAAGCCGCTTTTTATGGCGGGTTTTTTCCCGATGCATGATAATACACAAGTTGCCAGGGTATTTGAAATGAGCAAAGCAATAGGGGACGGAATGTTCCCGGTCCGCTGGGTAGCGGACTTAGGATATGGATATGGATATCCTATTTTTAATTTTTACGGGCCTATGGCATATTATATTGGCGGAATATTTCAGTTAACCGGTTTTGATGCATTAACGGCTACAAAACTGATGTTCGGGTTCGGCATTATTTTCTCAGGTATTACAATGTATCTTTTGGCCCGGGAATTTTGGGGAAAAACAGGCGGTGTTGTTGCGGGATTATTTTATTTGTATGCCCCGTATCATGCAGTTGATATTTACGTTCGGGGAGATGTGGCTGAGTTTTTCGCCTACAGTTTTATTCCGCTGGCGTTTTATGGAATCTGGAAAGTTTATCAAAATCCAAAATGGCGGTATGTCATTATCGGTTCAATTGGGTTTTCGGGCATTATTTTGTCACATAATCTGACCGGAATGATGGTTACGCCCTTCCTGTTTCTCGCATTACTTGTTCTTTGCTTTAAAGCATGTAAAGCAAATCAGAAAAAAATACTCTATTTATTAGGAGCTACTTTATTATTGGGAGTTCTTCTCTCCGGATTTTACTTTCTTCCGGCACTTTCTGAGATTAAGTATACAAACGTCCTTTCGCAAATCGGGGGAAGCGCGGATTTTCATGAACATTTTGTATGCTTAACACAGCTTTGGAATAGTCCGTGGGGATATGGAGGCTCCGGCCCGGGTTGTATAGACGGGTTATCTTTTAGAATCGGGAAATTGGCAATCCTTCTTTCTGTTTTGTCACTGTTTTTTATCCCGTTTATTTTTCAAAAAGACAAGGTAAAATTTTCAGTCAGTCTTTTCGCAATTATTTTATTAATTGTCTCAATTTTCTTAACACTTGATGTCTCAAGATCTTTTTGGGAGCTGGTAAAGCCGATGGCCTTTCTGCAATATCCCTGGCGGTTTCTTATACTTATCTCTTTTGCTTCCTCATTTCTTACCGGTTTTACCACCTGGTTTATGGGATTTATATTTAAACAATTCCGATCTACATCTTTGGCAGTAGCTGTTGTTCTTATCTTTGGAGTGATCTATATGCAAGCAAAGCTCTTCGTTCCGCAAAAAATACTTCTTAAATCGGTAAATGACTATACGTCACTTCAGGCAGTCCGCTGGGATGCGTCCCGGCTTACCGACGAGTACTTGCCAATTGGTTTTACAAAACCAAAGACTATTCACGATATCCCGGTGCAAAGAGTAGTTATGAAGAATGGTAAAATTCTATCTATTTCAGAAAAAACCCAGAGAATATCAGTTCAAACTGAAGATAAAAACGAAGTAGTAGTCCATTTTAATCTGGCTGTCTATCCGAGCTGGCAGTTTTTTCTTGACCGGCAAAAAATAGTTCCGGATGAAACTAATTTTGGATATGATGTTTCACTACCGCGAGGAATCCATACGATTGAAGCCGAATTTATACAGACTCCGGTTGAAAAAATGGGGAATTTACTTAGCATTACTGGTATAGTCGGGATTCTAACTGGTATAATAATAGAACGGAAAAAGAGAAACACGTATGGAAAAACTTCCTGAATTATCAATCTTTTTTCCTTTTTGGAATGAAGAAAAAAATATCGATTCGGTAATCGAGAAAGCAATTCCCATTGCCGCAAATGTTTCGCAAAAATGGGAAATTATCATAATCGACGACGGTTCTTCGGATAATACACTGAAGAGAGCGGAGACCCTGGTAAAAAAACACCCCCATCTTCGGATAATTTCTCATAAACCGAATCGCGGATATGGAGCTGCATTAAAAGAAGGATTTACCAACGCTAAGTATAAATATATTGTATTTACTGATGGGGATGGACAATTCGATTTTTCAGAGATAACGAAATTTATTGAAAAAATTGATAGTGCGGATTTAGTAATCGGCTTCAGAAAAAGGAGACAGGATCATAATTTATTCAAAAGATTACTTCTGATGTATTTACTGAAACTGGGAGATTTTATTTTGTTTCATTTTTATTTTCAAGATATTGACTGTGCATTTAAGATGTTCAGAAAGGAAGCAGTTGATAAAATTATGCCCCTGCGTTCTGAAGGAGCAATGATCTCGACTGAAATTCTCGCGAAAGCCAAAAAGAAAAAACTGAGGATAAAAGAAGTTGGGGTAAATCATTACCCCAGAGAGTATGGATCCCAAAGCGGAGCGAATTTCCCCGTTATTGTCCGGGCAGTTTTGGAAAGCTTACAGTTATGGTTTGATTTACATTATGGACGAACTTGATTTGGACGCTATTACGAAACGGATTGTCGGTGGAGTATTGGCATTAATCTCGCGAAATTTCCTGCTGAATTTTATTTCAATTGCAGCATTTATTATCATATCCAAAAAATTAACGGCTACTGATTTGGGAATCTATACGGTCGCTATTAATGCCCAGAATCTCATCAGCTTTTTTACTGATTTTGGACTTGGGGCTGCATTAATTCAAAAAAAAGACAGTCTTGAAGAAAAAGATATCACGACAGTTTTCACTCTGCAATTTATAATAACGCTGGTCATTTTTATTCTCGCTTTTGTTTTTCTCTCGCAGCTTGCGCAGCTTTTTAGACTTAACTCGGCAGGTGCATATCTATTCCTCGTTTTGATTTTATCGATTTTTCTCTCCTCGTTTAAATTAATTCCCTCAATTCTTCTTGAGCGGAGTATACAATTTCAAAAATTAGTGATTCCTCATATAGCCGAAACATTTACCTTTAACCTCGTTTTAATTATTCTGGTTCTTAATAATTATGGCATTGTCAGTTATACCTGGGGTTTTCTCCTGTCAAGCCTGATTGGAATTCCTGTGTATTATCTTGTTTCACCCTGGAAAATACGTATGAAGATAGATAAATCTGCGCTGTATCATTTAAAATTTGGCAGTCAATTCCAGGCAAAAAATATTCTCGCTGCATTAAAAGATAACTTGGTACAAGTGGTTCTCCCGCGTTTTCTGCCGATGCAACAAATCGGTTACTTAGGATTTGGACAGAGATTGGCATTTATTCCTTACCGTTACGTAGTGGATAGCGTGACAAAAGTCATGTTTGCTGCTTACGCCAGGATGCAGGAGGATAAACGGGTTCTCGCAGTGGCAATTGAAAAATCACTTTTTTTTACCAGTTTTATTATGTTCCCGACGATGATGACACTCATTATTCTCTCCCCGAGTCTGATTCATTATTTTTGGCATGATAAATGGGATCTTTCTTATATCAGTATTGTATTTTTCTCGCTAAACGCATTAATATCTTCTCTCTCAAGCATTTTAATTAACGTTCTTGATGCAAATGGTCAGGTACGGACTACCTTGCAACTGATGCTTCTTTGGACTGTAATGACCTGGATTTTAACACCGGTTCTTATTTATTTTTACGGCTACAATGGTGTTGCGATTGCCTCTTTCACTATTACTTTGACTATTTTAATTACTATTTATCTGGTTCGAAAAGTGGTAAAGTTCAACTTTATAAAAAGTATCTTAAAACCAACGATAGGGACTGTAATTATCAGTATATTCTTTTTGTTTTCAGGCAGAGTATTTATTCATAGCCTCATGGATATTGTATATATTATTATTTTGGGCATCGTCTTGTATCTGGGTATATTGTATGCTATAGCTAGGAAGCAACTGCATACGGATGTGGCTGCAATCTTGCAGAGAAATGGATAAACATGAAATTATCAGTCGTTATTAGCGCCTTCAATGAAGAAGAAAAAATTAAAGACTGTCTGGAATCGGTCAAAGATCTGGCGGATGAGATAGTATTTGTTAATAATTCTTCAACCGATAATACATCAACAATTGCAGGAAAGTATACTAGAAATATCATTACGCAAAAAAATGACCCCACAAAAATTGATCTGCAAAAAAATATAGGCTTTGAAAACGCAAAAAATGAGTGGATTCTTAGTCTAGATGCGGACGAGGAAGTTACGCCGGAGTTAGCAGAAGAAATAAAAAATACATTGAATTCGCCAAAATTTGCAGCCTATTATATTCCCAGAAAGAACATTATTTTTGCAAAATGGATAAAACATACCGGCTGGTATCCGGATTATCAATTACGTTTGTTTCAAAAAGGTAAGGGAAGATTCGCATCGGAACATGTACATGAAATATTGCAAATTTCAGGAGAAAAAGGATATCTGCGGGAACATATCCTGCATCATAATTATGAAACAGTTTCGCAATTCTTGCAAAAAATGATGAGGTATGCTCCGAACGAAGCCGAAGAAAAAATAAAAAAAGATTATGTTTTCAGTATGATGGATGCGATTAGATTTCCAAAACAGGAATTTCTATCCCGGTTTTTTGCCCGGGAAGGTTATAAAGACGGCATGCATGGACTTATTCTGTCGCTTCTGATGGCTTTCTACCACTTTGTTATTTTTTGTTATATTTGGGAGAAAGAGAAGTTTAGTGAAGACGATTCGCGAAACACTTTCATAAATGTAAAACACGAGGTAGAAAAAAGTTACAAAGAGAGCAAGTATTGGTTTGTGAATGCACAGATAAAGGAAACTAAAAATCCTTTAAAGAAAAGTTTTTATAAATTGTCGAGAAAATTAATTCGTTAAAGGATAGTTATCGCATATGAGTAAAATTTCAGCCGTAATTATCGTTAAAAATGGAGAGAAACTGCTTGTAGATTGTATAGATTCGCTGAAATTTGTTGACGAAATAATCATTATCGATAACGGATCAACGGACAGAACAGTGGAGCTTGCACAACTTCTGAAAGCACAGGTTTTTACCTATACAACATCCGATTTTTCAGCTCTAAGAAATTACGGACTGCGAAAAGCCAAAGGAAATTGGATTTTATATGTTGATGTGGATGAGCGGGTTTCGGGAGATTTAGCAGTTTCTATCAGGAAGGTAACGGAGAAAAGGGAAAGTAAATATAACGCTTATTGGATTAAAAGACAAAATTTTTACTTTGGCAACCATAAATGGCCAACAAGCGAAAAGCTTGAACGACTTTTTAAAAAAAAGGCACTCGAAGAATGGTACGGTGAACTTCATGAATCCCCCAGAGTAAAAGGAGAAATCGGAGAGCTTGAGGGCTATCTCCTGCATTATACGCACCGTGATCTGACATCGATGGTTGAAAAAACAATTCGCTGGTCTGCAGTTGAAGCAAAACTTAGATTTGATGCTAAACATCCGCCTATGACCTGGTGGCGTTTTCCACGAGTCATGATAACCACGTTTTATCATTATTATGTATCGGAAAAAGGCTATAAGGCCGGAACAGCAGGGCTTATTGAGAGTATCTACCAGACATTTAGTATATTTATTACTTACGCGAGACTATGGGAATTACAAATGGCAAAGCCGGAAGAAGCCGAAACTGATAGATAATGCGTTGTGCAGTCTTATTTAAAGGAAATATATTCCCAAAACCGGAGTTCTTTTACTGTCATACGTTTTTTAGCAAAGCGGAATAAATAAATAATTTCAACAATCCCAAGTGTGTTAATAAGTACAAGAATAATAAAAACGATAAACCAATTCCGTTGCCCAAGCCTTGCCGAGCGCCAAAGTGCCAATCCTTTCCAGAGAAGTTCCCAAATAGTAGCCAGTATGCCTGCTATGATAATTTCAGGGTTAAGATTATTATTCACACCTGTAATACTAGCAAAACTTTTAAAGCTTAGCAATAGCTGATAAAATAAGAATATGAAAATTGGTATATACGATCCCTATCTCGATGATTTGGGCGGTGGAGAAAAATATATGATGACTATTGCAGAATGTCTTACGAAGAAGCACGAAGTATCGCTATTTTGGGATAGCATTGAAGATTTGGAAACACTTAAGAAAAGATTTTCTATTAATCTGGATGGAGTTGTAATAAAAAAGAATATTTTTTCCCGTCAGGTAAATCTTATTGATAGGATACTGGAAACGAAGAAATATGACGTAATTATAATTCTCAGTGACGGCAGCATCCCTCTTGTTCTTTCTAAAAAGCTTTTTATACATATTCAACAGCCATTAAAGAAAGAAAAACAGGCATATTCTTGGAGATATAAGCTAAAACTTTCACGGATTAGCAAAGTGTTTTATAACTCAGAATTTACAAAGTTTCATAACCAAAAACTATTTCCCGGCAATAAAAATGTTGTTATTTACCCTCCGGTTTCGCTTTTTGCAACAGATATAGCAAAGGAAAATATTATTCTTCATGTGGGTAGATTTCGCATAAATAAAGACGGTACTTCGGATTATAAAAAGCAAAGTGTCATGATAGAAGCTTTTAAAAAGATGGTTGATCACGGTCTTATGGGTTGGCAATTTATTGTTGCTGCGAGTGTCAGAAGAGCAGACGGAGAAAAATTTTCAGCTTTACAAAATTCCGCAAAGGGATATCCGATAAATTTTTTGCTTAATAAAAATAATGATGAATTGTGGAATATGTATAACCTTGCAAAAATTTATTGGCACGCGTCAGGATTCGGAGAAGATTTGAAAAACCATCCCGAATACGCGGAGCATTTCGGTATAGCGACAGTCGAAGCAATGGGAGCAGGTGTTGTACCGGTCGTTATTAATAACGGAGGGCAAAAAGAGATTATCAGTGATGGCGAAAACGGTTTTTTCTGGAATACTCTGGAGGAATTGCAAGCAAAAACAAACCTTTTGATAAAAGAAAATGGACTTTGGATGAAGATGTCCGAAGCTGCAAGGTTACGGGCAAAAGACTTCAGTAAAAATAAATTTTGTGATGCAATTATAAAATTAGTGGAAGATTAATCGAAGATTAATATGAGCAAATACCGTTTTCTCACTCTCTTTTTTTTAATGGTTATTTTTGGCTTTTTCTTCGGACAGTTTCTAATTCAGGACAAACTGCCGATTCCTGCAGATACGATAGTTGGTCTCTACCATCCGTTCTTAGATAAATATGCCGCAAATTATCCGCGCGGAATCCCGTTTAAAAATTTCTTAATTACCGACCCGGTTCGCCAGCAGATACCTTGGCGGCAGTTAGTTGTTAATGCGGAAAAGACGTTTGAACTGCCGTTATGGAATCCATATAGCATGGGCGGTTATCCACTCTTAGCAAACTTTCAGTCCGCTACTTTTAACCCGCTTAATTTACTCTTTTTCCTACTCCCATTTTCCTACGCTTGGAGTGTTTTAGTGTTATTGCAGCCGCTTCTTGCAGGTATTTTCCTCTATTTCTATCTTGTCAATTTTAAACTTAACAGATGGGCTTGTATCTTAGGAAGTTTTGTCTATGCCTTCTGCGGATTTTCAGTGTCATGGATAGAATGGGGGACAATTGTCCAAACAGCGGTCTGGTTACCTCTAATCCTTCTTGCAAAAGAGAAATTATTGGCAAAATTATCTACTCAGTGGTTTGTAATTCTTCTTTTTGCCCAGTGCGCACAGTTTTTTTCGGGACATCTGCAAATCTGGTTTTACTCATTTCTTATAACAAATCTATATCTTTTTGCTCGTATATTCCAAATAACATGGCAAAAAAACCAACCGGCTAAATTATTTTTACAATCGTACTTTAAAAAATATCTGCCATTTCTGCTGCTTGGTTGCATTTTTATTATTATTACGGCTTTGCAGTGGCTGCCGTCTCTGCAGTTTATTAACTTAAGTGCCCGTGACGTCGATCAACTGAATAATTGGCAAAATGACGGATGGTTTTTGCCTTGGCAGCACCTGATTCAGTTTGTCGCTCCCGATTTTTTCGGTAATCCTGCGACACTAAATTATTGGAGTACGTGGAACTATGGAGAGCTGGTAGGATATGTCGGAATTATTCCTTTAGTTTTTGCACTTTTTGCAATGTTTTTTCGCCGGGATAAAAAAACACTCTTTTTCGGATCTGTATTTTTTCTCTCGTTAATTTTCGCATTACCGACTTTTCTCGCAATAATTCCCTATACAGCTCATATCCCGTTTCTCTTATCGACTCAACCGACAAGACTGCTTTTCCTGACCGATTTTTGTCTGTCTGTCTTAACCGTACTAGGCATGGATTATTACATTGGAGTTTCTCGGAAAAGAGACATACTCTACCCATTGCTGTTTATTGCCTGCATACTGCTTGGATTATGGGTATTTGTTCTAAGCAAACAAACATTGGGCGGTTTTACTCCTGAAAGATTAAGTATTGCCCGGCGAAACTTATTATTTCCGACGGCAATTTTTATTGCAGGAGGAATTATTATTTTATGCATGACGATATTTAAAAAAAAGAATCTTCAGCAGCTCCTTGTTATTCTTTTAGTCGGCATTACAATTATTGATCTCTATAGGTTTTATGAAAAATATGAAACATTTACCAATAAAGAGTATTTATTTCCAAATAGCGAAAGCCTTTCTTTTCTGGAAAACCATAGTGGGATCTATCGGATTATGGAAACCGATTCACGGATTTTTCCGCCTAATTTTTCAAACCACTATCATCTGCAAAGTATAGATGGATACGATCCGCTTTATCTCATGCGCTACGGTGAACTCATAAAAGCCTCGGAGCGTGGAAAACCGGATATAACAGCACCTTTCGGATTTAACCGGATTATTCAGCCGTTTGAGTACAATTCGCGAATTATTGATTTACTGGGCGTAAAATATGTATTAAGTCTTTCGGATCTTGCCTCGCCCAAACTAATAAAAGTTTTTGAGGAGGGCCAAACGAAAGTTTATGAGAATACAAATGTTCTGCCAAGAGCGTTCTTTGTTAGAAGTTTAATTAAAGCAAAAAATAAAGAAGACAGCATCAATCTTCTCTTTAATCCGGAAGTTGACATACGTAATACTGCAATAGTTGAAGGCTTGGAAAGTATTGTTCCAAATCCACTTTCTCAAGGAAAAATAGTACGAATACAATATTCGGAGAACAGGATTACTCTCGATACGGAAAATTCAGGAGATGGATTTCTTCTGCTGACAGACACATTTTATCCCACCTGGCATGCACAAGTCTCTTCACTCGATAACTCGTTTACTCAGCCAATTACGGTTAAAATCTACCGAACGGATTATAATTTCCGTGGCATATTTATACCAAAAGGCAGAAATAAAGTAGAATTTTATGATAAAATTATCTGAGATAAACATCAGTTTTATAGTCTAAATCACAATAAAAAAATTATTTTTCACAGAAGAGGTATTCTAGCTTAATGAAATTATCAATTATTGTTCCGGTTTTTAATGAGGAAAAAACAATAGTACCAGTGCTTGAGGCGCTTGACAAGCTGCAACTTCCGGCAGTTATAAAAGATATTATTGTTGTGGATGACGGATCAAGGGATAATACAAAAAAGTATATAGAGAAAAGTGGAATTAAAAATATCAAATTCTTCTCGCATCCAAAGAATTTAGGCAAAGGCGCTGCTTTACGAACGGGAATAAAGCATGCAGAAGGGGAATACATTATTATTCAGGATGCGGATTTGGAATACAACCCGAAGGAAATAGCGAAACTTATTAAACCAATTACAGATGGAAAGGCAAAGGTTGTATACGGGACCAGATTAAGGCGTTTACCGAATTTTTCGCGAGATGAAAGAACAAGTCAATTTTTTCTTCACTATTTAGGTAATAAATTTTTAAGTTTATTGACAAGCATTCTTTATTTCAGCTGGGTTACCGACATGGAGTCTTGTTATAAGCTATTTCCCAAAAAAGCGATTGACGGAATGATAATTCGGGCAAGGGGTTTTGAATTTGAGCCGGAAATTACCGCTAAACTACTAAAACGTGGTTATAAAATTTACGAGGTTCCTATTTCTACTAATCCGCGTGGATACGATGAGGGAAAAAAGCTTAATACATTTAGAGACGGATTTAAAGCTGTCTGGAATTTGGTTAAATACCGTGTTATGGATTAAATTGTCTAGAGTGGAAAAGAAAATTCCGCTATGATATTTAAATAGTGAGAAAATTAGGTATTCTATACTATGAAATCAAAATATATTTTACTCCTCATTCTTATCGTAGCTGCTTTTTTAAGGCTGTATCAGCTAAGTAATATTCCCGGAAGTCTTAACCAGGACGAGGCTGCAATTGGTTATAATGCATACGCACTGTTTAAAACGGGCGCAGATGAACATGGAAAATTTCTTCCGCTGGCACTACAGTCATTTGGTGACTGGAAATTACCTTTCTATGAAATTATTACGATACCGTTTATTGTTTTTTTTGGATTAACAGAAGAGGCAGTTCGTCTGCCGAGCGCAATCTCCGGTATTATCGGAGTTTTTCTTATTTTTAAAATTACAGAACTCCTTTTTAAAGACAGAAAAATAGCATTATTTGCTGCATTTTTTTATGCCTTTTCGCCTTGGAGTATCTATTTTTCACGGGCAGCCTATGAAGTGAATCTCGGGACAACTCTTTTTCTCGCTGGATTTTATCTTCTCATCCGGTATTTAGCAGAAAAACAAAAATCGCTAAAAACTCTTGTTCCCGCAGCTGTACTTTTTGGATTGACTCTTTTTACCTACCACTCTTTTATCTTATTTACCCCCTTATTTATACTCGGAATGCTTGCAATTTTTTATAGAAAAATTATCTTAGATAAATGGACAATAATTTCAGTTTTGATTATGCTATTTTTCATTTCTATATCTTTTATAACTCTCAGTATAAGCGGATCGAACAAGGTTTCTACGTTATCAATCTTAAATGACCCAAATATTATCTATAATAGGGCAGATAAGCTGAAAACAGATAAAGCAGTTGAAAGTCCAATTCTTAAAAAATTACTCTATAATAAATATGCAGCGGTACTTACTCAGTTTGGACAGAATTATATCGGCGTATTCTCCCCATCTTTCCTTTTTGATAAAGGCGGAGAAAAACTCCAGCATAATTTAGGATATTTTGCTAATTTTTACCTGCTTGACGCGCTATTGCTGGTTATTGGAGTACTTTCTTTATTTTGGTATCGTGAAAAAACAATTCTTTTTCTTCTGCCATGGTTTTTAGTGGGTCCTATTCCATCTTCTCTTACCACTGATACGCCAAACTCTACTCGTCTTTTTCTTTTACTTCCCCTGGCAACCATTGTAATGGCTTATGGAGCCGGCAAGATGATAGATATCCTGCGCGGTAAAAGATTTTATTATTTATCTCTCGGCATAATAGCACTTCTCTATATCATTAATATTATCTACTTTCTTGATGGTTATTTTGTCCATTTCAATTTTGAACGGGTACGGTTTTGGCGATATGGAAATAAACAAGCAGTAGCACTTGCGGATAAGTACCCGACATATAATGTAGTTATGCGAGGACCGGAAGACTTTCATTATATTTATTTTCTTTTTTATGAAAAATATGATCCGGCAAAATTTATAAAAGAAGTGGAGTATTACCCAATGACAAGTGACGGATTTCTCTATGTAAAAAGTTTCGCAAGATTTAGTTTTGTGGATTCGATTGATTATACAAAATTACAGCCGGACACAATTTATATAGACGATCAAAATCCACAAAATCTTGAGCACACAATAAATCTCCCATCAGGCGAACCGATTTTAGGCTATACCATTTCCGGAAATGTTAAAAAATAATATTATTCTCATTGTTATTTTTCTTCTTGCATTCTTTTTTAGAACGTGGAATGTCACGTCTAATCCGCCCAGTCTTTATTGGGATGAAGTCTCACAAGCATATAATGCATATGCAATTTTAACAACGGGATATGATGAGCATCATGAATTTCTTCCGATCGCCAGGTTTAGAGCATTTGGAGACAATAAAGCGCCGGTCTATATCTACTTAACTGCACTGGCAATGATGTTTATTGGAAAAACGACATTTACCATTCGATTTGCTTCTGTATTTTTCGGTTCACTTACCATAGTGTTTACTTATTTACTAACCAGAGAATTATTTTATAGCTTAAAAAAGCGTGAATACTTAGCCCTACTTGTTGCTTTTCTTCTAGCCATCTCTCCTTGGCATATTTTTCTTAGCCGCGGAGGTTACGAAGGGAATATAGCAACATTTTTTACTGTTTTAGGTGTCTATCTATTCTTTTACGCAAAAAGAACAAACGCATGGTTTTATACCTTATCCGCAGTCAGTTTTGTTATTGGAATTTATGCATTTAATGCCCAGAGAATTTTTATTCCCCTCCTTATAATATTGCTAATAATACTTTTTTATAAAGATTTACTTACGAAAAAAAAGCAGGTAATTATTGCAGGTTTATTCGCACTCATATTATTAATTCCAATGATACAATATCTGACGACAACAGACAGTAAAATCCGTTTTGCCGAAGTAAATATTTTCAGCGATCCGGGAGTCGTAACACAGTCAAACAGTTGGCTTGTTCAGGATAAAAATTCTCTCGTGGGAAAAATATTTGACAACAGAAGAATCGGGTATACATTATTATATGCCAAACATTATTTTGATTTTTTTAACCCGCAATATCTTTTCTTTACCGGTGACGTAAATCCAAGGTTTTCAAGTCAATCATCAGGAGAACTCTGGCTATGGGAGCTGCCATTTATTCTTTTCGGACTGTATAACTTGGCTAAATTTAAAAATAAAATAACAATATTTATTCTTCTTTGGTTTATTTTAGCACCCGTAGCCGCGGCAACTGCTAGAGAAACCCCGCACGCACTAAGAAGTGAAACATATATCCCTGTTTATGAAATACTCACTGGTCTTGGGATCTTTACGGCATTTATTCAATTTAGAAAAAATAAAATCTTTTTAATGTTCGGGATACTTATTGGTATCTACGCAATTTTTCAAGCAGTTTATCTTTTTAATGCATATACGACGCTTTATCCTGTTAAATACAGTAATGACTGGCAATATGGCTATCAGGAAGCGATTACAAAAGCAGAAAAAATGCAGGGAAACTTTGATACCGTTGCCTTTACCGATACGTATGGTAGGGCATATGTTTATTATTTATACTATGCCAATATTCCTGTTCAAACATATTGGCGAGAAGGAAATCCTACTGCAGATGCGTTTGGACTCTATAGCGTAACCAAAGTTGGAGATTGGCAATTCAGAGGCGGGAATATTGAGCAAGCAAATGACAAGGGTAAAAAAATGTTATATGTCGCGTCTCCGCAGCAGATGGAACCTGATTTACGCGTAGTTGATCAAGTAAATTTTCTTAATGGTGATCCGGCATTTATTTTTGCAGTGAAAAAATGAATAAGAAATATCTTTATTACAGTCTTTTTATCGTAATTTTTCTAATAGGAACATTTTTGCGTTTTTCACAGTTAGGCAATATTCCCGACTCACTTGATTGGGATGAAGCGGCATGGGGATACAACGCATATACCCTTATGCACACCGGTAAAGATGAATTCGCTATTTCATTTCCCATCTCTTTCAAATCATTTGGGGACTATAAACAACCAATTTATATTTATTCTGAAATTCCCGCAATTACCGTTTTCGGCTTAACCCCTTTTACGGTCCGTTTCCCTGCTGCCTTTTATGGAAGCATAAGTATTATTCTAATTTTTTTATTTGTTTACGAACTGTTTTTTTATAGCAAATACAGAATGCGTTTTGCATTTGTTACCATGAGCATATTTGCTCTTTCTCCTTGGTCAATACAGTTCAGCCGGATTGCATTTGAAGCGACACTTGGTGTAGCATTTGTACTTCTCGGTTCATATCTTTTTCTCCTGGGAGTTCGCAGGAATTTATTAGTCAGCTTCTTTTTTGCATTTATTGCGTTTGCACTGAGTGCGTATTCTTACCACAGCGAAAAGCTTTTCATGCCGCTCTTTGTTTTTACTTTACTTCTCTTAAATTGGAAATATTTTATTAATAAAAAAATATTGACGATAGGCTTATTAATACTCCTTTTCTTATCAAATGCATTGTGGCTGTTTAACGGAACCACAACTGCCCGGGGGGAGAGTGTTTTATTTACCGGCCAACAAACGCAACTGTTAAAAGACTCGGCAAATGCGATTATTTATTACAGCGCGCATAACGGCAAATTAGGAATATTTTTAAACAATAGAAGATTCGTGTATGCTGATACATTTGCCTTAAATTATTTAAAACACTGGGATCCGAACTGGCTTTTTATTTCCGGGGACCTAGCGCGTCACCATGCTCCCGGTATGGGACTTTTGTACCTCGTCTCATTGCCCTTCATTCTTCTCGGAATATATTTTCTTTTTCGACGAAAGATGGAAAATCGATACGTTCTTGCCGCGTGGTTTCTCTTAGCACCAATAGCGTCAGCATTGGCGATTGATGCACCGAATGCGGAAAGAAGTCTCATTATGCTGCCTATAATAGTAATATTTGAAGCAATTGGTCTGGTTCTTTTTTGCCATTATCTCCTGTTTAGAAAATCTATCTTAGGAAAAGCAGCAATTGTACTTATTATAGTAGCCTACGTTTTTAATATCGGGTATTATCTTAATCAATACTTTTCCCATACCAATTATGATACACAGGCGTATTGGCAGTACGGCTATAAACAGTCTATTCTTTTTACCTCTCAATCACAATTTGCGAAAAAACGGATTATATTTTCTTCCGAGTTTGAGCAGCCATATATATTTTACCTTTTTTATACAAAATACGATCCTGCTGCTTATTTGTCGCAAGGTGGGTCAAACAGAGTCACTAATAGTTGTTTTTCTATTAATAATAATTATTTTGGACAATGCGAGAAAATACTCCGGTCAGGAGATATCTATATTGCTCTTCAGACAAAACCGTCACAGCCGGCAACTGCTCTTGATGCTATTAACTATCTGAATGGACGAAGCGCTGCTACAGTTTATGAGATAAAATGAGTATATGAAAAGAAAACTTCCACCCATTATTCTTTTTATTATTTTGCTAATAGGCATCTTACTTAGAATTAATGGTACAGTAACAAACTCTTTCGCGTTTACGTATGATGTGGGACGGGATATGCTGGCGCTTCAACAAATCGTTTACCATTATAAAATTCCACTTATCGGCTTTACGACAGGTATGCCGGGTATTTTTTATGGTCCTTGGTGGTATTTTTTACTTGTTCCTTCATTTGTGCTGTCGGGTGGAGATCCCAGATTTGTGGCATCATTTATCGCTTTACTGGGTATAGTAACAATTCTTCTCATGTATTATGTCGGTAAAAAAACCGATGGCACCTATCTTGGAATTACACTTGCCTTGCTGGTCAGTTTTTCTCCGGTACTTATTGGTTTAAGCAGTCAAATCTGGAATCCAGACGTTGCTCCTTTTTATATTGCGTTGTCTTTACTTGTTATTTTGCGGATTCTGGAAAAACCCGGGAAATTAATGTTTTTTTTCTTGGGTGTTCTTTCCGGACTTCTCATTGATACGGAAATCGTTTTTGGACTATTACTGTTCGTATCGTATTGTATTGGACTGCCTATTGTTGCCAGAAGAAAGGTTTTTACGAGACAAGTAGTGTTCTTTGTTGCCGGGTTACTTCTTATATTCTCACCGCGAATACTATTTGAATTTCGTCATCAATTTCTCATGACAAAAGCAATTATTAATATGCTGGCACAAATAGGGAATACCTCCGGCAGCTCATCTTCGCCGCTTTTTGTTAAAGATGCTATTTTCTTCAACCAGTTTTCCGATGCACTGGCAGGACCATCCCATTTAGCAGGTATTGTTTTACTTATTATTTTATTTGCGCTACTGATTATTTTTGCCAGAAAAGTAAGGGGAAAAGAACAACAGCTACTCTTTTTATCCTTGATTACGATTGCTATTTTTATAATCGGTATTTCCTTTTTTAAACACGATATTTGGTCACATTATCTAATCGGTCTGCCAATGTTTTATATTCTGGCACTGGGGATTATTCTTAATCAAACGAGAAAACATCTCCGTTTTGGCAATATATTATTTGTTATCTCTCTTTTTATCCTCTCATTGATAAATCTTCAGCCGATACAACTTATAAAAAGTTATCAGCAACCTCTTTATATCGGCGACGCATCCGTATACCGCAATCAATTAGCGGTTTTAGATTTAGTCTATCAAAAAGCTCACGGCCAGCCGTTTAACGAGATTGTTTACACCCCACCAATTTATGATTATCCTTATCAATATCTTTTTTCCTGGTATGGACCAAGGGTTTACCATTACGCTCCTTCGATAAAAAAAGAAAAACTACTCTTTGTCATTATTGAACCTGATACAGAACACCCAACACTTCTTCTAGACTGGATCAAACTCCGTGAACATGATGGAGTAATCAGGCAAGAGTGGAAACTGAAAAGTGGTATTACTATTCAAGAAAGGGAACGCTAAGCTTGTTTGTCCAGTTCGGATTGGCTATACTGAAGAAGAGTTATGGCAGCTTTAACAGTGGCACTTGCGACATTTAATGAGGAAGAAAATATAGCAGATTGTTTAAACTCCGTAAAGGATATCGTATCTGAGATTGTCGTTGTCGATGGTTCTTCAACAGATAAGACTGTCGAAATTGCGAAAAAATTTCATGCAAAGATACTTGTTACCGACAATCCTTCAATTTTCCATATCAATAAACAAAAAGCGATAGATATGGCTACAAAGGATTGGATTTTGCAGCTCGATGCCGATGAGCGGGTGACAAAAGAACTTACACACGAAATCGAAAAAATTCTTTCTCTCAGCGAATTGGAAATTGAAGAATATCAAAAGAATTTACCCGACAAAAAATTATTTCTTAGACATCAAAAATTACTTGAGAGACGAGACGGAGAGATCGGTACAAAAAATGGACCATTTGTCGCTTTTTTTATTCCCCGGCTGAATTTTTTCCTGGGAAGATATTTACGTTTTGGAGGTGTTTATCCGGATGGTGTTATTCGCTTGATAAGAAAAGGAAAAGCATATTTACCGGCAAAAAATGTCCATGAGCAAATGGTAGTGAATGGAAGAGTGGGCTGGCTGCAAAATCCACTACTGCACAAAGACTCACCGACATTTAAAAGGTATTTAACCAGAAATAACCGCTATATTGATTTACTCGCAAAAGATTTGCAACAGGAAAAAATAGGTAGAAATCCACTCAATGCGTTAGATTATTTGCTAATAAAGCCGGTAGGTTGGTTTCTTTCAACTCAAATTCGGCATAAAGGCATATTGGATGGATACCGGGGAATTATCTTCTCTTTTTTCTCAGCACTTCGTTTTCCGAGGGCATATATAAAATTACAGAAGAAAAAGTAATATTGTAGAGTTACTGTTGATTGTCGTAGAATGTAAATGTATACCTAAGAGATACAGGTTTTTGATTCCCATGAAAGGAGGAATTAATAAATTCTGAAAAAATTATTACATTGGGAATCTATCTTAATCCTGGTTTTCCTCATAGCTTTTTTTCTGAGGTTATACCAGTTGGGAAATATTCCGTTCGGTTCTCCCGATGATGAAACGTTTTATATTTACAATGCATATAGTATTTGGCATACGGGAAAAAGTATTGAAGGAAACACTCTCCCACTTTCTTTTAATGCTCATTCATCCGAATCTCCGGTACCGGTATATTTAACCTCTCCGTTTGTTGGAATGATGGGTATAAATCTTTTCACTGGCAGACTACCTTCGGCCTTACTTGGTTTTGGCTCTGTAATAGTGCTATTTTTATTAACTGATTATCTGTTTAAAAATAAATGGGTAAGTATAATAAGTGCTCTGCTATTTGCTGTTTCTCCTTGGGCATTACAACTGCAAAGGGGGTTATGGGACGTCAATTTCGCATCATTTTTCTACCTCTTGGCAATTTATATCTTTATAGTAAATAGTAAAAACAATAAGTATCTCTGGTCTCTTATCCCTTTTCTATTAGGGTTTTATAGTTACCATGCAACAAAGGTATATTTTATATTCCTGATACCAATATTGCTCTTTCTGTTTCGAAAAGATTTGTTGGTAAGAAAGAAGCAGCTATTTATTTTTATTTCTGTAGCATTTCTGACAGTCATCTCATTTTTGCTAGTAGTAAAATTTGAAAATGTAACCAGACAAACAGATGTCAGTCTTTTTGGCCACTTACAGTCTACCAGTACTGTAAATTGGGAAAGAGATAAGAATACTGCGCCTTGGATAATCAGAAGTGTGCTTAGTAATAAACCATTATACTATCTCAGAGTAATAAGGGAACATTACCTTGAGGTTTTCTCAACAAACTTTTTGTTTTTATACGGGGAGGTTGGGAACGCATCTCAGATACAGAACATATATAATAGGGGAGAATTATACATAATCGAGCTACCCTTACTGCTAATTGGTATTTATCAACTTTTGCTTTCGAGGAATAAATTTAACCGGAATTTCTTGCTAGCCTTATTGTTAATAAGTCCAATGCCATCAGCATTCACCACAGATGCGAATTTTGTAATTAGAGATTTTATGCTGCTTCCTGTGCTTATAATTATTATTTCTATAGGTATTTACTGGCTGATCAAAAAAATATGGGGAATGAGCAAAGGCTATAAAATTATTTTATTATCAATCTTTATTATTTTTTATTCCTTTTTAATTTGCGAATACCTTTATCAATATTACTGTAGATGGAGTGTTTATGGTGCGGAAACCTGGGGAGCAAGTAATCGTGATATAGTAAAAGTGATAAACGACAATAAAAAACTTTATGCCAATATTTATATCGTTGATTCTTCAAACAGAGATTTTTTACTGCAGTATGGGATGTTTAGTCAAACCGATCCGGCTATAGTTCAAAAAATTTGGAAGCAAAATCCCATGAAAATTGATAACATAGCTATGATGCAGGATTGCTTACATAATGGAAAAGGCGATACCAGATATTTCTTAGCAAAACACACTCTCTATATCTCACTTGACAGTAAATGTCATTATTCCAATCCTCCTTCTGTAAAAGTACTTGACAGAGGAGAAGCGCTGCGTACAATTTGGAATATTTATGAAAACAAATAATTTCCAGCTTGCACCGTCCTCTGTGTCGTAATATTGTTTAGTTTTAACCCCGTATTCTAGGAACTAATGCACCCCTTTAGGGTTTATTGAGGTACTCAGAAAATACTTCCTGAGGCGTTCTGAATTTAAGACGTTTTCTGGGACGGTTGTTTATTTCATCCTGAACGTCTTTTAATTCTTCATCTGAGATTGTACTAAAATCAGTCCCTTTTGGAAAGTAGTATCTGATCCAAAGATTTGCATTCTCATTTCCTCCTCGTTGCCAGGAGGAATATGGATCTGCAAAATATGTCTGCATGGATAGGTCTTTCTTAAGCTCTGTATGTCCATGGTTTTCCGGTCCGTTATCAAGCGTTGTTGATCGCCTTGCTTTTTCAGGGAAGGGACTAAATATTTTCTTACCGGCAATAACTGTATCTGCCGCTGTTATCCGAACCATCCGCTCAAATCGGGTAAGGCTTGAAACCCGTTCATATTCTGTATGTAACCCTGAGGCGTGTTTATCTCCAACAATACTGTCTCCTTCCCAGTGACCAAATTGTTTTCGTCTGGCGACAATCAATGGCCTTTTATGAATACTGACGCGATCAGGTATATGTGACCTATGAACTTTCCTGCCGTTTCTTTTCCGTCGTCTTGTCTGTTTCCGCCTCAAATACTCGTATAATGGTCGGTCAAAGTCCGTTACTGTTACCACCGTTCTGTCTTTTCCAGCCAGATGTTTATTAAATATGCTTTGTTGTTTAATTCCTTGTTTTGTTATATCAGTTTTTTCTTTGTAGATAAAAGCGTATATGGTTTCCATACAGATATGCCACGACTTATCATCCGGATGATCTTCATGTTTGAGCCTTCCTGATATTTGTTCAGGGCTCCAACTCTCGCGAAGATGGTCAATGACGTATTTGTATACTTTTTTGTTTTTCAACGGCTCTTTAGCCAACCATGCATTTTGTTTCCGTTCCATCGCGACATGCTGGGCATGGATTGGTTCGTAGATCCATTCCCACTCTTTGCCAACAGCAACTTTGGTTTTATTCCTTTTCAACTCACGACGAATAGTCAAGACGGGACGAGACAGTCTTCTGGCGATTTCTTTATTCGCTACTCCTTCCTTCTTCCACTGGCCTAACAATTCCCGTTCCGTTTGCGTTATCTTTTTGTGTTTCATAATTCACCCCCTCTCTTACCTCAGGAAGTGAATTGTACCTAATTAAACCTTACAGGGGGGTGCGATCGTTTCTAGAACTCGGAAACGTTCTAGACGACTTCTTATTTGATATAATAGTTTCGTGTTTATCAGAAGGCTGAAAAGCAGGAATGGTAATATTCAAATTCAAGTAGTTAAAAAGGTTAATAGCAACAATCGGTTGGTAAAGCATCTGGGAACAGCGAGAAACAGTTTGGAAGTACAGCAATTAACAGAGCTTGCAAGGCAATATATTGATGAGGTAAGAATTAAATCCGGCAAAATTTCTTTTTTTGATAGCAAATACACCCAATCGGAAATGAGTCGTTTTTTATCCCATCTTCTGGCTGTTGGTGCTTTTGATTCGGTTACCTTTCGCTTCTTCAACTATTTTTATGAATCTCTTGGTTTTCATAGTTTTACCGATGCCTGTTTTAGGGATTTGGTAATCGCCCGTATTGTCCACCCGGTCAGTAAAATTAAGACCCGTGAGTGGTTAGAAACCAAGCTATACCACAAATATTCCTTAACAATGTTATATCTAGAAATGGAGAAAGCTTATAGGTTACAGTATCAAAAAGCATTAGAACAAAGCGTATGGAAGGCGGCAACTACAGTGCTTTTACAAAATACTTCTGTTTTGTTTTTTGCTGTCACAACTCTTCACTACCAAGCATTTGATAAAGATGATCTTGGAAAGTATAGATATTCTAAATACAAGAAAAATAACCGGCCGCAACTTGTAATTACGTTAGCAGTTACCACGCAAGGATTTCCTCTCCAGGTTAAAGTATTTCCCGGAAACAAATTTGAAGGACAGACAATGATTCCCTGTATACGGGATATTATTAATAATCATCAACTGAAAGATTTTGTCTTTGTTGCAGATAGCGCAATGGTAACTAGTAAAAACCTGGATGATTTAGATACCGCCGGAATAAAATTTATTGTCGGAACAAAACTTGGTGATTTTTCTCAAAACATATTCTACCAAGTGGTAGGAGACACAGAGCGAACAGATGGTAGTTCCCGCCGATTTAACCTTGGGCAGGGACGGATTTTAGTCGTTGGTTATTCAACCAAACGGGCTAATAAAGACCGGACAGTCCTGAATAAACAAGTAATAAGAGCAAAGCTTGTATTAGCAAATCCTGCAACAATTAGTAAACATTATAAATTTTTAAAAAGAGCGGGAAAGGATAGATGGGAACTAAATCAAGCAAACATAAAGAAAGCTACCCAACTTGAAGGATTAAAAGGCTACGTAACCAATGCGAAAAAGCTTAGTGATAAGGAAATTATTAGTAAATACGCATCCTTACGGCGGGTTGAGAGAAGCTTTCGAATCAGTAAATCGGATCTAAAAGCCAGACCGATCTTTCATGCTGTTCGTGAGAAAATTGAGGCACATATCGCAGTCGTATTTGCTGGCCTTGCGATTACAAGATACGTAGAGCATACGACAGGCAAATCGCTTCAGAAAGTTATTGATTTGCTTGATTCTGTCAAAGAGGTTGTTCTGAAAGATCCGGTGAGTGGGGAAGTTTTCTCTAAATATACTCAGACTGATAATCCGGAAATTATAACCTTACTTAAACACGCAAATATTTCAATTGGTGATATAAATAGCGCGTAAGAGGTAAAAGTAGGAAACTATTTATGCTAATATATATAAAGAATGAAAATCGCATTTGATATATCTCCAACACAGACAGGTCATAAAGTCCGGGGTACCGGCTTTTACACTGCGGAACTTCGCCAGGCATTTTGTACATATTTTCCCGATAATACCTATTATTTTTTTACAAAAGGCGAGACAATACCATCCGATACGCAAATAATTCATTATCCGTATTTTGATCCGTTTTTTCTGACACTACCGTTTAAAAAACAACATAAAACCGTCGTAACTGTTCATGACTTAACACCTCTGGTTTTCCCCGAGTATTTCCCAAGAGGGCTTAAAGGGAATCTGAAATGGCAGATACAGATGATGGCACTTCGCGGTGTGGATCATATTATTGCCGATTCTCTCTCTTCAAAAGATGATATTGAACGAATCGTTGGAGTAGGTCCCAATAAAATCAGCGTTGTTTATTTGGCGCCCGGTGTCGCATATAAAAAAATAACAGTTTCAGAAAAAACAGCAGATAAAATGAGAAACAAATATGGTGTTCCTGAGAAATTTGTTCTTTATGTGGGGGATGGGACATGGAATAAAAATTTACCCAGGCTTATTGAAGCGATACAGCAAATTAACTTAACACTCGTTATGGTTGGAAAAACACTGGGAGATGAGAATTTTGATAAAACCAACGAGTGGAATAAAGATTTAATAACTGTTCAAAAAATTGCAAAAAACGATCAGCGTATTATCCGTTTGGGTTTTGTTCCAATGTCTGATTTAGTAACACTTTATAATATGGCTTCCGTTTTTGCAATGCCATCTCTGTATGAAGGATTTGGATTACCTATTCTTGAGGCAATGCAATGTGGTGTACCGGTTGTTACCAGTCAGGAAGGATCAATTCCCGAGGTAGCAGAGGAAGCTGCCTATTATGTGGATGCGTATGATAGCGAGAGTATAGCTAATGGTATTGGTGAAATTTATTTTACTCCGGAATTACAAAAAAAATTATCAGAGAAGGGACTAAAACAAGCGGAGAAATTCAGTTGGAAAAAAACAGCAGAAGAAACCCTCAGAGTCTACGGGAAAATAGTGGGAGGAAAGTAAAATTTTTAACGTTCTTGCCTGTCTTTTAATTGACAAGAGTAAAAAAAATACTATATTCTAAGATAGATGAGTAAACTCAGATCTTTTCGTAATTATATTAATATTATCAGTTTATGCATTATCCTCATTGTTACATTGATTATCGTCATGTATATTCATCAACGACAGGTCGATAGGAATCAAGCCGCCGGAACCAGTCAAATTTATTGGGGAGCAACAATTGCTGATATTGATGGCATCAATGGCTTCGCGCCGTGGAGTACATCAGTTATTGACGTATTTGAGGCGGATGCGGGAAAGAAAATTTCTATTCTCCAATATGGTCAACCCTGGTATGCCAGCAGTGGTCCTAATAACTTCCCTGCTTCAATCTTTGATACTGTCCGGAACAGAGGAGAAATTCCTCATTTTTCTTGGGAATCGGATTTATCTTCCAATTATAGTGGCGATCAATCTGCCTATAAATTGCAAAATATCATAAACGGCAACTTTGATTCATATATTCGGCAATGGGCAACAGACGCCAAGAACTGGGGGCATCCGTTTTTCCTTCGGTTTGACTGGGAGATGAATGGAAACTGGTATCCCTGGAGTGAGCAGACAAATGGGAACAGTGCGGGAAAATACGTGGCAACCTGGCGACATGTCCATGATATTTTTACTTCAGTTGGAGCAACGAATGTTACTTGGGTTTGGGATATCAATACTGAAGGAAGTGGACTGACGTCGATTAGTGAACTCTATCCCGGTAGCAGTTATGTTGATTGGGTTGGGATTGACGGATATAACTGGGGAGGTACATCAGGACATATTTGGCAATCATTCTCTTCTGTTTTTCAACAAACATATAACGATGTTCTCTCCCTCGCACCCGGAAAACCGATTATTATTTCTGAAACTGCTTCAGATGAAACAGGGGGATCAAAAGCAAGTTGGATTACTGACATGCTTTCTACCCAACTCCCCAATAATTTCCCTCAAGTAAAAGCAGTCCTATGGTTTAATTGGCAGGATGGAAATCATCCCTGGCCAATCGAATCGTCATCCACATCAAAGTCAGCATTTGCCAGTGGGATTGCCTCCTCGTATTATGCAACGAATTCTTTTGGCTCTCTCTCCCAGTCTCCGATTCAGCCATTATCAGGAGGAGTTACAAATACCCCGATTCCGCCTACTCCAACTCCGCATCCTACTAACACGCCCACTCCAACTCCTATACCAACCAGTACACCGGTACCTGTTAATACTATTCTCTCTTTACCAACCCTTCTTCTCCACGGGATTGGTAATGGCGGAGACTCGGTGAACCCAACGAGTAGCGGAAACATGAATCCGCTTACCCCCCAAAGAACTCTAACGGTTGAAGTTTATAACGCTAGTAATCAACTGGTTACTACCCAGACCGGAACCGTTACCTATTCTCCATCTACCGGAGCATTCTCAGGAAGTATAAACCTCGGACAATTGCCAACCGGTCCCTACCTGGTTAAGATAAAGACAGATAAGTATTTGAAAAAACAACTTGCAGGAATTATTTCTTTAACTCAAGGACAAACAACGGTTACTCCGACAACCTCGCTTATTGCCGGGGATATTAACGGGGATAATACTCTCAATATTCTCGATTATAATATCCTTCTTGGTTGCTACTCTGATTTTCTTCCTCCGACGAATTGTCCCGGGAATAGCAAGGCGGAGAGTGATCTAACGGATGACGGGAATGTGAATGCCAGTGACTACAATCTCTTCCTCAGAGAGCTCAGTGTGCAAACAGGGCAGTAGATTATTTACTATTATCTTTGAACAACTGGTGAAGAATAGTATTAATAATTGAAAGAATGATACTAAAAAGTAGTGCCCACCAAAAACCGTGTACCTGAAATCCGTGAATGAGGCTACTTGTGAAAAGAATAATAAGCGCATTAATAACAAACGTAAAAAGACCAAGTGTCAGAATGGTAATCGGTAATGTTAGCAGAATGAGAATAGGCCTAATAATCGCGTTAATAATTCCGAGTACTAAGGCGGCAAGAAGCGCACTTCTAAGATCTTGTATATGGACGGCTGGAATAAGATATGCGGCAATAATAATACTGAATGTACTGATAATCCAATTAAGTAATATTCTCATACTTTATTATAACAAGTATATATTGGGGGAGCAAGAAAAATTCGTACGAATTAGGCTCGATTTACCTATATGTACGAAATCGTCTTATATAATTTATGATCCAGATAGCGGAGTCAAAAAATTGTTATACAATGCGACCCCAAACCATAACCAATTTTGTTCATAATACGGCAGGTTTTTATTAAATGCATTATTATTAGTATATAACTTAATGATTTTTTCTTCGTATATTTGCCGAGCCAGATCAGGTTTTACAAACATAAAATAACCAATACTCGTCCCGTACATAGCAGGATTTTCACTGCTATCGACTATGTTTCCATCATGTGAATAAATACTGGCTAATTTTCCATCTTTTATATACATATCTGACAGGTAGGTAAGAGTAGTTAAGTAAGTGTATGCTCTTTTGTCCTTATTCCATAAATAATCAAGACCGATTTTCCAAGGAATACGTATCGCGTCAAATGAATAATCAGAAGTAGAATCAGGCACATTTGCAGAACTAAACACACCGGTTTCTCTATTTATTGCTAACCAGTCAGGCGGCAATCCTACTGCCTGCGTTTTATCAAGACCGACTTTTCCGGAATCTAAAAGAAGTGCGTATCCCGGATCTATCAAACTGTTCCAATCATGAGTAGGATCAACTTTTGCGAATATTCGAAGCGCATACGGTGCAAAATAAGAAGGATCTATGATAAGCGGATCGCCTCCAGCTGCCCAATTTCCGCCTGTGATATATCGTTTTCCATCTGCCGTGTCAGTATCATATATCCAAAAATCATGAAGAATATTTTTGGCATCTTGCAGGTACGTTTCTTCACCCCATCTATTTGCGGCAATAATTAATGCTAAAGCAATATCTGAATCAGCATCACTGGCAGTATTTTCCCCACCGTTTGCTATAAAACCATAGGCATTATTTTTTAGTTTGCCCCAGTTCCAGCCAAAAAGATTATCATTCGGACGCTTCATATTTTCTTCCGTAAAATTCCAAACACTGTCAAATGTCGGCTTATCGGACATCCAGACACTTCGAAGCAATGCATAACTCTGACCTTCAGAAGTCGTGTCTCCGTTTTGGCTGGTATCTATAACACGGCCGTTAGAAATAAATTGATTTTTATAATTTTTCCAGGATGAAGAAAGTAATGCATAAGAAGGAGAAGTTTGAATCTGCGTATTAGACTTATTCAAAGACAAAGTGATAAAGAGTATGCCAAGGACGATAAACAATATACCCGAAGCAATTGTTAGAATTTTCTTATTGATTTTGGATAAAAATAACTTGCTCAAATACACGGTAATTATGGAAACTAATGCAAGCGCGCAAAGGCTTCCGAAAAAGACGAGGAAAGGATTATATTTCGTTGCGAGAAGTGCAATCGCGATCTGCGTCTTATCGCCAAACTCTCCCAAAAAAATAAATAGAAGACCTGTTACAAATGGATTTCCCATTTGTTTTTTATCTTCCGCTTTCCCGCTCCTTTTTCTAAGTGACCATATACCAAAAAGGATAAAAATAATCCCGGCAATAATCCGAACATACGTAGCAGGAAGAACGAAAGAAAGAAATTGGCCGGCAATAACTGCCAAAATATCAGCTAAAAAGAAACCGGAAATTACTCCTGTCAAAAATAATAGGTGCCTGTTGGTTTTGTGAGTCAGAAGAAGAATGGTTAACTGCGTCTTATCACCAAATTCAGCCAGAAATACTGAAGCGAATGAAAGAAGAAATGCATTAAGAATATACATATGTAATATGTATATTGTAAGGTAAATCTACAGCCATTCCAAGTATAATATTTAAAATATCCCTATTTATTTATTGAAAATTCTGTATAATAAGTACTATGAAGCGGATTTTGGTAACAGGTGGGGCCGGCTATATCGGCAGTGCGACGGTACATGAGCTGCAAAAAAAAAGCTTTGACGTCGTAGTATTTGATAACCTTGTGTATGGTCACAAAACATCGGTAAATTGTCCGATTATCGTTGGTGATCTGTTAGATCTTGACTTCTTACGAAAAAGTGTAGAAGGAACATTTGACGCGGTTATTCATTTTGCCGGCTACGCCTACGCTGGCGAATCCATGCAAAATCCCTATAAATATTTCCGTAGTAATCTGCAGGGAGGATTAAATCTCCTGGAGTTTATGAAAGAACGGAAAATTCCGTTGATAATTTTCTCCTCATCATGTTCGATCTACGGAACGCCTGAGAAACTGCCGGTAACAGAGGAAGAATCGAAAAAACCTGAAAGCGTGTATGGAGAGACGAAATTAATGTTTGAAAAAATAATTGATTGGTATGAAAAAATTTACGGTATACACTATATTAATTTGCGCTATTTTAACGCAGCAGGTGCGTTTCCTGATGGAACATTGGGGGAAGATCATAATCCTGAAACACATATTATACCCATTGCGATCCAGGCAGCTTTGGGGCAACTTCCTTCGTTTATACTTTTTGGTAATGATTATGAAACACCGGATGGAACGTGTATCCGTGATTACATACATATTTTAGACTTGGCTGCCGGACATATTCAGGCAATTGAGTATTTTGAAAAAAATAAAAAAAGTAATTACTTTAACCTGGGTACCGGAAAAGGATATTCAAATTTGGAAGTATTGCAAATGGTAAAAAAAGTCAGCGGAAAAGATTTTCAGATTGTTATTGAGAGTAAACGGGCAGGCGACCCGCCAAAAGTTTTTGCTGATAATACGAAAGCTATAAACCTTTTGGGATTTAATCCTAAATATTCAGATCTGGAAACGATTATCAAATCAGCCTGGATGTGGCACAAACGACACGTATAAGAAAAGTGCTTCTATATGGATACTTCTATGCATTTTCTACACAGAAGAGAGAAAGTAATAGTGCTTCTCATGCTTCTTATCATTTGTTTTAACATTTGTCTCCTCTTGTTTCAGCAGAGAAGTCAATACCTGGATTTTAATTACTGGCAAAAAGTACCGCATTTAAAATATTTATATGATAATTCTCAATATGTGCGAAAACATCACCCGATTATAATTTCTGACCAGATGTTATATGCATACGCTGGTGGACAATATATAAAGGGAGTAAGTCCTATCCTTATTAATGTTGATGCGCCGCCGCTAGGTAAATACTTAATTGGACTTTCCGAATTGCTCTTTAATAATGAAAGCATAGTTATTGTCATTTTTGGGGTACTTTCTATTTTAGCTATGTATATGCTTGGAAAACAAATTCTTTCGTCTACAGCTCTTGCGCTCCTTACACCTCTTCTGTATAGTTTCGAGCCTCTATTTAAAAATCAGTTTATCGCAGTACCAGTTTTTGATATTATGCAGCTGACGTATGTGGTATTCTGCTTATATTTTTTTAATAAGGCGTTAAAAACTAAAAAGTACTGGTTATATTTTTTTATTACGAATATTTTCTTAGGTTTTTTTATTTCTACAAAGTTTTTTGTTTCCGGTTTGACACTTGTCGCCGCAATGTATGGACTCTTATTTTTACACAAGTATTGGAGACCTATCATTCCATATACCGTTACGTTTCCTATCTCGATTGTTATCTTACTGCTTACATATATCCGTGTTTTTTCTTTCAAGTCTTATTCTTTTTTTAGTTTTCTTGGGATACAAAAATATGTTTTTCTCTATCACAAAAGTCAGTTGATATTACCTTTCTCCGTATGGTCGTTAATCTTTTTAGATCGCTGGTATGTATGGTTTGGTAATCAGCCAGTTATCCCGGATCCTCTGTGGTCTCCAATGTGGCCGATTATTACTACATTTTCACTTGCAACAATTACTCTCTACATTTTCCGGAAAATAAAACATAATCTTCAAATTGAAGTTTTGATGATCTGGGCTGTTATATATCTAGTCTTTTTAAGTTCTGGACAAATTTTTTCCAGATACTTGTTTATTGTTTTTCCTGTTTTATACATAATTAGTATATTTGGTATGAAAGAAATAGTGCTAATAAAGTTGGAAAGAAAGAAGGAATAAAGAGAAATATGATATGGCAAAACCAAAAACTTCTTACTAGACTAGACGACGACATTATAACTGATTCCAAATTTTCTTAACTTGTGTTATCAACTCATTAACTCATGAATGTTACTCACTTGAAAAACTCTCTGCGGCATCCACTTATTTCGGGGAGTTTTATTATGTTTATAGGAGCAAATGCCGCAAATTTTTTTAGTTTTCTCTTTAGTATTTTTATTGCCAGAAACCTTAGTATTGTTAATTATGGAGTAGTTGCGAGTCTCATGTCATTTTTCGCTTTGGTTACCATACCTGCCGGAGCAATGGTTCCCACTGTAGTTCGGTTTGCTGCCAGTTACTTTGCACATAGTGAATACGGGAAAGTACGTACTCTATTTATACGGTTGGGAATTTTTTCATTAATCATTGGAGTTTTTATTCTTGTTTCATCTCTCGTTTTTTCTTCCTATGTAGAGAGGTTTTTTCATATCCACGACACTTCACTCATTGTTCTCGTCGGACTTCTTGTGTTTCTAAGCTATATTGGTACGGTTAATACAGGCTTATTACAGGCAAAACTTGCTTTCCTTTCTTCTTCGCTTCTATCGATCGCCGGAACAGCATTAAAACTTTTATTCGGGATTATATTTTTACTGCTGGGTTATTCGGTAAAAGGGGTTATGTGGGCATATATTCTTTCTTTTCTAATCACGATTCTTATTAGCTTCTATCCGTTAAGAATTGTATTGAAAAATGTACATATGGACAACAGAGTTAATATAGGTGAAATATTTTCATTCGGAGCACCTGCAGCTATTATTTTTCTCGGATTTACAGCATTTATTAATACGGATATCCTTTTGGTCAAACATTTTTTTAATCCACAAACAGCCGGGTTATATGCAGGATTATCCCTTGTAGGGAAAATTATATTTTTTGTAACGGCACCGATTAGCACCGTCATGTTCCCGCTTATTGTCCAAAAGCATACAAAAAAAGAGAGATACAATAAGCTCTTTTTTATGTCTCTTCTCCTGACACTACTTCCTGCTGTTATAATCATGGCAGGTAACATACTTTTTCCTCAGTTTGTAATTTCGGTCCTCTTCAAAAACCATGAATATTTACGAATGTACCCGCTTTTGTGGCTATTTTCACTCTTTATTGTCATTTATTCCCTATTAAATGTAATGATCAACTTCTTTTTGTCTATTAAAAAAACCGGTATTTACTTACCTATTGTTATAAGTGCCTTCTGTCAAGTGCTCTTACTGTGGTTTTTTCATCAGTCGCTTGCTCAGGTTATTTTTATCTCCATGGGAATTACTACTTTACTCTTAATCTCACTTATACTATATTATATTAAATTATATGCGCAAGAAAAAAGAAATTAAACTTATTTCTCTGGTTCTGCCTACCTATTTACAGGAAAAAACAATTGAAAAACAGATAAAAGTTCTTGAGAAAGTTTTTGCCAAACTTCCGGTACAATACGAACTGATTTTTGTTATTGACGGGAGAGAAGATGTGACATTTAATCCGAAATTATTGACGAATAAGAAAATAAGAATTCTTGGTTATCCAAAAAACAAGGGAAAAGGGTTCGCGGTGCGGTACGGAATGTTAAAAGCGAAGGGAGACGTTATAGGATTTCTTGACGGAGGGGCGGAAATCGACCCGAGGGGAGTTGAGGTAATGCTTTATTTCATGAATTTGCATGATGCCGATATTGTCATCGGAAGCAAGTTACATCCCGATTCCGTTGTATCGTATCCTATACAGCGGAAAATATTATCATGGGGGTATAGAACATTAATTAAAATTTTATTCGGTTTATCGGTGCGCGATACTCAAGTAGGATTAAAAATATTTAGAAAGCATGTTGTCTTTGATGTTTTCCCCCGACTTGCCGTGAAAAGATATGCTTTTGATGTTGAAACATTGGCAGTCGCTCATTACCTCGGGTATAAAAAAATTGTCGAAGCACCCATAAAATTAAAATTTGATTGGGGAAGCAGTATCATGGTGAAAAATTTATGGAAAGCCGTTTTCTCCATGCTGTGGGACACATTTGCTGTTTTTTACCGATTGAAAATACTCCATTATTACGACAAAGACTATGTTATTAAACGAGTGAAAATAAATCCGTCTTTTGACTAAACAAGGAGTTGTTTTAAAATGTCTCTTGAATTATTTGAGTAACGATATATAATTGCGTTATATGACAGCCGGAAAGAAAAAAACAGATACATCCTTACGTGTTTCATATGCTCTATCCGTTTATGACAAGTCGGAAGTAGACAGGGTTGTTAGAGTGATGGAGGAACATAGAACTAATTTAGGAAGTGAAACCGCTGAGTTTGAAGTAAGGGTTGCTAAAGCCTTCGGAAAAAAATTCGGAATTATGGTAAATTCCGGATCTTCTGCAAATCTTCTGGCAGTAGAATTATTAAATCTCCCGCAAGGATCGGAAGTAATTACTCCTATTCTCACTTTTTCAACAACAGTTGCGCCTTTATTACAAAAAGGGCTGGTTCCTGTGTTTGCCGACGTTGAGGAGGGGAAGTACATTATTAATGTTGATCAAATCGAGAAGTTGATTACCAAAAAAACAAAAGCAATTCTTGTCCCGTTTCTTCTTGGAAATGTTCCGGATATGAAAAGACTTTCAGTTCTCGCAAAAAAGCATAAACTGTATATTATCGAAGATTCATGTGATACGTTGGGAGCGACATATGCCGGAAAGCCAACCGGAACATATTCGGACATCTCTACTACAAGTTTTTTTGGCTCGCATATTATTACGGCAGGCGGCAATGGCGGTATGGTTATGGTCCAAAGGAAAGAATGGGCTGATAGAGCAAAGATGCTGAGAGGATGGGGAAGAAGTTCTGCTCTGATAGGAGAGACGGAAGATATTGCAAAACGGTTTAGTGTCAAAGTAGAAAATATTCCTTATGACGCGAAATTTATCTTTAATGAGGTTGGATATAATTTTCTTCCCAACGAGATGGGTGCTGCCTTCGGAAATGCCCAATTTGAGAAATTGCCTCGATTCAAAAAAACGAGAGAATATAACTTTGCTTATCTACAAAAGTTTTTCAAAAAATATAAAAAATTCTTCATAAATCCGCAGCAGGATGGTAAAGTTACCACACAATGGCTGGGATTTCCACTTACTATTACTGAAGATGCTCCGTTTTCACGATTAGAGCTTACGACATATTTGGAAAAAAATAATATTCAAACACGTGTTATATTTACCGGTAATATTCTGCGTCAGCCGGGGTTCAAAGGCATTTTCCATAAAGGACTTAACGATTTTCCTCAGGCAGACGCAATCATGAAAAGAGGATTCATCATCGGATGCCACCATGGAATAGAAAAGAAACATTTAGAAAAGCTTGAAAAGGTAATCTCAGCTTTTCTTGAGAAGTATTTATGAGTCCGCTGGTATTTCTCTTTGCAACCCATATATGAAAAAAGGCCTCCTCGTTTCAATTTGTATTCCTACGTATAATAGACCTGATCTTCTCAAAGCTGCTCTTGAGTCTTGTTACAAGCAGACTTACCGGAATTTTGAAATCATCATAAGCGACAATAGTACGGATAATAAAACCAAAGATTTCATAGAGGAAATGCATGATCAAAGAATTAATTACCACAAAAACGAGAAGAGCACGGATTCATTCAGTAACATCATTAAAATTCTGACGTATACGAAAGGTGTATACGTAAAGTACTTATTGGATGATGACCTGCTTGAGCCGGAATGTCTGGAGAGGATGGTTTTTGCAATGGAAGAAAATCCTACAGTGGGAGTTATTATGGCTCCGCTGAAAATTATTGATGTAAGCGGGCAGCGAATATACCCTACGTTTTATCTGATTAAAAGAATGAAGCATTTATATAAATATATGAATCATGATGGATTTGTCAGTGGAAAAACTATTCTGAAAGATTTTTTGACACGTGTTTATCCCTGCTGTGTTCCGAGTGGAATTATGTACAGAAAAGAATGTTTTGAAAAACTTGGCACATTTAATAAGTCATTCAAATTTATAAATGATATTGAGATATGCATGCGGATAGCAACTGAGTATGATTTTTATTATATTGATACGTACTTAAGTTCCTGGCGGTATAGTCCGTCTTCCGAAACAATTGCTATCCTTCATAAAAAAGGATTATCCCCGGATATTTTCTATAATTTAACGGAGTATTATATCAAAAATAAAAAAATACTCGAGATGTTTCCTAAACAGGAAAGACATAGTTTTATACGAGATAGCTATTTATTCGCATCAAAACGAACTTTATTAAATATTATCGCAGGGATAAAAAGTAAAAACTTGAAATTTATTTTTAGTACTCTGCGGACTATTCGGCACAGGGATCCCTACGTGGTAAACAAATTCAAATTAACTTTTATCATACTGTATGAAGTTTTAATGGCTTTAACATTGATTAATATGCTATTATTTGTCAGGAGAAAATAATGAGAAAAAATGCAAAAATATATGTAGCGGGTGGTCAAAGCGGTTTGGTTGGCACAGCTATTGTCAGGTGTTTACAAAAAAACGGATATACTAATATTGTTACGAAATCCAGAAAAGAATTAAATCTTCGTGACTTTCTGCAAGTTGAAGCGTTTTTTGCTTCAGAAAAACCCGAATATGTGTTTCTTGCTGCCGCGAAAGTCGGCGGCATTATGGCAAATAAAACGCAAAAGGCAGATTTTATTTATGATAATCTTCAGATACAGAATAATGTAATTTTTAATGCCTGGAAATATAAAGTCAAGAAGTTGGAATTTTTAGGAAGCTCGTGTATTTATCCGAAATTTTCTCCTCAGCCGATAAAAGAAGAATATCTTCTTACCGGTAAATTGGAGGAGACAAATGATGCGTATGCAATTGCGAAAATTGCAGGAATTATGATGTGCCAGAGCTTTAACCAGCAGTATGGAACGAACTTCATCTCTGTAATGCCGACGAATTTATATGGTCAGAATGATAACTTTGATTTACAAAACTCGCACGTCTTGCCTGCTATGATTCGTAAATTTCATAAGGCAAAAGTCCAAAAAAAGAAGGAAGTGGTTTTATGGGGGAGCGGTAATGTTTTTCGTGAATTTCTAAATGTTGACGATATGGCAAGCGCATGCGTATATCTTATGGAGCACTATGATGATTCGGAAATTATCAATATCGGCTCCGGCGAGGATCTAACGATCCGTGAACTTGCGGAACTGGTAAAAAGTATTGTTCAATACAAAGGCGAAATTCGTTGGGATACTTCAAAGCCCGATGGAACACCGAGAAAAAAACTTGATGTTACAAAACTGCTTGCCACCGGTTGGAAGCCAAAAATTTCACTGCTCAAAGGAATAGAAAAAGAGTATGAGTGGTTTTTATTAAATTATGATACAATCAAAAAAAAAGACAAAGGCGATCATTAGCCTAATGACAGTGGATAAAAAGAAAATAAAGATCCTGTATCATATCCCTAGTCTTGAAACAGTATACGCGGCCAGGTTTATATATGAGGGATATAAAGATGCGTTTCTAGAGCTAGGCTATCCGTTTAAACCCTTAACTTCCGAAGATAATCTTAAGGATTTTCTAAAGGAATATCGGCCTGATATTTTTATTTCCTCATTAAATCCATATACACTAAAATTTCTTGATTTGGATTTATTAAAAGAATATAGAAAAAAAGGAATGATATTTTTTAACCAAATAGGTTTATGGAACGTAAGTTTCAATCAATTCGGTTCACAGTCGCTGAGATCCCAATCTGGGCTTGTTAATTTAATTAAAAAAGGTTTGGCAGGGGATATATTTTTCAATTGGTACCAGCAGGATGATCCTGCAATGGATGGATTTACAAAAGCAACGGGCTATCCATTTTATACAGTCATCTTGGCGGCAAATCCAAAACTGTATTACAACGATTTTGATAAAAAATTTTCCAGCAATATTTCATTCGTAGGTAGTTACCTGCCGGAAAAAAGAAAATTTATCAATGAGAGAATAACACCTTTGCGGAAGAAATATGCCGTTTCTGTTTATGGAAGTGACTGGACATTTTCCAATAGAATGTTGGGCTACATACAAAAAGCGGGACAGTATTTTAATATATCTCTTTTGAAAAAAGTTAGAAAATTGCCACTTTCTCTTGATGATGAAAGAAAGGTTTATTCTTCATCAGTGATATCGCTTAATATTCATGAGGATCACCAAAGAAAATTTGGACATGACTTCAATGAGCGCACGTTTAAAATATTAGCGTGCGGCGGGTTTGAAATCTGTGATAATATTCGAGTCCTACGGAAGTATTTTTCCGAAGAAGAACTCGTTATTGGGGAGAATAAGAATGATTGGTTTGATAAAATAGATTATTATTTAAAAAATCCTGAAAAAAGAAAAGCTATTATAAAAACTGGACAAAGAAAAGTATTGCGTGAACATACATACAAAAATAGGGTTGATCAGTTTATTTCAATGTATGAGAATTTCAAAAAAGCATAAATTACATTGCTTTGTCTGTGGTAAAAATACTAATTTCATTTCTCTGAAAAAGTTAGGTTATTGTGAAGCGAATAACTATCTTTGTAAAAAATGTGGTTTAGTATTTATTCCTCGAGAGAGCAAATCAACGCACGTATATTATAAGAAAGATGGTTATTTTAAGAAATCACCTGCTCTGTCAGTACGAAAAGCTTTTGTAAGTAGAAGTATGTTGATGAACCTTGGGGAGAGGCAGATTAAAAAATCTCTTGCGGTAAAAAATGTTGACTTCTCAAGCAAACGTGTATTAGATGTTGGTTGTGCATATGGAGAGAATCTATATTATTTGCAAAAGAAATATAAGAGTAATGTGTTAGGATTGGAACCGTCTTCAGAGGCATCGAGTTTAGGAGAGTATATGTTTCATGTTAAAATAATGCCATTACTTCTCGAAGAACTTAAAATAAATAAAAAATTTGACATCATTATTTGTAATCATACGCTTGAGCATGTTGATGATCCCGACAGTTTTATGGAAAGGGTTAAAAAACTACTTACCAAAGACGGTTTACTTTATTTAGAAGTTCCAAATTTATTAAAGCCTACCGGGGGATTCAGTCTTAATAAATTCTTATATAACGAACATCTCCAAAATTTTACTGCTTATGCCCTTTACTCCTTTCTTAAAAAGAAGGGATTTTCGATCATAGCTCTTTCAGATAAGGATTTTTTGAAATGTTGGAGTATTATAGAAAATAAAGACAAAAGTCTAGTTAAAGAAATTACATATAAAGATATACTTAAGTTTTTAAAAAAATATAGAGAAAATTATTCATTTAAGAACACATTAAAAGTATACGCTGGTAAAGGTTTATATCTTAGTTCTTTGTGTTACCACAAGATTATTGATATAAAGTATAATATATTTTCAAATTCATGAAAAAAATCTATAATGGAAAAAATATAGTTATAGTGACACATAAGGTAGTTCATCTTTGTGACGATGATTTAGTAACATATCTTAACTCTCATAAATTTGCCAATATTCTTCATATAATGCATAGCTTTGCGAATGCTAAAGATAGACAAAGTAAGTTTATTTGGTATAAGGAGGGTAAATTATATAAACATGTTGAAACTCAGGATTTTAGCTATCTGCCTGAACCTTTCATATATATAAAAGAAATGTATTTCACCGTAAAATGGGTACTTGAGGCGAAAATTTATTGGAGGCAATACATAGGATTGGATGGGCTTTGTGTATCATTTGGCAACTTATTGAAATTATCGAACAAAGTTGAAAAAACATGTTACTGGGTAATTGACTTTGTACCTTATAATAGGTTTTCCTCTGTTATAAAAAACTATATTTATCATTTCATTAATAGAACAAGCTTTAAAAATAGTGATGAGGTTTGGGATCTTTCTCCCAGAATGGGGCCCGCAAGAGTAAAATATTTAAATATTTCAAAAAAAGATATTAAATCGCAAAGGATAGTGCCAATAGGGGCATGGATAAAGAGAATAAAGAAGATACCGTACGAGAGATGTGATAAAAACACATTAATTTTCGTTGGTAATATTTCTCAATATCAAGGAGTACAATTAATAATAAATATTATTCCCGATATTATTAAGTTGATCCCTAACTTTAATTTTAAGATTATAGGTTCAGGAGATTATGGTAGCATAGTTAAAGAATTAGCGAATAAAAAAGGCGTATTGGATTATTGTACTTTTTTAGGACAGATTGATGATCATGTAGAACTGGAAAAAGAAATAGCCAGGTCAGCAGTAGCTATTGCTCCTTACCTAAAAGAGATGAAACATATTTCTTATTATGCAGATCCTTCAAAAATAAAAATATATCTTGCTTGCGGTGTACCTATTATACTGACAGATATTCCATGGAATGCCTCTAAGATTTCAGAGCGAAAATGTGGTATTATTGTAGAAGAAGATAAAAAAAGCATATTAAATGCTATTCAATATTTGTTTAAATCTGACGCCAATAAGATATATAGAAAAAATGCAATTGATTATGCTAAGAGTTTTGATTACAACAATATATTCGATAAGATTTATAATGAGGTTCTAAATAATCCTCAAGTAAATTAATAATTAATACAGTTGTAATTTAAATAACATTTATGAAAACAGCATTAGTAACAGGATCTGCTGGCTTGATTGGTTCAGAAACTGTAAAATTTTTCGTAAAGAAAGATTATCAAATTGTAGGAATAGATAATAACATGCGAGCATATTTCTTTGGTCAGGAAGCGAGTACAGAATGGAATAAAGAGAACCTTGTTAAACTCTATAAAAAACAATATGTCCACGTAAATACGGATATTAGAAATGAAGAAGATATTAAGTCTTTATTCAAAAAATATACATTTGATATTATCATCCACACCGCCGCACAGCCTTCTCATGATTGGGCGGCAAAAGAACCTATTACCGATTTTACGATAAATGCGTTAGGAACACTTATTTTGTTAGAAAACTATAGAAAATACAGTCCGGAAGCAACATTTATTTTTACTTCAACCAATAAAGTATATGGTGATACTCCGAATCAATTACCGCTAATTGAAAAGAAGACCAGATACGAGTTGCCTAAAACGCATAAATATTATAACGGCATTGATGAAAATATGACAATTGACCAATCAAAGCACAGTATTTTTGGCGCATCAAAAGTAGCTGCCGATATTATGGTTCAGGAATATGGTAAATATTTTGGTTTGCATACAGGAGTTTTTAGAGGAGGATGCCTTACGGGACCTGCACATAGCGGAACTAAACTTCACGGATTCCTGGCGTATTTAATCAAATGCATTGCAAACGGCGAGAAGTATACAATCTACGGGTATAAAGGTAAGCAAGTCAGGGATAATATCCACTCATATGATTTAGTAAATATGTTCTGGCAATATCATAAGAGTCCTCGTTCTGGAGAAGTATATAACGCAGGAGGGTCTCGCCATTCCAATATTTCGATGCTTGAGGCAATCACAAAAATTGAGAAAGTTTTAAAGAAGAAAGCAAATTATCAATATGTAGAGACTAATAGAGAGGGGGATCACATTTGGTATATATCAGATGTTAATAAATTTAAAAAGCATTACCCAAAATGGGACTATACGTATGACATAGACAGAATTATTACGGATATTTGTAACGCGGGGCATTTATCATAGAGTATTATCAACGAAAATTAAAATCTTATACCGACTTTGTCATGAAAACAGTAATATTTGAAGCCCCATACGGTTTATTCATGAAAAGAGAATCGGTTTTTTCCGCAGTGTTATCTAAGAACCGTAATTTAAATGTATAAGCTATAAGAAAAAGCGCCACCTTAATCAAGTGGCCGGTATAATATACTTGTTTTATATTCCATGATTTAAATTTAGACTCAAAATCTTTTTTGGAATATCTGCGCAGGTGACCAATCCTTTTATCATGATAATAATTTACAGGTATAAAAAAAGGCCATATATATCGGTACGCAAGGGGAACGACTACCATGAGACCTGCTCTTTTTTTGCTCACCCGATTAACTTCGGATATTGCTTTTCGTTCTTTGGGAATATGTTCTAAAATCGCATTTGCAATAGTTATATCAACGAACCTATTTTTTAAAGGTAATGCTGTCGCGTCTGCGCAAACAAAGTGAATTTTATCTAATAACTTTTGTTTCTTTGCTTCTCTTTTCAATCTTAATAGTGTAGGAAAGGTAAAATCAAGCGCAATGACGTCATACCCTTTTTTTGCTAGTTTTAACGCGCTGTATCCGTCTCCGGTAGCTAAATCCAAAATAAGTGTATTTTTTGTAAAATTTAAATTTTGATATAACCTCTGCATAAAGCTATCCATCCAACCAATAAAGATTGGTGGTTCTTTTATAGAGTCGCTGAAGTATTCTATTTGTTTAAAAGAGTATTTAGTCAATAATGATTCCTTGAGGAGAATGGGTATATCGTTGAGAACATTGTATTCTGATTTACATTTTTTACATAATAAAATTTGCTTATCTTTTTTTAATGAGCCTTTGCAAGTCGGGCAGCAAAACATGTTCGGAATTTCCGTCGGAGTATTTTTGAGTTTATTCATTCTCACTATTAATAATTTACTTATTTGAATATATTTGAATAATAGCATAAAACGGAAACTAATTCTATTGCTATTTACTTGTATTTGGATATAATTAAAAACTAATGGATTCAATAAAACATATTAAATATCCCAAACGCATTAGACGTTTTTGGATACTAATCCTTTTTGCAATAACCTCATTATTATTTGTACTTAATTCATATAATATATTTAACTATCAATTTATAGGTAGCGCCGATTATATCTCCCCCATAAGTATTAATGGTAATATCTTTACTCACTTTTTCATTTATTTCCCGAATCAATATGGTGGAATTGATGTGGCTTACTTTATAGCCCATTTATTTCCGGAGTATCTCCTTTTCTATGCGGGTAATTTTTTACATCTTACCTCATTAATAATTAGCTTGATTTACATAGCAATAGTTATTTTCTTCTCTGAAGTATCTATGTATATTTATCTCGATTATATATCTGCATATAAGTTGAAGGCAGAGTCAACAAAAGCTAAACTTTTAGCAATGTTATTTTCGATGCTCTATGCATTTTCCCCTGCATTTGCCGCACTTATTGCTCCGGGCCATTTTATTCAAGCAGTTCCCTACGTTCTCTTTCCTTTATTATTGAAGCAACTGGATTTGCTATTTTTAAGGACAGCTTCGGGTGTATGGCAATATTTTATTATCTATTTAATTTTCTTACTCAGCGCAACTGCATTTGGTAATGTCGGAGTCGTCTATACGATTTTACTAACCTTATTCATATATGTCTTTTTAGCGTGGATAATTCAGAAAATATCAATAAAGGTGATTGTCAGAAAAATGACGGTTGTATTGTCTTTACTGTTTTTATCAAACGTCTGGTGGGTCGTGGGTTTTGCAACTACTCTCCATGATCTTACCGGGGCAACTTCTCAGGATTACTATATAAATAATGCTATTAACCTTGCGGTAAAAATGGCAAGTGTTACAAATATATTCTTAGGAAGACCCGATGGGCAGTTATTCCTTTTAAACAGCAATTATTATGTCAATTCAATCGCTTTTGTCTCTTTTATTATAATTGCAATTTTTTTTATGTTAGCTGTAATTAAAGCAATAAAGAACAGATATATAGTCATGCTTACGTGTATGACACTGGTTGGTTTTTTTCTAACAAAAGGCCCGCGCGAGCCATTCTCAAATATTTATATGTGGCTATATAATAATGTTATTGGCTTTCAGTCTTTCCGAAGACCGGTCAGTAAATATTATGGTATTTTTATCATTTTTTACTTAGCACTTTCTTTTGCAGGGGCTGTTATTGTAAGTAAAAAAATGAGTAAAACCAAATTTGGTCTTATTATTCTTTTACCCATGCTACTTATTACCGGGTATTTTATATTTTCATTTTTTAAATCGGCTACCCTAATACCGTTTAACATTCCTCAGTATTACTATGAAGCACGTAATGATATAACCCATGCAAATGCGGATAAAATTCTTTTGCTTCCTGGCACATATGGTATACAACCGATGTTCAACATGTCAATTAATAATTTATACACATCAGATTTTCTTTATTATATTTGGGATTTTGAACTTGTAGCTCCTGATGAATCTGATTCGACACCCAATACACCAATAAAAAGGAAAGTAAATGACCTGGTAAAAATGATTCGCAAAAAGAAAGATGTTTGTTCGCAGTTGAAACAATTGGGTATTTCACACATCATGGTGCGGGAGGATCTGTCTTCCCAAATGAGGATGGAAGAAAGTATCTCAAGTCTTCTTTCTTTACTTAATAACAATCCGGACATTGTTTCCAAAAAAGTTTACCAAAATAATCTTTATCGCGGATTCACTTTATATATCGTAAAAGATAGCTGTCGAAGTGATCTCCTAACGGTTGATACTTATGGGCAGAAACGCACACCGTTATTGAGGTATACTATTCAAAATCCTACACGGATAAATATTGAACTAACGAATCTATCTACAAACACGAGATTGTATTTCCTAAATAATTTTAGTACTGCTTGGAAATTATATCCCGTTAAGTTTTCAAATAATTTTATTGATAATAAAAATAGCAATAAAAACTCGTTTCTTAGAGAGAAAAGTTTCTTTGAAACAGATGAATTAATCTATACTTTCAGAAGTTCGGTATCTGAGAGTGATCATCTTGCCGGATATGAATACGCGAATGAATGGCTGATTAACTCCAACCAGATTTTGCAGAATTACCCCTCTTTTTTTACCGTCAATAAGGACGGAAGTGTAAATATGCAGTTTGTGTTATATTATCAAAAACAATCTTTCGTAGACTATGGTTTTATTATTTTCATTATCTCATTCGCTGTGGGTGCGGTGTATTTGGCTACAAAGATAAAAAGAAATTTATCTAAACGAACTCAATAATAAAGATAAACTCTTCCTAGTCTTCAAGTCAGTAATCTGTTTATTGCCTTGATACAAGCTTCGGATAAATGACCAATTTTTTTTAGGAATTATTAATGAAGAAAGAAAGAAGAAGTAAAACGATAAATTGTATAGTAGAGTTGGATTTAGCTGTACCAATCTTCGTGCAAACAAGACTAGATTTCCAGTATTTGAATAGTATTTAATACTGGGAAAATTTCTGACAATGATCGTTGTGTAATCATGTATGATTGTCTTTAAAGTTGCTTGATCTACATACTCTTTATATAATTCCCATATTCTCTCTTCGGGAATCTTGTTATCGATGACATTATAGAAGACAGGATTGGGATACTCGGGCCATTGTGACAGAATCGTATTATTGATATCAATATACCCCCCATGTGATTTAACTATATTAAACAAATATTTGATCCAAAAGTTAGAGAGGTCAATATCTTCCTTTTTGTTCGACCCTATTTCCTTGATGGTAAAATTACGTGTATTCAGAAATACTAACCCTGAAATAAAAGAGTAAATTGATCTATCGATAAAGTTATAGATATCTATTTCATTACTGTTTGGTTTTATCATCCTTAAATTTTTATCAAGAGCGTCATTAAGATAGACCGAAAATAATTTCTTGAACGCTTTGTGATAAATAAATTTTATTCTGATATAACCGTACTTATTTTTGATAGTTAGTTTATGGATATTTGCCAGTAGCTCACGTTCCAGAAGTAGATCATCATCACCGAGTATAAATATATATTTTCCTTTCGCCAGATTTATACACTTATATAGATTCTTAGTAAAACCCAGATTTTCTTTGTTTTTAAAATATCTGATATTTTCATTTTTGTAACTCTCACATATAGTTTTTGATAATAGATTAGTAGAATTATCTGTAATAACAATCTCGTAATTCCTAAACGTTTGATTTAAGATACTTTCTATAGCTTGTTTGATATTTCCGGGTCTATTATACGTAGGAATAATAACTGAAAAAAAAGGTTTCATTTTATTTAACAGGTTGTACTATTACTTTTTTGCCAGAACAGTTTTAATTTTTGAGGCTATTTTGTCCGCAGAAAGTCCATTATAATCAATTAAGTAATCAACAGAACCTGCTATAGGGGTAAATTTATCATTGACCCCAATACGGTGGACTTTGATTCTTAAAGAAGAGTCGGCAAGTAATTCTGTAATTGCACTTCCTAACCCTCCTATTATGTTATGCTCCTCTATGGTAAAGATGTTTTCGTTTTTATCCGCAATTGAGATTAAACTCTTTTTATCTAGTGGCTTTATAGTTGGAATTGAATAAAGAGAAAGAGAAATATTTTGTTTTTTAAGTAGTCTTACTGCTTGCTTTACATTTGCCATAATTCCGCCACTGACAAAAATAGCCCCATCTGATCCGCCAGAAATTAAAATAGGTTTTCCTATAGAAATTTCATAGTCTTTCTCCGTGTTATCATCTAGCTTCGAATATCTCAAGTAAGTAGGACCGTTAATTTCATATGCCTTTTCTATAGACCAATTCATTTCATGTGGATTTCCGGGAGAAAAAATTGTCATATCGGGAAGCATTCTCATTAAACCGATATCCTCAGTTGCAAAATGACTTACTCCAAGTTGATTGAGACTAAACCCGGCGTTTACTCCAATAATCTTTACGTTGAGGAAGTTATACGCGATATCAAGGCGTATCTGTTCGAAGCAGCGCATCGTGGCAAATGCTGCTTGTGCATAGAAAAATACTTTATACCCGGACAATGCTAATCCTGCTGCTGTACTAACAGACGCTTGTTCGGTAACCCCAGTGTTTAAAAACTGGTGTGGGAAAGTGTCGCGGAGATTTTCAAAAACAGAGAATCCCATATCTGCTGTAATAACAATAACGTCATCATGTCTTGAAACAACCTTTGTCAGCGTATCGATAAATGCTTGTTTCATAGTAATCCTTCCTCTCTCGCCTGTTGTATCTCTTTTTCGCGTGGAGTTTGATAGTGCCATTCATTTCTGTCTTCAAGGAGCGAAAGGCCTTTGCCCTTGACAGTATGGGCAATAATTACATTCGGTTTATTTTTTGCTAACGATGAGGGAAGGGTTGCTGTGTATATTTGCCGGAAATCATGTCCGTCTATCTCTTGAACGTGCCAGTTGAAAGCTCTCCATTTATCTGCAAGAGGATCCAGTAGAAGAATATCTTTTGTCCGACCAAAACTTTGCCACCCATTGTAGTCAATAAAGACAATAAGGTTGCTAAGCTTGTGATGCCCGGCTATAAGTGATGCTTCCCACGTCGACCCCTCATCACATTCCCCGTCACTGATAATTACGACAGTTCTGTATTTCCGCTTCTGCCGCTTTCCCGCGAGTGCCATCCCAACCCCCAGGGGAAGTCCATGCCCCATAGACCCCGTTGTTGCTTCTATGCCCGGTATCCCATTTCTCGTTGCACAACCGATCAGTTTGCTGCCGTCTGTGCAGTAGCCCGGCAAAAGTTTTTTTGAAAAAAAGCCGCGAGATGCCAAGACCGAATAAAGTGCCGAGATACCCCATCCTTTACTTAAAATGAATCTATCTCGCTCAGGATTGTCTAGATGAGCAGGATTAATATGCAAAAAGTGTTTATATAAATATACAAGTATGTCAATAACCGAGTAAGCAGATCCGATATGGGAAGCATGAGCACTTACAATCATCGAGAAAATATATTTTCTCATTTCTTTAGCTGCTTTTTTTAATGCTTTAATTTCTTGTTTAGATATTTTATTTTGCATATGTATATTACTCTGCTACTTATTTGTCAGGGCAATATTTTCATTATCGTAGCGACAATCTGCTCAACACTAAGGTTATTTGCTTCACGCATGTATTCTCGTTTTCCTATGACTGTTGAGAATTTATCGGGGACGCCGATTCTCAAAAAAACTTTTCCGTAATGATTCTCCGCCAAATACTCAGATACAGCAGAACCAAGGCCTCCGATAATTGAGTGCTCCTCAATGGTAAACAGGGCTTTTGTTTCTTGTGCTATTCTCTGAATAAGTTTGGTATCGAGTGGTTTTATCGTCGGCATACTGGCAAGCTGCGAGTTTATATGTCTTTTTTCCAGCTCTTCTGTTACGAGTTTTGCAGTATGCACCATAGTACCGGTTACGAGAATACCGATATCTGTCCCTTCTTTAATAACAATACCCTTGCCTATGTGAAAAGCAGGTATATTTTCGTGGACAATAGGTTCACCTGCTCGACCTAACCGGATATAGGTTGGCTTATTTGTTTGTAATGCGGCTTTTGTTAAAATTTTAGTTTCGATCGGATCTCCAGGTGAAAGAATAGTAAGGTTTGGTAATGTACGTAAAATTCCTATGTCTTCCAGTCCGTGATGAGTATGTCCATACGGTCCATATGAGAAACCGGCACCCACACCAATTATTTTAACATTTAAGTTCTGGTAACAAATATCATTCCTGATTTGTTCAAGATTTCTCATCGTGACAAAAGGAACAATAGAGTAGATAACTGGAATTTTTCCTTCAATTGCCATTCCGGCAGCCATACCGGTCATATTCTGTTCAGATACTCCTGCATTAATGAATTGCTTGGGAAGTTCTTCTATAAATGGTTCAAAAACTGAGAATCCCAGATCTGCCGTTAAGAGAATAATATTAGGGTTTTTCTTCGCCAGGGCAAATAATGTATCTACAAATGCTTGTCTCATATATGTTACTTTTCCAATTGAGAAATAATATTTATCATTTCATCTTTAGTTGGGGGCTTGTACTGCGACGATATTTGATTTATGTGTTTTTTGACTCCACCGAGACCTTTTATCGTATGTGCAATGATCAATGACGGTTTCTTTTTGTCAAAGGGAATCATATCAAGAGTTGCCAAAAGTTCTTTAAAGTCATTCCCGTTTATTTCTTGTACAGCCCATCCGAAGCTTTCCCATTTTTCCCTGAATGGTTCTAAGTTTAAAATATCTTTTGTGAAGCCAAACCCCTGGAGCTTGTTGTAGTCAATAATTGCTACAAGATTAGTCAATTTATGCATTCCCGCAAAGAGTGCCGCTTCCCACGTCGACCCCTCATCACATTCCCCGTCACTTAGTATTGCATAAATTTTATGTTTAGAATGACTGATAAAAGCACTTCCTACGGCCATCGATAACCCATGGCCCAAAGATCCGGCTGAGATCTCTACTCCGGGTACGCAGTGCCGTGTTGAGTGACCGGGCAGTAAGCCGTTATTGACCTCGTATCCCTCAAGAATGTTTTTTTTGAAATATCCTCTTTCTGCAAGAACCGCATAAAGTGCCTTTGCATCATGTGCTTTGCTAAAAAAAAGCCTGTCGCGGTTTTCATTATAAGGATCTTTTGGAAATACTTTCATGATCTTAAAGTAAAGTGCGACTAATATCTCAACGCAAGAGAGGGCACCTCCGGTATGCGCACTTTGGGCATTATAACTCATGCGAATAATGTCCTTGCGTACCTCTTTAGCTATTTTTTTTAATATGTTTATCTTTTTATTATCGAAATTATTCTTCATACAAGTATTGATTGGCCTTTAGCCAATTTGCTGCTTTTTGCAAGCCGTTGTGTAGTGTGGTTTTTGGCTGCCAGCCCATCATTTTTTTTGCTTTTTTAATATCGCCCTCCCACATAACGGGCTCATCCTGATTTGATGCATATTTATTCCAACTGATGGTACTAGGTCCCAGTATCTCTTCAGCTGTCTGCACAACCTCATTAATGGTATGCTGTTTCCCTGAAGCGATATTAAATATCTCACCCTCATATGGTTTCCCGGTAAGAAAGTACATGTACGAGTCGATAACGTCATCAATAAAAATAAAATCCCGGACATATGTTGGTTTGGATAATTGGAGAGGTTTCTTTTGTATCATATGATAAATAATTGTAGGTACGAGTCGTTGTTTTGCTTCAAAATATCCATATGGCGAAAAAAGCCGCAGTGTAACTATTGGCAAGTGAAACTTCCGGGCATACATATTGGCTAAATTTGTTGCCGCGGCTTTTGTTATGCCGTATACGTTTACAGGTACCGGGAGGTCGGATTCTTTCATCGGTGAATCCTTTAATCCATATTCGGAAGATGAGCTTGTGTTTATGAATGCTTTAAATCCGATTGTCGCGCATGCTTCCAGTAAATTAAGCGTGCTTATGATGTTTGTTTGGATAGTGTTAACAGCATCATCTTCCTTTCTTTGATTTGATCCATATGTTGCTAAATGGAAAATATATTCCGGCTTAATCTTCTGCACTATTCTCTTGAGTTCTTTGTTGTTTTGCAGATCAGACTCAACCGGTGTTATGTAAGGCAAAATATTATGGAGGCGCCAGAAATGAGAGTTTTTTCTCACTAATATTGTTGGCTTATGGCCCTCATCTACAAGTCTTCTTGTCAGATTTGAACCAACAAACCCCGTACCTCCTGTTATAAGGATATTCATCATAGATTATTGTAAATTGTTTTTATAGTAATTAAGAATAGCGGGGAGAACATTGGTAAATGTATGCTTTGGCTTCCATTTCAGTACCTTTTTCGCTTTATTGTAATTTAAAGATTGATAGGGAATTTCGTTCATTGCCGTATTCAAGATTTTAAGACGAATTTTTTTGCCTAGTGTTTTCTCAACTACTGCAATAACTTCTTTTACAGATAATGTTTCTTTCGAGCCAAAATTAAATGCGTGTCCTTGTGTCACGTGTATTTTTTTTGCAAGCGATAAATAACCATCTACCACATCTTTTACATAAAGGTAATCGCGAACATAACTTCCATCGCTTCTAATTTCTAGTGTTTCATTTTTTATTAAAGAGTTCATGATTCCCGGTATAAGGCGGGAAAGATTCATGTCTCCTTCGCCATACACATTACCGAATCTGCTTATGACAACCGGAAGATGATATGTATGGAAATACGATTGCGCGATGAGATCAGTAGACGATTTTGAGACATCGTATGGATGATCACCCTTGAGAGGAGCTTCCTCATTGTAATATTTCTTTTTCAATTTTCCATATGCTTTATCGGATGAAGCAATGATAATAGCTTTAATGTTTTTTATCTTCTTGGCTGCTTCCAAAACGTGAACTGTTCCCATAACGTTGGTTTCGAAAGTTTCAAGGGAATTTATAAAGGCATAGGGGACTATCGTTACTGCTGCAAGATGGAAGATATATTGTGGAGAATATTTTTTTATAACAGAGAAAAGCTTGGCCCGATCCCTTATATCGACGGTTTCGTATATGACTCGTTGTAACCTGAGAGGTTTTTTCACTTTATCGATGACAATAACTCTTGCATGTTGTTTTACCAGTTCTTGAACAAGGTGGCTGCCGATAAAACCTGCTCCGCCGGTAACTACTATAGTAGAATTAGTAAATGTTACTTCCATATCTTCCAGGGAGGGTTATTTTCCCACATCTTATTTAACTCTTCAAGCTCTTTGTACGTGTCTATTGCATACCAGAAATCATCATGTTTATATAGAGACAGCTGTTTGATTTTTACCAAACGCTTTAGTCCCTCGTGTTCCATTTCTCCCGGTTTAAGAAAGTCGAAAAATTCACGCTCAAAAATCATGAATCCTCCGTTTACCCAGTCGGCAAGAATAGGTTTTTCTTTAAAACCCTTTACTAAAGCGACATGATCAATACGTAATAATCCGAACTTGGAATGAGGGTGCACTCCTGTTACGGTGCCGATTGTTTTTTGTTTTTTGTGAAATGCTGCAAGTTTTTTTAGGTTAATATTGGCAACACCATCTCCATAAGTAACCATAAAAGAATCATCATCCTGCGGGATATATTTCCTGCAACGGAGGATTCTCTCACCGGGCAATGTTTCAAGTCCGGTGTCTACGAATGTTATTTTGAAATTTTCAGGCCCTTCTCTTTTATGAAGGTAAAATTCAGTTTCATAATTTTCCGTGTCCAATGTGAAGTCGGAAGTAAATGCTTTCTGATTCAGGAAAAAGTCTTTAATGTAATCAGCTTTGTATCCGAGCGCGAGAATAAATTCATTATATCCGTAATGTGCATATATCTTCATAATATGCCAAATTATCGGTTTGTTTCCGACGTAAACCATGGGTTTTGGCTTGAATTCTGTTTCTTCTTTGAGCCGAGTCCCAATTCCGCCGCAGAGAATGATAACTTTCATATATGCTATTATATACCAGAAATATCACGTTTGGTACAGATGGAAAAACGTAATACATGAAGTACAAAATACTTATTTTTGTAATCTTATTGGTTTCTGCAAATGCATTCTTATTTAAGAATGGCCTGTGGTTATACCAAGACCAGTCATACTGGTTTAAAAATTCTCAGGAAGTGCTTGCGTTTCTGACCAATCAGTTCCACATTTTTTCAAATGCGGGGTATTATCTCGGTTCAGATCAAAGCATTATTGCATTTAATACAATACTTATAAATATTCTTTTCTTCGTTTTATTTCATCTTTTTGGTAGCACTGGCTCGCAAATTGCGACTTCCATACTTTCTTTTATCTTAAGCTTTATAAGCTTCTATTTATTTTCAGGATTATTTTTTACTAATAAGAAAATTCGTTTCATCACTACTCTTTTATATACGTTTAATCCGCTATTATATAGTTTTAGGGGAGAAGGAATTGTCTATGCTACCGTACCTTTGTTTATTTATTCTTTTTATGAGTTTTATTCAAAGGAAAAGATTGTTTGGATGTATTTGTTATTAAATGTTTTTGCTTCATTTCTTTGGATAGCCAATATTCGTTTTCTTCAGGCTAACTTCTTTCTTGTTGTTCCACTCCTCGTCTATTTATTGGGCAACAGACAGGGTTTCAGGATACAAACCAGAAAAATTATAATCTTCCTTAGTCTATATATTCTTCTTTTTCTTCCTTTAATTTATACACTTCAAGCGCAATTATTGCAAAAAACAACCGGTATCTTCGGATTTTCAGTAGTTTTTAATACATTTGTCGCCAAGGGGAATTTCTTTGATATGTTTAACTTCTTTCAATCCTCAAATATTATCCTTTATGATAATCGTTTATATCTGATGTTGGGCATTATCTTTTTTATAGCCTTTATTATCGGATTTATAAAAAGTATTCAGAAGAAGCAATCAGCTTTTGTTGTGATGAATTTTGTATTATTTCTGCTTGGCTTAACTTTCTTTAAGTTGGGGTTTGTTGCTGGTAGAGAGACGTATGGATTTTTCATCAAGTTCTTGCCGTTTCTGACGAACGCACCGTTTTATGGGTTATATATCAGTAACATCCCATTGCTGCTTTTATTAGGCCATATGAGCAACAGAAAAGAGCGGTTATTGTCTATTTTCGCCGCCTGTTTTATTATACTGGCAACGCTTCCTTTATTAAATTTGTCTGATTTTAAACTGCAGAAGTTTATTATCAGCGATATCCCCAAGCCTTACCGGCAAAATTTTATACAACCTTATTTCGGTTTTGCAGAAGCGGCTGATTATTTCCCCTCTAGTTGTTGGAGGGCCAAATACATGGATAGATTTAATACGCCAACGCAATGCTTCAATAATGGGATTCATTATAAACCGATTTCATTTGATAATCCCCGGGCAATATCCGGAAAAAGCTATTTTATAACAAAAAATATCATTGAGAATTCCAACGTGAATAATTTAAGAATAACTGAAAACGTAAAATATATTATCACTGCTAACGATATTGTAAAAGGGGTTGATGCGGGACCTGAATATGATACTGATACGATAGTTAAAACTAATAAAGTTAATCAGATTTTTAGTAGAAATAGTTTATTAAAGAAATCGGAAAACGAGTATTTTACCAAGTATTCTTTTAAAAATAAAAATGACTACGATTTCCTTGTATACTCACCCGGTACTGTAATCTATAAAGATGATATCAATTCGTTTTTTGATAATTTGTTGCCCATAAAAGGCAAGCCGGTCGTTTTATCTTCTTCCGAAAAGAATATTTCAACTGATACTATACAAAAAAATGTCCATATTTTTTATAAAACATCTCAACTGGATCCTACGACGTATTATATCCAGCTTAGTCATGTTGCTACTCAAAGCCCGTTTGCAATACATCTGACACAATCTTTTAATCCCGCATGGCAGGTTATCTGGATAAATAAAGCAGAATTCTATAGTAAGCAATGTGAAAACAAACCGGAGGAATTCAGTTTGACGGAAAATACACGCTGTTTAGTTCCTCAACCGCTTATTGATATCGGACTACTTTCTCTGGTTAATAATCCTATTGTTGATCAGAGAAATCATTTTGAGGGAAACTATTTGAGTAATACATGGGTTATCGATCCGAAAGATATACCGCAAAATGCTAAAGGAGACAAAGAACTCTATGTTATACTTATTGATAGAAATCAGATATACTTCAGCCTGACAGAAATAATATCAGGACTGGCTTTATGCTTATTGATTCTCATTGTAATAACACAAGAAGGGAAGAGAATATTTAGTAATAAAAAAATATGAAATTAACAAAAAAATATATCAGCTACAAACCAATGTATTTATTCATGTTTCCCTTACTCCTGTTTCTTTTTGGCGCATTCTTCTCTCTGTTTCAGATCTTTACACAAGATGCACATATCACTGTTCTTCCTTACGAAAATAAAAATAATGCATCACTTATATTACCGGGAGAAAGTCTCTTAGACGGTAGTGTTATAAAAGGAAATTTTGTTGCCTATGAAAATAATCTGGGCACAATTGCATTAAAAATTAAGAACCTTCATGGAGAGAATGTTTCGGACAATTTTAAAGTTTATTTCAGAATAAAAGAAAGTAATACGAATCATTTAGTTGGCGAGAACACCTATAACGGCGGACAGTTTCATGAACTGGATTTATTTCCGTTTGGGTTTATGAAGATTCCGGATTCTAAAGGAAAAAGATATTCTTTTGAGATTTATTCAAAGGGTGCGACAAAAAATAACGCACTGACAATAGCACGAAATCAAACGATTGTTACCGAGTACCAATTCACAAAAACTCAGCTGAAAATTCCTAAAGTATTCTTGCAATTTATGTATATGAAATTTATTTATGCATTGCAAAATTTTGATATAATATTTTCTTCGCTTATCTATTTCCTGCCTTTCTATACTTACTACTATATCCTAAGTGAAAGAAGAACAATAACTTTCAATGCAAAATTTACGTATTTCATTTTTCTTCATTTCTTAGATAGTTATCTTACTTCTATTTCGCGACTACTTAATTGGTTAATGAATAAACTTTATGTAATCCACTTGGTTGATGAGGAAAAGATAATAAAAAAAGTCCATTTGTTAACAGTTATCTTATTTATAACAATTTTAATTGAAGTATTTCTTGTTTCCAGTACGAGTAACTTTTTACTGCTCATTATAATTACTCTATGGGGAATAACAATATTTACATATGATAATTATGATGCGCAGATTTCATACTTGTTCGCCTTATTTTTTCTAGTTCTCTGTTTTATATTGCTCACCATGCATCTTGATGCTTTTGCCGATAAATCCGCAATCTGGGCTTATCTCTTCCTTATAATAGGTACCTTTCAACTGGTGTTCTCTTTACGAGCCGATAGAAAACAGTCTGCAGTCTCATGAATTGGTAAGATCTCAGAATTTCGACATACGTAGAGTTTGACAATGCGATAGTGTTTTGCTAGGTTAGTGTTGCAATGGACATAAGGACTGTGACAGGGTGAGTCGGCAATCACTCTAGTATCAGAAGAAGCGTCCTCTGATTGATGAGGAAGTAAGGCGTCAAATAGAGGCAGTATTAGCGGAGAATAAAGCTTATGGACATAAGCGTATTGCTCCGGAGTTAAAACCAAACAAGAAGCGGATACTTAGGGTAATGAAAAAGTTTAACATCAGGCCATATAAGAGAAGGGTTAAGAAACCATTTAAAAAAGAGGACATGGGCAAAGCACCGTAGGAAGACTGCGTAAATGTGTATAAATTGCTTTGCTCTATAGCTCTAAACGTAGTCTGGGTATCTGATTTTACCTACATTAAATTTGAAGGCAAATTTATCTATCTGGCAACCATTATGGATATGTATACAAGAGAAGTTATAGGAGTAGCAACCAGTAGGTTCCATAACAAGAACTTGGTAATGGAAGCTTTTATGGCTGCTGAAAAAAATACCGGAATAGATCCTGTTTACCTGCATTCCGATCAGGGATCAGAATATACCAGCCAAGACTACAAAACATATGTTAAAGGGAAAGGAATAATAATTTTCTTTGCTGATAAAACCAGTCCCTGGCAGAATGGATTTCAGAAGTCATTTTATGGTAAGTTTAAAGTGGACTTAGAACACATGGGACAATTCAAATCTCTCGGAGAATTAATCGAGGCAATTTATCAAACGATTTATTATTACAATAACAAAAGAAGACATACATCATTAAGTATGAGTCCGGCACAGTTCAGATTAAACTACTATATTAAAAAAGAAGGTTTGGACCGTTTATCTAAAGAAATGGGTACTTAACAGGGAGATGTAGACTAAGGAAGTATTTGGAACAGTTTTTTTAGTCTTCAATAACTATTTGTATGATAAAGTTAATTAAATCAATGTTCTACCAGGAAGAAGAGACAAAGAAAAAATTGAGTAATTTTATTATTTCGGCAAAGCAACTGAGTATCGGACCAGAGTGTGCAAAGTTTGAAAAAAATTTTGCTAAATACCAGGGAAGAAAATATTGTGTGTTTTTTAACAGTGGGAGCTCGGCAAACTTAGCGATTGTCCAAGCTTTGCTGAATACAGGAAGAATTCATAAGTCTGATTCAGCTGCCTTTTCGGCCTTAACTTGGGCAACGAATCCGATGCCACTGATTCAACTCGGTCTGCATGCTATTCCTGTAGACGTGGAGTTAAATACTTTAAATGTTTCCAGTAAAAATTTATTAAAGATTTTAAAAAAGTTCCCAATTAAATTATTATTTTTGACAAATCTGCTTGGATTTTGTGATGATATCGATGAAATTAAAAAAATCTGTTCCAAGCGAAAGATCATTCTTCTTGAAGATAATTGTGAATCTTTAGGATCGGTGTATAAAAAAATCAAACTGGGAAATTTTGGTCTGGCAAGTACATTTTCTTTTTTTGTTGGTCATCATATGTCGACAATTGAAGGAGGTGCGGTTTGTACTGATGATAAAGAAATAGCTATTATGCTTAAGCTCGTTCGGGCTCACGGTTGGGACAGGAATTTGGACTCTGATACGCAACTGCTTTTGCGAAAGAAACACAATGTCGTATCTCATTTCTATTCAAAATATACATTTTATGATGTTGGCTATAATCTTCGACCGAGCGAGATAAACGGTTTTATTGGCAATCTGCAACTTCCCTACATCAACGAAATAATAAAAAAAAGACAACAAAACTTTAAAAAACTGGCAAAAAAGATTTATACCCGAACAGATCGTTATTATCCGATTAAATATGACCATATCGATCTTGTTTCAAATTTCGCCGTGCCGATTATCTGCAAATCACAAAAAATTCGCGATGATTTGATTAAAAAATGCAAAGGAAAAGTAGAAGTTAGACCTATTGTCGGAGGCGACATGACTCGCCAACCATTTTATACCAAACACATGCCGGAGTATACTGACGTTTTGGGAGAGTGCAACTCAACTTTAATCAACGAAAACGGTATGTATTTCGGCAATAATCCGGAGCTTAATGGAGATGAGATAGCGCAACTACTGGCGATATTTGGTTAAAGTTTATTTATGATAGCAAAAAATAAAAAAATATATATTACAGGACACACTGGAATGGTGGGATCGAGTATCTTGAGAAAGTTTGATAAAGAAGGATATAAGAACCTTATCTATAAAACAAGAAGAGAATTAGACCTCTTCAATCAGCAAGAAGTAGAAGCGTTTTTTAAGAGTGAAAAACCGGAGTATGTTATTGTCAGTGCTGCTAGGGTAGGAGGAATTAAAGTAAACATGACATATATTGCAGATTTTTTATACGAAAACCTGCAAATTCAAAATAATATCATCTGGGCGGCGCTTAAAAATGACGCCACAAAATTATTGTTTTTGGGCAGTTCTTGTGTTTATCCCCGTGAATGTCCCCAGCCGATGAAGGAAGAATATTTTATGACCGGAAGAGTAGAACCAACCAATGAAGGATATGCTATTGCAAAAATAGCTGGAGTGGAATTATGTAAAATGATATACAGGCAATACCAAAAACATTTTATTTCTTGTATGCCAACAAATATTTATGGGAAAAACGATCATTTCGACGAAGAATCTTCTCACGTAATTCCCGCACTCTTCCGAAGATTTCATACTGCCAAGACAAAGAAAGAACCCGAAGTTGTGGTTTGGGGTAGTGGAAATAGCAGGAGAGAATTCTTATATGTGGACGATCTTGCAAACGCAGTATATTGGATGCTTCAAGAGTATGAAAAACCTGAATTTCTAAATATCGGTACAGGGGAAGATGTTTCCATAAAAGAACTTGCATTACTTATAAAGGAAATTGTCGGCTATAAAGGAAAGCTCATTTTTGATACGACCAAACCGGATGGCATGCCACGAAGACTTCTTGACGTATCAAAAATAAATGCTTTAGGCTGGAAACACAGCACAACACTGCCAAAAGGCTTGCAAAAAACTCACCAATTTTTCCTAAAAACTTTTAAGAAATAACCATAATAAGTAAAATTTTATTGTTATCCCAAGCTAATTTATAGTATACTAGTACTATGTCCTATAAAAATTTTATGAATTCTTGCCCTGTATATTATTTGCTATTCTCTATCCTAAAGCACCTGAAACATGGTAAAATTATAAGGCTATACTAAATTGAATATATGATAAGTATTATTATCCCGGTATTGAATGAAGAGGAGGCACTTCCTCATTTGTATGAGGAAGTGATGAAGATTGCGCCGACTCTTGATGGAGAATATGAATTTATTTTTATCGATGACGGATCAATTGATACTTCGCTGCAAATCTTAAAAAAACTGGCAGAAAAAAATAAACGCGTTCATGTCTTCTCCTTTAGAAGAAATTTAGGTAAGGCTGAAGCTCTAACCTACGGTTTTATTAAAGCTAAAGGAGAGCTGATAGTGACGCTGGATGCCGATCTTCAGGATAAACCGTCAGAGATTTGGAAACTGCTTGAAAAGCATAAAAAAGGTGCTGAGGTAGTCTGTGGCTGGAGAAAGAACCAAAAAAGAAAATCTTCGATGATTTTTATTTCTTGGATTTTTAATAATATTGTTGGATGGCTCTTTGATCTTCGTTTGCATGATTATAACTGCGGTTTAAAACTTTATACCAATGAGGCGGCAAAAAGTTTACGTTTGTACGGCGGGCTGCATCGTTTTATTCCGCTTCTCGCATATGAACAAGGTTTTAGTGTTGATGAGGTAGAAGTAGAACATGCTGCGAGAAAGTATGGAAAGTCAAAATATGGTTTTTCCAAACTTTGGAAGGACCTTCCCGATATGTTCACGATGTTGTTTTTAGTAAAATATGGCAAAAGGCCGTTACACTTCTTTGGTTTAATGGGAGGAATTTGTTTGATAATTGGCTTAATTATGCTTTTGTATCTTTCATTTATTCATGAATTTTACCATGTGACAATTGGCAGACGACCGTTACTTTTATTCGGCGCGTTATTTGTTTTGGCCGGATTTCAGATTTTCTTCACCGGATTTCTGGCAGATTTAATGATTAATATTGCCCATACACCGAGGCTACTTGATGAGGAAAAGGCTCACTTTCCTCTTAAATACTCGTCGGATAAATAATTTGAAAATGAAGATATATTCGATCTCGTTGTTTTCTATTCCCGAAGGATCGTTCAATCTCATATTAATTAATACCTTTTTTTTATAAGTCAATTGTTTTATGCTATATAAACAAGGAAAAATAAAATGAAAATAGGTATTGATATATCTCAACTAGCGTATAAAAATACAGGGGTAGCCGAGTATCTTAGAAACTTAATTAAATATTTGACAGCTATAGATAAAGAGAATGAGTACATTCTTTTCTATTCTTCTTTACGGAGGAATTTTCAATTTTCAATTTTCAATTTTCCCCACAAGGAGACTAACTTTTCCAAAGTGTCGCAGTCAAATCACAATGTTTCAATTAAGCGATTCAAAATTCCGCCAACATTACTTGATTTTCTTTGGAACAAATTACATATCTTACCCGTAGAATGGTTAATTGGAGATGTGGATTTGTTCATTACCTCGGACTGGACAGAGCCACCGTCATTAAGAGCTAAAAAGTTGACGATTCTTTATGATCTGATTGTCTTTAAGTATCCAGAGGAAACGGACAAAAAGATTATTTCCATACAGAAAAGGAAACTTGCCTGGGCGAAAAAAGAATCGTCAGCATTTCTTTGTATTTCCGAGTCAACGAAAAAAGACGCAAAAGAAATTTTAGGAATAGATGAAAAGAAATTGTTTGTTATTTATCCAGGAGTATAACTTATGATTATCGGCATTGATGGAAATGAAGCAAATGTCACAGAACGTGTCGGAGTAAGTGAATTCGCGTATGAATTATTAACAGAATTTGTAAGACTTTCCGCGAATGATAAAAAATTCGAAGTTTTCTTAAAAAATAAACCCGTGGAAGATTTTCCAAATACTTCTAAACTTATGAAATATAGGGTATTTGGTCCAAAAAAATTATGGACACAATTTGCCCTGCCTGTGCATTTATTCTTTCAAAGGCCAAAATCCGATGTTTTCTTTTCGCCGTCTCATTATGCACCGCGTTTTTCTCCCTGCCCGACCGTAATTTCGATCATGGACGTTGCATACTCGCATTTTCCTCAGCTTTTTGCCAAGAAAGATCTCTATCAGCTCGAACAATGGACAAAGTATTCTGTGAAAAAAGCAAAAAAGATCATCACAATAAGCGAGGCATCTAAACGTGATATACTTAAGTTATATAATTTGCCTCAGGATAGAATCAGTGTTGTTTATCCGGGCATCAAATTTATGCAAGATCTTACGCCTCATGTCTACCCAATCCAGGAATTACAGCGGAAGTACGGGATAAACGAACATTATTTACTGTTTGTCGGGACTCTCCAGCCCCGGAAAAATATCACCCGTCTCATCGAAGCGTTTTCCAATTTGGAAGAAACGAAAAATCATTCGTTGCAACTGGTTATTATTGGAAAAAAAGGCTGGTTATATGAGGAAATCTTAGCTGCTCCGAAAAAATTTGCCATTGAAAAAGATGTAAAGTTTCTTGATTTTGTACCAAATGAAGATTTACCATTGTTTTATAAACATGCAAAATGCTTCGTCTGGCCCTGTCTTTATGAAGGATTTGGTTTGCCAATTCTCGAAGCGATGAAATATGATTGTCCTGTTATTACCAGTAATGTCAGCAGTATGCCGGAAGCAGGAGGAGATGCGGCTTTATATGTCACACCGACAGATACGCAGGATATTATAAAAAAAATAAAAATGGTTCTAGAAGACGGGGAACTTAGGAAAAGCATGATTGAGAAAGGAAGAAAGCAAGTAAAAAAGTTCAGCTGGGAAAAAGCTGCCCAGGAAACAATAAAAATATTGGAGGAGGTAGGTGGGACACATGAAAGATAGAATAGGAAATGAATTAACACCGAAGCAGGTTATGGAAAAGGCACTAACGAGATCATATACTATTTTTTTTGAGCTGGGCATTTTCTTTCTGTATCTCATTAGTTTCTTTCCCTCCCACATCATCCGTAATTTTTTCTACAGAGCCTATGGAATCAGAATCGGTAAGGGATCACGAATTCACATGGGTGCGAAATTTTATGAGACCGGACAAACTGAAATTGGTGAAGATACGATTATCGGCGAAGGAGTAGTTCTGGATGGGCGGAATAAGTTGACTATAGGCAACCATGTTGATATTGCTTCTGAGGTGATGATTTATAATGCAGAGCATGATCTGCAAGATGAGAATTTCTCGGCAATTACAGAACCTGTGAAAATTAATGATTATGTTTTCATCGGTCCCAGAGCAATTATTCTTCCGGGCGTTACAATTAATAAGGGTGCCATAATAGCAGCAGGAGCAGTAGTTACCAAGGATGTTCCGGAAAATATGATTGTAGGCGGCGTACCTGCGCAAATAATCGGTGAGCGGAAAATTAAAGACCCTCATTATCAATTGGGACGTGCTGCTTGGTTCAGATAGGTATCATGATTGATATTTCCGTCATTTTAAAATAAATATATAGAAAGAGATTACAATTTTAATATGAAACTATTGAAGTGGATAGCTAATAATTCGCTCTTTTTCTGCTCGTTATTTCTACTGGCTTTTATTCCGTTGTATCCCAAACTTCCGCTCATTTCTGTCACGCATATTAACGTTTATATTCGTTTAGAGGATTTCCTTATCTTTCTGGTTGTACTTTTTTATCTCTTTCAAGTAGTGCGAAAAAAAGCATCCTGGAGATCACCACTAACTATCGCGATTTTTTCTTTTTGGCTCGTTGGTTTAGTCGCAACCATATTAGGGCTGATATTTATTTTTCCCCATTTATCGAGTGACCCAACCATTACCAGTGATCCGGGAATTTATATAAAAAATGCATTTCTTTTCTTTCTGCGTCATATTGAATACCTATCATTATTTTTTGTAGCGTATGCTTCAATAAAAGAAAAAAAACAAATTAATATACTTATTATTGTTCTCTTACTGACACTTACTGCAGTTGTGGGATATGGTTTCGGGCAAAGGTTTCTTCCGCATAATTTTCCTGCTTTTTCCACGATGGATGAAGAATCTGCCAAGGGTATTCCAATGGTACTTGATGCTGCAAACCGGCTGCAATCCACTTTTGCCGGGCATTATGATTTTGCAGCTTATATGGTTATGCTCATTCCGTTAGTCGGGAGTCTTATATTCGGCTATAAAAAATGGTGGATTAAAATCGGACTGGCTTTACTTGCGACGTTTTCTTTAATCGCTCTCATGATGACCGCATCCCGGACGTCTTTTGCTATGTATCTACTGGCTATTAGTTTTATGCTTATTTTGCAGAAGCAAAAAAAATGGATTATCCCGGTTATTATTATCAGTCTTTTACTGCTCCATTTTTTTAACGGATTATATTCACGTTATGCTGCTACTTTTTCGATCGTTAATAGGGTGATTGATACAAAGACAGGAAAGCTGATTGGCTATGAGCAGGAAGGAGAAAATGGTGAAATTATCATTAATAAAATACAACCGCAAGGTTCGGGAGTATATCCCGGTAGCGTAAGTATCAATACGTCATCTTCGGTAACAAAAGCCACTCATATCACAGTTCGAAGTAGATCCGGTAATTCTAAGTCAATAGATATCCAAAACCTGCAGGGTAATTTCGTTATCCAAAGAGCGCAAGCGCTTGATGCTTCTATCACAACCCGTCTCCAGGCAGAATGGCCAAATGCTATTAAAGCATTTCTGCGTGATCCATTATTTGGCAGCGGATATTCTTCAATTACACTTGCAACTGATGGCAACTACTTTCGCTTTTTAGGCGAAACAGGAATTCTCGGATTTATGGCCTTCGGCTTGATATTTCTTATATATGGGATTTATGTCTATCGCATATTGCCACTTGTCAACTCAAAACTGACGAGAAGCTTTGTCTTAGGAGTCAGCGCGGGCATTTTCGGGTTAGGTCTTAATGCCGTCCTTATAGACGTGTTTGAAGCATCAAAAATTGCCTATACGCTGTGGCTTATGGTTGGAATCACTGTCGGGATTCTTCACTTATATAAAAAAGAGGAAGTGAAAATACATATGAAGACTGAAATTATAAATGTTTTGACTTCTCTTCCTGCCATTGGAATGTACCTTTTCGTTCTCAGTATCACTGTCTTTTACACAATGTTTAATAATTATTTCGTTGCCGACGATTTTACCTGGTTCCGTTGGGTTTCAGATTGTCGAAGTCTGATGCAACTGGGAGTCACCAATTGTCAATCAAAAGTAAATGTTATTACTGATTTTTTCCTTCATTCACCGGACTTTTTTTACCGTCCCGCGATGAAAACATATATGTATCTTTTATATAACAATGAGTACGGCTGGCTAAATCCCGTAGCGTATCATATTATTTCACTTCTCTTTCACTTGGGATCGACCATCCTGGTTTTACTTATTAGTATACGAATTCTAAGAAATAAATTTTATGCATTCACAACAGCCTTGATATTTCTTATACTGGCATCTCACGGAGAAACTATCTACTGGGTAGCTGCGTCGGGTCATCTATTCGCGTCATTTTTTATACTTCTCGGACTATACTTATTAATTAAATGGCAGGAAACAAAAAAACTTTGGCTTATTATTCTTTCAGCAATTAGCCTCTTTCTGGCGCCTCTTTTTCAGGAGTTCGCTGTTATCGGATTTATCCTAATTCCCGCTTTCGACCTGCTGCTTAGTAAATCAAATAAACTGTCAGAAAAATTGTACTATCTGTGGTATGCGGTTCCTTTTGTTTTATATTTTTGTTTAAAAATTTCGTCAAAAAGTTTATGGTCAGCAGGCGACTATACGTATAATATCTTGAAACTGCCCTTTAACTTTGTCGGAAATCTTTTCGGTTTCTTCGCATATTCACTTATCGGAACACCGTTTCTTGGCTGGTACAGCCTGCTTCGAGCAAACGGAAGACAGCAGATCCTACTCATTGGACTAATAATTATTGCTCTTATTCTTTTTGTATGGCTTATCTACGAACTCTTCTATAAAAAACTTCCCGTCCTGGAAAAGAAAACCGTTCTTATGAGCGTTAGTTTATTTATTATTCCTTCTCTTCCGTTTTTAGGTTTTGGTAATATGGCGCCAAGGTATACGTATTTAGCATCGTTTGCTGTCATTCTTTTTCTTGTGTTTATTATACAAAAGCTTTTCTCCGCACTAAAAGAAATACCGCAAATTGTTCAATATATTATTGTATTTATTTTGACAATCTTATTTTCCTTTTACCAAATTAATCAATTAACGAACACCGAGAAAGATTGGCAACATGCAGGAACGATAACTGATAATGTTCTGCAATACATGAATAATGCGTATGAAGATCAAGGATTGGGGGATATTCAAAATCCGGTATTTTATTTCGTAAATGTTCCAATTCGAATTGGTGAAGCCTGGGTATTTCCGGTAGGCTTATCGGACGCAGTGTGGTTTGACTATAAAAAAAATAACGCTACGACAAACATCGTCCCAAATCTTAACATAGCTCTTGCAGAAAGTTCAGGATCTGAAAGCGCACGGATCTTTGTTTTTGATAAAAATGGTAATCTGTCAAACACCGGGGCATCTCAGTAATAGACATGAAAAAATCTTCTGTCGTAATATTATTAGCACTGATTCTTGTAGGCGGTTTTTTAGTAAGACTTTACCGGTTTGATAATCCGATTGCCGATTGGCATAGTTGGCGGCAAGCAGACACTTCGGCTGTATCAAGAAATTTTGTAGAGAACGGATTTGATTTACTGCATCCACGATTTGAGGATATTTCAAATATTCCGTCAGGCCTAGACAATCCACAGGGATATAGATTCGTTGAATTCCCAATTTATAATGCACTGCAGGCGGGCTTATTTATGCTTTTTGCAGGATTTACGCTAGAGGAGTGGGGGAGACTAATCACGATTTTCTCATCATTATTAACCTCACTTTTTTTATATTTTATTGTCTCCCGTCATGGTAATAAAATGATTGGATTATTGACTGCATTTTTTTTCGTATTTATTCCCTACGATATCTATTACGGGAGAACGATTTTGGCTGACACATCAATGGCGATGGCGGTACTCGGGGGAATTTATTTCTTTGACAGATGGCTGGAAGATAATTCAAAACTCAAAGATAAAAAATCAAAATTACAACTTAAAATTCAAAAATATTTATTTTTTCTTTTGGCATTAGTATTTACATCCGCTTCTTTTCTCCTAAAACCATACGCCTTATTTTTTGTTCTGCCGATGTTTGTTTTAGTCTATAAACGCTTTGGTTGGAGATTTTTTATCAAGTGGGAATTGTGGCTTTTCGCGGTTATTTCACTATTACCGCTTATTTTTTGGAGGATTTGGATGATGCAATATCCGGAAGGAATTCCGGCAAGCGCGTGGCTTTTTAACGGTAATGGCATTCGTTTCCATCCTGCATTTTTCCGTTGGATTTTTTATGAAAGGTTGACAAAGCTTATCAGTGGTTATTTAGGAATTTTAGTTTTTGTGTTTGGTATTTATAAAATTGCGAGATTAAAAGAATGGCTATTTTTCTCTTCATTTCTGGTTAGTTCTTTAATGTATGTTTGCGTTATTGCAACAGGTAATGTACAACATGATTATTATCAGATTCTTATTATGCCAAGTGTTTCGATTTTCTTTGCGATCGGCAGTTATTTTTTATATTCCCGGTCTTTTAGAAAATTTCCTGTTGGAAAAGTTATTCTTACTTTTTGTTTAATTAGTCTTTTCTGGTTTGGCTGGAATCAAGTGAAAAATTACTTTGATATTGATCACCCGTCTATTACCGCTGCAGGTGATGCGGTCAATCAAATTACTCCAAAAAATGCGAAAATTATCGCATTTGTCCACGGTGAGGAAGGAGATACATCGCTTCTTTACCAAACACAAAGAGTCGGCTGGCCGAGTTTTGAACACGACATACTTACACTTACTCAAATGGGAGCAGGATATCTGGTCATAGCCGACCCGACAGAAAAGGACTTGCAGCTAGGTAAATCGTATGCAATTATTAAGCAGACGCCACAATATATTATTTTTGATTTACATAAGACACTATGAAAATTCTACTTGTCTCGTCATTTTTACCATATCCACTTTTCTCTGGGGGTCATATTCGTTTGTATAATCTCATAAAGTATCTTTCGAAAAGGCATGAAATTACACTAATTTGCGAAAAAAGAACAACTCAATCGGAAAAAGATATCGAAAAGCTTAAAGAATTTTGTAAAACAGTCATTACCGTCAAGCGAAAAAAACAGTGGTCAACAACAAATATTCTTATGTCGGGTTTTTCAATGAACCCCTTTTTAATAGTCGGACACACACTGCCCGAAATGAAACAAAAGATTACAGAGCAAATGCAAAAAGAAAAATTCGACCTTGTCCATGTAGAAACTTCTTACGTATTTCAAAATATCCCGACCACAAACTTACCCATCATTCTTGTGGAGCATAACATAGAATACCTGGTATACAAACGTTTTGCCGACCATGCATTTTTCTTGATCCGCCCATTTTTATATATAGATGTACAGAAATTAAAAAATATTGAAAAAAAATTCTGGAAACAAGCCACAAGATTAGTTGCGGTTTCTGAGGAAGAAAAGAAAATAATGGAAAGAGACGACGTAGTAGTTATAGCTAATGGTGTAGACACGACAAAATATCAACCTTCGAAGAAAACAATTACAGGCATAAAACGGTTGCTATTTATCGGAGATTTTAAATGGGTGCAAAATAGAAATACTATTCGCTGGATTTTACAAAATATTTTTCCTTTACTGCAAAAGAAAATAGAAAAAATGGATATGAAAGTCAGATTATGGGTCGTGGGAAAGGATATTCCTGAAGATATAAAGAAGTTGGGAGATAATAGGCATGTAGATTTTGATGAAAATGCTCCCTCAGATACGGCAGAAATTTATGCTCAATCTTATCTACTACTTGCTCCGATTCGAGTGGGTGGGGGTACTCAGTATAAGATTCTTGAATGTATGGCATCAGGGGTTCCTGTGATTACGACAAGTTTGGGAGCAGAAGGTTTAGGAGCTAAAGACCAACAGGAAATACTTATCGCAAATAATCCGGAAAGCATCTCGGGTCAGATAGTTACTCTCTTAGAAAGTGAAGATTTATATGAAAAAATTGCGAGAAATGCAAGACAATTAATAGAAGAAAAATATGATTGGGAAAACATTGCTAAAAAACTAGATGGTGTATATAGGTCTGTTAAGTAAAAACAAAGTGTAATGTATAATTACTGAATGAATGGGAATAAAAAACAGGAAAATAAAAGAGAATACTTGGGCTTTATTGACGGAATAAAAGGAATTGCAATTCTTTGCGTAATTTTAGCTCATCTTCCGGTAGAACATTTTAGGTTCATTAATATTGGTCTTTTTCCCGATTTTGGGGTAGCTCTTTTCTTTATCATTAGTTCATATACACTTTCACTAAGTTGGGGCAGGAAAAAAAATCATAAAAAAAACTTGCAAAAATTTTATCTCCGAAGGTTGAGGAGAATACTACCGTTTTATTATCTGGTGGTATTTGCTATTTTCTCCCTTCCCTTTCTTGCGTCTTTTCATCTTATACACCCATCAAGTTATATAGATCAATTAACCTGGCAAAACTTTCTTTTAAGCGTAACCTTCGTAGGACTTCTGGTTCCAATTCATTTTTCTCTCGATATTGGAGAATGGTATGTTTATGTGCAACTTTGGTTTTATTTATTCTTCCCGATTTTATTTATTCTCTTAAATTCGTTAAAGAAGACATTAATAGTAGAAATAATCTGTGTTTGTTTGACAATTTTACTATTTATTTTTTATTCTCAAGATATATATAATCTTCAAATCCTCTCAACTCTCCCGCGATATCTCCCGACATTTTTATTAGGATTTATTTTATATCACTTACATCCGAAACAAATTTTTCATAAAAAATATTTTTTATTTTTTATCCTGACGATTGGTCTCTTTATTATTCATAAATTTACCTCGATTGTTCTAATTCCTGGTTTAATTGCCGGAGTATTTATTCTTTTTATTAAAGATAATGCTTCTAACATGCATTTAATCAGCAGTAGTTTTATTAGATATATAGGAAAAGCCAGTTATCTTTTATATTTATGGAATGTTCCGATAATTGTTACTGTTCGTTTTCTTTTAAACCTATACAATATCCATGACAATTTTGTCTCAATAAGTATTCTTGCTTTGGTCTTTATTCTTTTAACTCCGCTTTTTTATAGACTTGAAATAATATATGCAAAATAATATCTTACTCATATATATTGATAAAAAACACTTTGAGCAGTATACTCAAAATTATGCTTATTGGAATTGACGGCAGACTTTGGAATGAAACGGGTGTCGGTAGATATATCCGTAATCTTGTTCTGAATCTTTCGAAAATTGATAAAAAAAATGAATATATTCTTTTTATTAGTGCAAAAAATCTAAAAACTATACAAAAGCAAAAGACAGTGAGCGCGAACCGAAGATGGAAGTTAATAGTGACCGATATCCACTGGCATAGTTTACGAGAACAGCTTCAATTCGCGTCTGTTTTACAAAAAGAAAAACTTGATTTAATGCATTTTCCCTATTTTTCCTTACCGATTTTATATAAAAAACCGTTTATTGTTACAATTCATGACCTAATTATTAACCATTTTCCTACGGGAAAAGCCTCAACACTTCCTTGGTTTTTATATAACATAAAGCGTTTCGGATATAAAAAAGTGCTGGAATATGGTGTTCAAAATGCTAAAAAAATTATTGTACCGCTTAACTCGGTAAAAGACGATTTGATAGAAACCACAGTTGTTGATCCTAAGAAAATTATAGTTACCTATGAAGGAGTTGATGATAATATCGTCCAAAAACAAAGAGAATCTAATGATCGCTACGGAAAATATTTTTTATATGTAGGCAATGCATATCCGCATAAAAATCTGGAAAGACTGATTTTGGCATTTATTACCTTTAAAAAAAAGACCAAAGAAGAAGTAAAACTTCTGCTTGTCGGAAAAGAAGATTACTTTTATAGCAAGTTAGAGGGGTGGGTGAAGCAGGAAAATATTCCCGATCTCATTTTTCTCCATAGCATCACAGATCCGGAGCTTTCGGATCTGTATTCTCATGCTCTTGCGTTAGTTTCTCCGTCACTCATGGAAGGGTTCGGATTAACTCCTCTTGAGGCAGAAGCAACGTCGTGTATCGTTTTAGTTTCAGATATTTCCTCATTTAGAGAGGTTTGCCTGGACAGCGTAATTTATTTTAACCCTTACTCGGTAGAAGATATCGCAGAAAAAATGTCATATGTTTTTCATCTTGATAAAACCAGCAAACAGAGCTATATTCAGAAAGGTAAAATCCGCGTCCGGAATTTCTCCTGGGAGAAAATGAGTCGGCAGACATTAGCTATATATGAAAGTTGCTTTGGTGTATGATCGTCTGAATAAGTGGGGAGGCGCTGAGCGCGTCTTATTAGCTCTCCATGAATTATTTCCTGATGCCCCGCTTTTTACTTCTGTCTATAATTCAAAAAAAGCTTCCTGGGCAAGCGTATTTAAAGTACGGACCTCTTTTCTCCAACATTTTCCTTTCGCTGTCTCATCTCACGAATTGTATCCTCTTTGTATGCCTCTGGCATTTGAAAGTTTTACGTTTGATGAATTCGATTTGGTTATTTCGGTGTCGAGCGAAGCAGCCAAGGGAATTGTTACTAAACCCCATACATTGCATATCTGTTATCTTCTGACTCCAACACGGTATCTCTGGAGCGGCTATAATGAATATTTTCATAATTCTTTCTTCCGGTCGTTGGCGACGCCCGGAGTTAATTATTTAAAAAAATGGGACCGTGTGGCATCCAATCGGCCGGATGCAATTATCGCAATTTCTGAAGAAGTGAAAAAACGAACACAAAAATACTATATGCGAAATGTCGATGTTATCTACCCGCCTGTAAGCCTTGGTAAAAGAAGAAAAATTGTCTCAGCAAAAAGGGAAGCGTATCTTCTTGTCGTGTCCAGACTGGTCCCATATAAACGAATTGATTTGGCTATAGAAGCCTGTAATGAGCTGGGGATAAACCTAAAAATTATCGGTATTGGATCTGAAGAAAAAAAACTTCGTTCTATCAGCGGCCCGACTATAGAGTTTTTAGGTAACTTGACAGACGATAAGCTCATAGAGTATTATATAGGCTGTATTGGGTTATTATTTCCCGGAACCGAAGACTTTGGTATTACTGTTTTAGAAGCGCAAAAATTCGGTAAACCAGTCTTAGCATTTAAAGACGGAGGTGCAAAAGAAACTATATTGGATGGAAGAACGGGCATGTTTTTCTATCCTCAGACCACAGAGATGTTACGGGAAAAATTGCCAATTTTTATGAAACATAAATTCTCGTCCTCTGCCGCAGAGAAGCAAGCGAATCGATTCAGAAAAGAGATCTTTAAAAAGGCAATAAGCGAAAAAATTGCTAAAATCCTAAACTCTGGTATAAAATAAGAAGAATATGAAGATTATAGTTTTTGCAGGAGGTGTCGGATCCAGGCTTTGGCCACTGTCAAGGAAAAACACGCCAAAACAATTCGGTAAAATTATTGGAGACAGATCAATGCTTCAGATAGCGGTACACAAGCTTTTTCCTGATTTTTCATGGCAGGATGTCTATATTTCTACAGGAAAGCATTATAAAGAAATTATTAAAGAACAGCTTCCGGAACTTCCCGAAAATAATATCATCATTGAGCCTGAGATGCGGGATGTCGGTCCCGCCGTAGGATTGGTTATCGCCCGTATGGTAAAAACAAATCCTGATGAACCAATCGTACTTCTTTGGGGAAGTGATCATTTAGTAAGAGAAGAAGCTTTATTTCGGAAAATTTTAAAAAGTGCAGAGAAGCTTGTTCTGAAAAATCCTGAAAAAATTGTATTTATCGGCCAAAAACCCCGTTTTGCCAACCAAAATGTGGGATATATTGAATTTGGAAATAAAACCTTAGAGATTAACGGACTGGTTGTTCATGAATTTTTAGGATTTCAGTACAGTCCACCGTTAGAAAAAGCTCAAGAATACTGTAAAGATGGCAGGCATGCTTGGAATTTAGGTTATTTCGCGACTACACCAAGGTTTCTCTGGAAGTTATTTAAAGAATTTACTCCCGATCTCTTCGGGCAATTAGAGAAAATCCATAATGCATACGGGACTGATGCATATGAACAAGTTCTTAGCGTTGAATATCCACTAATTGAAAAAATATCATTTGATAATGCCATAATTGAAAAAATGAATCCACAGTCCGGTTGTGTTATCTCGGCTGATATAGGCTGGAGCGACATTGGTGCATGGGAAGCGATGAAAGAAGCACTCAGCGATACCGTTGATGCAAATGTTACAAAGGGTAAGATTATTCTCGAGGACAGCCGGGATACGATAGTTCATAACGAAACAGAGCAGTTAATAGTAGGAATTGATTTAGATGGATTAGTTATTGTTAGTACTCCAGATGTAGTTCTGATCTGTCCAAAGGATTCTGTCCCCAAAATTAAGAAGTTTGTTGCGTCTCTTAAAGGAACAGAGCATGAGGGACTTACTTAAGTTTGTGGAACTTCTGCTGAGCATCTAGCATAATCATTGTATGCGGACGACCTATACAAAAATAAAAAAAAGTGTATTTTACGAATTTTCCAAACGCCTGTTTGATATCATCCTGTCGCTATTTTTACTTTTTTTGTTTTCACCTGTTATTATCGTTGTAACGATTCTTATAAAATTTGATTCACCCGGACCAATCTTTGCGGATACCCCTTCGAGAGTAGGAAAAAACGGGAAGCCATTTAAAATGTTTAAATTTCGCTCCATGATAGAAAATGCACATGAAAAACTACGAAATGATCCGCAATTTTCTAAATTATATCAAGACTACAAGATGGGCAGCTATAAACTGCGAAATGATCCACGAATAACTACGGTAGGTAGATTTATCCGCAAACACTCTCTGGATGAAGTACCACAATTGGCAAATATTGTAATGGGAGATATGAGTTTGGTTGGTCCAAGGGCATATTATCCGGACGAGCTGCGCGAGCAGCAGAAAAAGTATCCCAGAACAAGGGATTCAGTAAAAGTGGTGTTATCGGTCAGACCGGGATTGACCGGATATTGGCAAGTATCAGGAAGGAGTGAAATAAATTTTGACAAACGGATTCAGATGGATGCGGAGTATGTTATACGCAGGTCATTTTTTTATGACGTTTTTATCATTGCGAAGACTCCCTGGGCGATGATTTCAGGGAAAGGAGCTTTGTAGTAAAACACCGAGTAAGTTTGACAAAGATAATCAGTATTTCGTATGATGTAGAATGTCATGAGTGGTTTTGAAAAAATTGAACTTCCACAAGCAAGCAAAATAGCAGCAAGGGATCAAAAAAGAAGCAATATGAGTAGTAAAAAACGAAAATTAAGATTTACGAAACCAGCCTTTATAACTCTTGTTATCCTGGTTATATTTATTGTCCTGACTATATTCTTTGTGGTAATTCCTGCGAAGAAAACTTATACATTGGCGATGCAGACAGTAGCGAAGGAAAAACAATTCGTAAGTGCTATTAAAGGGCAAAATATTGCTTTGGCAAGTGACGAGCTTGATAAAACAAAAACAAGCCTTTCTCAAACCCAGCAAAGCCTTCATAAGATATCTTTTTTGGGATTTATTCCTGTCGTGAATTGGTATTATAACGATGCGAATCATCTGTTGAACGCAGATTCTTATGGTCTTAATGCCGCGGGAATAGTGGTTGACTCATTAAAACCATACGCGGATGTTTTGGGATTAAAAGGCGGTAGCAGTTTTGTGGGTGGTTCGGCTGAAGAGCGAATTAAAACAGCGGTTCTGACTATGGGGAAGATCACACCTCGCATTGATGATATTTCAAAAGCGCTTGTCCAAACCAAGCAAGAAATCGATGGAGTAAAGCCATGGCATTATCCCAAGGTACTATTCGGCAATAAAATCGAAACGGAATTATCGCAAGCGGTTGATCTAACCGACCAGGCTGCGCAATTTGTTAACCAATCCCGGCCGCTTATTAAAGTTTTCCCTTCGCTTCTGGGTGAAACAAGCGCGAAAAAGTATCTGATTCTATTCCAAAACGATAAAGAACTTCGTCCGACAGGCGGATTTATCACCGGTTATTCGATTTTTAGCATCAATGAAGGTGTCATACAAGCAGACAGATCAGGTGATATTTATACTTTGGATGATTCTATTGCTGATAAACCACCAGCTCCAGCGCCGCTCCAGAAATATCTTCAGGTATATACCTTTAACTTGCGTGATTCGAATCTTTCACCGGACTTTATTACTTCAATGAAACAATTCCAGCATTTTTATGATGAGTCAACAATGAAAGTTAATGTGGATGGCATTATCGCAATCGATACATATGTACTCGTTAAAACAATTTCAGATCTCGATCATCAGGTAACATCAGACGGTATTACATTTACCGATCAAAACGATCCGAGGTGTAATTGTCCACAAGTAATTTATGAACTTGAAAATAATATTTCCCGTCCGGTAAATTATATAAAAACGGACAGAAAATCACTGCTTGGTTCTTTGTTAACAACTATTCTTCAAAAAGCATTATCATCTTCGCCGAAAAAATATTGGGGTGCGTTGTTTCAGGATATGATCGCTTTGACCAACCAGAAACATATTCTATTTGATCTCAATGATACTAATGCGCAGTCAGGATTGGAAGCTCTAAACGCTGCGGGGCAAATTAAAAATTTTGACGGTGATTATTTACATATTAATGAAACAAATTTTTCAGGAGCAAAAACAAATCTCTTTGTTAGTGAAGCAGTTAGTACGAACTATCAAACGAAAAGTGACGGAACTATCACAAAAACAATCACCATCAATTACAAAGATCCTTTTGCGCCTTCTGACTGTAGTTTAGCTACTGGAGGATTGTGTCTTAATGCGGAATACCGTGACTGGATTAGAATATACGTTCCGAAAGGAAGTACGCTCATCAGTAGTACCGGATCGGAAGTAAAGCTGACTACGTACGAAGATCTAGGTTATACAGTATTTGATGGATTAGTCAGTGTCAGGCCGATGGGCGTAGCGACCTACACTATCTCATACACGTTACCATTTAAGGTATCCGGTAACTCACTCCCTGTTCTTATTCAAAAGCAGCCGGGAACCGATGGAAACGCATACACACTTTCTGTCAACGGAAATCAGCAGCAAGAATTTCAACTTTACGCAGATAAACAAACAAAAATTAATCTATAAAACACGCGTAAACTTGCCGAAATTCCCCAAGTAGGCTAAACTAAAATATATTGCCATTTTCTCTATGAGAACAATAAAAGCAGAAGGTATTGTGATAAAAAGACGAAATTTTGGAGAAGCAGATCGGATGCTGACAATTTTTACTAGGTACCTGGGAAAAATATCGGTTAAAGCAGCGGGAATCAGAAGAATTCCCAGCCGCCGCTCGCCCCATGTAGAACTACTTAATCACTCAGCGCTTACACTTTATCGAGGGGCCTCTCTTTATATATTAACCGAAGCCCAAACAATTAAAAATTTTTCTCCCTTGAAAGAAGACTTAACCAAAGTGGGATTTGCCTATCACATTTGTGAGCTTATTGATGGGTTTTGTCCGGAGAATCAGGAAAATCAGCAGGTATTTTATTTAATGCAAAACGTTTTATCACAGTTGATAATTGAAAATGACTTACTCTTAGTTTTGCACGACTTTGAGATAGAACTGTTAAGCTTGCTTGGTTACTGGCATAAGAAACGTGAAGATTCAAAGCGGTTAAATACTCAGGCGTTCATTGAAAATATTCTGGAGCGAAAATTAAAGAGCAGAGATATCTTTGAAAAACTCTCATAAAAGACTCAACAAAGCCACCTTTTTAAAATTCTCTTTTTCTGCTATTATACGCTCATGGACGAAAAATTAATGGAGAAAATTGTTGCGTTATGTAAAAGGCGCGGATTTATTTATCCCGGATCAGAGATTTATGGAGGGCTTGCAAACACCTATGACTATGGTCCAACGGGGACTGAGTTACTTCGGAATATTAGAGATCTCTGGTGGGATACGTTTGTCCACAAAAAGGATGATATTGTCGGGCTTGATGCAAGTTCTATCTCGCATCACAAAATTTGGGAAGCATCAGGACACACAGCTGGTTTTGCGGATGCAATGATCGACTGTAAAAGTTGTAAGACAAGAACGAGAGTAGATCATCTATTGGAGGATTACATAGAATCTCAGACAGGTATACCAAGAGATCTACTAAAAAAAACTTTAGAAGCAGAGAATGATAGAACTTTTAACAACCAAGAGAAGCAAGTTTTATTAAATGTTGTAAAAACAGGTAAAGTCGAAGGATTGTCAATTGAATTATTGAATAAATTAGTTAAGTTTTTTGACCCCGAATGTCCTAATTGTAAAAAACATGATTGGACTCCTGTCCGCAAATTTAACCAACTCTTTCCAGTCCAGCTTGGTATAGTGGAGGGTGAACAGGGACAAGCATATTTGCGGGGAGAGACAGCCCAGGGAATGTTTATAAACTTTCAGAATGTAATTAATTCAACTCGCGTCCGTTTGCCTTTTGGGATTGCACAAACAGGAAAAGGTTTCCGAAATGAGATAACACCGGGAAATTTGATATTCCGAACAGTAGAATTTGATATGGCTGAAATAGAGTACTTCTTTGATCCGGAGGCAAGTAACTGGGAGGAACTTTTTGAAACCTGGAAAAAAGAAATATGGAACTTTGTCACAAAAAAGCTCAGCATTCGTGAGGAAAATCTGAGATGGCGTCCGCACACCGATGAAGAGCGATCTTTTTATAGCAAGAGGACGGAAGACCTTGAATATAAATTTCCTTTTGGATTTAAAGAATTATGGGGATTAGCATATCGCACAGATTACGACCTTGCTCAGCATGAGAAACATTCGAAAAAAGAATTAAAAATTACCGATCCATATACCGGTAAAAAAATCTTGCCTCATGTTATAGAACCCGCTGTCTCGATTAACCGATTGATGCTCATGATGCTTTGTGATGCATACACAGAAGAAGAAAAAAGAGTTGTTTTAAAATTGCACCCGAATCTTGCTTCATATAAAGTGGCTGTATTTCCTCTTCTGGGAAATAAAGAAGAATTAATTACAAAAGCACGGGGAATTTATGAGGAGTTACGGAAAAAATTTATGATTGCCTGGGATGATCGGGGAAATATAGGAAAGCGGTATTTGGCTCAAGATGAAATCGGAACTCCCTGGTGTGTTACAGTTGATTTTGAGACTTTGGATAACAATACAGTAACGGTTCGTGACCGAGACAGCGCAAAACAGGAGCGAATCAAAATAGAAAATCTCGCCAATTATTTTTCCGATAAATTGGCTTCTTGACAGAAGTTCATCTACTCAGAGTATACTAGATATAGTAATTCTATAGAATGATTTGGTAGTTTACCAAGATGGCGAAGGAAAATCCTCCACCAGAGCAACTTTCCAGTCTCGATAAAGCGTGCAGAGTCACCGCGATTTCAGGCAAGCAAGAAACTCTCCTCCCGCATGAAATTGACAAAATACAAAACGAACAGTCTATCCCAATGGGATTTTACACTTCTTCCACATCTTTCAGTGAACCGGAAAAAATTATGAGCGAGTGCGGCTTATTTGCTGTGTATCTCAGCAAACCCGAAGAGATAAACGCAACAACGTTGGCCATTATGGGTGGAACCTCACTACAACATCGTGCGGAAGGAGCAGTTGGACTCCATATAGCGAGTGGACCAAGGTCTGATACTGTTCGAGAACTCGGAACAATTGCAGTTGCACTACAAGAAGGAATGAGAATCCCTAGACTTGAGGAGCCTAAGATTGCAATTATGCATACCCGATATCCCACTGCAGGTGGATCACAAAATATTCATAACATACAGCCGTTAACTCTTGGTGGAATCACCCTGGCTCACCATGGAAATTTAACCAATGCACAGCAAATAGAAAAAGACTTGGGAGAAGTTGAAAAAGGAGAAGATAAGCCGGACAGCGATTCATGGGTTGCGCTCAACGCAATCGTTTATGCAAAAGGAGATACACTTGCAGAAAAGGTCATCAATGCACAAAAAAAGTTCCAGGGAGGATGGGCATTTGCAGTAACGGATGGTGATCAGGTGATCGCTTCCAGGGATCCCTACGGTCTGAGACCTTGGTTCATTGGAGCAGTTGGTACAGGAGAAGACACGAAAGGATATGCCCTGTCAGTTGAATCATGCGCTTTCCAATATACAGGAGTAGGCAGGAATTATCGTGAAGTTCGTCCGGGAGAAACAATACAAGTTGACGACGACGGCGTAAAAACAATAGAATATGCACCTGCCGACAAGCAGCAGTCTTGCTTGTTTGAGTTCGTCTATATGATGCGACCAGACAGTGACTTTATGCATAAAAATATATTTAAAACTCGTTTTCGAGCCGGGCAAAGATTGTGGCAAGAGCATCCTGTTGAAGTTGAAGATGATAAAACTCTGGTTGTTTTAGCTATTCCTAACTCTGGGAGGCCTGGAGCACTGGGGCTTTTTAGAGAAGCAAGGAAAACATTGGGCGAACGGGTAATATATGACGAGCGAATCTTAGCAAGTGCTTATTACGGGAGAAATTTTATCAAACCTGCCGATAAACGACTGAATGGATCAAAGTTCTATGGCATTAAAGATTCATTCCATTTTGATAACTTTAGTGATGCAGAAAAAGAGTATGTTGATTATCTCATGGACTCCAATTTTAACATTATTAGTAATACTCCCAAACAGATTGTTCCTCAAGAAAATATGGTTGGGGTAATCGTAGAAGATTCAATTGTACGAGGAGATACTTTAAAAAAACTTCGGGTTATCGGACAGGAGGTTGGAATACCGGAGCTTCATGGGAGAATCACTTCTCCAGAGTCAGCCCATTCCTGTTATTATGGCGTAGCGACTCCGACCAGGGAAGAGTTGATTGCAAATCAGATTCCTGACATTAATAGGCGTGCAGAGTATTTAGGATTTAAGTCTCTAGGATACATAAGTCTTGAGGGATTAATAGCAGCCACGGGTCACAGTCAGGATATTTTCTGTACGCATTGCTTCAGTGGCAGAAAACCTTACCCGCATACAAACGGAGCAATCGATTTAAAAGAAGAAGCTGTTTTAGCAAAAGCATACAGATAACTATATTTTTTGGTTGACAAACCATTAAAAATTGTTACAATTTAAGAATGCAACTCTTAAAAGATAAAAAAATTATTATTGGTATCATTGTTCTTGTTATCGTATTACTCAGCGGTGTTTTTTATATTCTCTCTGCCAATAAAACACCATCTGCCTCTTCGGATCAATCTTCAGATCAGCAAACAGATATAATTCCGACCTTGACAGCCTCGGATTTGGGCTTATCGATGCGGGCATTAAATAGCAATAAACAGATTATGTTTACTATTACGAAACCTGCTGGAATAAAATCAGTTGATTATGAGTTAACCTATACTGCTACCGGTGATCAGCAAAGAGGTGTCATCGGTACAATTGATGTACAGCCGGGCGTTACAAAAATAGAACCAGAAAAACCTCTGGATTTAGGCAGTTGTTCGCGAAACATTTGTAAATATGATACTGGAGTTACATCTGCTAAGTTGACTTTAAAAATCAGCAAAACTAACGGTAAAGTATATCAAGCAGAACAATCACTCAGTTTATAAAGCGTAGGTTTTATTAAAAACTAACGATTTTAATTTATTCTTATCTCTCTTAAGAAATTCTTACAAACTCCGTAATACAAAAAGCACTAGATATTGTGTCCAGTTCCTACTCATTGCGCTAATCTGTTAAAGAAAATATTGACAAACTTATCTAAAAGTATCAATATAGTTAAAAGTGGTGATAGGTGGTGAAAAGTGGTGAATTTTGGAAAATATGTTAGCAGGTCAGCATAATGTAAAAATTGGTGATAAATTTCGAGTTGCTTTCCCAAAAGAGTTTAGAGATGAGTTGGGTAAAACAGTAATACTGACATACGGGTTTGAGAAATCACTTGTTGCTTTCTCGGAAGAGAGCTGGTCTGCTTTTAAAGCAGAAATTGAAGGTAAGTCGTCTCTGTTACCGGAGGTGCGGAGCTTGCGAAGAATTTTTATTGGCGGAGCAACGACGATTAGTTTTGACAGTCAGGGCAGATTTATATTACCTGAATATTTACGTGAGCATGGAAAAATTAAAACAGAGCTGTTGTTTATTGGTCTTGATACATATGTAGAAATTTGGGATAAGAAAGAGTGGAAAGAGAAGCAGTCCGAGGCACTTAAAACTATGGAAACGATCGGAGAAAAACTTGCCCGAAATAACACGGAATGAATGAGTATCATACGAGTGTCCTTGTAAAGGAAGTTATTGCATTTCTCAATGTCCGAGCGGGCAAGAAATATATTGACGCTACTCTGGGTGGTGGCGGTCATAGCATGGAAATATTGAAACGAGGCGGAAGAGTCCTCGGAATTGACGCCGATCAGGAGGCGTTAACGTATACAAAGAAAAGATTAGAAACTGAAAACATTGGTCAAAAAATTGTAGTAGGGAGGGATGCAGTATTAATAAAAGGTAATTTTAAAGACATCGACGAGATTGCGAGGCAAAGCGGCTTTAATGACGCAAATGGTGTACTGTTCGATTTGGGAGTCTCCAGCCATCAGTTAGACACAGGGGAGAGGGGGTTTAGTTTCGGACGTGTCGGGGAGCTGGATATGCGTATGGATCGGGATTTGGCAGTCCGAGCGAAAGATTTACTAAATGGACTGGGTAAAGACGAGTTAACTGAGCTCTTTTTGAAATACGGAGAAGAAAAATTCGCAGCGAGAATCGCCCGAAATATCGTAAAAGAACGTCTGAGAAAACCGATTGAAACGACTGAGGAGCTGGGAGACATTATTAAACGAAGCGTTTTTATAACGCGAAGTGAAATACACCCGGCAACGAGGGTATTTCAAGCGCTTAGAATTGCGGTAAATGACGAATTAAATAATTTGCGGGAGGCATTACCGAAATGTTTAGAACTTCTCGTGAGCGGTGGAGTAATTGTAGTTATTTCTTTTCACTCACTTGAGGATAGAATTGTGAAACAGACATTTAATGATTTTTCGGGGAAAAAACTGGGAGAAATACTAACTACTAAACCGGTTGAGCCGACAGAAGAGGAAAAAACTATGAACCAGCGAAGCAGAAGTGCAAAATTACGTGTTTTTGAGAAAAAATAAGAAAAGTTTATTTTATGAAACTGCCTATCACTATTATTATGTTTATGGTATGTGTCATCATACTGCTGTCGGTCGTATATGTCGGAGTGTCAAACAATCTGTCAACGACCGGTTTGACATTGGGTACATTACAGGATCAAATTGACAGCTATAGAAAGAAAAATGAGTTACTTGAAGAACAAATACTTAAAGTTTCATCGTTAACCTATATCTCTGCTCAGGCGCAAAAAGAAGGATTCACACAAGATAAATTAGAAGTTGTCATACCGGCTCCGTTACCGATAGCTTATACACAATGAGTTGGCGATATCGATTTATTTTATTTCTGTTCATTGGATTTTTTTTGACAATTCTTACACGCTTGTTTTATTGGCAGACGGTACGCGCGGAGGAACTGACAGAAATGGGAGAGGCACAATATGGAAATACTATCCAGCTAACTCCTGAAAGAGGCGAGATTAAAGCAAATGACGGATTTCCAATTGCAGCGAACCGTCTAGGTTACCTTGTCTTTATCAATCCGAAAGAAGTAAAAGATGATAAAGAAACTGCCCATAAGCTTGCTCCGTTCTTGGATACGGAAAGCAGTAGTATCAGCGCGCTCCTATCGGCAAACCAAGATAAATATTGGGTAGCACTCAAGTCGGCAATTAACAATGACACAAAAGAGAAAATTAGCAAACTGCAATTACCGGGTGTCGGATTTGAAGAACAATCAGTCAGGTTTTATCCTGAAGCTTCAATGGCCGCAAAATTATTAGGTTTTGTCGGGAAGGACGACCTGGGAAATCCTAAAGGCTATTTTGGTCTGGAGGGGTTTTATGATTTACAATTAAAAGGAAAAAGCAGTTATGCAGTGCAAATTCACGATGCACTAGGCCATCCGATCCTGGCGAAAATGAATACGGAGGGGCCGGAAACCGACGGAAGAACTCTCACGCTTCATATCGATAGAACAATTCAGTTTATGCTGGAAAGCGAATTAAAAAAAGGAATCAAACTGTATGGCGCGGACAGCGGCTCAGCAGTAGTTATGGATCCAAAAACAGGGGGTATTCTGGCGATGGGGGCATTTCCTTCGTTCGATCCGGGAAACTACACAGAATACCCGGATGATTTATATAAGAATCCGATTATTACCGATACCTATGAGCCGGGAAGTACATTTAAACCGTTAATCATGGCATCGGCGATAGATGCAAGCCTATTAAAACCTGACACCCATTGTCCGATTTGCACAGGTCCGGTTTCAATTGGCGGATATGAGATACATACATGGAATGATCAGTACCAGCCAAATGAAAACATGATTGATGTAATCCAAAACTCCGATAATGTGGGCATGGTCTATGTCTCAGAAGTACTAGGACATGACAGAATGTTCTCATATCTGAATAAATTCGGTATTGGACAACAAACCGGAATCGACTTACAGGGTGAAGTGACACCGTTTATGAGACCACAGGATTCCTGGTATCCTATTGATTATGCGACAACTGCTTTCGGACAAGGAATCTCTGTTACGCCCATTGAACTTCTCACTGCTTTCTCAGCAATTGCCAATAATGGAAACCGGATGGAGCCGCATGTGGTAGCATCTATCCAAACCCCGGAGGGGGATATCATTCCGATTCCAGCAAAAGTTCTTTCTCAGCCGATTTCAGCAAAGACTGCGAAAATAATGACAGAGATTATGGTAAATGCTGTTGAGAACGGCGAATCGAAATGGACAAAGCTTCCCGGCTACCGAATTGCGGGAAAAACAGGTACGGCCCAAATTCCAATTGCCGGTCATTACGATCCAACTAAAACAATTGCATCATTTATCGGCTTTGGTCCCGCCGAAAATCCGAGATTTTTAATGCTTGTTATTATAAACCGGCCAACCTCCTCGATTTACGGCTCTGAAACAGCAGCACC
>CAWBPM010000002.1:0-751017 GCA_963790825.1 Candidatus Levyibacteriota bacterium | reverse complement strand
CGGGAAACAAACCGGTAAAGCCTTAGTCTCGCTTAATGAAACCGGCAACCAGAATATCCTGACTGCCAGTGCATCCGGTACTACGGTCTTTACCCTTGACCACTCGGGTAACCTTAACAGTGTCAGCGGTGCTTACCAGATCGCCGGTAACAGCGTTCTCTCCTCAACAACCCTGGGAACCGGTGTTACCTCCTCCTCCCTGACAACAGTCGGAACACTCACCTCCGGTACCTGGAACGCAACACTTATCACCAGTCAGTACGGCGGTACAGGATTCAACAATAGTGCAGCTGCCCAATACGCTCTCCCGTACTACTCGGCAACCGGAGTCTTAGGCGGAACTTTGGCAGTCGGAACAACCGGACAATGTCTGGTTGGCAATACCACTGCTGCACCAAGCTGGTCGTCTTGTACCGGACTGGGCACCAATTACTTCCAGAGAAATACCACTACCCTCTCTCCGGCAACAGCCAGCGATTCACTCCTCCTGGCTGACTCGGGAACTACGACTAACTTCAGGCTGGAAGTCAACGGGAAACAAACCGGTAAAGCCTTAGTCTCGCTTAATGAAACCGGCAACCAGAATATCCTGACTGCCAGTGCATCCGGTACTACGGTCTTTACCCTTGACCGCTCGGGTAACCTTAACAGTGTCAGCGGTGCTTACCAGATCGCCGGCAACAGCGTTCTCTCCTCAACAACCCTGGGAACCGGTGTTACCTCCTCCTCCCTGACAACAGTCGGAACACTCACCTCCGGTACCTGGAACGCAACACTTATCACCAGTCAGTACGGCGGTACAGGATTCAACAATAGTGCAGCTGCCCAATACGCTCTCCCGTACTACTCGGCAACCGGAGTCTTAGGCGGAACCCTTGCTATGGGAACAACCGGACAATGCTTGAATAGTAACAGTAGTGCTGCTCCTACTTGGGGAACATGCGGAGGATTCGTCAGTTCGGGAGGAACTATTATACAATCTAATATTACTCAGGATCTACTCCTGGGTGGAGTTAGTACTTCCTCCGCTAATTTCCATATCTATGGTACAACCGCAGAAGGAATAAATCCGGTTGCTTCCATAGCAGCGACTACTGCCTATGCTGCCCTGGTAGTTAATAACTCAGGGAAGGGAGATCTCTTTACCGCTTCTTCCTCGGGACTTAGTAGATTTGTTATCACTCAGAGTGGTAATGTAGGAATCGGTACCAGTCTTCCAACCCAGAAACTGGATATTGCCGGTAATCTTAATCTCTCAACCGGCTCTACCTTCAAGATTAATAGTACCGATGTTCTTTCGGGTACAACCCTGGGAACCGGTGTTACCTCCTCCTCCCTGACAACAGTCGGAACACTCACCTCCGGTACCTGGAACGCAACACTTATCACCAGTCAGTACGGCGGTACAGGATTCAACAATAGTGCAGCTGCCCAATACGCTCTCCCGTACTACTCGGCAACCGGAGTCTTAGGCGGAACTTTGGCAGTCGGAACAACCGGACAATGTCTGGTTGGCAATACCACTGCTGCACCAAGCTGGTCGTCTTGTACCGGACTGGGCACCAATTACTTCCAGAGAAATACCACTACCCTCTCTCCGGCAACAGCCAGCGATTCACTCCTCCTGGCTGACTCGGGAACTACGACTAACTTCAGGCTGGAAGTCAACGGGAAACAAACCGGTAAAGCCTTAGTCTCACTTAATGAAACCGGCAACCAGAATATCCTGACTGCCAGTGCATCCGGTACTACGGTCTTTACCCTTGACCGCTCGGGTAACCTTACTGCCTCAGGAACAGTTAATGGTTTAACAATCACCAATAACGGTACTAATACTCTTTCCATTGCTGCCGGGAAAATCCTGACTGTCAACAATAACCTTACCTTTGCCGGAACCGATGGTACCACCTTAACTTTCCCGTCCGTGTCCGATACTATTGTCGGACGTGCCAGTACAGACACTCTAACCAATAAAACCCTAACCGATAGCTCCACTCTCTTCCAGAATAATTTAGACAGTACTAAAAAGCTTGCCTTCCAGCTCTCAGGAATTACTACCGGAAATACCAGAACCCTTACTATTCCGGATGCCAGCGGTACTCTCTGTCTCTCAACCGGTAACTGTGCCGGAACTACCAACTACTGGACAGATACCTCAAACGTCATCTCACCCGGAAATGCCGCTACCAATACTGATAAACTCATTCTCGGCGGTAATGCTACCACTAACTTCCAGCTGGAAGTCAACGGGAAACAAACCGGTAAAGCCTTAGTCTCGCTTAATGAAACCGGCAACCAGAATATCCTGACTGCCAGTGCATCCGGTACTACGGTCTTTACCCTTGACCACTCGGGTAACCTTACTGCCTCAGGAACAGTTAATGGTTTAACAATCACCAATAACGGTACTAATACTCTTTCCATTGCTGCCGGGAAAATCCTGACTGTCAACAATAACCTTACCTTTGCCGGAACCGATGGTACCACCTTAACTTTCCCGTCCGTGTCCGATACTATTGTCGGACGTGCCAGTACAGACACTCTAACCAATAAAACCCTAACCGATAGCTCCACTCTCTTCCAGAATAATTTAGACAGTACTAAAAAGCTTGCCTTCCAGCTCTCAGGAATTACTACCGGAAATACCAGAACCCTTACTATTCCGGATGCCAGCGGTACTCTCTGTCTCTCAACCGGTAACTGTGCCGGAACTACCAACTACTGGACAGATACCTCAAACGTCATCTCACCCGGAAATGCCGCTACCAATACTGATAAACTCATTCTCGGCGGTAATGCTACCACTAACTTCCAGCTGGAAGTCAACGGGAAACAAACCGGTAAAGCCTTAGTCTCACTTAATGAAACCGGCAACCAGAATATCCTGACTGCCAGTGCATCCGGTACTACGGTCTTTACCCTTGACCACTCGGGTAACCTTACTGCCTCAGGAACAGTTAATGGTTTAACAATCACCAATAACGGTACTAATACTCTTTCCATTGCTGCCGGGAAAATCCTGACTGTCAACAATAACCTTACCTTTGCCGGAACCGATGGTACCACCTTAACTTTCCCGTCCGTGTCCGATACTATTGTCGGACGTGCCAGTACAGACACTCTAACCAATAAAACCCTAACCGATAGCTCCACTCTCTTCCAGAATAATTTAGACAGTACTAAAAAGCTTGCCTTCCAGCTCTCAGGAATTACTACCGGAAATACCAGAACCCTTACTATTCCGGATGCCAGCGGTACTCTCTGTCTCTCAACCGGTAACTGTGCCGGAACTACCAACTACTGGACAGATACCTCAAACGTCATCTCACCCGGAAATGCCGCTACCAATACTGATAAACTCATTCTCGGCGGTAATGCTACCACTAACTTCCAGCTGGAAGTCAACGGGAAACAAACCGGTAAAGCCTTAGTCTCACTTAATGAAACCGGCAACCAGAATATCCTGACTGCCAGTGCATCCGGTACTACGGTCTTTACCCTTGACCACTCGGGTAACCTTAACAGTGTCAGCGGTGCTTACCAGATCGCCGGTAACAGCGTTCTCTCCTCAACAACCCTGGGAACCGGTGTTACCTCCTCCTCCCTGACAACGGTCGGGACAATTGGTACTGGTACTTGGCAGGGAAGTGCTATAGGTACACTCTACGGCGGTACAGGACAGACAACCGTTACCACCGGAGATCTTCTCTACGGATCGGGAACAAATACCTGGGGGAAACTCTCGGATGTAGCAATCGGTTCCTGCCTGGTATCGGGAGGTGTCACTGCTGTTCCTTCTTGGGGATCTTGTACCGGTACGAGCGGAGTTACAGCTTCAGGTGGAGTTGCCAACCAGTTGGCTTTCTTTACTGGTAGTAGTACTATCTCGTCTGATTCTACCTTGTACTTTGACAGTACTAATAAACTGCTTGGCGTAGGGATAACTCCGGTATCAAAACTCGATGTTGAAGGGAAAGTAACGGGGAAAGCCCTTACTATTCTTAATGAAACCGGCAACCAGAATATCCTGACTGCCAGTGCATCCGGTACTACGGTCTTTACCCTTGACCGCTCGGGTAACCTTACTGCCTCAGGAACAGTTAATGGTTTAACAATCACCAATAACGGTACTAATACTCTTTCCATTGCTGCCGGGAAAATCCTGACTGTCAACAATAACCTTACCTTTGCCGGAACCGATGGTACCACCTTAACTTTCCCGTCCGTGTCCGATACTATTGTCGGACGTGCCAGTACAGACACTCTAACCAATAAAACCCTAACCGATAGCTCCACTCTCTTCCAGAATAATTTAGACAGTACTAAAAAGCTTGCCTTCCAGCTCTCAGGAATTACTACCGGAAATACCAGAACCCTTACTATTCCGGATGCCAGCGGTACTCTCTGTCTCTCAACCGGTAACTGTGCCGGAACTACCAACTACTGGACAGATACCTCAAACGTCATCTCACCCGGAAATGCCGCTACCAATACTGATAAACTCATTCTCGGCGGTAATGCTACCACTAACTTCCAGCTGGAAGTCAACGGGAAACAAACCGGTAAAGCCTTAGTCTCACTTAATGAAACCGGCAACCAGAATATCCTGACTGCCAGTGCATCCGGTACTACGGTCTTTACCCTTGACCACTCGGGTAACCTTACTGCCTCAGGAACAGTTAATGGTTTAACAATCACCAATAACGGTACTAATACTCTTTCCATTGCTGCCGGGAAAATCCTGACTGTCAACAATAACCTTACCTTTGCCGGAACCGATGGTACCACCTTAACTTTCCCGTCCGTGTCCGATACTATTGTCGGACGTGCCAGTACAGACACTCTAACCAATAAAACCCTAACCGATAGCTCCACTCTCTTCCAGAATAATTTAGACAGTACTAAAAAGCTTGCCTTCCAGCTCTCAGGAATTACTACCGGAAATACCAGAACCCTTACTATTCCGGATGCCAGCGGTACTCTCTGTCTCTCAACCGGTAACTGTGCCGGAACTACCAACTACTGGACAGATACCTCAAACGTCATCTCACCCGGAAATGCCGCTACCAATACTGATAAACTCATTCTCGGCGGTAATGCTACCACTAACTTCCAGCTGGAAGTCAACGGGAAACAAACCGGTAAAGCCTTAGTCTCACTTAATGAAACCGGCAACCAGAATATCCTGACTGCCAGTGCATCCGGTACTACGGTCTTTACCCTTGACCACTCGGGTAACCTTACTGCCTCAGGAACAGTTAATGGTTTAACAATCACCAATAACGGTACTAATACTCTTTCCATTGCTGCCGGGAAAATCCTGACTGTCAACAATAACCTTACCTTTGCCGGAACCGATGGTACCACCTTAACTTTCCCGTCCGTGTCCGATACTATTGTCGGACGTGCCAGTACAGACACTCTAACCAATAAAACCCTAACCGATAGCTCCACTCTCTTCCAGAATAATTTAGACAGTACTAAAAAGCTTGCCTTCCAGCTCTCAGGAATTACTACCGGAAATACCAGAACCCTTACTATTCCGGATGCCAGCGGTACTCTCTGTCTCTCAACCGGTAACTGTGCCGGAACTACCAACTACTGGACAGATACCTCAAACGTCATCTCACCCGGAAATGCCGCTACCAATACTGATAAACTCATTCTCGGCGGTAATGCTACCACTAACTTCCAGCTGGAAGTCAACGGGAAACAAACCGGTAAAGCCTTAGTCTCACTTAATGAAACCGGCAACCAGAATATCCTGACTGCCAGTGCATCCGGTACTACGGTCTTTACCCTTGACCACTCGGGTAACCTTACTGCCTCAGGAACAGTTAATGGTTTAACAATCACCAATAACGGTACTAATACTCTTTCCATTGCTGCCGGGAAAATCCTGACTGTCAACAATAACCTTACCTTTGCCGGAACCGATGGTACCACCTTAACTTTCCCGTCCGTGTCCGATACTATTGTCGGACGTGCCAGTACAGACACTCTAACCAATAAAACCCTAACCGATAGCTCCACTCTCTTCCAGAATAATTTAGACAGTACTAAAAAGCTTGCCTTCCAGCTCTCAGGAATTACTACCGGAAATACCAGAACCCTTACTATTCCGGATGCCAGCGGTACTCTCTGTCTCTCAACCGGTAACTGTGCCGGAACTACCAACTACTGGACAGATACCTCAAACGTCATCTCACCCGGAAATGCCGCTACCAATACTGATAAACTCATTCTCGGCGGTAATGCTACCACTAACTTCCAGCTGGAAGTCAACGGGAAACAAACCGGTAAAGCCTTAGTCTCACTTAATGAAACCGGCAACCAGAATATCCTGACTGCCAGTGCATCCGGTACTACGGTCTTTACCCTTGACCACTCGGGTAACCTTAACAGTGTCAGCGGTGCTTACCAGATCGCCGGCAACAGCGTTCTCTCCTCAACAACCCTGGGAACCGGTGTTACCTCCTCCTCCCTGACAACAGTCGGAACACTCACCTCCGGTACCTGGAACGCAACACTTATCACCAGTCAGTACGGCGGTACAGGATTCAACAATAGTGTAGCTGCCCAATACGCTCTCCCGTACTACTCGGCAACCGGAGTCTTAGGCGGAACTTTGGCAGTCGGAACAACCGGACAATGCTTGAATAGTAACAGTAGTGCTGCTCCTACTTGGGGAACATGCGGAGGATTCGTCAGTTCGGGAGGAACTATTATACAATCTAATATTACTCAGGATCTACTCCTGGGTGGAGTTAGTACTTCCTCCGCTAATTTCCATATCTATGGTACAACCGCAGAAGGAATAAATCCGGTTGCTTCCATAGCAGCGACTACTGCCTATGCTGCATTGGTAGTTAATAACTCAGGGAAGGGAGATCTCTTTACCGCTTCTTCCTCGGGACTTAGTAGATTTGTTATCACTCAGAGTGGTAACGTAGGAATCGGTACCAGTCTTCCAACCCAGAAACTGGATATTGCCGGTAATCTTAATCTCTCAACCGGCTCTACCTTCAAGATTAATAGTACCGATGTTCTTTCGGGTACAACCCTGGGAACCGGTGTTACCTCCTCCTCCCTGACAACAGTCAGTGCTCTCTCCGCGGGATCTATTACAACTGGTTTTGGTACGATTAATACTAGTAGCACTATCCAAGGAACGGATATCACCTCGTCCGGTACCACCGGTCTTACCCTAACGGGAAATGGTGCGGGACTTACTTTCTCCACAGGTACCGGTAACCACATAATTTCTGCCTCTTCCGGCACCTTACAACTGGGAGCACATACCTTAATAGGTCAAATTACCGGAAACTCACAAATCATTACCGGACTAGGAACAATTAATGGATTAGCAATTACTGCCAATACCGGTACTATCACCACTGGTACCTGGAACGCAACACTTATCACCAGTCAGTACGGCGGTACAGGATTCAACAATAGTGCAGCTGCCCAATACGCTCTCCCGTACTACACGTCTACCGGAGTCTTAGGCGGAGCCCTTGCTATGGGAACAACTGCACAATGCTTGCTTGCCAATACTAGTGCTGCTCCTACCTGGGGAGCTTGCGATACTTCTCCCGGAGTTAATCTCTGGAATCAAGTTAATGGAACAATTTCTCCAAAGAATGCGACGGTTGATCTACTCCTGGGCGGAATTTCAACTCCCTCCGCTACCTTCCATGTCTACGGTTCAACTCTTGCCGGTACCTCTCCGGTTGCTTCCATAGCAGCGAATACTTCCTATTCTGCCCTGGTAGTTAGTAACTCAGGGAAGGGAGATCTCTTTACCGCTTCTGTAAGCGGTGCAACAAGGTTTGTAGTTAATAACAGCGGATGGGTCGGAATTGGGACGAGTATTCCGGGTGCAGCGCTGCAAATTAGTGGCAGTGATACAAGTTCCCCAGGCTCTGAAATTTGGATTACTAATACAGGCACTAACGGAAGAGCTTGGAGGATAGGCGATGGACCTTACGTAGCCAATGGTACCTTCGCAATTACTGATCAGACCGCTGCTGCAAATAGATTTGCTATCGACTCTTCGGGTGATATAGGAATTAATTCTTCCAGCCCAAATGCAATTCTTGATGTACGTGGTGTTGGGAATACAACTTTATCTGGAATTACTCCTGTTGCCTCAATCTCAGGCAAGACTTCAGCTGCAGCACTGGTGGTTGATAACTCAGGAAACGGAGATATCTTTACTGCTTCCGTGAGCGGTGCAACAAGGTTTGTAATCCAGAATGACGGAAGTATTATCCAGAACAGCAATGCTTCAACCGGTATTGCCGATATGCTTAACGCCAACTCCTTAACTACCGGATATGGTTTGGATATTAGTTCTACCTCAACCGGGTTGACTACCAACGGAGCTCTGGGATACTTCAGCTATAACCCCGGAAGTGCAACTACATCTACAGGAGACGTACTAGACCTCAATGTCGGAGCAAACGCAAGCGGAGCGAATGGTTCAATTGCTAATATCTTTAATATTATGGATAACGGCTCCACAGACTTTTCAGTTTCACAGAGTCAAATTTTAGGTAATCTACCGGTACAATTTACCGCCCCCGGAGATACGACAATGGCTTATGATTTGGATTTCACCAATCCTACAGCATCGTTTATAAAATCGTCGTCCGCTTTGACGCTTCAAGCAGGAGATCTCTATACTTCAAGTGACCTGACACTGGGTACTTATAACTCCGGAAACGTAATAGTTAATTCCCAAGCTTTCAGTGTTAACGGTGCAGCGACCATCTCGGGACAATTGACCGTACAACCAACATACAAAGTAGGGATAGGAACTGCAACGCCTGGATTAGCACTTGATGTACAGGATAATCAGTCAGCAACTGCATCTGCAAGAATATATAATTTAAATAGTACTTCAGGAGTAGGTAATAGCGGTCCTGTAGGGCTCCTGGTTCAGCTGGGTTATACAGCTATTACGAATAACAGCGAAGACCACTTTATTAATCTGTTAGATGGAAATGGAAATCTAAGGGGTAGTGCTCAAGCAAATGGTACAGGAGTGACATGGAAAACATCAGGTATTGCGGACTTGGCAGAATATTTATCTAAGGATCCGAATGAAACAATTCCGTGGGGTTCAATACTTTGTGAAGATACAAACGGAATAGTACATCCTTGCGGGAGTAGTAATACAAGCGGTGATATTGTCGGTGTGGCTTCAGAATATCCCGGTTTCGTCGGAGGACAAGACCAAGGAAATGCATCAATCACTATCGGTTTATCGGGAGAAGTTAATACTCTAGTTTCTACAGACAATGGACCAATTCAAGCAGGGGATTATATTACCTTGTCTAATACTCAGGGTGTCGGCGTAAAGGCAACGACATTTGGTAAGGTCGTAGGTAAAGCCCTACAAAGTTATTCCGATTCAGGGGTGGGGACGATTGAAGTCTTGGTTGGGCCAACCTTGTTTGCTCCGTCTACCTTTATTACTGCAAGCGGTAATGTTTATACAAGTACGGCGAACAATAGTAATTCCGGTTATGTAGCTACAGTTAGCGAGCCGCCGGCTCAATCGAGTCAAACGGAACCGGAGACGCTCGGTGCCACCGACGAAGCAAGATTGACGAATCTGGAGAATACCACGTCTCAACAAGGAAGCGAGATCACTTCTCTCTCCGGACAGGTAAATAATCTGTCAGATCAGGAGAATCAACTGGCTTCTCAGAGTGCATTCCTAACCTCAATGCTCCAGAGTCCACTCCTAAGTAGCTTAATTGCCTCAGGCAGCGGAACATTCGCAGACGTCGGAAGTCTGGATATGCAGGATGCAACAGTATCAGGACAGCTGGAAGTACTGGGAAGAACTACCCTAAACGATCTGGGAGTAACAGGAACTATTACTGCGGGAGTAACTACAATTGACGGACTAAACGGTACTATTGATACTATTTCTCAACCCCTACAGTTACAATCCGAAGGTCTTGCCAATATCGAGCTTGAGAACAATAGCGTAGTAATCAAGACCAACGGAGACATTACAACCCAAGGAGTACTGACTGCTCATAAGGTAAATATTGACAATTCCGACAGCGCAAGTGCGAGTTTGGGAGATGTCGTGATTAAAGCAGGGGGGACACAAGCGGTCGTAACGACTACTGCTCTGACAGCGAAATCTCGAATTTTCACTACTTCAGATACGCCTGTGCCGGTTGGCAGCAAAGCCAATGACGCAACTAGCTTCACAATTACCCTAAGTAAGTCTCAAGCAAGTGACGTTAAAGTCAGCTGGTGGATCGTAAACTAACGAAGACAGTCCACTCATTATTAAATTACTATCTCCCAAGGGGACTAGCTACGAAGTAGCGGCGAATTATTAAAATATATATGGAGAAAAGCGAAACAATTTAACAATGAAATAATTTAGCAATTATCATTCATAGTTCTTGTTTGCTAAGCAATACTACTTATATACTAAATATAGAGGCAGAATTTATAAAACTGAAACAGTTATTCAAATTTAATAATTATAGAGTAAATCTAGCGTACACACCTTGCATAGACGGAGAGACCCCAACTTTTACCATTGGCAGTGTTGTAGTTGGCCGCGTAGCCGTTGTTCAGGTCTATGTACCAAGCATACGTAGTACCTGTGCTGCTGGTATTAGACGACCAGTAATTGTTACTAGGATTGGATAAATTACTGTTGGATCCGTCAATATAAGATTGCATCAGTTCTTTCTGGGAAGGAAGACGCCAGTTAAGATCATCATAACCCTCACAACCTGTTTGGGCGCTCATTCTCTTTACACAGGGATTGCCATCGCTATTAGAACAGTTATTTGCCTTGTACCAGTTCGTAAGGCCACTGAGTCGCGGTGACCAAACAAGACCGGTATTTGGATCCTGTTTTTCCGCTACACTCCTGCCTGTTCCGCAATAACTGTTGCCGGCATTACAGGTTGTCCATGTTCCGCTGGTATACGAATTAGAAGGCGTCCCTCCGCCATTGTTATAATCATCAACTCCTCCTAGTACCTGAGTGAAAGCTGAGAGGCCTCCTGTGCCGCTACCGGATTTCATGCCTTTCGCTTTTGCGTCGTTAAACTGTCCCTGTGCTGCTGAGTAGACACGGTTCCACATATTTCCCCAGTCTCCCCATGTTCCAGCTGTGGTACTGCCGTAATTTAGGGCAGTTAATGCATTATAAATCGTTAAAAGTCTCGAATTTACACCTGAATCAGGAGAGGAACCGGATTGTTCTGCAAAAACACGGGCAGGATAATAAAATATACACATTCCGGTTAAAAAAAGAACACACCCCAGAACGAATGCCTTACGGATTATCAATTTACTTACAAATTTATTTTTAATATATTTTGTAACCTTTTTCATAACTCAGCGTACGCATCTTGCAGCGAAAGTTAATGTCTTAGTGGCGTTTGTATAGTTGTCCGCGTTGCCAGTGCTTTGTTTTATGTACCACGCATACTGTGTACCCGTGCTTTCAGTAGTAGAAGACACGTAATTGAAATTAGGATTAGTTAAATTACTGTTGGATCCGTCAATATAGGACTGCTCCAGCTCTTTCTGGGAAGGAAGACGCCAGAGTCCGTCATCATATGCCTCACAACCTGTTTTGCTTCCTCCGGTTTGCTTCGTACAGACACAGCCTGCTTGTCCGTTAGACGTACATGTGCCAGGTACACAGTTATTTGCGACGAACCAGGTGGCAGAAGCTGAAATTTGCGCTGACCAGACCAGACCGGTATTGGGGTCCTGTTTTTCCGCTACGCTTCTACTTGTATTACAATAACTATTACCGGCATTGCAAGCTGTCCAAGTCCCGCTGGTATACGTATCGGAAGGCATTCCTCCATTATTGTTGTAATCATCAACTCCTCCTAATGCTTGAGTAAAACCAGAAAGGCCTCCTGTGCCACTACCTGCTTCCATATTACCTTTAGCTTTTGCGTCGTTAAACTGTCCCTGTGCTGCTGAATAGGTTCTGTTCCACATACTTCCCCAGTCTCCCCATGTACCGGCTGTGGTAGCACCGTAACTCAGAGAAGTAACTGCATTCGAAACAGTCTTCAGACGTGATGTAGTCAAGGAATCGGGAGAGGAGCCGGACTGTTCCCCGAAAACACGGGTATAGAAGTAAAATATGCCACTGATCACCAGACAAAGTGCACAACATAGTAGTATTATCTTTCTGAATGTGAGCTTTTTCATAATGTGATTTATGAAGTATGATTTGATTTTTTCCATTTTCATATTATTTTACTTTCCCTTTTATACTAATTTCTTTACCCTTGCTTGTCAAGCAAAAGGAAAAGTTATAATATTTATAATATGGGAGTCAAAGTTAAACGGCTTATTTTGTTATGTTTGCTATTTCTGACAGGAGGATTTTTCCTTGCATCAGCCTCTCCTGCCTTTGCCTCAATTGTAAAAGTCACCGGTAAGGCGACTGCTGCTAATACCGGAGCGTATCTGGACTTCACCAATTACAACAGCAACGTCACAATTGACACTAATACGGGTGTTTTTTCTGGATATGCTTTTTCAGAAGATTTAGGCTGGGTAGCATTCGGTTCAACAGATAATCCATCAGGGCCGGTAACCCTGAACTTGGGTAACGGAGTGGTGAGCGGAAAGGCATACATAATGAATTCGGGAGAATATTTATACTTTAGTAACAACAACAGTAATGTAAGGATTGACCTACAATCAGGAGCATTTTCCGGTTATGTATGGTCACAAGATGTCGGTTGGTACAATTTCGCAAATCCAGGCGTTTACATGGGTTCATTCGGCCAGCCAGTGGCCTACTGGAAATTTGATGAAGGGTATGGTACAACGGTGCATGACAATACAATTAACCACAACGATGGCACATTGAGTGGTACCACATCTCCTTCCTGGCAGACAGAGGACCAGTGTGTCAGCGGAAAATGTTTGTCATTTAACGGAAGCTCAAGTTATGCGCTAGCATCATCTTATTCCTATCCGTCTTTTAGTGGCGTGACGTTGAGCTACTGGTTTAAAGCCGCGCCTAACTGGAGCAGTTGGACTGCGCACGTCGTAGGTTATGACAGCGGCAGCTCCCAAGGTATTGTTTATTGTCAGTTTGACGCCACTAATCAGATTGATTGTTATGTGAGAAATGCCAGTAATAGTGTAGTAGGTATTACTACAAATTCTACAATCTCAGCTAACCAGTGGTATTTCGTATCAGTGACGTATGACGGTTCGAATGTCCGTCTTTATCTCAACGGACTTCCGAACGCTACGTCTGTTTCGCAATCCGGATCGTTACATACGTTTAATCAGGTATATTTTGGCAGTTCAACAGGGCCGTCACTACTTTATAATGGTAGACTCGATGAAGTGAAGATCTACCCCTACGCCCGGTCTGACGCGCAGGTGAAGGCCGATTATAATTCCCGGGGAAGCGCAAAAGGCGCAGGTGCAGTGATGGGAGTTGCGACCAATAACCAATTCTCAGCTTTGAATAACGGACTCGTTGGGTACTGGAAGATGGATGAAGCGACTTGGAGCGGAACACTAAATGAAGTTATTGATTCATCCGGTAATGGCAATAACGGGACAGCCCAAGGCCCGACCAAAAGTAAAGCCTATTCGGGAAGTCCGGGGAAATTCGGTAATGCCGGACAATTTGACGGGGTTGATAACTTTGTAGGCATACCTAATTCCAGTAGTCTTAATGTTGGGAGCGTTCTTACCTCAAGCGCGTGGGTAAAAACTACAAAAAAAGCTTTAGCGGAGGTATTTAGCGCCGAAGATGGCGGCGGGGTTCACGGTTGGCAGATGGAAATGGTTGGTGGGGATGCCGGAGCATTCTGTCAAGGAACCAATGATTATGATTCCGGCGCATCAGTTAGCGACGGCAATTGGCATTTCTGGGTTAATACCTATGATGGAAAAAACGTAGAAGTATATGTTGACGGAGTGTTAAAAATGACTGCAGCTTGTGCTCCAAACAACACAACTATTAATTATACTATCGGAGCACAATGTAGTGGGCCAGGTTATACTCTATGCGGTCTTTATAATGAGTGGTGGAAGGGGTCAATCGACGAAGTGCGTATCTATAATCGTATTCTATCACAGCAGGACATACAAAATTTATATAACTATGCCCCAGGACCGGTAGCGTATTATAACTTTGAGGATGCAACGGGTTCAACTTTGACAGATAAATCAGGTTATGGAAATAATGGAACTTGGCAGGGAACTCTGGGAAGTCAATGGAAACAGGGAAAATATGGCTGGGGAGGAAATTTCAACGGAACGGATAATTATGTAAGTATACCTGACAAAAGCAATATAGAACTTGGTGGTGGCGATTTTACTGTCAGTGCATGGACTTATAATACAGATGCTGCACAATTCGTATCAGAGCAAATTTTCTGCAAAGATAATGGTGCTGCAAACTGTGAATATGGTCTCAATCTATTTACAACTGGGAATACATATGACGTTTATGCAGGATTAAGTACCGCAACCATAACTCCGGCATCCGGTACTGGACCTTTATATAATCAATGGCAATATCTAACAATGGTCAGAAAAGGTACTACCGTTAGTGTTTATTCAAATGGCATACTTGCGGGATCAGCAATTCTTACTGGGACATCTACTACTTCAAACTCACTAGAGATTGGGTCAATTCAAAATAATTATCGGTGGATGGGTATAATTGATGACGTCCGTATCTATAACTACGCTATCTCGCAAAAACAAATCATCCAGGATATGAACGGGGGAGCATCGACTGTTTCAGTTGGCGGAGGAAGGTCAGGACCTATTGGGTATTGGAAGTTTGATGAAGGCTACGGAACCACTGCGAACAATGCAGGAAACGGAGGCGCCACATGGAACGGAAATATAAGTGGTGCAACCTGGATAAACGACGGTAAATTTGGTAGAGCTGTGAACTTTAATGGTTCAAGTAATTATATTAGCCTTGCGAGTACAGGCTCAATAAATACAAATGCGTATACAGTTTCAGCTTGGATCCGAGCAGTTGTATCCGGCAATACATATGAAAGAATATTCTATAAAGGGAATTCTAGTACAATAGAACCTATATCTGCATATCTGTATAATGGATTATTATCTTGTGAATATTACAATAATCCGACTGACTATTATGCACGTGATACAGTAGATTTACGTGACAATAAATGGCATTATGTCGCTTGTGTCCGAGATCCAGGTAATAAAATCTATGCATATGTTGATGGAAAGCTAAAAGTAACGGCAAATGATGGTGGTGACACGACAACAGTTGCTTCAAATTATAGTATAGGTTCACGAAATGGGAGTGATAGTTATTTTTATGGGGCAATAGATGATTTAAAATTCTATAATTATATCTTAACTTCCTCGGAAATCCAGATGGATTATAACCACAACTCTGCTACAGTCTTAGGAGCTTACTCCAGTACTCTAACCAATGGATTGGTGGGGTATTGGAAGATGGATGAACCACTGCTCTCGTGGAATGGAACGGCAGGGGAAGTAAAAGACAGCAGCGGGAATAATATTAACGGAACAGGAAATAGTTTTAGCAGTAATTCACCGGTAGTGGGAAAATACGGTAATGCAGGGAGTTTTAACGGAACGAGTCAGTATGTCAGTGCAAACGGTCTTTCTATCGGTACCAATAGCTTTACGCTTTCAGCTTGGATTAAAACCGCAAGCGCTGCAAATTATCAAAGTATTATAAGTTACGAAGGAACTATTAGATTCCGTTTTCAGGTTTCAGGCGGAGCTCTTGATTATGGAATTTATCCCAGTGGCGGCCCCTTTGTCGAGAAAAATGATAGCGGGTACGATCTGCGAGATAATAAATGGCATCATATAGCTGTAACTTTTAACAGAAGCGGTTTAGCCACATCATATGTTGACGGCGTAGCTAAAGGTACGTTAGATATTTCCAGTGCATCGGGAGTCAATCTCACCGGCTGGCCGACCAATATCGGTTTTGACGGTTGGACAGCATCTTCTTATTTCCCCGGTTCCATCGATGAAGTACGTATCTATAACCGGGCTCTTTCTGCAGATGAAATACAGGCGCTTTATACCAATTCACAAAGCGGTTTCTCCGCCTCAGGAACCTACTGTGTCCCCGGAGATTCTTCCATGTGTAATCCGCCTGTAGGGGAATGGAATTTTGACGAGAGATACGGTTCAATTGTAAATGATATCTCCGGAAACGGAAATAACGGAACGTGGACCGGGACAGGCTCTGCTCACTGGGTAGCGGGAAAATATAACGGAGCGGGAAATTTCAACGGATTGGATGACAATGTAAGTGTAGCTCATGCAAGTAGTATCAATAACCTTCCCGCAATTACTGCCAGTGCGTGGATTTATCCCAAAAGTGTTAATGCTACTTATGGAAACTATATTATTGGTAAACATCAGACTGTAGACAGCAGCCCCTTGCCTTATAAAGGATGGGGTTTATATCTTGCGACTGGTGCAAGTATCGGGTATACGAACACGATAATGTTCGCTGTAGATTTTGGTACAGATCATTTGGAAGTTAACGGTGTGAGTAATGCTATAAAATTGAACCAGTGGCAATATATTGAAGTAACTTGGAATGGGACAGCAGGTACAGGTTCCTCATCAAATGTACATATATATGTTAACGGACGGGAAATTACATATGGTAATCAAGGAGATAGTTCAGGTACACGTTACTCAGATACAAGTTATAACTTGAAGATTGGCAATAGTGGTGATGGATTAGGCGCTTTTAATGGATCTATCGACTCTGTTAAACTCTATAACTATGCCAGAACACCGGCTCAAATAGCCTGGGACTACAACCGGGGAGGACCGGTAGGTTGGTGGAAATTTGACGAGTGCCAGGGTACTGTGGCGCATGATAATTCAGGCTTTGGCAATGACGGGACGATTACAATCGGTACGGGTGGGGGAACAGGACACCAGGATTCAGTCGGGACTTGCATAGCTAGTGGAGCGACTGCATGGTACAACGGACGAAACGGTAAATTTAATTCCAGTCTAAACTTCGATGGGATTGATGATTATGTAGACGTAGGAAAATCGCCATTATTTAATTTCGAATATACTAACAGCTTCTCGATTTCCGCTTGGATCAAAACCTCCAGTAGTGCAAATACATATATAGTAAATAAAATGGACGGTTCCGTAAAAGGATACGCCTTTCTGATGGCTGATTCCGGACTCGGAGATATAGAGTTTTGTGTAACGCATGATGTGAGTCACGAGACTTGTAAGGAAGATATGAAGATTGTAAGCGATGGACAGTGGCATCATATAGTAGCGACATATAACGGATCGGGGCTCTCCTCCGGAATTACACTTTATACCGACGGAGTACTACAACAGCAGAGGTACACGGGAGATGCTTTATCAGGTGGATCAATAGTAAACAACGTAGACCTTCAAATAGGTCAAGTGGCTGGCTGGCCAGCATTTGATAATTTCCCAGGCCAGATTGATGACGCGCGAATCTTTAATTATGTCCTGACCCCCTTACAAGTAAAACTACTCTACAATGGTGGTGGTGCAGTAAACTTCGCCCCCATTACTGGTTCACCGTAGTATCGTCATTCTGGGGAGAAGAAACGCGACGACTCCAGAATCAAGTTGTAAATCCTGGTCAAGTCCTTAGATCCCTAGACTAAAGACCTAGGGGCCAGGATGACCAGTAACGGGGCAGGCCCGTTAACAGGAACACCTTAAGGAGATAGGGGAGATAAGAGAAATAGACGAATTATCTGATAGATAAACTTATAACCTCATTGAAGGAAAAACATATGAAGGAAGGCGGATTTCGTAAAAGTCTTTTCAAAAAGCGGTTAAACTACAAAAATCTACAATAATTTCGAAGCTAAAAACCTCCAGGATGCCCTAGGACGCGTCGTTTAGGGAAAGATGTATTTTATCTCTCGCTACTAAGACAAGACTGTAATATAAAATAAGTGCTAGTCATGTTATTCTGGAGTCACGTTCATGTAAACTGAATGTGGCGATAGAGTCTCTCATTAAGAAGATGCTATCGCTTTGCTCCAGCATGACAAAATAGCTTTCAGTCCTCCCAAAATGACAAGATAGTTTTCGGGAATTAAGTTTTTACCGAATTTTCACATAAACGCTGCAAAGAGTTTTTCGGGAATTATTTGGGGGAGCGCTGAACAGTTTTTTGTGGTACTTTTGGTCATCCTATGTCTTAGATTAGATAAAAACCAGCAGAAAATGAACAAATAATTGAACTAAACGGATCTTTCGCAATTTTCTGATTTTTTGAGTTTTCACAGAGACACGATTTATAGTAGGTATAAACATGGATATTTCTTTAATTATGGGAAATAAAGGCTAAAAATACCTAATAAGGACAGCTAAAAAAGTATAGTTCAGAAAAATTGAGAGAGTCAGGCTGATCTAATACGATTTTATAAGCCTGAAAGACTGAAATACAGGCTTAGACAAATTGCTGCATAATTTTACTCAATAAATATTACATTACTTGGAATAATAATATAAAGAAATATACAAGATATTGACTGATAATTAACTATATCTACCAAGAGGCAAATTTGAAGATAGGGAAGAGGAATAACAGTATTTATACAATATTACCTCGCCTTTTATCAAAAATATTTTTCAGATAATAATTGACGAGGTAATATATTACTTCAACTCAACTGTTGCACCGGCGGTTGTTAATTTTGTTTTCGCTTCTTCAGCTGTTTTCTTATTGACTTGAGCCATAACTTCTTTTGGCGCGCCGTCGACTAGGTCTTTTGCTTCCTTAAGACCAAGTGTCGGGACGAGTTCGCGAAGTGCTTTAATAACTGCAATTTTCTGTGCTCCGGAACTTGCAAGAACAACATTAAATACAGTTTGTTCTTCTGCCGGGGCTGTCGCGTCAGACGCGACTGCGTTTGTGCTAGCTGCAGGAGTCGCCATTACTGCACTTGAAACACCGAATTTTTCCTCCAGTGCCTTCACCAAGTCAGAAAGTTCCAAAACAGACATCTCCCCGATTGCTTCCATAAGTTGTTCCTTAGTTAATTTATTTGCCATAATACACCTCCTTTCAGGAGAATTATCAATTCTCAATCAATAATCAATTACTAAATGTTTAAAAATTAATTCATTCAATGAAAATTAAAAATTAGAAACTGAAAATTACTGTTTTTTTTGAACAATAGCATCTAGTGTCATAACAAGAGACTTAAGATTCCACTGCAGTGCTCTATGTAAACCCTGAATCGGGGAGTTCATTTGTCCTAAAAGCTGCGCGCGAAGAACGGGAAGTGGCGGTAAAGTAGAAAGTCTCATTACCTGATCAGCTGCTAGTACCTGAAACCCTTCTCTGGCGGAGTCGGATCCCGCTTCGCGGGAAATAATAGCGAATTTAACAACCGGCATCTGCAATTCTTTAATCGTTTTCGCAAGCTGTTTCAGAGGTTCGACCACATCATTGTACATAAAAAGTGTTGCCGTCGGGCGTTTAAAGTGTTTTTTCTCATCATCAGTTAAATTTTTATCTTTCAAAGTCCTCAGAAGGAGCGTATTTTTTGTCGCCACGAATTCTGCTTCGACCGATCTGGCAGCTTTTTTAATACTTTCAAGCTGGTGGTGGGTAAGTCCTTGATAATTGGCAAAGACCATGCCACGAGCCCGCTGAACTTTTTCAGAAACCTCAGCGACGATCGCTTCTTTCTTTTGTCTGTTTGTACTTATTTTATCCATAATATTATAAAAGTATTCACCCATCTTTCGTTAAAGCTTCGGGGGTTCGCTTTTTTCACAAAAGCTCATAAAAAAAGCTCCTTTGAGGAGCCAGTTTAATTCAGAATCTATAATTCAAAATTCATAATTTAATTCTGAATTAAGAATTCATAACTCTGAATTCTTTGCGTTCCTCGGCAAGGCTTATTTTTCTGTACCCAAAGGTACTGGGTCATTTCCCGTCGCTTGCTGTCTTTGGACTTGACTATAATAGCAGATTATTTGGATTCGCGCAAGGAAGAAAGTATTTTTACAATAAAGGATTGAGTTTGATTCCCGGACTCATAGTAGATTTTAATGTTAAAGTCTTAATATTTTGCGATCCGACTGCTCTGATTGCTGTTTCAATATTTTCCCCAAGCTTTTTTTCAGCAAAAGAGAGTTTTCCTACTGTCAGATGAAGGATGGGAAACTTCGCTTCTGACTTAAAATTAATTTGGCCGCCTTCATATTTCTTTGCTACTTCTTCAGGTTTTGCTGTTATTGTGCCGTTTTTTGGATTTGGCATCAAGCCCTTCGGGCCTAAGATACGGGCAACTTTTGCCAATTTTGGCATCATTTGCGGCTGAGCAAGAAGAATATCAAAATCAATTTTTCCACTGCTAACTTTGGCAATTACGTCGTCATCCGCGATCGCAACGCGCATTTTCTTACCGGTTCCGTGGGGAAGTGTCATATTGCCGGAAACTGCCTGAGTTGTATTAATATGTAGCTCGACTGTTTCATCAAACTTCGCCCGTTTCAGTTTCGGCAAAACAACAAGTGCTTCAGCTAAGGAGTACGATTTGTTTTTTTCTACCAATTTCGCGACGTTTACATAATTTACACCATGCTTTTGCGCTCTTTTCAAAGCAAACTTTTTCTTTACTGTTTTTTTCTTTTCTTCACTACTAGCTGCTTTCTCCTGAGACTTAGGAGCTTCAGTAACTTTTACCTCTTCGGCTTTTTGCCCCATTTCTTTTTCGGCTTCGATTTTTTTTGCTTCTGCTTGCTTTTTTGCCTGCTTAGCTTCTCGATCGAGACGAGCCTCTTCTCTTTGTTTTTTTTCGACTGTTTCATCGCCGAGTGTTTTAATTCTAATTTTTCCCATAAAGCTCCTTTCAGGAGAAATTCTAAATTCTAATTTCTAAATACTTGTTTTTGTTTGGCATTTAACCTGCTACTTCTACGCCCATTGACCGGGCTGTGCCCATAACGACTTTTACTGCCTGATCGACATTGGTAGTGTTTAGATCTTCAAGCTTATCTTCAGCAATTTTTCGTGCTTGAGATAGGGAAATTGTCCCTGCTTTCTCACGTCCCGGCTTTTGTGAACCTTTTTCCCGGCTCATGGCTTTTTTAATCATCTCGGCAACCGGCGGTTTTTTTGTAATAAAAGTAAATGTGCGGTCTTCAAATACCGTAATCACGACCGGTAAAATATTGCCTTTTTGGTCCTGAGTTCTATCGTTATACGCTTTCACAAACTCCATAATCGGCAGTCCGTGTTGACCTAGAGCCGGTCCAACAGGCGGTGCAGGCGTCGCGGCTCCGGCCGGAATATTTAGTTTAATGATTGTTTTAATTTTTTTAGCCATACTTTAATAATTTAGAATTCAAAATTTATAATTCAGAATTAATTAAACCTTTTTAACATGATCTTTTCTCCCATGATGACTGTTATACCTGGCAAGAGCTTCTTCTGCCGATCTAGCTCCTGGAACTTGTGCAATAATTGTCGTATATGATGGATACATTGCTTGCGGCTCAGAATAATATCTTCTGTCAGTCTCTGGTCTTGTCTCAACAACTCTATATGGACCAAATGGTAGTTCTATATTCCCAAGTCGCAGTATTCTATGGGCACTTAGAACATGATCGCCGGAAAGTTGCTGCAATGCTTTTTCTGTTATAAATTCTTCTTTTTCCATATATTTAGATTTTTTTAACTTGTAAAAAATCAAGCTCGACCGGTGTCTCACGACCAAAGATACTAACTAAAACGCGCAGTTTTCCGCGCGCCTCGTCAATATTATCAATTGTTCCTAAAAAATCGGCAAACGGACCGTCTGTGATCTTTACTGCCTCACCCATAGAGAAAGCTGCTTTGTAGAGCGGCTCTTCCATTTGCATAAACTTTTGGATCGCCTCAACTTCTTTCTCAGAAATCGGTGTTGGCTTATTGGCTGCACCGATAAAAGCAGTAACACCTTGAGTGCTTCGAACCAGCAGCCAGGATTCATCATTCAAAATCATTTTAATGAGAACGTAGCCAGGAAAAATTTTCTCTTTAACAGTTTCTTTCTTGCCTTGTGTTACTTTAATAGTATTACGTGTCGGGACGATTACCTCAAAAATTCTCTCTTCAAAACCCATGGATTCAACCCGCTGCATGAGGTTTTTGGCCACTTTATTTTCATGTCCGGCATACGTGTGTACGATATACCATTTACCGTTTTCCGAATTAATGTTCTTTTCTTCTTTTACTGCTACTTGATCCATATTATTTTCTTAAACTAATAATAAATTCTACAATTTTTGCAAATACATAATCCAACACGCCGATATAAAGACCGACCAAAAGACTAATAGTTAGAACAACCAATGTTAGTCTGATAATTTCTGCTCGTGTCGGCCAGACAACTTTTCTCAGCTCATCACGCGCTTCTAGTAAAAATTTCTGAGGTGTTGTCATATATAATCTTACTTTTAATGTTCACTAAAAATCTACTCCACAACTTAGGAGTAGTTGGAACATTTTATCAGATTACCAATCCTGTGTAAAGTATTGCTATCAGATAATAAATGAGATATAATTAATATCAACTTATAGTATTTATAATATGAAAAAAATAAGAAAAGCTGTGATTCCCGCCGCTGGTTTTGGAACACGTTTCCTTCCGCAAACGAAAGCCATGCCTAAAGAAATGCTGCCGATTGTCGATAAGCCTATCATTCAGTATATCGTTGAAGAGCTGGTAAATGCCGGTATTGAAGACATTATTATTGTTACTGGATATCACAAGCGCTCAATCGAAGATCATTTTGACCGTCCAAGTCTGGAACTGGTTGAGAATCTGCGAATGGGTGGAGAGAAGAAAAAGCCGCTTCTTGAACAGACTGAAAAAATAGCAAATATGGCCAACTTCGTCTATGTCCGGCAAAAAGGCCCGTATGGTAATGGTACGCCGCTTCTGAATGTCAGACAAATCGTCGGAGATGAGCCATTTATCTATACTTGGAGTGACGATTTTATTAAAGCAACACCTAAATCCCGCTTTCAGCAATTAATTGAAGTTTACGAAGAGTATGGTTGGTCGGTACTTGGGAGTATTGAGGTGACGAAGGACGAAGATTATGATCGATATGGAATAGCAGGCGGGAAAGAGCTGAGGGAAGGGCTGATTGACGTTGAAACACTTATTGAAAAGCCGGGAAAAGAAAACGCACCGTCAAATCTGGCAAATGTTTCAGGTTCTATTTTTACACCCGATATTTTTAATTACTTAGATCAGGCTCTGGCAAATCTCAAGCCGGGCGAAGAGCTGTACTATAATGATGCGCTTAAATTAATGCTGGCTGACAAAAAACACGTTCTTGCGAGTAAGATTAAAGGTGGAAAGTATTATGATACCGGTAATAAGCTTGAATATTTAAAGACTGTTGTTGAGTTTGGTATGGATCATCCAGAACTTAGCCAGGATTTCAAAAAATACCTCAAAGAGCTAAAGATTAAATAAGAACTCATGCTTCTTCTTGGAATAAAATCTGTTTCCATGCTATGATTAATTAATGAAAAAACGCTGGCAAATAATTCTCGGAGCAGTAGGTTTTTTTCTAATCTTTCTTCTTTTCTCATTTTTAGTTCACAGGAATCTTTTTACGAGTCTTGATTTTAATACAACCGTTCGGTTACAGGACCATATTAACAGGCGGTTTGACGGTATTTTTTCTTTTTTTAGTATTTTAGGCAATTTTGAAACATCAGCAGTTCTGCTTACTGCAATAATACTTATATTTCTTCGGAAATGGCGAAGTTTCTGGATCCTTTTTCTTTTTGGTTTTTTTCATTTGTTTGAAATTTTCGGTAAATTATTTGTTGACCATCCGCCGCCGCCGCATTTTATGCTGCGAACAGAAAGCCTGGTAAATTTTCCTCAACTATATGTTTCAGCTGATTTTTCTTATCCGTCGGGACACAGCGCGCGGACACTATTTTTATCGATTATATTGGGAGTTATTATTTGGCGCTTAAAAAAAGTATCCTTTCAAATAAAGATACTACTTCTTGTTATTCTTATTCTCTATGATTTTACTATGCTTGTTTCGCGGGTTTATTTAGGAGAACACTGGACATCGGATGTTATCGGCGGTACGATTCTGGGAATCTCCATGGGAATTTTCGCACTTACCGCTTTATAGATTCTTTAATACTTCTTATTAATAATTTACCTATCTTGAAAAATTTTTTCCGTTGTGTCAGACTATATTAATATTAGGAATTTATCATGACACAACAGTTTCGTATTTATTTACTCATTAAGCAAAAGCTTTCTAAATTAACAGTTAAAAATTATCTTGCCGATGTAGCGCAATTTATCCATTGGTATGAGAATACGAGTCATACATCTTTTTCGCCTAAAAAAATTTCACAGGAACATATTAAACAATACTTAAAAACTAAAAAACTTTCGCAGCTTTCTCTGAATCGGCATATTTCCTCTTTGCGAAGGTTTTTTCAATACCTACAGGAAGAAGGAATGGTCAAACATAATATAATTACCTCTCTTTATGCAAAACCGCAAAAAAAAGATTTTGCGGAAATGGATGAATTTGCTTATTATCTGAAAGTATATAACGCGTCGAATTTGACCATTAAATATTATTGTATTGATGTGCGGCAATTTCTGAAATGGATTACCAAAATGGGAACTTCCTACAAAGGTTCGGCAATTCATTTTTACCTCCTGAATTATATCAGCGACAATGTTATTGCCTCATATGAAGATTATCTGGTAAAACAACAAGTATATTCCTTTTCATCAATTAACAGAAAATGTGCCGCAGTCAGAAGATATTTTATGTGGCTGGAACAAGCAAAAAAGCTCGAATATCAAACGTAGTTCTAGTCTACCTCAAATGGCTTTGTAAAATAAACCCATTAGCATCTATTTTTTGCATATCTGGCAACAATGATTACTTGTATGATGCAGTAAAAATAGGGATGAGGATGGGGGACGGCTTGGCAAAGAGTACTTCAGCATCAATTTCGGGAACCATATGAAAAGATGCAGAAATCTGGGAGATTTTATCTGTCTCGAGAATACCTTTTTTATGAATAGATGGAATGATTTTTACGCTACGAAGATCTATCTGCGGACTTAATAATTGTTTTCCGCTAAGAGAAAGTACTAGGATAGTAATAATTGCTACTCCGTAAAAAGCCAACCGGATACAGACCGGACAAGTAAGATTTAATATATTATTGTTACTAAAAAACACTACAGGATTGTAGCACAGAAGAGATATATGTTCAATTTTTGACTCGTGGATCCTTGTCGAGCTAATAATAGTAGAGACGTAGAAAGCTCGGAAATACGATTGACAGTTCTATGTCTTCATGTTAGCATTAAGGTAGTATAGTTGAGGTCACTATAAAAACTCTTGCTTGAGGAATAGTAAATCTGCCATGAACAGTAAGAGCAGTATGAATTTCCTTATTATTTCCTTATCTAAGGAAATAATATTATGCCAGAGCGTCAAATTGTTATTGGAGTACATGACTATCAGCCTTCTAGGGCTGGCACGCATAATGGCGTAGAAAATGTCTATACTGATCCTGCGGACCCGCAGGTAGATTGGACATTACTAGCACATGATAAATCATATGCTCCTCGTGCCAGGAAAAAGCTATATCCAAAAACTTCTTTTGATCTCCAGCCGACATTAGGTCATCATGAATTTGACCGCATGATTGCTGCATACCCTGATCGGGCAGATGAAATTCGCGAGACGAGAAAAATCATCCAAAGCTCTATGGCTGCTAATGGGGTGGCAACGCCCTATATTCATGCACTAGGCCCTGATTTGTCAGATTTGGATCAGCGGATTAATATCGCAGCCGGTTATAAGCAATTTGAAAAAGATGCCGGTAATCATGCGGCACGATTTGTTTGGGTACCGGAAACAGCCTTAAATACTCGATTCGCATATAATTTAGCTCAGTATTATGAAGGAGTGCTTTGTGCGCCGGAACAAATACAATTAGAAAATGGTAGGTCTGCGGATGACCAACCGACACGGTTGAAATTAGTCGACGAAGAAGGCAAAGAAGGCAAGGGAATCATTGCTCTTCCATTTGATGGGCTTATGTCACGTGATATTGGTCTTAAGGATAAATCGAATGCAGATTTCTTTGCCGATGCATCGATTGCCTGGAAATATAATTTTATTGATCCACACAATAAGCCAATTATTTGGACCGACGGAGAAACATTTGGACTTCACTGGGAGCAAGGAGACGAATTTTTGAGATATTTATTGTATGAATCACTTCCCAGACGGGGAATCACTCCTATTTCAATAAATGAATTGAAACTGGACAATGTCGCCAGTGGCCGGCTAAATGAACGAACTGCGTGGAGTTGCCCACATGGCGATCTGGTGAGGTGGCATGGGGGATGTGGGTGTACTGGTGGCGACTCAAGATGGAAAGAGCCATTTTACCGGGCGCATCACTTGGTTAATGGGATGATTACAGGCATTATAAAAGACCAATTGGCAATGTCAGATGATGAGTTAGTTGAAACAATGTCAGACAACTTTGGAGACTTATTGGCTAATCCTGGAAAAAAACAAATATATAAAGATGCTACCACAAGTTCTCTGCTTAGTGCGAAAGCAACAAGTGAGGCGGGAGTGACTAGCTGTGGAACTTTTTTCCCAGATCCATGGGCTGTCGGATTAGGAAATATGTTAAAAGTACAAGAGACGTTACTACACTTGAAAGATGCAGGATTGACTGAACAAGCTAAAAAAGTTAGAGATGTATATATAGCGGAAATGGCTAAAATGCCAGACCCTGTTCATCCCGGAAAAACAGGGGTAGATATGATTGGTGTTCTCCTTAGTAAAAGACTTCCAAAAGAAACGGTAATTTTCTCTCAAGCTGCATAAGTTTTAAAAGTAGAAATTGTTCTATTTCACTTATAGTTTTAGTCAAAGAATATCTCTACAATATAGTTATGGATTCTGATAATAAAAAGAATAGGCAGATAATGATTGCCATACTGCTTACTGCTTTAGGTGTACTTGTTTATATTGCCTTAGCAATAACTTTACCTTGGGGAAAATAAGACGCTGTTTTTTGAGGGAAGTTTTTTGATAGGTAATGAAAAAGTTATCTTAGGTAAAGTAAGATTATTTTGCGCCACATTAACATTAATCGGAATAGCCAAAATGTCGCAGATGGTTTTTACCAAATACCCTTCAAGTCCTGATCCTAAATGTAGATTACTTTTTTCGTATAGTGCCCCGTAGTAAGGTTTAAATATTTCAGCTATGTCGGTGTTATTTATCACCGGGCAATCGCCGACAACTTTTATAACAATTGTGTCTTTTCTCTCTCTTTCAACTTGCAAAAGTATTTTCGGATTCTTTTGAGTTGAAGCAAGAAATACAGCCATATCTAATAATTTTTTTATAACTATTTCAACACGTTCCATATCACAGGCAACTGTAAAAAATGGTCCCGTCCAATCTTCGGGTTTGATCGAAAAACCTTTTGTTACGAGAGGCGCAATATCTTTAACGCCAAAATTACATAGTTCAAAATCGATTGCTACATGAAAAGAATGAGCAAAATCATGCTCTAAAATTACTGCGTGTTTGCACAATTTCGTTACATCAATCTTGGAAATGTGCACTGTTTTTAGCTGTTCTTTAGCGGTATTAACATTATAAATATCACTTTCAATTTTTTCTAATAAAATTATTTGCGTCCTAATATCATAAAGCTTTTCCTCCTTTAAGCGTTTTTTTAGATTTTCGTTCATCGCTTCATACTTCATTCTAGCCTTTTTTAACACAGTTGTCATACTAGCTGTGATAGGTCTCTTCGTAAAGGAAATAATAAAACTAATCTGATTCATATTCGATTCTAGTTCTTTTGTTTTTTGAACTCGGATAGTTACTTCTCTGTCTGAAGTCACGGAACCGAAGAGTGTAAATACATCATTTATTATCTTTGGTTGTAAGGATGTATTTCCTTCAGAAAAAAATGTTTCTTTAGTTACAAATCTACCTTTTTTGTCTTTAAATAAAAATTCATCAAAAACCGGTTTGTATAAAAGCTCTGATCGTGATTTAAGCATTGCTCGCTCTACCGTGTCGTTGACAGAAATAATATGCAACTTAAGATCGGTTACAATAATTAATTCATTAAGACTTGCTAAAATTGCCTCGTCGGTCGCAACTTTCGTTTCTAACATCGTAAAAAACCAATCTTTAACGTGGTATTTATAGGAAACAATATAGGCAATAGGCATACTGGTAAGTAGAGCAACTAATTGTAAAATAGTTATTCTCGGGTTACCGACAATGAAATGGAATACATTCTGATGAAAGGAGATATCGAAAAAGATAAGTAAAAAGGTTATTAGTGAAAAAATTAAAGCAACCGAGAAACTAAAAATAAAACTTAGTCCAATCATAAACAAATAGACCAAAATGAAAAATGGACTGTTTATTCCACCTGTTGCGATGATGAGCAATTGTATGAGAAATGAACCAAGGAATAAAAGCGGCCATTTTTCGTATGAATTAAAAAACTCTTTCCATAGGTTTCGAACATAGAAGTAATAGAAGGCCAGTAGGGAAATGATAATTGGCAGTACGAGTGCCCGCTGCAGTAATTCAAGTGACAAAGATAAATGATCAAGGAGAAGAACGTATGCGGAAGAAAGGATAAAGATGATGCAGATAATAAGTAGTTGCATACTTCATTTTAATCTTAACCTAATAAAAGTTAACTGTCTACTATTCTACTTTTATTATGTTGACATAAATTTGTTATAATGGACTGGATTTATGGCCAAAAAAATTAAGGTGGGAATTATTTTTGGCGGCAGGTCGGCTGAGCATGAAGTTTCTCTTCAATCTGCTAAAAACGTGCTGGAAGCGTTAGATGAAGATAAATATGAACCGGTGCTTATTAAAATCACTAAAGAGGGTATTTGGCAATTTAACCAAAAGTCTGCAGTCCTTGGAGAAAAAATAAATCTCGTTTTACCTATCTCTCCTCGAGAAACACAACTCATAAATACTGACAACTCTCTTGTACCTGCTTCTTTGGATCTGGCACATCTAGATGTTGTTTTCCCTATACTTCACGGTCCGTATGGAGAAGACGGAACAGTACAAGGCTTATTGAAACTTGCCGGTATTCCGTTTGTCGGTTCTGACGTATTGGCGTCAGCAGTTGGAATGGATAAAGATGTGATGAAGCGACTGTTAAAAGAAGCTAGAATACCAATTGCGAATTATCTCGTCATCAGACAAGCTGAGGCTGAAAAGTTAACATACGCCAATATCAGTAGAAGATTGGGTAATACGCTTTTTATTAAACCCGCCAATCTTGGATCATCGGTTGGTATTTCGAAAGTTATCTCACAAAAGTTATTTGTCCAAGCTTTAAAAACAGCATTCTTATATGACACAAAAATACTTATTGAACAGGCGATAATGGGTCGGGAAATTGAGTGTGCCATACTCGGGAATGACAATCCTCAAGCATCGGAGATTGGAGAAATAATTCCGCATCACGAGTTCTATTCATATGAAGCAAAATATCTTGATCCGCAAGGAGCGGAAGTTATTATCCCGGCCAATGTAACCCATGGAATAAAGAAAAACATTCAGAACTTAGCTATACGGGCATTTCAAGTATTATGTTGTTCAGGTATGGCAAGAGTTGACTTTTTTCTAACCAAGACAAATAAGATTTTTGTTAATGAGGTTAACACAATTCCCGGATTTACTAATATCAGTATGTATCCTAAGCTTTGGCAAGCAAGCGGTATTTCCTATCCAGCACTTATTTCCAGACTTATTGATTTGGCGATTGAAAATAAGCAAAAGAATCGAGAGCTAAAAACTTCTCTCACGTAATCTTTTTTCCTAGTTCTTTAGTAGAATAATAAGTAATAATCTGTTTATGCCTACAAAAATACGAGAAGCGGTTCAAAAAGCGTCAAATCCTGAAAAAGCCAGATTTCTGGCCGGATTTTTTAAAACAAAAAAGGGTGAGTACGCTGAAGGCGACATATTTCTCGGCATTACCGTTCCAGAGTCGCGAAAAATCGCATCAAAATACAAAGATTTATCTTTGGTGGATATTAAAGATTTGCTTCGGTCGAAATTTCATGAAGAACGGCTGATTGCACTTTTGATTCTTATTTATCAATTTTCCTCCTTCGCTAAAGCTTCGGAGGATAAACAAAAAGAGATCCTTGACTTTTATTTGGCTCATACGAAGTATATTAATAATTGGGATTTGGTGGATCTCTCGGCTGATAAAATTGTCGGAGAATATTTGTATAAGATTTCCGCGTCTGTCCACTCGAGTGGTCATCTTCGTAATGACACATTACTCCGACTTGCTAATTCAAAAAATATTTGGGAGAAAAGAATTGCAATGATTGCAACGTTCGCATTTATTAAGAGGGGGCAGTTTGACATTACTTTTGCAATTGCTGACATATTGTTGCAAGACAAGCATGATCTCATCCAGAAAGCAGTTGGCTGGATGCTGAGAGAAGTAGGAAAGCGGGTTTCTCAGGAAAAAGAGGAAGCATTTTTAAAAACACGATATAGAACTATGCCAAGAACGGCTTTGCGTTATGCAATTGAGAGGTTTCCGGAAGAAGAACGAAAGAAGTATTTGGCGGGTAAAATCTAAATATATTATGGAAATAAAAAGAGAGACTTTTACTTAATCAATTTGTAAATTTAAATGAAGAAACAAGATGGTTATCTATATCTGTTAGAACGTAATGGTCTGCATTTGGGTCTGCGGAATCCTGCAGCCACAAATCAAAAACATTCCCTTTATATTCCGCTTCAATATGGTATTCGCTAATATTATCTTGGATCACGGCGGAAACGTTATCTAACGTTCCTTTCTTATTAAACTCTCCAACCGAACCTTGAGCGTTTTTATAATTAACATAATCATCAGTGTCAGAAACAGGGAAGACAGTGAGTTGGTATATCTTTTGCTTATCAGCTACATTAATAAGATTTTGCGGCAGTGATTGCTGACTAAAAACGAGGGTCTTTTTTTCAGGGGTATACACATCAGGATAAATTTTGGTGTACCATCCTTGTGGAATTGCAATCGAAAAATGATATTCTGTGTTTGCATAGTTCTGCCACAAAGATATTTTTGCTTCCGGTGTCGGCGTGTTGGTATCAAAACTCTGTTCAGGAATTACAGGAATCGGACCCTCCGGAGAAGTAGTATGGTAAGCAAGAAATGGAAACACTATAAGAAGTAAAGTTATAATGATTTGCAGAACAATATTGTACTTGAATAAATGACTTTTTGGATTTATATTTATAAAGAAAGAACGTTGTGATTTGAGTAGGAAGAATATGGCGAGCCAAAAAATCACAATGCCTCCATTGGTAAAAATGCTTATTGAAGGGGAGTTTATCATTACTACTTCCGATATTGTCTGAAAAACGATATTGAAAATACCGATTGCAAGAAGAAGCATAGCTGTTTTGTATCCTTGAATTTCTAACTTGTGAAGAGCGGACGAAATTTTCAAACTGCTGACTGATAATGCGATCAGAGACAACATTGTCAAGATTGACCAGATAATAAAAAGCGAGGATAAGATCGGCAATTCGTACATAACAGCAATCGCCGGAGTCGTAAAGGGCGAAACATTGTCGGACTGTGAATAGACAAAAATAATATAGATTATAAGAAGAAGTGAAAAAAGAATACCTAGGGCACCGAATACCGCATATATACCTGCGATAATTTTTATCAGAGTTGGTTCTTTAACAGGCGTAACTGGCGTTGTTTGGGAAGGAGTTAGGGGAGGGATTGGTGGCGGTTGAATAGGTGTTTGGCTATTAGTTTCTGGGTCCATATCTCAAGTATTCCAAGTAAAAATAGAAAAGTCAAGTGCCTTGATTTATTTCACTTTGTCTCGCTGCTCTTCTTATAGACATAACATTCGTGATAGTAAAAACTTATACTGTTCTTTCATATTTTTCTACTTTAATACCACGTGGATTCGGGACTGGACCAAATTGGCCGGGTATTGGAGTTGGGTTTTCATCTGGACTTGATAGAGCTTGGAGCCAGTATCGTAAATTATTGCAGGAGACGTCAAATAATCCGAAGCGCTTCCATCTGTTGTCATTTCCGAATACCAAACCGGATGATTGTCCGACTGATTATAAAGTCTGACGGAAACTGTTTCGTTGGCTGTCGGCACGTAGATCGATGCTTCAAGATGAATTTCTTTAATGTTTTGGTATTGTCCGAAATCGACAATTGCCTGAACTCCGGGAATATCGGTCCAGTCGCTTGTTTGATTTGTTCCACTGCCTAGAGGAATAAAATAATCTTTTACCGGATTTACTACCGGTTGCGAAGAAGTATTTACCGGCAGAACAGTTGGAGAAAGAGTTTGATTTAAACAATTAGGACAAGTTGTAGGAAGAATTGTGGGGGACGAGGAAAGTGGAGAATTGGAAGAGACAGCAGCAGTAGGCGAAGGAGCAGTAGTATTAGCAGTGGATTTCGCAGCAGATAAATTATGCAAAATATATAAATTGAGAAAAATAATATTTGCTACCAAGAGAATAATAACGATTCCCTCTATGCTAAAGAGGAAAGATACCATTTTCTCATCTCGTTGCAGTTTTATCCGAAGTAATCTGTCTCTAAACTCACTAAACATCTATGATTAGCGTATAAGAGACTGGGGAAAAAGTAAAGGGAGGGGGACAATCTCTTGACACACTTCTGCGGAATGTGAAAGCATAAAGGTATGAATGGGGAACAGGAAGCGCCACAACAACTAGTCAATCCCGATCAAGGAACTAAAACACCCTTTTATAAAAATAATTATGGATTAGTACTAATTTTATTTGTTCTAACGCTGGCAATGATTATATACATTGTTTTTGTCCCTTCAGCTAGAAAACTATCTTCGCAAACTTTCTTAGCACTCACGCAAAACAATCGACCTTCGTCGACGCCTTCTATTCCAATTCCAACGGTTACTCCAGAGGATACTTCTATTCCTGACACTCCCACGCCAACGCTTGTTCCCGGAATAAGTTGGGTTACCTATACCAATGCAAAGTATGGCTATTCAATTAAATATTCGCCTGACTGGGTCGTGCAAGACCAAGGAGCACTTGAGCCGCTTGTGCCTAGTTTTGTTGTCTTCAACACAAACATTGCTTCAACAAGTTCGCGTTTCATTTCGGTCTCTGTCAGCACAAGGTCATACTCGGATCAGCTTGCAATCGGCGGAGCGGGAACTCCGATAACGGTTGCGGCGATTAAGGGGACAAAGGAATATTTTCAGGATTCAAGTGGAGAGCAGTCGGAAGACGTCGTTCTGCCGAGAACAAACGATCTTCTCATAATACGTGCAAAAAGTGCGTATGAAACGATATTTAATTATATGCTTTCGACACTCAAAAGTGATTAATAATAATCACTTGAGTTTCAAATGGCTGAATATTATCTTCGGTTTTTATTTTTATAGCTGTATTGTAGCAAGAAACTCTTAGTAAAATCTTACTGAAGTTGCTATACTGCAACTATGAATAATCAGTTAGGAAAGAAGCTCAAGCAATGGATTTCTCAAAACATTAGTACTGAGGAAGTAGCTCAGCGGTTTCTGGCACGAGCAAATCAAGGTAAATTGACGAGAGACGAAAATAAAGAGACTCATTTCTGTGTTTATTTTGCCGCAAATGACCCAGTAGCAAAAGAAGTTTTTATGGGCAAACATAAAAAATCGGGTTTATGGTTATTTAACGGAGGTCATATAGATAAGGGTGAAGCTCCCGAACAGGCGTTAGATCGGGAAATAGGGGAAGAATGGGGACTAGATATCCCAGCAGATAGAATTGGCAGACCTTTGTTATTGACCATTACCTATATCGATAATCCCGGTAAGCAGCCTTGCCGAATACACTATGACATTTGGCATTTTGTACATGTGAAGAGGGATAATTTTAATCCAGATCAAGAGAAACTTGCAAAGGAGTTTTATGAAACAAAATGGCTCAGTTCATCTGCCGCGAACAGTTTAGTGACAGATCCGGGTACATTAGAAGCACTGGATAAACTCGAAAAATTATGGAAGTGAGATTATGAAGCGAGTTCTCATATTACATGGTACAGGTAGCAGCTCAAAAGATAATTGGTTTCCTTGGTTGAAAAAAGAGCTGGAAAAGAGGGGATTTACCGTATGGGTTCCTGATTTACCTCATTCAGAAAAACCAAACATCGGAAGGTATAACGAATTTATTTTTCAGAATAAAGATTGGTTGTTTGATGAAGAAACTGCAATAGTAGGACACTCGTCAGGAGCTGTCGCAATATTAGGCTTACTGCAACATTTGCCGGAAAACACAAAGGTTGAAACATGCGTTTTAGTTGGGGCATTCAAAAATGATTTGGGTTGGAAGTCGCTCCAGGAGCTTTTTCTGGAAGATTTTGATTTTGACAAGATCAAAAGCAAGGCAAAAAAGTTTATTTTTATTCACTCAGATAATGATCCTCATTGTCCTTTGGAGCATGCACAGTATTTGTCTGAGAAACTAGGTGCTGAACTTATTATAAAGAAAGGGCAGGGTCATTTTAGTACGAGTCAAAATCCGGAATATACAAAATTCCCATTCCTACTTGAGCTACTATCCGGTTTATAGACGAGAAGACTATGTCTGAGAATTGCTGTAGTTTTTAGTTGACTAGCTTCAAACTTTGTAGCCGGGGAGGGTTATGAGCCTATTTCTGGCGGGACTCGCAGTTACTGCGACAATCGGAACAGCGGTTCGGGCTTGGATAAATGAGAGATATTGCTGTGCTTCTATGGGGAATTCTGCTATCGAGGTTGCCTGGCTGCATTTTTCACCGTCCCATCCAGGTAAATTCACGTATACAGGAGTAAGGCAGCTCATGTATTCCATTCCAGGTCTGAAGGGAACTGGTTTTCCATCTTTTTCATGGTGTGTGCTGACGCGGATAGTATCAGTTTCTCTTACAACGTCCATCATGGTTACTGCCAGCACGTCAACTCCTGCCACGACTGCATTATACGAAAGATTGGCTAGGTCGAGCTCTGAGACGTCCCGCCATCTGCCGGTGGTTGTTCCTCGTTCACGTGCTTTATTACGGATAAAAACTCCCCGTTCTTCTACAAGTGTGGCATGGGACGGCAGGTCGTTATTATCTTTTGCCAAATGAATTTGTGTTGGGAGCCGGCGTTTGCCAACGCTTGAAGTATATGGACCTTTCAGTATTCCGATTCTTTCTTTTACATTATCGGGACGCCAATATCCTGTGCCTGCTAAAATACCCCAGGCGGATGTATCAGATGCGGTAACATCAGGATACGAGCCGAACCAGGCATTCAGACCAATTCCCTGGGCACCTTCAAATAGTACCCCTTGGCTTGGGTCATGGAATATTTCCCGGTGGAGAGGCAGGGTATCTGTCGTCATGTTCCGACTAAGCAGCCACTGCCGGGATACTTCAAGACGATCTAAAAATTCTTCTTTCAAGCCCACGGTACGGCTGGCCATTTTTCCTTCGAGTTTTACAGAATGAAAATCGGGAACTTTTGTAGTCGCAAGGTCCATGCCGATACTGGCAAATTCTTTTTGATATCGATCATACCGGTCACCTAAACGTGTTCTCCAATTTTCTTTTACTAAATCTTCAACTTTAAGTCCTAACCTATCATAGTGATGTGCGTAGGTGGGTCCGATACCTCGTGCTGTTCCTCCATTTGCAGCACCGTTTGATTTCACTCGATTTGCAACTTCTTCAGCACGCTCCAAGTCTGTGCACAAGAGCGCATGACTCGAGAGAAGTACTCTCCCTTTCAAATTCCCAACTATTCCTTCGGCGTATCCCATTTCTGTCCGGAGATCTTCTACGTGGACGACGACTCCTTGGTCGATTATTCCTCGTGCTTTCTCATACATAATCGCTGACGGGATAACATGCAGGGCAACGCGTTTTCCATTTTCCATTTCAATAGTATGTCCCGCGTTATTACCGCCTTGGTAGCGAATAGCATTCACTGATTGAATACCAGGAGCTTCTAAAAGGCCGGCAATTTTATTATCGACCCATCTGCCTTTTCCCTCATCTCCGTACATGACGCCATTTATGGCAGCCGAATTATTCCTGGCTGCTTGGGGAAAGATTCTCGCAACTCCCGGGGGGAAGCCGATCTCGATTTGCCCGCGGCCATAAATTCTGTCTAGATCTGCCTCAACATTGGTCCAGGGAAAGTCAGCTAGATATCGCTGTTCTTCTAAGAGGGGACGAGTAAGTTCACTTATAGCCGGCATAGTATTTTAAATTAGCAAAAGGAGTATAGGGAAATGGAAGGTAAAAAACAAGGGCTTTTTGCGCAACCATTACCTAATCTTTTATAATACGGGCATGATGAAATATATTTTACACGGTTATGTAAATTTGTAGGAACGAATTGTTTTTCAATTCGTCTGAAGTTAGGAACTATGTCAGCTTTTTACTGTAGTAGCTTAATGCATTATCCTCCGGAAAGTCTTCAAGTTTTCCATAAAGAGTATATCCGAGTTTTTCATAAAAACCAGGTGCTTGCCAGGAAAAAGTATCTGTATACGCTATAGTACAATTTCTTTTCCGTGCTTCGTCTTCCGCCATCAGCATAAGTTGACTTCCGAAGTCTTGTTCTCGAATCGATTCATCTACCCACAGGGAATCGATATGCATGCCATTCCATAAAAATGTAACAATAATGCCTGCGTGTGCTTTACCTTGTTTATCTTTTAGAAATATACAATATTTCTCCCATGTTCTTATGTGGCAATGACTGGCATGGTGAGAGAGAAGACCCGTAGAGAGGGCTTTGAAATCTTCCGGTTTTGGCTCACCTTCCGTGACGATAAAATTTAGATCGTTCATAAACAGATTATAACAGAGGCTCGAATCCGTTTGTGAGTGTATAAAATTTAAGGTTAAACAGGTTAAAATGGTTTGCTTGAGGCTGGGTAGCTTTGAAAACCACCATTTAAATGGTCAAAATGGTGAACGGGTCGCCAAATCAAGCTAAAATGTGAATTCAATGGTGACCATTTTAGGAAAGGAAAAGAGGGGAGGATAGTTGAATTTTGGAATACACAGTCACTTGGCCCTCAATATCTATCCAAGTGCCTTAGGAGAAGATTCATGGAATTCGCGCAACATTAATTTAAGAGTTTTTTTACCTGGGTTTGTTTTAAAATACTTTTCTCTTCTCAGCGCATCCTTCATGGCAGGGGTGCACGGATTCGAACCGTGAAAAGCAGTTTTGGAGACTGCTGTGATACCGTTTCACCACACCCCTAGATTTGTATTAAGTATAAGGTATTTTGTATTAAGTATAAAGGAGTGGGTGAGTTTTTTTTGTAGTTATGCATGATACATAATACAAGTTACTGAATACTATTTGAGTTTCTCTGTTTCCTTGTGCTCCGTTACTTTACGGCAATGCTTGCAGAATTTCTTTAACACCAACTTTTCCGGTGTTTCAAGCTTATTTTTCTGCGAAACATAATTCCGGTTTTTACAAATTGGACAAACAAGACCAATAATGATTCTGTGTTCTGCTTTTGCCATATAACTTAAAACTAAAAATTAAATACTTAAGACTCAATGCCTAAACTAAACTTAATGAGAATTTTCTTTTAATGTTCTCGCAAAACCATACAACTTCTTAACGACTACCTCACATTTTAGCACAAATGTTTCGTGAATTGAAGATGTAATCCTGGTCCATAATATGCAAGTTATTAGTTGAGCCGGCTGTGGGAATCGGACCCACGATCTAGTCATTACCAATGACTTGCTCTACCACTGAGCCAAGCCGGCAGCATACAATGAAACAATATACAATTTCTATGCCTGCAACTGATATAGTGCTCTTTGGCGAAGCATTTTTGCAAGCCAAAGTAAGCGCCGCATATCAGTGCTGGGTGAGGGACTCGAACCCCCGTAGGCCTTTCGACCGTCTGGTCTACAGCCAGATGCAATTGCCGCTATGCGAACCCAGCAAGAATCCTAAATTACATTTTTTATATATTTTATCTTTCTCCAATATCTCCCATTACCTTTATTCAAATTTCTAAAATTTAAACTCAATGCATGGCAATTTGGGCAGATCAATCGTAAGTTTTCTTCGCGATTATCCTCAGCGTTTCCATTTATATGATCTATCTCTAATGGTACTTTTCCCGTTACTGGATGCTTTTTATTCCACTTACATAGAAAACATTGTTCTCCATATTTTTCAACAAGATATCTTTTAACATGATTAGAAATATTTTTTAGTAACTACGCCTCTTTCTCCAGTTACTAACCCCAGTTTCCATTTTCTGATATATTCTTGATACTGATAATTACGTTGGCATTTATTTGAGCAGTATTTATAGGAAGACCTATTTGGTTTTCTGCTACAAACTAGGCACAAACCCATATCGAGTATTATATCATTTTTTTGAGCCGACAGGGGGATTTGAACCCTCGACCTTCACTTTACAAAAGTGTTGCTCTACCACTGAGCTATGTCGGCTGGCAGATATGGCTTATTCTATCAAACCTGACTAAATCTACGCAACTTACAAGTTTGCAACAAAAAAACCACACTAGTAAAGTATGGTTTTAATCTGCCTTCGCTTCATCCTCCGCCACATTCATGAAACTAAACGTGGCTACGGATGACAAAACTTCGCTGGATTTCAGCTCCGATAAAATTTATTAAAATTCTCCAGCATAAATTTGCCGGAGCTTCAATAAGTACACTCTTTAGATATCGAGAAATGTTGTTAGTTTTCCCGAAGTGTAACAGGAAGGTTATTTATCCCGCCACAGCGGAACAAAATGCACCTCATTCCCCGATATTAGATCGGAGTACCTCAGGTTTAATTCTTGTAGAGAAAAAATATCCCAACTTTCTCGAATACCAAAGAGCATTTATAGTATATGACCGGGTAAATGGTAAAATCAATGTATATAGTGAACTCTCGGTAATAACACGTTAAAATGTTGCGTTATTACGGTAAGCCAAGAAGCGATAAACTAAAGCCGTAGACGTCAGAAATAAGTGTTTGTAAAGAAAATGAACCGATTGGGAAAAAAAGCAGAAAGAAAAGAAGTAGCATGCCGACTGAAGAAAGTCCGAGATATACTGCGGCCATTTCTTCAGGCAGAATAAGAGCAAATACTTTTGAGCCGTCAAGTGGAGGAATCGGGATTAAATTAAAAATTGCCAAAAGCACATTAATCCTTGCAATAGTTAGTAAGATATAGCCAAAAAGATAAACTGCAGGATTTGTAATTTCCATGAGCGGATGGGGAAATAAAACCCGAAAAAGTACAGCGGCAATAATAGCAATAATTACATTTGTTAGTGGTCCGGACAAAGAAACAAGCGCGATATCTTTTCTGCCCTCTTTTAAATTAAACGGATCAATCGGTACCGGCTTTGCTCCGCCAAAAATTACAGGAGAGCCTGAGAGAATGAGCATAAGAGGCAGAAGAATACTCATAAACGGATCGATGTGTTTTCTGGGATCCAGGGTCAACCGCCCCATGAGTCTGGCTGTCGGATCGCCAAGCTGCTCTGCGACGTAACCATGCGCAATCTCGTGAAAAATTGCTGAAAAAATTAAAATGATAATACTCAAAAGACCCAAAAATAATGGATTTGTTGCAATTTCCATAAAAAATTAAGGCAGTAGATTGGGATTTGTAATTCCGATTAGTTTTTAGTATACTAACAAAGAGGAAAATTGTCTATGGCATTGCAATGTGATAATTGCGGAAAAGGTGTTATGTTCGGGCATAATGTGTCCCATGCAAAAAACCGGACCAACAGAACTTTTAAACCGAATCTTCATTCAGCGCGGATTCTCGTGGGGACAATGCGGGAGACCCGAAGACTCTGTACAAAATGCCAAAGAATGTATAAACGACTTGAAGCAGCACGTAACGCAAAGACTTCTCAGGCTGTCGCTGTATAATCTACTTATTTTCTACCGTATTAATTTTTACCCCTGGCTTTTTGCCGTTTAGTCCTGACAAAATGTAGATGTGACTATGTAAATAGTGGCTCAATAAGCGGACGAAGCTTGGGGTATCCATTTAGGAAATCTTTGAGAGATGTCTGCTGTTTACCTTCTACTTGCAGTATTTTTTCGGGCAAAAACTTGACTATTTTTTCGCTGCTCCCAATTTTTAGCCTGGTCCAAACAGTAGGCCAGGGAAAATAAGCTCTTACCATCCGGTCGAATTCTTCTGGAGTTAGGGGACTTTGTAAATCTATAAAACCGTCCTGTTTCTTAAGATACTTCGTAAAAGTAGCTTGCCTAGCGTCTTGAGCCAGCGCTTTTTGCTTATGACCTTGGAAATTTTCAATAACAGGTACGATAATTTCCGCTCCTAATGTATTAAGTTTGCGTAAAAGCGAATCAGTGGTTTCTTTAGATGAGAGCGTATATATCTTTTGGGCCAAAATATCACCGGCATCAATCTCTTTCACCATTTTAATAATAGTAACGCCGGAGGTCTTTTCGCCGGCTAAAATAACTGAAGGCGCCGGGGCAGGCCCTCTATATTTAGGCAGCAATGAGTGATGAACATTTAAAGGTGCGGCTTTAGGTATTGCCAGAAGGGTAACAGGCAGAATTAATCCATAATCCGCGACAACCAGAAAGTCCAGCTCCAGACGTTGTATTTGCTGGATAACATCCTCGGTTAATTTTCGAGCGCTAATCACAGGAACATTATTTGCTTGCGCGAGAGCTTTTACGGGCGTAGGCGTCAAAACTTTTTTTCTTCCCTGGGGCTGATCGGGTAAAGTAATGACAGCAGTTAGGCCGAAATGTTTTAACAAGTGGTTTTCGACAATGGTTGAATATTTAGTGTTACCGAGAAAAACAATCTTGAATTTCATGATCTATTTATATCACGGAATCCTTAGGAGTGAAAGAATTACTTTCAAATTAGATCTTGACAAGAAAGACAAAATATGGATAAGCTTAATTATTGGAAAGAATAGTAAACTATGCCGAGCCGTCATAAAAAGAAAAAAGCAGCCACAGCTATGAAAAAAAAGGCAACAGTATCATCTCGAAAGAAGCCGCTTTATCTTCGGAAAGAATTTTACATTGTCCTAGTTGTTGCCGTTGTAGTTTTTGTGATTCTTCTGGCAGTTTCTGCAGCCCGTATGCAGCAGCAATACCAAAGTAATGCCACAGCAGCGACATCACTTGTATTCTCTCCTGCTGCGGTTAACTCAAACATCGGTGATGTTATTCCGTTAACAATCACACTTAATCCCGGAACGAACGAGGTATCTCTCGTAAAATTGGAAATTACCTATAATCCGACTTATTTCCAGCCGACCAGTGCTACTGCATTTGTTCCGAATAGCGCAGCCTTCTCGACGGTTTTGGAGGGTCCTATTTATAGTACGGGTAAGGTGCAGGTGGTTTTGTCGGTAGGTAATGACCCAACCAAAGCAATCCAACAAACAGCCACACTAGGAACACTTAGTCTTACGGCTTTAGGTAACGTGACTAATTCACCAGTCGCTTTCTCGAGTAATACGCAGGCTTTCTCTGTAAGTCCAAATGATTCCGCAAGCGAGAACGTTATCTCCTCAACGGTTCCTGCCGTAATTACCGTAGGTCAAGGGGGACCAACATCAGCTCCTCCAACTCCGACAACTGTTGTTTCAACACCGACTGAAGCTCCAACGCCTACAACTCCTGTATTTTGTCTTGGTTGTCCTCCACCGACGCAGATACCAACTACACCAGTTTCTCCAACGTCAACGATGACGCCTGTGCCTACCTCGCCAGCTGGAGGTAATAATACTACTACAATTCCAACGCAGCCAGTTAATGGAACGCCGACGCAAGCCGTAGGTTGTACACCGGGAGCAACAAATTCATGTCCATCCGGTACTTCGTGTCAATCTGAAAAGTTTGGTTGTACACAAACCGGCCCCGGAGAGCATTGTGATGCTATCGGTATAAAATATGTATGTTTGCCTCCTGTATCAATTACGCCTCATGTGTCGGTGACTCCTACGCCCCCATATAAATGCCATATGCCGATGTGGTTTGCTAGGTTCGCTGTGAGATTTATTGCCGATCATCCTCGTATGCCGGGTTGGTTAAGAAATATGTTTATCCCTGCCTTGCGGTGTACTGTTAACAACAACTAACGCGTAAAGGGGTAGAGTAAAATTATATCTCTATTTCTTCGAAAATGGTTTCTCTCTTTTCATTTAGTACTGCTTTATATAATTTACCGTTTTGTTCTAAAACGCGCTTCGGAAAGAGGATTCCCTGCAGATGGTCATATTCATGCTGAATGACAGTTGATAAAAAACCCGAGAACTTTTTTTTATGATATTTACCTTTTTCATCAGTAAAAGATAGCATAATCGACTCATATCTTTTCACCACGCCCCAAATATTATTCAAGGACAAACATCCTTCAAGTTGCATTGACTTCTCTTTCTTCGCTGTTTTATCATTAGTTAGCGGTGTGCCAAGAGGAACAGACATCACCGGATTAATAAAGCTAAGGACAGGCGACTTCGGAGTAAGGCGTACTAAAAAAAGTCGTAATGATTTACCCACTTGAGGTGCTGCCAGACCAACGCCTTCCGGATCTTTTTGCCGCATAAGTGTTTCTGTCATTTCGGAAATAAGGCGGAGAATTACTTTATCAATTTTTTCAATACTTTTCGCTTTTTTCGCAAGTGCGTCATCCGGTGCTTGAACTATTTTCAGCATAGTTTAGTATTTTAATCTGTTCTTTTTGTCATGTCCAGCGGTATTTTTATTATCAAACGGCACCCCAGCTTTTCAATGTTTTTTTCACTTGTGTATTATTTGAGTTAAGGTTGGTTAAAACATATTTAAGGATACCTATTGCCTTCGCTTGTAAAGGCGGATTTATAACAACTCCTTTCTTGTCAACTGCTGCTTGATGATAAAAAAGGCCCAGAGCAAAATAAGCATCTTGGTAATCAGGTTTCATTTGAATAGTTCTATTTAGAATATCAATGCCTTTTTGTGTTTGTCCGGTTTCGCCATATAAAACACCGAGGTTATACCAGATTTTTGCATCAGTCGGGGCCAATACGGAGGCTCTCTGCATTGCATCCAGTGCGTACGCGATATATTGCGAATTAATTTCGGAAAGAGCATAGAAAACACGGACACGGCTTTTCAAAAAGACAATGTTATTAGGATAGGACTGGAGAAGCTGATTACTAATCGTTATTGCACGATTTGCGAGATCTGTTGCTTGTGCTGTATCTTTTTGTTGGAAAAAAGCCAAAGCCAGCGTAGCATTATTAACTGATAACTCGTCACTAAATACCGGCTCTCCCGGGCGTTCATTCACTGCTTTCAAAAGTGGGGCATAACCTTGCTGATACTGTCCGACCTGGTCGAAGTTATGTCCCAACGCATATGCGGTGTCAGCATCCCAAAATTGATAAAGACTAAACAAAGAGAATAGTGCCAGAAGCAAAACGACCAGCAATAACGTCCATTGGTAGAGATTAATAGTCTGTGAATTATTAGAATTAATGGGATAAGTGCGCGCTTCCGATTTGTTACTACGTACTCCGAAATCAAAAAGCAATGCTTTATCGGGTAGCATTCCGCCAAGAATAAAAACAAAAACCGGAATGAGAAAGAGATACTCATTCATAATAACCACGGAGAAACCAAAGAAGTTAGTAATAAGTATAGTAATATATCCGGCGACAAGTCCCGTGATGAGTAAACTTTTCGTCAACGAAGTATGATCCCCATCTTTTGTTTGTAAAAGATGCTTAAAAGTGAGATAAAGAAACAGAAAGATAATAACCAAATACGTTCCAAGTCCGAATATTCCTGTGGTTGCTAAATAGTTTAAATATTCATTATGTGCTTTATTATAAAGAAAATCCCATTCCGAAGTCTCGTTGTGTCCGACAGGCCGGTACTTATAATACGCGAAAGCGAAAGTTTCCACCCCCGAGCCAAATAACGGATAATTTTTCCACACATCTATTGCTCCTTGCCAAACAAAAAGACGAATTTTCCCGGAGTCAGTGCTACCTAAGTCACCGGCCGGAGCAGCTGCCTGAGACTGAGCCGGAGTAGCGGGTTGCGCTTGTGTTGATGGATTTGTTTTTGCCGCTTGCTGCTGAGCCTGGATAACAGGCAAAGTAAACTTATATAGTTCTCCTATCGGAATGCCGAAGAAGAAATTCAGTATAAGAAATGAAAGTGTAAACAAACTAAAACATATAAGCAGAATGTTTCTCGGGATAATTTGTTTTATAAAAAGAATAATCCAAAAAATAAAAATGCCTAGCCAAAAAGCATCGAATCCGGCTTTTGTTAACGTGAAAGTTAAATCTACATAAAAAAGCAGTGTTAATATGTAGAGCATGATAAAAACCGGACTTAGGAAAAACTTAAGTGATGGCTTTGTATGCGAATGGATAGTAAAATATTTTTTGAGTGCGTATGCGACCGAAAGTGGAATAAGTAAGGCTAAATAAGCTGCCAACCAATCCGGCTGCCCAAGCGTTGAAAAAATGCGTACTTTCGGCTGAAACGCATCAGTCCAGCAGGATACATCCAAACTGCCCCGGAATAAATAGCAGGTCGGATCATATCCGAAATGAGAAGGAAATCCCCACAGGGCAACTATAAATCCGGCAATAAGACTCACGAAAAGGTTACGCATCACATGCTTAAATTGCAGATTGGAAACAAATGTGAAGTAGAGAAAAATATATGAGATAGTAGAAAGTAAACCGCCATTAAAGCGAGAGTAGTACCCCCATAAGGATAGATGGGAATCCATAGAGAAAATAGTTGAAATAATCTGGGAAAGCAGGAAGAGGAGGATAGGAATATCAAGTGGAGTTCGCTGAACACGAATTTGGCGGGTTAAAATCATTTTAGTAAACCAAGCCAGAGCGATAATAATGGTAAGAGCAAAGGTCAGCCACATTTTATTGAATTCAAAAAGTTCATAAGTAGAATTACTAAGTACCAAGGGAACAAGAAGAAAGAGTGCGTAGAAGGAGTATTCGATAACTCTATTGCAAAGTTTTATCATAATTATTCATCTATTCTAGCATATTAAATTTAAAAGGAACAAGAGAAAAAACCAATAAATATTTATAAGAACTGGGGATTCCGGTTGAGAAAGAACCGGCAAGCTGTTAGAATGTGGCTATAATAAAGAATTCAGAATTCAAAATTTATAATTCAAAATTCTGAGTGAGGAGCCGCATGTATTCGTTCACGCCTCATGCTGCGGCTTTGACGGGGCGAGCTGTTATTCAACTATGAATCTAGCACATAAATTTTACAGTTTATTTAGCCATGATATAGGCATAGACTTGGGTACTGCGAATACATTGGTTTTTGTCAAGAACAAGGGGATCGTTATTCGTGAGCCGTCGGTAGTTGCAATGCATAAAAAAAGTAAACAAGTAATTGCCATAGGAACTGAAGCCAAAAAAATGCTGGGAAAAACGCCTGCTTCTATCGTGACAGTCAAACCGCTTCGGGGAGGTGTAATTTCTGATTTTGATGCAACAGAAGCAATGATAAGCTTTTACATTAAAAAGGTGCATGAAATGGGAAATCTTTTTACTCAAACCCTGGCTCGACCTAGGGTGGTGATCGGAATTCCCTCATCAGTTACCGAGGTTGAAAGACGTGCAGTCTGGGAAGCAGCACTGTCGGCTGGAGCAGGAGAGGCATATCTGATTGAAGAGCCGATGGCAAGTGCAATCGGTGAAGGAGTTTCTGTATTTCAGTCAAATGGCATAATGGTGGTCGATATCGGTGGCGGAACAACTGAGATAGCAATTATTTCACTGGGTGGTATTGTCGTGAGCAGGTCTCTAAAACTGGCAGGAGATGATATGGACCTGGCGATTCTACACTATATTAGGCTTCGCCATGGACTTTTGCTTGGAGAGAAAACGGCAGAGGATCTAAAGATACAAATCGGCAGCGCATACGACACAAATTCAAAATTCAAAATTCAAAATGCAAAATTGAAATTAAAAGAGCAGGAAGAGAAAAATAAAAAACAAGATGATGTCATCCTGGAAGGAGCAAAGCGACCGATAGGATCCCCAGAAGATTCTATCGCTACCTCACAAGGGGACTATGTATTTCATACTGTCGCGCTCCAGAATGACAGCAGCGACAGAGAAGAGAAAGTTATTGAAGAGCAGGGGAATAGAATGGCAATCATTAGGGGGAGAGACATAGAAACAGGATTACCAAAAAGCTTACGGGTTTCTGAAGTAGAAGTTCGTGAAGCGCTGGCTCCGGTATTTACCCAAATTATCCAGGCAATTGCTGACGTACTTGAGGAGACGCCGCCGGAGCTTCTGACTGACATTTTAGAACGGGGAATTCTGCTGACCGGAGGTGGAGCATTACTTCGCGGTCTTGATCAGCTGATCGTCGAGCGAACGCACATGCCGGTAGTTGTTTCCGATGATCCGTTAACTTCAGTAGTCCGCGGAACCGGAAAAGTACTTGAAGATCAGGAGCTTCTGAATAGAGTGAAAGTTATCGGGGGATTGAAATAGTATTTCTTATAAAGAAACATTTTTCATAGTAAAACGTAAGACTGCAAGATAGGTTAATTTGTGTTAGAAAATATATTTATGATAGAACAACATGGACCTGAACGGTCAGAATTTCCATCTCCCCAAGAACTTAACTGCAGATTAAAAGGGGCATTTTATTTATTGCCTCCCAGCCTCTACTCTTCCGAAGAAATAGCATTTCTGGATAAAACAGCGAAAGACATGACTAGTCTAATTACTGGAGGAGATGATGCTATAAAATTAAGTCAATATGAAGCTACACGAAAAAGAGAGGCAAATAGACGAAGGAATTCTGAAAGTGGACCCATACTGATTACTCAATTATCCGGCTTATTAAGCCTATCTCTTCTTCCGACAAGCGCGGTAGTCTACGTGAGGCACAGCTATGAGGATATGCTAATAAATGGTGTTACTTCAAAAGGTCCGGACGAAACGTCCCCTGAATTAGAAGAATATGCCAGACTTTTTCAATGGAATAATCCTGAAAGCGGTGGAGCTTTTGCTGCTCAAACCGTACCAGAAATAGATGCTGCGCTTTATCATAGAGCTGAACAAGACGTTAAGCGTTATAGGGAGGTAATAGAAGAAAGGAAAATATTTTCAGATGAGCAAATTGATGCTCTGGAAGAATATTTAGGAGAATCTCCTGCAGAGTCTCGTTTGCGAAGAGAAAAATTAAAGAGTCGCGCAATGTTGGTCTATGAATGGAAAGAAGAACATAACAAAAGATTTGTAAACAATCCTCTTTAAAACGCAGCGGTCTATACTTATAATTTTATTTCCTCTTTTAGGTAATTTCTGACTTGCTTGGGGTTTGGAAAGTGTTACAATACCTCTATGGTAAAACGAGCAGGATTTTTTCATTTATTTATCCTTTTTTTACTTTTTTCTTTTATTCTTTTGCTTCTTGAAAAGAATCCATTGTTAATCTCCCTACGAGGTTCTGCGGAAAAAATTCTACTTCCGCTGCAACGCGCAACATACTCATCAGCTTTTACTTTCACAACCTCAGACTCTTCAGAAATAAAAGAACTGCGTATGAAAAATGCGGACATTGCAGGACAACTGGCAAAACTGAAAGCGATTGAACGGGAAAATACAGCCCTTCACGACCAATTTGTAAACACAAAATTTACTCCGACACAGCTAATGCCCGCAAATATAATCGGACTTTCCAGCTTTATTCCCGGTATTGCTATGCCGACCACGCTTACGATAGATAAAGGAAGTAGTGATGGGCTAAAAGTGGGTATGATTACAATTTATAAAGACAATTTAGTTGGGAGTATTAGTCGTGTATCTCTCCATGAAGCAATTGTTATGCCGATCGGGAGCCAGGATATGTCGATAACCGCACGCGATTCACAGACGAATGCGCTCGGTATCCTTAAGGGACAGGGAAATAGTGTAATGATTCTGGAAAACGTCGTCTTGTCTGATAAATTAACGGAAAAAGATATCGTTGTAACAAAAGGCAGCTCGGATGATAACAGTCTATCTTATCCGCCGGATATCGTAATCGGAACAATAGTTTCTATAAATAAAAAACCAAGCAATCTTTTCCAAACAGCAGAGGTAAAAAGCCTCATTAATATACCTGAACTTACAACGATATTTGTGATGATGATTACGAGATAACTGTTACACATGTATCCTATGCAATATTTATTTTTTATTTTTTTATTTTTTATTACACTTCTCGAGTCGTCGCTAAATGTCGTACCGTTAACACTCCTTTTTTTGCTCTGTTTTACTCTTGCTCAACAGAGTGCTCTTATTTTTCCTGTCGCGTTTATTGCAGGAATTCTTTTAGACATACTCTCTGTTCGTCCGCTTGGAGAAACCGGTTTATTCTATATTCTTTTTTTATTTTTTATTCTTTTATACCAGAGAAAATATGAGATAACGACAGTGCCCTTTGTTTTTTTTACGTCTTTTTTTGGCTGTCTTTTATTTTTTCTCATTTTTGGTTTTAGCAATTTATTTATCCAGCTTTTTCTTAGTATCGTTTTGGCAATTCTTATATTTTTAACAGGTAGTTTTTTGAGAAAAAAAGAACCCGACAATAAGCAAGTAGCGAGTATATGAATACCGGTATCGCATTTGGCGACTCTATAAGAACAGAAAAAATTCCCCAGAGAAATTACGGGAAGAATAAATCACGGAAAATGCGCCTTTTTCCGCTGACCATCCTTTTACTGTTCACCTGCAGTATACTTTTTGTTAAACTTGTTTCTCTTCAACTGCTGCAGGGAAAATTCTATAGAACACTTTCCGATTCCAACCGGATCAGAACCCAGATTCTCCATGCACCGCGGGGAATTATTTTCGACCGAAACGGCGTGCCTTTGGTTTTCAACAGTCCTGGGTTTCGACAAGTAATAAAAGGAAAAACAACGATCATATCCTGGGACATTGCGCTTTCTCTTATGGCAAAAGGAGATAAAAATTTGGAGATTGATTCCTTCAGACAGTATCCGTATAAAGACGTTTTAGCTCATGTTATCGGCTATATCGGACAGATTTCTAAAGAACAATTAAAACAGCCGGAATTTGCAGGTTATCAACTGGATGATTTACTGGGACAAGCGGGAATAGAACAGCAATATGAACATCTGCTTCGTGGAGTGGACGGAAAACAACTTGTCGAAGTGGATGCTATGGGAAGAACGGTTAGAACACTTGGACAAACCGATCCGATTCCCGGGCAAAACATTACCTTAACAATAGACATAAAGCTTCAGCAAGCAGTGTACCGGGCGATGAGTTCTGTTTCGCATGGATCAGCCATTGTCTCAACTCCGACAGGCGAAGTACTGGCAATGGTTTCTAAGCCGTCATTCGACCCGAATTTATTTACTCAAGGGGTAAATTATAAACCTGCTTCGAATAGTGCTTACCCAAAACTCTCAGATGTTTTATTAGACGCAGAGAATCATCCATTATTAAACCGGGCGATTGCCGGGACCTATCCGCCCGGCTCGACGTTTAAAATTGTTGCAGCTGCGGCAGGACTTGAAGATCATGTCATAGATACTCATTTTACAATTACCGATCCGGGAATACTTAAGATCGGATCATTTTCTTTCGCGAATTGGTATTACACGGATTATGGAAGAACAGAACAAGGACCTCTGAACGTCGTTCGGGCGCTTGTCCGCAGTAATGATATTTTTTTCTATAAACTAGCAGAGATGGTAACGGTTGATCGGTTATCGGAAATGGCGCGGAAACTTGGACTCGGAAACACTTTGGGAATTGATCTGAGTGGAGAGGCAAAAGGTCTCGTCCCGACGCTAGAATGGAAGAAGAAAACGATTGGGGAGAATTGGTACCTGGGAGACACCTATCATTACGGCATCGGACAAGGATATCTGCTCACTACGCCGCTTCAGGTTAATGCATGGACGGAGGTTATTGCCAATGATGGTTCTTTATATATTCCGCATTTACTGAAAAACAAACCTGAGAAAAAAACCGCAAATGTATTAAGTTCCGGCACGGTCTTAGCAATTAAACAGGGGATGATAGGCAGTTGCAGCACCGGAGGAGTAGCGTATCCGCTGTTTCAGTTTACAGTTAAAAATGCAAAGTTAAAAATTAATGGTTTAGATATCTTGCCTGTAGCATCCACGTCTGCGGATATGAGGAAGATCCAAATTGCGTGTAAAACTGGAACAGCACAACACGGTGATGAGAATACATTGGCTCATGCTTGGATTACCGCTTTTGCGCCTGCCGATAAGCCGGAAATTGTAGTTACCGTGTTATCCGAGTCAAGCGGTGAAGGATCAACAATAGCCGGACCGATTGCCAAGCAAATTCTGGAAGCGTATTTTGAGGAGAAATAATTCTACCACTGTTCAAATTCGGAGATCTCGCTTAAGGAGTAATTCTACCGGTTCGAAGTATCCAACGGATAAAGCGTAATCGATTACGTTCATCCTCGGTGAATATACCATGATTTTTTTTGTATCTTACTTGTAGTTTGCTAAAAGTATTTAGTTGATTAACAGTGAATTCTTTTGGATTAAAAACTATTCTAGACATAGAAAGAGATCTTTCTGCAATCTGTTCAAGTGGCATCGGAGCAGAAAGCAGTTTTGGCAGTTCGTTATTATCTGGCGGTGGAAGTTGCGGTCGAACCAATTCAGGCATATATAAGGCAACGTGCCTTACAATTTATTATAGCAGAGATTTTATAAAAGAGGAAGAAATTAAATAGTAAGTAACTATTCACAGTCCTAACATAATTTTGTCATTCTGGAGAGGCTGAAAGCCTTGATATAATCTTATGTATGAGATGCTATCATCCAGCAGAGCAGGACTCCAGCATGACTGTTTGTGTCAGAAGTGTAAGTATATTCATAATGAGTATTTTCATGAATAACTTATTTGCGTAGAAATAGGACGTAGATTATTCCGTAAATAACAGCAGTTAGAACTATATAAAGCAAAAACCAGAATAAAAAGTTTTTTAAAAAAGATGGAATAATTTTATTCGGATCGGTTGTTTTAGAAATTGTGTTTGGCATGATGCAAGTATTCCATGAGTTAGCCTAGTTGTCAAGAAATTAGCCTCTTTACTATTTTCCCATACGTTCTTACTATTATGATATGGATGAGGAAGGATATTGGTTGGGATTTTCGAATGCAATGGGAATCGGGCCGGTAAAGTTTCAACTGCTTCTTAAAACATTTAACAGCGCTGAAAATGCATGGAAAGCAACGGATAGAGACCTTACTACTTGTTTGGGTAAGAAATTGTCAGCAAAATTCCTTACCTTTCGTAAATATTTTTCAATTGAAGCATATGAAGAAAAATTACGTTTGGCAAATGTTTGGTTTTTAACACTAAATGACTCAGCATATCCGAAACTTCTAAAAGAAAGTTTCCGTCCGCCTTTTGTTCTGTATGTTTGGGGAACGTTTGCGTTTAACACAGTGGAAAATGAGAGAACAATTGCCGTTGTTGGGACAAGAAAAATTACCTCATATGGACGGGAAGTAACCGCTTCCTTAACTAGGGAATTGGTAGCTGCAGAATATGTTATTGTTTCCGGTTTAGCAATGGGCGTTGATGCGGTAGCTCATGTAGCAGCAATTGAAAATCAGGGGATAACAATTGCAGTTTTGGGTTGCGGTGTGGACTGCTGTTATCCGACGAGCAATCAACGTTTGTACGATAAAATTATTTCCAGTGGTGGGGTAGTCGTTTCCGAATTTCCTCTTTCGCAGTCACCACTTGTCGGATCTTTTCCTTCGAGAAACCGTATTATCGCCGGATTGTCGCAAGCTGTTCTGGTGACAGAAGGAGCAGCGGATAGCGGGGCACTCATTACTGCCAAAGATGCTTTAAAAGACGGACGAAAAGTTTTCGCAGTCCCCGGACCGATTACTTCTAGTCTTTCGAAGGGGCCATTATCACTTATCGAAAGTGGTGCGAAAATGGTAACCAGCGCCAAAGATATCTTAAAAGATTTCAAAATTCAAAATTCAGAGTTAAAAATTAAAAAAGGGAAAAGAAATAATATTAAAGGAGAGACGAAGGAAGAGCAAAGAATTCTTGATCTTTTACAAAATGAATCATTACATTTTGATATCATTTCGCGTAAGACAGGTCTTCAGTCGTCAGCACTTGGGACCTTGTTAACGGTCATGGAGATGAAGGGGTTAATTACGAATAATGGTTCTACTTATACATGTAAATAAGTTTCCTCTTGACACGTTGTGTACAATGTAGACTACAATATTGTAACGCAATAAGTAAAAAACGTACCATCCCTGTTGCTTTTTTCTGTTTATGAGAAACCTAGTTATAGTTGAGTCCCCAACTAAGGCGCGAACCATCAGTAAATTTTTAGGGTCAGATTATGACATAAAATTTTCAATGGGGCACGTCATGGATTTACCTAAGAGTAAATTAGGCGTGGACGTTCAGAATGATTTTGCAACCCAATATGAGATTGTTGAAGACAAAAAATCCATGATCGCAGAGCTTCGGTCTGCAGCGAAGTCGGCAGGTAAGGTGATGCTGGCAACTGACCCTGACCGTGAAGGGGAGGCAATTTCTGCAGACATTAAAAAACTACTAATAGACGGCGGGAAAGGAAAGGGTATATCGGCAGACAAGTTTGTCCGTGTTGTATTTCATGAGATTACCGAAGGAGCGATTAAAGAAGCTGTCGCCAATCCCCGGGATATCGATACGAATCTCGTCGATGCGCAAACTGCCAGACGAATTTTAGACAGACTGGTTGGCTATCAACTTTCTCCAGTACTTTGGAAAAAAGTCAGACGCGGACTTTCGGCCGGACGGGTGCAAAGTGTCGCACTCCGGCTTATTGTAGAAAGAGAGCGGGAGATTGAAAAGTTCGTCAAGGAAAAATATTGGACAATACATGCAATGCTTTGTAAAGCAACTCAAGATTTAAAACTTAAAACAAAAAACGAAATAGTAGAATTTACGCTTATCGAAATTAATGGTGAGAAAATTGAGCTGCAGCAGAAGTTTGATCTCTACGATGGAGAATATAAATTGTCCAAAACACAGATTGACTCGAAAACTAAAGCAGACCAAATTAGCGAAGATTTGAAACAGAAACAGCTTATCGTCTCGGATGTAGTCGAGCGGGAAATGCGAAGGAGTCCATATGCTCCGTTTACGACGTCGACTTTACAGCAAGACAGCGCTCGGAGATTCGGGTTTGCGGCAAAACGAACAATGAACTTGGCGCAAAAACTCTATGAAGAAGGCCATATTACCTATCACCGTACCGATTCTGTTACCTTGGCTACGACTGCTATAACGCAGATCAGAAATTATATTCAGCACGAATTCGGAAATAAATTCTTACCGGTAAAACCTCGAATGTATATGACCAAGCAAAAATCGGCTCAGGAAGCACATGAGGGAATACGACCGACAAAATTTACGACTAGCGGCATGATGATTGAGCAGAATTTGGGACGCGATCACGGCAGACTATATGATTTAATTTGGAAGCGGACAGTTGCCTCGCAAATGGCAGATGCGATTATTGAGTCAACGACTGTATACGCGGATACGAGCACCAGTAATCCCGGAGTCCCGCTTAGCGGGACGATAGGATCTCATGAAAAAGATTCTATAGCTTCGCCAGGTACCGGACGGTACTTGGCTTCGTTCCAGAATGACAAGAAGGATAATCCTTATCGATTAAAGGCGAATGGCTCTGTTTTGCTTTTCGAAGGATTTCTTAAGCTGACACCCCAGGCATTGCAAGATACTCGCTTGCCGCAATTTACCGCAGAAGAAGTTCTCATTACGGATTCAGTACTACCAACTGAGCATGAAACACTACCACCGCCGAGGTATAATGACGCATCGATTATCCAAACCCTTGAGGAAAAAGGCATTGGCCGACCATCAACCTATGCATCTATTATTTCAACTATTTCCGACCGCGGTTATGTCGAACGAGTTAACAAAAGATATCAAGCGACGGCAATTGGCACTGCGGTTAACGACTTTCTGGTAACGAATTTTTCTAACATCGACGATATTCCCTTTACCGCATTGATGGAAGATGAACTCGATCAAATTGCAAATGGGCAAAAAGAATGGAAAGTAATGATGCGGGAATTTTATACTCCATTTGAAGAAAAACTAAAAGCAGTTGAGGGAGCAGAGAGAGTAAAAATTGCGGTTGAAGAAGTTGACGAAAAATGTCCAGTTTGCAACGCAAATCTGGTTATCCGACATGGACGATTTGGTAAATTTCTCTCATGCAGCAAATTTCCTGAATGTAAATTTACAAAAGCGCTCACAAAAGACACAAATTTAATTTGTCCGAAAGACAATGGTAAAATCGTTGAAAGGAAAACCCGAAAAGGCAGAACATTTTACGGCTGTGCGAATTATCCCAGTTGCGACTTCGCAGCTTGGAAACTGCAAGATATAAAAAATTGGAAAGAAGGAGATATGGCAAGTTTTGCTAAGAAAACAGCACGTCCGGCAAATAATACTAAAGTAGCAACGAAGCGCAATATGGTTAAACGCGTTATTAGAAGAAAAAAAACTATATCTGCGAAACAATCATAATTTGACACCATAATATTGCTGTATCATACTAAATCTGATGCGGAGATTATTAGTAATTGTTTTAATTATTACTTTAGTTATTGAAATCGTACTGGAGTATATTAATGCTTATATCGGTGGTGGAAGCCACGGTTCTTCACCACAGCCACTACTCGATTGGATTATAGGTTTTATTCCATTCATTATTTATTTACTTTTAGTCAGTATTGCTTTAGCTATAAAATATAAATATAGAGTTATTTTATGTGTAATTGCGTTCGGGTTTGTGGTTGTACAATATTTCTGGGCACAACTTGGATTAGGCTTAGAATGTGTTGATGTTTGTCCCAGTTTGCCTGCATATCATGAGATGGATGTATTTTTTATAAATTTTTATGGTTGGTTTTGTATCGTCAGTTTCTTAGTTCTCTTCTTTATGATACCTTATAACCCGAAGAAAAAGCTGAAGAGGAGTAAATAGTAATATTTGATTTCCAAATTTGACAAAAATCAATAATTATTTGCTGATTTGTCCCTCGGAACTTGCTACAAGAAGTTGGAATGAAGAAACTACTAAGTCAAAAGTTTTTTGTTGTGTTGGAAACCCACTATGATTTGTTTCTACTATCGCAGAATCTTCTTCGCTGAAAAGGAATGAATAAAATGTGCCCGTGTGTTTAAAAATGATGTCATAGCCCGTTACTGCAGGTGTTTCTAAATACCCGGGGAAACGAACTAGTTGATATGCGACGTCACTTCCTACCGTGGTTTTAACTTTTGAAGTAGTTTGTAATGTTGCTGCCTGGGAGGACAGGAAATCATCAAGCGGTAAATTTACTTGTAGCAGTGTCAGCTGAAGATCTGTGCCAAAGTTTTTTGAACCAGGTGGGTTATCTGCATGGATTTGAACGAAGTGAGTTTTTGCATCAGATGTGGTTAAAAAATCAGTATATAATCCTTCGGGATATCGGAAACAAAAACCATACGCCTGATTTATATACGTTGACCAAGACGCTGTTTGCGAATCGGTATTCGGAGGACAAACAAGTGGTGTTTGGGTAGGAGTAGGAGAAGAGGGAAGAATGACACTCCGATCATTCACGTGGTTGATCTGGTCGAGTTTCTGATTTAAAGAGTGGTAAACGAGATAATACGCAGTTCCGAAAAGCCCAACGGCAATGAGTACTAAAATTAATAAAACCCAAAATATTTTCCTAAAAATCGGCGGGTTAGGATTGGCGATCGGTGACGTGGAAAACTGAGGTTTGATTTGTGGGGGGATAGGTGTCTCGGAGGGATTGGAAGCAGTTTGATTTAGGGAAAGGAAAGTTGTTGAGGTAGGAATAGTCGGAAATACAGGGTGAAGAGAAGATGCAACGGTAGGTATTTCCTCGGGAACTTTTGGAAGGTCATACAAGGAGGCGGGAAGTCTGAGCTCATCGTCTTTCTTTTTTTGATCCATATCTCTAGTATCTATAGGTGAAAAAGGAATGTCAAATTTAAAAGTTTAAAATAGTTTCGCGAAGGCAACCAGAAGAATAAGTACCCAAACTTGACCAATAATTCCCCAGGGTTTATCCAACTTAGTATTTGTCATGCGGGAAAACTTAAATGCCCAGGAAAAAGGAGGAAATTTCATATTTAAATATAAATACGGCATAAAAAGCCAGTCAACGGACTGTGCAGCCAGAACTACGATGAAAAGGTATATGAGATTTGTAGCGGGTGCAAGAAATTGGATAAGAAAGTAGGCTACAACGAAGCTAAGCAAAACGTCTCCGATTGATTCGAGCGTGAAGCGCAATTTGGTTTTTTCTTTTCTGTGTGTGCCGAAATCCCAGTGCGGGAACAAGTCTGCTAAGACGTGAGAAGCAATTGCAATTGGTATGGCAAGTGCAGGATTACCGATTTTCGCTGCAATCACGGTACCGATTATTGCATGAGAGGTGGCAGTCATTTATCAATTATATACCTGTCGTTATTAAGGGTGTCAAGTTACGTTGATATTTGTAAAAAGAGAGGAATTTTAGTAAGATTACAAGCATGATAAAGATGAAAGCAGCAGAACTTCGGTTGTCGGAAAAAGACGCTGGAAAATTGCAAGCGGTAAAGCGGAATCCGATCTATATTATTTTGGATAATGTTCTGGATACTTATAATATAGGCGCGATATTTCGTCTCGCCGATGCAGTGGCGGCAGAAAAAGTAATTCTTTGTAAAGGCTCAGAAACGCCGCCAAATACGCGCATAAAAAAAGCCTCAATCAATACAACCGAATGGGTTCCCTGGGAGTACTCGCCAACAGCAGCTGAAGCAATTGAAAATTTAAAATTGAAAATTGAAAATTTGACGGTGGTGGCAATAGAACAACACGCAAGAAGTATGCCGTATGACACATTTGATTATCATTTTCCGATTGCGTTGGTTGTGGGACATGAAACTAAGGGAGTGTCGAAAGAAGTATTAGAAATGTGCGACGGAATTGTCGAACTGCCGATGTACGGAGTAAATATAAGTTTAAACGTGATGGTAAGTCTGGGGGATTGTGTTATACCAGGTAATTAAAGATTTATAAAAGAGGTATAAATAAAGGTTATTCTTCTGATTGATTAATCCAAGAATACGCAAACGGATTCGTATTAATGTTTATTGGGATGATTATTTCGTTTTTTCGTGGCTACATAAGTGTAGATAGTTTTAGCTAATTGTGGCGCCACAGATACAATAGTTAATTTTTTATCGGGATTTTCAGTATCTTTATAGCTTTCCTCATCAAATGGATTTGCAATAACTTCGCCAACTTGCTGCATTACTTCCGGTCTCAGTTCTATCGTATTCATTAGGTAAGCATGATCTAATGCCGGATTTTGTAAATATTTAAGTGCGTCTCCTGATAAAATGCCATGTACCCCGACGAATATAACTCGTTTTGCTCCGCGTTCCATTAATCCTATAGCACCATGAACGGCAGTTCCTAATGTGTTAGCTATATCATCGACGACCACGGCTACTTTCCCTTTTACATCACCAACTACTTCTACGACTTCCGATTTATCTTTCTCATCTTCTGGACGATGCTTGTGAATTATCGCCAAACTTCTAATGCCGATTTCTCTGGCAAATGCGCTGGATCGTCTTACAGCGCCATTATCCGGAGACACAATAACGGCATTATCAAACTCGCCATGTTGTTTTAATCTATTTCGTATAACCGGGACAAGACTTCTACTGGCATATAAATTATCCCAAGGTTTTTCAACCGCCATTTTTACAGCTGGATTATGCAGATCGACACTCATTAATCGTTTTACCCTGGTTCGTTTCGTTAACAATCGTGCAACATCTGCTGCAGTCAGAGTCCGTCCGGGATTATCGGCATCACCTCTGCCATATCCGTAATAAGGAATGATATCGACAACTCTATTTGCACCGGCCCGCTTGGCGGCTTTATTCATGAAATATAGTTCCATTACATGGTCATTAACACCGAGGCCGTCAGGTGTAACTTTGGGCTGTGTTGACTGGGATATAAATACATCTATTCCGGTGAAATCAACTGATTCCACATCTATTTTTACATCCGATTCACCATCTGCAAAACTACTGGCTGGCGTGTATAAAGGTTTACCTAGTAAATCTGTAACTTCTCTTGCAAGCGGAGTATTTCCTCTTCCTGCCAAAAAAACAATATTATTGGATTTAATCCGGTATGGGGAATTTTTTGCATTTTCTATAGGCGCAGCGGCTGTAAGCACCTGACTATTTAATAAGATTTCAGATTCAAATCTTGCCATCCTTACGATTTTAATATACCTCAACAATTTTATATTTACAAGTCTTTATTTATTTGTAAATATTTGTTATTATGAAATTTGAGATAATAGATACGATTCTCTCCACAGACATTTAACTCCTTTTTATTCTGATATAAAAATACGATTAGATATAGGTAATAAAATTGTTGAACTGCCGATATGAGGAGTAAATGTCTCGCTCAATGTCATGTTAGTTTAGGAATCGTGTTGTATAAACCCGTATTCTAGGAACTAATGCACCCCTTTAGGGTTTATTGAGGTACTCAGAAAATACTTCCTGAGGCGTTCTGAATTTAAGACGTTTTCTGGGACGGTTGTTTATTTCATCCTGAACGTCTTTTAATTCTTCATCTGAGATTGTACTAAAATCAGTCCCTTTTGGAAAGTAGTATCTGATCCAAAGATTTGCATTCTCATTTCCTCCTCGTTGCCAGGAGGAATATGGATCTGCAAAATATGTCTGCATGGATAGGTCTTTCTTAAGCTCTGTATGTCCATGGTTTTCCGGTCCGTTATCAAGCGTTGTTGATCGCCTTGCTTTTTCAGGGAAGGGACTAAATATTTTCTTACCGGCAATAACTGTATCTGCCGCTGTTATCCGAACCATCCGCTCAAATCGGGTAAGGCTTGAAACCCGTTCATATTCTGTATGTAACCCTGAGGCGTGTTTATCTCCAACAATACTGTCTCCTTCCCAGTGACCAAATTGTTTTCGTCTGGCGACAATCAATGGCCTTTTATGAATACTGACGCGATCAGGTATATGTGACCTATGAACTTTCCTGCCGTTTCTTTTCCGTCGTCTTGTCTGTTTCCGCCTCAAATACTCGTATAATGGTCGGTCAAAGTCCGTTACTGTTACCACCGTTCTGTCTTTTCCAGCCAGATGTTTATTAAATATGCTTTGTTGTTTAATTCCTTGTTTTGTTATATCAGTTTTTTCTTTGTAGATAAAAGCGTATATGGTTTCCATACAGATATGCCACGACTTATCATCCGGATGATCTTCATGTTTGAGCCTTCCTGATATTTGTTCAGGGCTCCAACTCTCGCGAAGATGGTCAATGACGTATTTGTATACTTTTTTGTTTTTCAACGGCTCTTTAGCCAACCATGCATTTTGTTTCCGTTCCATCGCGACATGCTGGGCATGGATTGGTTCGTAGATCCATTCCCACTCTTTGCCAACAGCAACTTTGGTTTTATTCCTTTTCAACTCACGACGAATAGTCAAGACGGGACGAGACAGTCTTCTGGCGATTTCTTTATTCGCTACTCCTTCCTTCTTCCACTGGCCTAACAATTCCCGTTCCGTTTGCGTTATCTTTTTGTGTTTCATAATTCACCCCCTCTCTTACCTCAGGAAGTGAATTGTACCTAATTAAACCTTACAGGGGGGTGCGATCGTTTCTAGAACTCGGGAAATGATGGAGAAAAATAAATTATGATATAATTGCTAAAAGTTTAATTCCTAAAAGAAATCAGGTATACTTATCATGAATAGTAGAGAAACTAATAGAATTGACCAAAGTATGGGAGATAATCCAGAAAGAATGACAGAGGAAGAAAGGAAGAAGTTTAATAAAGGCCTACAAACTTTTCCTCTGGCATCCAGAAATTTTATAGCAGATCTTTCAAATATATTTATTGAAGAAGATGCTTATAAACGAATAAGAGGAAATCCTAAAGATATTGAACAAATCAAAGAGACTTTTACCACTCAAGGATTAGAAGGAGAGCATATTGGAGATATCTTACGATTCTTTAATTTACCTGATTCAGCAGCTGATCAAAAATAATCTTTATGGAAATAAAAGGTGATTCTCCCGAAAATGCAAAAGATCTTTCTCCTAAAGTTGAAAACGGTCATACTCTTGAAGAAATCCGAAATATTACTACTACGCGTTCTGTGCTTGATGAATGGGTGCGTAGGCCATTCATACCAAGTGGCTTAGCTATTCCTGTTCTACATAAAAGCCTCTTACAAAATGTGGAAGAGTATCAATCACGGGGGTATTATCCACATGAGCCAGGTACATTTCGCGAAACGGATATTCATATTGATACTGCTGTATCTAAGGATCCGGAAAATATATTTGTGCGAGGTACAGATATTACTCCCCTTATGCGAGAATATACAAGAGAGCTAGATAGAAGACTAGCAAAACAAAACGAGAGAAGATCTACTGAGGATGAATCGATTCCTCCTTCTCCTCATGGGCATATTGCTGAAACAGTTCAAGATGCAGCTTGGGCTTATTACTGCTGGATTAGAATACATCCTTTTTTTGATGGTAACGGTAGAACAGGACGGTTTGTCTTGAATAGAGTTCTGCAAGGGGGAGGACTTGAAAGTATTATATATGGTGGCGATTGGTATGATAGCGGAGCAAGAGATAAACATTTAGATACAATGAGACAAGTGGACGGTTTGGGAGATACAACACCACTTGAAATTCACTTATTAGAAGGTCTAAAAGTTATGTATGAGAGTAAGGAGCAAGATGGAGATAACCAGAGGATAGTTAGTGAAATAGAAGAAGCTATAACGAAGAAGGGTCAAAAACAAATAGCTGGAAATAAAGATTTAGGAGATGTTTGGGATAAATTTAGACCAATCGATATTAGTCAAAAAATAAATAGAGAACCAACTCCGGCCGGAGAGACAAAGTTAATTGCTTAACTGTAAACCTCATATTGTCCGCTTGACAATCCTTCAAATCAAGCTATAATGAGCTTTAGATATGTAAAGTTCTTTCGCCAAGGATTTGAGAATACCTCGCCTTAGCGAGGTTTTTTAGTCTCTGGACTACTTTATATAGACTGGGACAATTTGATCCTCCTTCGTTCGCCAGCTGGCGAACTACGGAAGGATCGCGGAGCGAAAATGCTTCGCATTTGTCGCTCCTTGACAATCAAGAAGTGGTAGGGAATTTTCGAATAAGAACTTCCCTTGTCTTAAATTATTCTGATTAACCTCGGAATTTACGCACAGACAATTTTTTGTTCTTATTCATATTCGATGGAGATCCTGAAATAAATTCAGGACAACTTCGTTGATTTTTTTTGAGAGTTTGATCCTGGCTCAGGATAAACGCTGGCGGCGTGCCTTAAGCATGCAAGTCGAACGGAAAAGTCGCAAGACAATTTAGTGGCAGACGGGTGAGTAACGCGTAGGAATCTACCTCTAGGCTGGGCATAGCCCCGCGAAAGCGGGGGTAATACCCAATAGTCTCGCAAGAGTAAAGTCGCAAGACACCAAGAGAGGAGCCTGCGTCCTATCAGCTAGTTGGCGGGGTAAAGGCCCACCAAGGCGATGACGGGTAGCTGGACTGAGAGGTCGATCAGCCACAACTGCACTGAGATACGGGCAGTACATCTACGGATGGCAGCAACTGGGAATATTGCGCAATGGACGCAAGTCTGACGCAGCGACGCCGCGTGAAGGATGAAGGCTTTCGGGTCGTAAACTTCTTTTGCCAAGCCGTTCACAGCTTGGCGAATAAGCCTCTACTAACTACGTGCCAGAAGTCTCGGTAATACGTAGGAGGCAAGCGTTATCCGGAATCATTGGGCGTAAAGTGTGCGTAGGCGTTCTATCAAGTCTTGTCTTAAAGACTGAGGCTTACCCTCGGGGTTGGATGGGATACTGATAGAATTGAGGATTGACAGGGGTGCTAGAACAGCTAGTGTAGCAGTGAAATGCGTTGATATTAGCTGGAATACCGATGGCGAAGGCAGGCACCTGGGTTATTTGTCGCGAAAGCGGCATCCCGCCGTAAGGCGGTGACCTGACGCTGAGGCACGAAAGCTAGGGTAGCGAAACAGATTAGATACCTGTGTAGTCCTAGCTGTAAACGATGTCCGCTAGCTCTGTGGTGTTGAACCACGGGGTGTAAGCTAACGCGTTAAGCGGACCGCCTGGGGAGTACGGTCGCAAGACTAAAACTCAAAGGAATTGACGGGGACCCGCACAACCGGTGGAGCGTGTGGTTCAATTCGAGACAAAGCGAAAAACCTTACCAGGGTTTGACATAGTACCGTTTTATACTTTTGGAAACAAGAGTAGATCCGTAAGGATGGTATTACAGGTGTTGCATGGCTGTCGTCAGCTCGTGCCGTGAGGTGTTCCCTTAAGTGGGGAAACGAGCGCAACCCGCGTGTAATGTTAAATATTCATTACAGACGGTCCTAGCTTTGCTAGGAAGGAAGGAGCGGAAGACGTCAAGTCAGCACGGCCCTTATACCCTGGGATACACACACCCTACAATGGCGAATAACAACGAGTTGCAAGCGCGCAAGTGCAAGCTAATCTCTAAAATTTCGCCTCAGTTCAGATTGGAGTCTGCAACCCGACTCCATGAAGTTGGAATCGGTAGTAATCGCGGATCAGCAGGCCGCGGTGAATACGTTCTCGGGTCTTGTACACACCGCCCGTCAAGGCAGCAAAGTCGGGGGTGGATGAAGCGCCTCTTTTTGAGGTTCGAGTCCAAATTCGGCGATGAGGCTTAAGTCGTAACAAGGTATCCCTACCCGAAGGTGGGGATGGATCACCTCCTTTCTAATAATTTTTTTGTAAGCATCTTTTGATGGTTGCAGAGGAACCACGGATTGGGGAAGATACCAATCTTGCTTTATACAGTATTGAGCAATCAGTATTGGGATAGACAAGAACAGTGTATAGGCAACAAGAGGAGTGAATGGCTCTTGGTTAATCTCGCTACTTGCCGCAAGGCGGGGCTTGTAAGTTCTTTTTTAGAACGAAACGAGTACTTAGAGATTAATGAACACCATTCTCGCACCGTCCTTTGTAGTTTTATACGAAGGATGGACTTTTCCTACCACTTCTTGATTAGTCAGCAAAATCCCTCCAATTGGAGGGATTTTTTGTGGAGATAATGGGATATTTTCTCCAATCTTTCAACTTTCTAACAAAATGCTATTTTGTACTCTCTGAGCTTGCTACGCCTTCTTTATAATGTTAAAATGACAGAGAGCTAGCTACATGTTTTATGTATATGTTTTAAATAGTCACAAAAATAATGATATATACATAGATTTTAGTGGTGACTTACGGAGGCGATATCAAGATCATAATAAAGGAAACGTAGCAGCTACTAGGCCTAATAGACCATGGAAACTAGTTTATTATGAAGCTTATCTTAATAAAAGAGATGCAACAAAACGAGAAAAACAACTAAAGAATCATGCGGCAAAAAAGGATTTAAAGAAACAAATTGAAGATAGTTTAGAGCAATCGTGAAAGGGCCTTGCGGAGCAAGGCCTGGCTCCGCCAGGCGCGGTGGTGAAGTGGCTAACACAGCTGTTTGCAGAACAGTCATTCAGGGGTTCGAGTCCCCTTCGCGCCTCCAAGAACATAAAACTTAAGACTATAGTAAGTTAGGGAATAGGGAATAGGGAATAGGGAATAGGGAATAGGGAATAGGGAATAGGGAAAATGCTATGGCACAAGCAGAAAGAATTATACAAAGTACAGAGGTTGGGGCAGAGATGCGGCCAATCATTTATGGTCCAGAGCAGCGGAAGGCGATGTCGAGGAGTGATTATTGGAAAGGATCTGGAAATTCACAGGATGTTGTCGATCTTTATAAAACCAGGCTAGAGTTGAGACAGCGGTTAAAAACTGACGAATGGAATCATGGTGGATATGGACGGGAGATTTATGAACCGGCAGCAGGAAAGGAAAATATTATTGCCTTTCCTGAACGTTTGGAAATTGTAAAAGAAGTGAGACAGGAGAAAGACTTTTTAACAGTTCCAAACGAATTAAAGCAAGGTAGTAGAAAGAGGATGTCATCGCTTGCGCAGAATTTTCGGCAAGATGGAAAGAGCGAAAAATTCGGAGTAAAAGTTGCAAATTTTGTTAAAGGGAAATCGCTTCTTTTTGGAGCAGCCGGAGCGGTTATTTCGATTTTTGCACCGGAGATTGGAATTCCTATTATGGCGTGGGAAGGTATACAGTGGCTGGGTGCAAACTGGTATGTCAATCGATCGGGCGAAAAAGAAAGGTTGAGAAAAGTATATGGCTAGTCCGGAAAATTTTAGTTCAAGGGCAAAGGAGGCAGGTAAAGCAGTATTTTGGGGCGGAGCGATCGTTGCAGGTGTCTTATGGTTTATTGGTGCATTAGCAGCATTATGATTCTCAATTATGAATAGAGAACGCGATCTTTTTGATAGAGCAATCGATAATGCAAGACCCGGAGCTAGGGTGGTATATGCAATGTCCGAGAGAGGGCTACAGATAACCTTGCCTCTTCTCGATGCTTATTTAAGTGGGCATAGGTGGTACTGGACAGCGAAGTGGCTCTTGGGTGGATCAAATGTTTTATCTGACTAGCAAAAGCAGTAAACTAATAGTATGGAGAAAGAGAATGTAGAAACTAAAAGAGAGAAGATAAAGACAGATTATACCGGATATAGTGAAGTAAAGTTGGATCTGGCAATCGATATGCCCGTCGGCGCGATAAAGCAAGGTCAAAAGAAAAAGGTTCAACAAATCTATCAAAATAAAACAAAAACGATTTGGACGCGTAAGAAGGCAAAAAATTTACAAAAGGGTGTATAATATGGGCATGAATTCAGAGCAATTGCATACAAAAGAAGACTCGCAAAAAACAGAACAGGAAAAACCACTGCGGCTTGATCGTCTGGTGCGACAAGGTGAATGGGAAAGATTAAACGAAAGTAAGGAATTTCGAGAAATGAGCGTGGAAGGCAGGATTTTGACAACGGGGAATGCTGTTACAAACCGTATTAAAACGCTTGAGGATTTTTTTGCGCACGCGCTTGCAAAACGGCCTGACCAGTCTGCAGTAATTCTGGGTAAAATGCGCTATCTTAGAAATGTGCAGGATGCACTTGATGGCGTATTAGTAGATCATATACAAGGTGAACAGAAAGTTAATGGGCAGGATAATATTATCGATTTAGCACAAAGAAGAATGCAACAAACCGCGAAAAAAGCCGCATAAAAATAGTTCTTCTGGTCAAGATGCACGAATTTTGCTAAAATAAGAAAATTGTTAAGGTATCAATTGGGCCGTTAGTTCAGCGGTAGAACGCTTCTCTGATAAAGAAGAGGTGGATAGTCCGACTCTATCACGACCCACATTTTGACAAATCATATAAAGAAGAGGCCGCAGGTGGTCCGACTCCCCCGAAGGGATCATGACATGGCTACCCACATATTGCAATTTCCAAAATAATTTTCTATAATCACCCCTAACTATGGATAAGGAGCAATTACAGACTAATCGGGGAGAAACCAGCGAAGCTGATGTTGAACAACACTCAGATTTACAGGAATTACTCACTGAATACGCCCCGAAGGTTCGTGCACTTAAGGAAGTAAATCCAGCGGAAAGAACGAAAGCTGCTGCAAAATTGCTTGAAGATGTAATGTTAAGTATTGCTGTATGGGCAATGCCAAAAACTACAGAAGCAGAAGAAACTCCTCTTGCTGAAGTAGTGTATTTAAAATTTGCTTCAGGGCAGCATACATTTTTAGCAAAAACACAACAAGAAAGAGATTTATTGACAATTCATTTCGAAGCAACCGAAGTACCTGATCCAAGAAAACAGCCAAAGATATCACGAGCAGAACGTTCTCGTCTAAACGAACTTTTGTATCCAGGGATAAATAACAAAATAATTTATGACGACATAAAAAAGAAATGATTCTTGTCAAATAGATCTAAGCTCCAGATTTACAAGTTATTAATTCACACTTTCTTTCGTCATTCTTACTGGAAAATGCCTACTCTCTTACGATTTCAGGGTAGACTTATATCATGAATAGTTCTTCGAAGGAAAATGAGAATGAAGATCCTATCTTTTCTCTTTCTCCGGTACCGCTTACTGACAGACGTGAGCAGGCTGAGTCAACGGGATTTCTTAGTTCCTTCTATGAAGATATGGATAAAGAAATGTCTTGGAAAAGAGGAGATAGGCGGGGACTCGGAGATCCGACCATATCAACCTTACCTGATTTTGATGTAATCGTACAGTTTGCAGATGTGATTATCAGACGAAAAAAGAATACTCCTCCTTAATAGTTTAAGGTATTTTAGCACTCACATTTTATATATTTGAATAACTAAGAATTAGGTAACACGTATAATTTTTTATATATTAAAGTGGATGCTAGAAACTGCAAAATGTAAAAAAAAGTTGAGCAAAAAAATAGCTTGAAAATAAGGCTGTGATATAATATAAATAGAAATATGTCACAAGCTGGAGAAACATTTTTCACAGTCATAGGTTGTATGGACGGACGCTGCCAAGATGTGGTTTCGGAATTTGGCAGACAGATATTTGGCGCAAAGTATTCGGATACAATTACTGAACCGGGAATAGTAGGTCTTCTTACCAATAATCCTTCTAAAGAATTACTCGCTGGTCTCAAACAAAAAATCATGATTTCAATCGAAAAACATCATTCACAAGGTATTATTATTGACGGACATGCAGATTGCGCCGGTGACCCGGTAGATGATCAATTGCAAAAAAAGCAAATTAAACAATCAATAAGTCTTATCCGTCAGTTGATTAATACCCCGATTCCGGTGAAAGGAGTTTTTTTGAAACGAACAGACTCAGGTTGGATAAGCGAAGAAGTGTAAGAAAGCTTACTTATTAGGTTGTGCTGCCGAGGAGCCTGCGGGATATACCACGTGGGTTTGCGTGGAAGCTGAGGGACCAATAGTTATTGTTACACCCTCACCAGACCGCAAGAGAACCGAAGGGCCTACACCGATTGCCGACACCAGTGTTTTTGGAAGCAATTTCAGTTCAGTCGTACCGCTGCCTTTACCAGGATATTTTGTTGTAAAGGAAATTGTCGCGACAGTACCTACTCCTTTTTGAGCAAGACTGGCTTTTGAAACCACAAGCGCGTAAGTAACACGACCTATTGTAGCATCTGTTCTGTTAATAATTGCTAATGGATTTGTAAAAAAAGTACCAGGCGCGACTTTAACATCCGTAAGCATAACCGGATCATAAGAAAGTTCCAATTGTACTCCTGAGACTACATTTTCTCCTGTATCAATCATTACATTGACAGAAGAAGCAGTATTCGGTGCTACTTGCGTTGAGGCGGGAGAAAGTGTCAAGATACTGTGGGCGTAGGGCGTTGGAGTTGGTGCGTTAGCTACCGGATTTTGACTTGGCACATTATTTCGGGAAGTATTAACCGCTGCAGCAACCAAAACTACGGTAATAACGAAGAGAGCGATAATTAAAGCAAGAGTTTTTTTAGACATGGGCAGTATTGACTTATCTCATTATATGATACTGTTTTTTTAAAAAGCAAGAGGTAATTTTACTATAGTTGATGAATGACAAAGGAAAATTTTTTATTGCGATGAGCCGTTTTGTACTGAGAGTTCGCGAATAAATAAATTAAAGTCTTGACTATCTATAATACCATCATCGTTCAGATCGGCATTGGCTGCATTTGCCTGATCTTCTTGACAAGTCGGGGAATTAAATAATGAATTGGGATCTGTCATCGGCAGATCATCTATCGTACCGTATCCGCATTCAAGAAGTATATTATAGTCAAGCAGATCTAGCTTATTATCGCCATTAACATCTCCGGCAGTGAGTGTAATTTTGGGTAAAGTATTCATTTGATATAACCTTAGATTTTGAATACCCGAAACAAGTTTTCTGAGATACTTGTCGGTTTTTACCGTTATGTTGTATGATCCGTTCCCAACAACGTTGGGTACTGGAACAGTACCGATAAAATCGCCAAGATCACTATTATAGGTAATTGTCGTATTAGCTGTCGCCAAGAGCTTGTTTTGGTCATTTGTGAACTCTACTATTAGGTTACGTTCAGGGTGCAGGGGCATTTTATTGCTAAGATCTGAATTGTTTTCGTTTACATTATCTCCACTTAAGCCAACGCCGTGTAGAAATATAGCTAGGCTTAAAGTAGTACTAGGTATAGGGGTACTTGTTGGAACAAGAGTTGGTGTGTTGCTGCAATTGCTATTATTAGAGATACTAAATAAATCGCTATCAAAAACTGTATCAGAGTTACCGACATATGCCAACGCCTCAAGCTTATAGCCGAAACCTGGGGCGAGTGCACCAAACTGATTACTGAGCAACTGGCCGACGGTCCAGATGTATGAGTCTTGGATATACCCGCTTTTTCCGGAAACAGGCTGACCATTTATGGCTAAAACCGATGATATGGGTACAGCAAAACTGTTTGGTTGCGGGGAGACTATTTGAAACATGATGCCTTGTATGTCTGTCGTTCCTTGCCAGGTAATAGTATAGGGCTTACCCATGCATATAGTATCATTCAGCGCCGGAGAAATTATTTTTACATTGGTTGAGGTTGGCATTGTTGTTATCGTTGGCGTTGAAGAAGAGTTTATTGAAATATAAGCAGGAGTGGCTGAGGAAAAAACATTCTCAGCTGCCTGGTCGGACGAGGCGACAGAAAGTATTTGGACGACATTTGTATTATATGTTACTTCTGTTGTAGCATTATTTGTTGGAGAAATTGCTTTTAGTTTTATTGTTCCGAGAGAAGTTGGCGTACTTATGGCTTTGGTCGGGTCTGAACCAACAGATATGAGGACCTGCATTTTACCTGAGTCATATATCGGCCCTTCGAGAACAGTGGGGAAAGATGTCGTGTTTGGGGTAAAAGCATTTGTACCATCAGGCGCAAGCTTAGTAGGATCATAATCAATTTCTAATTTTACTATCGAGACTAAATTATTTCCCGGGTCTAGCATCGGCTGTAAACTGACCGAATCATTAAGACTTACTTGCGTAGGAGAAGTCTGTGTTGAAGCGGGACTAAACGAAAGCAAGGTTGAAGCCTGCGCATGACTTCTATCTTCCTGAGGTTTTTGCAAGACGATTAGGGTTACCGGCAAACTGATAAGAAGTAGAAGCGTCAGTAAGGCCAAAGATGCATTTCTTTTAGAACTTAAAAAGCCTCTCATAGTTTAGTGTTTTTTATTAATCTCCATTTTGTACAGATAGTTCACGAATAAAAAGATTAAAGTCGGTTGCATCAATAATCCCGTCATCATTCAAATCTGTATTAATAGTATACGGTTGGTGTGCTTGGCACATCGCGCTATTAAATACGGAATTCGGATCTGTCATGGGAAGCGAGGTTATTTCTCCATAGCCGCAATCTAAAAGGGCATTATAATCAAGAATATCAAGCGTATTATCGTCATTGATATCTCCGGCAATAAGCGTTGTTACTACTGCAGTATTTGTTTGTCCGGCTGTTATTTTTTGAATTCCGGGAATAAGTTTCTTGAGATATTTATCTGATTTGATGTAAATATTATAATCACCTGTCAAAAAAGCAGTCCCCATATCAATACTTGCGCTAAAGTTTCCTGCATTCGCGTCAAACACGAGAGTTCCTGAAGACGAAGAAACAAACTGATTTGTCTTATCATAAATCTCAACTGAGAGATTACGCTCCGGATGTAGCGGATTGTGATTACTTAAAGAAAAAGTATTCGGGTTAGCGTTGTCTCCGCTGTTGCCGATGCCGTGGAGAAAGACAGTGAAGTTAAGGACTGTGGACAACGGTACCGGAGTACTGGTCGGGAAAGGCGTATCCGTCGGAATCGGCGTACTGGTAGGTGTTGGGGTGGGAGTATTCGTCGGAAGTAATGTTGGTGTCGGAGTTAATGTAGGAACAGGGGTATTAGTGGGAGTCGGAATTGGTGAATTGATTTCGATAAAAGCAGGAGTTGTTGAAGAAAGCACATTTTCTGCAGCTTGGTCATTACTGCCAAGTGAAAGCACTTCAGAAGTAGTTGTATAAACTACCTGTGTCGGAGTTCCCGAAGTTGTTGGAGAAAGCGCATTAAAACTAATCGTACCCAGGCTGGTTGTTGTCTGAATTGCATTAGTGGGGTTGCTACCGATTTCCATAATTACTTGAATAACCCCAGGGGAATAAATGGGCTGTTGCGTAATAACCGGAAATGCTGCAGTATTCGGCGCGAATGAATTCGCGCCGTTCGGTGCAAGTTTAGACGGATCATAGGTAATTTCCAATTTTACCAAAGTGACTAAATTGGTGCCGGGATTAATTGTCGGATTAAGTATAAAACTATCATTCACGGTAAACTGAAGCGGACTGGTCTGGGTAGAAGCGGGCATAAAAGAAAGGGTCGTAGCAGCAGTAGCACGAGACCGGCTCTCCTGTGATTTTTGCAAAATAAAAACAGTTAAGGGAATACTAATAACCAGAAGTCCCAAAATCAAACCTATGAATACATCTTTGTGAATAATTTTTTTTTTATTAATCTCCATTTTGTACAGATAACTCGCGGACAAATAAATTGAAGTCAGTATAGTCCACAGTTCCGTCGTCGTTAAGATCAGCATTGGCCACATACGGCTGGTGAGATTGACAGGAAGCACTGTTATAAAGAGAGTTCGGATCAGTCATGGGAAGCGGAGTAAACGCTCCATAGCCGCAATCAAGCAAGGTATTGTAATCAAGGATATTTAAATTATTATCCCCGTTAATATCTCCGGCAACCAGTGTTACCGTTGGTACAAGATTACTTTGTCCGGCAGTAATGTGTACTATTCCCGGCACTAATTTTTTCAGATAGCGATCTGTTTTTATTTTAATATTGTAATCTCCGGTAGTAAATGCTGTCCCTAGGCTAATAGTATTGGCGGTGAAATTTCCTGCATTACTGCTGTACGTGAGTGTACCCGTAGTGCTTTTAACGAGTTGATTATTACTATCATACACTTCGATAGTAGCTGGGCGTTCCGGGTGAAGCGGGCTGTGATTACTTAAAGAAAAAGTATTCGGGTTGGCATTATCTCCACTGTTTCCGATACCGTGGAGGAACACTGTAAAATTAAGGGTAGTAGCTAGGGGTACCGGCGTACTGGTTGGGAAGGGCGTATCGGTAGGAATAGGTGTCGGAGTGCTGGTTGGTCTTGGAGTAGGTGTAGGAGTAAAAGTTGGGGTTGGAGTAGGTGTATTCGTCGGGCGGGGTGTGGGTGTTAGGGTAGACGTCGGTACAGGAGTCGCAGTGGGAGTGGGTGTATTCGTCGGCTTTGGTGTCGGTGTTAATGTTACCGTCGGAGTTGGAGTGGCGCAAAGAGAAAGTGAGAAAGGAGCTTGACTACTTAGCTGACTGGTGACTCCATCCCAAACTGTAGCATAGTAAGTGGTATTAGGACTAAGCACGAGTTGTAATCCTGAGACGTTACTGCTACCCCCAAAAAAACCTATGGGAGCTGTTGTGCTTAATACTCCTGGAGCATTCTTAGCGTAATAGGTAGAATATGATGGGTCTGTCCCTATATTGACTGAAGAGACATTACTATCATTCCAGGAAAGGGTTAAATTGTTCGTTCCACTCACAGGTCCTGTGATACAACCATTAATTGTAACTACCGGAGCAGATGGGGGAGTGGGTATTGGTGTAGATGTCGGAATTATTGCTTCTCCGAAGTTTTGATTCGGGATTGTTTGATCATTTGTAATTGTGTCAATGTATACGCCGTTATTTGTCTTGGGGTCGGTAATAATGCTGCCTGAGGGAATGCTATCCGTTATCGTATAATTGCCGTTACATAGCCCAACGAACGAATAGTCACCTGTCGCATCTGTTACGGTTGATTGTGTGGAGGTTCCGCTCGCGCTTGAGGAGAGCGTAACAGTTCTACCCGTCACTTTCGTTTCGGTAGAATCGTATTGGCCATTTGCATTGGTATCATTGAAGACAAAACCACTTATGCCGCCTTGACCTATGACCTCTTGGAGATTGGTATAGATACTAGTTAAATCGTTTCCTGTTGGATCGTTATAGTATTGTCCTGTCGTGCTGTCGGCAATTTGCTGGAGGAAGTTTTGATTTACTGTAGTTCCGGCTGTGCCAAGTCCAATTGTAAAATATGTTGTATTGCTTGCAGTGTGTCCTGTGGTTACTAATGAAAGTGTTGGTGTTTCAGCAAGCGTACAAGCTTTATCATTATTTTGAGTTGCAGTACAGCTTGCAGGGTCAACTGAACTTGTGTAATTTCCGGCTGTTTTTTCGATTACGTTTGCAAATCCATCGGTTAGAAGTATGACAGCCTTTTTTACATTGCTCCTGCCATGATTGGTTATTTCTTGGTTAGCAGCGTCTACCCCGCATTCTGTGCAGGTGGTGTTCGTTGCTTGTAATGAGTTTATGTCGGATGTTAAGGTCGAGACGTTATTGGTGAAATCTGAAAGTATGGTTGCTTTATCTGTGAAGGATACAAGACTTATTTCATAATTATTATTTGCTAGTCCAAGAGCACCGTTAACAAAGCTTGTGGCTGCTTGTTTTAGTTGTGTAATCTTTGTTGCTGTTGATCCAGATTGTGCCGGCTCAGACATACTTCCAGAGGTATCAACAAGCAAAACTACGTCAACCGGTGCATTTGTACTGCAAACACCAGCTGTTCCTGTGGCGAGAGTTGGACTTGGGGAAAGCGTGGTGCTAGCTGCTTTAAAAGCAACCATTTGCATAATCCATGCAACACTATTCTGAGTTGCTGTTGCGGCATACGAGCCGGTATTAGTCACATCTTCGTCTTCTGTCATATTGCCATATCCAGTTGTTCTGACAGTAAAGCCACTTTCTCCAGCGGTTATACCTGCACTTGAAGCTCCGGCTCCAAAGATAAGATCATTCGCATTGGTTGTCGTTACCAATCCGCTACTCATAGCTGAAGACGTACCAATTGCTCCCTGGGTAACATCAATAGGATTGGCAGGATCAAGGCCGGAATACTCATGTGTATACATAATGCCAAAAGAAGTGACACCTTGCGAGAAGGTGACTGTAATCGTGTTGGAGCCACCTAAGATATTTTTGGCGTAAAAGACCTGTCCTCTCCAGGTGTTATTGTTCCAACTCAAAGGGCCAGTTGCGCTGGTGTAGGTATTTCCCAAACTGTCTTTTATCGAAGCTGTCCCAGCGTTGTTCCAAAGCACATAGACAGCGATCAGATTACCTGCAGTGTTTGGTTTGGCAAAGGTCGTACTGACCGTTGTTCCGGAAGTTATTTTATTTTCATTTTCTTGAACGAAGGCGGGAATAGACGTAGTACTTGCCCTTTGTCTGGTTTCCTGACGGTGCTGCAAGGTAATAACCGTTAACGGAATAGCAATAACCAAGAGAAGTAAGAAGAGTATACTTACTATTCTTGCCTTACTTCGTGGTATACGCGCGACAGGATCGGTAGAATTTTCCATCTATACATTAGCGTAATAAACTATGGCAAACTTGTCAATAAGGAAGAGGCAAGCTTTTTTTATGGGGCGACTTCCTGGAAAAAATAGTTTTGCTGCTTAATAAAATCAGGAGCATTTAGAATAAAATCAGGCCGCTGGGTAACAGTTAAAGCCGGGCCAATAAAATTATTTCCGCAGAGATCTCTATGCAAAAGCAACGAACCGCCTGTGGAACCGGCATTGGCGACCAATGCGCCTTGAACGTTTAGCATATTATCCGGACCAACCACGCAATTGTCATTACCGTCGATTATGATGTTCTGATCACTACTGTATAAGCCTTCGATATGAGAAGACGTCGGTGGACAAATAGGATTAAGATCTCCGATAGTTTTATCGAAAATAATATCTTTACCAACAGAAAAAATGGCAGTACTACCGGAAGTTACTTGGATATTTCCCATAACATGTAAGTTTCCAGCTACCAATATGACATAATTACTATTTCCTTGGAATATAAAGCTATTTAACGTAAGATCACCGTTAGATTGGTAAACTCCGTGTGAAAGACCGTTAGGCAAAGTACAATTGCTCAGATTGCAAATGGTTGAGAGATCGGTAATTGGTACGTTCGATTGTTGAGCAAGACTCAGAAGATAATTATAAGAAGTTTTCATTACGCCGGCAGTTTTAGGGGTAAATACTTCCGGATATGTCGGCCCACCGACAACCCAACCGGTAGTAGATGATGATCCCGAGTCAAACAAACTTGTCTGGTCACCTGAGAAAATAATTCCGGGAGTAGCCGGAGGAATTGAAGATTGGGGAACTGCTTCATATGGTCCGCAAGCTGCCGTAATACCGGGAGGAATTTTATCTTCGTAACCATTATCGAATCTGCCGTCTAAACCTCGTATTTGTATCCAGGGAGTTGAATCGCTGATTGCGAAATCCAAATCTGAAATACTACCTGCAGGATCACAACTACCTCCTGTTGTGCCGTCAACGCTGCAGCCGGGACCGACAGTGACAACATACGACGGGAAAGGGGCACCGACCGGATAGACAGGGAAATAGTGGACAGGTAAAGGCCCTAAGTAAGAAATTATGTATGATCCGGGCAATAAACCCTGAACAGTGTATTGTCCGGATGTGGTATCATATACCACTGATCCGGCAGTCGAAGTAGTGCCGTTGGTAGGTGTAAATGTAATATCAAGTCCGCTCGTAAATGCTGTTTCGTCGGAATCGAAAGTTTGATTTTTATTTCTATCGTCAAAAACAAAACCAGCTACAGTATATCCTTGGGTATTACCAAAGTTTTTCTTGGTTATGGCTGAACTGTTAAGGACATTAATGGCATAGTTGCTTGGGTGTCTCGGACTGTCCTGAAACCAGCCGGGTTGTGCTTGCTCCTGCAAGGTATATGCGCCGGTACAAATACCGGTGAAAGTATAATTTCCGGATACATCTGTCACTTGCGTATAAGTGGTTGTTCCATTGCTTAAGGTGGCAATCCAACTGGGCAGTCCTAGATCAGCTGCATCTAAGCGGCGGTTAAAATTAACATCTTTATACACAGTTCCCTTGACTTGGCCGACACCCTGAGTAATTTCATAATAAATACTGGCATAAATCGAATTTAGTTGATCGGAAGTAGGAGTGAAGTAATATTTCGCTTCGGTATCGTCAGCTAGTTTTTGCAGGAAATTTGCGTCAACATCAGTTCCCAGTCCTATCGTGAAGAAGCTCGTTCCGTGATCATTATGTTCTTGATCTGCCAGAGCCAAAATCGGATCCTGAGCTGTTTGCGGAGGGACTTGATCATGTCCTCCCGGCAAATAGTTTTCGATTCCGTCAGTAAGAAAAACAATTACTCTCGTATCGTTACCATGGTGTCCACTTTCGAGCTGATTAACTGCTTCTTGCATAGCACATAAACCGCATGTAGTACCGTCTGCTACAGCAGTTCCCAAATCATGATCTAATTTTGTTTGGTTAGCACCATGGTCTTGCATTAATGGATCTACAATATGGACGGTGGTACTATATGTTACTAATCCCACCTGGCTTGCAGGGTGTTGACTTGCAACCGTATCAACGAAACTTTGTGCAGCTGCTATGGCATCATGTATTTTGCTTCCTTCACCCATTGAACCGGAAGAATCAAGAACAAGCATGATATCTGCTTCGGGAGCAGCAGCACCACATGAGTTGGTAAGGACTGCAGGAGTATATGGAGAAAGTCCGAAATTAACTATGGTATTGGCAACCAGACTTATCGTAACCGGATTGGTCGTGGATGTTGTATAACCAAACGGTAATGCATATTGGACAATATAAATACCGGTAGGAAGATTAGGTATCGAATAATTTCCAGCTGAATCTGTAGTTACTTGTTTGGATACAGGACCTGCAATGGTAACAGTTCCTGCGGGAAAACCGGTTTCGCTTCCGTCTTGAACTCCATCGTCATTGGTATCGACGAATACATTCCCCGCCAAAGTATAGCTGGTGTAATACAATCCGAAGTTAACAGTTTGGTCGCCACTTGTCAGATCAATTGTTTGAGAAGAGGATGTAGTCGGGGTATAAATACTTGTCGAGGCAAGCGATACCGTATATGTTCCGGATGGCTCGTTATTAAAAGCATAATTTCCATTCGCATCGGTAACCGTTTGCTCTCCGTCTGATAACTGAATAACAGCTCCTCCGCTGTAGTTCGGTTCACTAGAGTTCATAGCAAATGCTGGGCTATACGTAGTTACGTCAGGATTGGCTCCACCGGACATTGTTATAGACAGCCAAACCGGTTTATTTAATGAATCGGTACGGACCCAAACAGTAGCTGTATATTGTTGTCCCATCGGAGGATTACTTACAGTAGCCGGTTGGTCGCTTATTGAAAATTGATCTCCGGTAGTTTGCTGAACATTACAAGACGCGCTACCCGAATGAAAATCTGTCGTATCTTGTGAAAGAGTTGCTTGCGTTCCAGCCCAGTCGCTTGTATCTGCCTCACACCCGGGGTTGGTGATTAGATTTGGGCCGCTGTCCAATTGTAAAGAAATATCATCTACTTGAAACGAATCTGTACCGGATGCGCCTTCCATGATAACAGAAATTCCCAGACTGGTTCTGTCGTTATAATCTACAGTAACGGTGCTGGTAAGTTGTTGCCATGTCGGACTTAAATCTTTCGCGCCATTTTTATTAAGATCATTATAAACATTTCCGGTAATCGAGTAAGTTGTGCCGCTCGGAGTAGCTGTAGGTGCAAGAAGTATAGTAGGAGTCGGAGTAGGTACGGCAATTTGTAATGAAGAAACAGCTTTTTGACCAACATCAGTGGTACTAAGATCAGCGACATCGGAAGTAACTGCGCTTGATGATCCAGTATAGTTTGTACCCGAATACAATGTCGCAGCGTAGTCACCTACAAGTCTAACGGATTGAGCAGTGCCGTTGCCTATGCTACTGGTTAAATCAGGAGTATCAGCAGTAAATCTAGCACACGCACCAGTCCAATTTATGTTGGTATATAAATAGACACCTTGTCCATAACAATAATCATCAGGCAGAGTAAAGTGGAATGACGTAGCATCGAACCAAACACTACCGGTTTGCAGTCCTATGTTAAAAGTAAAAAGAGAACGCGAGTCATTTACGGGAGCAGTAAATGTAATTGTATATTGTTGCCATGAGGTAGTGATATCGATATCCTGACTGAAATAAGAGTTATAGGGATAGAGTCCCATTTGATCAACAACGTTGATAGTACGAGCTGTTGTTGCCTTAGCCCAAAAGGTGATTGTATAAGAAACGCCTTGAGATATTGGAACATCGGTTTGCAGTAGCTGGATATGCCAAAAGGTCGGACTGGCTGTATTGATATCGACTCGTGCGGAGGAATTTCCATCAACATACGTTGACATATCCTGAGTTACCGTAGCAGCAGCATCAGGATAAACAGACATATACCAAGGAGAAGGCCAATTAGGTGAAGTAGTATCAAACGATGGATTTTGTAATAAATTGCCAGCATATTGCGCATAAGCTTTTTGAACCGGACTAGTAGCTTGAAATAATAGCAAAGCAATAAAAACTCCGAGAAATCGAGTAGAGAAAATACGGAAAACGTGCAAGCTTTTTGGATAAAATTTTATCAAGGAAAATTGCATGTAATAACAGCGTAGTAAACCCTCGAAGTATTGTCAATGCGGGCAAGCTTACCCCTTCCCAAAATACCACGTACATGTTACACTTTACCCATGATTCTATCGGACCGAGATATTAAAAAAGCGCTGAAGAGTAAGAGGATTATTATTACGCCGAAACCGGATTTATCGCTGCAGCTCGGGAGTTGCTCAATTGACCTAAGGCTTGGTAATCATTTCAGAGTATTTGAATACAGTAAAATGCCTTTTATTGATCCGACAAAAAAAGAACACAGTAATGAGATTACGCGGGAAATTGTAGTGAAAGACGGGGAGCAATTTATAATGCAACCAGGGGATTTCGTCCTGGCTGTAACGCTTGAAAAGTTAATAATCAGTTCTGATTTGATCGGCAGACTTGAAGGCAGATCGTCACTCGGAAGACTCGGGATTGTTGTGCATTCGACTGCATCAATTTTCGATCCCGGGTGGGATGGGCATCCGGTATTGGAACTTGGTAACTTGGGAAGAATGGCAGTGGCGCTCACCCCCGGAATGCGGATTTGTTCATTTACTTTCGACCAGTTGTCAACCCCTGCGGATGTTCCTTACATGAAGAAGAAAAATGCAAAATATATCGGACAAAAAGGTCCCGACGAATCACGGATTTATAAAGACGGGAAATAATAGATATTTTTTATCTCCATGAGGATAATTTACGTGTTACATGCATGTAGACTAAAGCCATCGATACATGTTACGCCCGTAATATATGCAATGAAGGCTATAATAGAGAATGAAAGTAAAATAATCGTGATGCCGATAAGAACGTAAGTAATAATTTTTCTGGCTCCTTCAACCTGCTTCGGATCACCGCGGGAAGTAATAAACTTGTAGCCCGCATAGATAATAAATATAACCGCGACGATTCCTAGGAAAATGAGAGCATAATTAACCAGTTGTCCTGCGACAACAGGAATACAATCTAGCTTCCAGACGTCAGCCGCGTTGTCTGCCGCGCTGCCTTCGCAGCCTGCATAAATGTTAACAGGGGGAGTAGTAGGAGCAGGGATTGGTGTAGCAGTGGGAGGAGCACAAGCATTATTTATGGTGCCTTGAGGAGCATTATAACATACATCACCAATAATTCCATTGCTTACGTAGATTGAAACAGTCGGAGAATTATCAGCAGGAACCGTAATGCTAACATTGCTGCCAGCACACGTATGACTAATAGTATGGGCATTGCTGCCAGCATAAACATAAATATTGCAAATATTACTAGCTGCTGGTACTCCATATGCAGATAAATCCCAAGAAGCTGTAAACGTAGCTGTACCCGAAAGAGAACAGGTAAGATTAAACGCGGTCACTGCGCTACAAATAGGGGGAGCAGTAACTGCGAACATCTTAGGAGGATTAAAAATAAATAACGTAAAAACAAAAAACGAGATTACCAATTTAGCGAAGAGCCTCATACGTCTAGACTACTTGAGTTTCATATACTTGTCAATAATATAATTGGTTATTGGTTATTGGTTATTGGTTATTGGTTATTGGTTATTGGTTATTGGTTATTGGTTATTGGTTATTGGTTATTGGTTATGTGTACAGCTGAGGTGTATAATTGTAAATATCTATGGCGCAGGTTGAAAAACTAAAGCCTAGGAACCAAATAAGAAAAATATTAGGATCTGTTGCTCTTTTGTCTTCTACCTTCTATTCTACAGGTTTTCCTCATCCGTCCGAAACTGTTTCTGCTTCTCAAACAACTACAACAAGCTATGACTCACGAATAGGTGTTAGTGTTTCTGAACAGTCAATGATAGAAGGGACAGATAAACTGCATATTAATACCTTGCGAATCGGCAGTCCTACTTCTCTGGTCAGTGTAGATGGTACTTTTGAAAATAATCCTCAGGTTGAAGAAGAACTGACCGAGGCAGATAAAGAAAATAAAAAAGTAATTTTCTGTTATGATCCCGGAGAGCTTCCTTTTTACACATTTGTCGATAACGGTGCGGTCCTTCGTTTTATTCACTCAATGCCCAAGACAGTTTCGGAACTTAAGCAAAATGAAACCCAAATTAAAGAATTCATAAAATTGGATCTCCTGGCGATTACTGAGCATAAAAGCGTGGAATGGCTTGAAATAGGGAATGAACCGAATGAGTCGAACTTTTGGTGGGATCAAAATTATGATACGTTTGCTTATTTTACGAAAGAGACTCTGGCTGTTTTAAAATCTCTTCATCTCAGCCGTCCGGTTACGCCAATTCTGGCTGCCATTTCAGGACCGTCAATTCATTACCAGCAATTTGGGCAGTATATAACAGCGCTTCTTAACCAGAGCATTCAGATACAAAATGTCGATATGGCAGTCCATGCGTATAACAGGGCTGATTTGCAAGCCGGGGTTTCACAGGTAGACGAAGTCGGGGGGATACCGATCGTTACAGAAGTTAATACTGATAATAAAAAAGATACGTTAACATCTCAAGTAAAACTTGCAGAACTCATTACGACGTTACCTGTCACTATTTATCAATTGAAAAGCAGAAAAGATAGTCCTTTTGCGATTACTCAAATAGGTGAGCAATATAATGAATTGGTAAAATTAGCAGATGAAAGCGAAAAGAGATCCTGAAATCCCCCTTCATTAAAATTTCGGAAGGATAAGATAAACTCAGGATGACAAATTGGAAAAAGCCACTTGACGGAAGGATAGTGAATTTAGTAAAAAGGTATAAGTAAATTAAGGCATATATAAATTTATGATACTTTCACCTAAGAAATTATTAACATTGGTTAAGAAACAAAAACTGGTTGAAAATCTTTCGGAACGGGAGCTTACCAATCCCGAAGGAGCGGGATTTGATTTACGCTTGGGGGAAGTCTATGAAATTTCTGGCAAAGCATTTTTAGGTGAAACGCATCGCCAGACGGCAGATATAAAAACAGTTAAAACATATGACCCGAAGAAAAAACAGAGTATTAAAATAAAACCGGGTGATTTTTTCTTAGTTAAAACAATTGAGAAAATAAATTTGCCGCTTAATTTGTCAGCAGTTATTTTACCTAGAACGACGACGTTCCGGTCGGGGATTTTTATCAGGACAGGTCCGATTCAACCGGGATATCAGGGAGAATTAACGTTTGGTTTAAAAAATGAAGGACCGATTACGGTTGAGATCGAAATGGGAGCACGCTTTGTCCATGTTATATTCCATGAGATAAAAGGCGTAGGCAGTCAGTACCGCGGGCAATGGCAAGGCGGACGGGTAACGGCGAGGAAAAAAGAAAAGCAAGTATAAAAAATTCAAAATTTAAAATTCATAATTCAAAATTAAATTAGAAAGCATGCGTAAGTAAATAAATAAATACCAATAATAAAATACTTTTCTCAAACTCCTCGAAATAATATTAATCCATCAATATGACTTATATTATTTAGTGACACGCCAACTGAAATAGAAAGTAAATGGTTTGATAGAGTTGTATATCTTGTAAAAAGATTGCCAATGCGGTAAAAATGATGGGATGAAATCTAATGGGGTAAAAATAGTTAAAAGAAATCATCTAGAATATCAATACCTCAATTTACTCCAGGAAATTTTAGATACCGGCATAAAACAAGTCGACCGCGGAACAGGTGTCGTAACATACAGCTTATTCGGTAAGCAAGCCAGATACGATCTGTCCCAAGGATTTCCTCTGTTAACTACGAAAAAAGTTTATTGGAAAGGTGTTTTGTACGAACTATTTTGGTTCATGTCAGGACGGTCAAACATAAAATATTTAGTTGATAACAATGTACATATTTGGGATGACTATCCGTACAAAACATATAAAAAAGTGGTCGAGGATTTAGTTTTACCGGTGATGACGAAAGAAGAATTCATCGAAAAAATCGCAACCGATGATAAATTTGCCAACAAATGGGGAGAATTACCGCGTATCTACGGCGAAATGTGGCGGCGCTGGCCGACTAAGACCGGCCGGACCATCGACCAGCTGCAATGGGTAATAGACGAGTTGAAAGCGGATCCGAATGCTCATAACGCTATTGTCAATTCATGGAATCCGGAATATCTCTATACGATGGCTGATTCTGAAAATGCATCCCGTTTTCCGATTTGCCACAATATGTATCAGGTAAGTAATCGGGACGGAAAATTGTCTCTGATTTTGTATCAAAGAAGCTGCGATTTGTTTTTAGGTGTTCCGTTTAATATTGCTTCTTATGCACTTTTGACAGTAATTCTGGCCAAAATATTAAATCTTGAACCGGGCGAGTTTATTCATTCGTATGGTGATGTGCATATTTATGAGAATCATATTGAGCAAGTAAAAGAACAATTGAAACGTGAACCGAAACCTTTCCCGACAATTACTATCGATCCGAGTGTTAAAACTTTGGCTGATATTAAACCCGAACATGTACTGCTGGAAAATTATGACCCACATCCTCTGATTAAAGCGGAACTGACTGTTGCCGGCGGATTCTACGAAGGAAAAAACGTAGCAGCAGTATAACACTTTCTCCTATAATTTCACTGATAGAAAATTAATTAATTTAGATTGTCTGAGTAGGCTGAGATACATAGGTACCACTTTAGGCGTAGAATAACGTCTGAGGAGGTGACTATGAAAACGAAAGCACATAAGCCAGTATCAGCCCATCCGTGGACGTACCAAACATGGAGGGATATACAAAAAGGAAAAGAGAACTTCTGGGATTACTATCGCTATCAGGCAAAACAAGAAGGAATATCCTCCGACGGGAGATTACGATTGGAGTGGATTGCATTCTATTATACTGTTGGGAAAGAGAATATAACAACAACAGCTTTCCATTTTGGGATTTCACGCAAATGTCTCAGGCGGTGGGTACAACGGTTTGACAGGAGTAATGCATATTGTTTAGAGGAGAAATCAAAGCGACCCAAGAGGGTACGGGAATGGATGGTAACGGCAAAAGAAGAAAAACAAATTATTATCCTTCGAAAAGAAAACATGGAACTAGGTAAACAAAAACTGAAAGTACTTTATCAGAACAGGTATAACCAGAAGATAACAACCTGGAAGATAGAACGAGTCATACGAAAGCACAAGTTATTTCAAGAGAAGAAAAAGAAGCGAGTCTACACGGTAGGAAAGACAAAACAGCCACGGATTCGTATCCACACAATGAAGGAACCGGGAAGACTGTGGCATACCGACAGTATCCTTATCTGGTGGTATGGACAAAGGAGAGTAATATTTACCGCTTTGGATGATAAAACAAAACTTGGGTTTGCAAGAGTGTATCCAACAGCTTCATCACAAAATGGCGCAGATTTTCTCAGGAGGTTACGATACCTCAGTGAGAACAAATTGTCAGTCATACACTCAGACAATGGATCAGAATTTGCGAAACACTTTTCAGATACCTGTGAACAATTATCAATACAACAAATATTTTCTCGTCCACATACCCCAAAAGACAACCCGTGTCTTGAAAAATTTAATCATACAGTGCAGAGAGAATGGCTCGATTTTTCAGAGGTAGGGCTTGATGACATAGCGGAAGCGAATGTTGATTTAACAGAATGGTTAGTCAAATACAACAGCATTCGCCCTCATCAAGCCCTTGACTACAAAACACCATTGGAGTATGCTTCTACATTAACTCCTCAACTGGTACTTATCACCCCAGCCCAATCAAGGTCTTGACAAGGCCTGCTATAATATATGGTGCTTGTTGAAGCAAAAAAAATATGATAGAACAACCATCAGAAGCACAATCCGAATTTTTAGCAAAACTAAGTGCCGATGCTGAGAAAGGCCGCAGATGTGCATTCGTTACAGAAAGAAAAGTAATTGGTGTCGCAGAAAAAATTGTAGATCACGCAAAAAGAGCAAATGGCACTCCGCACGCAGGGCTTAATTGGGATGAATGGTCAACAGGTGGAGTAGAGCCGGCAGTTCCGATACGGCTTGGAGAATTGAGAGAAAAATTTCCAAGTTTAGTACAAGTACTTGAGACTCCAAGCGGAGATGTAGAAGTAAGACGGGACAGAATTGACGATGATACGAGAGTGGAAACTGTGGGTTACTGGCGAAATCCGGATGGATTTTATAGTGCTGTTCAAATAACTTTACAAAATGAAGACGATGAACCCCGGACAATCAGACGTGTCTGTTTGGAGTCCGGAGAAAGGCCTGAAAGAACGTGGGATAATGTTACTTTTGTAAGACAGAACAGGCAATACTTTGAGACAGAAGGAGAAATCGAACTATTTCTTTCTGCTGTGGACCAAGCAGGTGAATTAGCAGGTGCTATTGCAGGGTCGGAAGATTATAACGCATATTTCCATTCCCATAAAAAAGAGGTAGGAAAAGCCAGTTGGGAAAAGAGACATGACCAACAATCTTAAGCTACTCGCAATATACTATAATACATAGTAAATGATTACCGCAATTATTTTCGATGCAGATGGGGTTTTAATCCACAGAGAAAAATATTTCAGCGAACGATCGGGACTTCCTCTTAAAACAGTAACTGCTTTTATGAAGGGAATTTTTCAGGAATGTCTCATAGGACGTGCTGACCTGAAAGAAGAGCTTAAAAAAGTAGTGAAAGAGTGGGAATGGAAAGGAACTGTGGATGAATTGTTGGACTTTTGGTTTGAGGGAGAAAAACAGATGGATGAAAAAATGTTCCAGTATGCAAGGCAGCTTAGAAAGAAAGGTATAAAAGTTTTTTTGGCAACAAATAATGAGAAATACCGCGTGGAATATTTAATAAAAGAGTTAAAGCTTAACGATCTGTTCGATAAAGTGTATGCATCGGCTCATATCGGTCAAATGAAACCGGACGTGGAGTTTTTTCAGCATATTTTGAAAGAGCAAAAGTTACAGCCCAACCAAGTTCTCTTTTGGGATGACGATGAGGAGAATATAACGGGTGCAAAAAAAGCAGGTTTACACGCAGAGTTATTTACGAACATTTCGGAATTTGAAAAAAAGATGAAGGAGTATTTATCTATATGAAAATCTACATTAGCCATTCGAGAAATTTTGATTATAAAAAAGAACTCTATGAACCGCTGAAGAATTCAGAACTTGCTAAGCAACATGAATTTATTTTTCCTTATGACGAGAACGATACGCCGTTTGATACAAAAGAACTTTTTGAATCTAAAACCTGTGATTTGGTAATTGCAGAAGTGTCATATCCTGCGACCGGACAGGGAATAGAGCTCGGCTGGGCGGATTTGTTACAGATTCCAATCGTTTGTATCTATAAAAAAGGTGTAGAAATATCAGGATCATTAAGCATTATCAGCAAAAAGTTTTTGATGTATACGGATACGAATAATATGATTGAAGATATTACAAAACTTTTAGGGGATTTATAGGTGTTATTTTTCGTACTGACCGCCTTTGGACCACCGAACACTGTCGATTAATCCGCCGAAAACATCATCTGCTATTGCTATTTTCATAAAAGCCAATTCTTTCTTCGTCGGGACGCGATTTTGAAACTGAAGAAACGGCGTACCTGAAATAACCGATAAAGGTGTTTGCTCAAATCCTTCTCCCATCAGCAAAACTGCTGAAGCAGCCAATCCATCGAGTAGGTTGGTCATGGTAAATTTTAACAGTCTGCCGAAAATATCGGGTTTACCGATATAGTCGGTCAATGCTTGAAATCCACACCAGCCAATTCCGAGTCCGGTAATTCCTCTTCGAAGTGGTGATAAATGACTGTCGGTGATGATTACACCTAAGTGTCTTAACTCATGTTTACGGCGTAGATAACGCCAAATCTCGTTCACTGTTTTTTCAATATCTTTCGGCCAGAGAATAAAGTAGCCGTTGCCGTTGGATTCGTCAATGCCGGCGCTGGCGATAAATAAATCGTGAGTAATAGTCAGATGGATACCATGACGAATATGTCGTTCAGGTAAATACAATTGAGCTTCTTTTCTCATGAGGTCAAGCTTATTGATACTACCATCATTTTTCACCACTCGTCCTTGGCAAATAGCCACGATTTTGGAAGTAATGACGACGACGTCTTTTTCGTGAAGATCTGGCAAATAACGATCCAGAATCTGGTATAAATCGTCTCCGACCCGAACTTTTTTCGTTTTATACGGTGTAACTTGCATATAATTTAGAGTTTGAAAATTCGCTTGGAACAATAAATTAAAATATCACGAAGTATTCCATTTTCTTGAATACGCAGTTCGCTTACATTCTGCGAAAATGAAACACTTCGCGCTCTTTTATTAAGTAAATTCATTCCTCGCTTACCCTCTTTTAATTATTATATAGCTCTTCTCGGAATCATCTGTAAAAAGTTGTCAAAAATTATTTTGCCATCTGCACTCTTCGCAGTGGTTTCTGGATGGAATTGTACACCATACGTCAATCTTTGGCTATGTCTGACAATTTCCACTCCGTCTTCGGAAGTGGCAAGTATCTCTAATTCATTTCCAGTTAGACCTACGGCCCAGCGATGACATTCATAAACTTTAGCTTCTGTTCGATTACCGCTAATCGGTTCATTTTGTTCCATAGTTATAGTAATAGTCTCTTTTCGTTTCTTAGGAAGCGGTATGAGTAATGATCCATATGCATAGGCAATTATTTGCAGACCCAGGCAAATTCCTAGAATCGGGACATCGACTGTTTCGTTTTTGACTAAATCGATTTCTTTTCGGTAAACTGTATTAGCATATTTCGCAACGGAATATTTTCCTCCGCCTGAAAGTATGATAAGATCTTTTTCTGAAGCTTTCTCGGAAGAGACGTGGGCTGCCGTGACCACTTCCAGGCTGTGTCCTGCTAATAATTGATGCAGGTGATCAAGCTGTTCTGAATAGTTATCCACGATCAAAACGCGCAATGGCGGTGGTGCGTTTTGTTTAGAATGAGTCCCGATTAAATCGGGGTTAGAAAATTGAGATGAAGAATTAAACGATTCTATATTAAATGTAGTAAATACCTCGGAAGAATAGTACAATATTCTGTGTTAAAATACAAGGGTAAGAACAAAACTAGATACGTTTGCTCAGTATTTTTTCTTATGACCGGTTCTTGAGAACAAATAAAAAACTGGGTGCCTATATAACTCGTACCTTTATTTGTTATCTAGCAGGCAGGGTGTAACATTCGTCATTGCGAAAAAACACTAAGCAAACGCAAAATTAAGCAATATATAAAAATGAATACGCCGAAAATTAGTCTTATTGCAGCACTTTCTGAAAACCGGGTGATAGGGAAAGAGAATAAACTTCCCTGGCATATTCCTGAGGATTTGAAACGTTTTAAAAAACTTACTTCCGGCCATGTCGTTATCATGGGACGGAAAACGTATGAATCGATCGGAAAAGCTCTCCCAAGGCGAACAAATATTATTATTACGCACACATCTGGGTTATTTGTCGGAAACGCGGATACGACAACGGCAAATTCTTTAGAACAGGCAATTGAAATCGCCTGGCATTATGAAAAACAGGAGATTTTCATCATCGGCGGCGGACAGATTTTTAAGCAGGCAATTACGTTTGCCGATAAACTCTATTTAACGATTGTCCATACGACGATCAATGGCGACGCCTTTTTCCCGGAATATAAAAAGATATTTACAAAAATCGCGTATGAAGAAAAGGGCGAATCAAACGGGTACAAGTATACGTTTTTAGACCTGAGAAAATAAAATATTCTTATAAAAATTTCCTAAACTATAAGCTTACAGAATGATAGGTGTCGTCGAGATGTGAGTATAGTTTATGTTCAAATTAATACCTTGTTCTCCTTTTTAGCCTCAGGTTTCCGTACTTTACTAAAGGCTGTTATTGCGCTATAATTACTGTCTATGAAACAGAAAATTCTGGACAAACTGATAGATTACTCTAAGCTTAAGTTTAAAATATTTAAGTCGATGCGTTATGATGACGTGGGAGACTACTTTGACACAACAATTATCTCTTACGATATGGAAAATCCCATTATCAACAATGGTATTATGCTGCATGAATTTATTGAGTACAGCTTAATCAGATCGGCCGGGATTCCGGTAGAGATGATTGACGCGTTTGATACTGATTATGAAGCTTCAGAAAAACACAAGAAGGAATATAAGCTGTATCGTAAATATCATCGCATGGCCAATACAATAGAGAAACACTTTATTGAGAATATGGGAATGGATTGGAAAGAGTGTCAAAAAGCTATCTATAGTGCAAAAGTAAAAGTAAATTCTAAAAAAAATAAAGAAGTTAAAAAACAAACAAAACGTTGGAAAGTAAGATAAACGGTTAAGAATTTTACAGGATATCTCCAACTTTTACATTAAATGGTATTTGATATAATCCCCGATCCATACCGTAATTGAGGCGATTGAGAATAGAAGTCGAATATCCAAGCGACAGAAAATCCGCTTTCGGACGATAATACGCGTCGAGGAAAGAAAATTTTTCTAAATTTCGATACATTCTATTGACTGCTTCTTCAACAGATGTTCCAGATCCGGTAATAACAGCGATAATATCGCCATAACCGGTATTGACAAGTTTTTTTCCTTTTTTCTTTGCATCCCATAACCAAATATCCTTTTCAACCTCCGGCGCGAAATCGACTGTTAGTCCGCCGAGTATTTGTTGGGTATCATTATCCCTGTGTAAATTAAATATTTTAATAGAGGACGCGACAGTCCCTAAAGTAAATGGATTTTTTTTCTGGACTATATTTTCGAAATATTCATGCACACTACCGCACTGGGCAAATTCAGTAAAGATAGCATTGTACCCCGGTCTGTTAGGGCAGAATTCGCCAAAATACATTTTTCCGTCTCTTTTATTAATTAAAATTGACGCATCCCAGTAAAATAACCCTTTATGCTTTTTAGCCAGTTCATCAACAATCGGCGGAAAGGCAATCTGATTAATCCTCTCTTCCATAGCAATAGGGAAAACAAGATCCGCAGCACAGCCGGTTTGAACAGAAATATTTCCACTGCCAATTGGTTTGTTCTCAATATCTATACATGTAGCGACCGGTTCACCGTCATAATATATTTTTTCGGGAGTAACTTCCATAACAGAGGGGATAAGTACTTCCAGGATGAATCCTTCAGACTCATAAGAAGCTGCGTCTTTATCTAAAACTTCAATTACCGCATGGGAGGCTAGAATCGGATCATCAACACTGGGCACAAAAGCAGTTAACGACTCACTGTTCGCTTTTAACACCCAGACCTCATCGGTATTCGCTAAGAATTTTTTCGCGTCAGCGACTTTGGCGAATTCTTTCTTCCGGGCAATATGTAATTTGGAGTAGTATTTTTTGACAAATTCTTTGGCTTTATCTCGATCCATTTCATATAAATAGTCCTCGTGAGTTGGGAAATTACCATGGAAACCTAAGTCTTTGATTTGTTCCGCAAGTGCATATAATCCATTCGTGTCAAAAAATACGAAATAATCCTGAGGATTCTTATATGTTTTCATTTCTTTCAGAAGTTCTTCTGCTGATTTTTTCTTCACAATACCGTCAAACACAGAAAGACGACCCTCCTTATCTTTTCGTCCCTCCATATAGATATCATCACCCGGAGCGGCTAGGCTACTCATACTCTGGACTAGAGCCAGTACTACATCCTGGCCTTCCATCTGCAGATGCTGAGCAACAGGAGTGCCTGATCCGTCAAAAGTAAAGACAATATATTTCATAGGGTAACTCTCTATAGCATAACATATTTTAAAAAGTAGTAGCTGAAGAAAAGGGCGAATCAAATGGGTACAAGTGTACGTTTTTGGATTCGGAAAGATAGTGGCCTCCTGCTTTGTTCGAACCCAGGCTTGCCAGTAAAAGCTCCAACTCAGATTTGAACTTTTGCTATACTGTATGAGTGCAACAACTCGCTGTAGTATATTTTCCAAAAATAAATTCAAATGCGATTGATAAGTTTAGGAGAAAATATGATCCTGGTTGGAAGATAATTCCTCCGCATATAACAATAGTTTTTCCTGTATCAGATATCTCTGAAAACCAACTTGCTGAGCATGTTGAAAGGATTAGCAAAGAAGTAAAACCTTTCCCAATTGTTTTAAGCGGTTTAATAAAATCTTTTGACGACTATCTTTTTCTTCAAGTTAAAGAAGGGGATGAAGAAATAGTTAATCTGCATGAGAAATTGTATTCTGGAATATTAGCTCCGTATCTCCAAACTGATATTCCATTTAGCCCTCATATAACGCTTGGCTATTTTGGAAAAGAGAATAATGTTTTTAACAAAGAATTATTTGAAAAAGGTTACGGAGAAGCAGAAAGAATGAATATCCATATAACCTCTAATTTCGACAATATTTCTCTTATCAAAGGGGACGGCCTGACCCCAGCTAAAATAATTAAAACATTTCATTTAAACGAATAACAATCTGTGACTATAAAAAGTTCCGACATAGTCACAAGAGCCAATTTTAACTTATCGGAGAGGAGAGTTAAGATGGAGTAATAGCGAGATGTTCTTCAACTCGTTTCAATCTTCTTCTTTGATCCATTTGTTCTTTATCAAGCATATCTAACATTGTATCCTGGTCTTTCTTAAGCGATTTAAGCATTTTTCTATGTTGTTTTAATTCTTGATGTATAGGTTCAAGTTTTTGGTCAAGTAACTCTGAGATTTGTGTTACATCAGTGGTGGTCATATGAACATGATAATATAACTAAAAGAGACGCAGTGTCAAGCCATAAAAGTTTCCTTATAAAATCCAAAGAGTAGCTTACAACCTAGTATTTTCAGCTTGTTAATTGTATCCTTCTCTATATTTTTTGCTATAGTAGACTAAATGAAATGGTTAAAGATTACAAACCGTACGGCTTTTCTCATTCTTTTTATAGTTGGGATCATCGTTTACGCGAACGCTTTTTTTAACGGACTTGTCGGAGACGATTCGGAAATTTACAACCTGCAAATAATTCCCTTATTCCCGCATTCTTTTATTACATTTTTTCAGTCACAGGTAGATCTCACCCATAGCCATACTTTTTTAGGTCAATATTACAGACCCTTCCCTTTTTTTTATTTTTCAATTATTAAATCTATTTTTGGCATCACGCCATTATTCTTCAGATTTCCCATGATCACTCTTCAGGTTTGTAACGGCTATTTAATATTTCTCTTATTATCGAGATTTTTTGCTAAAAAAATATCGTTATTGTCCTCGCTTATATTTCTTGTACATCTAATGAATCAAGAGGCAACCGTGTATATTGCAGTGGCACAAGATGTTTTATATTTTTTCTTTGGTATCAGCGGACTTCTTTTATTTACACAAAAGCCGGCAGGTTATAGAAAAAAACTACTGGCCGCTTTACTGTTTACCCTTTCTCTTATGTCAAAAGAAACAGGCGCGCTTTTCATCTTCGTGACATTATTTTATTCGTATCTTTTTATCAGTAAACGAATAAAAGAAAGACTGATAAATCTTGCATTTGTTTCAGGAGCAGTAATTGTTTATGTTTTTATGCGGATATCCGCAAGTACACAACACGCAACCTATATAGCCCAATCTCTTATGCAAAGTATACCGCTTAGTATACGTGTAATCTCCATGCCTAAAATAGGCTGGTATTACATTTCTTCATTTTTTTTACCCCATGCTACGTATCTTGCTCCTGAGTGGATTATTAAATCTCCAAATATACAGGATTTTTATCTGCCGCTTATTCTGGATATTGTTTTTGTTTGTATCGTAGTATTTATCTACATTGTTTTAGTAAAAGCCAAGAATCATTTCAAAAATCTGTTTCTCTTTTTTGCGGTCTGGTACTTTATGGGAATCTTATTTCATATACAAATTTTTCCTCTCGATCAAACTGTTGCAGAACGATGGTTTAGCTTTTCCTTTATCGGCATGCTGGGAATGATTGGCGTAGTCGGGGAAAAGTACAAAACATTCATTAAACGGCATGAAGCGGTCTTACTGGCTCTCTTTACTGTCGTGTTTTTGACTCTTGGTATTCAGACTATGATAAGAAATGCAGATTATGCGGATGCTTTTACTTTATACTCGCATGATATACAATTTACCGGGGGAAATTTTATACTCGAAAATAATCTGGGGAGTGAATTATTTGCAAGAAATAGTGACCAAGCGCTGGCGCATTTTAAAAAAGCAATACAATTTAATCCGAATTGGTGGACGGCTTGGGATAATATCGGCATATATTACGAAAAGAAAAAAGATTATACACAAGCAGAAAAATATTATCTCTACGTTGTAAATAAAGGGAATCTTATCGATGCTTCGGAAAATTTGGGGAGAGTATATTTATTAGCGCATGATTATAAAAAAGCGCTGAGTTTTACGAATAGCACTTTGAAAGAAAACCCTGATGACCCAAAAATTTTAATAGAGCGAGGAATTGCCCGGTACGAGTTAGGCGATAAAAACAGCGCGCTTTTAGACATTCAACGTTCGTTCCAAATTTTTCCGGCAGATTCGACCAAGCAAATATACCAAGTAATGACAAACAACGGAATCTTACAGTAAATGTTGTTATCGTAAAAAGTCCCACGTCGTGATTCGGCAGGTCATGACACTGAGCACCTCGGCTTCGCTCAGTGTTATAACTTACCGAAGAAGAAGCAATCTAGGCAGAAGATCGCCACGCCACGTTCATGTAAACTGAACGTGGCTCGCGATGACATATTATTTGTAAGGGATTCTATTATGGATTGCATCCACTCCAGAATGACAGACAGTTTTATACGTTACAATAATGAATGATTGTCTTTAAAGTATTGCTTTTTACTTTTTCTTTCTCCTGCTATAATGCTCTGAAACATGCAGGCAGAAACACAACAGAACAGTTACTTTATTATCGATTTTGACAGCACATTTATTCAATGTGAGGGTCTCGAAGAATTGGCTGCTGTGGTTTTGCAAAAGAACCCCAATCGGGAAAAAATTCTTGAAAAAATTAAAGAGATTACCGATTTAGGGATGGAAGGAAAAATATCTTTTGCGGAAAGTTTGAAAAAACGCCTGAAACTATTACCAATTACACAAGCAGATTTGGCAATTGTTGCCAAGCGACTTAAGAAAAAAGTAACGCCATCGATTGCGCGGAATAAGCAGTTTTTCAAAGCGTATAAAAAACAGATTTACCTGATCTCCGGGGGATTTAGGGAGTTTATTTTACCGATTGTTTCGGAATTCGGGATACCCAAAGAACACGTCCTTGCGAACCAATTTTTGTTTGACAAAAAAGGGAACGCACTGGGAATAGATAAGAAAAATCCACTCAGCCAAAAAGGCGGGAAAGTGAAAGCGGTCAAGTCGTTAGGGTTAAAGGGAGATATATTTATTATCGGTGATGGGTATACAGATTATGAAATAAAAAAAAAGTTGCCTCAAGCGAAATTTATCGCTTTTACTGAAAACGTTTTTCGCGAAGCAGTGACTATCAAAGCAGATTATGCGATTCCGAATTTTGACGAATTTTTATATATTTATCATCTGCCTCAAGCATTATCATATCCGAAAAACCGGATGCTGGTATTGTTACTAGAAAAAGTGAACCAAAAAGCAATCACTGCTTTTGAAAGAGAAGGTTTTGCTGTGGAATTCTTTGAACGAAGTTTAACCGAGACAGAATTAGCAGAGAAAATTTCAGATGTGTCAATTCTCGGGATCCGCTCACGAAGCAAAATTACAAAGAACCTGCTTGAAAAGGCGAAACATCTCATGGCAATTGGCGCATTTTGTATCGGCACCGATCAGATTGATTTATCCTCTACAGCGGAGAGAGGAATTGCAGTTTTTAATGCGCCGTTTAGTAATACCAGAAGTGTTGTTGAGTTGACAATAGGTGAGATTATTGCGCTCGCTCGGGGAACGTTCCCAAAAAGTGCGAATTTACACCTGGGTATCTGGGATAAATCAGAACTGGGGAGTATGGAAGTCAGAGGCAAGACCTTGGGGATTATCGGCTATGGAAATATCGGCTCGCAACTATCAGTTCTCGCCGAATCGTTAGGTATGAAAGTATTGTTTTATAACACGTCGGAAAAGCTGGCTTTGGGGAATGCTATAGCCTGTTCGTCAATGGCAGAAGTTTTGAAACATTCGGATATTGTGACGATTCATGTTGACGGCGACCCGAAAAACAGAAACCTGATTGGTGAAAAAGAGTTTAAACAAATGCAAGGCGGCGTGTTATTTTTAAATCTCAGCCGGGGATTTGTGGTGGAAATTAATGCGCTGGTTGCTGCTCTGAGGTCAGGAAAAGTCGGGGGAGCGGCAATTGATGTATTTCCTCTGGAGCCGAAAGGGAAATCGGAACCTTTTGTTTCTCCTTTGCAAGGACTTCCGAATGTCATCCTGACTCCTCACGTTGGTGGCAGTACTAAGGAAGCACAGGAAAATATTGGAACTTTTGTTTCACATCGACTGCTGGAATACATTAACGCCGGTGATACGACATTGTCGGTTACTATGCCGCAAATCCATGTTTCACCTCTACGCCATGCGCATCGTTTACTTCATATCCATCGTAATGTTCCTGGTGTTTTGGCGAAGATAAATACGGTATTTGCAGAGCAGAAAATTAATATTTTGAGCCAGCACTTGAAAACCAATGAAACAGTCGGTTACGCCATAACCGATGTGGATAGAGTATATGATAAACAAGTGATGGAAAATTTGCACAGAGTTTCGGGAACGATTAGATTGAGAGTACTGTACTAGGGTATAGGGACTAGTAAATTGAAAATTGCTAGTTATCAAATTGCGAATTGAAATTGGTATTAAGTATTATGCGGATAGTTGAATTCTTAAATTGTTAAAACGTAAAGGAAAATCATGTGCTGATGTAACTACAACGTGATTTACCGTTGGGCAAAAATTTAATATAATAGCAGGACCAACATATTTATGAAAAATATTTATTTCACCGTTGGGCCGTCTCAACTTTATCCGACAGTTGAGAAACATATTCTGGAAGGGTTAAAAGAAGATATTCCGTCGCTTTCTCACCGGAGCGAAAAGTTTCGCGACATTTACCGTACCACAGCTGAAAATCTAAGGAAACTTCTGGATATTCCTAAGACTTATCATATTTTCTTTACCGGTTCTTCTCAGGAAAATATGGAGCGGGTAATTCAAAATTGTGTTGATAAAACCAGTTTCCATATTGTGCACGGAATTTTCGGCAGCAAGTTTTATCAAACAGCAGTGGACTATAAAAAAAATGCGGTAAAAGTAGAAGCTGTTCATGGATACGGTTGTGAAATTGCAGAATTAAAAATTCCTAAAACTTCGGAACTGATTGCGGTTACTCATAATGAAACCTCAAGCGGCGTGGCAATTTCCAATAACGAAATTTATTGCTTGCGCGAACGGCATCCGGACGGACTCATTGCGGTGGATATGGTTTCGTCAGTTCCGGCGCAGGAAATGGATTTTTCCCAAATTGACGTCGGATTTTTCTCAGTCCAGAAAGGATTTGGTTTGCCGGCAGGACTGGCGGTTCTGGTAGTTAATGACCGGGCAATTGAGAAAGCAAAAAATATTGTAAGTAAGGGGAAAAGTATCGGCAGCTATCATAGTTTCTTAAATCTTTTGCAAGAAGAAAATCTATTCCAAACACCCGAGACTCCCAATGTTTTTGCTATTTATCTTTTGGGAAAAGTAATAGCGGATATGCAAGCATACGGAATTGATAAAATTCGTCAAGAAACAGAAGAAAAAGCGGCATTAATTTATGATTTTTTTGACCGGCAGAAAGAATTTACGCCTCTGGTGAAAGATAAAAGGTTCAGATCGAAAACGACGATTGTTATTGATGTGAAAGGGAAGAGTAAAGAAGTGCTGAAATTATTGGCAAAGCATGGAATGATTGTCGGCTCAGGATACGGAAAGTATAAAGATGAGCATATCCGGATCGCCAATTTTCCGGCACACCAGATCTCGGATGTTAAGAGGTTAATTAAAATATTAAAACTCTCCGAGCAGATTTTATCTAAGTAGGTTAGATTTTATAATAAAGATTACTCGTCTACGAGGAAGCCGCGGACTTGGTTGTTCCACATTTTCTTAAAGACACTATCCGGCTTTTGCAACAAATTTTGCGGATCGCCGTCTTCTACAATTCTGCCTAATTCAATGACAACAATCCGGTTCATTTTTTTAAGGGTTGAGAGACGATGGGCAATGGCAATGACAGTACGTCCCTGCATAAGTGTCTCGAGCGATTCCTGGATGGCTTGTTCGCTTTCAGTATCGAGACTGCTGGTTGCTTCGTCAAGAACCAAAATCGGCGCATTTTTCAGAAATGCCCGGGCAATTGCGATACGCTGACGCTGACCGCCTGAGAGTTTTACTCCGCGTTCGCCGACAAGGGATTCATATTTGTCGGGAAGATTTTCAATAAATCCATCTGCCTGGGCTTGGATTGCCGCTTTTTTTATTTGTTCAGGGGTCGCATCAGGACTGCCGTAGCTAATATTCTCGCGGATACTTCTATGGAAAAGGCTGGTGTCCTGGGGGACGAAGGCAACCCCACGGCGCAGACTTTCAAGCGTAATTGCCTGAATGTTGTGTCCATCAATTGTAATTTCACCAGACCTGACATCGAAATGTCTGAGAAGAAGGGAAACGAATGTGGTTTTCCCGGCTCCGCTTTTACCGACTAAGCCGATTTTTTGCCCGGCAGGAATTGAGAGTGAAAAGTTTTTAAAGACGCCGGAGCTTTCATACTCAAAATCTACTGAGGTAAAAATGATATTGCCCCGGGTCAATGTGATATCTAAGGCATCGGGAGAGTCGACGATCAGATGTTTCTTCAGTATCTCCTCTAGACCTTCTGCCACTTGGCCGTAATATTTTACTGCATTTCGCATGCCCTGGCCGAGAAAAAGCAATTGATTCGCAAGATTTCCGACCATGGTAATTATCATGACAATGACGCCAACCGTGAGCAATTTATTTTCAAAAAGGTACATTGATGTATCAAGCATCAAAAACATAAAAATAAAAAGCAGAATGCCGTTGGTAAAAAGAAGCCATTCGCTCATTCGCCAGGCAGCACTGCCGGTATCCTGGGAGTGAGTAACATATTTTCTGATGTACTCTCTCTCACCTGAGACGTTGGCATACTCATGGACAAGTGAGATATTGTTTAAGGAATCGACAACTCTGCCTTTTAAAGTAGACAAGGCATCTGCAGCTCGTATCGAGCGAGGCTGTAATTTTCCGGCAAACCACATGTTGACCAAAATAAAAAGTATGGACCAGAGGAGTAGGATGAGTCCAAGCAAACTACTGCTGATCCAAGCAATAATTATGTAGAGGATAAGTCCCAGGATGAGTGGAAAAAATTCCCACAAAAATTGCGAGAAAAGCGAATCAATGCCATCGACAGCATTGGAGATTTTATTAGTGAGGGAACCGGCAAACCGGTCACTAAAGTAATCCTTACTATGCAAACTTACATATTCATAGAGTGTTTGGTAGATAGCAGAACGGGTATTCATGATCCATCTCAGACCACTAAATCCGCTTGCCCGCCAAAGATTTTCAGCAATAAAAAAATTCACCGGGAGAATAAGTACCCATAACCAGACAGTATCTATATTAAGCGGGCGAGCGATAAGCGCATTGGTCAGTTTTTGCAGTACAACGACATTCAGCTGCCCAAGAGTCGTTGCCAGAAAGACGAAAAAGAACGAATAGACTGCCCATTTTTTATAGGTCTTCGTGATAAATAGTCCAAAGGAAATTGGATTTTTGGGAATTTTCTGTTCCATAGGTATATTCTATTATAGGTAGAATGAGCGTAAAATCAATGATTATCTTAGATTGATTGTCCAATTTTTAAAACTATCATGCAGCAGATAGTTTGGCCGGTCTTTTAGGGATTCGTCGAGGAATCCGCCAATTACCCGGGCTAGGAGGATAATTCTTATTTTATCCATATCGTATTTTCTTTGTAGTAAGAGGTTCAGGATGCTTTGTGCAAGACCGGGATTTTCCAGTACGCAAAATACTCTTTGGCTGAAATAACCGATGTCATAATATTCAACGCCATTTGCAAGTGCGTGCTCTCCATCTATGAGACCAAGTTTTCCTGAGTCGAGTTTTATCAGATGCCAGGGGGTAAAATCTCCGTGTCGGGGTCGTTTTTCAAGCAGCAGAGTCCCGCCTTCTATAATCTCCAGCAATTTATCGAGATTATGTCTGGCGGTAATTTCTTGTGGGATAGACTCAAACCAAGACTTAGTTTTCGTAAGGAACAAGTCATGAAAAGGAGAATCCTCTCTTCCGGACAATTTATTTATCTTCAAATTTTGAATTGCCTCTGAGAAATCAATTACCCGGGGCAGATATTTTTGAAGCACTCGGGACGCAGTTGTTTTTTCAGGTCTATTGGCAAGCATTTCTCCCTGCAAAATATCGGTGATTAGGAAAAATAAATTATCATTGTACATACCGCTGTCCTGATTTTGCGGAACATAAAAATCTGTCGTCCGGCGCGGAAGAAGGTTATTAAACTCTTCGTTCCATTTATATTCAACCTTGGTTATTTCACCAATTCCTTCGCTGGTAGCAAGTTTTAAAAATAATTCTTTATCGTCTTTAACAAGAATACCCAGGACGTGTCTTCCTCCATACCACAATTTTTTTACTGTGTATTTTTTTGCGAAGAATGCTTTAACTGCTTCCAAATCTAAATTTTCTCCCAGACGATAATCCAAGATCTTTCCATTTACCTTTATTTCGAATGCTTTCAGATTACCTCGCATAGTACTTATTATATCAGTCGTAAACGCTTATTTACTTAAAAATCCAAATTTTGGCAAGCTTGGTAAAATCCAGTCCTCGACTCGATCTTGTGTTGATCTCATAAATGACTACACTTGAAACGCTCATGAAACAACAGCCGCAAATGAGAATACTCCAACTGGAAGAGAAAAAAGCGAATGAGGATTTTTTACCGCTTGACAAAACAATAGCTTACGAATAAAATCGCGACTATTATTGGATTTATATGTCAATATTAGAAAGACTTAGAAAACCAAAGCAACAAGAAGTTTTACCGACCCCTCAGCCACAGCCCAGCGAAACTCCTCAAAAAGTTGAGAAAGAATATTATCCAGATACTACATTGGGCGTACTGCGTAGAGTAAAAGATTTGGCAAAACGAGGTGTCAGTGAGCAGGAGGTTGATTCAGGAAGCAGTAAAGCGAGCGCTATGCTTTTAGAAATCTGCCGAGAAGAAGTCGCTGAAATGAAAAGAATGCAGGAACAAAGAGGAGGAAAATGGGAAGGGAAAGTTGTGTTCGGGTCGGGTGGAGATCAGGATGGTAGTTATTGGTCGGATAATGATGGAGTTGAAATCGGTGATTATATGTTAACAAGATTTCATGAAGGATATCACGAAGTGGGTAACGTACGTGAAGATTCTTCTCTGCAGGTAAATGTTAATCCTGACCTGACAGAAGTTTTTTCAGCTAATTATGTTCGCATTAAAAATTTTTCCGGTAGACATGTAGTAGTAGAAAGTACGGCCGTGACTTTTGAAAATAACCATATAACAGGAATCTCCTTGGTAGATACACCTCCTGTAGTAAAGGAACTTGGCAGTTTTTATGAAGAACCTAAAGGCTTGGCAGCAGAACTCAGCGTCAAATTCAGCAAACTCTAAGCAAAGACAATAAGACAATTCGAGAAAAAATATATGGTACGTAAAGATACAGAATATTACATCAGTCATTATAACAAAATGGGGAGAGATGTCGGCTCTGTGGAGAAAGTTAGTTTAAAAACCGGCGAAGTTGAGAGACAATTATCTGCGGAAGAAGCTGAAAGACTCAGAAACTCAAGCCATTTCGAAGTTGATGCAACATATGACGGAGAACGTGAATATTCTGTAACGCGGTACATCGGAGACCCAGTATCACGTTCTCCTTTCAGTAAAAATTTGGGTACTATTAAACCTTTAGAAGTTGAATCAACCAGACGGGGGACATTGGAACGTGCAAGGCAAGTAGCAGGAATTGTAGCAGAAAGAGATCCGGAGTTGCTTCATCTTCCAGTCGTAGCAATATTCCCCGCGCCTGTAGGAAAATAATTCTACCATGCCTCACGAACGAGAAGTAACACATGGGCAAATACCCAAAACACAAGATCCGGAAGCGAGAAGAATTTTGCGAACACTTCGCAGATGGTGGCAGCCGGATTATCAATGTTTCCAGATTCCAGAACGGAATAAAATGCGTCTTAATCCTGGCGAATATGAACGCAGCGAACTGTTTTTAATTTTGACCGGCGGATACAAACCAGTTGAAGATCCCGAAATACGTCAAAAATTAGTTCAAAGAAGCAGAGATATCTACACTGTTATGCTTTCATACGATGATGGGGATTCTTATTTTGAATCTGAGTGTGGACCGCGAATCGAACTGATAGATGATTAAATTTCCCACTTGCGAGTTTAGATGATAATTTATATACTGCTCATGTGATAATGAAGCGTTTAAAGAAGACTGATCCCGCGATTTACATCCTTATCCGGCAAGAAGAAAAACGGCAAAAAGAAGTCTTAGAAATGATTCCCTCGGAAAATTACACTTCACAAGCTGTCATGGAAGCACTCGGTTCGGTTTTGACTAATAAATATTCTGAAGGTTTTCCCAATAAACGTTACTACCAGGGAAATGCAGTTATTGACAGCGTCGAACTTCTAACGCAAGAACGGGCAAAGAAACTATTTGGCGTACCGTATGTCAATGTCCAGCCGCTTTCCGGATCACCGGCAAATTCTGCAGTCTATTTTGCACTCTTGCAAAATGGAGAGAAGTTGATGGGATTGGATTTAGCCAGCGGGGGACATATAACACATGGACATAAGTTAGGTTTGTCCGGCAGGTTTTTTACAGCAGTACATTATAAGCTTGGAAAAGATAATCTATTAGATTATGATCTTATTGAAAAACAGGTTCTGGCAGAAAAACCAAAACTTCTCATCTGCGGATTTACCGCGTATCCGAGAGTTATTGATTTTGAGAAATTTGGAAAAATAGCCGAGAAAGCCGGCTGTTTTCTGATGGCAGATATTTCACATATCACCGGTTTGATTCTGGCAGGCGTGCATCCCAGTCCTGTGCCATTTGTCGACATCATTACGACGACGACACATAAAACGCTTCGGGGGCCGAGGGGTGCAATAATTATGGTGACTGAAAAAGGACTTCGGAAGATGCCCGATTTACCGGCTAAATTGGAAACAGCGATTATTCCCGGACTTCAGGGTGGACCACATGATAATCAAACAGCAGCAATCGCAGTTGCTTTGAAAGAAGCGGACTCAGCGAGTTTTAGAAAATATAATAAGCAGATTGTGAAAAACGCGAAAGCACTCGCTTTAGAATTAACAGCGCTAAAATTTGATTTGGTTAGCAGCGGAACAGATAATCATCTTATTCTCATTGATCTTCGAAATAAAAAAGTAAACGGCAGAGTCGGGGCAATAGCACTCGAAAAAGCGGGGATTGTCCTTAATTATAACGGGGTACCGGGAGACAATATGCCGCCGCTTTTTGCTTCGGGAATCAGACTCGGGACTCCGGCAATTACGACTAGGGGAATGAAAGAAAAAGACATGAAAAAAATCGCCAAATGGTACGACCTGGTAATTGCGGAGGTAGAAGGAATGATACTGCCAAAAGACGATAAACAGAAAAGAAGTCTACTTATGAAGGAATATCGGAAAAAAATCGCCAATAATAAAAATTTAACAAAAATTGCGAAAGAAGTGAAGGCATTTACTGCAGGATTTCCGCTACCGTAAGAGAATTTAAAATTCAAAATTAAAAATTAACCTAATTATTTTCGTTTCCTCTGCATTTTTTCTTGAGACCTATCGAATAAATTTAAAATTTAAAATTCAAAATCACAAGTAAAGATCTGAAAGTTATTATGAAAGACGTTAAATTTCGTTGATGTTATAAAATAATCGTCGTTTGGAATGCGAATTAAGCCTGGAAGAATGTTTGATTGGAGCGGGAATGACTGCGAAAAAATACAAAGGAAACTCAATAGAAGAATTTATTTATATTACTACATTAAGCAGGTGAAGGGATGCTGAACATCTTTCTTAAATAAACCTCCCCATTCAACGACGGTGAAACCGGATCTTTTGATTTGTAAATTTGCCGGCGGGTTCGAACTAACCGGATGATCAAAGGGTTCGAAGTATAGGTCAACACGGATAGTGGTATCAGGCTTAGGCGTTATCGTTAACGGTGAAATGGCATTGAGGAGCGATTCCGGCTCTACACCGACAAAATAATAGGGAGAGTAGGGCAGGGCTTTCAGCCAATACTCACTAAATTGTACTTGTTCTTTTTGATTGAGACCTAACTGTGGTAAGGTATTTTGGAAAAAGTCAGACAATTTATCATAGGCGACAGAGTAACCATTGATAGGATTACTCAGGAGACTATCGGGCATGGAAGCCTCGTAAAAAAGATAGTCATAAGTAGAATTTCCCTCGACGATTTTTCCGTCAGGATAGGCAGTAACATTCCAACCGGAATCAGGATAGGTAGGAATGGTGAGTATAAGTTTTCCAAGTGGTGCGATTTGCACATTCACGGCTGTTTTTTCCGGAGGATACAAATAAACCGCCGGTTTACAGAAAGGAGACATCCACGGCTGTTGTGGAGCTGATAACGATGCGGTAAAGGTCTCAAGCTGCAGATTCTTTTTTCCCGGGCTCGGGTAATTTTGATAGCTAATTGTTTGCGGACTGGCTGTTAAATTATATGTACCGGTAGGTTTCACGCAACTACTAATAACAGTAGGAACGGCACCGTCTGCTACGCGGAAGTAGGCGTCAAAAACGCCGGTGCCTTCGGGTTTTAAACAATCACTTAATGGGGTAGTACGGCAGACATAGACAATTTCATCATCAGGAAAACCTACACACCAACTCAATCCATTATTTACTCGATCCCAGACGCCTACAACATCTTGGGTGTGAGTCTTAGTATTACAGCTTGAAGGATCAGATGGTGTCCCGAATTGTTTCCCGTTATAACCTGTAAGTTGTGAATCGCTGTAAAAAATATGATTACCGTCTGGGGCGATCTGTCCCGAATCCTGTAAATGGCTTGGCTCAAGAATTGCGACATTACTTTTCAGTAGCTGGTATTCATAAGTGGTTCCGAATTGAGGTGTTCCTTCTTGATAAGATGGCGAGTGAAATGAAATAGTATTGGTAGTTATTGGCTGGCAATTTGCTCCGTCCCCGGTGTCGCAGCAAGTATAACTGTCAGGAGCGGCGTTACTCGGCGAATTTAAGACAGGCGGCTTATAATTTAGACCGCTTAAGAAAAAAGCAAGAATCGTTATTCCGATAAGGATTAAAAGCGGATAGCCGATGCCTATGCCACCCCGGGAATCTTTTCTATTTATCTTTCTCTTTCTTCCTACAGCTTTTTTCTCTATTCTTATTTTCATTAGGATTTGTACAATAAAAATTGTACACTTATCTTTATTGTAAATATTTCTTTCTTTAGATGTCAACAAGGAACGATTACTATTACCCTTGCAATACCACTTGCCCTGTACTATAATACTGAGTAGAAATTCTCACATCTATCAGATGTCCTTGAATAATAAATAGATAGATGGCGGAAACCCTCCTACGCTAAAGCTACGGAAGGGAAAAGGGACACAAAATTATGCGTACAATTACACTTGAAGAACTTCTTGAAGCTGGGTGCCATTTTGGCCACCAAGTAACTCGCCAAAATCCTAAGTCCCGCGATTTTGTTTTCGAAGCTCGCGACAATATCCACATTATCGATTTAGCCAAAACTAAAGAAGGACTCGAAGAGGCGGGTAACTTCGTAAGAAGTATCGCTAAAAAGGATGGCACGATGATCATGCTCGGCGCGAAGAGACAGGCTGCAGGCATCGTCTTGGAAGAAGCGAAACGAGCACATGAAGCAGGGGCAACAGGTTTATATTTCGTTACCAATCGTTGGATTGGCGGTATCCTCACCAATTTTTCTGAAGTATTAAAAAACTTTAAAAAGTTGAAAACACTTGAAGAAAATCTGCAAAGCCCTGAGGAAAAAGCAAAATATACCAAAAAAGAAGTATCGCTGTGGGAAAAAGAGAGAACCAAATTACTGAGTTTCTATGGAGGAATTTCGGAAATGATTCATACACCTGACGCGGTTTTTATTATTGATACGCACCTTGAGGATTTGGCTGTACGGGAAGCCAGGAAAATGCATGTACCAACAGTCGGAATTACCGATACTAACTCTGATCCGACGATTATTGATTATCCGATTCCCGCTAATGATGATGCAGTTGGCTCAATCAAATTAATCACGAGTTATATCGTAGATTCGTGGATTGAAGGAAAAAAGAGTGCACAAGAGGAAGCAACGAAAGCAGCCCTAGAAGCAGAGAAGAAAGCCCTTCAACAAAGCTCCCCACTTCCTCCAGACTCCGCTCAGACTCCGCCAAGGCTTCGACCGGCAAGCAAGGCTTCGACCGGCAAGCAAGACTCTTCTCCTTCGCTGAAAGCTTCCAACTCCGCCAAGGCTTCGCCGGACAAGTCGGAAGGGCAAAGCGCGGGGCAGGTGGGGCAGACCAAAGAAGCCAAAAAAGCCGAAGAGGCAGTAAAAAAACCAGAGGCGAAAACCCTTCGACCTCGCTCAGGGCAAGCAGAAGAAAAAAAAGTTGCAAAACCAGTGAAAGTCAAAACAGAAAAAGCAAAGAAAGCAGCAACAAAAAGTAGCGTCTAGGGTTTAGGGACTAGCGTTTAGAAAAAATACTAAACGTTAACCGCTAGCAGCTATACGCTTTGAAACTATGCTACAAGTTGATTTAAAAATTCTGAAAAAACTTCGCGACGAGACATCAGCTTCAATTGCCGATTGTCGTTTATCCCTGGAGGAATCAAACGGCAACTTCGAAAAAGCTTTAGCTTGGTTGAAAAAGCGATCGGTCGAAAAAGCAGAGAAAAAAGCCAATCGGGAAACTTCGCAAGGAATCATTGATTCGTATATTCATAACGGCAGGGTTGGCGTTTTGGTTGAACTCTTGTGCGAAACTGATTTTGTCGCGAAAACTGATGATTTCAAAAGACTGGCGCGGGAACTGGGAATGCAGATTGCCGCAATGAAACCGGAATCGGTAAAAGCATTACTTAAGCAGGAATATATCCGGGACAGCTCAGTGACGGTTGAACAACTAATAAAAAGCACGATCGGGAAACTGGGTGAAAATATTACGATTAAACGCTTCACGAGGTTCGCCATTGGCGAATAGCACACTTCTTTTTATAATCTTCTAACTGTTTGTCTCGGACATGTTTCAGAACGAATTGGAATCACAATGTCGCGGGCAGCACTAAAAACAGAATTTATTGCTACTTCCTGACTAATTGGTGAAATGTAGATAGGAGAGGAAGGGAGATCATCCGATCCGGACTTAATAAATTTATGTACTAAATGCCGGATATCTTCGCCGCAAAGTCTTGCTACCAAATAGGCATCATCGGCAGTGCCGGCAATAGCTCCGCCAATCGGTCCTAACATTCCTACCGAAACGAACCCACCCAATCCACCCAGAACTACACCTGCCGATACGCCGCCAATTTTACGAAAGGCTATTGCTTTCATAAACTCAGGATCGGATCTGTGTTTTTGTGCCTCCACTTGAGCAACTAAAACTGTTTGTTTCGCTTGACCAATATTTGCCCTTAATTTTCCAGTCATATGTGCGGCATGATCAAAGACTGATTCCGAAGCGGTAAGTCTTATGTCTTTACGATATTTACGCTCAGCACGACGCGAATTAATACTCCAGTCTCTAATTTCCGAAGCTGGAATAACATCCGGATGCAAGGCAAATATTTCCACCAGCATGGAGTGGGGAACCGGTCTATCTGGTTCAACTGCTGTAATTTGTTTTTCTGCCTGTTTCTCGACCTGCCGCTCGTTGATTTTCTCAGTAAAATCCGTATCAGCGGCTATTGTTGCGCCGGCAGCACCTCCTAAAAATATACCTATAGCGCTGGCTAATTCCGGCTGTTTAAAAGCTAAAACATTTAATGCTAAAACAACACCGCCGCCAATCCGCCGTTTGGTACGGGACTCGGTTAGCGTCTGGGTAATTCTATGCCATGAGCTAGAAACGCGAAGAAGTCTGGATTTTTTCTGGTTGTCATCTGACTTTCCGGATTCATCCATAGCCAAAGCCTGTAATTCTTGAGACTTCATTTTGTAAGGATCTTTTACTTTTTCTACCCGACTTTCACAGGAAACCATACTCTTGTATTGTAGTAAATTCAGCAGCGATACACAAGAGATTAAAAAGACCTATAAGTTTAGGCAAATTCTAAATTCTAATCCGTCAGCTGACGAACTAACTCCTAAATAATTTCAAAGTTCAAATCCGATTGGTTCGGGAATGACGGGAGAGGACGGAGATTATTAAATTGTTAGATTGTTGAATTGTTCTATTGTCAAATGATTACAAAGATACTTTTAGTAGAGAAATTATATTACTTCGATAGCACAGGTTTATTATTTGGCACTAAAAACCTAGCTTCGGAATATGCAATCTCATTATTCATAACCATCTCCTGCACTACATCCGGTACATCTTCTCCCAGCTCCCGGAATAGTTTTCCCGAATACATTGGTCTTAATCCGACTAAACGCAAAATATGCGACGTAATACCTGTACCTTTGCATTCTCATATAAGGTATTAATTATTGGTGAATCCCAATCAAGATGGTCATATGCTTCTCCTAACTGTTTCTGGATTTGTAAACGACGTCGTTTTTTTTCCTGCTGTGAACGAACGTAATCCGAGGCACTCATCACTTCAATTTCGGTATGCTTCATCGCTGCGTCCCGGTATGAATATAAAACTTCCGAAGGGGATATTACACCGCTGGTATGCTCTTCAGTCGCCTCCTGAAAAGTCAGTACTGTATCTTCTTGGGGATTTACGACACTTAAAACAGTATTATCGAGTTCTTTTCTAAAAGGATCCCTTCTGCCAATGTCAGGGAATGCTGCTTGGATAGTGGTGGTTTTTTTTGCTTTAGTTCCTGTATCTCTGGTTGTCCTTTCAAGAACAACATTGCCCGGATAACCTTCATACATAATCGGAAGTTGTATTCTGAATGCAAGCTGATCAACGGGGAATTGTCCTTCCCGAAATGGCGTCCAAACCTCACCCATTCGCAGAGTATGTGGAATAGGAGCGGATTGTTCTGGCGTAAAGCGACCTTTTTCCATCTATCAGTAATTGATCATCTCTTAATAGCACAAATTTTTCTCCTGTCAACCAGTAAATCGGGCAGATACTTCCCAAAAACTCTCTTCTTTAATTTTTTCAAATGGTGTATACTGGGGCTATGGATAGAGATATTCTTGACGAGGCAAAACAGAGGCTTCAGAAAGTTTTAGATGTATTGAAAACCGATCTTGGAACGATCCGCACAGGCAGAGCAGCGCCGTCTTTGGTTGAAAATGTTGTAGTTAAAGTTTATGGTGGAACTACGGTGATGAAAATAGTTGAACTGGCGACAGTCGGCACCACTGATCCGCAGACAATCGTCATTACTCCGTATGACCAATCGATTATTCATGAAATTGCAAAAGGTATACAGGATGCCAATGTCGGCATGAATCCTGTGGTGGATAGTACGCTGATCCGGATTAGTCTGCCGCCGCTTTCGCAGGAAAGGCGGGAAGAACTGGCAAAACTCATGAAACACAAACTCGAAAACGGACGGATTATGGCCCGTCAAGTCAGGCATGAAATTATGGAGCAAATTAAAAAGCAGCATGATGAAAAAACGATTTCGGATGATGATAAAATGCGACTTGAAAAAGATCTGCAGCGGTTTATCGATGAAACGAGTCAAACGATTGAAAATTTGGGAAAACAGAAAGAATCGGAACTGATGGCCATGTAGGAGAATTGCTAATTTCTAATCGACCTAACTATTTTCGTTTCCTCTGCATTTTTTCTTGAGACCTACCTAGAACAAACTATTCATACTGGTGCTTATTCACTCGCACCGTCTTTTAGCTTACCTACTTTTTAAGTAGCATTCGTCTCTGCGAAAAAATACAACGGAAACTCAACAGAGAAGAATTTTTACTACATAATACTTAATACACTTTCCCTGTCTCTCATATGCTAAACATGCTATAATTAATACTCAATGCTACTTACCGCAATTACGTTTCTCATCATTCTATCGGTTCTCGTTCTCATCCACGAAGCGGGACATTTTTTTGTTGCGAAAAAATTGGGAATAAAAGTTGAGGAATTCGGATTCGGCTTTCCACCCAAAGCATTCAGCATTAAAAGGGGAGAGACGGAATATTCGATTAACTGGTTGCCGATTGGCGGATTCGTAAAACTTTACGGCGAAGATGAAGCAGGGGCAGGAAGAATCGGACCTGCGGAAGAGAAAACAGAAACAAAAAACAAGGAAGACGAAAAGCGGGCTTTTTACACTCGGTCGGTTGGTCAACGTGCGGCAGTCGTCATAGCCGGCGTTATTATGAACGCGATTCTGGCAATTCTGATTTACTATGCGTTTATGTTTATCTCTAGTTTTCATACGGAGCTGCCGCTTCTCGGCGATCACAAGTTCTTCCTGGTTGAGCAGCAGAAAAGATCGGATATTATAGTAAGTGAGGTAGAGAAAAATTCACCGGCAGAGATGGCGGGTATCCAAGTCAATTCAAGAATTACTTCGCTAAATAGCATAAATGTTACCAGTCCTGACGAATTTGTAAAAATTGTACAGGCAGATAAGGGAAAAAAAATAACTATTGCCTGGCAAAATCTGGAGACTAATCAAACCTACTCGGGCAGTGTAACGCCCAGGGTAAATCCTCCCAAGAACCAGGGGGCATTAGGCGTGGCATTTTTCCCGGCAGAAAGCATCGAATTAAGCTATAAAACACCGGTAGAAAAAGCATTGTCCGGAATTGTCCATCCGATAAATCTTATGCTCTATAATTTCGACGTTTTGGGACAGCTCCTCAGTGTCTCTATCAAAGAAAGAAACGCAGCGCCAATCAGCCAGGGTGTTTCAGGACCGGTCGGCATCTATTCGCTGGTCGGTACGATAGTGCAAATTCCCAACATGAAAGAGCGGATTCTTCAGATTCTCAATCTGTCAGGTATTTTGTCAATCTCTTTGGCATTTTTCAACATACTGCCGATTCCCGCACTTGACGGGGGAAGACTGTTTTTTATTCTTCTGGAAGGAGTGACCGGTCGGAAAGTTAATCCGAAAATAGAAGGCTACATTCACCAGGTCGGTATGGCGATTCTTCTGCTGCTTATTATTCTGATCACCTATAAAGATATCGCGCAACAATTTGCAAAGCCATGAAAGAAGTTATACAACTTCTGAAAACGAAAAATATCTTGTCGTTTATAAATACAGGAATTTTAGTTTGTCCGGTTTATGGTAGCGAAGAAGGCTTAGATCTGGGTAAAGAAATCCTCTATCTTTTGGTTGATAGAAAAACAACCTTGTTTCTCTCCGGCGGAAATACTCCAAAAGAGCTTTACAAAACCTTGGCCAAAGAGGAAAAATTGATACCCGGAGCAGTCGGATTAGTTGACGAACGGTTCAGCCCTAAATTTCACGAGAACAGTAATGAAACGATGATCAGAGACTCGGGGCTGCTTAATTATTTCCACATGCGGGATATTCGTTTCTCTCCGATTATAACTGCCGAAACCGACCTTAAAAAAACGGCAGAAGACTATGATCAGGTCGTACGAGGAATGCATGCAACATTTCAAAATAGTCTGGCTATTTTAGGAATCGGAAAAGACGGACATACGGCAGGCCTTTTGGCCAGAAATTCAGAGTTTAGAATTCAGAATTCAGAATTGTCGGAGCAAGACCAGGTGAGTGCGTACCTGTATCCTGATGCAACGTATCAAGAGCGGATCAGCATGACTTTTTTGGGACTGTCGATGATTGATGTACTCCTTATTTTAGTATTCGGAGATGATAAAAAACAAGCATTAAAATTAACCTTTAATTCCGGTAAAGAAGAAGACATTCCGGCTCGTTTTTTTACCAGGCCGGATATTGCCTGTAAAACAATCCTCATTACCGACCAAGGGATTGAGTTATAACTACGCTCATTTTCCTTTCACTCCTGATATAATAGTCGTGTTTGCATGAAAAAAACGATTATTTTACTTTTTCTCATCATTCTCCTCGGAGGCTTTCTGCGATTTTATAAAATTTCCAGTGTTCCGCCCGGGCTGTATATCGACGAGGTGTCAATCGGAAACAATGCCTATGATATTCTTAAAACCGGAGCAGATGAGTTCGGCGTGCGCTATCCTCTGGCATTTAAATCATTCGGCGACTATAAAATGCCCCTGTACATTTACTCGACCGCAGCAGCAATGAGCGTTTTTGGAAAAACGGAATTCGCCGTTCGCTTTACCTCAGCACTTTCGGGCACACTGACAATCCTGGTATTATATTTATTTGTCTATGAACTTGCCTTACTTTTGAAAAATGAAAAACAGATGCAGATTTCGCCTCGTGCTGCAGGTTTGCTCGCCGCGTTTTTACTTGCAATTTCTCCCTGGCATTTGCAATTTTCCCGGGCGGGATTTGAAGTAACACTCGGCGCGTTTCTCTATCTCACCGCTTCGTATCTTTTGTTACTTTTTTGCAGGAAGAAACGATTTTTATTCTTGCTCGGCAGTTTTCTTCTTTTTGCTCTCACCGTATACACTTATCATACCTATCGGATTAGCACGCCGGTCACTGTTCTGATAATAATTGGCGTATTTTATAAATTACTTCCTAATCTTCACAGAACGATAATTACCTGCGGGATACTCTTCTTCATTTTTGTAATGCCGAATATTCTCTTTACTCTTTCTCCGCAGGGTTCGAGCCGCTTCGGAGCGACATCGGCATTTTCAGAGTTCCAGCAAAATAGTTTACTTGGTCAAGCTACTGTCTATCCGATGGTTTACCTAAAAGATTACCTGTCATTTTTCTCTTTGTCGTTTTTGTTTAACGCAGGAGACGGAATCGGCAGACACCAAATTTCCGGCTTTGGACTTTTACCGTATTGGCAATTCCCATTTCTTCTCGTTGGGCTTTATCTTCTGCTTCAAATGAAAAGGGGAGTCGTAAAGTATATTCTTCTTTTTTTACTTTTAATGTCGCCGTTTCCGGCAGCAATTGCCAGGCCCAGTCCGCAGACGTTACGCGTACTTATCATGGTTATTCCGATGGTGATTATTATTACGCTTGGCATTTTTTATACATTACAAAAAGCAGGAAAATATCGTATATATCTTTTGCTGCTCACCATAATTATCGCCACCTTCCAATTCCTCAGTTACTTGGAATTTTATTACGTCCAATATCCGAGAATTAATGTGTTGGATTGGGGCGGGGGATACAGGGATGTAGTTTTTAAGACTGCAAAACTTGCAAAACAATACCCGCACATTGTTATCGACAGTCAACTGTCAGATGCAGTGTATTATTTTCAGTTTTATGACAGTAATCTGAAACCGATTGCTGCTGCTGCTTCCTGGCAGACTCCGGCGTCTTGGCAAGGTCAGAAAGTTCTGTTCATCCGTCCGTTTTATGGATCAAATACCTCACGTAAAAAGGTTGCTACCGTGTATTTGCCGAATTTGAATAAAGATATTTTCGCCCAGTTTTGGGAATTACAATAAGTATGATTTTTTATTTGTTTCTTATCTGGCTTAATGAAGTCTTGGCACTGACGCAGTGGGGGAAGTGCCGAAATTTCAGTGAGCTTTTTCATTTGAATTATCATCAAGGACTAATACAACTTGTAGGTGAAGTGAATAATGATCAAGGAGCAGGAATTCTCCTCACGCATATTTTCCACAACAAACCGATTTTCTTTACCGCCCAATTTCTGCAGGATTATCTGCAATTTTTTGACGTCCGGTTCTTGATACAATTTATTTCTCTGACCGGCGTAGCAGGGCTTCTTTTTGGATTCTGGTATGTTGTCAGAAATAAAAAAACGAAATATTCACTTACGCTTTTAACAGTTTTGTTGCTTCTTCCACTGGTTGAAATATTTTTTTCTCCGCATCTGCCGTTTATCTTGCGAAGTATTATGTTGGGGATTTCGTACCAAGCTTTTTCACTTTTCGGCTGGTACCATATTCTAGATCGCCAGCAAAAAAAGCGCCGGCTTTTTTTGCTTTTCCTCATTCTTCTACTTAGTATCTGGTATCTATTCGTTTTCTACCAGCAAATCAGCGACTATTGCCAAGTGTAGGAAGTCAATAAAATTTTGGTTTTAAATTACTTGTAGAGCGATTATATCTATGTGGAAGTACAAGCCCAAAAATCCGCGGTCGTATAAGTTTATTTAGCTCTCTTTAAAATTTAATCTAAACTTTCATCCAGAGAATCATCATAAGAATCATCATAGAATCTAGGTTCTTGGTATTCGGGTTACACATCGACACTAAGGGAAATATTGCCCTCAAAGTTTTTAAAGTACTCTGACTTCTCATCTGCTTTTTCTCTACTCCTTTCAGTTCTTTGAAAGCTGACTATTCTTCCATCCCTAATTTGTATATGACTTTTTGTATCAAATAGATACTTTCCTTTACCACCAACCAAGGAGGTTAAATAAAGGTCGGGCGGAAGAGTATAGTTTTTTCTACTTGTGAAAGCGATACTGTCATAATCTTTTCCTATATCTTTTGACTCACCGTCTATCTCTTCAGTTCGTTCAGTTTCATCAAGTCCTCTTTCTAAAGTTGCGTGGTAAAAATTTTGTCCTAAGTAATCTGCTTGGAACCTCAACGCTTCATCACCATACGCAGCAGCCCAGGTGGCTCTTTCTCGTTTTTCTCTGAAAGAATGAGCCCAATGAGGTCCGATACTTTCCGGCGTACTTGATCTGTCTCGAAACCTGTCAAGCCTTTCTTGCCAATAGGCAATTATTTTTCCTGCCTGTGTTTCCGATACGCAAATAAACCCATCAATTTTTGCATTTCTTTGTGCATCTTCGAGTACAGTCCAGGTAGAAGTAAGTAAGTGTTCATATTCCGGGCTCGTCCGATATTCGCGAGGAGGAATCGCATCAGGACTAGGCGGGACACATGGCACTTGATCTAGGCGAGGCAGTATTAATTGTTCTCTTGCATCCGGCATGGAGGGATTATAAACCCAACCAAAGCGACCAGTCAACAAAAAACTTTGCTTAACAAAGAACTCTTTTGGAGAAATAGGCAGGAATGAAAAGGGAAGATATTGGGGATGTTTTCCGTTTGACCTACGGAAGAATAGGTGTCAAGCTGGACTACCTGGAGGGTGGCAGTTAGTATTACGCAAGGATAAATTTTAAAACTTAAATCAGCTCGCTTCTCGTCCTCATTAATCTATTCTTTTATACAGAAGATATGCCAAGAAGGATAGGATTATCGCGAATGCAAATTGGAGGCTAATATATACCATTGCTCCAGCATAATGGAACCAATTATAAGTAAAATTTACTGTAGCAAAAATATTAAGAAGAAAGATAGAAAGGAGGCGTAGATACTTTGTCTTACTGAGATAACTCATTAGCGATCCTGTCCTTATTTTTACTTGGGAAGAAATATTTTTAAAAAATAAAATAAATAATAAATTAATACTAATTAAATAAAGTACTGCAGCTAATATTGTCTGTATTGATGTAAAGGTAAATGTCAAGCCGAGATAGGTAGTCCATATGCCTAAAATGAAAAAGCCAATTACTAAAATATTTTGAATCAGAGAGGTATTTTGAGGCGCCATGGGAATATCATCTTGAGTTGGGTTATCCATTATATGCTACTAATACTGACATACGAGACTGAGCGTGTCAATGCATGAGATGTAAATATTATCGAGCATCTTCTCGTTCTGCAAAAAATGTTCTTAGGAGTGCCAAGCGCTGCGGAATTTGATTTTCGGAACTGTCTGTCACCGTCCTTATGAAATAGATTTGCGGCTTTTCTCCGAAAGTAGTCTTTGCTAAATAGAGTTTGTTGTTGACCGAAGAGGTTGGCAGGGTTATAATCCTCTCCATGGCGACGAGAGAACAGCTGGGATTACAAGTAGGAGATGTAGCGATTTGGGGCTATGCGAAGAAAACTTCTATCCATGCCGATGGCAGCAGGGGGGAAGTATCTGGTATTCCGCTTGATACACTTGGAGCTGATTTGACTGTTTCGCTAGGAAGGGTAGAGCAAATACGACCGAACGGTACAAGTTTTCGTTGCATCACCACATATACGGAAGAAACATTTGAACCGGACGAGACTGGCGAAGTACGTTTTTTTCACGATAGGTATCCGAAACTGCTTAATGTTGATGGATCCGGTGATCCGCAACTGGCGAGAGAGCTACACAGAGCTGGGATAGAAATTACTCGGGAACCGGACCCCATAGATCCGTCGTTTACCTATTATTATGTTTCAAAAAATACAGAGCCAGAGCATAGTGAGAAAGATCTGGTGACTACGCTTCCAGATCAAAGTTTAGCCTTACCAGCGGAGGAGTTGAAGAAGACAGGAGTAACTCTTTTCCAGTCGGTTCGTAATTTACCTGTTGAGTCAAAGCTACATGCAGCTTCAGGGACAATATTTCTAGGCGTCTCATTATTATGGTTTATTGCTGACAAACCACTTATGGGAGTAGTTCAAGCTATCCCGTCTGCTTTTTTCTATGCAGCTTCAATATCCTATGCTCGTCATGGAAATTCTGGTCAAGACGCAGAGAAACAAACAGAAAGTAGTATACAGTCATAAAAATAAAAAACTCATTTTTCGTCCCAAAATTTTGCTCTTATACTATAATTCACGTTTGTGAATCAAGAAAAACGAGTGAAATATATTGATTGGGGAGATGGGCATATTGTAAAAGTTCCCATACCCAACCTAAGTCAATTAAAAGGAGTTTTTTGTCCGGCTCCTTGTAATCCCATAGGAGAAGATCCTGATTGGGGGTATAGATTAGCTGCAGCAAACTCAGACCGGCTAATTTTTCGCCTCGAAAACAATATGAAAAGCAAATGAGTTAATGCTATAATTTGCAAATGAATTCGGAGTCAATACCTCCTTTACAACAATCTGAAACGGCGTGGTCAGAACTCCAGTCCTCAATCGGCTCTTACGCGCATGCGTTATTACATCTGGCAGTGAACATACCCGAATCTGTAGTCGGAGTATGCCTAGTAGCGGGAATAGGTATTGGTTTAGCTATGTACCCTTTTACTCTTTTTCGTAAGGAACATAACAAAGCGGAAGAAGGGGAAATAAGATTTAGAGTATATAGGGGAGGGAAAGATGGCGGGATAATGGATACTGACGAAACAGCCAGGGTTTGCTTATTTAAAAATACTGATAAAAAGAAAATCCACAAGTTCATTAATAAATAAAGTGGCCGTTTTTATCCTCAATATCCGGCAAATTATTTATTGACATTCACAAGCTGTATGCTGTTGCCTCGTCCTTTTAAAGAAATCAGGAGATATTCACCGTGCAAAACCTGTTTAAAAATTTACTCGTAATAAATCCCTGAGTTTCTCCCGGATCGCTCCTAAAGTAGCCAAATATTAGATAGAATTACGCTATTGCAATCTGCTAATTTAGTGTTATAATCGTAAGAAATTAAGCCTATATGCTTGAAACACAACCCCTTTTCTCACTGCCGGACGTATCTGGGGAACAGCTAAATGCACACCCGCTTGTTCTTAATGAGATTATTCAGCGCTTCAAAGTAGATAAGGCAATCGTTGGAGTCAATATACGTCCGCCGGCAACGGGTCGAACAGATTTACTGGAGATTGCCAGTGTAGCTATCGGTCCGGCACATGATTTACACACTGCGGAAGAAATAAATCAATACGCAAATGGGAAACTTGATGATTTACATCCACAACCTCTATTTCTCGGGCTTAAAAATCGTGCTAGTGATTATGGAAACCTCGGAATAAATCTCGGGAACTGGGAATTTCGTGAAGTAGTAGGACTTAAACAAGACGGAACAATGATGAGAGTGGTTGAAGCAGACCATGATGCATTTGTCAGATCAGGTATTAAGTCAGGTATATCCCAGAAAATAGCTGAAGAAGTTCCATACTGGAGACACACTCACGTAGTGGTTTATCCCAATCAACGCCTGGCACAAATTCATCTCGATTACGAAGAAGCAAAGAAAAAACTAGGGACCTATTGGAGGCCGAGAGATAGGAGACATTATGGACTGGAGGATTTTGCGGGAGACGATTTAAAGGATTTAAGCCATCTCATTAGACCACAGTTCATGACTAGAGAAGGAGAGGAAGGTCTACGGGGAAATCTTAAAGGTAGCATAGAATGGATGCAACGATTTATAGAAGAAGAAAGATTAAATATAACCAGGATTACCAGGCGGGGCTAAGCATAATTAGTTTCCCAGACCCACGAGTACAGCTCCTATTCCCATAAGTATTCCGCCTATTACTATAGTAAGAGTGACTTTTTCTTTTAAAATGACTACGGCGAGAATAATCGTAATAATGAGGCTTAATTTATCGATCGGAGCGACTTGTGAAGCTTTTCCTATTTGCAATGCCCGAAAATAAAATAGCCATGATATGCCGGTTGCTATGCCTGAAAGTATAAGGAAGATGAGAGAGAAGCGGGATATTGATGATATTTTACTTGCTGTTCCTTGCCAGAAAACAATTCCCCAGGCGAAAAACAAAATGACAACTGTTCGTATGGCTGTTGCGAGATTTGAATCTACATTTTGTATGCCAATTTTTGCCAAGATAGCGGTGAGTGCGGCAAACAGAGCTGAAAGCAGGGCATAAATTAACCACGACATGTAATTAGTATAGCACTGAGGAGAATAAGATTAAAATATTTCTCTCGAAAATATTTTTGCTGTAACCTCTTCAGCGATTTTTCAGAATGGGGAGATATACTTCTTTTTGGAAATACGCTACTGACCAGCGAATAAATCGGCAACAGTACCGTTTTTCCAGAACTTATTTTTCTTTACAACTTAGCACAAATACAACCAATAGGACAATTAATAAATTCTGCTATACTAATGATATGCCAGAGGAAGGATCGGGAGAGAATCCATTTTTCAAAGGTATTGAGTTTGTTAACAAAGTACGACATGATCCTGCTGTAGATGCACATATTGACTCGCTTGAAGCTGATTTGGAGGCGAAGGGAGCTAGGGTAAACCCTTTTACCACCGAATATTTTCATGATCCTGATTTATTTCATGCGTTACCTTCTGAAATCCGGAATCATGATGCGCTGCTTAGTGAATATATTGAACATACGGGAAATTTTAACAATCTGATATCGTCCGAGCGAAGCAAAAGATTTCAAGGAGACACGTCCGGTTTATTTGGCGAGGAAGTTACCGTAGCGAAAACCAAAACAAGCAACGGAAGACTGAGGGAAGAAGAAACCGGCTATAAAATTAATGTAGATTATCTTAAAACAATTGGTATTGATCCGGCAAGAGTGTTGTTTTTTCGGGCAACGCAACCAATGAGCGACCAGCCCAAACCGGAAAGGTATTGGACGTCTGATTTTAATGAGACAGTTAAAGGTTTAAATCGGGAAATTCCTCCTACACTTAGAAAAACAGCGGTAATTTTAGTTTCAGATTTACAGACAGTTGCCGATAATGGCGGTCTGTTACAAGACATCAATGACGACAGTGGTTTGGCGGTTAGACAAATAAGTCCGGCTCCGTTTAATCAGCATCGGGCAATAACCCAGTTTAAAGCCCAATAGTTTGGACTACTTTATGTCTCTTATTCCCGCTCAGCGGGACCTCAGAGGAATTTTTCTCCCCTGAAGTATGAATGGAAAGGCCGATCGTAAGGCCCAGGAGCTTCATTTAGCAACTCCGAAGACTCTTTTGAACATTGGAATTTTTATAAGAATCAGAGTGCTAAGATAAGACAGCGTAAAGATTACAAACCATTTTAGGAAAATATATATCCAGGCCGGAGCTATATGATCAAATGCATGCAGTCTCCCGTCAAAGATATCCAGAAAAAATGTGTGAAGTACATATATTCCCAGTGAAGTTCTCGCAATAGAAAAAATAAGATTACGAATCAACGGACGGGCTGATTGAAATTGAAGTCGAATCAATAGGATGAATGCGCAAACACTCATAAGAACCACATTGACACTTAGATAAGAATCAGAATAATAGCTGAGACAACCACGTGAGTCGAGTGAATGATTCCCACTGTTATGTAAGAGGTAATATACAAAGCTCAAAAAAATTGTTGCTAATAATGCAACAGAGTACACGCTTAGCAAAATTTTTGTTCTTTTCAGATTTTTTACGTTTCCAAAAAAATATCCGGCTACAAATAATCCGGTATAAGGCAGCCAATAGATAAAAAAATTGAGAGCTGAGCATTGATAAAAGAGATATTGACCTATGTAGATGAGTACACCGGCTAATAAAGCAAATAAGGTAAACTTCTTTTACACAGCGTAATTTTCTTTTTGTAAATATATTCTAAGCATCGGGGAAACGAGATAAAGTCCCGCAAGAATTATAAGAAAATAGAGGTCAAATACATTTACCGTAAACAATCTGGAAATTATAGATAAATTTATAGTAGCTAGTGTAGGGCTTCCTCCATTCCAGAGAATATTAACGATAAACCAAAAGAAAAGTGGTATAAGAATACGATTGGTCAGACGCTTCAAAGACTTTATAAACGATTCATGTTTATTGAGCAAGAAGTATCCGCTGAGCATAATAAAAAGTGGGATTGCGCTGCGGGATATTGAGTTTAAAACAATAGTAATCCACCAGGAAACTCCTGCGAAAAAATCAGGTCTTGCATATACCGCATTTGCAGTATGAATCAGTACTACCCCGGAAATTGCCAGGACCCGAATCACATCTGCCGAAAAGCGATAATTTTTTTCCTCAATTTGTGCTGTTTTCCGAATAGTATTTTGTTCCACTATAGTATACTCATCATTATACTCCTCTATATAACTTGCCTAATACAATTCTACTTGCTATACTCATACTCATGAAATCCGCGCATTTGATTCAACTTTACATTCTTCCTTAGGGAGGTTGTAAGTCCGTAGAATTATAGCCTCCTGTATGGGAGGTTTTTGTATTTTTACAGCTGGGAGCGTGTTATGGAACTATTAAAAGGTTTTATTCATGAACAAATAATAAAGTTTAGGGAAGATAAAGATGCGTTGCTTCCTACATTTACCGATTCACTGGAGTATCTTATTTATTTGGCTCAAGAAAGGAAAGCCCTTGGTGTATCTATAGATACGGTAGTTAGGGAAGGCGGAACAGGAACTTCTGGGAATTTCGTAGGTAGTATTTCTTGGTCTCCAAGTGTATATACAATATATAATACGTATCATGCGCCTGCAGGCCAGTGGGCTACGTATGTTGAAGAAGGGAAAGGAATTCGAACTAAAGATAAAAAAGCTGATAGCCTACGCGCATTTGCTACTTCAATTGAAGCCAGACACAGTTTGCACATGCACTATCCGGAAATATCGGTTCTCGTGTATAAAGAAGGACATATAGTAGAAGAATATAGCCAGGAGGAAAAACAACTACTTGAAAACATTGAGACACTTGGTGTGGCGCCATATAGTTTAAAAAATATAGCTGAAAAAGTTTATTGCTCGGTTCCTGATATATCACCCTTCCGAAATCCATTTAGAGGACTCGAGATTTTTGATTCTCGTGAATATTTATGGTATAGATGGAAAGAACAGACGAAAAGAAAATAAAACAAAATAAGGACTTTATCTTTTCCTAGTAACAGTTTATAATTTAGCAATGGAAAATTCTCCGCTTCCGCAGAACCCCTTTGTTATGATAATTTTCGGCGCGACTGGGGACTTATCCCTTCATAAATTGTTCCCTGCATTTTTCTCTCTCTATAAAAAAAAGCAATTGGGGGAAAAGTTTTATATTGTCGGATTTGCCAGGCGTTCGTTTAAAGACGTTGCATTTCGGGAACTTTTGGCTGAGGAAATGAAACCGGAGGATAAAGCGGCTTGGGCAAAATTTAGTAAAAATATTTATTATCAACAAGGAGTATTTAACGAGGTCGCAGGTTATAATGAGCTCGCTCGGAAATTAAATGGGTTTGATAAAGAAATTGGCGCATATATTGCGCGGATTTTTTATCTCGCGACGCCGCCGGATCACTATTCGGATATCCTGCGGTATTTAAATAGTACGAAATTGGGATCTAATAAATCCCGCCTGCCACAACCCCTGGCTGGCACTAGCGGGCAGGGGATCAAGATTGTTATTGAGAAACCGTTTGGAAAAGACGTAGAAACAGCACAGATGCTGGATGGAAAATTAGCGGAGATTTTTAGTGAAAAACAAATTTTCCGGGTTGACCACTATCTAGGCAAAGAAACAGTGCAGAATCTCTTGGCGTTTCGTTTCGCAAATGGAATTTTCGAGCCCATGTGGAACAAAGAACATATTGATCACATACAAATTACCTGGATGGAAAGAGAAGGAGTCGGCAAAAGGGGTAAATTTTTTGACGGGGTTGGAATCCTTCGGGATGTAGGGCAAAATCATTTGATGCAGTTACTGTCGGCTATTGCGATGGAGCAGCCGAAGAGTTTTGAGAAAGAAGCAATCAGAGATGTCAGGTCGGATGCGATCAAATCATTAGTTTGCGTTAACCCACAGGAGGTAGAGAATACAGTTGTACGGGCTCAATACGAGAGCTATAGAAATGAGAAGGATGTACTCCCTGGTTCAAAAACAGAGACGTACGTAGCAATGAAGTTATTTTTAGATAATCCGCGCTTTGCATACATTCCGTTTTATTTGAGGGCTGGCAAAAAAATGCCAAAAGAAATGATGGAGATTTCAGTCGTTTTCAGACAGACCTGTCACATTTTATTTAAAGAATACGGTTGTCCGGAAGTCGGGAACGTGATTACCTTTCGCATCCAACCGGATGAAGGAATTCAAATTCGCATCATTGCGAAAACGCCTGGTTCCCGTCTTTCTCTGGAAACTATTGATATGAAATTTGCCTATAAAGAACATGAGGAACATCATTTGTTGGATGCGTATGAGAAAGTTCTCCTCGATATTTTCTCAGGGGATCAAATGCTGTTTAATCGGTCGGATGAGCTCGTCAGTTCCTGGACATTTATTACAGGAATTCTTAAGGGGTGGGAAAGGTCAAAAGTTCCGCTGTATTCGTATAAAGATAATTCGACTGGTCCTAAGCAGGCAAACGATTTAATCGAAAAAGACGGGAGAAAGTGGCTGTAAATTTATGCAAATTGCAATTTTAGGACTTGGGAAAATGGGAGCGAGAATAGCGGAGAAACTTCTTAGAAAGGGCTTTTCTGTCGTTGTCTGGAATAGGACATATACTGTTACTGAAGAATTTGCAAGGGAGATAAAAAAAATGCAACCAAAAGCATTAAAAAATTTGATAACTACCCAAACGATTGAAGAACTCATGCAAAATCTAGGAAAACCTCGTATTGTTTGGTTGATGCTTCCATCCGGACAGCCGACAGAGACAGCTCTTCAGGAAATTAAAAAATACGCGAAAAAAGACGATATTGTGATTGATGGAGGTAATTCAAATTATCTAGATACAGAAAGGCGATTTGTTGATTTTAGATCACAAAATATATCCTATTTAGGAATCGGTGTTTCGGGGGGAATCATGGCCGAAAAGAACGGGTACCCGATGATGGTCGGCGGAACGAGGAGTGCATATAAGTATATCAAACCTATTCTAGATAGTTTGGCCAAACCAAATGGGAGACATCAGTATTTTGGGACAGGCGGAGCAGGACATTTCGTAAAAATGGTGCATAACGGAATAGAGTACGGCATGATGCAATCAATCGGCGAGGGTTTCGGAGTTTTAGAAAAATCGAAGTATAATTTCAATCTTTTGCAAGTTACTAAAGTTTGGCAAAAGGGAACCATTATCTCAAGTTTTCTGATCGACCGGGCAAAAGACGCTTTAGAAAAAGATCGGGAGTTATCGGATATTGTCGGCATTGTAGATGCGACAGGGGAAGCAGAGTGGACAATAACAGCTGCAAAAAAAGAAAAAGTACCGGTACCGGTTATCGAGGAATCACTTTCATTTCGAAGAAAATCACAAACAGACGAAAACATTCAAAATTCCTTTGCCGCGAAGATGGTGGCAGCTTTGCGCCGCGAATTTGGTGGACACAAAGTTACAAAGCGTTAAAGCATATCCAATCCTTTTAGCTCCTCGGAAGCAGTAATATATTGCTTAAAAGCATCGGGTGAAGTTTCTGTTAAGTGAATTTTCGGTTCTTCTTGAGGAATAGCTTGGATATTGTCGCCAATTGTTTTATAGAAAACTATTTTTTCTGCACCGACGATATTCCAAGCGTGAATTTGTAAGTAAATTGCTTGATCAGTAGTATCTTTTTCCGCGAGTGTTTTTCTGATGTCTTCGGTGTCGAAATCCAAGTATAGACTTTTTATTTTAGGTTTTCCGGCTTCATCATAGTTATTATAGATATCTTTATGCACTCTCATTCCGATGAGACTTAAAGAATTTTGCTCGATAATTGTTGCAAGAATTGTTTTGAATGAGGTATAATTTAATAAACTTGGTAATCTCCATTCAATTGAAGAAATATTACCGCGAGTATTAATTTGAAAGTTATTCCTCATTGGGTTTTCCTTAGTGTTCATATTAATAAATATTAATAAATATGCGCGTATTATTATATAAAATTTTCCTTCTTCATGCTATACTTTCTGTATGCGGTATTCCCATCACTTCCCGAAAACCATAAAAGAAGCGCCAAAAGACGAAGTAGCGATCAATGCGCGGTATCTGCTTCGCGGTGGATTTATTGATAAATTGATGGCGGGCTCGTATACATTACTGCCGCTTGGCCGGATTGTTGAACGGAAAATCGAGGATATTATTCGCGAAGAAATAAACAGAACAGGTGCTTCTGAAATGCTTATGCCGCTTCTGCATCCGAAAGACATTTGGAATGAAACGGGAAGGTGGGACCGGGCAGACGAAGTGATGTACAAGCTTAAAAAAAACGATAAAGAATTTACACTTTCATTTACCCACGAGGAAATTTTTCTTGATGTGGCAAGAAAACATATGAGAACGTATCGTGATCTTCCGCTGCTTTTATACCATATGTCAACTAAATTCAGAAATGAACTGCGCGCAAAATCCGGCATTTTACGGGAGCGGGAATTCTTAATGAAAGACCTTTATAGTCTGCACGCGACGGAAGAAGAAATGAACGATTACTACTGGAAAGTTAAAGACGCGTATCTGAAAATATTCAAAAGGATGAATTTGGAGGCAATTGTAGTCGAAGCTGCGGGCGGAGTTTTCACCAACTCGCATACACATGAATTTCAAGTAATATCTGAAAGCGGAGAAGACACAATTTATTTTAAAAAAGGCTGGAAGTTTTGGAAAAATAAAGAAATTATGACCGAGGAAGAACTAAAAGATCCGGAAATTGAAACAAAAAAAGCGATTGAAGTAGGAAATATTTTTAAATATGGCATTGAGTATAGTAAAAAAATGGGTGTCTCTTTTACTAATAATTTAGGCAAAGAGCAGTTTGCCTGGTTTGGCGCATATGGCATCGGACTCACCAGACTCCTGGGGGCAATAGTTGAGGTATTTCATGACGATAAGGGAATTATCTGGCCTGAAGCAGTCGCACCGTATGTAGTACATCTGGTTGGTTTAAATTTGGATGATGAAATAGTGAAACATAGAGCAGAGAACGTTTATCATGAGCTACAAAAAGCCGGCATTTCTGTTTTGTATGATGATCGGGAAACAGTCGGTCCGGGAGAGAAATTTGCCGATGCGGATTTGATCGGAATTCCGGTTCGTTTGGTTATTAGCTTAAAGACCCAAGAAAAAATTGAATGGAAAAAGCGAACCGAATCAAACGCGGCTGGCGCAGAACTTCTTAGCTTAGACGAAGTTGTAAAGAGATTACAAGCCGCAAAATCTTCTTAAAATATAAAATAAATATCCTGCTTTATGAGTAAACTGAAACTAGGAATGTACAAACATACAAAAACAGGTAAGTTATATCGAGTGATTGGTATAGCAAAGCATAGCGAAACCCTGGAAGATTTGGTGGTATATGAAGCACTTTATGATAATCCTTTAAGTAAATTATGGGTAAGACCTCTTAAAATGTTCACTGAAAAAGTTATTTTGAATGGAAAGCAAGTTCCCCGGTTTGACTACGTTGGAGAAGTTTAATAGTTCCATTCTGTCATGCCCGCGCAGAAAAGCATTTCAACGTCTGTCTGAAAAATTCTAAACCTTAAGCACTAAATTCTAAATAATTTTAAAATTCAAATAAAAAAATACAAAACTGTTTTAAAATTAAGATTTTGAACATTTGGATTTATTTAGGATTTAGAACTTAGTATTTAGGATTTATCTGTCTGGATTTTGAAATCATTTGATCCTACTCGACTAATGAACTATAATAAGGGTAATTTGCTGGCTAAAATGGCAGGGGGAGATTGAAAAATTTCATCCAGAAAATGACATAAGCGATAAGAAAAACTGCTCCTGCACCTATAAGCAGAAACGGTAAAGTTTTTGAAGCTTGTTGATGTCTTGCTGCAGTAGATATAGTGTGACTGTTGCTGGGAACTTGACCGCCCTGAGACATTCTTTGGGCCAACGCACTTAGTGTTTTTTCGGCTTGCGGTATTTCGTTAACCTGGTAGGTTAGAGGAGATACAGACGGCTGTGTTGCCTGAGGAAAAGGAGAAGAAGCAGAAAAAGCAGAATTTTGAGGAGGAGTGAAAGCCGGAGGTGGGGTTTGGTTTCCAGGTACGAGTGGCGACTGATTGACAGGAGGCTGTGATGTAAAGGTGGAAGGTTGAGCCAAAGCAGGTCCGTCTAAGCTCGGCGAGGCTGGCTTGGTTGCCGTATTCATCACGCGGTCATAAGCTGCTTTTAATTTCGGATCAAGATGAGAAAATGCTTTCGGATCCATAAGCTCTCATTATCTATGATCGGTAATTCTTGATAATTTGTCAAGTATTATCTCTCGCTCATTGAATTCAGAGGAAAAACACTCTATACTCTATTTTTAGTATGAAAATTATTGTTACTCACACGTCGCCTGATTGGGACGCGATAACATCTGTGTGGCTCATTAAAAAATATCTTAGCGGATGGGAGAACGCTGCGGTGGAATTTGTTGCAGCAGGACTTAGATCTGAGCGGGTAAAAGGGCTTGACATGGGCGATATTATGCAAAAAGTCGGCAAAGACGAGATTGTGCATGTTGATACGGGAATGGGACCACTCGATCACCACGAAACATCGGACCTGACGATTTGTGGGGCGAGCAGGACCTGGGACTATATAAGAGAAGAAATCACGAAAAGTGGCGACGTACTAAGAGCTGAACATATGAAAGCGATAGATAGAGTAATCAAGATAGTCGTGGAGATTGATCATTTTCGCGAAATATTTTGGAACAACCCGACTGCCGATTACCAGGAATTTTCACTTATCGGTGTTTTGGAAGGGTTGAAACTGGCAAAGCCGGATGAAGATGAATATTATGTGGAGTTTGGCAAAGTTTGTCTGGACAGTGTAGTTCATGAATTTGAAAATAGAATTTGGGCAGAACGGGAAATAGACGGTAACGGTATTCTTTTTCAAACCAGATGGGGGAAAGCAATCGGCTTTAAAACGATTAACGATTCGGTTCTGAAGCTTTCACAAAAAATGGGATATAATCTGGTTATTAGGAAAGATCCGAGAAAAAGCTATGTGCGGATTAAACTTCGTCCGGCAGAAAATCCTGAAAAAGACAATCTGGATTTAACATTAGCCTATGAAAAATTGAAAAAAATTGATCCGGATGCTAGCTGGTACCTGCATGTCAGCAAAAAAATGCTGTTAAACGGAACACCAAAAAACCCGAAAATGGTGCCGACGAAACTAAGCCTGGAAGAACTTATAAAAGTGCTTGAAAAAATTTAGAATTAAGAATTTATATTTCAGAATTGAATTTAGAATTTGAAAATTATATACTTAATTCTGAATTTTGAATTATAATTTTTAAATTCTTTTATGAATTGTATTTTTTGCAAAATTAAAGAAGGGAAAATTCCTGCGAAATTCATCTTTGAGGACGAAGATATTGTGGTTTTCCCCAATATCCATCCCGTCAAGCCTATCCACTGGTTAATTATGCCGAAAAAACATATTCCGGAGTTTGTAGTTCTTGAAGACCAGATACTTTGGAAGAAGCTGCTTCATGTCGTCCAGAAAATGGTTGATAAGGCTGACTTAAAGGATAAGGGATATAAAATAGTGATTAATGGCGGAGGACATCAAGACGTTGACCATCTGCACATTCACCTTCTAGGCCCCATGCGCGGAGTCGCTGGTGGAGTATAAATCCTTTATATATATTATCGTAATCATAAATTGCGCTGAGTTTGCAACCTAATTATGTTTTTGATATACTCTTGAAGTATGGCAGAGCGAGATCAATTCAGAGTGCTTACTTTTGAGGAAAGAGTAAATGCTATGTCTCCTAATGAAATCAATGCACAACTATCAAGTGATAACGTCGTGTTGGCTGAGTTAGGCGTTCGTACACCAATAAGTTTTATGGTATATGGAGCATGTCTCTATGGCTCTTCTTACGAAGAAAGATTCAATGCTAGAGGGGGAACCCGACCTACCCCAATGAACTGCTTTATGGCTCTTCTTCATGGAGAACCAAACCTGAAACAATTACAAACCAATGATTTCGAGAAACTAGCAGGAACTGTCTCCAGGATTTCAATGGCAACAGAAGCTCTTATAGAAAAGACTAGTGAAGAGGAATGGCTAAGAGCCTTTACACAATCTCCACAGAAATCTCTTAGTCAACAAAGATAATTAGTTAGGATCTAAAAAAGATCTAGCAGAATTTGCAGTGAAACTTCTAAAACCAATTCCAGCCTCTCCTGTTTACACCGCTGTCGATTTGAGGTAAAATAGAAGGCGAGTACCTTTTGGAAGGGGGTGTTTTTGTATATGGTTAAAGTAAAACGACAACCGGGACAAAGCGAAGATCAGCTGATTAAACTCTTCTCACGCAAAGTAACTGACGCGGGGATTATTCCTGAGATCAGAAGGCGGCAATTTCACCTTAATAAACAGGAGAGAAGAAAGCTTGAAGAGCAAGAAGCCCGCAAAATGAGACGGAGAGCAATGTAATATGAGCAGTATTCGTGTTCTTATCTTTGTTGAAAGTCGGTATAGCGTAAATAGAAAACGGATAAAACAAGCTGTTCAGGAAATAATTGGAGAAAATAATATTAGTAGTCCCACTGAAGTATCCGTGGCAATTGTGGGAGATAGGAAAATGCGATCTTTGAACAAAAAATACCGAGATAAAGATAAAACAACAAACGTTTTATCATTTCCAATTAACGAAGGCGGAGAAGCAATACTTCCGGAGGGTATTACCAGGTTAGGGGATATTGTTTTGGCATATCCGCAAATAATCAGGGAGGCTGCGGCGGAAGAAGTGTTGGTTGACGATAAAATTGATGAGCTGGTAAAACATGGATTATTACATTTACTGGGCATGCACCACGAGTAGAATCTAGAATTCAAAATTCAGAATTCATAATTAGTTTAGAATTTATAATTCTAGATTCTAATTTTTTTTATGGTTTTCTACAGAAAATATCGAGGCCAAACAATTGAGGAACTGGATAATAAGCACGTTCGGGAGACGCTTTTTTCAGTCCTAGCCAAAAATCCCCCACCCCTGCCAGGCCCTTCGGTCTTGAACTCAGGGTCGAAAGACAGGCGGACTCATCCCACTGAGTGGGATTCCGTCCCCCACGCGTTTCTTTTTGCCGGTCCCAAGGGACTCGGGAAAACTTCTTCAGCGCGAATCATTGCCAAGGTTGTTAATTGTGTAGGGAGGTCAAAAGTTAAGGATCAAAAGTCAAAAACACAGATAAAAAATCAAAAATTAGAAGATAAAGAAATTTATCAAATCGAACCATGCAATAAGTGTATACAATGTGTCTCGATCACCAATGGCACGAACCTGGACGTTTTGGAAATTGACGCAGCTTCTAACCGCGGAATTGACGAAATACGCGACTTAAAAGATAAAATTCGTTTATCTCCAATCTCGGCAAAAAAGAAGATATATATTATTGACGAGGTGCACATGTTAACAAGTGAAGCATTTAACGCACTTCTGAAAACGCTTGAGGAGCCGCCCCAGCATGCAATGTTTATTCTTTGCACCACAGAGCAGCATAAGGTTCCTCCAACGATTCTTTCCCGTTGTTTCACGATTGTTTTCACGAAAGCGACGGATCAGGAACTCGTCCGTTCCTTGAAACGGATTATAAAAGGGGAAAAAATCGAGATCGATGAAGAAGCATTATTGGAAATTGCTCACCTGGGAGATGGTGGATTTCGTGATGCGACAAAGCTCCTTGAAGAGGTTACGGCGCTTTCTAACGGAAAGAAAATTACAAAAGAATTTATAGATAAAACCTATCAAATCATAGGTATAGCATCTCATTTAAGCGCAATGCTTCGGATACTTGAAAAGCGGAAGTTAACAGAAGGACTAAAGCTGATTGAGACACTTGTGAGCCAGGGTATGGATATGAAATATTTTACCGGTGAATTGGTGGAGGAACTTCATCTACTAATCTTGCAAAAAGTTGGTGTGACAACCGATGAAAAAACTGAAAAAGATGAAATAAAGCTTGGTATTGAGGAAATAAAACAGCTCATTCGTCTTTTCAGTTTCGCTTCTAATGATATGAAAAATTCCCCGATTTTGCAATTGCCACTTGAGATTGCGCTGATTGACTGGTGTAAAGCTTTTGAAAAAATAGAAGGCGAAAAAAAAGATGAAAAAAAGATTAGCGTGATTGCTTCGGAAAAAGATGAAAAAACTGCTACTAAAACTTCCGGAGAAAATGACGTATCAGTTGCGATACTTCGTAAAAAGGTAAACAATATTGCCAAAATCAAAGCCCTTTACGGAGAAATCGAGCAAAAAACGGATGGAGACGGCATCGTAGATATCGCGTCAGTCAATCTACTTAACTACTCTGCTGAAGGGGAAATTACACCGGAATGGCTTACTCTATTTTGGAAATGCATTATTAACTCGATGAAGGGTCATAATCATACTACCGCCGGAGTGCTGAGAGGCTGCAGCATAAAAAGCTTTGATAGAAAAGATCTTATTATTGAAACCTCATATCAGTTTCATAAAGAACGTCTCAGTCACACGCAAACTATGGAAGTATTACAAAAAATATGTAAAGAACTGACAGGAACACCGATCGGAGTGTCAATTGTATTAAAACAAAAATAGTATTGTATTATGTATTAAGTATAAAAATTTTTTATTTTGTCTGTATATATAATACTTTTTAGAAAGGCGGTGAATAGATTATGATGAATCCTTTTGGACAAATCGGAGAATTAAGAAAAATGCGGGATCAGGCAATGCAAATCCAGCGCCAACTGCAGGCAGAGACGATTATTGTCGAAAAATCAGGTGTTCACATTGAAATATCTGGGGATCAGAAAATAAAAAATATAAAAACTAACGGAAAGTCTGATGACAATATTAAAGATGCAGTCAATGAAGCGATTAAAAAGTCCCAGGAAGTAGCAGCCAAGAAACTCCAGTCAATGACCGGAGGTCTCGGAGGATTAGGCGGACTGCTCGGAGGAGGAAAATAAGCATGCATAACTTGTAATTGTCAACTAATTGTCCTATAATAACGATATGGGATTATTTTCTGAACAATTTCCTCGTTTTGTAGCAAAAGAATCGTCTTTTGAACGGACTCGAGACCAATACATAAAGGTGGGTGTCTCAGACGAAATTGCTGCTATTTATGCAAATAAAAGCATTACGTTGACAGAATTCATAGGATATAATGATTGGGAATTAGAAGCATTACAGTCGTTAGATGTTGAGCAAAGAAATCAAATAAGGCGACAGGTGGGAAATTATGTCGGAAGAAGGCTTCATACACTGCGTGGACGAGTCAATCCCGATCTGTTGTATGTTTATATTCTCCCTCGGGATATGAAGTATAGATATGGAGAACATTCTGTACCGGAAATTATGCGGGCAGATGATATAACTATTCGTGAGAATCTTTTAGCACATAACCCAAAATCTTTTCCAAACTTAGCTATGGTTGAGCCGGCTATTAATATAATTCGTAAACGATCCGCAAAGGTATTTGCTTATTTAGAGACAAATTTCCCCGAACCGGATAAGTAAGAAAACTTTAAGAAAACCTAATGTTAATTAACGTTAATTAACATTAAGTTGCGTATTCCGGAATCTCTTTGTAAAATGAATGATATGAAAATTTTTACCGGTCAGAAATTACAATCCATAAAAGAAGGATTTAGTAAATTAACTGTTTTATTGGGAGGAATATGATTAAAGAAGATGGGCAATCACGGTCTTCTTCTGAGGAAGAACGACGTAAACGGGATGTATTGACGGTTGCGGATATGTCTTTGTTTGGTTTCGGTAGTGAGTTGACACAGAAACTAGCTGGTGACCAAATCCGTTTGTCTGAGCTTTTTTCTGTTCCATCTGAGAAGAAAGCATTGTCGGAAAGAGTTTTTGGACTTAAAGTATGGGAAACTGACGGGACATTACCAAAAGCACGTGCATATATCGGGGCGAGCATTGAGAGTAAATTAGTTAGAGAGGTTGAATTAATTGCAGATGAGTCCAAACGGCAGGATTTTTTCAGATATCTTGAAAGTCTGCGGGGAAAAGCTATTGGAAGACTCACGATTGAACATTTGAAACCGACAATAACGCCGAAAGGAAAATCCGCCCGAGTATATGAGGAGGCACTGGCAAGTCCAGATAGGGTTTATGGCGCGTATGGCACAACATATTCGATAATAGATGATACGATCGTTCGTGTTTGGGGTAAGAATTTTTTGTTAGCAGTAAAAAAAAGCCAGTTGGAACTGGCAGAAAAATTTAGAGATTTACATATGGAGATAATGCGTCTGTCGGAGCATGAAAATCAATAAATTTCTGTATGGAAAAAATACAACGTCCGATTTCTAATTTTCCAAATACAACAAAAGGGAAAAATAGATTGAATAAGTCACGATACATATTGGAATCTTAAGGAAGAAGATTCTATGCCAAGTGATTTTAAACGAGTAAGACATTTACGACCAAAATACTCACAAAAGAGCTATCATATACTGATGAAAATGCTCCAGAATTCATTAGCAGTTGAAGTATCCGATGTAGCTGCTTTTCGCCTTCACGTGATTAATCACTACTACAAGTATGGACTGCGTCCAACCCTTGCTGCATTCAAAATAAAGAAGAGCAGCTTATACAACTGGAGAAATGCTTATGAACACAACGGAAAAAGGACAATCAGTTTAGTGCCACACGGAACTAGACCTCTCCATGTGCGAAAGATGGAGACAGACTGGAGAATAATTGAGTTCATTAGAGAGATGAGGCATGAGCATGGGAATATTGGTAAAAGTATGCTCAAGCCCTTTGTTGATGCGTATGCCAAAGAGCTGGGTATTAAGACCTTGGCAGAAAGTACTATTGGGAAAGTACTTAAAAGACGTCACTTAACATTTGAGAAGAAAGTCTACCCACAGAAACAAAAAAACAAGTTCAAAAAGCTAAGAGTGAGAAAGTCTCCTAAGGTAGTTTCTCCTGGATTTATTGAGATGGATTCAGTAGTTGTCTATATCAATTTTGAGAAACATTTGTTTATGTGTGTGATTGATATTTACACAAAATTTGCCTTAGTTGTATATGTACCGGATCTCTCCTCAGTAACAGCAAGAGAGGTTTTTAAGCAGTTCCAGTGCAATAATCCAACACCGATTCATACAATCCAAACAGATAATGGATCAGAGTTTCTCAAATCATTCCATGAGTATATAGTTGAACAGAAAATTAAACATCAATTTATCTATCCCAGAATGCCAAAGATTAATAGTTACATTGAGAGATTCAATCGGACAATCCAGGAGGAATTCATTTTAAGAAATGACGAGATTTACTATGACTCAGAAGCATTTGCAAAAAAGCTCACAAAGTATTTATACTGGTATAACTATAAGAGGCCACATGCTTCGCTTAAATATATGTCGCCTATGTCCTTTATACAAGCCAAGATTCCAATAAGTGCGTGACGCATACATAGATACATTGCGCCGACTATTTAAGGTATAATATATGTATGAAACTCTTTTCCGGTTCTTCAAACCCTCCTTTGACTGAAAAAGTTGCCCGGGTGCTCCGCATAGCTGTATCACCGCTTAATTTTTTTGTTTTTCCTGATGGAGAGAGAAGAGTAAGAGTAAATGATAATGTGATAGAAGAAGACGTTGTCATCGTGGAGTCCACGTCAACACCGGTTGATCAGAATTATATGGAACTGTTTTTTACAATTGATGGAGTAAAAAGATCCGGCGCAAAATCGGTAAGTGTCGTTATTCCATATCTCGGTTATCAAAGACAGGACCATGTATTCCGCGCTGGAGAAGAGGTATCTATAGAAGCATGTATTAAATTATTGCATGCAACCGGAGTGGACAAGGTAATTACTTTTGACCTGCATACTGTTAAAATTCTTGAATTATTTGATATGTTTCATCTTCCGATAACTCATATTTCAGCATTACCGCTGTTTGCCCACGTCATAAAAGAGCAAAAATTTGATAGAGAAGAAACAGTACTCATTTCACCGGATATGGGCGGTATCAGAAGAATAAAAGAACTTGCAGATTTAGTCAAGATATCCTATGTCGTTATGGTAAAAGAGCGAAATCTGGAAACCGGTGCAATTACAACAACTAAGTTTGGCACTTTGGAATCTTCTTACCCGATGGAGGAAAAAATGAAATTACCGAAACGGGTGGTTATCGTTGATGATATGACGTCAAGTGGAAAAACTTTAGTTGAAGCAGCTAAGTTAGCAAAAAAATATGGAGCGGAAGAAATCATAGGAATGGTAACGCACGCGATTTTTTCACAAGATGCAGTTAAACTACTGCAAGATTCTCCGTTTGACAAAATATATGTGACAGATACTGTTTTTGTGCCTGAAGGAAAGCTATTTCCCAAACTTGTAGTTTTATCAGTAGCAGAAATTATCGCATTAGAGCTGCGTCATAAATCCTAAGTACTAAACTGTATCAGAAGGTCAAAATGCAAAATGCAAGAATCAAAAACGCAATTCAAAAGTAAAAAGTAAAAACACTTTTACTTTTACCTTAGATTTAATATTTTTATGCGAATTCCGAAAGCAATACAACGGGTAATTGAGTCATTTGAAAGACTTCCGGGGATCGGGCCGAAAACCGCCGGACGACTGACTTTTTACCTTTTACATGTCCCACAAGGCGAATTAGATAGGTTTGCTACATCAGTCCAGAATCTTAAGAAAGATACTGTTTTATGCTCAATCTGTTTTAGCGTTGATGAGACAGATCCTTGCGCTATTTGTTCGGATCCACAACGGGACAAGGGGCAAGTTTGTGTTGTGGAGCAGTCGCTCGACATACTAGCACTTGAAAAAAGCGGCAGGTATAAAGGGATATATCATGTCCTTAATGGTAAGATTGATCCGCTAAATAACATCGGACCTGACGAGATCTATATCAGACAACTTCTGGGAAGAATTAAAAATCCTGAGACAGAAATTAAAGAAGTGATACTCGCGACGAATCCGACTATGGAGGGAGAAGCGACTGCGATGTATCTGGCCAAGCAACTTAAAATTATAAACCCCAATCTTACAATTACCAGGATTGGAAGAGGACTACCGATTGGAGCAGACCTGGAATATGCAGACAGTACGACGTTAGATCGAGCAATGGAAGGCAGAAGCGAGTACTAGATCTTATTCCTTTATAACAACTATAACAACAATATAACTCCTACTACTGTAACAGCAGCGCCGATAATTTTACCCTTTATATTTGTTTTCTCCTTCAAAATCACAATGGCAAGAAGCGTGGTAATAAAAACTCTTGTGCTACTTAGCGGTCCGATTACAGATGCCTTGCCTCCAGCTTGATATGAAAGAAACATTGCGAGTGATCCGAGTGCATCACCAGCGCTTAACAGAATTAATTTAATAGCTTTATCCAGATGGAAATAATATCCTAATTTTTTTAACGTCTGCGGCAGCAATAATAGAATTGCGAAGACAGGTAAAAACTCTGAATAAATTAGAAAATTTGTCGCGTTAACCTTTTGCAAAATATAGTAACCGTCAATATCAACCATTCCATATAGAAATGCAGCGATTAGCGCAAACAGCACTCCTTTATTCACGATAAACTTTTTCTGTTCATAGCGAGAGATTGCTATTCCGGCAATAATGATAATTGCTCCGATTACCATTTTTAGAGTAACTATTTCACGCAGGAACAAAAACGCACCAATGACATTCCAAAGTCTTGCGGTTATCGTAAACGTAACAATTTCCGATGCTCCGATGAGTTTATATGCTTTGTAACTGAGGACATAGGCAGGTGTCACGAGTACCACAAGCAAGATGTAATTCCATAAAAGTGAAAGTGGAAACGCTAATTGCAGTTTTCCTTGAAAAAGTGCGATACATACTGCAATAACTCCACCCAACCCTAAAAAAACGATCGTTTGCGCAAATGGATTAGATCTGTCATCCCTCATTAGACTTCGATGAAAAAGCCCGTTAAGAGAAATCAAAAAAATGCTAATGATAAGATATATTTGCCAGGACATCATTTATTATTCTAACAGATGAGGAGTAACTGCTATAATACTTAAAATCCTAATTTCTAATATCTAAATCCTAAATAATATCAAAATTCAAAAATATAAAAACAAAATGTTTTGGCTTTATCATTTAATAATCTGAATTTATTTAGAGCTTAGTGCTTATCGCGTCTGACGCGACTTAAGATTTGAAATTTTTAAAAGATGGTTACGAAGAAAAAAATTTTGCAGGAGCTGAAAACCGTCATTGATCCGGAGTTTAACAGTAACATTGTCGATCTCGGACTTATTTATAAAATTGAGATTGGGAAGTCGGGAAAAGTTAAGATAACGATGACCTTAACATCTCCAGGTTGCCCTCTGTCTATGGTATTTGAAGCATGGATATCTGACGCAGTAAAAAAAGTTGACGGCGTTAAGGCAGTTATGATTAACTTAGTGTGGGAACCCAGGTGGAATTCCGATAAAATTTCAGATGACGTAAAAGAAGAAATGGGGATTATAAAATAATTCAGAATTCAAAATTAAAATTAGAAATATCGCTATGAAAAATGAAGAATAGATTTAAAAATGTAAATTGCAACTTTGCATTTTGCACTTTAAACTTTTAATTACTACTATGAATACAATTTTTCAAGGTCAAGAAGAAATGCTTGAAGAAGGAAAAAGTCTGGTAAAGAAGACCACGGATCAGGCAGTGAAACAAGTAAAAACAACTGTACAGACGGCAGCATCGCAAGTAACCGGAGTAAGTAATGCTCAGACCCCTAATGGTGGGCAAGGTGTAGACTTTGGAACTGTGTCCTCGGACCAAAGCAGCAAAGATTTTGTTAAAGATTTATATAAGCCTTCAGCACAACAATCAACTCAGGTCTCACAGCAAATAGTAACTAATTCTCAACAACCAGGTTCAGATGATCAAAAAAGTCTGGAAGAAACGAGAAAAAAAATAAAACTCTTGAATGAACAACATACGAATGTTTATTATAAACCGACGTTTGATCCGGATAGGAAAAAAGAGGAAGAAAAGCCGGCAGAAAAAGTTGAACGGGAAGAGCAGGAAAAATTGCAGCAGCTACAGCTTGACGATAAAGAGAAATTACCGCCGCTTGCCGTAACCCGTGCGCAAACCTCAGCTGAGAACAAAGTCGGATTCAGCGGATAAAAAGAATTTATAATTTACAATTCAGAATTTAGAATTGCAAGGAAAATTAAGAGCTTATAATTTATTTATCTTGTCATGCTGAACTTTTTTCTTATTCTTATCGGTGTCGGACTCATCGTTGGTGCATTCGTTACTGCCTGGATGCTGTGGCGCATCGTAGATGGAATTGATAAAGAGAAAAGGAAAAGAAATAAGGTATAGCCAAAATTTTGCAAAATCAAAGCGGAGTGGTATATAATCCTCGTATGCTCAAGCTTTATAATACGCTGACTCGGAAAATTGAAGATTTTAAGCCGATTGAAAATGGGAAAGTAAAAATGTATAGCTGCGGTCCGACGGTCTACGACTTCGCCCATATTGGTAATTTCAGAACCTACACAACAGCCGATATTTTAGTCAGAACCTTGCAACTAAATGGTGACAGCGTAACCTGGGTTATGAATATCACTGATGTCGGGCATCTGGTATCTGATGGCGATACGGGTGAAGATAAAATGGAAAAAGGCGCACGCCTTACAGGTAAAACAGCCTGGGAAATTGCCGATTTCTATGCTGATGTTTTTCTCAAAGATTGGAAAGCGCTGCATCTCACTGAACCAAATGAACGACCACGGCCAACACAACATATTCCTGAACAAATTGCTTTGGTGCAAAAATTATTAGATAAAGGATTTGCCTATCAAATTGATGACGGTATTTATTTTGATACAAGTAGGTCAAAGGGGTATGGGGAACTGGCGCAATTAGACCTTAAAAATCTGCAAGAAGGGGCACGGGTTGAAATAAATCTGCAAAAACGTAACCCAACTGATTTTGCGCTGTGGAAGTTTAGTTATCCGGGAGGAGTAACGTTGGAGGAATATAATCGTCATTCCCGCGAAGGCGGGAATCCAGAAAACCAAAAGACTGGATCCCCGATCAAGTCGGGGATGACAGCGACAGAAAAAAGGCAGATGGAATGGGAGAGCCCTTGGGGAGTTGGGTTTCCCGGCTGGCATATTGAATGCTCTGCTATGAGTATGAAATATCTTGGGGAACATTTTGATATTCATACAGGAGGAGTTGATATTTTACCGGTGCACCATGTCAATGAAGTTGCACAGTCTGAAGCAGCAACCGGTAAGCATCCATGGATTAATTATTGGGTTCATGGGCAAATGATGTTAATACAAGGCCAAAAAATGAGTAAAAGCTTAAAAAATATTTACCGGCTGTATGATTTGGAAAAAGAAAATTTTGATCCATTAGCCCTGCGTTATCTGTATCTGCAAACCCATTACCGCCAGGAGATGAACTTTACTTTCCCCGCTCTCGAAGCAGCACAAAATGCATTGAATCATCTGCGTGAGAGCATCGTTAATTTGCGAGTCGGAGAAAGCAGGGCAGCAGAATTTGAAGAACGGTTTCTAATCTCTTTGAATAATGATTTAAATACGCCTGAAGCGCTGGCAATTTTGTGGGAATTGGTAAAGTCTGACCACGCGCCGGACAGCAAATTAAATAGTATTTTCCGGATGGACGAAGTACTGGGGCTTGGACTTGAGGAATATTTCAATACCCATTCCATGCGTTTACCTTTGGAAGTGCCGGATGAAATAACACAGCTTATCAAGGAACGGAAAGAACTTCGCAAACACAATCATTTTGACCAAGCGGATCAAATCAGAAATAAAATAAAAAAACTGGGCTTTGATATCGAAGACAGTAAATCGGGTACAAAGATTAAAAAACTTTCATGACAAAACCTTCGCATATTGCTTTTATTATGGACGGAAATAGACGCTGGGCGAGACAGCGAGGGCTTCCTATATCTGTCGGGCACACGAAAGGCGTCAATCGGGTCGAAGATATCGTAGAGCATGCGATAAAACTTAAAATTCCCTTTGTTACCTTCTGGGCATTCTCTACTGAAAACTGGAATCGGGAAGAGCAGGAAGTAACCCTACTTATGGAAATATTCCGTAAGTTTTTTTCAGGTCCAATTATAAAAAAGCTGAAGAAAAATAAAGTGAAGATTATTGTCTTAGGAGAACTCGGACGGTTTCCTGAAGATATTCAGAAAATGCTTGTGGATTTAATCGATGATACCAAGCAAAATACGGCAATCACGGTGAATATTGCCTTAAACTACGGCGGGAGAGCGGAGATTTTACGTGCAGTTAAACAAATCCTTGCTGAGAAAGCGAAAGAACTGGATGAGAAAACATTTAATCACTATTTATATACGACGGATCAACCGGATCCTGATCTGATTATCCGAACCGGCGGAGAACAGCGGCTTAGCGGGTTTTTGCCCTGGCAGGGAGTATATAGCGAACTTTATTTTCCTGATGTCTATTGGCCTGATTTTGACGAACACCAATTTGATATTGCCTTGGAAGAATTTGCCAGCAGAGAGAGAAGATTTGGAAAATAGCTTCTGTTAGGCACGTCATCCTGGAGTCCGGCTCTGCTGGACGATAGGATCTTATTTTTATTTCCGGGGATTCTATCGCTTCGCTCCAGAATGACATCTGCGAAACTGTTATCCAATTATCATAAAAATATCAAGAAAGTGTAATAAGAAAGTAATAGGGTAGGATAAATCGGCAGATAAACTTGAACCAAAAGCTGTATGAGAGTAAAATACGATTGAAAGGTAAGAAATATGGCAGTTGAAACTTTACAAAGACCAGTTGATCCCGGTATAGAATCGCAAAAAAATCCGGAAACGGAAGCTGTTTCTTCAGTGAATCCGGTACAGATACGGCTTGCTTATAACAACGTTGAGGCGCTTAATCCTACACGTTCACTTGCCGAACTAAAACCTGATATCACAGAACAAGACTTTGAAGCTTCTGATGGTGATCCTAATTTATTAATAAAGAGGAGGGTTATCGAGCGAATTTCAGAAGAAGAGCGGAAGACATATTGGGAAGGTAAAACAGATGTTCCGGCAGAGGAGAGAATAAATGAGTGGAAAAAAAGTACTGCAGCAGTGCTGCAAAGCGAAAAGTTTAAAAAATATATAGAGAATCCTGATCGAAAAGCTATTTTAGACGAACTGGGACAGACGATAAGTGCAGATCTGGAAAGGCAAAATCCGGGAGGAAGAAACGTCAATTTCACTTCAGGAAAGAAAGAAGATGCGGAATATGCCACAGATGTTCTCTACGAAAGGTATTTTTACGGACCAAACAAGGAAAGTGATATGGACACTTTTATCAATGATGTTATATCTGGCGTAACAAATGGAAAGGAATATATTAAGACGCCGGATGAATATAAAAAGCTTGAAGAGCGTCTGGGACAAATGAAATGGATGCTTAGTATGTTTGGTGGTAAGGATTCCCCTGATATCATTATCGAAACCGTTTTGGCTGGTGAACGGCTAAGTATAAGCCTGCCAGGAATACTGAAAGAAGCAAATGATACAAAAGACGAACTGCCAACCGGACGGTCTCAGGAAATACTTGAGCGGATGTGGGGAGAAGTTTTGAAAATACGTGAGGAAGACAGAATAAGCCAAAATGGCTCAACTTCAGCAAATGGACATCACCCACTTCAAGGAACAGTTCCTTTCAAGCCATCGACAGAACCAGCAACGAATGGAAATGGGTCAATACCGACTCAGGAGGAAATAGATCAAATAACTGGCGGGGTCGGTCAATTACCTGCGTCGCAAAGCGGAATCGAAACAACGTCTTCTGCAGTTACTGTCGATAGCACACCAGCGGTTAAGCCGGAAACAGAAACTGGGAATGTTACAGAAAGTCTGGAAGCTCTTCAGAAATTTGCAGAAAAAGATACGTTGAAACCAAAAGTGGAACATCAAGAAGTATATGAAACTTCACTTCAGAGAGCTATGGAAGCTCTGAAAGGAACAGAAGGAATTGTGAAACTGCAGGATGGGATTCCGACTATAGTAGTTCCGGATCTGCATGCGAGACGGGATTTCCTGGCGAAAGTAATGGCGAAGAAGCTTGATGGTCAAACAGAGACAGTATACGACTTATTAAAACAGGGAAAAATAAATGTCGTCTGCGTCGGCGACGGCATGCACTCGGAAATGTTATACAAATGGGGTTTACAAAAAACCGTAGAAGATGAGGTGGGAAATATCAGACAAACAGAATACGGAAAGGCAGCTGCAGAGCGGGAAGAGCTTCTTAAACAATTATATCCTGGTATGTCGATACCCTCTTCTGATTCTGGGCAAGAAGATTTATTCCTTAGATCAACCGATCCACGGGCACTTAGTTTTAGGCCACGTTATACACAAGCTAAAGTTGGGGAATATAAAAGATTTATGGATGAGGAGATGATGCGATCTTTAGATACCATGAAAATGGTCATGGATTTGAAATCAATGTTTCCACAGAATTTCCACTTCGTACGAGGAAACCACGATGACATGGCGGAAGCAATTGCAAGTTATTCAAAAGGTGGTATTGAACAGTCAGATATGGTAAAGAAATGGGTGCTGAAGAATTTCGGAGAAGATTTTCTTAAGAAATGGGCGGAATTTGAAGCGGCACTCCCGCTCATGGTAAAGGGAAAGAACTTATTAGTTTCTCATACGGCTCCTGAAAAAATTTTGGAACCGGAAGAAGTTGTCAGGAGAGATAAAGAAGCAACTGAACAATTAACCTGGACTGATAATACAGATACCAATGTTACGCTGGGAGTGCGGGCACTACTCGCCAACATGAGTATGCCTCCTGACACAAATTGGTTTATCGGACATAGAGGTGTTTCTGAAAATGACGGAAGATTTCGTTTACAAAACGACGGACACCTGATTCAAATGAATAACTCTCTTAAACAAGTTATCGCGTATGTTCCGCAAGATGGACAATTCGATCCTAATAAGGATGTTATGATTCTGGACGAGGGAACAAAGTAACGTAGTTATTGGTTATTAGTTAATGGTTAATAGTTTTTAAGAGCCCTGAAACTCTTTCCCAATTATTCTCCCGAGTATATTTCACAATCTCTTCCCATATGGGAATTACGGTTTGGTTTTCGCTGAGAGACACCTGCTTTTTTGTTATCAGGTCTTTAAGAGACTGCAGTTTATGCTCGTAGATTTTCAAAAGACAAGTTTTTTTAAATTCCAATATCTTAGTATCAACTTCCTGCTGCATATTTGGCAGGTGGCGTTTATAATATTCTTCAATTTCTTTTTCGCTAATGTCCGGATTTTTCATTAACGCGTCAAATTCCGCATTTGGTTCATCGCGAAAATGCTGACTCAATTCTTGCGCGAGGTACATGGCCAAGGCAGCGAAAAATTGCTCAAGCAGATGTTTTTGCGCCTCAGGCGGCATATTCTCGAAAAGCAAGAGGTTTATGAGTTCATAATTTCTCAGATCTGAAAGCATATACGCTTATTGTAGCAAACTAACGAGGTTTGGGGAAATAGTATCCTGTTTTATAACTCCACTAAGATTTGAAAGCGACCACGTAGCTGTATTGCCAAGTAAAAAGTCTCCTGTATGCGGATTATCAGCAGTAACACACTTCGCAATTCCTGCTACCAGGTCGCGTGCTTTTTGTGCATCCGGCGAGTTACCATTTACAAATTTACTCCATGCATAGGCTTCCTGGTGGTTAAATGGATGGTAAATTCCCTGTGCGTCGGTAATATGTAAGTTAGGATTGAGTTTTCCCACAGCCCTGGCGACTTCTCCTTGTGCGTATCCGGTAATACTATGAACGTCGGGATTGCCATTAGGATACTTTACTCCTTGAATGACGAGATCTGCTGTATTTGCATGATGTACTTGACCATTGATCGTAAAGTCGTACGAATGGTTTGGCTTTCCATATAATAAATCAGGACCAAAATGGGAAGTAATGACGCCATTTGACTGTAGTATAGGGCTTGGTTCTGGTGAAACAAAAGGTGTGGGGGAATGAATTGATGTTAGCGTACCGGTTGGTTCCTGTGAAACAAGGTGTGTCGGGGCGGCAGTCGCTGTCGGTATGCCACTTGGTTTGGGCGTACTGCTGAACACGTCTTTTACTCCGCCGACTACCCAAGGGATCAGGTATCCACCGACTGCAGAAACAGCACTGGATTTTATTCCCGCCCAAACTGCTATACCGGTTGCTGCTTTCCAATAATCGCCCTTACCTTCAGCTCTGGCGACAAGCTCGTCTTGAAATTCCTGTAAACCGTTAGGTTTAGTCTGAATTTTAGCATTATAAATATCCTCAGCAGCCTTTAGTAGTTTTGTCCCGTCTGTACCGCGAGCAGCTGCCATTTCCTGCCTGGATTTTTCCCGCCATTTTGCAGTAATTCCGGCACTTTCCGCAGCCCTGGCAGCAGATTCATACAAGAGAACATCACGAACTATTTGAGAAGCTTTTTCTTCCGTTAAATCTTGAGGAATAACAATTTTTCCCGTATCATCCTCCAACTTCCTAAGCTTTTTTAATCTTGCTATATCCAAACCAACTGCTTTTCCGATTATCTTTGTCTCTACTCCTGCCCGCCAATACTCCCAACCTTTTCTGATTCTCAAAAACCCTTTCTTATTTAAATCAGGGGTATAACGATTAAGTAGCTGCATGGGAGTTTCTTTATCCTTCTTTCTTCGCCAAAGTGATCCTGCGCTTGAAGCTGCAGTGCCGGTAACAAAGGCTGCGCCCGGAGCAATGAGTCCAACAGTAGTCAAAACCTTACCGATTGCAGTAGCTGCACCGATTACACCCGGGGCAATACCTTGCCGCCACTTTCCCGGAGTTTGATCGTCGGCTTTGTTAAGCATAGCTGCGGAAACATTATCGACAATTTTTGTAAGCGTAGCAGAAACATCTTTAACAACTCCTGTCAGCGGGCTGGCTCCGGTTTTATAATGGTCTAAACCTAATGCCTGAGCCTCCCCGATATCTATCTTACCAGCCAACCATCTTTTCTGACCCTCTGATAACTTATTTACATTAGTTTTCATGAGAGATATCTCTTCCGGGGTATAATTAGGTTCCATACTTACTCCTTGTTTTTTTAACGCGTCCAATTCGTCGGGAGTTGCTCCGTCAAGAATTATTCGTTTGTCTTTGTCGGTGAGAGGAGCTATACCGCGCTTTGCTTTCAATAAAACAGATCGCAAGTCAATGGCGGTCTGAAGTGGGTCTTTCGCTGCATCGGGAGCAGGTCCCTGCTTTGTAGTAACAGGAGGTTGTTTAACAATAGCAACCGGCGTCCCCGGTTGGTTATTTTTCAAATTCAATGGACCGGTATATCCACGGCCTTTAATAAAGTTTGCATCAGGATCATCAAGAGCAATATTATTTGCTATCATCTGTAGGATTTTATTTTCGCGACCCAGATCATTAAATTGAGTTTGAAAATCTGACTTCATACTCTCAATTTGTTGTGCCAGCGCGGTGATTTTATCTTCCAATTCTTTATTTCTTTTTCTTTCCGCAGCTAGTTCTTGATCTTTTTTGTCTAACTGCTGCTGCATTTGTTTTTCCGCTTCTTGTAATTGCCGGGCATGCTCTGTATCTTTATCCGCAAGTTCCTGACTTTTTTTATCTAAAGCTTGCTGTAAGTTATTTTTCTCTTCCGCTAATTGCTGCGCTTGTTGATTTTTGGCTGCCAGTTCCTGATCTTTTGCAGCAGCACTTCTTCTCTGCCGTATGTGTCCAATTGTCGGTTCTTGTTGTACGGATTGAGAAACATTAGTCGGATTATCGGGTGATCCCGTATTTATATTTGTTGGAGTTGGTTCAAATGATGATGGCATATCACCTGCAACATCCAGTCCGGCGTTATGAGAGCTATCTTTGGGTGGTTCTTTCATTATTCTTATTGAAACGGAAGATGTATCTTGTGTCCGAGTAGATCTTTTAGGAGAAGTAGGAAGAAATATATGGCCTTGGACATCAGGGCTTTTATGAATTACGAAAGGAATAGTTGTATCTCCGGTAACCTGAATTAGACCACTTTTGCCTATATCTGTAAAATAAGATGGAGCTTGAGGTTCGCCGTTATCATTTTTTGGGTCAATTTCTTTACCTTTTGCCATAGGTTTAACCAGGCAGGAGTTCAAAGGCAGTATATAAAAAGTTTATAGGGCGTGTCAAGTAGATATTTGTAGCCTATGAAACACAACAAGTACGCGATTGACAAAAAGAATCCTGTTTCGTATAGTTACCTTGTATGCCTCGAGTGGTACATTTCGAAATTCCGGCCGATAATCCGGATCGGGCAGTAGTATTTTATACCAGTGTTTTTGGCTGGATAGTTAATAAATGGGAAGGGCCAAAGGAATACTGGCTTCTGACAACCGGAACAGACGAGAATCCGGGTATAAACGGCGCGATTATACGAAGAGCAAATCCTGCGCCTCAGGGACAGGCAAATGCATATATTTGCACAATTGATGTCGATAATCTGGATTCCTATATTGAAAGAGTAACTCAAGCGGGTGGAGCTATTGTTAGTCAAAAACAAGAAATTCCTGAGGTAGGCTGGATAAGCTACGCCAAAGATACGGAGGGAAATACGTTTTGCATGATGGAATCAACGCCCGTAGCGGAATAAAAAATAAGCAAATCCTCAAAAACAATCTCTATACAACCTTTTTTTGCCTGTTTAACATAGAATATTGTCTAGGCCACGATACATACCGTACAGTTGAAGTTTGATGAAAGGACTGTACAATGGCTCGTACATGCGAGCGTATAAACGATTTCCCAAGATACAAGTAGCAACCAGTAATTTATCAAAAGACGGGATGAGACGATTAGCCTGGTTTGACTACTATCTTTCTCATGACAAAAACGCTTCGTTAACCTGTCGATACTTTGGTATTTCTCGGGATACCTTTTACCGTTGGAAGAAACGATTTAATCCACGACAACTACAGACACTAGAAGATGATACGAGCTCCAGGCGTCCGAGGAACGTCCGCAGAATGACAACACCAAAAAAAGTACAAGATCTCGTGTGTGCGATACGAGAGAAGGATAAGGAGAAATCAAAATACGAGATACAGGCAGAATTAAAAGAACAGGGTATTATCTTAGGATATAACACAATTCAAAAGGTTATGAATAAATATCCGGAGTTACGTAACTCGCAGCACAAGAAGAGGATAAGAAGTCATCATCATATGATTGCTCGAGTCAAAGCAGCCAGAGAGCTCCGTGAAGGAAGCCTGGGATCACTCGTACAAGTTGATACAAAATACTTTTCTGTTTTAGGGGATCGTTACTTTCTCTTTTCAGCGATTGACTGCAAGAGTCGATTTGCATTCACTTATGCTTATACTACTATTTCCTCTGCATCTGCCCAGGACTTCATTAAACGAGTAAAGGAATATTTTCCGTTTCCAATACAGGCAATTAATACAGACAATGGTAGTGAGTATCTTCTTAATTTTCACAAGGAGATTAAGAGCTGGGGAATTCCCCATTACTTTACTGATCCTCATTGTCCAAAGCAAAACGGGAGAGTAGAGAGATTACATCAAACAGTGGAGTATGAGTATCTTAATTATCAGGATCTCATTCCAGGACTTGAAGGGATACGAGAACATTGTCGATTATTCACCCATAAATACAACTATGAGCGATACCATAGGTCTCTTGGCTATCAAAAACCGGCAGAGTATGTTAAGCTGCTACAGCAGAAAGGAGAAGTGTACGGCATCTAGGTGGCCAGGACAAATATTTGCCTTAAGCTTATAAATATAGTAAAATAAGGTTATGAATGTAGAAAATTCCAGTCCGATAAGACGTGGATTAATTTCTGAAAGGGAAATTGCTAGAAAAAGGTATCGGCTCGATAAGAAAATGGGTGGTTACAGCGAAGAATTACGAGGCGAAATATCAGGTATTTCAAGTGAATTTCTCGAAATTGATAGATATAAGGCAGTTCGTCAAGATCCTGAAAGGATACGCGCACTGGCTGAGCATTTGTGGGAGGAAGGTCTTCCGCAAAAAGATACGAGGATAATTATGAGCTATTTTAATTTACCATGGAATGAGCGATCAGCATGAAAGAAGTACCTAAAAGTCTTTCCCCACAAGAATTAACTGCTAAGGAGAAAATCAGCAGGATTCACACGTGTCAAAAATATGTAGACAAATGGGTTCATTCAGAATGGTCTTCATATAAAGCAATCCCCATGCTTTATACAGCACTTTTTCATGGTGAAGCAGTATCACCGGATGATCCTGATGCTCCGAGTATGCACAAGATTACGAGAACGACAGATATCAGAATTTCAAGTCAGCCTAGAAATTTTTGCGTGCCAGGTACCCATGTCGGTTTATTGGTCGGTAAATATTGTGATCTGGTTGATGGTATGCTTCGGGAGACTCCAAAAACTTTTGAAGGAGAGAATGTAGATAAAGTTGTAGAAAATGCATCGAAAGCATATTATATCTTTGAGAGACTTCATCCGCTGCCTGATGGTAATGGACGAGTTGGAAGAATGACCCACAAAAGAATTACCAAAGGAGCAGGTCTACGGGAGATAGTTTTCCAGGATCCAAGGTGGTATAAATATGATAAATCTCCACATGTTGATGCCTTAGGCAGAGTAGATGAAACCGGAAATCTGGCTCATTTGGATTTATACTTTCTGACCGCTTTAGCCCGTCGTTATGATCCAAAGCACGACAAACGTGACTATGACGCAATTCAGGAATTAATTATTAAAAAAGAGGGAGAAGCGAAGAAAAATGGCAACAAAAGGCCCTTATCGGATTTATGGGACGGTTTTCGGGATGTACCAATGTTGGGAAATTAAATTCTGATCATATAAAATACCTCTACCCTAGGTTTGCCCAATTCATAATTTCACAACGTATAGCCGTGGCATTAAATATTTTAGTTGAATGCTTGACACCAGGGGGAAATGTGAGTAATCTGATTGCGGGTAAGATAAAAATGTGCTAAATGTGCTGCGAGCTAAGAGAAGGGATTGAAAAGGAATCGGGACTATGATTTTTAAAGACCGGCAAGAGGCAGGAAAAAAATTAGGAAACGTACTTCTTCGCTATAAAGAAAATAATCCGATTATTTTAGCGCTTCCCAGAGGTGGTGTTCCGGTAGGATTTGAAATAGCCAAGATTCTTGGTGGAAAGTTAGATATCGTTATTGTTCGTAAACTCGGTTATCCGCATAAAAACGAAACAGGAATTGGTGCTATTGCAGAAGGAAACGAACTTGTGCTTAACACCCCGTTTAGCGATTATCCGATGGTAACTTCTGCAAAAATTAAAGAAATTATTCTCGCCGAGCAAAAAGAGCTGAGAAGGCGGATAAATTTATATCGCAAGAATAAACGTATGATTTCTATCAGAAAAAAAACAGTAATTCTGGTTGATGACGGTTTGGCAACCGGTGCCAGCATGCGCGTCGCCATATCTCTGGTCAAAAAATTTCAGCCAAAAAAAATAGTTGTTGCAGTACCGGTTGGCGAAGAAAGTACGATCTCCTTAATTGGTAGAGAAGTTGATGAAGCAGTATGTCTTGCCGTTCCGTATGTATTCCAGGCGGTCGGGATGTGGTATGACAACTTCCCGCAAGTAACTGACGGAGAGGTTATCCATATTTTGCGTAAAGCGAATGAATTAAAACATTCCAATCGCTTTTCGATGATATAGCCATTCGTTTTTCTAGGAGTATTATTGCACTATTGCGTAGTAAGATTTACGGAGTAGGAAGAGCTATTGTCGAAGTTACCGGAGTTGTTGGAGTTGCCGGTGTTTCAGTCGGAGACGGAGTATTTATAGGAACTTCTAAAGTAGGTGTGAATTGCGGGGTATTAGTTGGAGTATCGGTTGGAGCAGACTCGCTTGGCTGAATTGGAGCAGGTGTATCTGAGGGCTTAGTCGTAGGTTTAGGTGTGGGAGTCGGAGAAATACAGGAATTTTTCGGTTGAGTACCCGAAAGAAAATACTCCATGTAAGCAGAAGTCGTCGCAACATTGTTAATAGTTGTTGTAATACAAACTTGAGATTTAACCACAGATGACGGCTGCGTAAATAGTTCTCGGGTCAGGTCAAGTGCGAATTTATCCATTAAGAGACGCCAAATCGGTGCTGCTCCCAGAGAACCGGCGATATTATCCATTGGGCTATTATCATTATTTCCCACCCAAACTCCGACTGTGAGATCCGGGGTATAACCAAAAGTTAAAGCATCACGAAAATCCTCGGTCGTTCCTGTTTTTACTGCAGCCGGGAAGTTTATCGTTAGGGCTCCGTCAAATTCTTCAGCCCGTGCATTATTATCAGAGAGAATTGAGGAAATCAGATAGGAGACGTCTTCCCCAACAACCTGCTTCGGGTTAGGCGTATACGTGTAAATAACTTTATTATATTTATCTTGAATTTCCAAAATATCAGTGGGGGGATCAAGCATGCCGTGATTGGCAAATGTCGCGTAGACATTTGTCATCTCAACTAAAGGAACTTCGGCAGCACCTAAAACATACGAGAGACCATAATGGCTCGGGTCGCTCAGTGTTGTGATCCCCATTTTCTGAGCGAAATTAACTCCATTTGCTACCCCTACTTCCTGCATCAGTTCAACCGCCGGAATATTTAACGAATTTGCCAAAGCCCTCCTGACGGTAACCGGTCCACGATATTTATAATCATAATCATGCGGTTTATATTCCCCGGGAAATGTCGTCTGTACGTCTTGGAGAATTGATGCCGGAGTAATCAAATGCTGACTTAAACCGTACGCATAAATAATAGGTTTAAATGATGATCCGGGCTGCCTGGGAGATACAGCCATATTAATTTTGCCGTTTTTCGGATCATTCCAATCGTGACTTCCCACAAGCGCTTCTATTTCACCAGTTCTTGGATCCATTACGACAACGGCGCCATTGGTAACTTTATCTACAGCAAGGCGCAGGACTTGACTCTGAACGGTTTGCTCGGCGTAAGCCTGCCAGGTACTATTTAATGTAGTCTTTACTATTAATCCGGAACGGAGAACATACTCTTCGCCGTATTTTTTGATTAATTCATTTTCCACCATTAACGCGAAATGGGGAGCAAGTAAATTTATATCTTCTTTTTTAGGTTTAAAAACCAGTTTTTCACTCTCGGCTTTCTTTGCCTGCTCCTCGGTAATATATTTTTGCGCGACCATTTGATCAAGAACGAGACGCTGCTCCTTTTGCGCACCGGACAGGTTGACAAGCGGAGAAAGACTTGATGGGGCCGGAAGGATTCCGGCCAAAAGCGCTGACTGTGCCAGATCGAGACTACCTGTCGGCTTACTAAAGTACGCTTCTGCAGCATTTTCAATGCCGAATGCGCCTTCACCGAAATAAACAGAATTCATATACATTTCCAGAATGTCTTTTTTACTATAACGCCGGTTGAGTTCATATGCGAGAACTACCTCCTGGTATTTGCGCAGGAAATTTCTGCTTGAATTCAGAAGAGAATTTTTGACCAATTCCTGAGTAATGGTAGAGCCGCCCTGCTGAATGGATCCGCTGAAAATATCAACAAAAAAAGCACGGAAAATTCCCTGCAGCGAAAAACCCTGATTGGTATAAAAATTTCGATCCTCCGAGGAGATAACGGCATTTTGCAGAGCTTGAGGAATATTAGCGATGGGAACATAGGTAATTGATTTCGGGTGATTAAATTCAAAAAAGGGCTTGCCATCCTGATCAAGAAGTGTCAATCCGGTGTTATTAGTATTAATAATCCGGTCTTTATCCTGAAGATCGGAAGCAAAAATGATATACGTGATAACCGGTATTAACAGAATAATAATAAACAGAACTAAAAAAACGTACAGAAGTGTCCGTTTTGGATGTTTGAATAAAAACTGCACTTTGGGATTTTGTAAAATTAGTCCTAATTTAATCAGACTAGAATGTTTAACGATCAGGAAATATCTCCATAATTTTTTTTGAATTTCGGGCATAGAATAAGCATAGATGATTTTTAGTAAATTTTCTATCTTTATTATGGGAATTTGTCAGTAAAGACAAAAAAACTTAGCTATTGACAGCTTACTTACCGAATGACACTATTTAAATAGATAGGAGGTGATACAAATGGATAAAAAAATGAAAGCCTGTTTTACAGAGCATGTTTTGATGCATAGTTTGTTTGGATTAGGACTTGGGATATTACTCGTTGCACTTTTCCCGGGACTCGGCTTGGTATGGCTTGGGTTACTTCTGATGGTGGTCGCAGTCGTCTGGGACTCGATGAAGAAATAAAATAGTTTTAGTGAAAATCTCTCTCTGGAATTTTGCCTAAAGACTTGTTATACTGCTATCTGATCTATGGCAGAAATACTTCGAGCGGGGATTGATTATATTGGTATCACGACGCCTTTTTATTGCAATGACGGAAAAGGAAATTTTATTCTTCATAAAAGAAGTGAAAATACACGGGACGAAAAAGGCAGATGGGATTTTGGCGCAGGCCAATTGCAATTCGGCGAAGAGGTAGAAGCAGGTTTACTTCGGGAACTTAAGGAAGAATACGGTGTAAGTGGCGAGATTCAAGAACAATTACCTGCACATTCAATATTACGGATTCACAACACGCAAACGCACTGGTTGGCAATACCATTTTTTGTCAAAGTAGATATACATAAAGCCCACATCACAGAGCCAAACAAATTCAGCGAGATCGGAATTTTTAGACTCGACAATCTACCTCAACCCTTACATTCCGGCGTGCAGATGTCTTTAGCAAAATATCAGGCATTTTTTAACAAATACCGATACTGAAATAATCTTTCACTATGACTTACGAATTTAATCCTTCCTGAGCACTGTTATATAGTAACAGCCGAGATTTAGCCTAATAAAATCCGGCATTAAATAACCGGCAATTGTATTTGCCGTAGCCGGCAAAGGCAAAACTTTCACTGTTGCTCTTGCAAGCGGCGGAATAGCGAAAAAGATTTTGGATATTCTTGCAAAGCGTTTGAGTGTAGACATAATATATTGTGAGACATCTTCACTTTCTAGTACGCTAAAGCCTGTCTTTTTAGCAATACCAAGTACTTCTGTATATAGTTCAAATTCCGGTACTGCCATACCTTTCTCAGTAATTTGTGTTGCCAGAAGCTCTTCACCGGTAAGCTTAGGGCGGGGAACTGCGAGATACCCGTCAAGCAAGATAAACACGCCACCTTTTTTAAGTACCCGATTCACTTCTAAAAATACTTTTTCTTTCCTTTGACTGTAACAGACTGCTTCTATCTCAAATACGATATCAAAATTATTTGACGGATAGGTGGACAGGTCGTGATAATCTCCTTCCCGTGGATGATAATTGGTAAATCTCCTCGCTTTTTTATAAGCAAAATACAATTGCCCGGGCGATATGTCTATGCCGTCAAAAATCATATCAGGATACTTTTCCGCCAGGTAAGCTGATGTTGCGCCTCGTCCGGTGGCAATCTCCAAAACGCGTTTCGCTTTCAACTTTTTACTATATTTCTCAACAACTCTTGCAGCTTCAAGCAGGTCACTCGGTTTATACACGCCATCTCTGCTAACACCCATATACATCCTGTCTGATAATGTATGAAAAAGAGAATAAGTTAGTTGATTAACTTTGTAATAGCGCTTTACATAATTATCATCAGTTTTTAAGGATCTTATTTGCTCAACATTAAATACTTTTTTTATTCTGGCAATTTTCTGCTGTAAAATCTTATCAGTTCTTATCATCGGTATATTATAGTAAAAATAGTATTCGAAGAAAATAGAATATCAAGCTTCGGGTTTTTGCAGAATAATAAATATTAGATTTGTATCTTGGAGAAGAAATATGCGCCGATTGTTAAAATACATATAGTGAGAACAAGCAAAATTCCGAGATCAAAAGTGAGTCCGAAATGAGTAATACCAGTCAGGCTACCGCGAATGCCGTCAACCCCATAGGTCAGTGGATCAAACGACGTGACAATATCGATAACTTTTGGTAAATTGCCAAGTGGAAAGAGTGCTCCGGAAAGAAAAAATAATGGCTGAACTAAAAAATTCATAATAATTTGAAATCCGTTGATGTCTTCAAGGAGCGAGGCGATTGTAATACCAAGTCCGGTGAAAAAGACTGCGGTGAGAAGCATATAGAGAAGAGTCAGGGGAATAAGCGACAACTCCGGATGAAAACCGAAGAGAACTGCCAGAAAAAAAACAACAATTCCCTGAAACGTCGCGATAGTTGCACCTCCAAGTGTTTTCCCTAGCATAATATTAAGCCTGGGAACCGGAGCCACAAGTGTTTCTTTCAGAAATCCAAATTGTTTATCCCAAATAACTTGAATCCCTGAGAAAATTGCGGTAAAAAGAATACTCATGCAGATAACGCCAGGGCCTAGAAATTGAAAATAGCTACCTTGCCCTGCTTTTTGAAAAACCGGGCCAAGACCGAAGCCAAGCGCCAATAAAAATAACAACGGCTGTCCTAAAGAGCCGATCATACGGGAACGGGAACGGTAGTACCGTTTCAATTCCCGAAGCCAAAGTATATAAATAGCATTCATAAAGAATTTAGAATCTAGAGTTTAAAATTCAAAATTCAATTTAGAACGAAGAATTAAAAAATTTCTCAATTTATTCTGAACCATGAATTTTAAATTCTGAATTACTTTCATCTTCCCCGCATTTGTCTGTGTCTTCGCATCATTTCTAAGCCGCTTGCGCCTTCGTCCCTAATATCGCTGCCGGTAAGCGTAAGGAATGCCTCTTCAAGCGTTTCTTTTTTAGTTTGTTGCAAAAGTGTTGCAACAGTTCCTTCAGCCACAATGTGTCCATGATCCATAATCGCTATCCTGCCGGCGTATTCTTCCGCTTCTTCCAAATAATGTGTCGTAAAAAAGATCGTAATACCTTCATCTTTACTTAAATCTCGAAGATATGTCCAAATATGATTTCGTGTTTGCGGATCAAGTCCTTGCGTCGGTTCGTCAAGAAAAAATATTTTCGGATGATGGAGAAGTCCTCTGGCAATCTCAAGACGACGTTTCATGCCGCCTGAAAACGTCTTCACTAAACTGTCTTTTCTTTCCCAAAGTTCTACGAATGTTAATAATTCCTGAATCCTTTTTCTTCTTTCAATTTTTGGGATACTGTACAGTACCCCGTGAAATTCCATATTTTCGAAGGTAGTTAGCTCATCTTCGAGGCTTGGATCCTGGAAAACAATGCCAAACGATTTCCGTACATTATGCTGCTGTGTGACCGCGTTATAACCGTTAACGAGAATTGTTCCAAAAGTCGGGACAAGGAGCGTCGTCAGCATTTTAATAGTCGTGGTTTTTCCGGCTCCGTTTGGTCCTAAAAAGGCGAAGATTTCCCCCCTTGGTACTGAAAAAGAAATATTATCAACCGCAGTAAATTCTTTAAATTTTTTCGTTAAATTAGTAACCTGAACAATCGCATCGTCCATAGACACATTTACCAGTATACAGGTTAGAAAAATAATTGTCTAACTACTCATCTTAGATTTACTCACTAATATTGACAAGCAAAAATTCCTATATATAATTAACACCTATTATGGCAAAAGAATTTAAAATACCAACCTGGAAATTGATTCCTTGTAAGGGTATAGACCCAAAACTTGAAATCTCGCCATTGACAGGATTTAATGAATATGGTTCGCAAGTTTCTACTCCCAGCAAACTGGAGTGGGGAGCGAATGAACAAGCAACAGGGTGGTTTCCTTCATCGGCATTGAAAAAACTGCTGTTTATAATTCTGCTGATTCCCATGCAGATAGGGATTTGTTAGAAAACGTATTCCCGGCGACTATATATTTCAGGGAAGGTGGCTTACTGATTAATCAAAAAGGCGAAAAGACTCCCTTATTTGTTCCTGCCAGTATTCTTCCCAAAGATACGGCGCATAGAGACGTGCCTTTTGTTAAAGCCATTGTGGAGGGTGTTATGGGAAGACTGGTGTATATCAAGCCAAAGCCTGGCGAATCCCCGGTAAATCTCCCTGATAAAGGTTGGTATTAAAACAACATAAACCCTGGATAAAGATTGATTAGAAAACGCTTAAAGGTCGAGAATGCTTCTTGCAAAATAGCCTCAAGTATTTTATGCTATGCCTACCCGTTTTTTCCATGAAAAAGAAAATTGTAAAAAAAAGTAAAAAAAGTACAAAAAATAGCAAAAGATTAAAGGTTAAAAAGATTTCCAGGTATAGAAAGTATAAAAAATACTTGCCGATTCTTCTGGTTGTACTTATTGTTTTGACAGGTATCTCATTCTTTTTGTTCAGGGCATTCTCCGGACGGGAGAATCCGAAACCGGTCGTGGAAACGTTAAGATCGGAAGTAAAACGTCTTCCAAGAGAAATAAAACGGAAATTAGCGGAGATTACTCCTACAGCAGTTCTTCGTGTTCCGATTCTCATGTATCATTACGTCGAATATGTACAAGACAAGAGGGATACAATCCGACAGTCTCTCAATGTTGATCCGGATATTTTTGAATCTCAGATAAAAACTCTTCGTGATGGTGGGTATACATTTATGACAGCCAAGGAGCTCGGAGACGTACTTGACGGGAAAATAGCATTACCAAATAATCCGATTCTCCTTACCTTTGACGACGGACATTGGGATTTTTATTCAGATGTTCTGCCAATCCTGAAAAAATATCACGTAAAAGCAACCGCGTATATTATCCCAGGCTTCATTGGTGGATCTGATTTCATGACCAAGCAGGAGATAGAAGCAGTTCGGGATAGCGGACTTGTCGATATTGGTGCCCATACAGTTCATCATATTTCCCTCAAAGGACTACCACTTTCCGAAGTTAAATATGAAGTTGATACAAGTAAAACCATGCTGGAAGATAAGTATCATATTCATGTGGTTTCATTCGCGTATCCGAATGGTTCGTTTGATGAGCAGGCTGTTGACGTGGTAAAAGATGCCGGATTTACGACATCTGTTTCAACTGTTCCCGGCGTAGAGCAAACTCTCGGTAACCGTTATTTTCTCTTTCGGCTTCGTCCGAGCAGAAGAACGGGAGCATTTCTTCTCGATTGGCTCCAGCAAAACGAGTTTAGCCCGTACTAATAGTTAACTTTTTAAGCTTATTTAGTTAGAATTTGATCTTTGTGCTTTTAAGTCTTTTCTTAACATTTTCTTCTTTTTCGTTTTCTTCATCTCCTACTATTACGTCGATAAGATTTTCTATGTTTTTGTCTATGTTAATGGTGCCTAACATATAGTTACTATATAAATTTTCTATTAAAAATGAATAAAGATTGTAATCTAAATATCCTTCTAAATAATCCTTAGATATATTTATAAATATTTTTTCTATAATTTTAGATGGGATTTTATTCGGAATTACATCAAGCTCTTTTAAGTAATAAAAATACTGTTCTAAAGGAGTGAATTTATTCGGTAAATTAAAAAATCTATATTTCTTAAACTTCTTTTTCATGAATTTATTATACCAGAAGGTCTATTGTCCTATTCGGGTGATGTGGTTCCTTTTTATTGGCTCCTATTTAATCTGGTTGAATGCGTGGGGAACTTATAGATTACGAATTATAATTGGTTATATGAACAATAAAGATGGCAGATGGGTAAAGTGTTATTTGCTTATGGTACTTTTTGCTTGCGAAGTGTAATAATTGCCCAGTGTAATCAAGATATCGTAGTTTTGATCTCCTGATGATCCTGTTTGGATATCTTTCACTGAAAATTCTGATTCTAATTTAGTCAAGACTTTTTTATCAATTTTCCGCTTAAAAACTGTTATCGTTGTTTTATCCTGTTTTATTGCTGCAGTAGTCGGATCTAAAACAGTGTATCCCTCTTTGCTTACTTCCTTACTTGCTATTTCGGCAAGTCCCGAAGTCCCGGTGCCATTCTCAATTTGAATAATGGGATTGGAAATAGTGTAATTCGGATCGATATAAGATTGTATCCAGTTATGAATCTGTGTCCAGTTATCCTGTCCGGCTTTCGCTATAAGAACTGCTTGGTTGTCCTGAGAAAAAGAATCCACAAGAAAATTCTGATCTGTAATTGCCAGATTTTGAATAGAATATTTATTTAAATCATTTGCTCTTTCGATAAGAATGCTGACATCGTCAGGTGTAAGATCGGTCTGCAGGTCATCTTGCAAGGATGAGATAAAAGGAATCGCTTTGGGTAAAAAGCCGATAGACATGATTTTCTCCTTTACGGCTACGAGCAAGTTCCTTTGCCTTTTCGACCTGCCAAAATCTGTCCCGTCCTGCACGGAATGGCGGGAGCGAACATACTTCAGGGCAGTAGCGCCGTCCATGTGTTGTAAACCCTGAGCAAAGTGAAGATCCTCATACCGGCAAGGAAACGCATCAAGCTCGGTAATTGTCGCTGAAGGACTGGCAAGCGCTGCCGAAAGTGTTGCTATGTCTGTATCGCTCCTGCCGCAGGTATTATCTTCGTTTCCTTCTATCGGATATTGATTGTCATTAAAGGCTGTTTCAACATTAATATCCACGCCCCCCAAAGTATCGATAGTTTTTTCAAATCCGGTAAAATCCATGCCAACGAAATTATGAATCGGAAGACCAATAACTTGTCCGATTACATACTCTGCCAAGTGCCCGCCGCCATCCGCTTCTTGATATTCCGGTGCTTTATTTGGATAGGTATCATTGTCTAAGCCTACCTCGTAGGCTGCATTTATCTTCATGTATGTACCACTTGTCATGGATGTCGGAATTTTCGTCCAAATATCGCGGGGAACAGAAATAAGCGTAATCTTTTTTTGCATTGGGTCAATGTGGAGAACAATAATCGAGTCAGTTAGATATGCTCCGTCATGATTTCCGCCGCCGTAGCCGAGTAAGACCAAATTAAACGGTGTATTGCTTTGGAAAGTATTGGCAAGAGACGGAGCCGAGGCTGCTGTAGTTTTCTGGGGAATAAAAATTTTGGTTTGGATGCCTTTTACCCACGTGTGGACAATCAAAAAGACAATAAAAACTATAATAATAAAAGCTGCCAGGAACTTTTTCATACAGAATATCTATTTTACCCTATTTGTCCTGATTCATCAATTTTTCCTATCGAACTTAAGATCATTGTAAATAGAATAACAATATTATATAATTCTGCCAGAAGAAAAATGCTATGAGTGTTGAAGCAGAAAAACCAATTAATCTTAGTGAAACAAACAGAGTGCGAATAAAAGAATCACTGGCTGCAATGCGAACAGCCCGGGTGCAACAAGAAGCAGTCGAGATAAGTCAAAGCTTGGGCGGCAATCCACAACTGGAACATCTTGTTGCGAAATCAAGGTCACGACTTCGTAAAACATTAGAAGAGATGCGTAGAGGTTGATTATCATAAAAATGGAAAAAATCAAGACAGATCTTGGGGAGGAAGCAAGAAAACCAAGGAGGAGACATGGTGTTATGTATGCCAGCCCGGCCACTGCGGGAGTGTATCAAACAATGGTAGGTGGTTTGGATCAGTTAGCAAAGAAAGCTCTCGATGAATTTGACAGAACCGGAGATGAAAGAAAAAAAGAAATTTCTGCGTTTGTTTTAGGTGCGTTTATGGAGGGAATTAATTGTGGCGTTTGGAACGCAACACTTCGTGAAGCACAACCAAAACCTCGAAGAGGAATACCGCGAAAAAGAAAATAAGCTCTTCAATAGAAACCCCACAAAACAACCTATAGTTGATTATTACAATCATAATTGCTATACTCCTTGCATATGGTACAAGAAAATCAACCTGCTCGTATTCCAGATTCTGGATTTACGATTTCTGAGTTTAGAAGATATGAAACTGAAAATCCTGATATACAGTCAGTTGAGCTTTTCTTAAACGGAGGTCGTTCAACAATTCGGGTTACCCGTCCTACAGTACCGGTAGACAGATATTATTCTCTCATAACTTCTGCGTTTATTGATACGTATGATATTAATTGGATTAAGTTTCCATTTGGTATTTTTCTTCGTGCGGAAAAAGGGATAAATTCAGGTGCTGTTAACGCTAGACCTAGAGAAGTATACTATATTCCGCAGCGAGACGGATCAATGTTGATTGATAATCCTTCGCATGATGATGATAATCTTCCCGCAGAAATTATTACTACCTTGAGAAGAGGATTGTATATGGTAGAGCTGTCCCGAGCATTGCCAAAGGAAGATAGAGGGAAAATATCGACAGTAAGAATAGATATCGATTTACCTTTACAGTTTATGGGAAGTGAATATGAAGCAGGGGATAAGAGCTATCAGCGTGCAGTTTCAAAATTCCAATTGAGTTCTCATTCAGGACGTCCATTGGCACTTCTTAATAAATATAGACCACAAGAGAGATTGGATTTACTCAGAAGTCTTATTCAAAGAGAATATCCGGAAATCGACCACTAGGCTTGTGCTATAATTGCTCAAATGGCAGTCAGAAGAGTTGTTTATCTTGGTCATCCTGCATTACGGGCTCCAAATCGAAGAGTCAGCGATTTTTCTTCGCCTGAAATTAAAAAACTTATTACAAATTTAATTGATACGATGTACGATACGGAACTGGTGGGTATTGCTGCGCCACAAATTGGCGAAAATTATTTGGTGTTTGTTACGCATGCTAGAACGACCAGTGCAAGAAAACTGGGAAAAAAAGATATGTGCCGGGTATTTATCAATCCCAAAATTACTTCTTTTTCAAACGAAAAGTCAATTATCTATGAAGGCTGCGGAAGCGTGATTAGTGGCAGTCTATTTGGTCCGGTGCTCCGCCCGAAGAGAATAACTGTGGAAGCATTTAATGAAAAAGGGAAGAAATTTTCTTTAACCTGCGATGGGTTACTCGCTCGAATAATCCAACATGAGTATGATCATTTACTGGGAGTTGAGTTTATTCAGAAAGTCGATAATTACGCGAAGCTATTGTCAAAAGAGTTCTACCAAAAGACTATCAGAAACTCCAAAAAACAGAGAGAGGCATCTAGGATTACTAAGATAGAATGTAGAAAAATCCTAAATTCTAAGCACTAGATCCTAAAATATAAACTTTGTGAATTTCGAAGCAGTATGTTGAAAAGTATCCTTTTATTATTTTCTTTTCTCGTCCTGGGATTTGTAGTGGCTGTAGCTCTCGTTTATTGGCATATAATACCTGGTAAATCTACTGTCTATAATCTTATCAAACCGGTATCAACAGCTACGCAATTTTCAATCGCAAACGCACCAAGCGCAACAATTCGGGGAGAAATTTCGTCAATTTCCGGCAGCATCCAGTGGGAGTCGCGAGTGGCGACTGAGCCGGCAACAATAACTCTGCCTCAAACTATTCAGCAGGGAGAAGAAGTGATAACTGGAAAGGACGGAAAAGCTACGATAGAATTTCCTAAAATTGGTACGATTCAATTACAAGCAAATACGGATTTGAGTATTATTCAAACTCTGCCGGCCGACATAGTTATTGCACAAAATTCCGGCAGCGCGGATTACACAAAAACCGGAAAATCTCCACTAACGATTCGTAGTCTCGATACGATAATCGATATTACGAGCGGAGAAAGCAAAGTAACTATTCCCAGTACTTTACCCAGAGTAACTGCATTAGTGGAGCAGGGATCAATAACTGCTGCGTTTAATGACTCAAATTCTGTAAGTACGGTTATGACTGCGACGATAGGGCAGCAATTTATTTTTGACGAGGGAACCAAAACGGGGAATGTAGAATAAACTTATAATTTAAAATTCAGAATTCATAATTAATTTATAATTATAATTTTACATTCTTAATTTGATTCTGAATTAAATCAGATGTTAGTTTTTATAAGCATGTATTGGCTCGAGGATTGTTTTCCCCTCGTAACCTAATGCCCAAAGTGCCAGTCCGCCGAGATTAGTTTGCCTTGCCAGGTCTACTTTTGCTTGGGTTGAAGCGGAGTTGGGATAGAAGATTTGATGGTATGTGCCGGTTTCCTGATCCCTGTAGATTATATAAGATTCCTGAGCAGTTGTATCCTGCTCTGCGCTGCAACTTGCACAAGAATTGATAAAATCTTCAGCTCGTGTGTTACTGGCAGTGAGTCCGGTTCCCGGGATAACAGCTGAGCGGGGAACTGTACCCAACGTTTCCCATTCATATCCGTAAAGCGGGACACCGAGTAGTATTTTTTGCGCGGGAATAATACTTAGCGCTTTTTGGACTACGGTTTCTACATCATATTCGGAAACCGTACCTGCACCTGTTAGAGGCGCGACCGGACCGGTAACGTAGGAGTCGGTAAAATGATAATCATATGTCATTACCACTACGTGATCGGCAATTTTTCCGATTTCTGCGGGATCGATGAGATTCTTATGCACAAAATCATCGATACTTATGTCGACAGTCAAAGTACCCGCGTTTTCTTTGCTGAGGTTATTTTTTAAAGTTTGTGCAAACTGAGTGAAATGTAAGCGTGCTGCGTCGGATGCTTGAGCGGTATATTCAATATCCAGATTTAAATCGGAAAATCCAAACTGGTGCATAATCGGGACTATGTCACGGGTCAGGTTATTTGCGTGAGTTACCGGATCATTCATGATAGAGAGAATATTGTCCTTGTCTCCGCTAAACAGCAAAAGAGAAAGATCGGTATTTGTTTTTTTGGCCGAAGCAAGAAAGGGATTTAGCTTGCCGGAATCCAAAGCATACCAGCCGGGCTCTGTTTCTCCGGGGCTTGTATACTTAATAATTGTTCCATCAGTATCAATTGACAGACCGTAATAAGTCAGTGTCGTAATATATTTTGAGTAATCGGTCTGCGCTTTATCCAATAACCAATAGGGAAGAAATCCGATAACTTGTTTTTTTAGCGAAGGAGAAAATAGAGGCAAATTATGAGTTGGGAGAGAAGGAAGTGAAAAGTGAAAAATAAGCAGTAAACTTAAGAAACATCCTGCGAGTAAGCCGATGAGTACAATAAACGTATTCTTAAGCATGTTGTAAAGTTGATTTTACCACGATAGTTCTCTGACATCCAGAGCATTAATAATTTATTTATTCGAAGTAAAAAATATATGTGATATAATAAATTTACAGAGGTTGCATTCTCAATGTAATCGTATTATGCAAGACAGTGATATTAGAAACAGCTTTCCAATACTCCGTTCTCACACGGGGAAACCGCTAATATATTTTGATAATGCCTGTCAAAGTCTGCGACCGCTTCCGGTAATTGAAGCAATAAATCGTTATTACACAGAATACCCGGCATGCGGAGGGAGAAGTATGCATAGCCTGGGAAAGCGTGTAGATGAGGAAGTGGACAAAGCACGGGAGAAAATCGCTCAATTTATCGGGGCTAAGAAAAAGGAAGAAATAGTCTTTACAAGAAATACGACGGAAGGGATTAATCTGGTTGCCAATTCTCTGGGCCTTACCGGTGGAGACATAGTTATAACTTCTGATAAAGAACATAACTCCAATCTCATTCCCTGGCAAATACTGCGTAAAATTGGAATAATACATAAAATTATTCCATCACGCGCAGATAACACGTTTGATCTTACAGCGTTTAAAGCAAGTCTCGATAAAAATGTAAAATTAATCTCAATCTGTTATACATCCAATCTGGATGGCGTAACAAATCCGATTCCGGAGATTATTGAGCTTGCTCACGCGTATGACATACCGGTTCTAGTCGATGCTGCCCAGGCAGCTCCTCACCAAAAAATAAAGGTCCAGGATGTTCTAGATGTGGATTTTCTCGCTTTCTCAGGACACAAAGTACTTGGACCTTCAGGAACCGGAGTTCTATATGGAAAATACAAATTACTTGAGAAATTGTCGCCATTTCTGGTGGGAGGAGACACTGTAGCATCCACAACCTATGAAACAGCGGAGTTTCTCCCGCCGCCTGAGAAATTTGAAGCGGGATTACAAGATTATGCCGGAATTGTAGGGCTTGGCGAAGCAGTGAGATTTATAGAAAAAATAGGATTCGACCGAATAACCAAACAAGAACAGCTGCTTAATTCCTATCTTACGGAAGAATTAAAATCACTACCCGGAATTCATATTATTGGTCCTAAGGAAGCAGAAAAACGGGGAGGTATTCTCTCGTTTTACGTTGATGGGGTTGACAGTCATCAAATCGCGCTGATGCTCAGTAGTAGCGCGCAAATCATGGTGCGTTCCGGACAATTTTGCGTCCATTCATGGTTTAACGCACATAAAATAGCCGGAGCGGTTCGGATTTCTCTAGCTTTCTATAATACAATAGAAGAAGCAGAATATTTTGTAGCAGAACTGAAAAAAATACTTTCCGTATTAGAATAAAAAAGTTATATAATTTATAGCTCGTAACAAGTTTTTATTCTTGTTGTTTGTTTAGTATTTTTTCTTATGACCATACCATTTAATTATATAAAAACCTTGGTACCTAGATAACTCGTACCTTTGTTTTATTATACTTACTTGTAGGTAGCATTCGTCATTGCGAAAAAACACTAATCAAACTCAAGAAATAGTTTTTAATTATACTTTTGATATTTGATTTTTGACTTTTAATTTTTTATTACTATGTTTTGTTTATTAGCACTTATCGTTTTTTCGATTTTAGGGCTCTTCAGCGTGACGCATAGAAAACTTGCGAAAGAAGCATTCGCGTGTGTTTTCAGGCGTGTGACACTTCGTCCATGCAATACTGGTTTTAAAGAAAAAATGAAAGCCGAGTTGGTCGGAAAAGTCTTGCTTCGTTCTGTCTGGGCTGCCCGGATTGTCAATAAAAATTTCGAACTTCTCGCCTGGGTATTTTTCATTGTCTCGGTTGTCAGCACGATTTGGATGGTGTGGGGGGTATATAACTACTACGTCTACGGAAGTTGTAATGGATTAAATCAAGCCGGATTTTGCGCATTTGATCCGAGAGGAGCGAATAACCAGGTTTCAAGTATTGATAGCAAATGTTATTTAAAACCGCCGACTGAAAAAGACGTAACATTAAAAGGTATGGATCTCTCGCTATTTCCTGCGCGTATGATAAATGCTAAAGATACGGTAGTGGTGATAGGCTGTTATCTCTGTGATTATACGAGAAAAGCTTATCCGCTCATTCAGGAGTTTTTAAAGAATAATAAAGTGAATTATATATTTGCTCACTTTCCGACCAAGGTACAGGCTACGTACTTAACCGGCTATATAGATTGTGCTTACCAGCAAAATCAGGACAAATATTGGAAGCTTAATGACCAGCTTTTTGCCTCAAGCAAAAAAGATGTCGCAAATCCTGCGTACACACAAAGTCTTATGAGTAAAGATGGGTTTGATATGAATAAAGTAAATGCTTGCGTTGCAAATCCAAAGACAAAAGCATTAGTCAATAAACAAGTTGAAATGCTTAGGAAAACCGGAATATATGGTACACCGACTGTTTTTATTAACGGTAAAGCGCTTGTCGGACCGAAACCGTACCGGGTTTACCAATTCGCTCTGAAAAGATTTTGGTTCTGGTAGTTATTTTTACTCCGGTATTTTGTGACGCAAGTCACTTTTTTTGTTTAATAATTGCTGATATAATAGATATATGGTACTGACACCATTTTTAGTACATAATTTTTTCTGGATTGTACCACTCCTTGTTTTTGATACAGTATTAAAGTTCATCAGTCTTTGGCGTTCAGGGAGAAATAATCAGCTCTATTGGTTTATTGCTTTGTCTATTTTTAACACTGTCGGAATTCTTCCGCTTATATACCTTTTCTTTTTCCAGCAAAATAAAAATGGTAAAAAAAAGTGATTCTGGTCTCTTCCTATCCTTGACAATTATTTTCCCTACCCTATAATTCCATTTATGCTGGAGAGAGAAGAGGGGGTGAAGTCCATCGGAAAACTTTTAAATTGGGCACTATCTTTACCCAATCCATTTAGAGAAGAGTTATCGTTTGCCGAGAGATTGCGTCTGAAGGAACAGGCGATTGATATTCCGGATGGTACATATGGCATCACGAGTAGCGACAGTCCGCGTTTTTCAATAATCGGAACTTACGGGATGTATCTTTGTATAGCTGTCGGATTATATGTTCCTGACATAAAAACTTCCGCAGTAGCCCATTTTAAGGATTACAACTCGCCTGAAGAAGTCGGGACGATTCTTCAGGATATTTTTTCAGTTAAAACAAGAGAGGAGCTAAAAAGAGAAGGAAAAAAAGTGCGTGCTGTTATGAGGGGTGGTCAAATAAAATCTCCCAGCTCCCGTCTTCTGGCGCTTGGATTACTGCGGGCGCTTAAGACATTTGATATAGATCTTTACGGAGCAGAGTTATTTAAAGTACGCAGTATCTCGGACGTAGCTGGTGGTGGATTTGCTATTGATAGCAGAGACGGGAAGATATTTTCAGGAACAGTACCCAGCATTAGTGCTAAAACTTCGGGAAGTAGCAGTTGGTCTAAACTTACAAAATCTTTTGACGGAAGACCCGCTTCTATAATTTAGCCAGAACTTGGTGCGCTTTCTAAATCTAACTTAACTTTAAAAGTGATAAACATCACAGACACAAAGAGTGAAGGTAGATTATATTTTAATGGAAAGAAGATATCAGATGGTTTTAGTTGTGTATGATTCTCAATTTGGAAATACGAAAGAAATCGCGGAAGCGATTGCTCAAAGTCTGAACGGTAAAACTGTGCGCGTTCAAGACTTTACCGATAAGATACTTAAAGAAGTTACGCTTTTAATAGCAGGTTGTCCGATACATGGTCGGCGTCCTTCTAAATCCATGATCGCATTTCTCGAGTCTTTGCCTGACTGTTCTTTGAACGGAATTCAAGTTGCGTCTTTCGATACAAGAGTTAAATTCTTTTTTGCAGGCGATGCTGCCGGTAAAATTAATAAAAAGCTTATCCAACTCGGTGGAGTATCGGTTGTAATTCCTGAAAAATTCTTCGTCAAGGGGAAAGAAGGTCCACTGTCTAACGGCGAGCTGGAAAGGGCAAAAAAATGGGCCCAGCAACTACAGGTTTATTCGAATACCCAAGCTTATGAAGATAAATAAAGCATGGCACATGATAAACATAATGCCGAAAAATCCAACACCGGAGGAGAGGATTAATTGGCATGTAAGTCATTTGAAAAATTGCTCCTGCCGAAAACCAACAGGGAAATTATTAGAAGAATTAAAAAAACGTAATTTAATGTAATCCTACCAATTAGATTGACTATTAATTCATCTTATAGTACCATCTTTCTTGATGAACAAAGATCAACAGGCAAATAATAGAGAAAAACCAGAAATATTTTATAGCCATATTTCACACCTTACCTCCGAGGCGTTAGGAAATAATCCGAAAACGGCACGAAAAGCACAGAGAGAACTCACGAGAGAATTGACTGTCAGTGAGTTTTTTGATCCGGTATTTGTGACGATTGATACCGGTTTACTCATCATCAGAAGCGAAGCAGATCCGGCTAAGATGCGAGATAAGTTGGAAAGACTACGTGGGATCTGGACTACTGCTGCTAATGATACGCAAGATAAAGGCGGTAAAAATGCCAGAATAAATCCTGCAATTACTAAAACCCTATCATCTTTAGTAAAGCAAGATCGAGAAATCTTCCCAGAGGAAGATCGTATAGCAAAAGCGAATGACCGGCTGGTTAATAGACAGATTGGTGCTTCGCCAGTAGTCAATGCTGCATATGGAACTGTCATAAGAGCAGCAAAATATGTACATGAAAGAGCCATACAGGGAGGCACAAATGTCCGTGTCTCCTACAGTGATCCGTCTGAAGATCCAATGCATAGAGAAAAAAGGATGCAAGAAGATAAAAAATATTGGGACTGGTGGTATGAATTAAAACCAGTATTTGTTTCTTATCGGCAGGGTGACATAAGTCCGGAGATAAAAGATCAGATGATTAGCAAATTAAAGACTGAACCAACGCGTGAGTTTCAGGGTATTAAACCATTTGTTCAGAGGGAATTTGCCGGGAAAGCGTTCGCCGATTTAGAACAAATGCCGTTTCCGTTATCGTTGGAAAATATTCTGGCATGGATGGAGTATATGACGGCTATTTATACAGATAAAGACCATGCCAATACCTGGTGGCAGTCTGGAAACCTGTCGGCATTAACAGTGATGTTTTTATCGGTCGATAACTTTGCGGAAAAAAATACAGATCCAGCTGTTCTTAAAAATCAGAAATTTTTACTCAACGCTACAGATTTTCAGGAGAAACTTGCCGCACTTATTGTTTCGGAAGAAGATCCTGAAATACAAAAAAACATTAAAGCATTTCTGACAGTTTCTCCTAACATTACTCCATATCTCATTATTTCTACTATCATTGAAAATACCGCTAAACCGCAATCTAGAGATTTACTTATTCCCGGAGTAACGAAGCAAGAACTAACAGATCGACATGTTTTTTCCCCAGCGGCGTTTAGCTGGTATATAAAGCAACCAGAATATGATGGGAGTTTTCTGTATACCGACGAGGTCGGACGACAATATCTGCAAGAAGTAATGTTCCCACTTCTTCGAAAACGGGTTCAGAAATATGGTATAGCTGACAGTTATTTGCCGATAATTGATGAGGGAGAAAAAGAGGTACGGAAAGGGTCTTTTGAACAAGATCATCTCAATGCTATTAAAGATATCTTTACCAAAAATTGTGGGGAAGAATTTTTAAAACGACTAAATGCGAGACAAGCAGACTTAGACACTATTAAACAAAAAGCATGGGAACTGTTTGAAAAAGAAGGTATGCATTATCTGCCAATGATGGAAGGAGTAAATACGATTACGTTCTCCGAGAATAGTGTACCGGATATTATGGGCGTTGAATCGATTTCGTTTAACACGACCGGAGAGCTAAAAGATTGGAGAACGAATATTATATTTGAGGTTGGGGAATCGCCGATAAAATTAGTCGGAAGATTAGATGAACATGGAAAATTGCTATTGAAAGCTCCGGTTGAGACGGAAATTCCCGGGTTGTATTCAATATTGAATCATATCGCAGTATTAGCATTCCGGGATTTAACCGTACAGGTAGAAAAAGAGAGCATGGTGAAGCAACAGGGTAAGAAACATATTGTTGCGGATTTTACGAAAGACGTAGAGGAAGATGAAGACACGCAAACCGGTGGGCAGAAAATAAAACCGACAAAACCAAAATTAAGAAGCCTACCGAGAGTACAAAGCGACCAGCATTTAATAACCGCAGTATCAAAAGGCACAAACTTCACGCCTCGGCCTGTAGAACTGCATACTGCTTGGGTGAGAGGAGGACAAGAATACAATAGCGCGATTCATCTCTACCAAGAGACTGTTGAGAGAAAGTCTGACAATGAGGCGATGGTTTGGATCAAGCAAGAATTGGCACAAACCAGACAAAATTCTTACCGGGCTTCTGAAACGAAGATTGGATCGCTACCAAAACGATTTGAGAGTAAGAGAGTTCAAGTAGTTGATCCGTTAACTGGAGAAAAACGAGATTTGGTGACGTGGGTAGTCTTTCATGTCAGTCCTAAACCTACACCAGAAGAGATAGAAAATCCGCTGAAGTTATATGAGAGGTTTTACAGCAAATCATCGTCACTGGCAAGTTTGGAGCAATTAAAACCCTGGTTTATCGCCCAGGAATAAAAAAAACTGGAGTTGTATAAAACCTAAAATTTACCCTTTGCATTTTTAAATTTTTTGCTCTATAATTCCGTTGATGAGTAAAAAACTTCTTGTCGCTACTGGTATTATTATCATCTTATTGCTTCTTGTCGGTGGCGGAGTTTTCTATTTGAGCCGGTCACATACAGCGACACCTAAGCCGGTAACAAAGAATACGGCTTCTCCAACCCAAGGTTCGAAACTAACTACGCTAAGAAAATCTCTTCTGGACCTTTTGTCTGTCACCGGTAACCAGCAATGTACATTTTCCGATAAAAAAACAGGTGGCTCTGGAACTGTCTATACAGGCAGCGGTAATGTAAGAGGAGATTTTTTGTCTCAAAGCAATAGTACCAATAGTAATTTGACGAAATCGCATATGATTACCGATGGGAAATATATCTATTTCTGGACAGAAGGAAATACAAAAGGCTATAAAATGGCGCTTGATGTTATCAGCCAAATGAGTAGCAACGAGGCAGGACTCAAGTCCCAGACGCTTGATATGCAAAAGCAAGTTGATTATACATGTAATCCTTGGACGGTTGACAAATCGGAATTTACACTTCCATCAACTGTGACTTTTACCGATTATACATCGATGATGCAGGGAGTAATGAAAAGCAATGGTGCCGGTGCTAGTTCTGCTACCGTGATGCCCGGCAATAGTGCTGCCTGCGGACAATGTTCCAATCTTCCGGCGAATGCTCAAGCAGCATGCCGTGCCGCGCTCAAATGTTAAAGTCGAGATTATAAGATTCTCCGTGTCAATCCACAAAAGCTTTGGCTAAACTTTATGTTTGTCTTTGCAAAATCCCTAAAGAAAAATTCATAGTGAAAAAGAGGAGAATACTAACAAAATCGATTTAATATTAGTGCAGCGCGTAAAAATTATTTTCTCCTAGAAAATAGAGACTACCATCATTAATAAGCAGTTGCGACTCAATTTTTTCGTTAACCGGATAACGCCAAGCTACATGTCCGTCTGTTCTACTGAGAGCAAGGACTTCTTTAGCAGTTGCGGTATAAATATAATTACCTGCTATTACCGGCGAAACTATTATTGGAGCACCCAAATCAACAGTCCACAGGCGCTTTGTCAAAAGCTGATCAATTGCGAAGAACCTATTACCGAATCCACCGGCATAAATTATCTTATTTACAGCTGCGGGATCGACAATAATTTGTTGTAACATACTTGTTATTTGTACCGCACCAACTTTTTTACCTGTATTTTCATCGTACGCAAATAATGCATCGTTGATCCTGAAATAAACTATACCATCCATATAAAATGGATTACCGGGAGAGATTAATTGTTGATTGAAATTTCTTGTAATGTATCCTGAATTTATCTTATGTTTTATTACTCCTGTCGCAAGATCAAGAATATAGATATTGCCACTGATACGATAATTCAAATTATCTGCGTTCTGCACTGATACACCCAGTACAAAGATGGATTTATCGGAAGCTGCTATTTGTTTTTCAGTAAAATAATTTCCGGATATCTGCGTTTCCCAGTTTTGCTTACCAGTTGTGAGGTCAAATGAATAAAGACTGAGTCCGTCATCGGCTAGAATAAATACGGCATTATTTTTAATGATTGGCGAAGACCGCGGTTCATTTAAGTACACTTTCCATTTTTCTTTTCCCGAATTCATATCTATAACGAAGAGAGTTTGAAAATCCATATAGACAAAAGTTCCTTTACTTATCATCGGCGTAGTTGTTGGATTGGAGCACCAGTCATTCGTTCCAAATAGTGCCCATTTTTCCTCATGTGATTGTTTATCAAACGCAAAAAAATCACTACATTGGCTGTTTTTATTTTTAAATGGGGCATAGATATAGTTTCCAAATGAAAGCGGATCGGTTTGTTCGAAATCCAGGATTATCATATTATGAGGAATTTTCCACTTTAGTGAAGGCGTAGAGACTAGCGGTGTCGTCTGATAAAAACCTGTTCTGCCTGTATCGGCGCGATATGTTGCCTCTTGTATCTTTGGTAGAAAAAAATATATTCCAAAGGGAATTATGATAAGAACAAGAAGAATTCCTCCGATAAGAAATATGGTTCGTTTCGAAGAAAAAACATCTCTCACATAATTTATTTACTCATCAATGAAGCAGATTGTCAAGGTTGCCAGGTACGATGTTAAGTATCCAACCTCAATATACATACAAAGAAACGCTCTATAAAAAGAGCGTTTCTTTTAAGAATCCCAACAACTATTGTTGTGGTGTTGGCGTAGCGGTCGCGCTGGGAGTTGCTGTTGGTTTCATACCCCAACCTCCGTAATGTCCGCCCGGTCCTCGCATTCCTCGTCCTCGAGGACCACCCATACCAAACATCATGACATACGATGGATTAATTCCTTGTGTGGTTGCCCAAGTCTTTATGTCGTTTTGCATTGATTGGAATTGTGATTGTCTTTCTTGCGGAGTTAGACTCTGCATATTGCTCAAATTATATTTTGAGCGAAGAGAAGACAGCTCACCCAGAATGGCTTGTTCTTGTGATGGTGTTATTTTACCCTGCGTAACAAGCTTATCGAGTCTACTTTTATCATTGTCTTGTATTTGCTGCGTGGTCAATGTCGGACGCGGTGTGATATTTGCTTTGTTCTGCGCTTGATAACTATTTACCGCTGATTGTACCTGCGTTTTATCAAGACCAAATTTTTGCGCGATATATTGGATTAACCCTTGGAAAAAATTTCCATGAGAGGTGGAATTTGTCGTTTGAGCATACGCTGTTGGAGCTACAAAAAACATTCCACTAACCAAGACAATCGCAAAAAAAGGTACTAATAATTTCTGTGTTTTCATTAATTTCACCCCCCTTCGCCACCCAAATCTTTAGCGATGGATGATTTCGCTCCTAAATTATCTATTAAATAATTTCCTGTTTTAGGTACAGGCTACGGAGGGGCAAGCCTCCTTCCTTGCCCGCCGCTCAAGTGTTCTCCGATTTAATCGGGGTAAGCTTTGGCGGGTCGTGTACTGATCAGGGTAGTATACCATACTGAAAAAAGGCTGAATAAACGAGAAACGATTTCAAAAATCTTATTTCAGTTCATAAACACATCTGCTAAAATAAGGATAGCTTATTTATTATGCAAAATATTACTCAAGAACAGTCTCCTATAGAACTATATTCACCGGGTTATAAGTATCGACTTAACTGGCTTCGAGCCGCAGTACTCGGAGCAGATGACGGTATCGTTTCTATCGCTGGATTGGTTGTCGGAGTCGCCGGCGCTACAAGCTCTCAAGGAGTTATTCTGACTGCGGGTATTGCCGGAATTATTGCAGGTACAATTTCGATGGCTGCGGGCGAGTATGTGTCCGTCAGCAGTCAGAGAGACAGCGAAAAAGCGTTACTTAAAAAAGAACGCTTGGAACTTAAAGAATATCCGGAAGAGGAACTTAGAGAATTGGCTTTAATCTATGAAACTAAGGGTTTAAAAAAGGATACGGCAATGATTGTTGCGAAAGAACTGACGGCACATGATCCGTATACTGCACATTTTGATGCGGAACTTGGCATAGATCCGCATGATCTCACAAATCCCTGGCATGCTGCCCTGGCGTCTGCCGCGTCATTTCTGACCGGTGCAATGATTCCACTTATTGCTATATTGACCCCCCCAGAGACAATGCGTGTTCCCGTTGCATTTATTTCGGTCATTATCGCGCTCGCAATCACCGGAGTGCTGAGTGCAAAAATAGGCGGTGCCAACAAAATTCGGGCAACAGTTCGCGTAGTATTAGGCGGAGCGCTGGCAATGGTTATAACCTACAGTATCGGACGAATCTTCCACGTCTCCGGAGTATAAACTACTTTGTCAGAGCCTTTATTAATAAGATGTTATAATTAGCGGATGAAAGTTTATTCTTCCTGTTTCATAGGAATAGCGCTGCCGCAAGAATATCAGGAAGAATTTGAGAAATTATTAAAAGAAATTAAAATAATTGATGCAAATATTGAGACCGCTCAGGCAAAAACTCCTCATATAACTCTCTATTATTTGAATAAACAATCTCAGAACATGGTAGATACGATTATTGATCTAATAAAACCAAAACTGAGTATCCTAGGCAATTCTTTACTAACTGTCGGGGGATTTGATTATTTTACCCGGGCTAATCCCAAAGTTTTATATTTAAACGTTATCCATCCTACTCCGTTGGTTGCTTTCAATAAAAAGCTTTCTGAGATATTGGCACCATATAGCGATACTGATAACATGAATTCGTTCCATCCGCATTTAACAATAGGAAAAATGGTGAATAATTCGGCAAAGAGGAGTTTTATTAAGAATAGAGAAAAGCTTCGTTTACGATTAGATAAAATAAAGTGGAATTTTCCCTGTAAAGAAGTAATATTATATGGCGTTGATTCTTCTAAATCACCCCAGCATCAGAAAAAAATAAGAGTAATACCTATCATTTGATGTCTATAAAAAAAACTCCAACTTCGTCAAGACTCGATAGTGCCTTAACTAAATAGGATAATAAGGATGATTTAGTTTATTTTTGCTGTAAAATCTTCTATACTTCAGGTAATGAAAGTAAAAATATTAGGAAATGGAGTTTGGGGAAGAGCTATGTTTTCAGTAGTAGAACAAAACTGTTCAACGGTTTCTTTTTTAAAGCGAGAAGAAAAATCTTCCGACCAGGACACAATCATTTTATCCGTTCCAACCCAATCTATCAGAGATTGCCTGCAATATATTTCTTTTTCCGGAGAAAATAAAATAATAGTAAATACGGCGAAAGGAATAGAAAAAAATACACATCTTTTTCCTTGGCAAATCGTACATGAAGTTTTGGGAAACGATATAGAGTATTACACATTAATAGGACCGAGTTTTGCAGACGAAGTAGTTAAAAAAATGCCGACACTGGTAAATCTCGGTTATAAAAAAGAAGGTAAAAACATTAATAAGATTCAGGAACTTTTCCAGACAGATTTTTTCAAGGTAAAATTAACAAAAGGGGTAGAAATATTAGAATTTTCTGCGGCATTTAAGAATATCTATGCGATTGTTTGCGGACTGGCGGATGGACTTGGATACGGAACAAATACCAGAATAAAACTAATTATACTTGCAATAGAAGAAATGAGTAACTGGTACAAAAATCTTCATCTCAGTATTGATTCCGATATGACTGCCGGAACTTTAGGTGATTTAATTCTTACTTGCAATAGTATTGAGAGCAGAAATTTTAGTTTTGGAGCGTTCCTTACGCAATATTCCGTCGAAGAGTCTCTGTGTAAGGTAAACAGTACAGTTGAAGGTTTTGATTCTCTTCCTTCAATCGAATATTTTAAAGCGCAAGCAAAAGTAGAATTACCCCTGGCAACTTTTATCTCCGATGTTGTCAGGCAAAATGATCCTCAAACAGTCAGAAAATCTTTTACAGATTTTATTGTCTCAATATAATTTCCAAAAATACTTTTCACAATTTTGAAATACCTCTTAGAAAGGTGCTATAATCAGCCCGTCAATAAATATGCGAAGAAAAATTTCAGCTACTATGGTTTCCCAGCATCCGGATCACGCGGGAATTCCCTATTGGCATAACCAGGCATTTATCAGCACGCAATACGAAGCAGAAGAGTGTTTTTTATCTTTCTCAGAGCTTGGAAGCAGTGAGTATAAATGGGATTGGGAAGGGAAATTGGTTGATGAGTCGGTCATGGAGCGGCTTTTATCTACTCATTATGATTTTTTTAAAAAAAATCAATTGGGAAAAGATAAATTTCTGACATTTCGTCTTCCGAATCCAACAGTCGAAACAGAATTTCGCTTGGGGAGAGCTTTTATGGGGATTTTGAGCTCCACCTCAATGGCGAGTAAGTTTGGTCTCCATAACCCATCACTTTTTGAAGTAATTCTGCCGATGACTGAGAGCGCAGAAGAGATGATTGATATTCAGGAAGCATTTTCGGAAATTGCGAATCTGAAACATAAACTGTACCGTTTGGAAAACGATTCTTTGAAACATATTGAGGTTATACCGCTTTTCGAACAAGTGGGAACGATTATGAGTTCTGACGCAATTCTTAAAAGATATTTACAGATGCACAAAATGAAATTTGGTTTTACCCCAGCGTATATCCGTCCGTATCTTGCCAGGTCGGATCCGGCGCTTAATTCGGGTTTGGTGCCCACAGTTCTCGCGATAAAAATTGCACTGTCCAGATATAGAACGCTGACGAAAAAAGAACAAATTGAGCTTTTCCCGATTATCGGCTCAGCTACTTTACCTTTCCGCGGCGGATTATCCCCACTGCATATAAAGAAATTCGCAGAAGAATATAGAGGAATCAGAACAGCCCTGCTGCAAAGTGCTTTCCGATATGACTTCGGCAAACATAGTGTGATACGGGGAATTTCAGAACTTGAGCAATTATTACCGCTCGGGGAAGCAGCAGTAATTAGCAAGCAGGAAGAGCAAGAATTAATAGAAATGATTCCCATATTTGAGCGGTATTATAAAAAAACAGTGGAGGGAATGGCAGATGTGATAAATGAAGTCGCGTCGCAGTTACCGAAAAGACGCGAGCGGGTACAGCATATCGGACTGTTCGGCTATTCCAGAGGTGTCGGAAGAGTAAGACTTCCCCGGGCAATCGGATTCACAGGAGCTTTGTATTCACTTGGTATCCCGCCCGAAATGATCGGTACCGGCAGGGGACTCCGGCGGGCGAAAAAAATGGGATTACTGCCGCTTATTGAAAAATATTACATTCATTTAAAAAGCGACCTGTTACAATCGGGAAGATTTGTCAACAAAGATGTTTTAGTAAAATTAGTCAGGAAATCATCGGAGGTAGAAGAAGTACTGCAGGATATTACCGGAGTTGAGGAATATTTAGGTGAAGAATTGATTCCGGTTAGCGACTCGGAAAAAGAGCATCACTACCTAGTGTCTCATATCTATAAAATGTTCAAAAACAAAAAACCGATGACAGAACTCATTGCAGAATCGGCAATACTTCGAAAAAGCATAGGATAATATTATTTACTACTAATTTTTATTTTCCTATTTTTACTTCTCCATGCTTTTTGTATTCTTTGTAATGCATTAATGTAAGCCGCAATACGTAGTGGTACTTGATATTTTCTATGCAGTTTATAAACATCGATTGTAGCTTTCTCCATTTTTGTTCGTAGCTTATTTAAGACTTCCTTTTTTGTCCATTTTTCGTTATGCATATTTTGGAACCATTCAAAATAACTTACCGCTACGCCTCCCGAATTAGCTAAAATATCCGGAATTACCAAAATTCCTTTTTTCTGCAATATATTATCCGCGTCAGCGGTGATTGGACCATTAGCCATTTCCAAAACAATTTTTGCCTTTATATCATTTACATTATTTTTAGTAATAACGTTTTCTAAAGCTGCAGGAACGATTATATCCACATTAAGAGTCAGAATATCTTCCGGTTTAATATCTTTCCCGCCGACCTTTTCTTTATTTCTGATATCACAAACGTCCCCAATACAATAGCATCCTGCCAGAAACCCTCTTTGCTCTTTATACTTGGCTATTTTGCTTATATCAGGTAATCCGGTTGGAATGTAAATTCCTATCTTTGAGTCGGATACGGCAACTACCTTGAAGCCTGCTTTTTGCATAGACTCTGCTACATATTTACCGACATTCCCAAACCCCTGTACTGCGACTGTTAAATCCTGAGGTTTCTTATTTAATATTTTCAGAACAGCAAGCAGCGCATATGTTCCGCCATAACCCGTCGCTTGAGTCCTGCCTTCAGATCCTCCCAGTTCAATCGGCTTTCCGGTTACAACTGCATGTAATTGATTATCGGAGTATTTATTATTTTCTGTTTTTTTTATTTGTTTTTTATATTCATCAACTATCCAAGACATAATTTTCGAATTGGTATTTACATCAGGGGCAGGAATATCTTTCTCAGGACCAATATGCTTTACCAGTTGCCTGGTAAATTCACGCGTCAATTCTTCGAGCTCAATTTCGCTTAAAGATTTCGGATCAATTTGTATACCACCCTTACCTCCGCCGAAAGGAATGTCGATTAAAGCACATTTGATAGTCATCAAAAGAGAAAGTGCTTTTATCTCATCAAGTGAAACATTGGGGTGGAAACGCAGGCCTCCTTTATATGGACCAAGTGTATTATCATGTTGCAGCCTGTAGCCTTTTATAATCTGTTTTTTTCCGTTTTTCCGAATAAGCGGTAAGTCAAATTCCAATATTTTATCGTGAAACACGAGTTTATCCAGTAGTTTTTGAGTGACAGTAATTGTTTGGGCTGCAGTTGTTAAGTATTTTTGCGACCTGCTAAAAAAATCGTCCATAAAATTGTTATTTTTCGCCAAAGATTAATTATACATTAACAGTGAAAATTTACAACAAGAATAAATAAAACAGTATGAAATATTTTGTTGTTTGTTATTTTAATATGATGACCATTGTTGCCAATGAACCCAAGCCTTAGCTGGAGTAGCGTAAGTATCTTTTATATAATTTAGCCCAACATATACCTGATGAGGAATACTATAATCTCCATTGAATCCGGCTTCATCCTGAAAAAGTCCATAAGGCCCGAATTTACTTCCGGCTGTTGGGTTCCATCTCGATTCGCAATATACAATATTAAAGACAGGCAGCCATTGACCATCATCCCACATATTATCAGTTGCATGTCTGACATAGGCTTGAATCTCCCTTGTAGTATGCAGATGGGCTGGGGGATTTATTTTTTTAGAATCAATATGTAATTGGTATCTTGATTCGCGTATTTTCGAATGCTTCCTATGTTTATATTGTTTAATATATTGCTGGTTAGTAGTTGAATCGGGATAAACGACTTGGGGAAATCTAATTTCCTGAGAATTAGTATAATTATCGTGTAGGCTAGTAAATACAACTTCAGGATTTTGAAGGGTGGTGGGGGAATGTTCTATTGTCGCAGACTGTATAATTGTATTATCTTGGGCTTGACCCGTACAATAGGGAGGACTCATTTCGTTTTGAATAGTTTGCGCCTTTGCATAGATTGCCGGGGTAAAAAGCGATGAGACAGCTAATATCCCTGCATAAGAACTGCGCTTGGTTTTATGTAATATATTTTCAAACCTTTCTTTAAGCATAATTTGTTTATGTCAATATTAAGCCGCAAAATCTTTCCCCAAAAAAACAGGAAAAACGAGCGCTATTTTAAAATAATTTACAGGTTGTAAATTATTTTTATGACTGAGTATTAGGGGATTTAGGATATAAAAGTGGGTCTGTAATTTTGGTCATTATAATTAGTAAATCTTAATATGTCAAGCTGAACTAGATTCAACGTCCTCTTTATAATTGGTGGAAAAAATCATTAAATATATATTCATTTATCTCTCTTGACTTAAGGCAATTCCTACTATATAGTGTTTCTCAATAAATATATGCCGCTACCAGCTAGATATGAAGGGGAAGTGCCGGAAATAGCCAGGATTTGGAAGCCTGAAGGATACGCGAGGGCGCAGGGAAGAATTTGGCTGGCGCAGACAAGAGCACGACACGAACTTTACGGAGACCCAACTGCGGAAGAAGTAGAACAGATTGAGCGGGCATTGGTATTAACTCCTGAGGACCTGGCGGATTTTAATAAAGCAGAAGGACACGAAACGAATAAATTACTGCGAAAAGTTCAGTCACGTCTTCGTCCAGAGCTTGGAAACTATATTCATAGAGGCAATACAAGTAGTGACATTTTAGATACAGGGCTTGCATTACAAATCCGTGAGTCTCTTGATGTCTGTGAAGAAGATTTTGGAAAGTTGAGCGGGGCACTTTTGGATCAGGCGAAAAAACACAGAAGGACTCTTCAAATTGCAAGAACGCATGGACAGCATGCAATTCCTCAGACATTTGGTCGGCAAGTGCTTGGCTGGTACTCAGAGACTACCAGGGGAATGGATAGATTTAAGCGGGCAAAAGAAGTTATCGCAGTCGGGAAATGTTCAGGCGAGGTCGGGACAAATGTCTTTATCGATCCAAAACTTGAAGAGCGGTCGCTTGTTATCTTAGGACTGAAACCTGATCCGGCTCCGGCACAAATAATAAGCCGGGATCGACATGCAGAAGTTACCAGTCTCATGGCGGTCAATGGCGGGACGCTTGAGAGAATAACAACAGATATTCGGCTTCTCGCGATGACAGACATCGGGGAGGTGCAAGAACCTTTTGATCAGCAAACCAAACAGGGATCATCGGCAATGCCGCATAAAAGAAATCCTGATGTATCTGAAAGGGTAGCGGGGTTAAATCGTATCATTCGAGGCAGCGCTGCAATAGAACTTGAAACAATGCCCTCATGGCTTGAACGCGATATCAGTCATTCATCGACTGAGCGGTTTTCTTTCCCTGATCAGTTTGGCGCTTTGGACTATGCTACTAAACTTACGACCGGAGTAATTGCCGATTTGGTCGTATTTCCTGATCGGATGCGGGAAAACATGAACAGAACATATGGAGCAATTTACAGTTCCCGTCTCTTAAATACTATGGTAGACGCAGGAATGGGTCGAACGCAAGCGTATGATCTGGTAAAAAAACTTTCACAGCAAGCAATGGATGAAAAAACCCCGTTAAAGCGCCTTGCATCGCAAGATCCGCAGATTTCGGGGATGATTAAGAAAAAGCAGATGAATGAAATATTCAGTCCGGATTTTTATTTGAAAAACATTGATACTGCTTACGAACGCTTAGGCATAACAAAATAACTTCCCTGATATAGTCTTGTAAGTAGATTACTTCTCAATTATTATTAAGTATATGTCTGATGAGCTGCGAGTGGAAGAATTTTCTTTCAAAAGACTATTCCTACCCCTGACAACGTTAAAAGCAACCCATATTATTGTTATTGTCGGACTTATAGTTTTTTCCAACATGCTTTTTAACGGATTTGTTATGGATGATCTTTCGTATATTCAAAATAATCCCGAGGTACATTCTTTTAATATAGAAAAAATATTTGGTCAAAGTTTTTTTAACAGTGAATCTTCATTTTACCGACCAATTACTGTTTTATATTTTACGTTAATTTATTTATCGTTTCACGACGCAGTTTTCTTCTATCATATTTTTCAATTGACGCTGCATATAATAGACGTAATATTAGTTTTCTATCTTTTTAAGCATTTTTTTAGCAAGAAGATCTCTTTATTTCTTTCTTTAATCTTTCTTTTTCACCCGGCTCAAGTAGAATCAGTTACCTATATTACAGCCTCAAACAGTCCGATATTCTTTTTCTTCGGCATAACTGCTTTACTACTTTGTCTAAAAAGTAATCTTACATTCAAAAGATGGTTTGGAATATCAGGCTTACTCTTATTATCTTTACTTACCAAGGAAACTGGCTTACTTTTTTTAATCATTATTTTTTTCTACTTGCTATTTGTTAAGAAAAAGTATCTGGTTAAGTTTTCTTTAACGGCTGCTACTGCTTGTTTAATTTATCTTTTTATGCGTGTCGTAGTTGGAGGAATATTAATTGCAAAACCCAGCGGCGGAACAATCAATCAGCTTAATTTATCTCAAAGACTTATCAACATACCGGCAATTATTTTCTACTATATTAACATATTATTTTTACCAATACGATTGGTTATAGATCAACAATGGGTAATCAAAACTATCGATTATTACCACTTTTATCTCCCTTTGGTTATAGAGATTGGTTTGTTATTGCTTATCACAGTTTATCTATATCGGTTGAAAAAAGACAGCCAGAGATCTATCTTCCTGTTTTTTTCATTGTGGTTTCTCGGAGGATTATTTATTAACTTGCCATTTTTTTCTAATGATGTTACCGTCGCAGATCGATTGCTTTATTGCCCAATCGCTGGTTTTTTAGGAATGTTGGGAGTTGTTTTACAATCAATAAAATTACCAGGTCATAAAATAAGAGTTGCTGGTTATATTGCAGGAAGCATAGTACTGATATTATTGGCCTGGAGAACAGTGATAAGAAATATGGATTGGCACGATCCTTTTACTCTGTATACGCATGATAGTAACATAGAAACGAATTACGATATAGAGAATAATCTTGGATTTGAATACGAGTCAAGGCAAAATTATGATAAAGCAATACGGCATTTCAATAAATCGGTAGCGCTGTATCCTTACCAAGTCACTCTTTCCAATCTTGCACATGCATATCAAGGCGCCGGAAATTACCAAAAAGCTAAAGAATATTATATTAAAACATTACATTCTAAATATATTGATCCATTACTGCATGACCGGGTATCTAAAGACGCATATAAAGAATTAGCGGAATTGTCAAGACTGTATCCAAAGTGATACGGTTTAATTCGCGCTTACTCATTTTTCATTTTGTATTTGAAGCTACTTGTGTTTTTTGCCCCAGGTTTTCCTGACTTGGCGCATAATTGCAAATTCTCCGAGATGATAACTTGTATGATCCGCAACTAATAGCATTTCACGGAGAATTGTTTGCCCATCTCCATGCGGAATTTTCTCATAAAGATTGGTTTTTTGCTTTGCAATAATCGAACATAACTTTTTCAAATCTATCTTATATTGCTTGATAGTATTTTCCCAATCCTTCTGTGTTGCTTTTTTCGTACGCTCAGGCCAGTAGTCCTTCGGCCACTCTTTTTCTTTATATTTCGGACTGACGATAAATTCGAGGATATCATTTTGGGTTCTTCGGATATGTTCCAAAAGTCCCCAAGCAGAATATATGCCATTAGGGAATAGAGTATTTATTTTTCCCCTAGGAAAGTCTTTTACTGTCTCGTCAAACGGCATATGTGCGTGACCGCCTTGGAGAAGTGCTAGTAATTGTTCACGAAGCGCTTTATCCTTATTCGTCATAGATTATTTCTAATTTTAAAACGTTACGCAAAAAATAGCAAATTTAATTTATTAACATTAGGTAATAAAAGAGTAATCTACCCGGCATACAAATCCCAATATATTTTACCCCGGTTAGCCCTTACCTCATTCTTACCCTTTGCTGTATTTAATTTTTACACAAGACTGCTATTAATATTTAATGCTAAAACTTAATTCTATATTGCTATTTTCAGAAAATCCTTCCTCGTTAGTTGAATTCTATAAAAAAATCTTACAAAGAGATCCTGATTGGTCAGGCGGAGATTTTCAAAGTTTTGAAGTAGGATCAGCTTGGTTCATGATTGGTCCTCATAGTAAAGTACGGGGACAGAATAAAAATCCTGAGAGAATGATGTTTAATTTTGAGACAAATGATGTAGCGAATGAATTCAAAAGAATGAAAAAGATGGGTGCGAAAGAAATTGCTGCACCATATCATCCTGGTGAAGACAAAGAAATGGAACTGGCTACACTTGCAGATCCTGATGGTAACTATTTCCAATTAAATACCCCTATGAAATAGTTTAGAAAATGCCTATTTCCTTAGATTTCAATAAAAACAAACCACAGTGAGTACCAGTTCCCTACATATTCAACCAGAAGGAGCTTAAGTCTTATAGTTTGAATTATATCCTTTTTTCTGATAAACTTCTGATAACATGGCTGAGAAAATAAAAAGCATGTCAGAGGCTGACGGCAATTTACCTATTTCTAAACATATTCAGTTTCGTTACCAGTTGAGTGAAAAATATCGAGGATTTGTTCAGGAGGGTCTGATTAAGGAACTTGAGACAGCTGATCTTTGTTGGCTAGCCGGTATTGATATGGCTCTTTCAGCTTATACTTATGACGATACGAAGCGAATGAACGTTGTAAGTGAAATTCTAAGACGGGCAAAACAAGCAAATGCGATTGAGAATAATGGATTACTTATACAAGAAAGACATCAGGATGCTCTTGTAAGAGATATAAATACTTTAACGCAAGCAGCTAGTATCCCTATGCAAACAAGTGCAGTAGTCCTTCCGAGTGGAATAGAGCTTATTCATTCATTGCAAGATGGAGCGTTTGTTCAACTAGGTCTCATTACTCCAACTGGAGGAGCACACGCTGTATTATTCGATGAAGTTTATTTTAATCGGGATCAATCGAAGGTGATATTAGGGTATTGGGATTCGGCAATGCCTCATCCGGACTTAGGAAGACGATTTGCGAATGACCATTCAGCAAATCCATATCTGCCATTTCATACTCCATCAAAACATGCAATAGCATTTCATAGAACAGGATAACTTCAATTACAAAAAAACCTGGGTATATTCATCCTCATTCTCCATAAAATGCGTTCGAAGTGCATGAAGTCAAGGAGCAAATGTACCTCATTCAACAGGAGTATGCAAGAATGCGTGAGCGAAGACAAGTGTTCCCTTAAATGTTATTGTTTCCATACCTACCGTTAAAGGAATATTATCTATTTGTTCACGCAGCGTATAGGTATATTGCCAATCACCATCAGGCTCTGGGTTGCAATTTGTAGAAAGCCTAGTTTTTTCTCCAAGGCCTTTAATCTTCTTCTTTAGATATCTTGTAACATCCTTTTTGGTTAATCCAAGTGCTGATAATTCATCAATCCTAGTTGTTCCCCCCGCATATAATCGTGTATATCTCACTTCGCCTGATTGAACAATCTCTTGCCCTCCTCCTGTCCTATCCGCAATCCATTCATCTCGATAGATGCCTCCTGTAGGAGAAATATATTGACTTGTCTCCATTTGAAATGAACCACGCTGAACAACTTCTCGTTGTGTTCCATCGGCATAGCCTGCTTCAAGTCCTTGACTTAGAAGTCTTTCAAATCCAGCCATATTACTGTTGTATTATACACCTTAAAATGATAGTGAGTAGCAGGGTGGGGTAACTTATGCGACTGGTTTTAAATCTGGAATATAAAAATACTCTTCTTGATGCTCCATAACGGTTCTAATGTTATTCCCGATGCGGAGTTGGGTTTTGGAAGTGTTATAATAAGATTGAGATGACAAAAAATCCATTTATCAACGCTATTGCAGCAACTTTGTACATCACAGCTGTTGCTTCATTGATGTTTTATGGGAAGAACTTATTTGGTCCCGCAAACTCTCTGCTCGTACCGGTTGCGATGATTTCTCTTTTTACGTTATCTGCCGCTATGATGGGGTACCTATTTTTATACCAGCCCCTCCTGCTTTTTCTGGATGGACACAAGAAAAATGCGGTAAATCTTTTTCTTAAAACTCTCGCAATTTTTGCAGGAATTACAATACTAATCTTCGTTTTGCTTTCTCTGAGAATTTTCAGATAACCGAAGTGGTAGGCTCTAACGTTGTCTATCAGGCGGAGCTCAGTAATTCAGAAAGTAGCTTCCCGCACATTCAACTAGACGAGCTGAACAACTTGAATAAGTCACGATACATATTGGAATCTTAAGGAAGAAGATTCTATGCCAAGTGATTTTAAACGAGTAAGACATTTACGACCAAAATACTCACAAAAGAGCTATCATATACTGATGAAAATGCTCCAGAATTCATTAGCAGTTGAAGTATCCGATGTAGCTGCTTTTCGCCTTCACGTGATTAATCACTACTACAAGTATGGACTGCGTCCAACCCTTGCTGCATTCAAAATAAAGAAGAGCAGCTTATACAACTGGAGAAATGCTTATGAACACAACGGAAAAAGGACAATCAGTTTAGTGCCACACGGAACTAGACCTCTCCATGTGCGAAAGATGGAGACAGACTGGAGAATAATTGAGTTCATTAGAGAGATGAGGCATGAGCATGGGAATATTGGTAAAAGTATGCTCAAGCCCTTTGTTGATGCGTATGCCAAAGAGCTGGGTATTAAGACCTTGGCAGAAAGTACTATTGGGAAAGTACTTAAAAGACGTCACTTAACATTTGAGAAGAAAGTCTACCCACAGAAACAAAAAAACAAGTTCAAAAAGCTAAGAGTGAGAAAGTCTCCTAAGGTAGTTTCTCCTGGATTTATTGAGATGGATTCAGTAGTTGTCTATATCAATTTTGAGAAACATTTGTTTATGTGTGTGATTGATATTTACACAAAATTTGCCTTAGTTGTATATGTACCGGATCTCTCCTCAGTAACAGCAAGAGAGGTTTTTAAGCAGTTCCAGTGCAATAATCCAACACCGATTCATACAATCCAAACAGATAATGGATCAGAGTTTCTCAAATCATTCCATGAGTATATAGTTGAACAGAAAATTAAACATCAATTTATCTATCCCAGAATGCCAAAGATTAATAGTTACATTGAGAGATTCAATCGGACAATCCAGGAGGAATTCATTTTAAGAAATGACGAGATTTACTATGACTCAGAAGCATTTGCAAAAAAGCTCACAAAGTATTTATACTGGTATAACTATAAGAGGCCACATGCTTCGCTTAAATATATGTCGCCTATGTCCTTTATACAAGCCAAGATTCCAATAAGTGCGTGACGCATACACAACTGAATTCTTAATATAACTTCTGGTATAATTCTCTCATGGAACTCATAGCAGGTGTTTTAGTAAAAAAGAATGGTAAATTCATACTTGTACAGGAAAAACAACAACGGGCATATAAACTTTGGAATTTGCCGTCAGGACATGTCAATAAAGGCGAAACATTAAAACAGGCAGCGAGACGGGAAGGGGAGGAAGAAACCGGGTTATATTTAGAAGTTGAAGATGAGGTATTTACCGATAATTATAAGGATATTGCTGAAATACATATTTTTTCAGCAAATGTTATTGGTGGAGATATAAACTGGGATAAAGAAGAGTTGCTTGATGTTGAATGGTTTACGCCCGAAGAAATAAAAAATATACCCTTACGCCACCAGCCCTTTAGCAGATTATTCAAATAAATATTATCTCGTAAATATCATCTGATTTCAGAAAATGCATTCGAGGTACGTAAACGTAAGGGAGTCCCATTTTATCATCAAAATTTACTACTAACTATATCAAACAGGATTGTGTTATTTTCACAGGCAGCTGTTATAATTTTAGAATGAGTATTAAAAGGGGAGTCGTATTAATTATAGCCTTTTTATTGCTCGGAGGTCTGGTAGGTGGATTAATCCCACTACTCTTTCTGGAAAAGCAAGGCAATAATAATAAGCAAATCTCGCCTCGGTCGGGTGCATTTGGATTAACAGCTACACAAGCTCCAACTGCAAAACCTTGCGATGAGAATGATCTAAGAGGAGAAGTGACGGAAAATGATAATGGTAAAAGTATTAACGGCGAGCTGACCGTTAAAAATATAACTTCCCAAACCTGCTTAGTAAATGAAACGGACAAATTTGCAATAGTTTATACAGATATGCTTAACAATAATAATATCTCTATTGTCGAAGTGACTAACATTACTGATAAAGGTAGTAACAACATAAGCATAAATCCCAATAAAACATTAACCACCAAATATCAATATTCGTACAGCTCGCTTTGCGCGGAAGGTATTCATACGGTACCGATTGGATTTGAATACACATTTCCCGATACCAACCTTATCGTATTTCAGGATAAAAATGGTAAAAAGTTGATTCCCTTTCCTGTCTGTAAATCTCCTTCTAAAATATCACAGATACAGATCTGGAAATTTACTGATTCATCATTAAGTCAATAATTACAAAACCCCGGGTTTAAACATCGAACCACTGAACTTACAGATGTAGTATTAGTTAGTGCAGGGTAGGAGTTGGTGAACTTGGGGTTGGGGAATTGGTAGGTGTGGGAGTAGGAGTTGCTGCTTGAGATGGAGTCGGGGTAGAAGTATTTGCAGGATTTGGCGTCGGGGTTGGAGTACTTGTCGATGAGCCGCTAAAAACAATCTGGGGATTATTATTATTCGTATCGGTTATCCCGAATGAACTTGTCGTATCTTGAACTGAGAGTATGTCTGTCCCGGCGTTTTGCGAATTAACCGTGAAGCTTCCCTGACCGTTTGATACCTGAATCGTTACCGGTGGGGCAGAGCCATTGATAGTCAGACTGGAATCGCTCGAGGTTTGAGAAATTGTGATACTATCAGAAGACACCGTATTTTTAGCGCAGTCACGGATATCAACAGTAAAAGTTACCGGTGAGCCGGTGGTAGCAGAAACCGGAGACGCGGGATAGGCATCAGAGTACCATGAGTTCGGCGTACCTGAGACGGTAGTGCAGTTAGAGTTTGTAATGGAGTTTGTGGAACTATTATTGTTCGTGAAAGAAACACTAGGGTTATTGTTATTTGTATTGGTTATAGTAAACGAGCTTGTAGTGTCCTGCACGACAAATGTGTCGTTTGTCGTATTTTGAGAACTGACAGTGAAACTGGCCTGACCGTTTGATGCCTGAATATTTACAGGCGGCGTGGAACCGTTAACGCGGGCAGTTGAATCGCTCGACGAGAGTGAAATAGTCAAATTATCATTTACCGACGCTGTATTTTTATTACAGTCGCGGATGGTAACTTGTAGCGTTACTGAACCGTTACTCGCATTAATCGGAGGGTTCGGATAAACGTCGGAATACCATAAGTTCGGCGTACCTGAGCCGGTCGTGCAGTTGGAATTTCCTGAAGTATTACTCGTGGAGGATGTGGTCGTGGTCAGGGGAATAAGTGTTGGAACCGGGGGAAGAGTCGGATATGGCGAAGGTACAGAATAATCGCTGCCGCTATCGTAAGAAGATCCCAAAACACTATTATCAGAAGGCGTCGGGCTACCTGTTGGAGTGGGGCTGTCGGGAGCTGAAGTCGGATGATTAGATGAAGTGGAATAATAATTGTCGCCTTCTATTTGCGGAGGCGGTTTCATTTTAGAGAGAGCATAAGATCTAAACCACAATGCTCCTACAACAAACAAAACTAAAAAACCTGTAACAATAAGCAAAATTTTATGTCTCATAAGATATGATGCTGTTCGTGTTGGCGAATCTCTTCTAAGTCGGGGTAAACTAGAGACATTAAGCGATTTAATTCCCTGAGGAACACTACGCCAATTTTTTGTAATCTTAGAAACGATACTTACTGCACTTTGCCAAGTTTTTTGCTTTAGCAAAGCGCAGGAAGAGTAAATTTTTTTTACTTTTGATTTAATACTACTTAGAAAAGTGTTCACTTTTGAGTACATAACTAGATAAGTGTTTTGCTAAATTTATCGAAATATAACTACTTAGATAATACACCACTTGAACCTGGCTTAATAGAAGTAAAAAAGAGAAGAAATTATACATTGAAGATGAAAGATAATGATGCTAAAGTAAATCTGTGTTTAAAAAATCATTGATTTTTCTTCCCCCCCTGTTTTATCTATTCATTCTTCTCTTACAAATAGACAGATCTTCAATTTTAGAACTCGGCAGACATCTGACAATGGGAAAGATTATTCTTGCCTGTCATTGCGTTCCGGGTGTTAACACTCTTTCTTATACATATCCTAATTATCCCTGGGTGCAGAACGAATGGCTGTCGGAAGCGGTATTTTATCTCTCAAGTACGTCTTTCGGTCTTACGAGTATCTTATGGCTAGAGGTACTTTGTATTTTTGCAAGTTTTGCTCTGGTGTATTGGCTTGCTTTAAAAAAGGGAGGATTTTCATTCTGGACTGCCTCAATCATGATACTCGCAGTGACGACATTTTTATTACGCTTTAGAGCCCGGCCGGAAATCTTTTCTTATCTTTTTTTAGCAATTTTCATTCGGATTATTGAAAAATACGATGATCATAAAAATACGTTCCTACTATATCTCTTGCCGATTCTTGAAGTAATATGGGTAAACACACACGGGTTTTTTATTTTCGGGCCGATCATACTTGGATCATATCTTGTCGAAAACATTATTCTGCATAGACAAAAGATAAATAAGTCTATTATTGTGAGCTTTCTCTTAACAGTATTTGCCATGTTTCTTAACCCGTTTTTTAGCAAAGCCGTATTTTTACCGATTACCTCATCAAATTACTATGGAACATATAACGACGAGCAAGAATCACTGCTTCATTTTTTATCAAATACCGACTGGTCGGTTATTCCTTTAATCTTCAAGATGAGCATAATAACATTCACAGTCTCATTTGTTCTTTTTTTTGCACTTATCATACCTTTTTACAAAAAAATTCCCATAAGACATTTACTGCTCTCACTATTTTTATCAATTCTGTCAATTGCTATTATGCGACTTGAAGCAGTTTTCGCGCTTCTTACTTTAATCCCATTCGCATTGTGTTTTAAGGAACTGGACAAAAAAATAAGAGTAAAAATTCCAGGTATGTACAAGCCATTTATGACAGTTGTCGGTCTTGGTGTTTTTGTCGTTGTGATGATAGAAATAACACAAGCATCGGGTAATTTAGGATTATATTTTGAACAGGATTTTGAGAAAGGATTTAATTTCTATCTCGCAAATAATATCCAGGGACCGGTATTTAATGATTATGATAGCAGTGGATATGCGACATATAAATTATATCCGAAGGAAAAAGATTTTGTTTTTGCCGTGCATGATGCATTCCCTCCGTCTTTCTGGAATGATTACAATAAAATGCTATCTGATCCTACATTTTTTGACGCTCAAGCTCGAAAATACAATATCAATTCGATCATAGTTGCGAGGACTTTTCCTACCTACAATTTTATTACCAGTATCGGGAAAGATAAAAACTTTATTCCGATTTACCGGGATAATCAAATGGTTATTCTGGTGCGAAATGTTCCAAAAAACCAGACTCTTGTTCAGAAATATAAAATCAGCAATTTTAGATAAGAGAGAATACGCAGGATTCTTCCGCAGGAATATAGAAGACTTATGAAGTCAATTAAAGGGGAGAAAGAGTGGTAATTGCAAATACTTATAATGTTTTATACAATACCGTCTAATCAATGAGAAACGCTGAACAGAGGATTGGCAAAGTCATACAAAGTATCCCTCAAGTCCCAGAAAATCTGGTAGTAAGTGATAGATGGGCTGCAACTGTGCTCGCACGAGAAGCAAGGAGGAACGATGCACCCACACCTGATTTTAAAATTGTCGGATTTCGAAATACATTGAGGAGCGAATATGATCGAAAATTGAGCGTGACACTTAGCAAGACGTATCCGTTGAACGATTTTCTTCTCCATTTTCTGGAAACTACTAGGGCTATGGGAGTAGAGCAGCCAATATTGTGTCGGGAATGGACAGACATTATCGAAGCAGCGAGACATTTTGAGGAGGCATATGATGAGGGTACTCCTGACGAGACATCACCGGAGTATGAACAATTTAAAGAAAAATCTGAACAAAAAGCAGAGAAAGAACGGCAGGAGTATTTAAAGAGAGAGTGTGAATATATAGTTGAATACGAAAATCCTGCGCCTTTCGGCAGTTATAATTCAAGTATCAGGGAAGGGTGTTTTATTGAGGCAGAAAAAAATGGACGAAGGATTATGCTTACGCCAACAGATAAACCAATTGGTGATTTTTCTCCTACAATTCTTCTGGAAGCGTATTTGCTTTATCTCTTAGATGGGAAGCAGCCAGGGTAGGAATTGCCACAAATTTGATCTATCCGTGATACAATTCGAATATGGCGATACTGAGCACTCTTGAGCGAAAGTTCGGGAAATATTTTCCTGAAAATCCGACGAAAATTTTACTGATCGGTCAAGTGTTAAGTTATGTTATGGTGTATTCTCGTCCTGACCTCGCATCATATTTCCATTTGACAGGGGCAGAGCTTTTGCATGGACAGGTGTGGAGACTTTTTACTATTCTTTTCGCGCCGGTTTCGTCAAGTCTCATTTTTGTTATTTTCGCCTGGTATTTCTTTTATCTTTTCGCTACGGCGCTTGAGAACGAGTGGGGGGCTTTTCGCTATATTATTTATATTTCAATAGCATACTTGGGAACGATAGTAGCCGCATTGCTTTTTCCGGATATCCAAGTATCAAATGCATTTATTTATGTGTCATTATTTTTGGCGTTCACGTACTTATATCCGGAGTTTCAACTATTACTATTCTTTATTATTCCTGTGCGTGTCAAATGGCTTGGGTATTTACTTTGGCTTGGACTGATTGCATCATTTATATTTGGAACACTCGAAACAAAAGTATTAACGCTTCTTTCAATCAGTAATTTTTTTCTCTTTTTCCACGACGATTTACGATATACCGCTCGGACGGTTTATCGGGGCAGCGCATCTAAGTCGAAAATTAAGCTCCATAAGGCAATACCTTTTCATGTCTGCGGCGTTTGCGGAAAGAATGAGATAGATAATCCCGATATGGATATCCGCTACTGCAATGAGTGCACTCCGACAACCTGTTACTGCAGAGAACACATAGGGAATCATCAGCATAAACGAGTCGTTAACTAAATTACTATTTTTCTCTTCTTTCTCCGTAAAAAAAAGTAACGAAAAGGAAGTTTTTAAAAAATCACAAAAACTACTACTTAATATGTTTCACCATATTATACTAAGCATTAGAATGGATCATTATTTTGCCATCCTACTCTTTTTCCACCATGCAACCAGAAGCAGCAAAACTCCTCCTGCAATCCATGCTCCGTAAGAAGGCCAGTTAAGACCTACCATAAGATACTGGGTAATACCGTAAACAACGGCAAGGATACCAAGCGTAAAGAGGAAGTGCCCACCCTTATGTGCATGCATTTGTTTATCTTCAGCCATTTATTATCACCTCCTCACTCTATCTAAACTGTAATACTATATTACTTAAGTAGTCAAGTGTCGGTTTCAAATTGTCATTAAAAATAATGCACGCCCAGAAATATTGTTCTTATTTATCTGTACTCATGGAAACAAGCCCAAATTTTTTAACAAGCTTTGTTTCAATGCACACATAAACCTAGGAAAATGGTAGCTACAACTTTTATAAAACTCCAAAAAACGAACAAATGTTATAATGTGTCCTATGTTAAAAAACCCAGAAAACATAAAACCTCTGCGAATTTTGTCGCTCGACGCTGCATATAAAGAGGGAAATGCAGAAAGATGTTATGAAATACTAGCCAGCACACCTACGGGTATAAGAATTTATAGCCAAAACATTATTTTTCAGTTAGTAAATCCGTTAGTCGAAGAGGAGGAATTAATGGAAAAAAGCAAACGAGAAGAAAGAGAATATGGGTTTGTAAAATCAGCAAAGGGAACAGAAATAATTAAAGGGGAGGGATTGGGAATAGATCCGGATACCGTTTCTGCTGCATTATGTAAATTGGCAAATCCGGTAATTCTCAGTATTTTTTCTCATTCCCACTGGGATACTACTGTTCATCCCTTGCCGAGCCAGGGCATATTTGGGGATGTATTATGGTGGAATATCTTTCGTAATAGTCTACCCAATCTTGATTGTCGAGTATCGTATAACCAAGGGGAACAGGTAAGAGCAATACGTTATCATGGATACTACGAAAAATGAGAACAAGAAAGTTCAAATATAATACATTTTTATTAATTTTTATTCAATTAAAACACTTGACATTTAACATATTAATCTAGTAAATTAGGATAATGTCAAAAGTTGAGTTTCCGCAAGTATTAAATAGAGTCGTACCATTTTTTAAAGGCGAAAATGCAAGTCAAGCAGTGTATAAAGACCATGGGGAAGAACCTTCGTTACTGGAGAGAATTATCCCGTATTTAGCTGGAGAACGCGCAGAAAATACAATTAGAAATAGAATAATTGCGAGAGCAACTTTCGAGCTTGCTACGGAGGTTGCGGCTGGTATTGGTAAAGATCAGGATCCGGTTCAGGCGAGAAAGTTTGCTCGGAAAGAAACCCAATTTGACAATATTTGGGTGAGAAACCACCGAGATAATATGCAAGTAGTTGATTCAGCTCGTAGGATTCTGGATAGAACTTTAGTCAAAAAAGAAACCAGCCGATATTTAGAATTAAAATCCTACCCCGCGTAAAAAAATAATTGATTCTTCACGGGAAAAATGATCCGGTGCGAAAGACGGCGGTTCTATTTCATTAGAAGGTGGCAACTATGCGGAAGCGGCAGACACTTCTTCATATCTCTTAAGATAGTGAATAGCTTTTTCTTCCATGTCTTTATTATTTGTAACAGCAAGAAATTCTCTTAATTTCTTCGTATCAAGGTTATCAATTTCAAAAAATATAATTCCGCTTCTACCGAGACAATAATCGCTCGGATCAGAAGAAGGAATCTTTATTCCTGCTTTATCCGTTTGCTTAGCAAATGCTTCGGCTAAATCTTTTAATACGTGAGAATAATGAAATTTTCTGTGCTGGTCACATTGACTGCATGTACAGACAGACTCTTTTACCAATCGCTCGCCGTCATCATGGTCTACAATCATATGCGAAGAATAAACAGCATGTCTCTCTGGAACATCTGCTTGCTTACTAAAAAGCGTATATGTTCTCTCTCCGGGTATTTTAAGAACTGTTTTACCAATTCTTAGATCTGTAAAAAAAGGCTCACCATGCGGGACGACTTTTGTCGCTACAACATCGATAAAATGACCCGGGAACAAAAGAGAGGCAATTTTATGTTCATAATATAGTCTGGCTGAGTAGCTTCTGTCATATGTCCTGTCCACTCGTGCTAAATCCGCAAATGGATAAGCCCACTTATCGGATCTTTCACTAAGTTTATAGACATTCGCATGTATCCCGTTGCTGTATTTCTCCAGCATATGTATTGAAGTTAAGAGTCTTATTATATATCCAGGGAGTTGAGTTATCAAAATGGAGAAGTGAATTTGAAAGTAGAGAGGATTTGATTTATTTCGGTGTCGTTTGTAACACCTGTAAAATCCAAGGTATTACCATTTAAGGGGATAAGGATATTGTAGCTAATATGGTCTTGATAAATGGGTTTACCGGATGAAAATTTCCCATTGGGGAGGTGGAGAGTCCCTTTTATTTTATAACCTTTTTTCCCGTCAATAATGATGGGGAATATCTCTGTAGTTGCCGGATAAAACCGGCCGCCTCCAAAATCTCCGTCAACTTCTGTTAATCCCATATTTTTAGGTTCAGTTTTTATGACTTGCTCAATGCTGTTCTTTTGTAAATACATCATTATCTGACAGTCATAGGGAAGACCTTCCGGATGCTTAACGCAAACATATCCCTTACTACCATTTCTGAAATCTACGTCTATTGCTTTAGATAGATCGTCTTTTGCCCATGAAGGAGGATATTTAAAGTGAAATCCTAATAATTTATTTGTATAGATATTCCAGCTTGTTGTTGGGTCAGAGGTGAGAGTTGGGGATTGTACGACGTTTGGTGTTTGTCGAGCAATAACAGCTGGACTAGAAGATCTTTTTTGAGAGAGATAATAACTCCCAACGCCAATTACAATCAATATCACCACAACAATAAGAAAATAGGCTTTTTTATTGATGGTGTGATTTGCAGGTAACACCTTGACCTCTTGATCTGGTTTCATTTCTTTACACGTATTGCTATAATCTACCCTGAATAACATCCGAGGTAGAAATATGCTAAATGAAAAAGAAAAAATTGCTGTTGAACAGGAACCACGGGAGAAACCGAAGGTCGGTATTATCATGGGGTCAGATTCGGACCTTGGGGTAATGATTGAAGCGGTGGATGTACTGGAAAAACTTGGTGTGCCGTATTCTCTGGATATCCTTTCTGCTCACCGGACACCGGACGCGATGATCGAATATGCAAAAACTGCAAAAGAAAGAGGCTTGAAAGTTATTATTGCGGGAGCAGGGGGAGCGGCTCATCTGCCGGGAGTAACAGCGGCTGAAACGCTCGTGCCGGTAATCGGCATTCCGGTACAAGGCAAACGTTTGGACGGATTGGATTCATTACTTTCGGAAGTGCAAATGCCTCCCGGTGTTCCCGTCGCAGTTATGGCAATTAACGGAGCGAAGAACGCGGGACTTTTTGCGGCCCAAATTTTGGCAGGAGAAGATCCGGAATTGTTTCAGAGACTCGGACAATACAGGCAGAATTTACGCGATGAAGTCCTTGCGAAAAACGAACGCTTACAGCAAAAAGGCGCACATATCTATTTGCAGGAAATGAAAAAATAACAAGTCCACAAATACCAATCTTACAAGTTTTATTTGAATTTTATTTTCTGGGTGGTTAAACAATAGATTATACTATCGAGGTACTACATTCCACTTAGTAATGAATTCAGTAAAAGACAAATGAAAAAGAAAATGATAATAATCGCTGCAACTATATAGAGAGCATTTACGAAGTCTTTGTTCTTCCGGAATATATACAATGATACCAAAAAAGACAGTGGCAATATGATGCTTATTAAAAAGCTTACCAAGTAGTATAGAAATAAATAAGTACGGTAAGAATGCAGGATAGCATTTTCAAATATTGAATATAAACGGATAGAGACGAAAAAAAACGAAGTGACAAATAGCAAAAAAGTAAAGAGACTTAAGAGTACCAGCTTGGCAATTCTCATCTTATGCTTAGTATTGCAGAGCTATAAACAGATGTCAATTACTGTACGTTCCACGAGCAATTTTTATACGTACTTTGATTTTGTACTCACAGAAATAGTTATTAGTTATTGGTTGATGGTTATTGGTAATTAGTACTGTGCGGCGTTTGCTTTCAATTTCAAATATGATGAGAAACTAGAATAATTAGTATAAAATAAATTTTAAAATAAATCCGTACTATAATCGGAGCAAGAAAAATTAAGTATGGGAACTAAGGATTATTTTGATATTGGAAAGAAACGGTAGGGATTTGTATAATGCTGGTATGTCGGAAGGGGAACCTCGATTACCAGATAACATCGTAAAACAGATACAATTAGCTACCGAACTAGAAAAAACGTCAGAAATTCTTTCAGTTGTTTTTCCAGCACAAAAATTTAGAACTTGGCATGTTATTACGCCGCAATTTGATGACCAATCGATTACTTTAAAAGGTCGCAGTGTTTCCGACCAACTTTCCCGGCTTGCAAAAGGAACATCGGAACTTCACGTAAATCATAATTTTATGGAGGAAGACTTCGATGATGGCGAATATTCTCCTCCAAGTCACGTCTGGGAGGTCTATCCTCCAAAAGGATCAAGTTTTATCGGCGAATTCACATCGGACTGCACTAGAACGGCTGATCTCCCCGGTATAGGAATGACTGTTTACTGTCCTGTTCTAAAATCAGGTTTTGGAACAGGAGAAGTGAGATCTTTTACTGAAAGTGGACATCTTAATGTTGATATGCTTTCATGGTCAAGTGGTTACGAGGGGGCATTTTATGACAATAGGAAACCTGAAAGTGTACTTATGAGTATGCTAGAAAGAGACCAAATAGCTAGTTTGGAAACTGCTGTCTGGATTTTAAAAAGTCTCATGAATGCGAAAGAAATCCATCCTGAAAACGTATCTTTTAAGATGCGTTAATTCCGGCGTCGGCAGGTATCATTAAAAGTTGCATACCCTCTATTGTTTTTTTCTTAGAGCCAAATCACCCGGCGATCGGCGGTAACCGTATAGGGGGAAGGGAAATTTAAGCACAGAGTAGTGATATTTTGCTAGTTTTAGGCCCGTATTACCATTATCTTCTTGATTTGACTCTAATACCTTATAGTATTATAATAATTTTATGGAAACTCTTAATAAGCTTAATGAAATAGTAGTACGCACGACAGAGGCTATAGATGCACACAACGATAGTCCAGCGAGAAGTTTTCTGACTGTGGCAACTTTGGGAACGCTTGGTGTGCTGGTAGGCATGAATATAGATCATAGTACCTCGATTCCTACTAACTTTATGACTGGTCATTCAGCAGATTTAGTCGGTAGTGCTGCGCAAACAGCGCTTTACGGACGAATCGTTTCTAAAGAGTCTCATGTTATACTGCCGATGGCCATGCAACTGTGGGCGAACGGCGTTTGGGAAGTTATGCAGCAGTATCATATTATGCCGGGTACATTTGATGTTTGGGATTTTTGTCGCATATATGGGAGGAGCACTTTTGTGGTTAGGGTATGATCGAGGAATAAAAAAGCTTGCAGAAAAAAGAAACGAATCCAGACAAAACTTCTACGATTCAAATCCCAGTTTCTAAACTTCAGAGTTCTTTATTATATTGATCCCAGAACTTTTGAACAGTACCTCATAAATCTAAAAAGAAAATCCGCACGGGGAGGAGAGAGAGCACAGACCCCGCCCGCCATCCGGCAGAGTTTACAAGAAGAAGTCCTCGGGAAAAACGAGCGTTTACAACAAAAAGGAGCACATATCTATTTGCAGGAAATGAAAAAATAATAAGTCCAAAATCCGTACATATATTCTAATATTCTCAAGAATATAAGAGTAGGAATTTGTTTAAGTTGCAAATAATTCTTCTTTTTGAAATACTAAAGATATGAAATTGCCAAAAGAACTCACAACTGTTACTGCGGTTTCGAAAACTCTCGCGCTCTCAATGTTTATTATATTTCCGGTCTGTGCTTTTTTTATCGGCATGCATTATCAGCAAACAATTGATATGACCGAAATGCAGCAAACTAATAATATTCCTTATAGCATAACGCCGCTTCCCGCAGCTCCTTCTACTCGTGATGGAACAGTAAGTTGTCAAGTTACGAGTGATTGTCCCGCGAATTATTCATGCGTGCAGGCAGGGCCTTTGCAAGTTAATCCGAATACACATCGGGTTATGACGAACAAGACATGCTGGAAGGATGGTGACGCAATTCCTCTTTAGAAAAAACCGTAAATCTAAAATCTGTGCTATAATTTCATCAGAATTTAAGAAAAAATAATATGAAAATACGATATGATTCCAAGGTTGATACAATGTATATCAAGTTGGCAACAGGTAAATATGATGATACGCGTAAAATTTCTGATGTCATTTTAGTGGATGAAGATAAAAATAGAAAAGTTTTAGGGATTGAGATATTAGATGTGAAGAAAAACATAACAGCATTTGATCCGCAAAAAACAACATTCTCCATACAAACTACCTAACTCATTAGAAAATCCGGTAGCAGATCTGGTACATCTCGAAGGTAGCAGTATTGCGCGAAGGAACGAAATCGAGATTAGAAAATAACTTAACGCTTTGAATTTCTCAATCCAGATCTGTATGGAGACTATTTTTGAAAACTAAGATAATTCCAGATTAACCAAACAAACAATAAAGCATAAGAAGCCAAATTCGCCAAAAACACAGCTGAATATACCTTTTTCTTTTTTTGCGGATCTTGAATGAATTTTCGTACAATTATATTTTCAACATAAACCGAAAGGAAAAAGCATATAACGAAGCTGGTAATAAACTCAACCATCACCTCAAGCGGTAAGCCCTTTTTATACTCGTAATAATTAGCACCCACGTTCCCAGAAATACCCTGGAGAATAGGATTATCTGGAGAATAATATCCTGGAATTGCCAGAAGTGAAAAGCGTGCAAATCCTTGTACTACATAACCCACTATTGTCGTGATAAAGTTTGCGAGGGCAACTACTAAAACGAGTTTAGTAAACTTTTCTTTCAGAACGAATGAGATAATGGCAGTTTCTATTATTACTATTGGTATAAACGCCAAGAATACATAGAAAACTTCAAAAAATAACATGGGTAAAATCATGTCATATAGAACGAGAGACCTGTGGGGAGGTTTTCCTGGGGGAACAGCTATCTTTACTTTAGTTTTCATGGATGAGTTTCAATTAAAAGTATAACTATAAATTTTATGAATATCAAGCTGAGTTCTTCAATATACTCACATAGCCAACTTGATTTGTGTCCAAGTAATTCTTGTCATTGCATTTCTGTTACATTTATAATAAAAATGGTTAGGAGGAGGTAACTTACGTGAAGAATAATGGTGCAGGGGGTGCGGTATATGGTCTGGGTTTGATTGGTGCAGCTGTATATTTTATCCAGCACGCAACGACATTTTGGATAGGAGCATTTGGCATTTTAAAAGCGATTGTCTGGCCGGCACTCTTAATCTATAAAGTATTTGAAATGTTGAAGATGTAGAAGTAAATCTTAGAATTCTGGGCAGAACTTTAGCTAAAAAAGAAACCAGCCGATATTTAGAACTAAAATGCTACCCCGCGTAAAAAATAAATACCTCAAGTTTTTTACTATTTTCTTTCTTGTACTTTCCGGAGAGAAAGTACCAAAGCTCTCTTGCCAGTGAACGGTCAGCTAAAATGCTTTCGCGAACTGATCGGGTTATATCACCCCCTCCGGCAATTCGTCGGATTCCCCCTGATAGTTCGCTCCAGCATTTTTTTACGCTGCTGCGTTCAGGGCGGGAACTAAAAATAAACCCCTGGGAAACAGGGAAGGAGCGGGTGCAAATCCCGTCCGGCGGCGTTATACGAATATACTACAAAGAGAAAATAAAAAGGGGAAGAAAAACTAATTTGTGTGAAATTGTTGCGGGGAGGGTTGTCTGACTACTATTATAAGATGTACTATAATCGCGATATGAGTAAAGAGTATTTACCTGGAGATCCTTTTGTAATAGGATCTCGAGAAAGGTTTGAAGCGCAATATAGAGCCGATGTGGCAACTTTAAGGGCGAGTGGCGGAGGTATATGGTTTATACTCCCTGCTTCCGAGGCAGCTTATATGCATCAATATGACGCAATGAATGCAAAGGAAGCAGCATTAACAGAAGCCGGTATGGTTGTTTCCAGAATGCATAATCCTTATGGAGATTGGGAATTATGGGCCAGACCACAGCGAGAATCAGACCGACAAAATTCATCTCCAGAAAATAAATAACTTCCTTATCCCGACGGATTCTGGATTCCCGCCTGCGCGGGAATGACGAAGAGATTCTATCGCTTCGCTCCAGAATGACCGGTCTTTTCCATCTATTCAAACTATTCCACACACTAAACCGTTATAATGGTTTGTGTATTTTTGATTTTTATACAAGGAGGGGGTGAAATGTGATGGCGGATGAAAATAAAGAAGAAGCAAAACAACAGGGGATAGGAGTGAGTGTCAATCTGGACACGACACCAATTCTGTATACCGATAATATTCAAATGACTACCAACGAGGACGGAATCGTTCTCAACGTCGGACAAGTACTCTATCCTTTTAACCAATTGCGAATCGTGGCTAGGATCGGGATGAGCAGAGTTCACGCGAAAAAATTGCTTGCGGAATTCGGAAGACTCTTGGCAATGTCTGAAGGTCAAATCCAGACAGGGGAGAAGGGAAAGAAGAACTAATCCATGTAGTTATTATTTACTGACGAAAAACTGACCGTTTTGAGTGAAGTAAAATGAGTCTTTGTCATCGTGTATGATTCCTTCTACCGGGCTTTGTCCCTGGTAGACTAATTTGCCACTTCCTGCATCTGAAATTTGTATATAATCAGCAGCCGTATCGATACACATGAAGCAGGTGGAATGAAATACTGTGGACACGATTGAAGTATCGGTTGCCAGTTGCAGGCTTTCTGCTGCGGATGAGGTTTTCCAAAGAATGATATTGTCAGTCGTTGAAAGGGCGTATAGATAATTTCCGGCAGTAAAATAAACGACTTTGCCGTTATCAGATAAGATGGGGGCTAGGGCTTTTGCGTGGAGGGAAGCGACTTGCGTTACTTGTCCGGTATATGCATTGGCTATGTCGAAATCATTACCGCTTGGATAATATATTTTTTTGGCTGATACGACAAACGAGTTCGTATCAATGGTACCTTCTGCGAAACTGCTTTTTTGCCAAAGTAGTGTCCCTGTCTTAGTACTTAGCGCATCAATTTGCATTTGCTCGGTTGGGTCTTGGTCAGTTTGCTCAATGCCGAGGTAGAGGATAGAGTCATTGGCGAAAAAGGATTCTGAAATTAGAAATGAATTTGTCGGGTACGTCCAGCGTAGATTTCCTGTGCTTTTGTCGTAGGCATAAATTTGTTTGCCTTGGTCTTGAATAAATAATGTGCTGGAGTTGGTTACAGCATACCCGGTCAATTTATAGGCTGAAATATCTATTTTCCATTTCTCATTTCCTGAAGATCCGTCAATAGCTACTAGATTTTGGTTACTACCTTCGTCAACCATGAGATATGCATTCTTATTATCGGCAGCGTAGAGGAAATCGATGGCGTCGTAGGATTTCGACCAGAGAAGCTCGCCGGTTGTTATGCTTACCTTGTAGAGAGTGGTTTTCGAGACAATATAAAGATTATTTTTTACAAATATCGGTTTATTAATACCGTAATACAAATCAGGTGCTAGGGCTTCGGTAAAGGGAAGAGTGAAGATATCTTTCTTTGTCTGCACTGCATATGCATGAAGATTGTTTTGCGAATCGAGATAATAGATGACACCATTCTTCGCTGTCAGTACTTGTTTATCGTCAGAGGAAAAGACTGTTTGCAGTGTGCTGTGTGGTTGTGAGACGTGGAAAAGGATAAGAAGGGACGTTACTGCGCATAAAATAATGATGATGGTAATAATGATTAGTTTCTCATTGTGTGGGGGAGACTTGGGGTTAGGATTATCAGGGGTAGGAGAACTATTTTGATTAGTAATTTTTATAGCAATGGTTTTTTGTGCAAGAGATATTATAGAAAGGGCGAATGCAATCGCCATACCGGTTTGCCAGAGGACTTGCAAGCAGAGATATCCTTCCTGTGAGTATGACATATCAAAGCTTTGAGAAGGGAAAATACTTCCTTCGGGCAAAAGATAAATGGTAAAACCAAGGATTCCGCCTAGGAAAACAAGCAGAGCAAAATAATTTCTTGAAATTTTGTATATACACAACCAAAATCCTGCTGTGAGAACAAACGCGCCAATTAATCCTGAGAAGAAGGGCCAGAAAATGCCGGACTCGAAAGTAAATATCGCGGAATTATATGCGGCTGCGTAGGCGATACTTGACGCAAATGGGAAGAAGAGGAGTAGGAAGATGGTTCTGGGTAGTGTATGCTTGATAAGGGAGGCGTAGAAAAGAGCGAGAACGATGCCAAAAATGATGCCGGGAGTATAGGTAGAAAAATATCCCAGAATACCAGACTGAGAGAAACCGGTTTGAGAAGTGTAAAAAGAGAGTAAGCCGGAAAGAAAACCTGCTACTGCGGCAAGCAGGATAAGGGTGTACCCTGTGATTCTAACGGTAGGGCTCATTCTGTGTATGGCAGTATCTTCTAATTGGGGAGGTTGTTCATTTTGCAGAACTTTAGGCTGAATGTTTGGAAACTCATCCATGATACTTAGTATGAAGCGTACTTTTTCTTGTGTCAAATTTTTCTCATGTTTGGATAAGTTGCTTATTAATGGAAAAAGACCGGAATTATAAACAGAATTTTGATTTCATATTAATAATGCTATAATTTCTATTGCTACTTGGAAAATAGGAACAGATCTCTACGTAGGCTCTTCGTTAAGGACGTGTCCACGGAACTGGCTATTGTACAGATCGGCATAGAAGCCTTTCTGTGTCAGTAGACCCTTATGGCTGCCTTTCTCGATGATTGTACCGTGATTCATTACCAGGATCAAATCCGCGTCACGGATCGTAGAAAGTCTGTGAGCAATTACAAAATTAGTTCTGCCTTTCATCAATTTGCTCATTGCATTTTGGATTAAGAGCTCGGTTCTGGTATCTACGCTGCTGGTTGCTTCATCCAAAATAAGGATTTCGGGATCTGCCAAGAACGCGCGTGCGATGGTTAAAAGCTGCTTCTGACCCTGGGAGATGTTTGATGCCTCCTCATTCAGAATCGTTCCATAACCTTCCGGCAATGTTCTTATAAAATGATCAGCATAAGCAGTTCGCGAAGCTTGTACGATTTCGTCTTCACTTGCATCTTCTCGACCATAAGCAATATTATCACGAAGGGTTCCATGGAAAAGCCAAGTATCCTGCAAAACCATACCAAACATGCGTCGCAGGTCACCGCGTTTAAGCTTGGTAATATCAACACCGTCAATCATAATTTTCCCGCCGTTAACTTCGTAGAAACGCATCAACAGATTGACCAGGGTAGTCTTGCCGGCGCCGGTCGGACCAACGATGGCTATCATCTGGCCGGGTTTTACGTCGATATTCATATCCTCAATCAGGACTTTATCCTTGCTATAACCAAACCGGACATGCTGGAATTTGACAGCACCTTTGGGATCTTTGATAGTCAAAGCATCAACTGCCTCGGGTACTTGCTCCTCTTCATCGAGCAGTTCAAAAACACGCTCGGCAGAGGCGATGGCAGATTGGATAACATTCATAATATTGGCCAACTGAGTAATTGGCTGAGTGAACTGAGCGGAATATTGAATAAATGCCTGCACGTCGCCAAGGGAAATCGCATTCTGAGTCGCCATAATACCTCCCACAATAGCCACAAGAACATAACCGATGTTTCCGACAAACCTCATGAGTGGCATGATAATTCCTGAAACGAATTGCGCTTGCCATCCGGCGTCGTAGAGCTTATTGTTTAAATCATCAAATTGGGCTATAGCTTTCCCTTCGTGCCCGAAAGCTTTCACGATCTTGTGCCCCGTGTACATTTCTTCAACATGTCCGTTAAGATTCCCCAGCGAACTCTGTTGTTTTCGGAAGAAATCCTGTGAGCGTTTCGCTATACCGGCTACAACAATAATACTTAGAGGAAGTGTTGCCAGCACAATCAGGGTTAATACCCAACTGATACTTAGCATCATCACAAGTACACCTATCAGAGTAACAACTGAGGTAATTAATTGTGATACGCTTTGCTGCAGCGTGGAGCTGATATTATCCATATCATTGACGGCCCGACTTAGGGTCTCTCCATGAGTGCGCCCGTCGAAGTATTTAAGCGGCAATTTTGACAGCTTTTCGTCCACTTCTTTACGCAGTTTGTAGATAGTTCTCTGTGCCACACCGGCCATCAGGTATTGTTGGACGAATACAAAAATCGCACTGATTACATATAGTACAAGTAAGATGAGAATAATCCTCCCTATATAACCAAATTCTATGCCGGGAACAGGAGACGCATGCAGGGGAAGTGCCGGGTTTTGGGCTAATTCTTTTAGTATTACATGGTTTTGTGCTTGTACTATGAAACTTGCAATTAGGTTATCGAAAAGTTTCGTCGTTGCCAACCCCAAAATTTTCGGGCCAACGATATTGAATATTGTTCCGATAATTGCCGCCGCAAACACGATTAACAGAAGAACTTTTTCCGGTAAAAAATAGCGCATTAATCTTTTAAGTGTTCCTTTAAAGTCTTTCGCTTTCTCTACTGGCCTGCCCATTGCACCCCAGCCGCCGCCCATAGGACCCCTTTTAGGGCCGTCCTGACTCGTAGTTTTTTTGTTACTGTCTTCGTTCATATTTATCCCCCTTCGCCCCGTTCAGTGGTGCTTCGGAGGGATTCCGCTCCCAACGAAGCAAAGATGAAGATACCTTGGGTCTAAACCCAGGGAGCTTCATTCTTCAGCAATTTCTGCTGCTGACAACTGTGAAGTCACAATTCCCCGATAAACATCACAGGTTTTCATCAAATCATGGTGCTTGCCGATACCTGCGATACGTCCATCATCCAAAACAATAATCTGGTCTGCATCCACAACCGTGCTGACCCTTTGGGCTACAATCAGCACTGTCGCTTTACGAATTTCTCCTTTAAGAGCAGCGCGTAACTTAGCGTCGGTTTTGAAGTCAAGGGCTGAAAAAGTGTCGTCGAATATGTAAATTTCCGGTTTTCGAACTAATGCTCTGGCAATTGAGAGACGCTGCATTTGTCCTCCTGATACATTTGTCCCGCCTTGGGCGATTAAAGAATTAAATTTATCAGGCATTTTTTCGATAAATTCACTGGCCTGTGCTACGTCAGCCGCGTGTCTGATTTCGCTGTCAGTTGCATCTTCCTTACCGTAGAGGATATTCTTGTTAATCGTTCCTGCAAACAACACAGCCTTCTGCGGTACAAAACCGATTTTTGCACGCAAATACTCCTGTGACATATCCCGGGTCTCGATGCCATCAACCAGCACCTGTCCTTTTTCCACATCATAAAAACGCGGAATAAGGTTGATCAGGGTGGATTTACCCGAACCGGTACCGCCAATAATAGCCGTAGTCGTACCCGGTGAGGTTTTAAAGGATATATCAGAGAGGGCTGGATTTTCCGCGCCGGGATAGCGAAATGTCACGTCACGAAATTCGACGTACCCTTGCAGCGGCGTCTCCTCCTTGGTCTGTTTGGGGTCCTTAATTTCGGGTTCCATATCCAGCACCTCGTTAATTCTGGTTGCAGAAGCCTGTGCGCGCGGAATCATGATAAATAAAAGCGCAACCATTAAAAGTGAGAAAAGAATCTGGACGGCATACTGCATGAAAGCAAACATTGCGCCAATCTGCAAATCACCGCCCGCAACCCGCTTGCTTCCGAACCAGATAATAGCTACGCTGGAGACGTTAATCAGGAGCATCATAATCGGCATCATAAATGACACCATCTGATTTACTCTGATAGCAACGTTTGTTACATCACGATTAGCCACATCAAACCGTGCTTCCTCATGTTTTATGCGATTAAAAGCCCGGATCACCCGTACACCGGTCAAATTCTCATCCAATATAAGATTCAATTTATCAAGCTTCACCTGCATCACGGTGAACAGCGGAACAGCTTTTACAAGTAGTACTAGTATAACGATAACCAGCACCGGCGTGATCGCCACCAAAATCCAGGACAGCCCGACGTCCTGATTTAAAGCCAGAATTATGCCGGCAACCAACGTGATAGGAGCAGTGATCAACATACCCAGTATCATTACCATGACCTGCTGAATTTGTGTCGTGTCATTCGTAGTGCGTGTGATAAGCGAAGCAGTGCTCACTTTATCAAATTCCTGCAGTGAAAAACGTTGAACCTTGTCGAAAATTTGAGCACGGATAGTTTTACACATTCCTGTTGCGACTCGGGACGCGTAATAAACTCCTACAACAGCACAAATTGTGCCTCCAATCGTAACCAGCAGCATAATGCCTCCCGTTCTCCATATATAGTTAGTGTCAAAAGCAGCAATTCCGTTATTCACGATATCAGACATTAAATTGGGCAGATACAGATTGGCTACGGATTGCCCGACGGCAAGAACAAAAATAAATACCAATAGAGTTTGGTATGGTTCTAAAAATCGTAAGAGTTTAATCATGTTTACTTATATATTTTTCCAATTTACCTAATCAATATATATAATAAATTTATCAGAAAAAGCAAAAATCTCATACTCATCTTGACTGATATATAGTTTATATGTTAAACTATATATCAGTTTAACTCAATAGGAATATGGATAAGCAACGATATATAGATCAGCTATTCAACACAATGTGGCAGCTTCGTAAATTTATTGGAACCCAAAATCAGGAATCTAACGAAGAAAAAATAGCTACAATGATGCAATTTTCTGCACTTATGTTTTTAAAATCAAATAAAAACAGCAGTATCGGAAATCTTGCGGGTCATTTGAAGCTGTCAAAGTCTTCCGCGACACAGCTCATAGAAAGAATGGTTAAGATGGGTTTCATTGGAAAAGTGAATGATAAAACTGACAGAAGGATTATTCACATTGCCATAACACCGACAGGCGAACAGAATATTATAGATTTGAAGAAGAAAGTTATGGATAAAATGGGGAAAATCTTTCAAAAAGTCCCGGAAAAGGATTTGATGGAACTAATTCGTATTCATTCGAACCTGGTAGAAATATTAAAAGCGGAAAGTAAGTAGCATTAAGTTTTCATAAAAGATGCTACAATTGATGTGATAGCTTTTTACCAGTCGAATACTGGAATATTAGTTAACAAATTAAACTGCCTAAATGAAAAGTAAAGAACAAAAAAAGGGTACGGGGAAAATTATATTAGTAATAATTCTTCTTCTTATTATCGGAGCTGGAATTTTTGTCTATTCGAAAAACGCAGGTGCTTCAACATCACAAAGATCCATTACCGAACCTTCAACGTCGGTTTCTGTAAAATTTGTAAATTCAACAGTTACCGCTGATGGATCCGTCACAGCCCAAGATCAAGCAACGCTGCATTTCCAAGCAGGTGGTAAGCTAACGGCTTTACCGGTAAAAGAAGGAGATAAAGTAACGCAGGGGCAAGTGGTTGCGCGGCTTGATACCTATGCGCTTCAGAGACAATTGCAGCTTGCGGCAAACGCTTACGAAATAGCCAGTAATGACAATGATCAAACCCAGGAGAATAACCAAGCAGGAGTTGTTAATGGGCAGCAAAGATTATCACTCGATACAGCTAATAAAAATAACTACAACACCAGTATAACGGAAGTACAGGTCATTGATGATGCAGTAAAAAGATTTGTAGATAACAGCTTGCTTACGCAGAATTCTGCGCAGCTTAACGTTGATCTTGCTAATTACGCACTGCAGCTTGCGACGCTCACTTCTCCGATTGACGGAGTCGTGACACACGAGGACGTAACTACCTCAGGAGTAAATGTTACGCCGTCTACCGCGTTTTCGGTTGCCGATCCGAATACTATGGTTTTTCGCGCAAACGTACCAACGGAAAATATTTACTACATCTCCGAAGGAAACACTGTTACACTTGCAATAGACGGCTTGCAAAATAAAATAACTGGTACAGTAATTAAAATATATCCGTCAAAAGTCATTTTACCAAGCGGTGAAGCAGTTTACCAGATTGATGTTGCAAGTGATGAATTAAAAAAACTTGCAAAACTGGATGAGACAGGTACAGCAATAATCAGTACTAATTCCGAAAACGTAGCGCTAGTTCCGGCATGGACTGTGCTTGCCGGCAAATATATCTGGGTTGACAATAACGGAACCCCGCAGTTAAAACAAGTAACTGCCGGAAAGATTCACGGAAACGAAATAGAAGTCACGAGTGGATTATCGTCAAATGACAAAATTATAGTTGATCCGAAATATTTACAATCTCTCAAATATCCATTGCTATGAAAAAAATATTTTCTCTCTTTAAAAATCGGAAATTTTTGAAAATTACAGGTACTGTGTGTCTGCTGATTCTTCTTACCGGTTTATTTATTTTTTTCCAGGAAACAACCGGCAGGATATATATTGATAACTCACTTATACAGGCACCGGTTATTATTGTTTCTCCTTCCTACGCGGGTAAGGTTGAGGAAATTGATGTCAAAGAAGGACAAACCGTTCAAAGCGGTGATACGCTGGCTGTAGTTGGTTCGGAAACACTTCGTGCCCCCGAAGATGGTCTTATTATATCGGCAAGTGATCTGACAGGATCAACAGTAAATCCGCAAGCACAACTTATCCAAATGATCCGGCCTGTTAACCTGAGGGTTGCCGGTACAATTGATGAAAATAAAGGACTAAATGATATCCGGGTTGGACAAGCAGTTTCATTTACTGTCGATGCGCTGCCTGGTAACACATACTGGGGGTATATCGATGAAATAGCACCGGCTGCAAATGCGAGCGCATTTTCTTTTTCGACTTCGACCGAACGTCCCACGCAGCAATTTACTATTTATGCCAAATTTGATTCGGCTCTATACGCTGATATAAAAAACGGAATGTCTGCGAAAATGGTCGTGTATACCAAGACACGATAATTAAACTTCCATGATATAATCTCTTCAGCATGAATCTTAGCGTAGAATCTTAGTGTAGGAACTGGCAGGACATAAACCCACAATTTGTCCCGTTCAGCTTCAAATTACGCTTACCTCCTTTAAGAAAAGCCAGAATAATTGTAGAAAAAATAGATTAGTTAAGATAGAGCAAGCAATATCCTCACATAATATAAACATATTTTATAAACCATTTCCCCTTTAGTATATATGATACAATTTAGTTGCAATGAAGATGATAAGAAAAGATGAAGGAGTCTTTGTGAAGAGACCAGACGGTACAAATGTTAATTACTTTTTGTTTGATGAATATGAATTGCATGCGAATGAACTCCGATCGGGTACAAGTCAATCGTGGCATCACCATGAAGAAATTTGGGAAACGTTATATGTTATTGATGGGGAACTAACCGTAAAGTGGATAGAAAATAATAAGGAAAAATCACAAATTCTTGCTCCTGGTGATGTAATAGAGTTTGGGGCTAGTTCACATGCTATTGCGAACGAAAGTAATTCTTCCGTGAGCTTTTTTGTAATCAAGCAGGTTTTACATGGGGAGAATCATAGAAAATTATTTAAAAAAGATAAAGTGTCGGACTAGTAAGTTCTTGAATCATCTATAATTTTTATAAATTCTTTTTCGATCCATTCTTCGTCCCGTGGGTATCTTTGAGACTCCAATAGCCTTTGTGAAAGATATACGCCTAAATATATATTGTTTCTAGTTCTCCTTCCTTTATCCGCCTCATTAATGTTTTCAAATATTTCTTTAGGTATATCTGAAAAATCAGCAGAGAATAGTCCGCATCTGAAAATATGATTCGCTTTTGCCTTTTTACCTCCAAATTCTCCCAGCCCAAATCCATTCTGCATCTGGATCCCCCCCAGAATGCCCGCTCATAGTCAAGGACACCTATTACCTTTGACTGATCTTGAGATAATAATATATTTTCAGGCCATAAGTCTCCATGGACTAGTCTAGGTATGGAGATTTCATCTAATACGTTTTGATTAGCGGAAATAGCTTTTAAGACTTCTTTGGAATATTGAGTTGGCATATTATATGAAGATAGATCATCTATCATTCCAACTAATATGTTTGAAAGAGCACCTGACCATGTATTATGTCTTGTGAATGGATCTGGAAAACCAAAGTCTTTATTTGTTGCATTACTTATTTGTGCTGAGATTTCAACTATTTCTTTCCAAAGTTGGACAGATGCATCAATATTCGATGTGGAAGACTCATCAAGTGTTATGCCATCAATAAAAGACTGAATCGAAAATTTCTATTAATTATTTCTTTTGAGAAGTCTGCATATATAATCTGTGGGATAAGTCTGCAGACAGATAAAAGGTGGGGTTGCACAGAGTATTCACGCAGATTCTTCTCATGTCTATAGGTTTCTTGTGAGTCGTGAGGTGCAATCCTTAAAATAAGAGGACTATTATTTTCTAGTTCTACTTTAAAAGTAGTGTTGAATTATCCAGATTTAATCTGGGTAATATCTCCAACATTGATTGAGGTCTCAGATATCCCTCTTAGGATTTGTTGTATTTGCATCGGGTTTATTGCTTCTTTCAAGATATTTTCTCCTTCTTTCATGCCGTGATTATAGCACCTGGAATGTGATCTATATAATGAGCGATTCCACATTGGAAGTGGAAAAGTGAGAGTTATAGAAAGTAATGAATAAGTCACGATACATATTGGAATCTTAAGGAAGAAGATTCTATGCCAAGTGATTTTAAACGAGTAAGACATTTACGACCAAAATACTCACAAAAGAGCTATCATATACTGATGAAAATGCTCCAGAATTCATTAGCAGTTGAAGTATCCGATGTAGCTGCTTTTCGCCTTCACGTGATTAATCACTACTACAAGTATGGACTGCGTCCAACCCTTGCTGCATTCAAAATAAAGAAGAGCAGCTTATACAACTGGAGAAATGCTTATGAACACAACGGAAAAAGGACAATCAGTTTAGTGCCACACGGAACTAGACCTCTCCATGTGCGAAAGATGGAGACAGACTGGAGAATAATTGAGTTCATTAGAGAGATGAGGCATGAGCATGGGAATATTGGTAAAAGTATGCTCAAGCCCTTTGTTGATGCGTATGCCAAAGAGCTGGGTATTAAGACCTTGGCAGAAAGTACTATTGGGAAAGTACTTAAAAGACGTCACTTAACATTTGAGAAGAAAGTCTACCCACAGAAACAAAAAAACAAGTTCAAAAAGCTAAGAGTGAGAAAGTCTCCTAAGGTAGTTTCTCCTGGATTTATTGAGATGGATTCAGTAGTTGTCTATATCAATTTTGAGAAACATTTGTTTATGTGTGTGATTGATATTTACACAAAATTTGCCTTAGTTGTATATGTACCGGATCTCTCCTCAGTAACAGCAAGAGAGGTTTTTAAGCAGTTCCAGTGCAATAATCCAACACCGATTCATACAATCCAAACAGATAATGGATCAGAGTTTCTCAAATCATTCCATGAGTATATAGTTGAACAGAAAATTAAACATCAATTTATCTATCCCAGAATGCCAAAGATTAATAGTTACATTGAGAGATTCAATCGGACAATCCAGGAGGAATTCATTTTAAGAAATGACGAGATTTACTATGACTCAGAAGCATTTGCAAAAAAGCTCACAAAGTATTTATACTGGTATAACTATAAGAGGCCACATGCTTCGCTTAAATACATGTCGCCTATGTCCTTTATACAAGCCAAGATTCCAATAAGTGCGTGACGCATACAAGTAAGTTTTTACTAATAATTTTCTGCTATAATCTCCTTATGAATCTTTCTGTTGGGATAGTGGGGTTACCCAATGTTGGGAAGTCGACATTATTTAATGCGCTTTTAAAAAAGCAGCTGGCTTTGGCTGCGAATTATCCATTCGCAACTATAGAACCTAATATCGGAGTAGTAGCTGTACCTGATTCGCGGTTGTATAAATTAGCAGAGATTACGAAAGAGGAAGAAAAGATGCCGGTATTACCGCCACTTAAACCCGCGACTATCGAATTTGTTGACATTGCAGGTCTAGTAAAAGGCGCAGCGGAGGGGGCGGGATTGGGGAATAAATTTTTATCCCACATTCGTGAAGTATCTGTAATCTGTCATGTGGTGCGCGCTTTTACCGATGAAGATATCATCAGGGAAGGAAGCAATGATCCGGAAAGTGATTATGCCACTGTGCAAACGGAATTGATTCTGGCAGATCTTCAGACAGCGCAAAATGTGCAAAGCAGACAAAAGCGTAACGTTTCGGATATAGAAAAACGGGGAATTGATAAATTGATTGAAGCTTTAAATATCGGTGGACCTGCAAGGGATATTAAATTTGATGAGGAAGAAGATGAATATATTAAGACTTTGTTTTTATTAACACGTAAGCCGGAATTGGTACTTCTAAACGTTGACGAAGACGAATATTCTCCTGTAAATGATGAAAGGATTATACAGAGATATGCAGACCTTTTGCAATTGTCCCAAACCCATTTCGTCGTAATCAGCGCGAAAATCGAATCCGATATAGCCGCATTGTCTGATGAGGAACAAAAGGCATATTTGCACGAATTAGGTTTTTCAACTTCAGGACTTGAGCGTTTGATTCAGAAAGCATACGGAGAATTGGGATTGATTTCTTTTCTTACAACAGGAGAGAAGGAAACGAAAGCCTGGACGACTAGAAAAGGTGCAAATGCAGTTGAGGCGTCAGGTGAAATCCATACGGATTTTATGAAGAAATTTATTAAAGCAGAAGTCGTGTCGTACAAAGATTTTGTCGCGAATAATGGGTGGAAAGGAAGTCGGGAACAGGGAAAAGCGAGACTTGAAGGACGGGATTATATCATGCAGGATGGAGATGTGGTCGAGTTTAAGATCGGGAGTTAAGATGGCTTTTTTAATTCTAAGTTTTTTGCTCTTCTGAATATCTTTTTGTACCATTACTCTCTTTGTATCTATCATAATCTTGCTGTGTAACATAACAACCACAAGTTGTTTTTATTGCTGGAAGATATCCACGAGATATTGCATATAATAATCTACCTCTCTCCGTAGTAGTTATAGAGTTTGTAATATAATAAGACAAGGGAAGGTGCTGTTTGGTTAAGCTGGCTTCTGCTTCTTCCTGCCTCTCTATAATTGAACGACAAACTTCTAAATCTCCTGGTTGAACATAGAGGACATCTCCTTGTTTCACGATATATTTACGAAACACTTTTTCCACACGACGTACTTTTTCGTAAATATCTGGCGTAGTAGCATTAGCGAGTGGCACATACCCCTTACTCATCAGTTCCTGGTCAAGAGCTCTTTTGCGAAAATGAATATATCGATCAATAAGTCTTTCTGTGGTATATGGCTTTCCCCAAAATGATGCAATCTTAATCCTACCATTCCTAGCAGCATTATGAGCACTACTATCTTTAATAGTGTGTACGGCTACAATGTCAGCGGGTACAAGTCTACTTGTTTCAACTTTATTTCGACACTTTTGCAAGATTTTATTAACATGATGTTCGCTTAACCCTGCAATTTTAGCAATTTCTTGGATAGTTAGTCCTTGGTTACGCAGAGAAATAAACTTAAATTCTGTAGGGGTAAGGATGTCTTTTATATAGCGAGGAGAAGTAATAATGTGTAATTTACGTTCAAAAACACCTCCTTCGAATCTTTCATCTTTTTTCACTTGCCAATGGGTGATTGCGGCGGATTTATCAATTTTAGGTCTTCGCCCGCTTTTTCTATAGAATCTCATTTTTTCTTTTGGAGTTGCTTCTTTTAGAGGTAGAGGATTCATATTATACCAGGATTTATATAAAGCGTCTCCGGCTGCGGGGCGTGATTTCATGGTTCCCAGCATGCTGTGTATTTGCTGCAAGATTTCTTTTGTCGGAACTTGTCTCATCTGTGCCACGTGATGGACGGCTGGAAGCGTTCCATTAATACTTGTTGTGGCGAGAATCAAAGTTACCGCATCCGCGTGGTATTCGATGGGTACTCTAGAACTACTCACTTTTTGGGTAATACTTGCAAGATATTCATTCCTTGATTTAGGGTCCTTAAGCTCTGGGAGAAGTGTTTCCATAAATTTTAACGGGTAAATAGTCGGTTCCGGATTCTTGTGTTGACTATTTAACCAAAAGTTTCGCAGGTGATACATTTGCTTGAGGGTTTGCATGGTAAAGTCCTCTGATTCATGTTCATGTTCATGTGAATAAGCAGTAGCTTCATGTTCAATGTTCATCAGCGTGATAGTAACACAAATTTTGTTATAGGACAAATTCACCTTTTCCTACTTGCGAAGAGATGCTAAGTTTTGTAAAATAGGGTGGTATTTATGAAATTGTACGAGTTAGTTCTGGTTCTGCGTACATCATTGTCGGAAGCCGAGCGAAAAAAATTACTTACTTCTATTAAAAGCTGGGTGAAAGATTTAAAAGTCACGAAAGAGGAAGAGTGGGGACAAAAACCCTTAGCATACGAAATAAAACGGGAAGCGGCAGGACACTATTACCTGTTCCAGTTTGAAGGAGAAAAGGCAATTCCTGCGGATTTTGAGAAACAAATCTTAGCTAGCGAAAACGTTCTGAGGCATTTATTGCTGAGGAAGAAATAAAATTAACCTAATTAATTTAAGTTGATTTAGAATAATGAAATGTAGCTGAACAATTAGTATAATTAGCAATTAGACAATTAGGAAATTAGCAATTTTAATAATATGGCACGAAGTTTAAATAGAGTAGAATTAATCGGTAATTTAACCCGCGATCCGGAACTCCGCTATACCCCGAGTGGCACAGCGGTCTGCTCATTTGGTATCGCGACAAATCGTTCCTGGACAACCGATACCGGCGAGAAACACGAAGAAACGGAGTTTCATAATATTGTTTCCTGGAATAAATTGGCAGAGCTATGCAGTCAGTTTATGGTAAAAGGGAGAAAAGTGTATGTCGAAGGGCGTCTTCAGACCAGAAAATGGACTACCCAGGATGGTCAGCAGCGCTCGACGACTGAGATCGTCATTAGCGACATGATTCTTTTGGATAGTAAAGGTTCCGGGCAAACACATCCGGTAACTGAGGAAGCTCCGGACGAGAAAAAAGAGGAGCCGGCAGTAAAAAAGAAAAGCGCAAAAAAAGCTGAAGTAGAACCTGAAAATGCTGCCGAAACTCAGGAAGAAGATGTGGCTCCGGACGACATACCATTTTAATATCCATCTAAAAACGTATGAAAAAACGAAGTAAAAGAATAATGAAAAGAAAAATACTGGCGCCGAAAAAGTGCTATTTTTGTAGCGAACAAAAAACGCCTGTATATACGGATACTGCAGTACTCCTAAGGTTTACGACAGAGCGGGGGAAAATTATCGGAAGAGTCAGATCAGGACTTTGTGCACAGCATCAGCGCCATCTAACCAGCGCAATAAAATATGCCAGACATCTGGCACTTTTACCCTTTGTTACTCAAGAGTAAATCTCGACTTAATATAAAATATCACCTTGCCAAATATACCGCAGCTCATTGTATAATTAATCTATGACATCACTGCCGATTACTTTTCCTGAAGGTTATTCTCCCATTGTTAAAGTAGATGATTCGGTCAAGATAGGTGACATACTCGCGAAAAAAAACAGTAAGGAAGATGCGGTCATCAGCCTTACTCAAGCATTTCATATTCCCATTAAAAAAGCAGGAAGAACACTTCGGAAAAATCCCGGCGACTCACTGAAACCCGGAGATATAGTGGCTATAAAACGGGGACTATTCGGAATGAGTGAAGACCGGCTCGAGAGTAAAGTAGAAGGAATTATTTTGAAATTTGACCGTGGATTAGGAAATCTGGTAATACGGCTTACGAATGGGAGCAGTACGGAAGGTAGTGATGATGATGAGATGCAGACGGACATAATTTCTCCTATTGATGGCAAAGTAATATTATGTAATAATGGACAAATTGTCATCGAAACGGACAAAGACGTTATTAGCGGAACGAATGGTGTAGGAGGGAGTAATCAAGGCGAAGCGATATTTATTTCAACTCCCGATGAGACGAAAAAAGATGATCTGTTACTTTTCGCGCTGGACGCAAAGGTGATTGGAAAAGTAGTAATGAGTCCCCATATGACGAAAGAAGCGCTTATGAAAAGTATCGGCATGGGGGTAATAGGCATAGTAAGCAGCAACATCACTGAAGATTACTTTTCCTATTTAATTGAGAAGAAACTAACTATACCTGTTATCAAGGTAACTAGTGAAGATATTAAACGACTTGAAAATTGGGCACAGAAGAAAGTATTTTTAGAAGGATCAAGTAAATCCATTATTTTATTACACGCATGAAAGCTCGAACATTACGATTTTTCCTCTTTGTTATAATCGCCGGACTCGTCGGTTACTATATCGGCGTGATGAAAATCAGCTGGGATTGGCAAGTTTACTATCCGCAAGTGAATGTTATCAGTAAAGAACCGCCTCCTTCCGTAACAAATGTTGACATGACACAGTTTTGGAGCGTCCTCGATAAAATCAATTCGCTTTACTATGACCGGTCAAAAATTAACCCTCAGGAAATGGTAAATGGTGCGATCGAAGGTATGGTCAGTACGCTTAACGATCCGTATACTTTGTACCTTCCTCCGCAAAATAACGCCAGTTTTAAACAGCAATTGGCGGGTCAATTCGAAGGGATTGGCGCGGAGCTTGGGATGAAGGGTAAGGACATTGTGGTTGTCGCACCGCTTGATGGAAGTCCGGCCGAAAAAGCAGGCCTAAAAGCTGGTGATATACTCCTTAAGATAGATGGTCAGACAGATTCGGGTCTTAGTCTAAACGATGCGGTGAACAAAATCCGCGGACCAAAAGGGACGAAGGTAACCTTGACAGTCATGCATAAATCAGAAACGCAGCCGACCGATATTACGATTACTCGGGATACTATCAATGTGAAAAGTGTAGCGATGTGGATTAAAAATGTAAAAGACATTGACGGAATAGATACGAATAAATTGAAAGGTTTTGCCAATGCGAAAGTTGCATATGTAAGACTATCTCAATTTGGAGATAACACAAATCAGGAATGGCTGGATGCCGCGAATAAAATCGCTTTGAGCATGCAAAAAGATAGCAGTATTAAAGGAGTCATTCTTGATCTTAGAAATAATCCGGGAGGATACTTAAATGATGCTGCATTTATCGCATCGGAATTTATTCCCAGCGGTACTATCGTTATTCAGCAAGATGGAAGGGGAGACCAAACCGATCTTTCAGTATCCAGGAAAGGACTCCTGACAAATGTGCGACTGGTAGTCCTGATTAACAAAGGATCAGCCTCGGCATCCGAGATCGTTTCCGGTGCGCTTCGGGATCATGGCAGAGCGAAGCTTGTAGGTGAGAACTCATTTGGGAAAGGAATAGTCCAACAAGCGGAAGACATGGGAGGCGGTGCCGGACTTCATGTAACCACCGCGAAATGGTTAACGCCAAAAGGCAGCTGGGTCGGAAACGGTAAAGACGGAGTGGGACTTACTCCCGATATCTCAGTTCCGTTAGATCCAAAAGATCCAAGCCATGATACGCAACTTGAGAAAGCAGTGCAAGCTATCGTAGAGTAAAATATTGAAATCTTTTGACAATGTTGCTAGAATATTTTTTATGCGAAAACTTATTCTTCTAGTTTTAGCTTTAATTATTGTATTAGGTTTAGTAAGTTTTGCTGAGAAATATTCTCCGCAGTTGCAAAACTATCTAAGTTCCCAGAAATCCCTGAATTTCCAGCAGCAACAACCGGTGAAGATAGTGACTGAGGAATCGGTAACTATTGATATTGTAAAGAAAGTCGGACCTTCGGTTGTAACGATCACTGAACAAACACCGACAGATTCCTCTTCTTTCCAGGACCAAGGACCGTTTTCATTTTTTGATTTTCCTTCGGGAGGAGATAATAATCAACCAAATCAACCATCCGAACCGCAAAGTATCGGCTCCGGTTTTATTCTCTCAACTGACGGGATGATCGTGACCAATAAACATGTAGTTTCCGATACGAGCGGAAAATATCAGGTGATAACCAGTGACGATAAAAAATACGACGTGCAAAAAATTTATCGGGACCCTCTTAATGACGTAGCACTGATTAAAATTGATCCAACACAAAATAATGAAGAAACACTAAAGCCGGTTGTGCTCGGAGATTCATCGCATCTGCAAGTGGGTCAGTTTGTCGTGGCAATCGGTACTGCACTGGGAGAATTTCGCAACACTGTCACAACTGGTGTTATTTCAGGGTTAGGACGGGGAATAACGGCAGGGTCGGACTTTGAAGGATTTGTCGAACAACTTAATAACGTTATCCAGACAGACGCGGCAATTAATCCGGGAAATTCCGGTGGTCCCCTCTTAAATTCTTCAGGGCAGGTAGTTGGTGTTAATACTGCAGTTTCTCAAAGCGGACAGAATATCGGTTTTGCCCTTCCGATCAGTGTCATTAAAGATTCGCTAAGTAATTTCAATCAAACAGGTCAATTTAACCGGCCATACTTAGGAATTGCCTATAAAGTAATAAGCCAGGACCTGGCAATCTTGAATGATGTTCCAGAGGGAGCATATATTTCAGATGTTATCTCCTCCTCGCCCGCGGATAAAGCAGGACTGCAAAGCGGAGATATTATTCTGAAAATTGACGGGCAGCGATTATCGGGAAATAATCAGGGACAGCTTTCAACTATTATCTCGAAGAAAAAAGTAGGGGACAGTGTAAAAGTTAATTATTGGCGGGACGGAAAAACACAGAACGTAATAATTACTCTTGAGGCTGCACCGGCACAATAGTACAGTCATTAAAATACTATATTGCAATTTAATAATTTATGTTATAATACTGTTATGGCGAGAAAGATAACAAAGACAAGCAAAACCACATCACAGCCGAAAATAATTGCAAAATCCGAAGTTTCAGCTATCCCCGAAAAGAAAGTAACATCTAATGCAGCCTATCAAAAAATGAGCCCTACTCTTAAATTAAAAAAATCATATATTATTCTAGGTGTTATCATTATCGTTTTGGCTATCTTGCTGTATGTTTTTCGGGGTTTGTTCATCGCCGCGACAGTAAATGGGGAGCCGATCAGTCGTTTAACAGTTATCAATTCTCTTGAGCAGCAGGGTGGTAAGCAGGCCTTAAATACATTAGTTACCAAGACGTTAATTGAGCAGGAAGCCCAAAAAGAGCACGTGACGGTGAGTCAAGCCGAGATTGACAGCGAAATGAAAACAATTGAAAGTAATGTTACGGGTCAAGGCCAAAAATTAGATGATGTTTTAAAGTCTCAGGGGATGACCAGACAAACGCTTGAGGATCAGGTACGTCTGCAAAAACTGGTTGAGAAAATGGTGGGCAAGAATATTACGGTATCCGCTAAAGAAGTAACAGATTATATGAATAAAAATAAAGGAATGCCGGGAATGACCAAAGCAAATGTAGAGCAACAGCTCTACCAACAAAAACTTACTCCAAAAGTTCAAAGTTGGATTGCGGATTTGCAGAAAAATGCGAAAATTAATTACTACGTAAGCTATTGATCTCTCCTTATTATTTACCTTCTTGACAAACCCCAATGTATTTCTTGTATGATGGAAGTGTAGTAAGAAATTACTTGAGAAAGAGAGGTGAATTATATTTATGCCGAAAAAAACCACAAAAAAACTCGTAACACGGAGAAAGGCAGCAAGAGCACCTAAACACTATTCTTTTTTTGATAATGATCATACATTACTTATCGTTCTCAGCGCAGTTATCATCATTATTGTGGTGAGTTATATGCTGCAATAAAAGTTAGCTGTACGTATTCATAAGAGATGGTAATTATTCACGCTTGATTTCTTGTATGAATTTATAATTGCTTGTTTTTCTCAGGTATTGAAGAATGATTTTGTAAATGTCTAAGTCAAACTTCAAGTCTTTCAACGAAAGATTTTGATTGCTGTCGTTATTTTTTCGGCGCAAACTTCCCAGGTAGCACCAGTTATCAATAAGAAAATACTCAGTCTCTCCGGTGAAAGAATTTTTTTCTTCAATAATAATAGGGCCTTTAAAAGGCCACGGCTTTATCTTTGTGTTTGCAAATGCGCTAACAAAACGAACGTTGTATTTATACGCTTCTTCCTGTCCGGTGCAAGCGCCTTTACAAATATTCAGCCGGCTTAGAAAGCATTCATTTTTTGTCTTATCAAGTCCCAATAATTTCTCGCAAAGCATATATTCTTTTGCAACTCCAGAGAGAAACTCTTTGGCTTGTTTTTTTGATCGGAAAAAACCAACAAAATTGGCTAAATCCTCAGAGTTAATCTTGCTTACTTGTTCTAAAGAAACGGTTTCATATCCGTTCAAATTTATTTTTCTTCGCAGTGCAATCAGCTCTCTTTTTAATCGAAGCTTCCGGTTATAAAGAGGAAGCAATTCTTTTACCAACCGTGATTCCATAAACAGTGCTCCGAGTTCGCCTGCGGTCGTAATAGTTTCAATACTTTCGATTTGTTGAGAGATTTTCATCTCAATTCCCGAACGAATATCAGAGGAAAAATGCGAAAGCACACGTTCTCTAATATTTTTACTCTTTCCGACATAGAGAGGAATCAAGGGTTTCTGTTTTCCTTTGCTTTGTTTTTTATCATTACTTTTATCTGCTACTGCGTTTTCCTGAGATTCGGAGGCATAGAAAATGTATACGCCCGGTGACTCGGGAAGATTATCCAGGTCCTCTCTCTTTAATTTAATCGGTAGCGAAGGTTGTTTCTGAATAGTAGCAAGCGCTTTCACTAACACATCTTCACTAAATTGCTCCCTGAGAAGTTTATAGAATTCGAATAACACCGTAGCATCCTCTAATGCCCGATGCCGCGTCCCGCAAGTGATATGGAACCGCTCGATAATTGCATCTAAATTATGATGACGAAAATGAGGAAAAAGGAGTTGCGATAATTTTACCGTACAAAAATGTTTAGAGGAAAAATTAATATTTTCCCGCCTAAATTCGCTTTTTAAAAATCCGTAATCGAAGCGGACATTATGTGCGACAAATAAGCAGTCTTTTAAAATTTCCTCAACATCCATCAAAACATTGCGAAATGTCGGTGCGTGTTCAAGCTCGATTGATGTGATACCGGTCAGTCTTTCAATTTCCGGCGGAAGATGATCCTCGGGATTGAGAAGAGAATGGTAGGTTTGTATAATTTGATTGTCTTCTACCCGTAGAATTCCGATTTCTATAATCCGGTCAAAACTAGATCGCATGCCGGTAGTTTCTATGTCGACGAAAGCTAGTTTTTTAGGCAGCATAAAGTAGAAAAAATAGTAGCAGAATACGAGACTGTTTGCAAACAGGTAAGATCCTGATTCCTAATATCTAATCCTCCAGCTGACGGATTAAATAAATTACAATTACAAAATTATAAATTCAAAACAGTTTTGAAATTTGATCATTTGTATTTTAATATTGCCTAGAACTTAGCGTTTAGTATTCAGGATTTTTCAATAGATTCGCTGCTCTCCGGCATGTTTCCGTCCATAATCGAAGCCAGGTTACCCCACGATTTACCGAGACGGTGATCGGTTAACCTATCCTGAGGGAAATTATATGTTTTAATTTTTTCAGCCCGCATGCCGCGTCCTACCTGGGTAGACCTGAGAGATGCTACCTCCGCGTTTTGTTTTTCAATTTCCCTTTCCCATAGCCGAGACCTGAGAAGTTTCATCGCGATTTCGCGGTTTTGCGACTGTGAGCGTTCGGACTGTGACGTAACGACAATACCTGATGGGTTATGGACGATGCGGACCGCTGTTGAAACCTTATTCACATTTTGACCGCCATGTCCGCCTGAGCGGAACGCTTCAAACGTAATATCTTCAGGATTAATATGCAAATCAATATCTTCAAGTTCCGGCAGGATGGATACAGTAGCAGTAGAGGTATGAATGCGTCCTTTTTTTTCGGTTTTCGGAATACGTTGTACCCGGTGAACCCCTGCCTCATATTTAAAAACAGCGAAACAATTTCTACCCGTTATCTTAATAATTGTTTCATCCAAACTTTCAACCTTAAACCCCTTGAGCTCTGCAAAGCGTGTATACATCCTAAGTAGCTCGTCTGCCCACAGTTTTGCTTCATCACCGCCGGCTGCTCCTTTTACTTCCAGAATAACATTCCGGCTATCGAGAGTATCTTCTTCTGTGCTCTCTTGGGGCAGCATACTCTCTTCCAATTCTTTCTTCTGCGCCTCAAGATTTTGGATTTCTATTTGTGCCATTTCAGCCATAGCAGGATCGGAAAGAAGAGACCGGGTCTCTTCAATTTTTTTCTCCAACTCCTGAATTTGCGTAAGACGATAATCTGTCATAAATTTCTAATTGCTCTAATTATACTAATTGCTCTAAAATTACTCACTGGGTATTTTAGTAACTAGGTTAATTAGAAATTAGATCAATTTGGAAGTAGCTACTCAGCTCCCATGAGCATCTCACGAAGTGTTTTGGGGCCTTCTTGGGCTTTTTTCTTTTCATCTTTCTTTTTCTTTGCAGTTGCCATGTGAGTCGCTGCCACTTTTTGTTTATCTTGGAATTTCTGGATCAGAGAAGCAGTATCGACGAACTTATTCTGTCCGGTATAAAACGGATGACATTTATTACAAAGCTCAATATGAATAATGTCCTTTGTAGAACCAGTTGTAAACCGGTTGCCGCAAACACAAATTACCTGCGCATCTTCATAATATTTTGGGTGAATATTTGCTTTCATAAGTATGTTTATTATAGCTTAAATAGGAAATATAGGCAAGAGTAACTATTATTTTCTTCAAAAATTGCAGGTAGCTTACTTTTTTGGCGGATTATATTTATATCGTGGTGTAGTAGCCTTACGAAGAAGAGTAACTTTTCCGGTTTTTTGTACTAAGGCATCGCCTGCTCCTGCTATCACCTCGTAGATCCAATCCCGAGCTGCTTCCATTGCTTGAAAATTTTCTCGATAAGTCTTTACACCTGGTTCATCTGGGGAAAAACCCCGATAACCACCGAAATATAAATCAATTTGTTGCAAAACTCCATTTACTTGAGTTGATGTTAATCCAGTGCCATTTCTGGTATCTAATAACCTTTCTACAAACTGGTTACCGTCATATTTAGCCTGATCGTAAAAAGATTGAGTATAAGGACTTTCTTTGCGATGAGGACGTTCAGCGGTAGTGGGGTCGTCTGGTTCGCTGAATATGTAATTTCCAGCCTCGTCTCTTTGAGGCGTACGCCACGAGACAGAACCAGAATTGGATTCATGTTTATCAGACATACTAATCTGTATTATATCCTATAATCATGGGTTGTCAAGCTCGTGTGAAGTTATGATAAATATTTAAGTAGATCCTTAACAGCCAGTTGTTTTTGCTCTCTTGTCCTCATATTTTTAATTGTCACAATATTTTTTTCCACTTCATCAGAGCCAAGGAGTAAAACATAGGGAATTTGTTTTTGATCTGCATATTTTAATTGCTTTTCCATTTTCGCATTGCTGTCAGAATAGAGTTCACAGTTGATCCCATTTGATTGAAGATAGGAAAATACTTCAACTGCTTTGTCTTCAAAATTCATATTAAAAATAGTCAGCAGAACTTTGGTTGTTTGTAAATTTTCAGGAAAAAGATTCTGTTCCTCCATAGCATCAAGTAGTCGATCGAAACCTAATGCGAACCCGACAGCTGGTATCGGTTTTCCTGCAAAAACCCCAATCAAATTATTATATCTTCCGCCTCCACCTACTGAGCCTGCGCTGTATCCGTCAATTTCTATTTCAAAAATAAGACCGGTGTAATAGTCGAGTCCCCGGGCTAAAGTCGGAAGGAATACGAATTGTTCCGGTTTTAACCCCATCTTTTTTATGAAGTGAAAAATAATTTTTAGGCGCATAGTCGGTTCCTGATTTTGCAGGGTTTGTAAAATATATGCTGCTTTGTCTTTCGCTAAGCCATTTTCTACCATCTCTTCCAGAACTTTTTCTTCACCATTTTTTTTCAGCTTATCAATTGCCCGGATTACGGCAGGCAATTCTTCTTCTTTTAATCCTTGTTTCGGATCTTGAATAAGTCCACGGAAAATATTCCGGTCATTAATAAGAATTTTGAAATTTGAAAAACTGAGACTTTCAATTGTTTTACCGGCAACTACTAGGAGTTCCGCATCGGAAAGGGGAGTGTCGACGCCCACCGTATCACAATCGCATTGCAAAAATTCTCTGAAACGCCCTTTTTGCGGTTTATCTGCGCGCCAGACCGGCTGAATCTGGTAGCGTTTAAACGGCATCGGTAAAAGAGGTTGGCCTTGTGGCGAGCTTGCCGAACCATATTCTGCTACTACACGAGCGAGAGGAACAGTCTGATCATAGCGCATAGCCACGCGGCGTTTTCCGTTATCTTCAAAACGGTACATCAGCTTATCTCCCTCGTCACCATATTTTCCCATCAGGAGTTCTTCGTATTCGAGAGCCGGTGTCTCTAATGGTTCAAAACCAAACGAAGTAAAGACAGTTCTGATCTTATCAATCATATACTGCCGTTTCCTCGCCTCAGTAGGCAGAAAGTCTCTGAATCCTTTAAGTGTTTGTATATTCATAATAGATTACCTTTATTGTACCACATAATTCTTTCTAGCCTTACCGGGTATCATGATACAATCCCTTTTGCCGTGTACCGGCATATCGTAAGTGGCAGTAACTAATACGTCAGCCAATTTTGTCTCTTCGGAGTTTGTTGAATAGTAACCTTCAACCCGGGTAAAGTAACCGAAAGGAATATAATTTCCGTTTTTTCTCCGCGTATAGTACATTTCTCGCCGGGGGTTTATGTATCGCTGCGCCAGAATATTCGGTTCTCTGAGCGATTGTTCCCACACCGTTTGTTGAGTATTTTCTCCAAATACCACGCCTTTACTCCAGCGACCGTCAATCGGTTTTAGAACCCATTGGTCTTTTCCCAGACAGACACGCAGGTTATCTGTTTGCATCGTTTCCGGAATAAACTGTCTAAGTTCTCGGTTAAGAGAAGAATCTTTTTGCCATACATCTAAAAGAGACTGTTTATTTACCACGGGTTGAATATTTTTTCCCGGAATTGTCAAGGTTTGAGAAAAATCCCAAATTAAATCCGGTTCCATGCAAAAAGATCTGCGGTTATTGCTGACGAGAACCTGGTTATCTTTAGCAGAAAGCATGGACCTGGGAGATACGACAACCGTCGCTCTCGGATTAACACTCCAAAGCATCTTTCCGACGTCATAAAATCCGGAATAATAAAAAGCTTCTTCATCAGGAAAGCTGATAAGAAGATCTGGGTCTTTCTTATTTGCTGTTGTTTGCATGTTCTTCATAAACGGTTCAATGACACCGGGGAAAGCGGAGGTTCTTCCTCGCGCGTTTCGGGCGATTGCCATTGCAGGGAAGCCGCGATCATCTGTTTGCACCTCGGTCATAAACAATTTACCCTTACGGTCAGTAACATAATCAATTCGGAAACAAAGTACTCGATCCCCAAATTTCTCTTTGAGTAATTCCGCTACCAAATTACCACACTCACCTAGGTCTTGGAGCTGCTCTTTTTTAACAAGATAATTTTCAGGAGAGTATTGATAACGCATAGTATCCTGCCATTGTCTCGTCTGCTCCAAATAAGGCTGCTCGGTCCTATATCGTGATTCAAATTTTTCGTTTATCATATTGATAACTTCCTTTCGATTGTTTTTATTGGATTTTCTAAAAGCGGATTAACAATGATGTAACTAATGTTTAGATATTTTGCTATTACAATTTCCTCATCTTGTCGGTCGCCGATAATTATTGCTGGTAATTTCTTACCAATAGCGCTTTCAAATACTTGCACGGATTTTTTCTTACAAATAATAATCTGAGAGAAGTATTTATTAATCTTTAACGAACTGATTAAATTCCGCCTCTTACTGCCGCCGGCTGTAATTAAAACCAACAAATTTGCTTTTTTGCTTTTCTCCAAGTACGATATTACTCCACAGAAGAGTCTCCCTGTCTGAGGGTTATATAACGTGTTGTAAAAATCAAATATCAATTGTCTTTGTATTTTTTCCACAAAAAAACCCCGCTTGGCGGGGTGATTATTTTTGTTTGACTTCTTGTTTACTCTTTAACTAAAACCAAAACAATCACTCCGCCACGAAAGGGGAGTGATGATGATTTGCGTTTATTTTTTTATTTGTTTTATTTATTCTTTTTAGCATAAGTTTATATCCGCCCATTCCGCTATTTAACCATTTATTGATTCGGGCAATTGTCGTTGAGCTCATACCGGTTTCTTTCGTAATTGTCTCATAATCAACTTTGTCCTCTAGCATTTGTGCGACTCTCCAACGAGCAGCAAATTCCTTAATTTCAGCCTCAGTTAAGAGGTCTCTAAAGAACCTGCGGCATTCCTTTTCATCTCTCAAAAAAAGAATTGCTTTATATAATGACTGTATTTTTTTGTCCGCTTTCATACTTTAGTACGATAAAGTATATCACTTTACTAAGATAAAGTCAAGCATTAGATTTTGATGAGGTTTTTGGGTGATTGCGTAAGCTGTATTAACTTATTGTTTTCAATTATATAATCATCTTCGATTCTTACGCCGAATTTGCCAGGTATATAAATTCCCGGTTCGATGGTGAATACCATTCCTTCGGTAAGCGTATTTTTAGATCGGGGAGAAAGGGAAGGTGCCTCATGGACCTCTAGTCCAATGCCATGACCAAGTGAATGGGGGAAAGAGGGAAATCCTTGTGAGACGATATATTTTCTTGCAATTCCGTCTGTTTCTCCTGCATATGCTTTCTTAGATCTTTTATTTTTTAACTTTGTAGTAATATACTCTTCTGCTTTTTGCTGCGCTATTAGAACCGTTTGATAAGCCTTTACTTCTTCATCTGTTGGTTTTCCGAAATAAACAGTCCGCGACATATCGGAACAGTAGTTATCTACTTTGACGCCGAAATCAAATAACACAAATTGATTCTTTTTCAATTTTGTGTTTCCGCCGTGATGATGGGGAATGGCAGCATTTGGACCGAAGGCGACAATACTTGCAAATGACGGCTCGGCACCCTGTTGGCGCATGAAATTTTCCAATTTGTATGCCAGTTCTTTTTCAGTTACCGATTCATGAATTTGTTTTATAATAAAAGTAAATGCGTTGTCTCCGATTTTGCAGGCTTTTTGAATAGCTTCTATTTCCTGTTTTGTTTTATTGCTTCTTAATTCTCTTAAACTAACGGGCTTGAATTTTACACCAACTTTTTTAAATGTCTTGTATTCCGCGACGGTCAAATTTTCCGCTTCAAAGCCAAGAATTTTTATTTTTTCATTGTTAATAATTTCTTGCAGTAATTTAAACGTGGAATTTTGTTGACCCCTTTCAAGAATCCCAAAAGAAGATGCTTCTTTTTTGACCTGCTCAGTATACCGTGCGTCGGTAATCAAGTAATTCTTTATTTTTGTCATTAGGATAAAAGCCTCGCGTTCAATCTCGGAAAATCCTGGATATTCAGTCAGGTAGAGAATATGCATTGGCGAAGAAATAAGAATTGCATCAAGATTGTTTCGCTGCAGGATAGTGCGAAGTGTTTGCAGCCGGTTTTTCATGAATTAATAACTTGTTGTCGGTTTCGATTTAATCGGAGTGGGCGTTGGACGGGTTGATTTTTTTAGCACGGGAGTTGGTGAAGACGTAGGTGTAGGGCTGTTTTCAATCAAAGAAAGCGGGATATTAGGATTTTGTGGAAGATCAGGAAAGAGAAGAATTCTCGTCGCGACAATCATGCTCGGCGTTTTTTTATCAGGATAGCCTATAACGTATGCCCGTTCTCCTAAAGTAACTTTGGAAAAACCCGACCTTACTAAATTCGTATCGCTGTTTGTATAGGAAAAAGTCCTTGTTACATTTTCAACATCAATAAGTACCTGTTTATTGCCGGACAAAGTTAACTTAAACTGATAGTTTACTTTATCAATACTGCTTACTTCTCCCGAGACAAATTGAGAAAGAATAATAACATCGACAAAACGGGCGAGTATTCTCTCTGAGTCTTTGTTATATGTACCCAACACGCTTATCCTCATGCCCTTGGTTATATCCGAAATCCCAAATGAAGTGCTCTGACCGGGGGAGGAAAATTGAGTTATATCATCGACGTCGATAAAAACGGTATTACCCTGCAGATCATTGACGGTAATTTGAACAGGAGAGACAGCGGTAACCGTTCCTATGATTCCCCGCTTTTCCACCAGTTTCAGCTGTGCCACTCGTGAAGCGATTTTATCTTTCAATTCATTAATTTGGTTGTCTAATGTATTTTGCTTTTGTACCGCTGTCGGCGAATTTGCATGAGTTGTGGGTGTTATAGAAACGGCAAAGACCGGAAGACTTGGCAGAAAAGTACCTGCGGCGAATAAAATAGTAATAGAAATAATTTTTTTCATATTAAAAACTTTCGCTTGAAAAAGTTACTGTCCTTGTTATTTGTTTTTCATCACCATTTTTAAAAATCGCCGTAATATGAATAAGGCTCGTGCCATCGTCAAGAGGAATGGTAAGTGTAAAATTGCCGTTACTTGCAGGAGTAGCAACTTCGTCATTGCTGTCTGAGTCGACGAGAACAGTTGCGCTGCTTACGGTTTTCCCAGATATAGAAAGCGTCTTACTACTTGTTACCGATTCATCTGCGGGGTTATCGACCGTTAGAAAATTGTTTAAATCAGGAGTCGGAGTAGGTATTACGTGCTTCATGGCAATAGTCTTTGTTTTATTAGGAACGACTCTCATCATTTGATAAACGTAAAATATGCCGCCTGCGGCAAGTAAACCTATAAGAATTGCAATAACAGAAAGAATAAATTTTTCAGCTTTCATCGGCTAGTTGATTATATATTGGAAGTAGTATCTTTCTCAAGAACTGTTTTTGATATTACGCCAAAGCATAACTCTTGTCAAGGGAACGGCCCGTGTGGTAGTATGTCTGCATGGAGATTACGTTACTCGGGCCAAACTCAATCAAACTTCGGGGTAAACATGCTGCTGTTACTATTAATCCTCTGGAAAAAACTTCAGTAACCAATGCCGCTATTATATTGGGTAATTTGGACAAGAATTTATTAAAAATTCGGGAGGACATTGTTACTATTGAAGGTCCCGGAGAGTATGAGACGGGCGGAATTAAAATAGTAGGTATTCAAAACGAAACAGAAACAATTTATAGTCTCACAATTGACAACATCAGTATTTTGATTGGAAAAATAACAGAAGTCGAGAAAATATATCAGAAGTTGCAGGAACACCATGTCGCGCTTCTCCTGGCGGACAGTCCGAGAGACGCTGCTTTTGCTTCGGGTCTGGCAAGTAATGCCCTGCTTTTTTACGGTGAACAAGGAGCAGTAATGGCACAGACGCTAGCTAAGGATAAGCTTAAGAAAATGAATAAGTACCAGATTTTTTTTGACAAAATGCCTTCGGAGGTTGAAACAGTTTTACTGACGTAACTTCCAATGTAATTTCATATGGCCAATTTGCGAGTTCTCCCTCACAACGATATAGCAGAACAGAGTGTTATAGGCGCAATCCTGATTGATAAAGACGCGATTCATGTTGTCTCGGAATCGCTCCGCCCCAAGCATTTTTACAATGATGCCCTTGCAATTATTTATGACGCGATGTTGACACTTGTCGAACACCGAAAGCCAATCGACCTGCTCACGCTTACCTCGGAACTTAAAAAAAGGAAAGAACATAAGAATATTGACTCGTCATATTTGGCAGAGCTCGTGAATATTGTCCCGACGGCAGCGAATATTGAGTATTATGCCGAGCTTGTGAAAGAATCCGCAACCAAACGTTTTCTTATCCAAGCCAGCTCGGAAATTGCGGAAATGGGTTTTGAAGACGGACGGGAGGTCAAAGATCTTCTCGATAAGGCAGAATCGGCAATTTTTTCCATCTCTCAGGGTCATATCTCTCGTGGTTTTATTCCGATCAAAGAAAGCCTGACGGAAAGTTTTGATCGCATTGACGAGCTGCATAAAAAGGGATCCGGACTTCGCGGCGTGAGAACGGGATTTACAGACCTCGACAATATGCTTTCCGGTATGCAAAAGTCAAACTTACTTATTCTGGCAGCCAGACCGGGACAAGGAAAAACCGCGATTTTGCTTAATATGGCCCAGTCTATGGCAATAAAGGAAAAAATTCCGGTTGGTATCTTTTCTTTGGAAATGAGCAAAGAAGAGCTGGTGGATCGTTTCCTCGTCTCTCAAGCTGACGTAGATGCATGGCGGCTTAAAACAGGAAAGTTATCGGAAGATGACTTTACCAAATTATCAGAAGCCATGGGGCAATTAGCCGACGCGCCGATTTTTATAGATGATACGCCCGGGCTTAACCTTATGGAGATGCGAAGTAAAGCGCGCAGGTTGCAAATCGAACATGGGGTGGGAATAATCATCGTTGACTATCTTCAACTCATCGATCCCGGACGCAGGTATGATAACAGGGTACAGGAAGTTGCGATCATTTCCCAGTCTTTAAAAAACCTGGCAAGGGAATTAAAAGTCCCGGTGCTTTCAGCTTCCCAATTGTCTCGTGCAGTAGAGCATAGGGGAGAACGCCGGCCGCAACTCGCCGATCTTAGGGAGTCGGGAACAATTGAGCAGGATGCGGATGTGGTAATGTTTATTTATCGTCCGGAAGCGGAAATAACCACCGGCAATATTCCGACCAAACTTTTAATTGCCAAACACCGAAACGGTCCGACAGGAGAAATCGACCTTCTGTTTAGAGGAGACCGAATCAGGTTTTACGGAGTCGATAAAACAGCCGACCAGTCTCGCCAGGAATATGGGGATTAGAATAACATTTGCTAACTAAAAAAATATCTGGAGCGATTGCTTAAAAAATCTGTTTCTTAATCTATTTAGTCTATGCAAAAAATACTAAAGCACGTGCTTACTTCTTGCCAGCCGCTTAATACTATTGAAATATCTCAGTCTCGTCTTCTTCATAACTATCACTATCTTTTATCCCTGCGGCCTACTTGGAAAATTGCTCCTGTTTTGAAAAGTAATGCCTATGGACATGGGTTAGTCCAAGTTGCAAAAATCTTGGATCTCGAACATCCGCCATTTTTTTGTGTTAACAGTTTATATGAAGGATATGAGCTAGTAAAGGCAGGAATAAAAACCCCGATTCTTATCATGGGGTATGTGAAGCCGGAAAATGTGCAGGTAAAAAAATTACCTTTTTCTTACGCATTATACGATAGAGAATCTGCGAAAGCATTAAGTCAATATCAGCCAGGATCTAAGGTTCATATATTTGTTGATACCGGCATGCATCGGGAAGGAATTCCCGTTTCCCATCTTCGAGCGTTTGTTCGCCATTTAAAGTTATTGCCAAATATTCGGATTGAAGGTTTGATGTCGCATCTTGCAGTAGCAGGAAAGCCAAAAGATCTTCTGACTAAAAAACAATTGGTCGAGTTTGAAAAAGCAAAAAATATCCTGAGAGAAGAGGGGATAGTACCGACGTGGATACATCTTACAGCGTCGGACGGTATTAGTAACCGGGAAATTTTGGCTAACACAGGAAATGTTGCCAGAGTTGGTTTGGCACTGTACGGAATTAGTTACAAGCAAATTGATAAGTTACAGCCAGTACTTACCTTGACGACGACCTTAGTACAAATAAAAAGTTTGCATCGAGGAGAAAAAGTGGGATATGACTTTACCTATACAGCAAACTCGGAAATGAAGATCGGTGTTTTACCGATCGGCTACAATGATGGTGTAGATATTCGATTATCAAATAAAGGATTTGTTTATATAGGTAATGTGGCTTGTAAAATTGTGGGGAGGGTTAGTATGAATATTACAACCATTGATATAACCGATGTTAAAAATCCCTTTGTGGGACAAAAAGTTACTGTCTATTCCTCTAATAATCAAAATAAAAACTCTATTCTTCAAGCTGCCCGAATCTGCGGGACGATTCCCTACGAACTCTTAGTCCATCTCGCTTCCTCAACGAGAAGAGTAGTTATAAAATAGTGAATGTTTTAGACCACAAGAATTATATGCTACAGTAATAGAGGGATACTCTTATTATGAAGAAGAATCTTTATTACACCTGGAAAGTGTTTCAGCTCTCCTGGAGAGCTTACGGAGTTTATGTGGTCGTCTCAATATTTTCCGGAGTTTACAGTAATACACTTTATCCCTTGATTCAGCTCATCCTTTTAGCCAGAGTTATTGATTTATTGACACACCTAAGCTCCATCTTCGCTATTCAATCAAGCTTTATTTGGATAGGTTCTGCTTACGCAGTAGCAAGTTTACTGAATTACTATTTAGCCAATTATGACAGTTTAAAACAACCATATTTTCAAAATAAACTCGAATTTTATCTTGATAGTGTCATTATCCAGAAACTTGCAACGCTTGATCCGGCAACATTTGAAAAATCAAAGTTTCAGAACTTACTCTCCCAAATTGACGGTACTGTTGGACCTATGGTAATACTGCAGGACCGGATTACGGGACTTATCAATAATATTGTCAAAGTCACAGCAGCAATAGTGATCCTTTTTCCTATCTTTCCCTGGGTTGTCCCACTAATAATTATTACCACAATTCCTACCTATTTTGTTACCGACAAATACCGGACGAAAGTGTTTCCCTACTTTCTTCCCAAACGTGCAGCCGTAAAAAGAGTGATCATGTATATCCGTAATCTCTTATCGTCTGATTCCACCTCGAAAGAAGCGGCAATTTTTAAAACCGGTCCGGCAATGCAGCAAAAAGTTTCACATGAACTAAAGAACTATTTTACACCGTTTAATGTAATAACTGAAAAAGGGGTTGAACAAACGTTCATGATGAATTTTATCCAGCTGTCTGCATTTCTCTATTCGCAATATCTGCTTGTTTTAGCGGTTGTTCGGCGTAACGTTACGATTGGTCAATTTACCTTGTATTTTCAACAAATCATGAGTCTGGCGTATGGAGTTGAAGGACTTTTAGGTATGTATTCTAGTATTGCCATGCGAATTGATTTAATTGCCAAGTTCTTTGATTTTTTAGAGATTGAAAATGTCATCAAATCGTCTGTAAATCCTATCTCTTTATCTCAAAAACCTACTCCGCCTGTCATTGAGTTTAAAAATGCGTCTTTCAAATATCCAAAAACTGATCGGTTTATCTTAAAAAATTTTAATCTGAAGATTGAAAGTGGTGAGAAAATTGCATTGGTTGGAGAAAACGGGGCAGGGAAGACAACGATTATTAAACTAATCCTTCGCTTCTACGACGTCACAGGAGGAGAACTACTTATTAACGGAGTAAATATAAAGGATTTAAGTCTTGAAGAGTGGCATAAAATGGTTGGCGCATTATTTCAGGACTTTATCAAGTACCAGTTTACCTTTAAAGAAAATGTTTATTTTGGCAACTTAGCAGAGAAAAACAATGAAAAACTACTTAAAGACGCAATTGCAAAATCAGGAGCTGATAAATACCTTGATAACTTGCCCAAAGGAATAGATCAAATCGTGGGAAAAATGTTTGATGATGGGATCGACTTATCCGGTGGACAGTGGCAAAAACTTGCATTGGCCAGAGCATTTTTCCGCAATGCTCCGATTTTAATCTTAGACGAGCCGACAGCAGCAATTGACGCGAAAGCAGAATATGAAATTTTTGAAAATGTGCAGAAATTGCAAAGTGATAAAACAGTCATTATTATTTCTCACAGATTTTCAACCGTACGAAATGCCGATCGGATACTCGTTCTGGATGAAGGAAGAATTGTCGAAGCCGGAAACCACGAAGCACTGCTCAGGAAAAAAGGACTATACGCAGAACTTTTCGAACTTCAAGCGAAGGGATATAAATAACCCCCTATCAATTCTTGAAGTTTGCCGGAGATAATATAACAATGAATAATAATAGAGAATTATTGCCAATAGAACCTGGTACTAATAACCATAACCGGCTACCTGAGGTAGAGTTTAGTTTAGGTAAAGATGAGAAAGGTGAGAGAAAGTGGTATAGGGGGATAATAGTTGAAAGAATAGATAAATATAGAGCGCTACGTGTTAGGCTAAGCGATCCAAATTCTTCTCTCGCTCAGAGTCTAGGCGGAAGTGAAATATTATTAGCTCAGGGTCAATTCTCCGAGCCATTATTTAGACAGGTAGTTGATGCGTCTGTTTCTGCAGATAAAGCTCCCCAGCCTTACGATCGAGATTTTATTCACACTTCGTCGGAAGCGAAATCCTTCCGAAACAGAAACCCTTAGCATTCATCTATAATCTTACAATCGTGATTTTCTGCGAAAGGGGATAAACAAATTCAGACTAATGTACCAGACGCAAAAGACTGCTAAAATTTTTCTTCTTAGGCGGCAAGCAGAGAAAATTTTACGAATTCTACGACCATGGTTTTTTCAAAATCCTCGATGTATAATGCGAAATTATGTCATCCGAAAAACAAGGATATGCGTCATATTACCAGTCAGAAGAGCGTCATGCGCGGGAAAGAGTAGAAGCTGCAATTGGCAGTTCTGAGACAGAATCAGTGAAAGCGCTGGGAAAATTTGTCGAGGAAATGGTAAGAAAAGGCAACTGGACAGCGCAAATTGAAGAAGAAACGATACATTTGGGCAGAAGTTATAATCCTGTCCAGGCAGAGCGATTTATAGAACACTCCATGGATGAGCTAGGCAGACCTGACTTTGATTTTGAAACATACAGTAAATTAGTGCCACTGGCGTATCAGAGGTTTGGTATGAAAGCTGCAGCGCAGTTTACAAGATCATATAATGATGTGCGAAAGCAGGGAATAGACCCGAATGCATTTTTTGAATCAGTCGATACGGCAGTCGATGCAGGCGGAAAATTATTCGCAGCCAGGTATGCAAGTCGACTTCCGGAATACCTTGAAAAGGGGGGAGATCTGCAGACACTACGCGTTTCCGGAGCATATTTGCGTGGAATTGGCTCCCTCCGGTTAGCTGACACGTTTATGTACAGTGTTCCACATATTCTTGGGAAAAATAATCCTACTGTTGAAGAATTTACGGATATGACAGAAGATATGGTTCGCCGGTTTGGCAGAGAGACGACAGGGTGGACGTTGCCTGGAGTAGCACTTTTGCATGCATATACAGACTATCCACCAGTGCAAGCAGTAAAAGACTTACAACAAGTGCAAACGGAAGTTCCGCGAACAAAAAGAGGGAAAGATATAACGAAATGGTTCGGTTATGGATTATCTCGGCTGGGAAAGTTTGCCTATGCACAGCTATCCTATATAAGCGGAGCGGAAAATTATATAAAAAAATATCCGAAAGATGAAGAGGAAACGAAACAACAAGTTAACGAAGTTAATGAATACAGTCAAAGACTGCAAGCAGTTAATCCAGATGCATTTAAAGCTGCATTTATAAATATTGCAAACCGCGCCGGTAGTGGAGCTGCTGTTTTTTATTCTCTGATGGTTCAGCCAAGTAAGATACAACGCTGCTCAGATTTGTTGCTCTCATTTCATGACAGGGTCTCTAAAAAAGTTTTTACTAAAACTATGTGGTTTGGTCCTAAAATTAATAGCAATATGGAGAAATTATTTACCAATGTCCTCGATATTTATCAGCAAAATCTGTATGGGGGTGAGAAAGAGGCAATAACAGCACTTCAGTATACGGCTGGAATTGTACGGGACCAAGGATATAAAACAGTTGGACTGGGAAGACCGGAACATTTATACAGGGGGGAACTTGCAACTCTTGAAGACTTGGAAACCGAGGAAATTCCATTGCCTGATCAAGAACCGGAATTTACTGTTGATTACGATTGGGAAGAAAATCTTTTTCTAAACGATGCAGTTCATAGCGAAGAGCCGCCGATGGCTAAATTATTTGATTTGGTAGATCCGGGTAATGAAGGAAGAGAATGGGATGAATACGATTTTGCAGATCATGAAACACTTGAAAAGATCAAAGAAGGTCAGTCAAAACAAATGGAGTTTATATTTGGAAAAGACGAAGAGGATTGGGATGAAGAGTGCCCATGGTAAATAACAAAACTCGATATTTTAGTACCGGGAGAGGGAGTCGAACCCACAAGGCCGTTTAGAGCCAGTAGTTTTTGAGACTACCGCGTATACCATTCCGCCATCCCGGCTAGTCGCTTATATAGTATTTTACGGTATTTACATTCGATATTCAACAGACCTAACAATTTTCAGTTGGCCGTAGATAGAAATGAAAATTGTTCTCGTTCGCTTTCTTTTTTCACGTTTAGATGATAAAATATCGCTTAGCTATGAAATTTGAAGTCTCACAAAATCTTCTTTCAAAAATCTCGTCCGACATTCTTCTCGTGTATGTATTTGAAAAAGAAGATGAAAAATCCTATCTCACGTCTTCTGCGTTTACACAGCTTGACCAAACACTCGACGGACAATTATCGGCAATTTGTAACGTAGAGCATTTTAAAGGAGAATCAGAAAAAACGTGCATTTTATTTACTCAGGGAAAAATTGTACCAACCAAGGTAGTTGTCTTGGGTTTGGGTAAAGAAACCGAATTTGTCCTCAATGATTTACGAAATATTACCGGTAAATTTGTCACGTCTCAAAAAGGGAAGATTAATTCACTAACAATTTCTGTGCAGGGAGTAGCAGATGAGGATATGAAAGACGTTGTGCATGTTATTGTAGAAGCGGTTAATTTGGCAAACTACACTTTTCTGAAATATAAAGCCAAGAAGCCCGAAGAAAGAAATCTGGAAACTATTATTCTCGCAATTTCAGAAGAGACTCCGTCAAATAAAGTGAGAAAGGCAATTGAAAAAGCCATACTTTATTCGGATGCAACTATCTTGGCGCGAGATTTGGTAAACGAGCAAGCGGCGATTGCGACACCTGAGTATTTGGCAAATTTAGGCAAAGACATTGCCAAATCCAGCCCGCTTATCACGTGTAAAGTTTTTGGCAAGACAGAACTTACAAGGATGGGAATGGAAGCACTACTCGGCATTGCTCGCGCATCAGCAGCTGAGCCGAAATTTATTTTCCTTTCATATACACCGGAAAAAGCGAAAAGTAAAAGAAAACTGGCATTGGTCGGGAAGGGAATTACGTTTGACAGCGGCGGTATTAATGTCAAACCGGGTGATCATATGCAGGATATGAAAATGGATATGGCAGGTGCAGCGACAGTTCTCGGCGTATTTTCCGTCATAGCAAAGATCAAACCCGATTTTCCAGTCATGGGTCTTATTGCCGCAACTCCGAATCTCATCTCGGGCGAGTCAATTGTCCCGGGCGACGTCGTAAAAGCTCTAAACGGAAAGACAATTGAAGTTCTGAACACCGATGCGGAGGGAAGAGTCACTATGGCAGATAGTCTTTCTTTTGCGGTAAAAGAAGGAGCAACTGAGATTATCGATTTTGCCACGTTGACCGGAGCATGCTTGGTGGCATTGGGAACCGAAATTGCTGCTATTTTTTCCAACAACAGGGATTTGGTTGACTCAGTTAAAAATGCTGCTTATAGAGCAGGAGAAAAGGTTTGGGAATTACCTTTGGAAAAAGAGTATAAAGACATGAACAAAAGCGAAATTGCAGACATTGCCAACATTCCAAATTCCCGTTACGCTGGGACAATTACTGCCGCACTTTTCTTGCAGGAATTTATCGGAGATAAATCCTGGGTACATTTTGACATCGCTGGACCGGCTTTTGCCGAAAAACCGCATAGTTTGGGGCCGAAAGGCGGGAGCGGATTTGGTGTCAGAACTATGCTACAATTAATGGAAGAGCGAAAAGGAAAGTAAATTATACAAGTTGTTAAGCTCAATAACATTAAACTTTTCACTTTGAATTTTTAATTAACTATGATTGGTGTTACAGATCTAAAATCCGGTACAACATACCGTGAAGACGGTAATTTATATCAAGTAATCTCCTACGAACACATTAAAATGGGTAGGGGTTCGGCAAATATTAAAGTTAGAGTAAAGAATCTTAGCAATGGCTCAACGGTGGAGAAAAGCTACATTAACGGTGCCAAAGTAGATGCTGTTACAGTCGCAAAGAATGAACTGCAATTTCTCTATAAGGATGACGAAAATGCTTATTTTATGAATTTGCAAACGTATGAGCAAATTACCATTGCTCTTGACGTAATAGACCAATATGAATATTTAAAAGAAGGAGAAAGTTTTACCGTTAGTTTTCTCGGAGACCGGGCGCTTTCGGTCCAACTACCGCCTAAAATGGTTTTTGTTGTCTCAGAAACCGCACCTGGAATAAAAGGAAATTCAGCGACAAATGTTTTTAAAGATGCAATACTTGAGAACGGATTGAAAACGAAAGTTCCACTTTTTATCAATTCGGGTGACACGATTCGAATTGATACCCGCACCGGTGCATATTCCGAAAGAGCCCAAGAATGAAACATAATATTTTCCAGGCATTTAGCGAAAAACCTTTCCTTTTTCTCTGGCTGAGCGAGATTTTTACCCAGATTTCTGTCAATCTTTTTAATTTCTATCTTATTCTTACCGTGTATACATTGACGCACTCCAACACTGCTGTGGCAGGTGTTATTATATCATTCACTATTCCGGCAATTTTATTTGGCATTGTGGCAGGTGTCTATGTCGACAGGCGGGATAAAAAAAGAGTACTGGGAATTTGTAATATTCTTCGCGCTTTCCTTTTGTTGTTTTTGGCGTTTTTCCATACGAATTTACTCATAATTTATCTTGTTTCTTTCTGCATCTCCATTGTTACTCAATTTTTTATTCCTGCCGAAACACCTATGATTCCGCTTCTTGTAAAACAAGAAGTGCTGTTTTCGGCAAATGCACTATTCAGCATGGCTATTTTTGGCTCAATTCTTCTCGCCTATGTTCTCTCGGGACCACTAATTTTGCTTTTCGGACAAATTGGAACGCTGATTATTTTAGCTGTGGCGCTTTTGATTGGAGCGGTTTTTATATCTTTCATTAAACTACCCAAAACACAAAAAAAGCCTGATTCGATCGATTTTATGGCGAATTTAGATATAGGACGAGAAATAAAGCGCGCTTTGGAGCTTATGAGCCGGACGCGGGAAATCTATGGATCGCTTTTTCTGCTGGCGTTGGCGCAAATTCTTATTTTAGTTATTGCCGCCGTCATTCCGGGATTTGCTAACCAGGTGTTAGGCATGAAAGTTGAAGAATTTCCGGTTATTTTTGTAACACCTGCGGCGCTCGGAATGATCTTGGGCGGAATATTTTTGGTAAACGTATTTCATCATTATTCCAGAAATAAAATGGTTATTGTGGGTCTATTTCTCTCGGGAGTTTCGATGATGGTGCTGCCATTTGCTTCAGCGATCAGCTCGCATGATTTTGTTAAGGTAGTTAACAGTCTTATTCCGCACTTTTTGACAATTACAAATATTCATATTCTGATTTTTTTAGCGTTTGTTCTAGGAGTTGCGAACGCACTTGTTTTTGTCCCTTCGAACACAATCTTACAAGAACAAACAGCGGATGAATTCCGGGGGAAAATCTACGGCGGCTTAAACAGTATTGTCGGAATTTTTTCCCTGGTGCCGATTATTGCGGTTGGAGGACTGTCGGATTTAATAGGAGTAGGAAGGGTTATTATTGGTATAGGAATTAGTTTAGTAATGCTCGGTATTGTCCGGGTTGTTATGCGTTAACACATGCTGTTTTTTATTTTATTTTTTATTATTAGTTTTTTTATTTTCCTCTTTTGTTTATATAAACTGGGACAGGAAGATCTCATCCTAATCAGGAGAAATGTTACGCTAGAGTATTTATTTAACCTCGCTTTTAGCACCTCTTTTATGGGTCTCGTTGGCAGCCGGCTTATCTATATTATTTTACATTTCAGCAATCATTTTTTAAGCCCGATTATTATTCTGGCAATACCGTATTTTCCCGGCCTTTCGTTTTTAGGCGGAATACTCGGTGGAGGAGGGTATATCTACTATATTTCTAAACTAAAAAAATATCCTGCGGGCAGACTAGCAGACTTTTTCTCTCTTTCTGTTCTTTGTGCTTTGCCCTTTGCTTTATTGGGTAGTATCTTTTTATACCCGCTAAACGTAGCTCCTCAAATACTTATCGAAATGGTATGCTATATCATTCTTTTCTTCTTCTTTATTCGTGTACTCTACAGGAAGCTGCTTCGGGGTAGTATCCGGGATGGCAGTATCGGAACCTTATTTGTCTTTAACGTCTCACTCATTTCTCTTGTTCTCCGTATCATATTTTATGTAAAAGGCAATGTATATAGAGTTACCCCCGAAGACATTTTTACCCTTATTATTTTACTTATTTTTCTTTTCCTCTTTTTACGTTTACAAATAAAACCCACACGTAAAAAAATAGAGTAGACTATGGAAAATCAAGAAAATCCCATCCAAATAATTTATGAAGACGATGATTTACTGGTTTTAAATAAGCCGGCAGGCATCACCGTCAATAAGTCTGATACGACCCAAAGCCAATTAACTGTTCAGGATTGGACGGAAAGCAAATTAAAAATTGAAAGTGAAAAATTAAAAGTTGGAAGGAAAAAAATTGATGACTACACAAGTAAAGAATATTTTCAGCAAGCATTCCGTGAACGGGGAGGGATAGTACACCGCATAGACAAGGAAACTTCGGGAATCCTTTTGGTTGCGAAAAATCCTGATGCTTTCCAAAATCTACAAAAACAATTTAAAGAGCGAACCGTGCAGAAAACATATATTGCCTTAGCTCATGGCAGAATCGCTCCGCGGAATGGGGAAATTAACGTTCCGGTAGACCGACTGCCTTGGAACCGTAGGCAATTTGGAATTGTCGCGGGAGGACGGGAATCGGTAACATTTTATCAGGTACCCCAGTATTTTTTAATGCCCGGCAAACAGAGGGAAGAGTTATCTCTTGTTGAATTGACGCCAAAAACAGGCAGAACTCATCAAATCAGAGTTCATTTGAAGTATTTTAATCACCCGATTTTTTCCGATTTTCTCTACGCCGGACGTAAAACTGCAAATAGAGACAGAAAACTTCTTAATCGGGTTTTTCTCCATGCGGCAAAAATTAGTTTCCTCCATCCAAAGAGTGGGGAAGAAGTGCATTTCGAAAGTCCACTACCGATTGAACTTAAGGAATTCATAGAAAAAAATTTGCAGGAAATTCAAGAAAAGTAAAAGTTATGTTATAATCATTTTAATTATCGGGAGGTGAATTTACTATGGCACAGGGCAGCGGATTTTATAAAGGAGAAAAGAAAAAAGCAAAAAAAAATAAGCAGAATAAATCTTTCGGGCAGAATATCTCGTCAGGAGCACCGGTATTCAAACTTCCTGAACTCATTAAGAAAAACAAATAACTATTCTTTTCCCTAAGACATTCTAACTCCACAGCCTGTTATTTTTAGGCATGATTGCATAACAATGCTAAATTGTTCCATAATAGGGGTAATGAAGAGGAAACAGCAAGCAAAAGAAAACGGGAAAAGCTTTAAAATGCTGTTTATTTATTGTAGTGTTGTTTTATTTTTCATTCTCATTTCAGTTGGTATTAAGATATTTTATGTTTTTAAAGCAAGCAAGTTTGACGGACAGCATCGCTTTACCATCGCAGTTGAGGATCAGAAAAAGCAAAGTGAAATACTGTCAATGGACAAGGGGAGTAACTTCTTGCAACGCGTTTCAATTACGGGAAATTCAGATATCCGAACAATAGGAAAAGTATTGGGTATTGGCATAGACGGAAGAATATTTTATCCGTCAAGTTTACAGATAAATCAGCCAATTAGTAAACAACTTATGACATTTGCATTGAGTCCCGGTCTCCATGCGGATCTTACTATTTTCGATATTCTTAATATGGCGATTGTTGCCCAGAAAATAGGCGGCGGAAAGACACAAGTACTTTCTGTTAAACTACCTGAAGACGTAAATAATCTGCCTGATAATTTCGTAACACAATTTAGCGATGACGGAATAGAAAGTGAAAATATCAGTATCCAAATTGTCAACGCTACAGGAGTTTCGGGCCTCGGAATGAGATGCGAACGAATCATTAATAGTTTAGGGGGAAATGTTATTGATATTGCAACGGCACAAGATATCAGTAATACTTCTCGTATTATTTATTACGGGCAAAGTTCCTATACATTAAGAAAATTAACCGAACTTTTCCATTTTCCCATCCAGCAAGTAAACATTAAACAAATAGCAGATATTATAATAATACTTGGGAAAAATAGTCTGAGATCGGAGGCATTTTAGGATTAATACAAATTATATGTTTTTTCTTATTATTAGCCTACTATTTTTTGTCTCATTCATATTGGCTTTGCATTCACTTAGCAGTATACGAAAAGCAGGGGAGTTGGAAAAAAAAGTAAAGAAAGATCTTCGCAAAGGAAAAGTGATTTTTTATAAAGATTCTTCTTCCTCAAAAACGTAGGGCTGTTTATCTTGATCAATATCATCATCACGCTTCACTGATCGATTTTTTTCAAACGTTAATTTTGTCTTATCACTTGAAACAAATGAGGGCTGGTCCCTAAACCTATTCACTCGCTTTGTTTCACGAATAAAAATTGACAGATGACGTTTGTCGTTTGCTTTTACATATGCTTCGTAGGTGTTGCCTCCGTCAATGAATTTAATAAGTCTCTTGCTGATATCATCAGGAAGCATACCGACATATTGTTTTTGAGATTCCAGCACAAATATTTTCATTCGTTTTGCACTAAGCGTCAGTATTTCTCCCGAGCGGAGTGGACCGATAATTTTTTGTTCTGCAATATTAATTAAATCGACCACTTTGGTTTTACCCGGCTCTTCAATAAAATGGTTACCAAGTTGCAAAATATTGACGACCGGACGTTTACCGTTTACGGTTAAACGTTTTAGATTGCGCATGGCAATCGGATTTAATGTATCAAGACTGAGAACTTTTTGATAAATATTTTTAGCTTCGCGGGTATCCCCGGAGCTAAAAAACGCGAAAGCGAGCCGATTGAGGGCGTCTATATCAGTGGGATCTTCATCAAGAATGGCTTGATTAAGAAGGATGGCGTTAGTCCAATCTCCCAGCAGGGCGGTTTGTATAGCTTGAGCTTTTAATGCTGACATCCGGAACTATTATCGTTTACTTTTTAGGCAGTTACAATAACAGTTTGTAATTCTACAAGTATTTATTGCAAAAGTCAATATAGAAAGACTATAATAGGCTGTTAGCTACGTATTTTTAGCTATCAAAAACTATGAGCGGACATTCAAAATGGAAGACCATTAAAAGACAAAAAGGTGCGAATGATGCTAAAAGGGGGCAAGCATTTACTAAACTCTCAATGGCAATTACCTTAGCGGTGAAGCAGGGGGGCGGGATAGGGGACCCGGCCATGAATTTCCGTCTGCGTCTGGCAATAGAAGCTGCGAGAAATGCTAACATGCCAAAGGATAATATTGAGCGGGCAATTACGCGGGCAACCAGCAAAGACGCGGCAAATCTTGAAGAAGTCGTTTACGAAGGGTTTGGTCCCGGTGGAATCAGTATTATTGTTGAAGCTGTCACTGATAACAAATTGCGGACTACTCCTGAGGTAAAAAGTATTTTTGATAAAAATGGAGGCAATATCGCAACACCCGGTTCGGTTTCTTACCAGTTTCAAAAAGCAGGAATGATTTTGGTTAAGAAAAACGGACGCACTCTTGATGATATTTATCTCATGTCAGCCGACAATGGTGCGGAAGACGTTGAAGAAGTTGATGATCAGGTTCTCATTTATACGCGAGCTGAAACACTTGGAAAGGTACGAGACAACTTAATTAGTTTAGGGCTTGAGATAGTAGAGGCAAAACTTATTAGACGTCCGACTACTGTCATTACAATCTCGGATAAAGAGTCAGCAGATAAACTTCTGGCATTTTTAGAAAAACTCGAAGAGCATCCTGATGTCCAAGAAATCTATGCAAATTATGATATTATTACGCCCTAAGAAATATCTGCATGCAAAATATTTTGTCAACATATCCTAATCCCGCATTGCATAGGCGGCATCTGACATTTAGCAAAAAGGGAAGGAGACCGATCACATTTACTATTGATAAACGACAGAAGTTTGTTATCAGCGTTATCATTCTCTCCCTCGGCTTATTTTTTACCGAATTTCAGTTTGGTAAGTCAGGAGTATATATTACAACTTTTTTATCGGTATTTACCGATTTATTTGTATTTTGGGCAATGAGGAGAGACATGACGGAGAAGGGGATGTATGCGATTTTTATCCTGCCATTTTTTTATAGCTTGGCATTTGGATTATTTTATTTTTTAGTACCGGCCAGGTTAATCTTCAGAATTATTTTAGCTGTATTATATGCTTTTGGTTTATATTCCTTACTGTTAAGCCAAAACATTTTTATTGTAGCATCGATCAGAACGATTGCCTTACTATCCGGAGCACGAATTGTTTCTTTCGTTATCACGCTCATTTCCTTCTTTTTTCTCTCAAATATAATTTTCTCTCTCCATCAATTTATCATACTTGAAGTAGTTCTGGTATCTTTATATTCGTATTTGTTGGCTTATCATGCGGTATGGACATATACTCTCGGGAAATATCCGTTATCAATTTCAAAGTGGGTTTTTGGCTTAAGTCTTTGTTGTCTGGAAGTGGCGGCGGCACTTTGGTTTTGGCCAAGCAGTCCGACAGTCCTCGCGCTTTTCATGACAGGATTTTTTTATATTATCGTTGGGCTCTCCCATGTCTGGTTGGAGAAGAGGCTGTTTCGCAGCATTTTGTGGGAGTATCTCTGGGTAGCAACAATTGTACTTCTTGTTTTAAATATTTTTACCGCTTGGGGAAAATAATAGCCAACTAGTAAGTAGGAGAGGGGAGAAGGGCAAGGAAGAACAGGAAAATCCCATAATATTTATGATGTGGTATGATATAGTTATAGGATAAAAGTAAGAATTTTCACAATAATATTTTACTTTTCACAGAGTAACATGGCTGTATATAAGTAATTGGTGGTTTTTTACTTGTCATTCTGAAGTCACGCTTAACGGGACGATAGAATCCCGTCAATTTTTTAGATCCCATCAAAGTCATTGCTTCTCCAGGTCCTTGACTCTGAGGACTCGAAGAGATGACGGAGATATACTTAGTTTACTATTCATTTGAAAAAAATACGAACAACTAAAATGCGTTTATGTGAAGCTAAAATGTATACTTTAGCTTGATTCTACAGTCTAAATTAAAGTATTGTGCTTATCTCCAGAGAAGGATACCCCAAGGTACCTATGATAATCTTATTCCAATTGCAGCTTATCAAGCTACGGAGCGAAACTATCACCTTTAAGAAAAGAGTATATCTATTAATAGAGATGATCTCTACTCTGGTATGGAATAACTGCTGTGATCATATTCTGGAAGTTCTCAAAAAAGAAAATCGATCAGGTATTACCGGACAGGAAGCTGAATTAATAACGTCGCACAATAATACTTTTACGACGCGTTCTGGGGCGGATTGCCGGGGAAGGACTTTTTCTGCTTTCTGCAACTTGTGCTTAATTAATATTTTTTATCAGACCCAAATTTTTTGTCGGTTTGGATTTATTTATACTCTCGTCTGCTTAGAATGGTTCATTAAATCCCTACTATAGGGCTTAAATTGTTTTTCATATTGGTTTATCAGGCTAACTTGAGGCTAAAATTGATGAAAATTGATCTCCCCTTGCCTTTTTTGTATCGGAGTGGAACATGTTTGTGTTACTTGTTTTAGTTAATAATTTTAATCACTATAACCAAAGACATGTATTTACTCATCTTTTTAGTTTCGAAAGCCTCCTAGGGCATTCTAGGGCTTTGCAGCTTGAGCTCGTTGGGTTACTTTAGAGATGGTAATAAAAAAATACACTGATTTCTATTAATAACAAAAAAATAGTGTAATTATTGAAAAAGACTATAAGGTGATGATACTGCTCCAATCCTCGCTAAATTTCTGGATGCCTTTTATAGTAAGCGGATGATTTATATTTAATCTGCCGGAGGAAATTGCAGAAAACAATTCGTCGAGTGTCGAAATTCGCAGAAGCTCATCTTTTGGCTTCCAGTAGGGGATTTGTATTAACTCCGGAGTTTGTGTCGACGAGCCTAACTCGTCTTCGCTTTTATTATCATGTCCGAAGTGCTCCAAATATACTTTTGCCGGTGCAGTTAGAATGTCACAGTTGTAATGAATTGTTAGTTCCATATGTCTGAGGGTCCGGATTGACGAAGATAAAATCCAGGGAGAAAATTTAAAAGCGTTTCGAAGTGTCACGCCATTTTTAATAATATCCATGCCATTTAATCCCGAGTCATCAAGTCTTCCGACAAAAGGGGAGATAAAGCATGGGTAGGCTTTTTTCTCAGTGCCACTCCCCTCTTTCATTACCAATTTTTCATGCAGGCAAATTGCGAAAATTTGTTCCTGCGAAAATACTAAGGTATTATTGATGATAATTCCTAATTGCCGAAGTTTGGTTCTTGCATATAATCCTTCCAAAGTCGTCGGGAGCTTGACGACTATCCGTTCATGCCAGGAGGCGATCTCACTCCCCTGCCCTACCATTTCAGAGGCAGTAGTTTTTCCGTCAGCATATACTTCTGCGGAAACCGCACCGGGGACGAGACGTAAGATTTCCATGACGATTTGCTTTTGTAAATTAAATGCCTCTTGGGAAGTTAGTTTTTTGCCGCCTAATTGTTTGGCAATCAAAGTAGGATTGGTCGTCGCACCCCAAATCTCAGTACTATGTTGTTTGGCAAGGTTTGCAATCTCACGATACTCGTTAGGATTACCGCTATCGAGGAGAAATTTCGTCATGTGAAATATAATAAAAATCTTGTTTCTTATTGTCAACGGATTTACTTGGCGAATTTCTCGAGGATGAGGGCGCCGAGGTCTTGATTGAGTCCGTCGTAGCCGAGTGCCCAAATGCCGACGCCTTTAAGATTCTTCTGATTTATATAATCATATTTCAAACCGATTGAGCGAGTGTTATCGAAATATACCTGGTGTTTTAGCTTCGTTGTGGGGTCAATATAAGTAAAGTATGGAGTTTGTGTAGTTTCGTCCCAGGAAACAGTTTTATCTTTGGCTAAATCCATCACCTGTGCATATGGAAGTATTGCCGCATTTTGACTTGTGTTGTTTACCGCGTCGCTTATCGGCCAGTCGTAACCATAATACGGAACAGCCAAAATAATTTTTTCAGGCCCTACTTTTTCCAGGTAACTTTGTACAAGTTCAATAAGTCCATTGGTCCCGTCAATCGGTGCTATCGCGCCGGGTTCGCCTTGCGGCGTATGCAGATCATATCCCATGACGATGAATGAATCGACGCTGCCTGCAAGAGAAGGAATATCTAGAAGCAGAGGCTGAGAGGCGGCAGTAATATTTGTATCCAGGGTAAGTGCGAGATTAGGATTTTGCTGTTTTAGATTTGTATTAAGATTGGTAATAAATGCAGTAAATGAGTTGATTTGAGAAGGTGTCGGGTTTCCGGTATATTCAAAATCCAAATTTACTCCGTCCAGATTTTTTATACTAATTAGATGAATCACATTAGCAATTAATTGCTTTTGACTATTATCAGAACTTATCAGATGCTCAATGTTGTTATTATTGAATGATTTTATTGTGAGTGCTACGTGAATGTTTTTTGCTTTCACTCTGTTTAAGAAGAGTGTAAGCCTGGGATCATTCCACATGGTCCATCCCGGGTCCGTCGTGCCATCACTACCGACCGTAATGATATTGCCATTACCATCTGTTTCAAGACCGAATAAACTAATGTCGGTAATACCAATTAAATTTACTTTGTCCTCAACGTCAAGCATCCAATAGGGAAAAAATCCAAGTACTTCCCTCTTTGGAAAACCTGAGATAGGTAAACTAATATTTGTTCCGGGATAGGAAAAAACCTGCGTTGCATTTACCGGAAGCGTGAGAGCGTATACCCTTGTGACCAACGGTGAGCCCTCATTAGTTTGAATATTGGTTGACGAAGGGGACATAGATACTTGTCTATTGTGCAGAAACATAAAGAAGAAAAAAAGAGCAAAGACAATAAGCACGCCGGTTACAATGTGGGACGCAATATCTACTTCAAGTAATTTTTTTATAATTTCAGGCTTATCGGCTTGTTCTTTCTTTTTGTCCGCTTCTTCAATCGGCTCATCTTCAATGTCTGCAATCGCTTTCTGGATTTCTTCTTCGCTGGCACCAAGTGCTAAGAGATCTTTTTTAATGTCTTCGAATTTTTCTCTATAGTCCGGTTGAGACAAAAGATATGCTTTTGCTCTGAGAATATATTCTTCCCGCATATACTTAGTATGGCTTTTTTGGGGAAGTATTGTCAAGCTAAATTGATCTCATTGGGTTTGACTTCCTACTGCCTGTCCTTTAGTATAGTGAATATGCGTTCGCTGTTCTTGCCTGACCTAATTAATAATTATCTGGAATATTTGGAAATTGAAAAAAATTCTTCCCGGTTAACGATTCGGGACTACAGGCATTACTTGGATACTTTTGAAAAATGGTTCTCCTCTACCCTGCCACACAAAACAATTGAAGATTTGGACCTATCGATAATCCGCAGATACCGGGTATTTTTGGCCAATAGAACAGATGATAAAGGTCAGACTCTTCAGAAAGTGACGCAAAATTATTATGTAATCGCGCTTCGCTCGTTTCTAAGGTTTTTAATTAAGAATGATTATAAAACTCTGGAGCCGTCGAAAATTGATTTACCAAAAACCGAGAGCCGGAGCTTAAAATTTCTCGAACGGGAGCAAATTGATCAGTTGGTTAATATGGCTGATACTTCAAAAGAAGAAGGAATGCGGGACCGCTGCATCATGGAATTACTTTTTTCAACAGGACTTCGCGTATCGGAGCTTGTAAAATTAAATCATGGAGAAATTAATTTGGAGCGGAAAGAATTCGGTGTAATTGGGAAAGGCGGAAAAGGAAGAATTGTATTTGTCTCGGACCGCGCTGCCGATTGGATTCAGAACTATTTGGGAATACGGCAGGATTCCTATAAACCGCTTTTTATCAGATATTCGGGACGTCCCAATGAGGAAAATGACGGCGAAAAAATGCGCCTGACTGCAAGGAGTATCGAGCGGGTGATTAAAAAATATGTAAAGTTGGCTAGGCTTCCGGTTGACGCGACGGTTCACACGATGCGCCACTCGTTCGCAACTGATCTACTCACAAACGGTGCCGATATCCGCTCGGTTCAGGAAATGCTGGGGCATAAGAATATTGCGACTACACAAATCTATACCCATATTACGAATAAACAACTCAGAGATGTGCACAAGGCATTTCATAGCGGAAACAAGTGATTATTGGTAGTATTTGTTTATTCTTCAGAGGGTTTCGTAGGAGAGGGTTACGGTTACTGTTATGCTATTTTGTCCGGGGTTAACACTTGTCTGTGAATTTTGATCTGGTGCAGTTTTTGCTGCACTATACATAATTGGTCCGGGATATCCACTTGGCGATTCCTGAATATTAACGAGTTTTCCCAATCGTAAACCTGCTTCACTTGCAATCGATTGCGCTTTTTGTTTGGCGTTTTGGATAGCTTGTGTTCTTGCTTGTGATTCGAGCGCTTGTTGCTCCTCATCAGTTAAAACAAACTGAATACCACCTATGACATTCGCCCCATCTTTCGGAGCCAAATCCAATACTTTATTCGCGATATCGGTTGATTTGCTAGTGACATTTATATCCTCTGTGACTGTATATCCCTGACTGCTTGGCGGACGCATCGGCATTGCGATGTCACTTGTCACTGGTCCCGCAGCAGTCTCTCCCGACTGAACTGATCCAGACGTTTCGTCACCTGACTGAGCAGACATTGGCAGAATTGGTCCATATAACGGATATGATGAATAATTGGTAGTTTTTATATCTTTGTCAGCTATTCCCAGTGCTTTCAAATCGGAAGTTAATTTATTAGCAATTTCGTTTACCTGTTTCTGCGCGTCTTGCACTGTTGCTGTAGTTTTGCTTACTCCAAGGGAGATTTGAGCGGTTTCGGGTACCACTGTTGCATTACCTGTTCCATCAACCGTAAAAAGATCTTGTTTATCTGTTGTCACACTTTGTATGTAGAATGGAATCGGTCCAAAAATTTTGCTAAAGACATAAAAGCACAAAAAGAAAAAAAGAACACTGAGGAAGGGAATTTTTAGTTGATGTAATGATCCCATGACGTTTCTATCGTAGTTCTTTCAAACTAAGCTTGTCAAGACACTTTGTTTAACCTCAGTAATTCGGCTCAAATAAAATCCTAATTTCTAATATCTAAAAACTAAATAATATCAAAGTACAATAGAATTTTTTATCGACTTTTGTATTTTTGCAGTATACTCATTTGGGGTTTGTCAGATCCGTTTTGCGGTTCCACGGACAATTTATAATCTCCCCACCAGGGACCTGCCGCCCAGTACGTACCGCCGACAATATTCGGATTACTGTTTAACCTTGCCAAGAAATTATCCAGCATTGTTAACCAACGCGGATCATCTCCCGGTATTCCGTATTCAGTAAAAATTCCCTGTTTATTATTCGCTGCCAGCCAGGTTAAAAAAGGTTGAATAAGTGTAACGCCGGTATTAGGATTTGCTTGTTCTGCATCGTAACCCTCACTATATCTTCCGCTTTGATCGCTATCAAAATACTGATGCGCGGAATAAAGAATCTTTCCGGTTGCGTCATTAATATTGAGGTTCTGATTATTTTCCGGCCAGCCGTTTGCACTCTGCCAATCGTATCCGGGGATAATAATATAATGCGTAGTGTCTAGCTGGCGAATCGCGTCGGTTGCACTTTGCGCAAGACTTGCCCACTCATTTGTTCCATCCGGCAAATCATGCGGTTCGTTCATAATCTCATAACCGAAAAGCGCGGGATTATCTTTAAACGTATCAGCTAACTTTCTCCAGACATCGGCAAATTTTGTACTGTCGCTAAGAGTTAATGGCGTATTAAAATATCTCCCGTAATTATGCATATCCAAAATTACTTTTTCGTTTGCATTGCTGGCTGTCGCAACTGTTGCATTGAGCCCATCAATATCCGGTTGATTCAAATCTCCCATTGCTGTATGTTGTACTCTTTCCCAGCGAAACGGAACTCTGATAATCGTTAATCCGTGATTTGCAAAATAATTAAAACTTGTTTGATCACTGGGATAAATGTAATTACCGTTTCCCGGTAAATTATCCTCCCCAAAGTCGCCTCCTGCCATATTTACACCGAACAGCTTAATGCCGCTTGAGGGTTGCGATGTCGCTACGGAAGGAGAAGCAGTCGGAGTCGGGATAGCAATTGTTGGTGTCGGGGTAAGTATAGAGGTGGGAGTTGGTTTCAGAGTTTGTGCGGCAAGTACTGCTTGTTGTTTTGCGATAGTCACTGGTTTATTCGTATTTAGTGATGCCATAAGAAATGATATAGCAGTAATGATAATTCCGAGCAAGAGAAAGATAACAAGATAGTAATTTTTTTTAAATTTCAATAAGCGTTTCATTAGGAATAATCAGGAGTCATAAGTCAATGGCATTTAAGCACATCTCATCTTTTGTTGCAAGAACAGAAAACAAGTAGTTTACTTAAGATTTATTCCCACTTAAAGGTTCAGGCGGCGAGGTACTAGTGTAATTTATCTTGAGGTGTAACTTTGAGAAAGATTCTGTCCGGGAGAGCGTCTTGATCGGGAGTGGAATATTGGAATTGTAGGTTAATTCCCCTAAGAACTGTTGGAATTTCGGCTTGCAAAACGCCGCATCTTGTTTTTCCGCGAAGTGATTGTTTGGCTACCTCTCTTGTCGGCACATCGAGAACAGGACTGAGAATTGAAACTGTATTCCCGGAGAATCTAAACTGTTGAAGCAGCCTAAGAGCCAGATTATTTCCCGCATGTTCCCCATCCGAGACAGCAATATCTAAAAATTTTTTTCTGGCTCTAAATCCATTCCAGATACACTCAGCTTTTTCCGGATCTAATAATTCCAGTGTTGCCGGTTCTATATAAATATCGTTTTCATAACCGGGGATTGTTGCCCCTTTTAATACTTCAAAAATAGATTTTGCCTGTTCTTCACGTATTAGATCGGTTACTCCGGCTAATGCTTGTTGCATATTTAAGCCGACTAAGGGAAAGTTCCGGTTGGCATAATACCAATCGGGCCGGCTCGTTTCTTTAAGAAATGCATTCAATTCAGTTTGCTGTCTTCTATATGTTTCTTTTGTACGATCATTTGTCAATATTTGATTTGCGATCTCGAAAAGCTTATCTGTTTGGAAATATCGTTTTTGCGCTAACTCCAAGCTTGATTTTCTTTGATCGGTAGATGAAGAGTTCGAACCCGGTTCGGTATTTGCCGCGACAAGAAATTCTAACCTTCGGTCTGCCCTTTCCTGAAGCGTTGTATAAGGAATTATTTTAAGTTGTTCAGACATAAAATTAAATTATACAGCGGAAATAAAGGAAAATCGAACTATAAGACTTTTATTACGAAGTGTGGATTACTTCTTATTCGCTAAATCTTCTGTCACGGTTCTTAAAACTTCCTGGACAGTAGTCATAAATTGTGCGGGAAAAATAATCGTTGAATTTCGTTCAGTACTGATTTCGGTCAATGATTGCAAAGTTCTGAGTTGAAGCGCTATCGGGTGTTTGGCGATAATGTCTGAGGCTTCTCCTAATTTTGTTGCGGCCTGCATCTCCCCTTCTGCTGCGACAATCTTTGCCCTCCGTTCCCTCTCAGCCTCCGCTTCTTTGGCCATTGCCCGCTGCATATTATCAGGAAGCATAATATCTTTAATTTCAACTGCAGTGACCTGTACTCCCCATGGCTCGGTGTGACGGTCAATTACTTCTTTAATTTGCGTGTTAATTTTTAAGGTTTGAGACAAAAGCTGGTCAAGCATAAATTGACCAATAACATTACGAACGGTTGTTTGGCTGATCTGATTTACCGCTGTATAGACGTCTTCAATTGCCAGAACGGATTTAGATGGATTGACGACTTTATAATATGCGACTGCTGCGATATCGATTGAGACGTTATCCTTGGTAATAATTTTTTGCGAAGGAATTTCCATGGTAACAATCCGAAGAGTTGCTTTTACCATCCTCTCAAATATTGGAATAAGGATAATAAGTCCCGGACCCCTAACACCGGTAAAACGGCCGAGAAAGAAAATAACTCCCCGTTCATACTCACGGAGAATTTTAATACTTAAGCTGAGAAAAATGAAGATAATGACAAAAAGAAAAACAAGAAAAGACATAGCTTCTTTTGTATTATACCTCTTCGCAATCAAAATACAAGGTATAATGCCAACCGAAGCTTTGAATATTCGAGCCACAGAAACTATATATAGTAACTTTCTTTTGATTGCTACGAAGGTATAAGCCAAAATTTGTTAAATCAAAGCGGAGTGGCATATCCTCCAAATTAATAAAAAGTAAAGAGTGAAAATATGGGAAGGTTTATTCTTTTTTCCTGCTAAATATTTTGTGGAGTACAAAGGATAATATACTTGTCGCGATTGCTCCTACTCCTCGTGCTATAGCACTTGGTTCCGTCGTAATTTGTTTCACTGTAGCAATTTTCTGATTGAACGTCCGATGAATCTCATCAACTTTTTTCTTTAAATATAAAACTGCAGTAGCAATACTGATCAAAATCACAATATTGAGAACCATAAAAATAATACCGAAGATATAAAAAGTATTTTGTAACCACATAAGGTGTTATTTTGTTGCCGTTGTAACGACTTTTTTTGCTGTCGGTTTTTTCAAAACTGCAGATTGTGAAATATCGCCTTTACGGTCTCTTAACTCTCTCGTTTTCTTTTTCAGTATATCAATTTGTTTCGTCGCTTTTTTCTTTACGTCTTTCATTGTCGCGACAACTTTTTTACGATTTTTTTCATCGGTAAGCGTCATCGCTGCTGCCCCGATTGCCGCACCGACAGCCGCGGCACCCAGTGCCGTACCCATATTTTTCTTATTACCCATTCTAATCACCTCCCTTTCTCGTCTATTATCTAACTCAACAACTATAATACTATAAAAATCGAGTAAGAGTCCAGTAAGAATTCAAAATAGACTTATTCATCTAATTATTTTTATCTGTTTGGTTTTTCGCCGCGATTACCAGATTTTGCAGTAAACACGCAACATTGACCGGTCCGATGCCGCCGGGTGTTGGTGTATAAAATGAAGCAATGGGTTCTATTTCTTTTTCGACGTAGTCGCCATGGAGTTTTTTATCCTCTCCCCTATCAAGCCCCACCCCAATCAGTATCACACCTTTTTTAATATTTGTTGACTTTACTACATTCGATTTCCCAACAGCAGAGAGGATAATGTCAGCTTCCCTCATTATTTTTTCAGGATTGTTTGTTTTTTGATCAATAACAACACAGGAAACTTTTTGTTTTTGCAGATAACTAATCAATGGACCGCCTGCGGTCTTCCCTTTTCCGATCACGACAATTTGTTTAGTCTTTAACCAAATGAGAAATTCTTCCGAAGGAACATCGATCTTTTGTATTTCTTCAAGAACCCTTATAACTGCTTTAACAATAGGAACAGTAAATGGAGAATTTTTATGAAATCCATCAATATCTTTTTTGGGATTAACTGCCCGAACTATTGTTTCCTCATGCATGTGATCAGGAAGCGGAAGTTGGACGATAATTCCCTGAACCAAGTTATCTTTATTCAGTTCTCCAATTGCATTTAAAATTATTTGTTCTTTTACGTCTGTTTTATAGCGAAAAACCTGCACTTCCGCGCCGATATACTCAGCAAACTTTTGCTTCTGCTTAATATATGTAAGAGATCCCGTGTTTTCTCCAACCATTATAACCGCGAGTTTCGGGGAAATTCCTTTGCCTTGTAAGCTAACTACTTTAAGCTTTAATTCATCATAAATCTTTTCGGCAATAACTCGCCCGTCAACTTTCATGAAATTATTATAGCGTAATTGGGAGTAAGTTGAAATGAGGCTTAGTAACTCTCTTCCCTGCTTTTAATTAATTTGCTGCTGTTCTAAGTCAGATAACCGCGATCCTTGCTCTTGCACGATTTCCTGTATTTGATCTAATTTGTGATTTGAAATAATTCTATCCTCTCTTGCAGCTTCTAGTTCCTTTACTACTTTATCTAAGCTATTTAACACGTCGTTTCTATATTTTTTCATTGTGTCTCCCAATTCAATTTTTAGTCCACCCAATTTAATATCGAGATGGATTTTTGTTACTAAATCTTGAGGATCACTCTTAACTTTCATATCATCATATTAAATCCATAAGAGGCAAAAGTCAATTGCTTTTTTACAATCATTTAATCACAACAATTGCAATGCCGTATTTCAGCGGTATTTCTGAAAATGTAATTCCTTCTTGATTTAGTAATTCTTTCCATCTTTGCAAAGGGACGGCATATTGACCGCTTGGTAATATTTTTTCTTTTGTTTCGATTTCCTCATTATCCATGATATGAATTGCAAAACCACCGGGTTTTAGAGAGTTGTAAGAATTTTTAATGACACCCAATTGTTTGTCTGTCTCAATAAACTTTAATAAAACATGTGCAAAGGTTATGTCATAGGGCGGGTTTAGTAGGGGTAGCGTGCAGTCATGCTGAATAACGTTTTCTTCTCCTTGCAAATGCTCAATCGTAATATCAAATGTTGTTAATTCAACCGACTTTTTTGTAAATTGTTCAAATAGCTTTTTATGCGCTTTGACGAATCTTTTATCTCCACAGCCCAAAACCGCTACTCTGACAGTTTCACCGTCTGTTTGCAATTTTACTTTTTCAAATATCGTTCGTAGTTCTTCTTCTTTGACTTTAACCCGGCGCTCTAGCTCTTCGTCGGATTGATTGGCATATTTTTGATGATAAGCAGATAATGTCATTGGTATCGATTTGATGAATAGACTGTATTATCATCGTTTTGTCTATTTGCTACTAATATAAAATCGTAAAATACCATTTCTTTTATATTTTTTAGTTCTTTTGTTACTTTTTCTTGGTTTTCTTTTGGTACAAACCACACAACTTTTGTGTAGTGTGTTATCACAACTCCTTCATTAAAATATTTACTTGCCAAATCTCTAATCTGTTGCGTCTGTGTGGTTTCGAAAGACAACGCAAGATGTTTATCTTCTTTTACAATTACACCCGAAGTCTTAATTCTCAAAGGTAAATAAGATTTTAGTTCTTTCAATAAATCTATATAAAGAGGCATATTACCTATAGGTACATTGTTATTAATAACTAAGGATAAGTGATTGAATATACCATTCGCCTCATCATTTTCTGGTCTTTTACTAAACCTTACTTCTAATTCATGGAGATACTTCTCCTGTTGCGGCATTAGTCTTCCAAATATTCCCAGGGCATTTATTGTATTCGAAGTCGAAGATAAAGACATATTTCAAGCATTTGAATATTCAATGAACAGTCTCTCTTTTTCTTCCAACAAATGATGCAACTGCTTTTCAACATTTTTAATCGCTTCCCAAACTTCAGGTTTATTTCTTAGGTCTAAAACATTGTTAAGTTCTGTATATTGTAGAATTAATTGTCTATGTCTATTTTCTAAAGCCTTTTTTATATATTGAAACTGAATATGTTTACTAAAATTATGCCATTCCGGAAAGCCAGCTAAGTATTTAGGATCATACTCGCCCAAATCAACTGCTTTCTGAAGCGTCATCGTTTGCGAAGTAGATGGTGGTGTTTCTTCTATAGAATCATCATTTCCAGCCATAATATATGAAGGATACCATATTATCGGGATTAATTACAGTGTGAAATAAAAGCTTAGCAAAATTAAATAACTACTTATTCTTCAGTGTAATGTTTAATAAAATATTTTCCATCGGGGGTTAAATAGTTAAAACTTATGTATGATAATAAATCAATATTTTCTCTAAAATTAACTATTCTGTGGGCTTTGTAAATCTTTTTGCTATTACGTCTGATACAGCACTTCCAAGATAACCCAATGAGAATTCCTCAATAATTTTATTATATCCTTTACATCTTCCTTCTTCACGCATCCTAATAAGTGCTTCGTCTGAGGTTGATGTAGAATTACGCATGGATTCTTCTACTCGTACAGGATCTCTGGCATAAGCTAATGCGCCCTCAAAATCTCTTGCAATGCCCACAAATCTTTTAACATATCTGTCTTTAAGCGATGCAATATCTATGCTTCCCTTTCCATATGAAGGTAACTCTAAGTCGTCAGTGGCTACAATTCTACTCTTTGCTCTGCTTCGAGCATCCTCAATGACAGCAAGTTGTCCGAGGTTGCGTAATGTTACTTCATAAGCGTTAACTTCTCCTCTGAGGCTTGCATCTAATAATGGCATATTACCAACTATTTTTCCTTCTCTTCTTGCTTGCATAGCTTCCCTTAATTTACTTCGAAATTCTGGTCTATGAAGTGTTGTTAAATTATCTTCCAGGTGTCGTTCAAGTTCTAATATTGCCCTATATACGCTTACCCCCATAAATTTTTCAATTCCACCATGCGAGTCAATACTTTTTTGCAAAGCGTTGCTATATGCAAGGGTCTTCTCATCGGTTTTTTCTACTTCTTCAGCCGTTGAACCATCTGATCGAGTTTCTTCTGCAAGTTTTGATCGTACACCTGCTAAGGAGGATTCCATTCCTTTTCTGTCTTCGACTACTGCTGGTTTTCGAGAATCTAAGAATTTATGTTCGTGTCCGGCCCTAATTTTAGCTAACGTCGCTTCAGAAGGTGTAGCTGCGATGATTCTTTTTGTTGCTCTTTCATCAGCGGCTTGAATAAGTTCCCATTGTCCAAACGTTTCCAATACTACTCTATAACTTTTTTCCTCTCCTTCAGCTTTTCGTCTTCCTAGCTCTTCATCTGAAACTGTAGTAGGATCTACTGCTTTCTTTTCCAGAAGTGTAAGATCACGAGAAGAAACTAATGAGTCTTCAAGCGCAGTTGCAATTCTCCCTAGGCCTTGCTTACTGGCTCTTTCAAAGCCTGCAACATCTATGTGGTCTTTGGGATTTGGAGGAAGCTTAACAGTATTAGGACTTCCTGCGCGAATCCATGCTCTCCTATGTGCATCACTACTAATCGGTGTCCCTCCTTGTCCTAATTCACTTAAAGAAAATTCATATGCATCAACATGTCCTCTATATTGAGCATCTACCCTTAAAATATCGTTTGGAGTACCATCTCTAACTTTTGCCTCCTGCGCTCTCTGAACTTCGTCTCGAAAGCCTGGTCTTAGAAGCGGAACTCTGCAATCTTCTAAACGAGATTCTATTGTTGTAAATCCTGCGTGAGCTACGTCTGTAATAGTAGCCTTATCAATAGGCGTAACTAAATCTGCATATGGAACAGCAGTTTTTTCGGCTGATTCTCCCGAACCTAATTCTGGCATAAATTAATTATATTAATATTACCTATATATGTAAAACTTCAAGACCCCTTAGCTACATTTTCTTCTCGAGTTCAGCTCCTTTTTCGATGCAGGTGGCGGAGGCGACTTTATCATTTGGATTTGAAAATCTCATTAAGATGACGCCTTGGGTATCACGGCTAAGTTTAGGAACAGAAGTAATTGCCAGTTTTACAACTTGTCCCCTCTTGGAAGTTATAATGACTTCTTCTGCAGTTTTGGGAACAACTTGCGATACAACGACTTTTCCTGTTTTATCGGTTACTTTAGCGACATGAATTCCCATTCCTCCCCTGCTTTGACCACGGAAAAGATCAATTGCTGTTTTTTTGCCGAGACCGTTTTCCATAATGGTAAGGAGATCCAATTTCTCGGTCTTTGAAATAATATCCATACTGATTACCTTATCATCTTTTTGTAGTCTTACTCCCCGAACTCCCATAGTTGCTCTTCCCATAGGTCTCACAGAACTTTCTCCGAATCTGATTGCCTGACCATTTCTGGTCACGAGCATAATATCGTTCTGGCCGTCAGTCAATTTACTCCAAACAAGCTCGTCGTCTTTATCCAATTTAATTGCGGCAATGCCGTTTCTCCTGATATTTTCAAATTCCGACAGCGCAGATTTCTTCACCGTACCGTTTTTTGTCGTTAAAAAAACATATGTTCCACGACTTGCCTTCGTGTAGCTGATAAATGATTCCACTTTTTCTCCGGATTCGATATTAAGCAGATTAATTACCGCCGATCCCTTACTGATTCTGCTGCTTTCTGCAATTTCATACGCTTTCAGTTGATACGCCTTTCCCTTGTTGGTGAAAAAGAGTAGATTGTCATGCGTTTGGGCATGACGGATATGAGCGATAGCATCTTCCTCTTTCATTTTCATGCCGGTAATCCCTTTCCCTCCCCTGTTTTGCAACTGGAAACTATTAAGCGATTGCCTCTTGATATAGCCGGTGTTAGTTAAGGTAATAACAGTCGATTCATTCGGTATCAAATCCTCTTCGGAGAACTCGCCGACTTTACTTTTGAAAACCCTAGTACGACGCGGATCGGCGTATTTACTTTTCAAATTTTCAAGCTCGTCTTTTACGACATGGAGTATCTTTTCAGGATGCGTCAGAAGATCCTCCAGGTACTCGATAGTCTCTTTGACCAATTGTAGCTCATCCTCAATCTTTTGCCTTTCCAGTGCTGCCAGACGCCTCAGTTGCATGTCCAAAATCGCAACTGCCTGAATTTCAGACAAATCAAATTTCTGCATTAAATTTTTCTTCGCATCTTCCTGGGTAGCCGATTCGCGAATCGTCCGAATAACGGCATCAATGTGATCAACCGCAATTTTTAATCCTTCAAGAATATGCAGTCTGGCTTTCGCTTGCCGAAGTTCGAATTCCGACCGGCGTCTGATAACGATATAACGGTGTTTTAAATATTCTTCAAGAATAATTTTCAAATTAAGTGTTTGCGGAGTGCCGTCAACCAGAGCAACCATATTAACCGGAAAACTGGTTTGCAGCGCGGTATGTTTATAGAGATTGTTCAAAATCTTTTTTGGCGTTGCGTCGCGTTTCAACTCGACATAAATCCGAAGTCCGCGTCTATCAGATTCGTCCCGAAGATCTGAAATACCTTCTATTTTTTTCTCTTTGGCCAGATCGGCAATTTTCGCAACCAGCAGCGCTTTATTCACCTGGTAAGGAAGCTCGGTAATGATGATTGCTGATTTACCGTTTCCGATATCTTCAATTTCTGCCCTTCCCCGGATGAGAACTTTCCCGCGTCCTGTATAATACGCGTTTTTAATCTCGGTAATGTCGAAGATACTTCCGGCTGTCGGAAAATCAGGGCCTTTAATAAATTCCAAAAGTTCATCGATAGAAACGTTACTGGTAAGTGTCACTTTGGGGCCTATCTTAGCTGACTCAACAACAGTTCCTTTTAAGACAGCAGGAGTTTGTATCTGTCCGTTTCCCGTCTTTAGTCCGGCGAAAGTAATCTTCCCAATCATATAAATGATCGCGTCGATTACTTCTCCGAGATTGTGGGGTGGGATTTTGGTTGCCATGCCGACGGCAATACCCTCAGATCCCATAAGAAGAAGGTTCGGCAGTTTTGCCGGCAGATAAACAGGTTCATCCTCACTCCCGTCAAAATTCGGAATAAATTCCACGGTTTCTTTATCTAAGTCCGTCAGCATTTCCGCGGCAATTGCCGCCATTCTCGCCTCGGTATAACGCATTGCAGCCGGAGGATCGCCGTCAATTGAACCGAAATTTCCTTGTCCCTGAATGATTGGGTAGCGCATCGCAAAATCCTGTGCCAATCGGACCAGTGCGTCATAAATCGGAACATCTCCATGCGGATGATATTTACCCATGACTTCTCCGACGATCTTCGCGCTTTTAGAAAATTTCGCCGCATGAGTAAGACCAAGCTCATGCATTGCGAAAAGAATTCTTCTGTGAACCGGCTTCAGTCCGTCGCGGACATCGGGAAGAGCACGGGCAACGATAACAGACATGGCGTAGTTGAGATACGCTTTTTTCATCTCCAGGGAAATATTTGCTTGTTTTAATTCTCCTATATCCATAATTAAAAATTTCTAATTAACCTAATTACTAATAAATATTAAAACCCATTAGCTATTTACTAATTAGGATTTGATTAGATCAATTAGACATTAGAAATTAATTATTTATTCCTAATTGACTTCTCTACAGCTTTCAAGGCTGTTTTCTTATCTTTCCACTCTTTCAATTTTACCCATTTTCCGGGCTCCAATGTCTTATAATTCTCAAAAAAATGGCGAAGTTTATTCTTAATTGCGTCAGGAACATCGGCTATATCTGAATACGCGCCGAAAAGCGGATCTACTTTTTTACTCGGAACTGCCAATATCTTAGTGTCAATTCCTTCTTCATCCTCCATTTCGAGCATGCCGATAACTTGAGACGGAATAACAACTCCAGGTACAACTGCTTGTTCACTTAAGACTAAAACATCAATCGGATCACCGTCTTCTGCTAAAGTATTGGGAACAAATCCATAATTAAAAGGATAATTCATTGCAGTATAAAGAAATCTGTCAACAAAAATAACCCCGGTCTCTTTATCCAGTTCGTATTTAATATTACCGTCTTTCGGAATCTCAATAAAAACATTGACCAACCCGTTTTTTACGTCTTTTCCGGCTGAAACTTTACTGATATTCATAATGTTTCACCTCCTTTAAAATATAATTTAGAATTCAGAGTTTAAAATTCATAATTAAATTCTGAATTCTAGATTCTAAATTCATTATATATCCAGTGTTGCGTTTATCGCGTTCGTTTGAATAAAGTGTTTTCTTGGTGGTACCTCGTCTCCCATTAACATGGTAAAAACCGCATCCGCCTCCTCTGCGTCCCCAATATTTATTTGTTTTAAAATTCTATTTTTCGGGTTCATCGTAGTGTCCCACAATTGATCTGCATTCATTTCTCCAAGTCCTTTATAGCGCTGCACTGAGATATTTGCACTGCTTCCACTCCTCATATCTTTAACTACTTTATCGCGCTCGTCTTCAGTATACGCGTACTTTATGTCCTTACCTCGTTGCATCTTAAAAAGCGGCGGCATTGCAACATAAAGATAACCGCGCCTTATAACTTCGGGCAAATGGCGGTAGAAAAAAGTTAAAATCAAGGTTTCTATATGTTCTCCGTCGACATCAGCATCAGTCATAATAATAATCCTGTGATAACGGATTTTATCAAAGTTCGTCGTGTCTCCTATACCGGAACCCAAGGCAATGATAATATTTTTTACTTCCTCATGTTCAATCATTTTGTCAAGTCGCGCCCGTTCTGTATTTAAAATTTTACCCTTCAACGGTAAGATTGCCTGAAACTTTCTATCTCTTCCGCTTTTGGCAGAACCACCCGCCGAGTCTCCCTCGACGAGGTAAAGTTCCGATTGGCTGGGATCACGCGACTGGCAATCGGCTAATTTTCCCGGCAGCGATGATCCTTCAAGCGCACCTTTTCTGATAACCGCCTCTTTCGCAGCCTTTGCCGCAAGTCTGGCTTTTGCCGCAAGATAGACTTTTTCCAGGATTTGTCTGCCATCCGCAGGATTTTCTTCAAAGAAAGTTCCTAAGCCTTCTTTGACAATTTGGTTTGCAATCGGCTGAATTTCGGAATTGCCCAATTTTCCTTTTGTTTGTCCCTCAAACTGGATCCGGTCCTGAGGCATTTTCAAAAACACGACAGCAGTTAATCCTTCTCTCGTGTCATCTCCGACGATACTGTCTTCCTCGTCTTTAAAACTGCCGATTTTTTTACCGTAATCGTTAAGTGCTCTGGTTAACGCCATACGAAATCCGGTCAAATGCGTTCCGCCATTGACCGTGTTAATAACATTAACGTAAGATTCGACGTTTTCAGAATAGGTATTGTTATACTGCAGTGCTACTTCCATCTCAACGTCACCGACCGATTTATTAAAATAAATAACTTTGTGCAGCGGTTCTTTGTTCTCGTTCAATTTTTCAACCAGCGCCCTGATACCGCTTTCAAAATAATAATTAATAATGCGCGGTGTTTCTCCTCTATTATCCGTAAAATGAAAATAGAGTTTTGGAACGAGGTAAGCCCGCTCCCTGATCATTTTCTTAATCATGTCAAAATCAAACTCGATCACCTGGAAAATTGAACTATCGGGGTAAAACGTAACGGTTGTTCCGTTTGTTCGAATGACGTTATGCTCTAGAAAAGATTCTTTCACCTGAGCAACGTCTGCCGTAGGAATCCCTACCTCGTATTCTTGTCTATGGATCTTACCGTTTCTGGTAACCTCTACCCAAAGTCTTGTCGAGAGAGCGTTCACTACCGCAGCTCCCACGCCATGTAGACCTCCGGAAATTTTATATGCGCTCCCGCCGAATTTTCCTCCGGCATGCAGTTTGGTCATTACCATCTCAAGCGCAGATTTTTTATACTGGGGCATAATATCAACCGGAATTCCCCGTCCGTCATCTGCCACGGTCGCGGAACCGTCTTTGTTTAGGAATATCCAAACGTTTCCAGCAGACCCTGCCAATGCCTCGTCCACTGCGTTATCGATGATTTCCCGGAGCGATTCATGCAAGCCCGATATATCGGTCGACCCGATATACATTCCCGGTCGTTTTCTGACAGGCTCCAGTCCTTCAAGGACCTGGATTTGTTTTGCTGAATAATCAGACTGAGGTTTTGGAGTAGCCATTCGTTACCCTATTATTGCAGAATTCAACGATAATTTCAACCTATCAAGTTAACGAACAAGTTAAGGAAACTACCCACCTGTCCTATATAAGACTATAGGTTAAAGAAGCACAGGGAAATTGGAGTTGTTAAGAGGTAGGTAGTTACATCTGGCGTAGACTTATCTATTGGCTATGGTAAGTCTTTGACTATGCTCGAAACGGAAAACGCCAGAGTGTATATGAGAGACTATAAAGAAGGGTCAAAAAAGGTTTCTTGTGTAAGTAGCAAAAAATTATAAGGATAATACGTACTTGACAAAATGAATTAATATGATATGCTACAGGACATAAAGGCGGTGAGATATGAAAGAGGTATTTATAAACGGACAAAGATACAAAATCATGCCCTGGCAGGGACAGGATGAAATGCTACCTTGCCCGATACAAACACCTTGCCCGATCTGGAATGAGGTAGAGCCGGTTCAGAAGGAAGAGCTGACAGAATGGAAAGAGATTAAGCCGGTTCAGATTGATGTAGAGCAGGGTATACAGCCTTATACCGAGCCTAAGTCGGAAGCGATTGAGACAGAATACCGGAAGAGAGACGAAATACTCTACTACCTACGTAAAGAGTACAAGCTCACACGGGGGCAGAGGCTAAACAGGAAAATAACGAGGTTTGTAGATAAGTATATCTTATAATAGTTTACCTATCTTATAATCTCTGACTATGCTTCGGAACGGAAGACGCCGAAGCGTAGATGGGAGACTTATGAAATATTTACATCTGGATAGTCAAAGGAGAATAAATAACGTGAAAAAAAACTTGCGATCATATTATTTATAAAGATAAAATGGTGAACTGGGTATGTATTATCCTATTGTCTGTATTAAGAAAGCAGTTAAATCAATTGAATTCATTATTTCCCCATTATCTCTCGAAAAACTTCCGGTCTTTTAACTTTTCCGGCAGAAAGGATTGGTTTTCGGTGGGACCGACGTGAGAGTCGGACCATTCGTAGTTTTTTGCGTAGCCTAAACTTTTCATTAGTTTGGTTGGAGCATTTCGGAGATGCAAAGGAATCGGCTCGTTCGGCAAATCATAGACTGCTTGCTTGGCCCGTCCTAGTGCATTTGGAACCGCGCGGGATTTTTTCGCAAGAGATAGATAAATAACAATGTGGGCAAGAATTAACTGTGCTTCCGGCATGCCGATTTTCTGTACCGCTTCAAATCCGGCATTTGCCTGGATTAACGCTCCCCTATCAGCCATTCCTATATCTTCCGATGCGAAAATAATCATCCGTCTGGCGACAAACTTCGGGTCTTCCCCGTTTTCTAGCATGCGGGCGAGATAATACAGCGCGCCATCGACCGAAGAACCGCGCATAGATTTAATAAAAGCAGAAATAATGTTATAGTGTTCATCTGCTTTCTTGTCATAAAGCCCGGCTGATCTGGTTTGAAAAACTTCCTTAATGATTTCGGATGTAATTTTCTTTTCTTTATAACTGGTAGCGGCAATCTCGAGAGCATTGAGAAGAATCCGCGCGTCTCCGCCTGATAAGCGAATCAGAAGTTCGGATGCCTCGTCTCTTATGGATTTTTTATATTTTCCCAGTCCTTTTTCTTTGTCACTCAGTGCACGGGTAATAATTTTTTCCAGATCTTCTTTGTTTAAGCTTTTCAGAACGAACACGCGACATCTAGAAAGTAAAGGGCTGATAATTTCGAAGGACGGATTTTCAGTTGTAGCGCCGATGAGCGTAATCAGTCCGCTTTCAACGTGCGGCAGAAGCGCGTCCTGCTGGGCTTTATTCCAGCGGTGAATTTCATCGATAAAAAGAATCGTTGTGATTTGTGTTTCTCTGTTCTTTTTCGCTATTTCTACGATTTTTAACAGTGCTTCCTTACCGGCTGTTACGCCTGAAACTTCATGAAAATCAGCGTGTGTCTCATGGGCGATAATAGATGCAAGCGTTGTTTTTCCGCTTCCCGGCGGTCCCCAGAGAATCATAGAGAAAAGATTGTCTGACTCGATCATTTTACGAATCAATTTTCCTTCTCCGATTAAATATTCCTGCCCGACGAAATCGGAAAGGGTAAGAGGGCGAAGACGGTACGGGAGATTCATACGGCCTTATTGTATACCCCTCTGTTTTCAAAATACAATAAGTATAATGCCCAGCGTAGCTCTGCTAAGCAAGGCGAAGTGGCATAGCACAGGAGGTAAAGAATTTATGAGGCTTAATAAAGTTACTTATTGGCAAACATTTGCATCTCTATCACAGCTAATAACTGGCTGCAGTCCCGCATTATTAAGATTTATTTTATACATTATCTCTTTCTGATCCTCTTGGCAATTTAAATAAAAATCAAGATTGTTGGTGAGCATAATAGGTTCGTCACAGGCATGCTCATCTGCTTGCGAATTTATCGTTGCCACTCTTTTTAAATTTTCATTTAAAGGAGCATAACCAACGTAATCAAGACCATCTGCCAATCCAATTTTTGGATCCGAATTACCGAGAGTTTGATATTCAACTATAGTATTGCCACTTCTGGTTTGGCATATTGTAATATTTTCTAAGCTGTCTGAAGATTGCTTGACGTCTATAGAAGCTGCTGCTTCTTTCACCACTTTAATAAACTGTGGATCTTTATTGGTAACCGTTTGACCAAAGTTATTTGGATCAAATTCCCAACAGGAATCGTAAGGAGGATCACAAGCAAATCTGGGCGAACATTTCATGCCGATAAGATTTTCTGGTTTAGCGTTTAATATCTCATCAGGATACTGGTAAGGAGAATAGTAATATTTATTTTTAGATAAATCAATTTGCATTAACGGATAACTGCTAGTTACAAGTGGGTTTGGAGTTGGCGTCGCCAGTTCAGGTGATAGGTCAAATTCAGGTAAGGATACTGAAGTTTTGCTCCCCGATGGAGCGGCAAGCCAACCAAATATAGTCATGGTTTCAATATTATGGTAACTCGTTTTGCTTCCCTCGTCTTGATTTGCTTCATTTATTCCTACTGGTTGATAGTATAGATAGAATTTATTGTTTGCGATTGAATAAATAACTTTCTGCTCGTTATTAGTTGTACATGTATCATTTCGACATGTGGAACTGTTATAAAGCAAAAAATACTTACCGTCTGGGGAAATATAGTTTTTCACCTCGGGCGTAAATCCGGCTGGAACATTAACTATACGTACATAATTAGTCTTAAGGTTGACGATATATAATTTGTTGTTCCAATCATTACTACCACTAATGGGAGCATTATTAAAAAAGGATAAAGTGTCCTGTGTGGGAGATAATTTGATATCAACTGGACTATCACCTTTTGGTAAAGTTGCAAGAATTGTTTTTCGACCTGTATTTAGATCCTCTTTATATATATACTCAGGATATCCATCTGCTTGGGTCCCTATGTCTTCAAAAAATGCATAGTGAAAATCTGAAGAAAACTCTGTGATGAAATTATAATCATTCTCCTCTTTTGAATTAAGAATGTTTCCTTGGTTATCAATAGTTAAAATGTCAATATAATCATATTTGAAATATGATGAACGATGAATATATAGTCGATGTTTATTTGTGTCATATCCAATAATAGGATTAATATCTTCTGGATTAGGTGGCGAAACATTTATTATATTGTGGGGATCAGAAAGATCAATAATATGAATCTCCGCTTCGTCTTTAGTTATCATTTTTGTGCTATCTTGTGAGATGAAATAATTGTCTCCTTGCGGAGAAATTGTTTGGAAATTTGTTGGATTATCAACAGAGCTTATTTCAATCTTGCCGTAAAGTGTTCTTATGATATATTTCCCATTTGGCGTCGTTTGGAACAGGGATGTATTCGTGTCAATATTATTTTTATAGTCATACCCAATTGATATTGTTTTGGTATTTTGTCTACTCAAGTCAGAAATATACGTTTGAGTTGAATCATTAATCAAAGTATCATAATCATGATCTTGCAAATGTGCTTTATCCAACGAATAGATTAGTGATAATTTAATTGGTTCTGAAGGAGTATGTAAAACTATGTGTTGAGTTTGTCTGGGTCTAGTAAAGAAATTACTTCCATAACCTGCAGCGACCAGAATAATACTGACTGCAATAATTAGTAACCATAAATATTTATTTACTGGTTTTATTTTAAGAGAATTATGAATTGATTGTGGCTCTGTTTGTGTCTGAGACTGAGAATCTACTGTCTGCTGACTTTCGCCGTGTAAGTCCATATAATGCAAGTATTGCACAATCTAATTTGAGCAGTCAAATGATTGGATCTAAGGTGGTATTTATGTTAAGAAATTACCAAATCAATTATTATTTATTTAGAGCATGCATCTGAAAAATGAGTGCCCAATATTATATAATAGGTTGTTTTAGACCTTGGAGAAAAGACTGATATTTTGGATTATCTGAAAATTCTGTGCTTCTGAATGCTTGAGGGGCGAGGTCGCTCATGAGCACAAAGGCTATTTCATTAATAGTTAAGTCGTATTGTTTGGCAAATTGATTCAGTTCTCGCCTCGTATATACATAACCGAGAGTAACAATATGTTTTTTGCCGAATTGGTTTTTATCTTTGACATCCTCATAATTCGTAACACCTTCAATCTTGTGTCCGAAAAACGCCAAGCCGACTCTGGGAATATCTTTTGTTTCTTCGAGAAGATTCGGCAGCGCATCGGCACGAAAAGGCTTTAATTGTAGTTGTCTTTCGGCTGCCGGAGCGATAACTACCGTTCCTCCTTGCATGAGCGCTTCCCTTGCATGGGTGATATATTGATCTTTTCCCGAATCCTTAATCTTATTGCCCTGTTTATCAAAATTTTTTCTTGCCCGAACAGTATGCGGCGTAATAATTTGATCCAACCATAAATCGGTCAACCGGGATAATAATATGATTTTCTCATCAACCTGATGTCTGGCAATCGGGACTTCAATCGGTTTTTCGCGAAGCGTCCGGTAACGGGGATATTGAACCTGTTGATTCGTCGGCACATCATCTTTATTGGAATGAGGATAACATTCGATAATGCCGAAACCCTAGTGCTGCAGAGATAATAATTTTTTATCTGCGCCGTTTAAGACTTGATATTCTGTCGGGAGAATCAATTGAAACAGTCTGCCCACACCATTGCGTCTCACGCCGGTTGACAAGAATTGTCTGGCTCTATCAATCCCCCAATCGATTGCAGACTCTTTAGCAATTTGTAAATTTTGCTTGGCTCTTGGACCTAATTCTATTTCCGGCATACACGGGATTATAGCACAGGTATTTTGAAAAGAAATAGATTTAGCCTAGAGACAGAAAGAGGTTTTCCAGGGCGAGGCGGAGATTGACGTTGGTTGTTTTTAAAAGAATCCGGAATTTCTGAAATGATTTTAATATTCGCAGATACTTATCTTGCTGGGAAAGATCGACATTTGTTGGATCCGTTTTCTTTTGCGCGAGATTAAGTAACTCTTTTCTTGTCACAACAATCATTTTCTCGAGCCACAGGATTGCCCCGTCTTTATTTTTACTCAAAGACTCAGCGATCCTGAGAGACTCACCGATCGACTGATGTGTCAAATTCTCCGCCAATTTTTTGTATTCATCGGCTTCTGTGTCTCCGATTGACACAATTTCTTCCGGCAGCTGGATAATACGGCATCTCGATTGAATCGTCGGCAGAAGTGCGTCAAGAGTATCGACTGTCAAAATAATTATTGTATGATCCGGTGGTTCTTCCAAAACTTTTAGCAATGCATTTTGTGCTTCAATGGTTAAAAGTTCCGCTTCTTTCAGTACCACGGCCTTGGCAGGACTTTCTATAGGCTTTAGAAACAGCTTCTTTTGCATGTTCTTTACGTCTTCAATCCCCAGGCTTTGTTTGGCTTTTCCATCCGTCTGTTCTCTCGTGATAATCGTGAGATCAAATCGGTTCACATGAAATCGGCTTGCAATTTTTTTTACTTCCTTTTCCTGTTTTTCCCAGTTCTTCCCCGCAATAATAAAGCTGGTCATATTAATTTCTATTATAACACCGGAAATTTTCTTCTTTCCTATTCCTTACGTTTTTGTAACGGAAAATACAACAACATGCCTCATTATTAATATATGAAATTTCCTTTGCCCAAATTTATACAGCAAAAGAAAAGAATCAAAACAATTGCCGATTATGAAAGAGAGCTGATTTTAGAAACAGGCAGAAAGCAGTTTAAGAAATTAGATGAGTTAGGTCTGTTTTTTCAGATGTTTCAAATGAGGCTTCACTAGTGTTTCTTGACTTCAGATGGGCTTTTCTTTACTATAATTATTAATGCCCAATTTCTTTCAAGTTAATAATTCCGGTTCCCCGGCAAATAACACTAACTCAAATGATCAACAAAACGATCAGAGCGTTATCGATATCCTGTTATCCGAGCACGTCTTAACTCAAGAACAGTATGATGATATCAAAAACAAAAGCGTTCTTAAAGCAGTCTCGCCTGAAGCATATCTGCGTTCTATACATATTGTCCCCGAGGAAAAAATTGCCGAAGCAGGAGCTAAATTGATCGGTATCCCTTTTATAACACTTGCTAATACGTCGTTTTCTCCCCAAGCGCTTAGTCTTCTTCCCAATGCAGTAGTTGACCGGTTTCAGCTGATCCCTTTTGCTTACGACGAAAAGGAAAAGACTCTCTCTATTGCTATGGCAAATCCTGTGGATCTGGATGCGATTGCTTTCGTTCGGCAAAAAACAGGATTACAAATTCGTTTTTTTGCTGCCGCTCCGGCAGACGTCGCAACGGCAATCGAAAAGCAATATCGGCAGGAGCTTGTCGGCGAAGTGGGTCAAGCTCTAAAAGAAACGGAAGAAATAAAAAAAAGACCTGCGGTTGACAGTAAGCAAATCGGTCAGATTATTAAAGAAGCGCCGATTGCAAAGATCGTTTCAACGATTCTGGAATTTGCGATTAATAGTAGAGCATCAGACGTGCACATTGAGCCACTTGAAGACCGGCTGCGGGTGAGATACAGAATTGACGGAATACTTTATGATAAATTGTCACTGCCTAAAAATGTCCAGGATTCTCTTATCTCGCGTATAAAAATTCTCTCCGAATTAAAAATTGATGAACACCGAATCCCGCAAGATGGCAGATTTAGTTTCCAAATGGGTGATCAGGAAGTAGATCTTCGTATTTCAACAATACCCACAGTTAGCGGAGAAAAAATTGTTATGCGTATTCTGCAAAAAAGCGGTGGCATTCCCTCTCTTCCTGAACTGGGATTATCGGGGCCTCCTATGCGAAATCTGGAAGGATCGATTCTTAAGCCGCACGGAATTATTCTGGTTTGCGGGCCGACAGGAAGCGGGAAAACGACGACGCTTTATGCCATCCTGTCGAAGCTAAACACAACCAGAGTAAATATAATGTCCCTGGAAGATCCGGTTGAATATCAGATACCGGGAATTAATCAGGTGCAAATTAATCCCCCGGTAGGGCTGACTTTCGCCTCGGGACTCAGGGCTTTTTTACGTCAGGATCCGAATATCATACTAGTTGGGGAAATTCGGGATCAGGAAACGACGGAGCTTGCCATACAAGCGGCATTAACCGGCCATTTAGTTTTTTCAACGATTCATACATCAAGCGCATCCGGTGCACTCCCGCGTCTTATTGACCTGGGTGCTGAGAGTTTTCTGCTCGCATCGACAATTAACGCGATAGTCGGACAGCGAATTTGCCGGAGAATTTGTCCTCACTGCAAAGAATCATATGTTCCCCTGCCCCAGCTGGTTATACAAATGAAACATGTTTTGGGGAATTTATATCCGGTAAATTCAGATCAGGTAAAGCTCTTTAAAGGTAAAGGCTGCAATGAGTGCGGAGCATCAGGATACTTAGGTAGAATCGGTATTTATGAGGTACTTCTGGCTTCAGAGAAAATATCCCATTTGGTTTTAGAGCATACGGATAGCGATTCTATAGAAAAACAAGCTATACTGGAAGGAATGATTACAATACGCCAAGATGGGTTCTTGAAGGTTTTACAGGGATTGACTACAATAGAAGAAGTATTGCGTGTAGCAGAGGAATAAATATGGAAATCGTAGACATCCAAGGGTTGTTAAAATTAACGGTTGAAAGTAAAGCATCTGATCTACATCTTATCGCGGGGCTTCCTCCGTCACTCCGCGTAGATGGCGAACTGCGAAATATTAGCAATTCTAAAAATTTGACCGGAGCAGAAATTGAGAAAATGATTTTTTCCCTGCTAACTCCGGAGCAAAAAGAGTTGCTACAATCAAACAAGGAACTCGACTTTTCTTTCGGATATGGAGGCGGTACATACGGAGATTTGGGAAGATTTCGCGTAAATGCCTATTTTCAAAGAGGATACTTGGCCGGAGCGCTTCGTTTTCTTCCTCCCGCTATTAAGACAATTGAGGAATTAAAATTACCCAAAGTATGCGAGCAGTTTGCCCAACTTAAACAGGGATTTGTACTGGTCACCGGTCCGACCGGACACGGAAAGTCTAGTACATTGGCTGCAATTATTAACGAAATCAACATGAAGAAAAATACCCACATCTTAACAATCGAGGATCCGATTGAATATGTCTATTCGAAAGGAACAAGTGTCGTTTCTCAACGGGAACTCGGAGCCGATACACACTCATGGGCAATGGCACTAAAGTCCGCACTTCGTGAAGATCCGGATGTTGTGCTGATTGGCGAGATGCGGGATCCGGAAACGATGGCTGCGGCCTTAACTATTGCCGAAACCGGGCATTTGGTGTTTGCGACTTTACATACAAACTCTGCCGCCCAGAGCGTTGATCGTATTGTTGATTCATTTCCGACTTCACAACAAAAACAAATCCAAATTCAACTTGCAGCAACACTAAAAGGCATCATTTCACAGCGACTCCTTCCCCAAATCGGAGGCGGCAGAATACCTGCAGTCGAAATTCTAATAGGTACTTCCGCAGTGAGCAGTAACATCAGAGACGGTAAAACACATCTTATTGATTCAACGATCCAAACCTCCAGAGAAATCGGCATGATGACACTTGAGGATTCATTGGCACAACTTGTTCATGCGGGAACCGTATCATTAGAAGACGCGAAAGGATATGCAGTTCGTGAGGATGAATTCATGCGCTTGATGGAATAACATGAAACTGGCATATAAGGCTATCGCGGAAGACGGAAAAATTCTCAAAGGTACTATTGAAGCAGTAGATTCGGAACAAGTAGCCTTGTACCTTCGTCAACACCATCTCCACCCGGTTAACATTACATCTGTTAGGGAAAAAACCCTGGAAAATTTTCTTATCAGATTCAGAAAGCCCACACATACGGATTTGATTTTTTTTACCAGACAATTAGGCTCCATGCTTACCTCGGGACTAACTCTCATACAAGCATTCGTAATACTTAAAAATCAGATGAGTAAAAGATCGATGATGGAAGTGGTGGGGGGAATTATGAGCGTCATTGAGGAAGGCGGAAAGTTGTCTACCGGTATCAGTAAATATCCTGCATTTTTTTCTCCGGTCTATATTGCCCTGATTAAAGCAGCCGAATCTTCAGGAATACTTGATAAGACTCTTACTCGTTTATCTGATAATCTGGAAAAAGAACAAAAATTGAATTCTACAATTAGAGGGGCACTTCTTTATCCTGCAATTATTGTTCTTCTCATGGTTGGAGTTTTTATCATTATGACGGTTGTCGTTATTCCGCAACTCGCCAGTCTCTATAGCAATTTAAATTATCCGCTTCCTGCAACGATGCAAATCGCTATGGGAATATCCCAGTCAATGACGACTTTTTGGCCAATTCTTATCATTACAATAGTTTTTCTTGTTTATTTGTTTAGAAAATGGCATAAAACAGTAAGCGGAAAACATATCGTTGATATGTTCATTCTTAAATTACCCGTATTTGGCAGGTTGACTAGTGAATCAATTCTGGTTGAGTTTACTCGTACATTTGGTTTACTTATAGGCACTGGGACACCCATTTTTGAAGCGTTAACTCAGAGTTCTGATGTTGTTGGTAATGTGAACTATAAAGCAGCGATTTCTACACTTGCCAAACGAGTCGAAAAAGGAGTAACAGTAGGAGATGCTATGAGCAGTAGTCCTCTCTTCCCTCCCATTCTTGTCGAAATGGTAAAAATTGGCGAACAAACAGGAAAAGTTGACGAATCACTGCTGAAAGTTTCGGAATATTTCGAAAGGGAGGTTGATGAACGGGTAAAAACAATCACTACGGCACTTGAACCGTTTATTATTATAATTCTGTCAATTGGCGTTGGCTTTTTGATTTATATGGTTATTACACCGATTTACAAACTTATCACATCAATTCAATAAAAATGTTATTTTTATATCGTTTTTGGTGCTCAAGTCGAATATTTATTTTAATCCTCCTCCTCCTCTTGCAAATAACTACAGGATGTGATATGATCAATAGTACTTGACATAGCTATAGTAATTTTATTAAGCTGGTTTAGTATTTAAGCAATATGAAAGTCACTTTGACCTCGGGAAAAGGAACCGGTAGCACTCTCCTATCGGCTTTTGACGCTGCTCTGAAAGACTGCGGAGTAAGTAATTATAATCTTATTTATCTTTCTTCAATTATTCCTCCTGATTCCGAAATTGTAAACGAGACGCACATTACGCCTGAAGCCGAATACGGGGATCGTCTCTACGTTGTTAAGGCGGAACACCGCGGAGGTATGCCGGGAGAGTGGATCGGTGCCGCGCTGGGTTGGTATCAAAGAAAGGATAATGGCGGAGTATTTGTCGAGCATGACGCAATTGGTAAAACCAAACAAGAAGTGGAAAATCAACTTCGCTTTGACGTAATACATAGCATCAAAGATCTCTGTAGACTGAGAAAATATCCTTGTAAAGATACGGATATAAATATAGATATAAAATTAGCCAAGGTAACGGATAAACCAACTTGTGTTTTAGCACTGGCCGTCTATAAATCTGAAAAATGGTAAACTGCATATAGCCTATGTTGGTTGGTATTTTTTTCGCTGTTGTTTCTCCGGCAATTTACGCCCTAGTCAATTATATTGATAAATTTTTACTGGAAAAATTTGAAATACCGTCATTAATTCTGGCCGTATACAGCGGAACGATTGCTTTTTTAGTAAGTATCTTGCTTATCTTTATTATCGGGCTTCATGCTTTCGCTCCGCCCATAATTATCTCGATTATTTTGTCCGGATTTTTCACAGAGCTATGTCTACTTCCCTATTTTAAAGCGTTATCTCTGGATGAAACATCAAGCGTTATTCCTTTGTTTCAGTTCGTACCTGTTTTTGTCATAATCGGAGACGCTCTGATCCTGGGGGAATCATTGACATATCTCCAGTATGTAGGATCAGCTTTGATTATTATATCCGGCTTACTTTTATCAATACAGAAAAATAAGAAAAATTTATTTAGACCCAGAAAAGCACTTTGGTTTATGCTTTTATCTTGTGTATTTGCTGCGTTTTCGATACTGTTTTTTAAATTCGGCGTTACCGTACAAAACTTCTGGCAGATTTTGCCTTACGAAGGATTTGGTATAGCGCTCTGTGCTGTCTGTCTGTTGTTTTTACCCAATAATTTTCGTTTATTAAAAAAACAAACCAAACGACTTCCGAGACAAGCTTTCTTTTTAATGTCTATTGACGAGGCGGTATATATATTATCACGTTATACCGGCTTTTTCGCATTGTCGCTTATTTCTGCAAGTTTAGTTAGTGTGCTTGCCGGTTTGCAACCGTTATTCGTCTTGATTTACGGTATTATTCTTTCACTTTTCTTTCCTTATATTCTAAAAGAAGTGATAGCGAAGAAAACATTGACCTTGAAGCTCATCTCTATAATAATGATCGTTTTTGGGGCTATTTTACTTGCAGTCTAAAATTATTTTATCATCCCCGGATTTTTCTTTTTTGAAGGTATTCGACTTATATCTTATTTCGGTGTTATTGTGTACTTTTTGAGAAAAAAGGCCGGGTACCATTGTAATTTGGCATTGCGAAGTCCCTCAATGCCTAGATCCTGCTCAATATTTACATACTCGCATCCTTTTTTACCACAATCAATAACTGTTTGAGCAACAAGAGCATCAAATATTCCTTTATAAATAGGATTATATTTTGCGAAATGAATAATCCCATAATTTTGTTGTACAATTTCGTAAATTGAAAAAGCAATAATTTTCTCTTCTTGTATGATTCCAAGAGATAACAAATCAAAATTCCTACTTGCTTTCAAGACTCGTTGTAGTGCTATCTTTTCATGATTAGTTTCATTTGGTTCTTTTCTTTTCCCACTTTCCCATTGTTGAAAACAATTCTGAATGTTATGTTGATCTAGGGGATCTGTAACGTCCAGAGAAATTACTTTTGCTACTGGATTTTCTCGATAGAAACGTCTAATAATTCTTCTTTTATGAGAAAACGCGCTATTACTATGGTCAATAATTCCGTTAGTCTTAACAATATAATCAAAATTATCTCTTTCTTCTTGTAGATTAAAGTTAGTAAGGGAATGGGTATCTTCAAAATTTATTTCTGGTAGAAGTTTCAATACAGGAAGCATGTCAATATCATTTGTAGCGGAAAATAAAGTTTTAACAGTTTGTTGAACAGCAGACTTTCCAAGAAAAGAGTAGAAAAATTTCCCTTCCTGAGTGTAGTCCTCAAATTTAACAACAAGATTATTTTCTATTTGACATATACTGATTTTATTTTGCACATTGTAGCTATACATACTAACAAAGTTAAAATCAGAATATGGAAGATATTTAAGCGTGAAGGAATCAATATCGTTTTTGTCCGCAATTTCTAGCTTTTTAAATTCAGGGAAAATTGGTATCATAATTAACCTAATAGATTTAGCTACTCTGCATACTATAATCTAACTTGCATCTACTTGACAAGTGGAATTATTAATTATAAGCTTAAGTCAGAGGTAGGTTATTACAAATGCCTAACGTATGTTAAGATTTCTGAAAAGCCAATGGCAAATAGTCGTTGCAGTCCTCTTGTTTATTTCTTTAACTTTATTTTGGATTTATCTTCAAATAAATTTTCAAAGTCACCCCTCGCTTAACCAATTATTCTCAGATACCTATGGAGTTATGGCTTTATGGGGTGGAATTTGGGGATTAATATTGTCAAGGCATTGGGGAGGGATAAAAAGCTCATTAGGAAGAGCAGTAGCCTTCCTTTCTTTTGGACTTTTAGCTCAGGAATTTGGACAGTTAGCATATTCTTATTACTTTCACATTCTTCATGTCAATATTCCCTATCCCTCTCTGGGAGACGTTGGTTATTTTGGAAGTATTCCCCTTTATATTATAGCTGTATATAACTTGGGTAAAGTTACGGGTGTCAACATTAAACTACGAACAATTGAAGGGCGACTACAAGCATTTATAATCCCTATCTTAATGTTGGGATTAGGTTATTTTCTCTTTTTACAAGAGTACAAATTTGATTGGTCACAACCGATTAAGGTTTTTCTTGACTTTGGCTATCCGCTTGGAGAAGCTATTTATATTTCTTTAACTATCTTAACACTTCTTCTGTCGAGAAGTATTTTGGGTGGCATCATGAAAAAGACAATCTTGGCAATTTTATTTTCTCTTGTATTACAGTTTTTTGCCGACTATACATTTTTATACCAGTCTGCTAATAATACATGGGCGTCCGGTGGAATTAATGATTATATGTATTTAGTGGCGTACTTAGCTATGACGTTAAGTTTATTACATTTGAATTTAGTTTTTTTAAAAATACAAAATAAAGAATAACTCATATGGATATCTTTGGGCAGTTAGCCAAAAGAATCATTGAAGAACAGGAATCTATTATCGGTCCGGTTGCACTAGAACAGGCGAAAAAGGTTTCCGGGCTAAGTGTCGACTGGCAAAAAAAGGAAGTGACGATTAAAGGCGATGAAAAAAATGCGATTGAACAGCTTATCGAAAAATACCGGGAATTTTTCGGTAATGCCTCGGTTCAAGTTTGTCGCGATGCGGTAAAAGATCTTGTTGATCAACTTCCCCAGGACCAGCTCCCTCCCCTCCTGGCGAAGTAGAATTCAGCATATTCTAATTTAGAAGAATTTCTTGTATAATGTATAATAAGAATATGCAAATAAAGCGAGCCTGGTATACTCCAACCAATGATATAACTTCTCCCGATACGATACAACAAATTCTCGTTTTCGGTAGTCTGAAGGAAATTCAGTTATTAAAAAAAATAGTGGGAGAAAAGACTCTCCGGGAAATATTCCTGCAATATCCGAAGAAAATCTATACTCCTCAGACACTTAACTTTATTAAAAATTATATTTTACATATTACTGTGTCTATTGATGAACAAAATTATCTCAAATCTACACCTCGAAATATTAAATAACGAGAGGCAGCAGTTATTACAAAAACTTATTCCTTTCACCAAGGAATTTGTATTAGCTGGCGGGACAGCCCTCGCTTTACAAATCAATCACCGTAAATCATTCGATTTTGATTTTTTTAGTACTACTACTTTTCCTAAGAATCTTCTGGAAAAACTTTCGAAAAAGATAGAGATTGGTAATACTTCCGTAGATACAACGGAGGAACTAACTTTTACTGGCAAAAATGGGATAAAAATTACATTTCTCTATTATCCATTTACATCTTACTTTGCTATTCTTCAAACCGAGAGCGGTTTACGATTGTTCCCGGTCCAGGAAATTGCTTTACAAAAAGCCTATACAATTGGAAGAAGAGGTGAATATCGGGACGTGTATGATCTGTATGCAATTATAAAAAATAAATATATAGAGCTACCCGAACTTATTCGTCTTACTAAAAAAGTATATGGAGGTATCTTTGATGAGCGGTTGTTTTTACAACAGTTAGTATATTTTGATGATATGTTGGATTTTCGTATTATTCCAATTTCCGGCGGTCAAATTTATCAGCCTCAGGAAATAAAAAGTTTTTTTGAACTATTAGTTAAGAATTATATATCTCTTCCATAAGCTATTGCGTTACAAGACCAGCTCCCTCCCCTTTTAGTTTAGGATTTTGCAATTCACAATTTTACTGTATACTGAATATATATGAACTTTCGTTCACTTTTCTCTCCGGTAAAAAAAATACAACCCAATTCTCCGAGTCCTGTTAATACGGCTCCCGCTGCAAATGATGAAATTACACATATTACCCAGGAAATGTATAAAAAGAACATGGAACTTGCGGAAAAAAATAAGACGCTCTCAATTCTGCAAAAAATTGATGAAATAGTACTTTCTTCCGCAACCGACGCAATAGAGATTGCAAAAGAAGTCACTAAAGTACTGGTAGAAGATGCAGAATTCAGTATCTCGGCTATTTACATGATTAAAGAAGCAAAAGCCATTCATGTTTTGTCGATTTATCTCACTGACAGTACTTATGAAATGCATGAGGCAATGCTTAAGAAGATTTACACTTTTAAAGATATATCAATATCACAAACAGATAACTTATTGGTTAAAGCGTTAGTCGATAAAGAAGTCAAGAAAACTGACAACCTTTCGGACTTTTTTAAAGGTTTATCGCTGGATGCGAAAAGTATCGATGAGATTAACCAAGTTCAACGGGAGGCAAATATAAAAACGTCGTTTGTTTATCCGTTGTTAGTGCGAGGTCAGGTAATCGGCGGAATGATTATTTGTCTTAATGAGTCAACTGAAGAACTGTCGGACTATCACAAAGACTTGTTAAGCCGCTTGCATGGTGTTATCGGGATTGCTATGGATAATGCGCTTTTGTATAAACAGGTACAGGATAAGAACGAACAATTAAAAGTACTGGATAAATTGAAATCTGAATTTGTGTCTGTGGCTTCGCATGAGCTGCGTACGCCTATGACAGCGATTAAGTCATATTTATGGATGACTCTGGATGGAAGAGGCGGCCACCTCACTGAAAAGCAAAAGTGGTATTTGGACCGTGCATATCAGTCAACGGACAGACTCATTAAACTCGTAAATGACATGCTGAATGTTTCGCGTATCGAATCAGGCAGGTTAACGGTGGCGATGGGTAAAGTACTTCTCGATAAGATGGCAAGTGAGGTATTGAGTGACGTTTTGTCTCATGCGAAAGAATTAGGAGTCGAAGTAATGTTATATACTGCCGATTTCTCGCCGGTTATTCTGGGAGACGCCGATAAACTAAAAGAAGTATTTTTTAATCTGATTGGAAATTCTTTGAAATTTACATCCCGCGGCGGAAGAATCGGTATCAGTTTCCGGCACGTTGATAATATGGTTCGGACAGAAATTAGTGATACGGGTGTAGGAATTGACCCTATTGATATTCCGAAGTTGTTTCAGAAATTCGGATTAGTTGAGGGGTCCTATACGTCAAATCAATCAAGCGTTCAGGGAACAGGACTCGGGCTTTATATTTCGAAATCAATTATTGAACTCCACTCAGGAACGATTTCAGTTTCTTCGCAAGGAAAAGGAAAAGGAGCTATCTTTGCCTTTACCCTGCCGGTTTTTAGCGAAGAGGCAATGCGAGCTTACAATGTGTCACACGAGCATAACGGTAAAGAAGTCGGCCTTATCCACACTTAAAATAAAACTAAAGTAAAATAGATACTTGACAAGAAGCTTTAAGTCTGTTCTACTAATATAGTACAGTATATTTTATTATATATGATTAAGTTTTCTCCAGCACAAAATTACCGCAGGGGTTTCACGCTTATTGAGCTTTTGGTAGTAATAGCGATTTTAGGCGTATTGGCAGCCGCAGTGCTTCTTGCGATTAATCCGGCCGAGCAGCTTGCCAGAGGAAGAGATGCTGGGAGATTATCAACTATCGATCAATTGGGTCATGCTGTTGAAGCGTATTATACTGTACAGAATAGCTTTCCTGCGGTAGGTGCTGCATGGGTGACCACCCTACAAACAGCAGGTGAATTAAAAATTATACCTGCTAATCCGACAGGTCCTGCTTATACTACTCCTACTTGTACTAATGCTCAAGGGGGATATTGTTATAACGTTAATGCAACACCTGAAGCGGTAGTATACACTCCTGCAGAATCCAGCTCGGAAAAATCTAAATGCGCTTCCGGTACTGCATATTTAACATGGTCGTCAGCAGCAGGACGGACTGGAGTTGATTGTCCTGCATCAGGTGAACCGCAGCCTGGTGATACTACTTTGAAATAATTAGTCCTCGATCTTTAAGAGTCTTTAATAATTAGTAAATTTTTTGTTTTTCTGATTTAATAGAATTATGGATCTGTTTTTATTCATAGTTTTTCCTCTTGGTTTAATTATCGGTAGCTTTCTTAATGTCATCGTTGATAGAGTTTCGCGTGGGGAGTCAATTCTTTTAGGTAGATCTTACTGCGAATTGTGTAAAAAAAAGCTTAAATGGTATGATCTTATCCCCCTTATTTCCTTTATTATGCTTTCGGGCAAATGCCGGTATTGCCACAAAAAACTGAGTTTTTATTATCCTTCTATAGAACTTCTTACCGGTATACTATTTTTAACAACAGCACTTATTGTCTGGAATAACTATGGGGGACTATCCACTTCCCCTTCTTTCGATCTGCAGCTTATTTATTATCTATTTATTATTTCTTCTTTGATTGTCATTTTTTTCACGGATCTTAAATATGGGATTATTCCTTTCACGGTTGTTATTCCGGCAAGTATCTTAGTGTTTTTATGGTTCTTTTTTCTTTTTCCACAACTCCTATTTAATCACATCCTTTCTGCCGTAGGAGCTTTCTTTTGCTTTTTATTATTATTCATTATAACAAAAGGGAAAGGAATCGGCTTCGGAGACGTAGTATTTGTCTTCTTTATGGGAATACTTTTAGGATTTCCCGGGACGTTTTTCGCCATTTATATTGCTTTTGTAGTCGGAGCTGTTGTTTCTCTTCTTCTTGTTCTGGTTCAAAAAAAGAAACTGAAGGGCGGGACTATTCCTTTCGGCCCATTTTTAGTAATCGGCACATTTCTGAATGTTTTTTGGAGTGATCTAATCCTTAAGAATTTATTACTCTGGCTGCATCTGCCTTTTTAATGGACAAGGTATTTGTTATATGTTACGCTTAAGAAGAGTAGAGGTATGCGTCAAGAACGTGGTTTTACATTAGTTGAGCTTTTGGTAGTCATTGGCGTGATGAGCGTTTTAGCTACCAGTGTCTATATCCTTATTAATCCGGTAGCAGAGATGCAAAAAGCCAGAGATGCGGAGCGTAAAACAGATATGCTGAAAATTCAAGCAGTCCTCGAACAGTATCGTGCAGACGCCGGTTCCTACCCGACGTCAAGTGCTCCTGCCGGTCAATTTCCGTCGTCATGCGGCGCCAATAAAACATTGACTTATAACAGCGTTACCTATATGCAGAATATTCCCTGTGATCCGAAAACCGGAGGTATTTATGGCTATAGCAGTACGGGAACGACATACAGTATTTTCGCTTGTCTGGAATATACAAGCGATCCTGATAAAGATGCTACCACCCAGTCGGCTTGTACTACTGGTGCTTCAAAAACCTATACCAATCCCTAATTATGATGAGAAATTTCTATAAGCGTTATATCCTTACTTTGAAAATAACGGAATGTGCATTTTCACTGGTCGAGTTATTATTGGTAATGGCAATTAGTGCAATATTTCTCAGCATAACAATTCCTAATGTCATTAGTTATAAAAATTATCAATCAATTCAGGAAAGTACTCGCGACATCGTGACCATGCTGCAAACTGCCAAATCCGATGCGCAATCACAAGTAAAGCCTACCATCTGCTCAGGACAATTGGTAAACTATACGGTTAAGATATCTCCACCCGTTACATTTGAGCTGGATGCGAATTGTGATACTCCGGTCCATTTACAAATTAGTTCACTTCCGAATGGTATTACCTTTACCTCAGTATCCTCCTCACTTACCTTTCCTGTTTTCAGTAGTGTAATTACGATAGTGGGCAGTAATAAGATTATACTACAGGGATTTGGAAGTTCTAAAACGATCAACATTGATAGCAATGGCAATCCAACAGCGAATTAATAGAATGTATAGCTATATGAAAGGACAAAGCCTTATCGAGGTGGTTATAGGTCTGGCAATAGCAGTTATTATAATGACGGCAGTTACGACGCTGGTTATTAACAGTCTGCAAAACGCGGAATTTAGTAAAAACCAAAATCTGGCAGAGCAATATGCGCAGGAAGGAATTGAAACTATGCGAAATCTTCGCGACAGTAATTACAGCTCATTTTCCAGTTTTAGCGGCACCTATTGCTTAAATAAAAATGATCCGACGCTGGTAAGCAGCTGTACTACGCCAAATGTTGATAATTTTATCCGTAAAGTAAAGATCGATCCGACGGGCTGCAGCGGAATTACCCAAGTAAATGTAGGAGTTTCATGGAGTGATGGGAAATGCCGCGATGTAAGTAATCCATACTGCCATAGTGTTAATCTGACAACATGTTTATCTAATTTTACAGCAGCACCCGCACCATGAAAAATAAAATAAATAAAGGATTTACGCTTATTGAGGTACTTGTAGTATTGGGAATTATGGTTTTTGTCAGCGCAATCGTGAGCGGAATCTATTTCGCGTCTCTTCGTACTGCCACCAAGGTAAATACCTTGACTGTAGTTCGCCAAAATGGTGATTATGCTATAGCTCAGATAATAAAAACAGTGCGTTTCGCCTCGGGTTTCGCCGGGGTAAGTAACAATAATATTACCTATACTACGGATTGTACAGCCACAGGGTCTAATCAATATAATTTCCTGCGAATTACAACATCTACCGGCATTGATACGACATATAGCTGTGTAGGTCCAGGGCCTGCTATTACCGAGACAACAGCTGCGTCGACAGTTTCTCTTATTAATACCGGAACAGTAGTGCTCTCTTCCTGTTCATTTACTTGTACTCAGATTACTGTAACAGCTCCTCCCGATATCGGTCTTTCTTTTAGTTTATCCAGCAAAACTACCAGCAATTTACCTGAAAATAATGCTACTATTCCCTTTCAAACCTCGGTTTCACTCCGGAATTTTGGTCAGTAACCGAGAAGAAAATTAGGTTGGAGTTGACAGGTTGCAAGCGCGGTTGTTACGATATTAGTAGTCGCTATATGACATACGACAAATATTTTGAAAATGGACAGATTCTTCTCCTGGTTGTTTTGGCTATGGTAGTATCATTAACAATCGGTTTATCGGTAGCAACGACAAGCTTAACGAATCTTCATACCTCAACAGAAGAGGTAAATTCGGAACGGGCGCTTTCGGCGGCCGAAGCGGGAGCGGAACAGGTAATAAAAAGTAATACGTCAACTGCCGGCACATTTGCGAATAATTCTTCGTACGCTACTTCGGTGAATCCGGTGGCAGGAGCAGAATTGCTGCTGAATAACGGAACAATTGTTAATAAAGACGAGGGGTTTGATATATGGCTTAGTACATATCCAACCTATCTTAATCCATGGTCGGGTAATTTGACAATCTATTGGGGATCATCCTCCGATGTTTGCAGTTTAGATCCTGCGACCAATACAGAAACTGCCATAGAGGTAGTTTTGCTGTCCGGGGATAAAGCGTCACCTACTGTAAGCCATTTCGCAGTCGACCCATGCGGAGCACGTCGGGCAGCTAATAATTTTTCTTCAGTTTCCGGTGGTAATACCATCGGTGGAATAGCATTTGAAAATAGTACAACTATTCCGGTAAATAGTGGTCTTCTTGCTCGTGTTATCCCTCTCTATAGTGGGACAGTAATGGCGGTAAAGGGAGATTCCTTTCTGCCATCACAAGGACAGGTTATATCTTCCACCGGTACTTCAGGAGATACAGTGCGTCAATTGAAAGTTTATAAAGGATATCCACAACTGCCAACTGAATTTTTTCCATTTTCACTTTTTGTAGCAAAATCATCATGAAAGATACTGACGCATTCGGTCTGGACATCGGGACAACTTTAATAAAAGTAGTATGGTTGGGTAAGGCAAAAGAAAACCTAATACTTCGTTCGTGTTTAAGCAGTCCTACTCCGCCAAGGGGGATGTGGTCAGAATCCCCTTTTGACCAAGAACAAATGGCGCAGGCTATCCAGAAACTCATTATAGATGCCGGAATTACTACGAATTATGCTCATATTGCTCTTTCAGATGACCAGGTATATATCAAGGTTTTAGACATCCCAAAATTATCTGACAAAGAATTGGAAAATGCTGTTTATTGGGAAGCGGAACAGTATATCCCGGCTCCGCTGTCAACAATCACACTTGCTCATCAAATCCTACGTCGTCCTGAAAGCAACGAAGAAGCAGCAAAGATGCAGGTACTACTTGTCGGTGCGCCGACACATCTGATTCAGAAATACCAGCACGTCCTGGAACTTGCAGGAGTATCCCTTCTTTCTATTGAGACAGAAATGATTTCAGTAGTACGCGCAATCGGCGTAACTAACACTTCCCCAACAGCACTTATTTTGACTATTGGAGCCTTAAGTACCTCTCTTTCAATCACACAGAAAGGTATTATTGTCTTTACCTATTCTATTCCGGTGGGCGGAGTCGCGATGAACAGGGCAATTGCCACAGATTTTGCTTTTACGATAGATCAGGCAGAACAATATAAAAGAACCTATGGCATCTCTGACCAAAATTTAGGTGCTAAAATTGGTAAAGCAATTGAACCAATACTGAAGTCTATTCTTTCCGAGGTAAAAAAAGCAATTACATTTTACAATGAAAAATATAAAAACGATTTACCGATCAGTCAGATACTCTTAGCCGGAGGAACTGCAAAACTTCCGGGAATTGATTTATTTTTCGTGCAAAATGTCGACGTCGAAACAATTGTTGTAAATCCCTGGAAAGTACGAGCGATCGGAAATGTCCCTAAAGACCTGGAGAATGAATCTCCTATTTACACTGTTGCGACAGGACTTGCATTAAAGGATTATGAAAAGTGAGATAAATCTACTTATTGATAAAAAGAGTACGGCAAATGAAAAACTGAAAAAGAGAATCTTTATCCTAAGACTCGTTTCAATCAGTTTTCTTTTTTTCGTTTCTATCTCTGCGGTAATGCTTTTTATTTTTATTTTATTCTCTCCCTTGTCAGGGATGAGAAAAACTGAAAACACATTAACTTTTCAAATGACACAATTTGATCCAAAAGTTTTGAAACTCGAGATGACTAAAGAACGCTTGGTTGCTATTAACGCTATTCTGAAAAAACGTGGTTCCCAAGATCAAATTCTCAATTTGCTACAACCCCAAAAATCACAGGGGGTAACAATCGAATCGCTTTCACTAGATAAAAATGTTGTTCTAGTCAGAATTTCTTCCCCGTCACTTTCGGCAATTGATTCGTATGTCACTGCTTTAGAGTCTGAATTTAGTAAGCGCGATGACTTTACTACAATGTCTCTTGACGGATTATCTTTGGAAACAGATACATCCAAGTATGTCTGTTCTGTTGATATAGTATTATGACAATAAAAATAGATGAAAAAACAATCAGGCTATACTATTACCGCTTCAGAAACTCTGATTATTACTCGCTATCGATATATCTTGGAGTAATTATTGTTTGTTTATTTATCGTAGGACTTCTGCTTATTCCCCAAATTAATAAGCTTTTCTCTATTGAAAATGAAACAGCGGTAGAGCGTTCAAAAATCGCTACGATACAAAATAATTTATCATACATTACAACAATTAATACATCTGAACTTGATGATAATTTGGCTACAGCCTACTTAGCACTTCCAATAGACCGCGATCCTTCGGGAATTATACAGGCAATTTCCGATGCGGCCCTTGCCTCCGGAGTAATGATTGACGACTATACAATTCGTGTGGGTAATGTCTCCTCATCTACATCCCTTTCACAAAAAAACCAATCACCAATAGATGTGTCGCTTTCTATCAGTAACAACACACTTTCTCAGATTCAAAAGTTTACAGAGGAGATTCAAAAGAAGTTGCCGCTTGCTGAGGTTGTCAAAACTGAAATTATCGATAAAGTTACGACAATCAACCTGGCATTTTATTATAAACCTCTCCCTGTTATAAACATAGATGATACCCAACCGATTCAACCCCTGAGTAAAACGAGCCAATCTTTACTGACTAACCTCAGATCCTGGCAGTCTGGCAGTGAGTATATTGTAAATCCAATGTCTACGTCGTCAAGTTCTTTCAATTCGCCTTTCTAATTTATTCTTCTCTCCACCTTTTGCAAATATTTGATATTATAATCAAAGGTTGTGAAGCTTTACTTACTTATATCCGGACGGTTACGGCTGGTTTTTTTCTTGGCTTCCTCTTCTCGCCACTTTGCAATCATTTTATGATTTCCGGAAACGAGTACATCCGGCACTGATAGACTGCGGTATTCTCTTGGATTTGTATACTGTGGATGTTCTACCAGCAATTTCTGCTTAGTTTGTTCTTTACCACCAGCAGTTTCTGAGAACGATTCAGATTCCGTTGCTCCTTCGGAAATAACCCCGGGGAGTAAACGTGTTACCGCATCAGTAATAAGCATTGCCGGAAGTTCCCCCCCTGTCGACACGAAGTCTCCGATTGAAATCTCCTCATCAATAAATGCGAGTATCCGCTCGTCGACACCTTCATAATGTCCGCAGATAAGAATTAGATGATCATACATTGAAAGTTCCTTTGCTTTTGCTTGATGAAACGGCTTCCCGGCAGCCGACATAAGAACAATTCTATTCTTCTTCTGAGTATTTTTGCTAAGAACCTGCTCTATCGCCGTATGCAGTACGTCGATCCGCATAATCATACCGACACCTCCGCCGTATGGTGTGTCATCGACCGATTTATGTTTCCCGATACCAAAATCCCTGATATTAATCAGATCTATCTCGATAAGTTTTTTCTCTTTCGCTCTTTTTATAATTGACAGGTCAAATGGACCTTGAAACATTTCCGGAAACAGAGTAAGAATCGTAATCTTCATAGAATTATTGTAGCATATACAGTTTTTATTAAAAATTTGGAGAAAATTTATTCTTGGGGTACTTCGGAAAGAGTTATATTAATTTTTTTATTTTCTTTCATGGCTTTAATCTTCATTACATTTCTAATGCTTCTAATAACTTTCCCTTCTTTACCAATTACTTTCCCCATATCTTCTTTCGCCACTGTCACTGTAAAGTTAACAATTCCATCTACTTCTTCTTCGGAAACTTGTACTGCATCCGGATTTTCAACGATAGAGGAAACGATATAATGGAGTGTATCTTTCATAACTAAACTAATTTTGCAACAGTAGCACTTGGCTTGGCGCCTTTGGACACCCAATAGTTAAATCTATCTTTATTTATTTGCTTTTTGCCTTTTGGTCCCATTTCATAAAAACCTAATAAATCCACACCTTCACCATCTCTACGGCTGCGTTTTTCTTGCACGACAATACGGAACTTACGTTCTCCTTTGCGTCCCATTCTTTTTAAGCGTATAACTAAAGACATAATATGTACATTGTAGCAAACTCGCCTCAGTTTCTCAAGAGCTGTATTCCAGCTAATGATTCAGGCTAAGAAGTTTGCTTATTCTGTGTATAATTTTACTACTGCAGGGTTTATGTCTACTTTATGGCTCTTAATTGGCTCAAAGCTTGCTTGGCAGCTCTCTCCTCAGCTTCTTGTTTGGATTTACCATTCCCTTCGCCGATCAGACTGTCTCCTATGAATACACCGATGGTAAAAATCTTCGCGTGCGGTGGTCCTTCTTCGCGAAGTACTTTGTAAACGGGCGAATTGTGTTTTTTCGATTGAACGTATTCCTGGAGTAAGCTTTTCGGGTCCTTAAATGCTTTATTTTTTACGTATCCTTCAATTTTAGGAAACAAAATATCCTGCAGAAAAGAGGTAGCTGCACCTATTCCCTGGTCCAGATACAAAGCTCCCAGATGTGCCTCAAACGCATTTGCGAGAAGCGATTCATTTTCCCGGCCTTTTGATTCTTCCTCGCCTTTTGAAAGCCTCAGGTATTGGCCAAATTTTAACTCTTTTGCCAAATTTGCGAGACTTTTCGTATTTACCAGAAGTGATCTGAGATTAGTCAGAACGCCTTCATTAAAAACAGGATATTCATTGTATAAATGGTTGGAAACGATAAAAGACAGAATACTGTCTCCCAGAAACTCAAGCCTCTCATTTGACTGGGTGTTTTCCCTGGTCTCGTTTAAAAACGAACGATGAGTAAAGGCTTGTTCAAATAATTTTTGATTTTTAAATTTAGGAAGTTTTTTCATAATTCATTATTTTCCCCAAAGCGCCATTAATAAAAGAAGGACTTGTGTCATTGCCAAACTCTTTTGCCAGCTCGACTGCCTCATCGACTACGACGTTTTTGGGTACTTTTTTCTCAATTAAAAGTTCAAAAATTGCCAAACGCAAAACCGCGAGATCAACCTTATTAATTTTATCAATCGGATATTCGGAGGCAGCCTTCTCAATTTGCCTATCTATTTTTTCAATTTCTGCAAAAATTTCCTGTGCTTTTACACTTATTCGCTGACGATGAAATTCCCGTTTAAATAATTCTTGTACTAATTCTTGCCGTTTTTTATGTCTGGGATCATCCGGGGTTTTCATTCTGTTTTGAGGTCAGCTGGTTTTTTTACAGCTAATACCTGCTTTCCTTTATAAAATCCGCAATTCGGACAAACTGTGTGACTTGTATGAGATGCAGCGCAGTTTGGACAAATTGTAACTTGCTCTAGAGTTAATTTAATTGCAGCCCGTCTTTTTCCCTGTCTGGCACGTGAATGTCTTTTCTTTGGTTCATGCGGCATAGTTTTTTCTCTTTCTAACCTATATATTGTACTTTATTTGCCCATTTCTTGCAATAACCTTTATATAAATGGTTAAGAAAGAAGTAGCTTGCTATATTACTCCACCTATCATATTTTTGTCAACATCCCGTATCTTAAATTAGTAAATGTTTAAACAAAAATTAGATTTTTTAGAATTTCTATTTTTAATTTACAGAAAGCTCATCAGGAAATTCCCACGTCCTTAGGCATAATATTGATATTTGATTACTATTATTGTTCACCTTGACATTCTCTCCTCCTTCCCTTATTCTAAGTAAGTATCGCGAAAGAAATCAGTAAGAATCAGGTAAATATTATGCCGAATCTAATGCTTGCTCCGCAAATTGTTGAATCTGATTTTTACACCTTAAATATTATTCAGAATATCTCTCAATTAACGATTACCATGAGACTTTTTATTCCTATTGTAAATACATCCGGCATTCCCCAGACACACGATATTTTAAAAAAATTACTGCCCGGAGTCTACGGTGGAAAATGTTTTAATGACGATAAATTTCCTTTCGAAAAAGAGGTCAGAGCGACTGAGGTAGGACATTTATTTGAGCATATACTTTTGGAATATCTGTTTCTTGAGAAGGTGGCTGCGGGGTACGAGGATGTGGTTTATGACGGTGAGACGCATTGGAATTGGAGAGAAGATGCGCGCGGAACATTTCATATCTCAGTTACCATAGGAATAGGTGACGGACAGATTCTGGCGTCAGCTCTGGAAAAAAGTGTACAGCTTCTCAATCTTATCTTACGAAGTCAAATCGCAAACCCTCAAACATACAATTAATAAAAAAATCAGTCAGGAGTTATATCGGTAATTTCCAGTTTTTCAATTTTCTCTACCAACTTTGGATACGAAGACAGCCTAGGAAAAATAAAAGCCGCGCTATCTTTTGCCTTCTGGATAAGAGGAAAATCGGAGAAGTTTGCTACCTTTAACCTCGGCAAACCGTGTTGGGTAGTTCCATAAATATCTCCCGGACCGCGGAGTTTCAGATCAAGCTCAGCTAACTCTGAACCGATATTACTTTTTTCCATTGCCTGAAGACGGGTAAGCGTTGACGTGTTGTTTGACTGGGTAAACAGCAGACAATATGACTGCTTATCTCCCCTGCCGACGCGTCCGCGAAGCTGATGCAGTTGTGATAGTCCAAATCGTTCTGAAGCTTCAATCATAATAATTGTGGCATTTGCTATATCAATTCCTACTTCAACGACCGGTGTCGCAACCAGAATATGAAATTTTTTGTCTTTAAAATCCGTAAGTACGCTATTTTTCTCTTTTGCTTTTAATTTACCATGAAGTAAACCGAGTTTTAGGTCAGGAAAAACATCTTTTCGTAACCGTTCAAACTCAATACTTGCTGCTTTTACTGTTTGCATACTTTCCGACTCATCAATAAATGGACAAATAATAAATGCCTGCGAATTATGAGTCAGAATTTGCTTACGGATCCAATCATATGCTCCGTCCCGTTTTTCTTCAGGTACCAGCCAGGTTTTGACAATCTTTCTCCCCCTGGGCATTTCGAAAAGATAGGATAAATCCAAATCACCATACATTGTAAGCGCAACAGTTCGAGGAATAGGGGTTGCGGTCATGGTTAAAAGATGCGGATTTTGTCCTTTACTACGGATTATTCCTCGCTGCCGGACACCGAAGCGCTGCTGCTCATCGATGATGACGAGACCGAGGTTTTGAAATTTAATTTTTTCAGATAAAACAGCGTGAGTGCCGACAAGGATGTCGAATTCGACATCAGAATTACGAATTAAGAATTTAGAATTACGGGATTTTTCCGTACCTTGTACTTCGTAATTCGTACCTCGTACCAATTTTTTGCTTCCGGTGACTAAATCGACTTTTACGCCAAACGGTAAGAGTAATTTAGAAATTGTCGCGAAGTGTTGCTGGGCCAGAATTTCAGTCGGCGCCATAAGCGTAGATTGAAAACCGTTTAAAAACGCCAGATACATTGCAATTGCTGAAACAATTGTTTTTCCTGATCCCACATCTCCCTGGAGAAGACGGTTCATAGGAGTTTTCCTCCCGAGGTCACTAGTTATTTCCTTAAGTGCCAGCTGCTGCGCTTGGGTAAGCGTAAAAGGCAGAGATGAGATGAGTTTTTCTAGCTCTGGTTGATATTTAGTAATCTGAAACATTTTTCCCAGCATATTTTTATTCCACTCAAAACGTCTTTCCTGACCTCTCAGCTGGAGTAAAAATAATTCGTCAAATGCCAATCGTTCCTTTGCCATAAGCGCTTCGCTGTAGTTTTCGGGAAAATGAACAGTTTCAATTGCCCGCCCCAACTCCATAAAATGATTTTCTTTAATCAGCCTATCGGGAAGAAACTCTGTCAGGTCATTTTTGTACTCACCCAGTAATTTATAGATTTGCCGTCGGATCCATTTCGACGTAACGCCTTTTGTTTCGTGATAGACGGGTACTAATCTGCCGGTGTGAATGTTTATACTATTTTGAGTAAGTACCTCATAATCCGGAGACTGTAACATAAGTTTTGACCTGTAAAAATCAACTCGTCCGGATACGGAAAGCGTATCATTGACGTGAATATATTTGATGAGGAACGGCTGATTAAACCAGATAATTTCGATGCTTCCCGATTTATCGGCAATGACTGCTTTCTGCAGCTTTTTAAAATTCCGGGTATATTCATTTTTTATCTCCAGCACTTGTCCCCTGAGCGTTACCACTTCTCCGGCCTGAACCTGTCCTATTCGAGAAACAAGAGAATAATCTTCGTAACGAGTCGGGATGAAATAAAGAAAATCGAAGAGAGTTAAAATGCCCAATTTTTCCAAACGGGACGAATAGGCTTTATATATTCTTCCTGCGTCTTGAATAGGGGTTGACAAATCCATAAGCATCGAATTTCGCTTAGAGTATGGCTAAATAGGGAAGGAATGAAAGAAGAATTAAAGAAATGATGGCGATAATCATCACTACCTTAAAAACCTTTTCATGCTTTCTCACGAAATCCATATGCAATAATTATACTATTCTACCTGAAGTTTGACAATTTTCCGTTTCCCAACCTTTAAGATCGATCCGTTTTTCGGAGTGAATGGAGAGTGGGGATCGCTAATTTTTTCTCCGTCAAGCGTCACCCCTCCCTGTTCAATAAGCCTTTTCGCCTCCGAGATACTCTCTGCCAATTGTAAGATGACGAGTCCATCCGGAAATGAAAAATTTCCCTGAATATGAATCGGTATAATCGGAATCTCGGAGGGAAATTCTTTTTTTTGCACAATTTTTTGGAAATCCTGAGCTGCTTTTTCAGCTTCTGTCTTACTATGCAATTCTTCAACGATCGTCGCTGCAAGTTTTTTCTTCGCTTGCATGGGGTGTTCCTCATTGTTATCTAATCTTTGTTCAAGCTCCTTGATCTCAACAAGTGGGAGATTGGTTGCCAGAGTAAAATACTGAATTATAAGTTCATCTCTGATTGCCATAACCTTGGTATAAATGTCAGACGGACTGTCGTCAAGCCAGATTGCGTTTCCCCAGGATTTACTCATCTTTCGTCCGTCTGTTCCCGGCAAAAATTTACTTGTTATGACGGACGAATCCTTACCCCGTAAATCTTTCTGCAGCGTTCTTCCGGCTTGCATATTAAATGTTTGGTCAGTTCCGCCTATTTGTATATCGGTATCCATATGATAGCTGTCATAGCCCTGCATTATCGGATACAACATTTCGTGAAGTCCGACGCGCTTGTTTTCCAGAAGTCTTTTACGGATAAGTTCTCGGCCGACAAAATCACCAACTGCGAAATGTTGGGTTAATTTGATAATTTCTTCAAATGTCAATTTTCTCAGCCACTCACTGTTATGAACAATTCTAACCTGGGAAAAATCGAGCAGCTTTTCCGCCTGTTTTTTATAGGTTTGAAAGTTTGCATGAATTTGCTCACTCGTTAGTATCGGGCGTTCCGTGTCTTTATCAGACGTATCGCCAATGAGTGCGGTAAAATCTCCGATAAGAAACGTTACATTGTGCCCAAGATTGGTAAATTGTTGCAGTTTCCGTAGATTGAATGCGTGTCCCAGATGAATATGTATACTGGTCGGGTCAATACCTAAATAAATATTTAATTTTTTCCCGGTCTCAAGCAGCTTTACTAATGCATCTTTACCGGGAATGATGTTTGCTACTCCCCGGGTTAGTAATTCTTCTATTTTATCCATGAGTTGAGTATAGCATATTTTTTAGGATTTGATGTTTGATACTTCATAATTTGCTATAATACAGGAGCTATTATGGTTGATTATAACCAGAAACGTTCACGGCGCAGACGAAATAGAACAGTATTTAATTCACAGAAGCTTCGGAATATTTTTCTTCTCAGCCGAATTTCCAAATATATTTTTTTTGGACTTATTGGTCTTGTTATTCTTATTCCTTTGCTTTTTCTTTGGTATAGCCGTGATTTGCCGGCTCCGGGTAAATTAGTATACTCAAAATATAAAGATGCAACCCGTATCTATGATCGTAGCGGCGTTCTTCTTTATTCTGTTTACCAGAACGAAAACAGAACGTATGTCAAGCTTGATCAAATTCCTAAATATCTTCAGGAAGGAACCATCGCGATTGAAGATAAGGACTTTTATAAGAATAGCGGCTTTTCGCCTGTCGCATATCTTAGGGTATTTAAAAATGTCCTGTTAGGTCGAGGATTAGCCGGCGGATCTACTATCAGTCAGCAGCTGGTTAAGAATGTGCTTTTAACAAACGAGCGAAGTTTACCGCGAAAAATTAAAGAATTAATTTTATCAATTCAGATAAATCAGGTTTATACTAAAAATCAAATTTTAGAAATGTATTTGAACAATATCGGCTATGGCGGTGCCAATATCGGCGTAGAGGCTGCGGCGCAAGACTATTTTGGCAAAGACGTAAAAAATTTAGATTTAGCCCAATCAGCATTTCTGTCTGGTCTTCCGCAGGACCCAAGTATTTATTCTCCTTTCAGCGGACACAAGTATTACCTTGATCGCTTACAGGCAGTACTGGTACAAATGGTAAGTGATAATTATATTACACAAAAACAAAGTGACGCTGCTTATAAAGAAATTTCTAATTACGAATTTAGCCAGCAAGACATTTCTATAAAAGCCCCGCACTTTGTAATGTACGTGAAAGAACTTCTTGCCAAGCAGTTTGGCGAACAAATGGTAGAAACCGGAGGACTCCAGGTAACGACTACGCTTGATTATAACATCCAAAAACACGCGGAAGATATCGTAAAAAGTCAGGTAGATGGTTTGAAAAATTATCATGTCAGTAACGGCGCGGCAATTGTTACCGATCCTAAAACCGGCGAAATTTTGGCAATGGTCGGGAGCAAGGATTATTTCGATACCGCAAATGACGGCAACTTTAATGTCGCTATTTCTCAAACCAGACAGCCCGGATCATCACTAAAACCCGTCATGTACGCGGTCGCATTTGAAAAAGGATATACACCGGCTACGATGGTTATGGATGTACAGACGAATTTTAAAACAAAAGATTCAGATCCTGACTACATTCCGGTAAATTATGATGGTAAATTTCATGGACCGATACAGCTTCGATTTGCTCTAGGAAATTCTATGAATATTCCGGCAGTAAAAATGCTGGCGCGTGTCGGCATTGAGTCCGTCATGCAACAAGCATACAATATGGGAATAAGTAACTGGCAGCCAACTTCGCAAAATCTCGCCAGCGTCGGCATGTCACTTGTTCTTGGAGGACGCGAGACATCTCTTCTCGACGAAACAACTGCGTATGGAGTGTTCGCAAATGCAGGTGTTCGTCAGGATCCGGTATCAATCTTAAAAGTCAGCGATGGACAAGGAAATATATTATATCAACATCAGAATACCCAAGGTAACCGGGTTCTCCCTGAAGATGTCAGCTTCCTTATTTCGCATATTCTGTCAGACAACAATGCCCGTTCAATGGAGTTCGGGACAAACTCATGGCTTGTCGTTTCGGGTAAAACAGTTTCCGTGAAAACCGGAACAACTGATGAAAAACGCGATAACTGGACAATCGGCTACAGCCCGTCATATGTCGTTGGTGTATGGGTGGGAAATAATGACAATTCACCGATGAACCCGATCATTTCATCCGGCGAAACCGGCGCCTCGCCAATCTGGAATATGATTATGAGTTATGTTCTGAAAGGGAAACCGGATGAACAGGAAAAAAAGCCCGATGATGTAAACGCTTTGCAAATCGATGCCTTTGCCGGCGGGCTGCCACATGCCGGGCAGCCGACTCGCGCAGAATATTTCATCAAAGGAACCGAGCCGACAGCGGAATCAGCGATTTATCAAAGTAAAGATGGAAAGAATTATTTGGTTTTCCATGAAGATGATCCGGTTTCAACTGATGGACAAAACCGTTGGCAAACGGGAATTGATGCGTGGATACAGCAAAATCATAAAGGAGACGATTTGTGGAATCCGCCGGACGAATTAAAATATTGGGAACACGGAGATACGCCGACTCCAACTCCCGGGAGCAGTAGCCCAACGGATACTCCGACTCCAACACCCACATCAAGTCAGTAAAATAAAATCCATTATATCTTGTTGCTTAGTTGATCCTGAGATTGTGCAATTAGTTAGTTAGATTGTGTAATTTTATGGGCGGCGAAAAGTGAGTCCTTTTAATAAAGCAGTTGTAGCTCTTGTTTTATCAATTAGATTTTTATTGTTATAAATTCCTGCCTTAGAAGCAATAGTATGTTTATCTTTAGCTTTATATGTTTCATCTATACGAGTTCTTTCTTCATCCGTAATAAATCCTGCGGCGCTGTCATCCATAGATGCTGCCGGCCACGGGTGCATCCCGGTATTCCAGTTGCGGTCAGTCGGATCCACGAATTCGTCTATAAAGTTTCTTTTGTGATGGGGAATAATATGTTGGGTTCTGAAGTTAACAAGCGCTCTCTCCCAGCCTTTGATTTTGTGGAGAGAATAATCCTGTCTGCTAAGAAACATGCCCATTTTCCCCCTGATTGCTGGATTATGAGTCGAAAGTGTAAGGCGAGTTAACCGTCTTTTTACTCCCATCACTGTATCCTTATCCTCGTGATCTCGGATGTGGTCTAAAATCGAAACGGATACTGCAGCACGACCACTATTATATTGTGCAGAAAGAACTACAACTTCGTCATCTTCCTGCGGTTTTGATATTTGCGCTTCAGAGACAATGCGGACTTCGCCTTTATGCGATATTGAGTAAAAGCCGGCATCTCTCAGTTTATCTAATAGACCATTTTTAGTAGATCCGGGTTCAAGTTCACCATCTTTAGGTTTATGTAAACCAATAGCATCCGCATAATCCTCAATAAAGGGTATCTTTTTTGGATCATCAAGATCCCTATTAATACTACAAATATAATCTAGTACATTTTGAAAATAACCCATTCTTTCTTTATCATTAGCTAATTTATCAGGATTAACTGCAAGTTTTTCTTCTAATTCTTTTGTAGTTGCACTTTTTTCCTTAAAAACTGCAGTTTCTGCAATTCTCCCGGGAAAAATTTCCCCGGGAACTATGTCTTCTTCACTATAAGTATGGAATAATTTTGTCAATCTATAGTGATTATTTTTGGCTTTTATACCACTTCTTACACCGCCTTCTGCTCTATCAACTATTTCGGGAGACCTAAGTCCCTCCTCTATAAATCTTATATTTTTGCGATAGTATCTATTATATTCATGATCGGTCGGGTGAATAAAGCGGTATTGCACGGAAGCATAGTCGACAGATCCTATATCTATATCTCCTATTATCTCAGATTCTATTGTCTCGCCACTACTACCCCTGCTTTGTGAATGTACCCTAAGTATATTACCGTGTACTTCAAAACCGGTATGACCGCCCGGTTTTACTAACGCATCACTTCCTTCTATCTCTCCACTTAGTAAATCTCCATGTCTATCCTGCCGAACTCTGTGATGATCCCGTAAATTTTGAAATATAAGTTGGAGTCCGGATTGTGCTTCATCAGCTACAGGTTGTGGATCGTCCGGCGTTTTCCCAATTTTTACTATAGCCGAATCCAGGATTTCTTCTATTCTTGTATGATGATGGTGTTCTTTTGCCTGGGACGTCGGGTCTTTTGTTTCGGGTTCTTTATGAGCTGAAAGAGGTAAACGATCCCTATTATAGCTTCCTCCGTTTTGTTGAAGGCTTAGATCAGAATGAGCTTCTGTTCTAAATGGCATAAACTATATTTCAGTTAATATAGCACTATCAATTAAGTAATGCAAGGGGTACTTATAAGGCTAAAATAATATTCCGGGAATTACTATACAAAAAATTCTACAATTCAGCCCTTCTCCTTTATGCCCCACTTTTTATTTAAAGATTGAAGAATAGTGTTATGAATATTTTTTACTTCTTCATTGGTTAAATTCCCAGTCGAATCCTGGTAGACAACATGAAAAGTTCTGGTATCAGCGAAACGATCCAAAAGCGAGACTGACGAGATGAGCTTACTTAGTTTCCTAATTTCTTTAATAATATCTCCGGTCAATATCTGAATCGGCGCATTTAATGCTATATCTTCAATAATCGGTGGGTATTTACCGGGCGGAATATACGTTTTACTAAGCGAAACATATTGTAAAAGCTGGTCAAAATTAATCTCGAAGTTAATCAAATCCTGGTCGAGAATTTCAATCTCTCCCAGGAAGTTGTTTGCAATAAAAATGCCGGCACCATCGCCGCCTTGATCGGTCGGTTTAAACGAATAGTCGGAAATACCTAAATCACGAAATAATTGCTCGATATAGCCCTTTACCAGGAAAAATGAATTTTTCGTATGCTTCACAACTCCGGCCAACATTCTTACCTCCTTTGGTAATTGATGTGTTTTTTTATGATAAACGTTCGCAATTTCAAAAATACGGATCATATCACGTTTTTTGTTCTCGCTTATGATATGAAGTAAGCTCGGTACCAAAGTTTTACGCATGTAAACAAATTCTTCACTGAGTGGATTAGCGATCGTTACGGCTTCTTCCAGCGGTCCTTCATAAAGAACTTCCGGAACCATGGAATAGGCATAGACTTCGCTAAACCCCCAATATTTCAAGGCATTTTTTATCCGTTGTTCCCAATAAAAAGGACTGTTTTCTTGCTGTTGTATCTGAAAGGTATTCAATAGCGGCAGAACACCGGGAAGGTTATGATAGCCGTAAACTCGGGCAATCTCCTCAATAATATCTTCGGGAAGACTTATATCAGACAGTCGCCACGGCGGAACGGAAACAAAAAGTTTTTCATCTTTTTGCTCAACCCCGAACCCCAGTCCGCTTAAAATATCGATGGATTGTTTTTCCGGTATTGCTACCCCGATAGCCCTGCTTATTTTTTGCAAACTTACAAATATCTGTTTTTCTTCGGGTTTATGAGGATACATATCTATAATTTCACTTGTCACTCTGCCCCGGGCAAGTTCTTTATACATCTGAATTCCGCAGTAAAGAGCAGTTTCACAAAGATTTGGATCAAGGTGCTTCTCGTTCAATTGTGCTGCTTCTGTTCTAATTCCCAAACTCATTGAAGTTTTGCGAACCCTGACGGAGTCGATATTGTTAACAAAAAAGACAATCCGTTTAGTCTTTTCAGTTACGACGCTGTTTGCAAGTCCCATGACAGCGAGAAGATCCACAATTTCTCCATGCTCATTTTCTGCCACAACTTCTCCGCCAAGCAGCGTATATGTTTTATTGTCCAGTGTTGTTATTTTTTCACTTTTTTTTGCTTCACGTATTTTGAGAGTTGTACCCTTTAGTCTGTCATAATCAAACACGTGAGTTGGCTGTCCTGTTGTGCGCATGACGTAATTGGTAATATCTACCAGATTGTTTAAACTTCGAATTCCGGATGCTTCAAGTCTATCTTGAATGATTTGTGGCGACTTACCCATTTGCACTTCCATTACTACCGCGCAGACGCGATTGACCAGGCTACTTTCTATTTGTATTGCCAGTTCATTTTTATGCTCTGTCTTTGCTTTAGTAAATCGAAGCGGCTTGTAGGTAGCCCTTATTCCTTGCCTTATCAGAACTGCACCGGCTTCACGGGCCAAGCCATTAACGCCGGCCAAATCAGGCCGGTTGGTTGTTATTTCAATGTCGTATACATGATCTTTTTTGAACTGTTCAATTTTTTCAATCGAGACGCTGGTTAAAGAAAGTTCCTTCGCAATTTCTTGTGGTGACGCATTGGTTTCTAAATATTCACGTAACCACGAATCAAGTATTTTAATATTCATATCAGAACTGCTCTAAAAATTCTAATTTATTTGCGTATAATATCCGTAGATCATCGATTTCAATTCCTTCCCGCATCATAAGCACCCGTTCAACCCCGAAGCCAGAAGCAAACCCAGAATATATATCCGGGTCAATATTACAAGCCTTTAACACATTCGGATGTACCATGCCGGCTCCTCCAAGTTCTAACCAACCAGCTTTACATAATTTACACCCTTCTCCATTACAAACCCCACAAGAGATATCAACTTCAAATGACGGTTCGGTGAACTGGAAATGATACGGACGGATTCTGGCTTTACGATTTTGTCCGAAATAAGATTTAACAAAGTAATCCAAAGTACCTTTAAGGTGAACAATAGAAATATCTTTTCCTACTACTAATGTCTCAAATTGATGAAACATAGGAGTATGAGAAACATCGGATTGCCGGCGGTAGCACTTGGCAATATTCAACATTTTTATTGGGAGCTTTTTATTTTCCATTTCGCGTACTTGTCCATTTGATGTATGCGGTGTCAGAACCAGCGGACCCTTTTTCAGATCTGGAGCTTGTTTGATAAAAAACGTCTCCCAATCATCTCGAGCCGGATGATTTTCAGGAAAATTCAAGGCTTCAAATGCGTACCAGTCATAATCAATTTCAGGATAACGCTGCCTGGTAAAGCCAATTCCGGCAAAGATATTGCTGATTTCTTCAATTGCCTGCGTCACCGGATGTAAATGACCAAGAGGTGGTAGAATACCCGGATCTGTTACGTCGAGTTTTTTGTGTGTTTCACGTTTTTTTACCTCTTTCAGATTTTTGGCTCTTTCATCAATTGCGTCCTCAATGATCATTTTTACCTCATTGATCAGAATTCCCATTTCAGGCCGTTTTTCTTTTGCTACATCTTTAATGTTTTTGACTGCAAGCGTTAGAACGCCGCTTCTGCCTAAAAACTGTAGCTTTATTTCCTCGAGTTCCGAAAAAGTCTTCGCTTCCAGAATCATCGGTATTGCAGAGTTTTTAATTTGTATCAGCTCTTCATCCATATACGTATGATACATTATTTACCTTTCCTTTTGAATAGGAATATTGGCCCGTTTGTTTTTTTAAGAAATCCGACCATCATCTAAATCCGTCAACTAACGGAGACGAATGGTTTAACCACAAAAAAACCTCCCCGTTGGGGAGATCTTGTTTGGATTTTACTCCTGGTTAGTACAGCTTATGCACCAACAAACCTCCCGACTTTGCGGGAAGTAAAGTAAAAGAATAATGTCTGTGAACTTTGTAAATACATAATTAATTGTCGGTTTTTACGTTTTCAACAATTTGCTTGAACACTTCGGGGTCATTGACCACCAAATCACTTAATATCTTTCGGTCCAGTTCGATATGAGCTTTTTTCAGCTTATCCATAAAAACGCTGTAAGTCAGACCTTCTCTTTTCGCAGCTTCACCAATACGGATTATCCACAAAGATCTGAAATCACGTTTGCGCAGCTTCCGTCCATGAAATGCGTATTGGCCTGCATGAATTGATGCTTCATGTGCCATCTTCGTCAATTTACTTTTCGTGCCGCGATAACCTTTCGTAAGGCCTAATAATTTATTATGTTTTCTTCGGGAAACCATCCCTCTTTTCACTCGTACCATAATTATAATTTAGAATTTATAGTTCAAAATCCAGAATTTAATTTATAGTTCTGAATTCTAAATTTTGAATTCTTTTTATGCTTCTCCTAGCATTTGTTTGATTTTCTTTGCGAATTTTCCTCTAAGAATACCCGGTTCTTTTTGTCTCCTTTGTCTTCCGGCTGATTTATGCAGTTTTTTATGACTACCGTACTGGTGTTCAAACATTACCTTACCGGTCTTCGTTACTTTGAAGCGTTTTGCTACTGAGTCTTTGATCTTTTTTTTCATGTTTTTTATTCCTTTCTGCTGACAGCAATGCTATTAACTGTTTTCCTTCGAAATGCGCCTCCCGATCAACTTTCGAAATGTCCGCCAGAGCTTCAATAATTTTTCGTACAACACTCTGTCCGAACTCAGGATGCGTAATTTGTCTTCCTTTAAATTTTAAAACTAAGCGTACTTTATCACCGTCTTCGAGAAATTCTCTCCCTCGTCTGACCATGGTTTGTAAATCATAATCAGACATAAAAGGTCCAAGCCGAATTTCCTTCGTCTCGGACACTTTTGCCTTTCTTTTCTCCTCACGTTTCTTTTTCTCTTCCTGGTAAAGAAACTTTTTGAAATCGATAATTTTTGCAACCGGCGGCTCCGCTGTCGGAGCAATCTCAACCAAATCCAAGCCTTGTTGATGCGATATCTGCAGCGCTTCAGCTTTCGTTATGATGCCGACTTGCGTACCCGTACTGTCCAGCACTCGAAGCGTAGTCGCGAAAATACGCTCATTAGTCCGGTAAAACCGTTTCTGTTCTTGTTTATGTTTATGTCTTTTTATCAATTTCTTCTTGTAATTTCCCGAGCAGTTGGGAAATTTCTAGACTGCCCAAATCTTTCCCTTCTCGACTACGAACAGAAATCGTCTTTTTCTCGATTTCTCTGTCCCCTATTATACCCATGAAGGGTACCTTTTGTAAAGTAGCATCGCGAATTTTAGCCTGAAGCCGTTCCGGACGGGTATCCATCTCTGCCCGAATGTTTTTCCCCAGTAACTCTTCGAGTAACTTTTCTCCGTATTCATTATGCCGATCGGCAATCGGAATAATGGTAAATTGAACCGGGGCGAGCCAAAGTGGAAAGACACCGGCAGTATGTTCAATTAAAATTCCGATGAAGCGCTCAAGTGATCCGTAAATGACGCGGTGAATTGCAATTGGTGTTTTTTCTTTACCATCTGCATCGGTGTATTTTAAATTAAAGTTTTTTGGTTGATGAAAATCTAATTGAATTGTTCCCATCTGCCAACTTCTGCCGATAGAATCTTTCATTAAAATATCAACCTTTGGACCATAAAATGCTCCATCACCTTCTAAAATAGAATAGGGTTTTTTTGAAATTTCCAAAATTTCTTTTAACTCTTTTTCAGCTCTGTTCCACGAATCGATATCCCCCATGTAATTTTCAGGCCTCGTGCCTAAACGGAAAGAGAAACTCATATTAAAAATTGAATAAAATCTTTCAGTGATTTCAAAGATACGTTCATATTCCTCTTTAATTTGATCTTCAGTTACAAAACAATGTGCATCGTCCTGGCGAAACTCCCGCACTCTTAAAAGGCCGTTCAGAGTGCCTGACCGCTCATTGCGATGAAGAGTATCAGTATCCGAAAATCGTAATGGTAAATCTTTATAGCTTCTGGTTTTTGCTCCAAAAATCACCATGGCATTTGGGCAATTCATAGCTTTTAATCCATATTCTTCGCCGTCTTTTGTTTCAAAGTGAAACATATCTTCCCAATAGTGTGCGAAATGTCCTGATGTGACGTATAATTCTTTTTTATTAACAATCGGAGAAATAGTTTCCAGGTAATTCCTTTTTTTATGTTCTTCTCTCCAGAAATTTATTAGTTCGTTATACAGCGTAACGCCTTTTGGTAGCCAATACGGCATACCCGGAGCTGTTTCGTGGAACATAAATAATTCAAGTTGCGGTCCGAGTTTTTTATGATCCCTCTTTTTTGCTTCTTCAAGCATAGCTAAATATTGATCCAATTCTTTCTTCGTCGAGAAAGCGGTACCATAAATTCTGGTCAGCATTTTATTTTTCTCAGATCCTCGCCAATACGCTCCGGCAAGGGAGAGCAGTTTAAATGCACCGATCTCTTTTTCGGGATTATCGACGTGTCCGCCTTTACAAAGATCTGTATATTCTCCAGAGATATAAGTTGTTAATTTCTGCCCATCGTGGCTGAATTCTTCGATGAGCTCTAATTTGTATGGTTCATGTTTAAATTGTTTTTTTGCATCTTCCAGCGAAATTTCGTTTTGTTTAAAATCCTTCCACGTTTTTAGCAATTCCCGCATAGACTGTTCAATTTTAGGAAAATCGTCTTCAGAAATAGGATTTTTAAATTCAAAATCATAATAAAACCCGTTCTCGATTGCCGGACCTATGGCGCGCAGAGTACCGGGCCAAAGCTTCAGTATTGCTGCTGCGAGTAAATGTGCGCTGGAATGGCGAAGGTTTAATAACACATCGTTATTCATAAGTTTATCTGTACTATAGCAGAAATGTGAGGTTAAGAAAAGAGAACTGATGCTTATTTAGAAACTTTCGTATGATTAGGCAACTGAATTGAGGTATTTGCTTGTATGATGTCCAGTTTCTTCTTGTGTAAATAAATATTTATACGTTCTTGGGCTTCTTTGTCGTCCTGCTCTCTTGATTTTCTTCTCAACCAAAATTCCATATCCTGAGCTACTGCCCCGTCTTTCAACATTCTTACACCCGGTCCCAGAACTATCTTTGACCCATTCTCAAGAAACATCTTTGCACTTATTATATCAGGAGAACTTTCCCAGTCAAGCTAAACAATACATGATAAGATTTTTATTTTGTAGATATTTGCTTAAAAGTTGATAAACACAATCTCCGGTGAAATGGTCGGAGTGACTATTCATCTGTTCTATCTCAATGATTATAAGCGAAATATTTGTGGAGCTAACAGGATTCGAACCTGTGACCTTTTCAATGTCAATGAAACGCTCTAACCAGCTGAGCTACAGCTCCACATCTTATTTAACTAGAATAAGAACCCGTATCTAGCAATTATAACACAGGTTATAAATTACCCATCCCTCCTCTTTTTTTACCCAAGTCATTTTTTATTAAAACTTAATGTCCTCCCTTGTTTGGATAATTGCTCATTTTGTATGTCTTGTTTCCCAAACAGGAGCAGGCTTAAAACCTTTCAGGGCATCCGTCATGGTCAGTCCCGGTCTTCTTTCGGCTACCTCATCTCCTGCCGCTTGCAGTACGGCCCTTGTCATCTGCCAAGATTCCATTCGTATGACTGGTAATACTGAATAATTTCCCCTTCTTTCTGCATTCATAAGATTCACCCCCCTTCCAAATCATAAAAAAAACCCGCTTTCGCGGGATAATTTGGTACTCACGCAAATTAACCCGCTAGAAATGGTTAATAAGGCGAATAATAAACTTATTTACAACTGTCATTATTTTCTTATTGTAGAACACTAGCCAGTTATTTTACAAGAGGCAAAATATTATCCGGTTTGTGTAGCAACAGTCCGTTCATTTGACAGACCAAAACTCGTTCCGTGTTTTTTAAACATATTCCAATACCCTTTTTTACCTTTTTTGCTGCTGACAGCCGCAATCCATGCACCTGAGTCTTCTACTTTCATGCGAGTTTGTTTAATGAGCTCTAAAATCCATTCAAAGAAACCAAGATGATATTTTCCCGGGTTTACGGGAGCCTGTTCAACTGCTACTTGGGCAAATTCTGCCTGCAATACTACATTTGATGAGGAAACTAAGTGCAATAATTCTGCTTTAATGTTTTGGATCGTTTGCTCCATTTCACGAGCCTCTCTTGACTGTAAACGTTCACCCGAATGAATAATATCTTTATTACTAAATTGGCTAAAATATTCCATCGCGGGTGCAGCATCAATACGTTTCGCTTTCGGAGCTGTTTCGATTTTTTTACCTGCATTAAAAATTTCCCCCTCTTTGGCTAAGTCTTTATGTTCCCGCACTTCAATTTTGTGTTCTGTGGATAAAATTTGGTCGACAGCTAAAAGAGAAGATATTTTCAATTCGTCTTGAGCAGTATGAAGTATACCCTTTCCCAAGTCGGTAAAAGGTTGTGTAATCGTCTCTGTCAAAGACTCAAATGGGTTCAGTGTTTTTGTTTTACCCACTTTTGTGTGTGTGGTCTTTCCTGCCATAAAACCAGCCTCCTTAACGCCTTGAGAAAGGTATATCACAGATTCTTAAGAAAATCAAGGGTTTTTTGCTGCCGGAGGATACTGGCGAGCATGTATTTATTACCTTCTAAATATTGTTTTTCTTTTGCATCTTTTGCTTTTTCAATTGCTTCACTAATTTCTTTTTCTTCAACCGTAATTTTTTCTGTTTCCGCAATTTTCTGCAGGATTAACTCAATTTTAATATCATTTTCTGCTTTTTGTCCGTACTCGCTTCGTAGCTGTTCAGGGGACTTTTTAGTAGATTGTAAATATTGGTCGAGTGTTAAACCCAGTTTTTTAATTTCATCAAGCGTTTGGGAGAGAAGCCTGTCAACTTCCTGCTCTACAAGCATGTGGGGCACCGATATTTTTACTACAGATAAAATAGCATTCATAATCACATCAAAACTTACCTCCTCCGGTTTTTTTCCGGGTATGATAATTTTACTTTTTGCCGTAATTTTCTTCACCTCATCTTTATATATTCCCAGATTTATCTCGGGCATTTCGCAGGTTGTTGCTTCAAATTTCCAGTCTTTTTCCTCTTCTAATTTATCAACGTGAATTTTAGGGTTAACCAAAGGCTGCAATTTGTGTTCCCCAACTGCTTGGATATAGGCTTCAGGAAGTACTTTTCTTAAAACTTCTTCCTGAAATTTCTGCGGATTTATCTGTTTTTCTACAAGCTCTCTCGGCGCTTTTCCTTTACGAAATCCTTGAATTTCTGAAGTCGTAACTATTTCGTCCAAAACAGCTTCCCGGATTTTTTTTACCGTAATCCACGGGATAGCAATCGCGAGAGTAATGTCGCCATTTTCGTGTCTTGTAATTGTTGATTGTGTTGCCATATAGTTTAGACCTTTTTTGTGCGGACGAAGGGACTTGAACCCCCACGGCTGTTGAGGCCACAAGGTCCTAAACCTTGCGTGTCTACCATTTCACCACGTCCGCGAGCACTGCTTAGAAAGACACTCCTGGTTTCTTTCTACCTTTCTTCCTCTATTTGAGGCGCTAGACCGGTAACTCCGGTACATAGCGGTCCAGGCGCGCAAATTATATGGATTGCCTCGTCCCTGCCCTAACAATGTGGCTATTATAGATGATTTAGAGAGAAATTGAAAGAGTTTGATTCTCTTCTTCGGTTTGAAACGATTCAATCTGGTCCATATAATGCGTTACTTTATATGCCCACAGAGGATCCGCAGCATAGAGCCTGCCTATCCCGTAAATATCTTTCGCACCCCATTTATTCATATAAAGACTGCGAATATCTTTCGAAACGACACGAATTCCGTCATTCCAGGAAATAAAATAACGTACGTTGGTGCCATAAATACCATAACCCCAGGCATTATACGAACCGAGCGGTAACTGTTGGCCAAAATATGATTCGGTTCCCGAAATGGCAACTAATAATTTCCAGTCAATTCCGTTTTTGTCAGCTTCTTTCACAAAAGAATCGGCAGAATCTGCAAGCGGTGAATTATAGCTGTTTAAATAGTCACGTAAAATTTGCCCGCGATCATCCGCTTTCGTTATTCCAGAAAGTTTAGTAATTTCTGCCGAAGGCGCAGAACTTGTGAGGGCATAAATTTTTTGAGGAGAAAGCGCAGTATAGAAGGATAGAACTGCGAGGAAAACAAAAAATTGTTTTCTCATAATTTCCTTTCTGTTTCTTTACAGTAAGGTGTTGATAAAAATCCTGACGTCTGTGTTGGAAAACAAACCTCAGGATCTATATAGAAATATATCAGATAACTATAGGTTTGTCAAGAGGCATTATTATAGGCTACTGAAGCTGATTCATGATATTATTAACCCCGTTTGCCCAACTTCCCTTACTCGAAGGAGTATACATAGTCATGATCTGTTCAGGCGTTTCAAGGCCGTTGTTTTTATACTTGGTAGCCAGCGTTTCGCTTACTTTTTCAATTGCTTCCGGGTAATTATTGAACATGGTGGTATGTCCGGTATAAATGCCAAATCCCCAGCAATTATACGAGTTTGGGGGAATAGTTTTACATAACCCTGACTCCTGCATCGCGATAGCCGGAATGAGCCGAAAATCGAGGCTGTATTTATCGGCGGTATCTACAATATCCTGGGAATAAGGCTCAAGCGGCGAATTATAACGGGAGAGAAATTGGCGGATCATTTCTACTCTGGCATCAGTTGAGGAGATTGAATCACTGAATGTATTCTCATTCGTAGGCAGGGCAGCATAATCTATCTTTTGTGTCGTGGCTAAAGAATGAGAATTTTTTTGATAGGAAAGAAATAACACAAATATGAGGCTTAACAAAAAAACCAGCGGCGTCGCTGCGAAGAAAGTTACGAGCAGTATAAGCTTTCTCATCTGTACTTCTAATATGACAAATTTTAACTCGGTTGTCAAGTTTTTAGCCTTCTGGTAGAATAGGCGGTAGTTTGCTATACTGTGGTTTACCAGAGGAAAAAGCCGCGGTGGTGAAATGGTATACACGCAGTGTTCAGAACGCTGTGCTCGCAAGGGCGTGGAGGTTCAACTCCTCTCCGCGGCACAGGATTAGTGATAATGATTCGCTAATATTGAAGAATGGTTCTTCAAATTGATATAACTGCGCCGAACAGCATGCCGTCAGGATTCGTGCTAAGGCGCATCCTTAAAGGGAAAATCGTTGGGAAAAAACCGTTAGGTTTTGTCCCTAAAGTTCGCGGATGTGGTGAAATGGTATACACGCTACCTTGAGGTGGTAGTGCTCGCAAGGGCGTGGAGGTTCAACTCCTCTCATCCGCACTAATCATTTTTAGCTTCGAAATTTGTGACCAGTAGAGAACAGTTCGAATCTCAAAGTATTTCTTTTAAACAATTAATATTAAGCATCTCAAATTTTCAGTTTATGAGCTTAATTATAAGTTGCAAAAATGTATAGTCCTTGATAGAATTTAGTTAAAATAAATATGGATTTATCAGGATATTCACTAACAACATTTTTTAAAATAGAAGAAGAAAAACCATCTTTTACATCCTTCATTCCAGTCGGAGTTTTAGACGAAGTAGCAAAATTATCACATGAAGATCATTCAACTGAGACAGAGCAAGATCAACAAGAATATAGAGAAAGATTGAAAACCAAATTTGAAAATAGAGAACTAGCACTAACTATAGTTCCTCTTTTAATCGTCTTGACGTATTTGTCTTGATGATACCTATAATACTTCCAATACTCATCTTTGGTGGTATTCCCATAAATATATAATAGTAATTATCCCCGCTATGAAACGAGAAATAGAAACAGACATTCCACAACAGAATAGACAACCACAAATACAGCCAGATTAAAAGAAAACATACTATAGGTAAAAACTACGATTAATGCTATAATATAGTGCGATAGTTTTAAAGTTTTCAAATTGTAAGACTATAATAAAAGTAATATATAGGTTAACAATATTCTATGAAAGTGTATTTAACATCCACTACAGAGAGAATGGGCGATAATAAAGAACAATTTAGATCTATTTTAGAAATTTTTCGTTCTTTAGATATTGAGAATAGCAACCCATATTTAACTTCTGTTGTTGAAAATAAAGATAAAGTGCCATTGCCACCAGACCTTTATGAAGTAGCGTTAAAAAGCGTTAGTAACTCTGATCTTCTAATGGTAGATATAACTGATCAATCAATTTCTCTTGGTATACTAATTGAATTTGCGCGTTATAATAATGTCCCTATTTTATGTATCTGTGAGGATAGTAATCAAGCTAATATTCCCAATATTCTCACTCATAAAAGAAACTCTCAAATATTTAATCTATTAATCTTTAATAAAAGTAATTTGAGCAAACAGTTATCTCATTTCTTAAGTTCATTTAAAAAAAATAAGGTTAAATTTAATGTTTTTATATCACATGAAATTGATTCTTATATGAAGTGGGCTGCTAAAAAGAGAAGATATGCTTCTAAATCTGATTTTTTTAGAGATCTAATTGAACAGAGAATGCGTGACGACCCCGAATATTCAAGATAAATATAGAAAAACTCTTATATTCTTTAACTTTATAACTAACTTGACATTAAATACAAATATGATAATATGAGTAACAGATACTCATTGAGTATCTGTTACTCATTATGGAAAAAGAAACTTACATAAGCGGACTTAAAGAGCCACAACAAAAAGCTGATCTGATATTAGTTAATTCTCCAATTAATGATTACACAAATATAAATCGACCAGATACGGAAGAACTTCCAGCATTTGGATTAGCATATATTGCAACTGAATGCGAAAGGGTAGGATATAATGTTGGTGTGCTTGATGTAGAAACGCAAGCGTTATCCCCCGAAACAGCAGCAAGAATTCTAAATGAGGCAAATCCAAGGTGGATAGGTATTAATTTATTAACTCCCACATATTCGCTTGCTAAAAGAATACTCAAAAATGTTAACCCGTCTATTGCTGTTGCAGTTGGGGCGGCACATGCAAAAGCACTACCGGAGAAGGTATTGAGAGATCCGGACATTGGAAGAAAAATAAAGGTACTTGCCCTTGAAGATGGAGAATATGTTATGAGAGGTTTATTAAAAGACGTTGAACCTCGACAAATGAGTGGAATTGCGTATATTGATGAAAAAACTGGCGAATTTGTTGAAAGACGAACAGATCCAGATAAGTTATGGATTCCGTGGAATATCGACGAATTGTCATATGCAGACAGAAAATTTTTACCAAATGATCCTTTTTTGTCTGAAGGACGAACTGAGACGAATATGGTTGGCTCTAGAGGATGTCCATTTAACTGCAGATTCTGTGCTGGAGCAAGAGAAATGATGTTATTTGGAGTACGAAACCGTACGCCTCAGAATATGATCGGTGAACTAGAAATGTTAAGAGATCAATCAGTTAATGCTGTAAGATTTCTTGATGATCTTTTTCTTGCAAATAGAAAAAGAATGGAAGGGTTTCTTACCCATATGATACAAACAGGATTAAATAGTGACTTCGTATGGGATGCGACTGGTAGAGCGAATATACTATCAATGCTTGGGACTGATATCATGAATATGATAGCGTTAAGTGGATGTCGCGAAATTTCGATGGGTATCGAGTCCGCTGTACCTCGTGTTCTTGGTGTAATGGATAAAAAAGTAACACCCGAAATGGTTGAAGAGTCAGTTGCTAAACTAGCTAGTGTTGGTATAAGGACTAAGGGATACTTTATTTTAGGAACCCCATCTGAAACACGTGAAGAGATGGAACAAACAATCGCTTTTATGCATCGGTTACGTCAAGTTACGCGAGATGCAGTTGCTAGAAATCCTATAACTCCATCTGGAAAAACAAATAACGCTCAATTTAGAGGTAGTATGTTTGAGTTTAGACCCTATCCAGGTACTGCTTTATATAATTATATAACCGGTATAGAGTCTTGGCCTGAAGGAATTTGGGGAAATCCTCAAAGATCATATATGTATTCTGAAGAAGAAATATTAAGAGGATTTCAGCCAGTATTATTAGAAGGACTTGAAGAGAGACAAAAACACAATTATACTACTGATCTAGCATTTTCTGACATCAAGCCATCCGAAATTCAAGGATTGATTGCAGATGCAATGACTTTACAAAGACGAGATATGTTGGCTCTTGGAGAATATTTACCTGGAGTAAAAAACTAATTGTTATATAAATATATTTGAAATATTAAAAATTATGCAAGAGAAAGGACGAAAACCCAAAGACGAAGAACATACAAGTAAAGAAGAACGAGAGGTTAAAATCCGTGTTTCTCCTAAATATTCATCTAAAATAGCAAATTATTTAGCATACCAGACCCAATTAGTAGGAGAATATGATCAGAAAGATATTTATTTTGATACTCCTGAGGCAATAATAACGAATTTAAATAGAGGTTTAAGGGCTAGATTTGAAGGTCCACAACCAACAATGTTTGAATTCAAATCGCTATTCTTTAACCAATACGCAAATCGCGAAAACCCATGGTACATTGAGGAAATAGTTATGCCTTTACCTTTTACATCTGAAACAATAAAAATTTTAAATGCTATCTTTCGAAGATTGCAGCTACCAGTTCCTCCTATTGCAGACGCAAACACATTAGTATATTTCGAATTAGCTGAAGTACTTCACTCTAGAGCAATAAATCCAGCAATTATAGTCGATAAACATCGAGTACAATATGAAAATCCATTTGGGACATTTACGCTTGATAGCTTAGCGCCCCAAGGACAATTCTTTGAAGTTGAGGTAAATCCTCAATATAATGCTCTATCAGTATTAAAATATGAGGTTGGTATACCTGTATATGAGATTGTAAGAGAAGGATACAATGATATGATAGCTCGAGACTTACCAGGTTTTTTAACTAGTGAAGAAAAACAAGCACGTTTTAGGAAAGATCCTCGGTGGAACATACAACAAGCTGAAAGATTATTTGTTGAAAATTTGTTAGTAAGTGCAAATTTATGAGGAACGAAACTATTGTCACTGTTGATGGCCCTGCTTCTTCAGGAAAAACAACAACAGGATTGTCTATAGCAAAAAAATTAAATTTTAGATTTGTTGATTCTGGACAGTTATACCGAGCGGGATGTCATTATTTATTAAAAAATGAATTAAAACCGAAGTCGGATGTTGAAACTGCTAAAATATTTCAAGAATTAGATATTCAGATTATTTCAACTGATTGTGAACAAATAGTTTATGTTAATGGAATTGATGTAACAGCTGAGTTAGATAATCCCGTTGTTACTAAAATTGTACCATATGTAGGCTCTGGTGCAGAAGTAAGACGGGTTGTTAAGACTCGACAACAAGCATTCGGTGTGCAAGGTGAAATTGTGATGGCTGGAAGAGATATTGGCACTGATATATTTCCTGATGCTTTACATAAATTTTACCTAACTGCATCTCCTGAGGCTCGTACAAGAAGAAGATTATCGCAGCAGATAGGGAAAGGACATGATACATCATTAGAAGCACTATTTATTCAACTTCAGGAAAGAGATAATTTAGATACTTCTCGAACTACATCTCCACTTCGTAAAGCCGAAAATGCTGTTTTAATAGATACAACTTCTCTTCCTATAGACAGCGTCGTTGGCATAATGTATGATCAAATTGTTTTTAATATGAAACAAGCTGTTAACGTCGATATTAATATTTAAATGACACAATCTATAAACACAATCCCTTATATACATAATATTGTAATAAGTGTTAATGTGTTAGTTAAAAGAGGTAATAAGTATATAGTAATAAAGCGTTCAAACAAAAAAAATTATGCTCCAGGAGTCATACATCCACTCGGCGGTAAGTTGGAAAAGGATGAAAATATATATAGTTGCGCATTAAGAGAAACACATGAAGAAGCTGGAGTTTATATTAATCATTTGAAATTGAGTGCTATAACTACTGAAGTTAGGCCTAATGATTCGACATGGGTTTCATTTTATTTTATTGCTGATTACGCAGGAGGAGAAATTGCGACTACACCTGAGGGTAAGATCCTTTTTCTTACATCAAAGCAATTACAGCAACAAAATTTATATCCTGCCTTTGAGCAGATAATTGATTCATTACTTTCAAAAAGTTCTTTAGTCCAATTCGTTAAAATATTATATAACGAAAAAAATAATATTGTCTCCATAGAGAAAGAACCTAATACTCTATAAATATATTTAACCATAATATATTAATTTTTGACGAGCTTGAAAATCCTAACGAGATGGCTTATAATATATGTTACCTCTTAAAACTAATCAAACTAAGAAGAAACTGCTTGATGAAATTAAAAAACTTGATCAATTTATTCAAATTTTGAATAAAGTTCAAAAGCTAAAAAGTAAGAAATATGAAAATAGAACAAGAATTTAACTCAGTTCAACCACCATATTCACTTAGCCGCCGAGATCTATCGGATGAAATTTCTGTGGGTTTAAGAAATGAAACTCTTAGCTTAGGTGCATTGGAGTTAGAACGTCTACACAAAATTAATGAAGTATTGCAGCATCCTGCTTTAGATACAATGATTGAAGAAGGAAACCTAACCTTAGGTATTATAAAACCGCATGCTCACGAAGGACGAGATTTACCTGATAGAGACCAAGAAGCTGCGGATAAATTAATCGATGAAGTTGGAAGGGATAATATCGTATTTTCGTTTTCATCTCGATTAAATAACGAACAGGCTGTAAGATTTTATAGCGATGTAAAACCAATATATGAAAAAATTCAAGCTGGACCAGATAAAACTGTTTGGGATACTATTTCTGAATTCGCACAATCTGGTCCTCTAACCTTTTTACTTATATATAGATCAGAAGGTGATGCTGTAAGTTGGTGGAGAAATCGTATGGGTAAAACTAGAGCTAATGAAGCAGATCCAAATTCTATTCGTGGCAAATATGCTATTCAAGATAAATTGCCTAATAATTTAACTCATGGTAGTGATTCAGTTGACTCGGTAAAAAAAGAGATTGGCTTTTTACGCGGACTTACACAAGAGTTGGAGAGCAAAGCTGCTTTAACAGCATCCTCTATGCCAAGCGATGAGACATTAAGAGATTTAGGGATTGTTGGGGATAAACAGGAGGTACTTTCAATACAACGAATTTTTGACAGCGGGATGAGATCTGAAAGTTGGATTTATGGCTATAAGGTAGCGGTATTGGATCCAACAAATACCTCTGTTCAATATGTATATATAAAAGAAAAAAATATGATTTCTTTCGCTGGAGGTCTTGGACAAAAGGCAAGTATACATAATAGGAGGATGGAAGAAATTAAAAGTATCGGAATTCCTGTACCGCAAAACTACGGAGTTAGAGGCGCCACTCATTATCAAGAATTTATTGTTAATGATCATTCAGAGCGAGTTATAAATAGTATTGCTTCAAATCCATTATCAGATGATATTATAAGAACATACCTTGATCAATTATTATTTATTGCAAAAAGGCTGGATGCGAGTGGATATCAAACTATCAATTTTATTGCGGATCTAGTATTTGACGTTGATAATCAAGGATTTAAATACGTTGATTTTGGTAGTGATATTGGAGATAAGACGGAACATCCAACAACTAGCGCAAGGGATACGTTATTGCAAAAATTTCCAATGCATAGGCAATATATTTTAACGCACTAAACTTACTACATAATTTACTTCATCTTGATATTTAATATCAATTAATCGTTTCCATTATATGAACAAATATTATCTCTAAAAAATAACCCGGTCAAACATCAAAAACTTAAATAAATCTTTAGTCATTTCTTCATTGTCTATTCTTCTCATAATTTCTCGACTATTAGACTGTGAAAGAATATTTAAACTTCCTTCCCAGAGAATTTTTCGGTCTATTATTGCCAGTTTTCGATGATGACCACCCTCGCATAATAGAACCTGTACTCCTAAAACTTCAAAATATCGAACTCCTTCTTCTGCCTGTATCGATATAGATTCATCGTGCTCTTTAGGATCACGGGTTATGACAAAGACTTTAATGCCTCTATCAACCAATATTTCAAATACCGGCTTTAACATTTCCAGCCTCCTGGTAGTAATAAAAGGACTTTCAATAATAACCTCCTGCTTAGCCTTCAGTAAATCCTGCTTGAATTTGTTGTAAAAAGTAGTCTCATCGTATAAAATAGAGACAGGTTCTGGAAGAGGTTGGGGGATTAGTCTGAATGGTTTAAACCGATTCATGACTTTACCTCTTCTTTCTTTTTGAAATGAGCGAAAGCTATTTTAAGAAAGGCTTTTCCTTTCGGATTTATATCGTAAACGAGGTAGGTTCGAACTTCGTCCCAGAGGCTGCACTAGAGTGGACACCCTCGTTATTTTATCGATTTTAGCTTCAGATTCAGGATTCAATGTAACAATTTCTATTGAGTTAACTCATGCCTAGGATGTACAACAAGAGGAGGAGACTCGGACCATTTGTACTTTTGACTTAATTCTTAAAATAAGCGTATAACTTCTACCAAAGAATACATTTTAACTTATTGACATTGTCATACATTTGTAGTAGTCTGTATAACAGAGATTTGTATTGTGAACAATACTAAAATTGTTATTACAAAACTGGTTTGGGATAACTGGAATATCGCGCATATCGCTCGACATAATGTAAAACTTGAGGAGGTAGAAGATATTTGTAAACCATCTTCCCAAACAGAAGGTGCAAAAAAAAGGACGTCTCAGAATAACAGGACTGACACAAAACGGACGACTTATCTCGGCATTTCTTGATCCAGAACCAGTAGGAGGTATCTATTATCCGGTATCAGCAAGAGATGCAAGCAGAAAAGAACGAAAAGATTACAACAAATGGCTTAAAGGAGGTGAAAAAACAATATGACACAAACAAAACAGCAAAAAAAGCAAATTCCTGAATTCAAGAACAGAACCGAAATGGCAAAGTGGTTCGATACTCATGACATGACCGAATATGACTTTACGCCGGTTAGTGTGGATTTCCAACTTGAGCAACCAAAAGAGGAAAATATTGTCGTGCGGTTGCAAAAGCCAATAAAAGATCGTTTGGAACACATAGCACGAGGGAAAGGTTTAAACATTTCAAGTCTTACCCGGATGTGGATTATGGAGAAACTGCAATCTTCACATCTGTAAAGGTACGTTGTACTGTCTTATGCCATGAAAGCAAAAAATTTACCAAAGCTGGAATATTGGAATTATCGTATTTTCCGTTATAAAAACGGAGGATTGGGTGTACATGAAACATGGTATGACAAAACAAACAAGCCAATGACTTGGACACAAGAGCCGATTATTGTTGGAGACTCTGTTAAAGAGTTACTCCATGTTCTTACAATGATGCGCAAAGACATAAAATTGCATCCTGAAATTCTTGAGTATAAGGACGAAATAACTGAGATGAAAGAGAAATAGCAACCTGACCTATTTATAGTCTCATTTACTTTTGTCAGATGCGGCTTGATATGCACGCATGAACTTGATAAAATGATCGAGAAATTGTTTCTTGCAAGGTGAGACCTTGCAAGGCTAAAAGTTGAATCTGTAACGGGGTAAGAGCGTAGTTATAGACACGAACGTCGTCGCTGACACTGGAGAAATACTCTTATCTATATACGTCTCTTCTATGTTTGATTTTTATAATCGTGATTACTTTCGTCTCTTTATCAATTATGTAAACGACCCTATAGTTGCCAATTCGTATTCTATATCCTTCTCCACCGCCTAATTTCTGACTTCCAATTTGATAGGGATCTGAAGAGAGGGTCATAATTTTCTCAAAAATTCTATTTCTGAGAGTTTTATCCAAATTCAGGAGCTCTTTCGAAGCTGAGACAGCAAAGACTATTTTCATAGTTGTTCTAGTTTCTTTGCGAGTTCTTCAGAGGTAACTGTTGCCTCATTCTTCCGATCCGCGATTGCTCTCAGATCCTCTTTTTCCTCCAATGCTTCTTCGAGAATTCTATAATATGTAGGATCAACAATAACCGCAGCTGGTTCGGAGCGTTGGAGTATGACTACAGGTTCATTGGTAGTCTTAACTCCATTGATAATGCTTGCAATATTCTGTTTTAAGTTGGTAATTGAAGTTGTCTGTAACATAATACATACATTATAAAGTATCTTTGAAGGTATTGTCAAGAGTCCGTTTAGATATCCTCATTTAAACCATATTTAGTTAATTTTCAAATCCCAGTTTCTCCTTAGATCCTTAGTCTAAGGACCTAGGGGCAATTTTCAATCAAGCTCCAATGACACAATTTTCAAACATTACTAGTTTTGCTTTTGGTGATAATAGCTGAAAAAATCAAAAGGAGTTCTTGGCATTCTTTCCATAATACACGAAATTCTTCGGCTAGTTCAGGTTTGCTCTGGCTAATAAGCGCAGCCAATGCTTTGTTTCCTTGGTTTCCTTTTTACAAATTCCTACTTTGTGAATAAAATCCTTTTTACTTTCTGCTTCATTTGCTTCACAATAGTTTGCTCCCATTGATCCTCCTGATCCGACTAGTTGTTCTATCATTATTTTGTTTATTGGATTATTGGGTAACTTCTTCATAAGATCAATGATATTTTCGGCAAATACTGCAGTTAGTTCTTCCAAATCGTATTTTGTGCTTTTTATTGTTTGGTTATTCATTGTCTCAGCGAAGCGAGATCTCGCTCCGCGAGAAAAATTGTAAATTGTAAATTAAAAATTCAATATTATGGTGTCCCTGTTAACGGGGCCACTTGTAATGCTGCGTTATTGTTATACAACAGCTGGACTTGTACCGGAGTCAGTGCATAATTGAACACCCGCACATCATCAATCTGGCCTGAAAAATACTGTCCACTGAAGCTGCCAGCGCGGCCTATCGTGGTATTACCATATCCTGAGGTTGGAACTGTCGTCCCTGATCCGCCTGGTGCTCCTCTTTGAGTAAGGGGTTGAGATATCCCGTTTATATAAATCTTAGCTGTAAGTCCGATTCTGACTGCTACGATATGGTACCACGTATTCACTCCAAAATTATATCCTTCAGCTCCCCAGTCATTATAATTACCTGAATTGCCCCAATCAAAATCAACATGATTGCCTGAATTATTAGTGAAATAAAGTTCATATTCAGCTATAGTTCCTCCTGAATTATAATTCGAGATAACATCATTTAAAGCACCCATTGCAGATGGCCTTATCCATGCGCTGATACTCATATCACCCGAAATATTCAAACTGATTGGCTGACTCATATCCACATAATCGTTGCTGCCGTCGAAATATAACGAGGAATTATATTTTCCCAGCACTCCGGTTTTCCAAGCGCTGGCGGTGGAACCGGTGCATGTGCCGAGAACGTCTGTTCCGCTTCCGCCAACTGTGATCGTGCCGTTATTCCCTTTTCCTGAATGATCCAATACTGTCGCTCCCTGGCACTCGTCAAACTTCCAATACCCGACTGGCCCTCCACGGTTGTAATCCCAGGCCACCTGGGCAGGAGTACGAGCGTAGTTATAGATTCTGAATTGATCGATACTGCCTTTGAGATAATTTGTAGGAGAAGGATAGACGCCGATCCTGAATCGATTGATGTTTGTTGATTGAGTAAATACTCCTGCATCTCCTCTGTAATTTGTTACATTTAGGGTCTTTGACACACCGTCTAAGTATATATTTATTCCTGTAGAACTTACTGTTGCGGCAATATAGTGCCATTTACCATCAAACAGCTCATTCCTATTGGTAGTTGTATAGCAATCAACATCTTCTGTATTAGTTACGATACTATAAACGGTAATCAGCTCGTTAGTGCAAATGGCAGTGGACGGACCAAGTTCAACATCAAATTCATCCTGGCCGGAAGATGCATCGGTTCCAGTAAAGAATTCCGTGTCTGCGTCATTTTTAGTTTTGACCCAGCCTTCAACGGTCCCATACTGAGAATGCAATGTAGTGTTATCCCCTATGCTGACATAGTCATTACTTCCGTTGAAGTTGCCGGCGGCGTTGGAGACACCGGGTACTCAATGTTTCTTACCCGTCCCATTCCAAGTTCCCTGATTCCCATTTCCCGAACTGTCGTTTGCATATCCGCCTACACCTTCGTCAAAATTCCACTCCCCAACCGGCGGATTACAAGTAGTTGTATCACCCGGAACACAGTAAATTGCACTGGCGGAATTAGACGCTGTTTTCCCGTTACTTGGATTTGTCGAGAACGCGCCGATGACAGTCGCGGAGTTGTGGTTATAATCCATCTTGACTTCGGAGGGAGAAAGAGCGTAGGGATAGAGTTTTACTTCATCGATTAGGCCTGAGAAAAAAGAACCCCCCTGTCCGTAAGAACCTATTCCCAGTACCGTGCCCGAGCTTATTGTACCTGTTAAACTATCGTTCAAAATATTTTTTTGCTGTAATACCCCGTCTATATAGATATTGACTCCTGCTGCTTTAACCGAACCATCATAAGTAGCCATAACATAATGCCACTTACCATCATTTACAGTGTTTGCAGATACAACTTTTATTACATTTGACCCGTTATTATAAAGTTCAACAGCAACTTTTCCCGAAGATAGATACATCCCATATCCTCTTGGTGTTACATTCATAGTGGACATAATATAACCGCCAGATGCAGTGGTTGAAATCCATGCGCAAAGCGAAAACTGACTTGACGAATTAAAACCGTTAAATACACTATTAGCCGGAATAGAAATATTACTTGCGCCATTAAAATAAAGTGCTTTCCCATACTTTCCATCTAGCCTCCATGCTGTTGTACCGATACCGTTTGTTCCGTTTAGCACAGTACCGCCATATCCCGAATTATTTACTACTGTCCCGTAGCCTTCATCAAATTTCCAATACCCTACAGCCCCAGCCCTGGTGCCGCCTACTGCCACAGTGGAAGCTCCCCCGTTCATGTCCTGAACTATTTGTTTTTGCGAGATGGCGTAGTTGTAGATACGGACTTCGTCGATTTGACCGTTAAAAGGTGCTAGACCATAATAGTAGGTCTGTCCGATAAGGAAACCATCCAGGGCGCCCCGATGTAATTGTTCCAGTTGCTGACTGGGTTGTATCCAAAACTCCATTTAAATACAACTTGAGATTCGTACCATCATAAGTAACATAAATGTAATACCATTGATTTGTATTCAACAATGTACTACTTTGTACGACATTTAGGCCATTTGATGTATGGACAAATGCTTTTGCTGTATTATATGGTGCAGAAGTCCCACTATAGAGCATAAACCCGTTTATTGCGCCACTATCTGCATCACTCAAGACTGCAGGTACATTACTTGTTGGAAAACTTTTCCACTTTGCCCAAGCACCAAAACTTAAGCCACCACTTGCGGTTGCAAGTTTATTAACACCCATGAATACACCATTATCCGTTCCGTTGAAGTTGCCGGCCCAACCGTATTTTCCTGTCTTGTATTGCTTGCCCAGGGTTCCTTCCCACGTGCCATTGTTGCCATAGCCTGATTTATCATTCACAGTGCTTCCTGAACCTTCTTCAAAGTTATAATACGCCACTGGACCTGGGGCGTAGTTATACAAATTCTGCACATCGGAAGGAGATAGCGCTCGGTTGTAGATACGAGCTTCGTCGATGGAACCATTAGTCCCGCTCCCATATCCACCGGCTCCCATGATACCTATCTGTACATTTCCATTTGTTCCACAAACGGTACCGGTTATCCCAGCTTGCGTTGAGGTTAAGATACCATCAATATATAAATATCCCGTGCCGATACTGGCATTATATACCCCGGTAACTAAATGCCAGGCATTGGTACCAAGGGCGGTTGACCCGACTATATTAGTGCCAGTACAGGATGCTCCTGTAAATACAATCATGTCGGGAATCCCTGTTGTTGAATTTGTACGTAATGTATATGCATTATTCGTCTGCGTATTATCACTCTTGCCGATAAAATCGCTAAATTTATTGTAATTTTTTAGATTAACCCAAGCTGATAGAGTAAAAGAGCCAGTCATCTGGAGCAATGAGGGATTTCCAATACTTACATAATTATCTATCCCTCAAACTGTCCTGCATTACCAAATTTAGACGGACTTCCAGAATAGGCCTTTCCGCAGCCTGTTCCTGAACATGCTGCCGTCCCGTTATTTCCGTTCCCCGATGAATCGACTACTTCCCCCAGGGTTCCGCTCCAGGTAGCTTCATCCATTTTCCAGTAGCCGACGAGACCCTGGTTAAGAGCGGAGAAATTGGAGTTAGGAGGAATACCGATATTGACGGATGCGCCTTTGACTGAACCACGGGCGTTGTAATCGGTTAATACTTGTGCTGTGCGGGCGTAGGGATAGAGTTTGACGTCATCAATAAAACCATTTAATACTCCCCGCCAGAGTTTACCAAGGATGGGAGTAGTAGCAATCATACCATTGGGAGTAGTAACTTCTATATGATTCCAGTTGTTAGCTTTAAGGGTACCGTTCTGATTTCCATTGACATAAATAACAGGTGAGGTGATGCCATCTGTACTGACTACTCCGCTAGCAGCGTAAATGTCCTGAGTACTATTGAGTTGGAGGATGGAGGCGGAAGAGGTAGCTGGCTTCACCCAAAGAGAAACTGTTTGGATAGCTCCACTGATACTGGCAGTGGAGACATTGGAGGTTATCCCGTTGAAATACAAACATTTACCGCTGACACACTGGTCCTCGGTCTGCCAAGCTGGTTTTGTTGCTCCTGATAAGACTCCGTAATTGTTAAGCGAAGCGGAATTGGAGGCTATAATTCCCTGTCCGTCATCAAATTTCCAATAGGCTATTGGGGCTGTGCCGACTTCTTCACTGGCGAAGGAGGTGGTGGATTGGAATTAGTCGAAGCGTAAGACGCCAGAACTCCGGGGTTGTTATAAAGATTCTTAATCTCCCAAGGTGCGAGCGCGCGGTTGTAGGTACGCTCGTCATCAATTTATCCAACGAAATTCTCTATTCCACCTATATTTGCACTCCCGCTTGGTGTAACCACCGATCCCACACTTGCGGTTCCAGCAGCTATCCCATTAATGTAAAAGGCAAGATTAGTGCCGGTATCACCGTTTTTTGTCACGGCGACAAATACCCATTGGTTCTGTGAAATTGTTTGTGTCGTGGGATAATCGGTTATTCCTTGCTCAGTGAAATCCAAATGATTATTATAATCGATAACAAATTTCCAAAAATTTGTAGCAGTGCCACTTCGATAAATAGATTGCCATACACCACTGGTTGTAGTCTTCACCCATGCGCTCACTGTAAAATTTGTGGTTAATGCTGAGAGCGGAGACAATGTCACTCCTTGACTCCCGCTAAACGTTCCTGCATTTCCGTACTTGCCCGCTGGGAGCGAGGTTGAACTATAGCCTGAACCCTGGCCATTGTTTCCACTGACTGATACATCTTTCACTTCCCCTGCTACGTTATTCCAGGTGGTTTCATTCATCGGCCAGTAGCCGACGAGACCGTTAAAGAGATCAAAGCGGGTAGGATTGGTTCCGGCAATAGCTGAGGGGTTACCATAATACATATAGAGAGTGTAAGTAGTAGTATTGGCAGGGACTTTATCCACCGCTACCCAGATTTTGGCAGAGGCGGTATTACAACCTGAATCTATATAGTAAGGTAATAGAGTGCCTGTTTGAGAAGTAAATCTAAGATCCTGACAATTGGTTTGCAGTTTACCGGCGGAAATAAGCGTATTAGTGTTAATGATAGTTAAAAGAGTCTCCAAATTATTCACATCGCTTCCGTTGCTGGGAACGGTAACTGTTATAGCCTGTCTGTATTCCCAATTATCGTTATACCAGGCTGCTTCGGCTTTTTTCATATTGAGAGCAATCGTTAGAGCGGCAATTCCCGCTAGGAGCAGTACGCTTCCCAAAATAAGGTAATAATATTGCTTTTTTTGTCCTCTTAAATTTTTCCAGAAAAGAAGTGAAGTGAATGTCGGAAACTTCCATTTATGAAATCTCCATCTCTTCCGATTCGTTCGCGGCAAAGTCGGAGTCACTATATAATTATTAAATTTTAATAAATGTTTCGCTTGCATAAGTTAATAATTGTTAAATTATTTCGCTGTAAAAATATTTGACAATTTGTGTTTCATATGATATAAATATTTTATCACGATGACTGGATAGGCCTAAGGTTTCGACCGACCGCTGATGCCAGTTTTTTTATGTTTTAAGTTCCAGACTGTTTCTTAACCAATCTACTTGTACAATATATCCTGAGTATTTCTTAAACAACCTTGAATAATGCTTATTTGGAGTCAAAATATGTAGTAGTTTATTTTTACTCTCAAGATACTCTACCAAGCAGAAGAAATCTTCATCTCCTGAGAAAATGATAGCTTTGTCAAAGTTTTCAAACTGAATCATTGTGTGGAGTACAAGCTCAGCATCAACATTTCCTTTAACTGACTTATCCGGTAATTCCAGTGTTGGCTTAAGAATTACCAAATAGCCCATTTTTTGTAAGTTGGCGTAAAGAGCTTCATTACCCGGCTTATATCCAATAAACAGAAAAGCATTTGTCACGTTATATTTATTTCGTAGGTATTGTCTAAATTTTTGCCAGTCCAGTCTCCACCCCTGTGAACGAACTCCTAAGTTCAAGTTTTGACTGTCGATAAAGGCGTATGTTGTAATTTTCTTCATAACAAAAAACTACAGACTTTACTGCGTAATTTTACTATGCCATACAGGCAAATAAGTGTCAATGAGGAGTTACTGTTTATGCTCTTCTAACAATGTAAAGAGATAAATTTATAAAGCAAGTTTTGTTCTCTGCGTTGTTTTAGCACATTTGTTGCTAATTTCTGTATTTCATAAGTTACAGTTTGTAAATATTCAACATTATTTATTCCTTAATATTCATTAATAGGAAATTTATACTTTTGACAAAAAGAATATTGTCCACTAGTATAGATTAGAGTATGTCAAATGATTTGTTAGTACAACCGCAAGAAGTAACTTCCCCACCTATTGTAGTGGGTCCTGCGTTTCACAGCGCAAAAGTATTGGATCACAGTATTCTCACTACTTGCTGTCATCAATTTACGCTTGAATCTTCTACTCCTTTAGTTTTTAAACCCGGGCAGTATATCAGTATAAAAGTCGCAGAAAATCAAATCAGGGATTATTCTATTGCTTGTCTTGATGATCCGAATAAATTTAAATTATTGGTTGATATAACTCCGGGGGGTCCTGGTTCTCATTATTTTGAAAATTTAAAAGTCAGTGACGAAATAGAATATCTGGGACCATTTGGTGTTTTTACTTTGCAGGAAAATGACGGCGCAAAACATATGCTCTTTCTCGCAACAGGTTCAGGTTGCAGTCCACTCAGAAGTATTATTTATTCGGCACTGAAAGAGAAAAATATCCAAACACCCATGACGCTCTTTTTTGGTTTACGCTATCCTACTGACATCTTTTGGCAAGGTTACTTTGAGCAGTTATCCGAGGAACATCCTAATTTTACTTGTAATATTACCCTTTCTAAGCCTGATCAGGACTGGCAGGGATATACGGGTCATATCACCGACTATTTAAATAAAGAATATCCTGATGCAAGCGGATGCAGTGCGTATCTATGCGGTAATAAAGAAATGATTGAAGAAGCAACCAACATCCTGCTTTCTAATAACTGTCCAAAAGAGAGAATCTATACTGAAAAGTTCTAGAGAAAAAATCTTATGTCCAATCAAACTATCATAAGCGTAAAAATCGGCGGGCAAGCAGGTCAGGGAGTAAAATCAGAAGGACTATTGTTTGCAAAAGTTGCTACCCGGTCAGGATATTATATTCATACATATACGGAATATCCTTCACTTATTCGGGGCGGACATAATGTCATGCAAATTCTTTTTTCCCGGGAAGAAGTCAGAGCGCCAATTAAACGCACAGATTTCTTAATTGCTCTCAATCAGGATACGATCACAAGACACATAAGTGAAATCCCGGACGGAGGGGGCATACTTTATGATAGTGAAAAAGATTTTACAATCAGCAAGGGGAGCAAAAATATTCGCTTATATCCTGTTCCGTTGGCAAAATTTGCAGCCGAAGCGGGCGGCAAAGAAATTCTCATTAATACTGTGGCTGTTGGTGCATTAATAGCACTCATTGGTGGAGATATTACGATTGTCAAAACGTTATTGGAAGAAGAATTTTTAAAAAAAGGAGAAAGTATCATAAAGATGAATCATAAGGCAGCACAGGCAGGATATGAGTTCGCCAAAGAACAGTTTGCCGATAAAATTCAGCCGCTCCTAACTCCGCAATACAGAGAACCACAGATGATTGTTAATGGTACTGAAGCAGTCGCTTTGGGGGCGATTGCGGCTGGAATGCAGTTCGCCTCTATCTACCCGATGACGCCGATCACAAACATTCTGGCAGTGCTTGCTTTGCAGCAAGAAAAATTCGCCTACATCTATAAACAACCTGAAGACGAAATTTCAGCAATCAATATGGCTATCGGAGCCAGTTTTACCGGAGCAAGATCACTGGTAGCGACGTCAGGCGGTGGTTTTTGTCTGATGACAGAAGGCTACGGCTTGGCGGCAATGACTGAAACACCTTTGGTTATTATCGAGGGTATGCGTCCTGGTCCGGCTACGGGTTTGCCGACCTGGACAGCACAAGGAGATTTGCAATTTATTCTCCATGCCCATCAGGGTGATTTTCCCCGTATTGTTCTCTCTCCCGGAGACGGCAAAGAAGCTTTCGAGCTGACCATGCAGGCGTTTAATCTGGCGGATAAATACCAAACACCGGTTATAGTTCTCATCGATAAAAATATTTGCGAAGACGATCATGGTTACCGGTTATTTGATACGAGTTCCTATACGATAGATCGGGGTAAGCTCACATTGTCAACTGACGCAAATTATAGTCGGTATGCAGCAAGTGATGACGGTATTTCTCCGAGGTCTTTGCCGGGATTAGGAAATTTTTTCATCGGCAATTCTAACGAACATACGGACAAGGGGTATGACAGCGAAGAAGCGGAAATAGTGCGCATGCAGGTTGATAAACGTATGAAAAAACAACAAATTTGTCAGGAGCAGGATATGACCTTGCCAAAGTTGTATGGACCGGAAAATGCTGAGGTTACTGTCATTTCTTGGGGAAGTACAAAGGGTAGTATTTTACAGGCATTAGAGGATTTTCCCAATGTTAATTTTTTACACGTCACCTGGATGAGTCCATTCCCGACGTCAGCAGTGAGAAATGCACTGATAAAAGCAAAACATGTTCTAGATATTGAATCGAACTATACTGCCCAATTTGCACATCTTGTAATGGAGCATACGGGATACAAGATTACCGATACGTTACTAAAATATGATGGACGACCATTCTTTCCCGAGGAAATTAGTGAAAAACTACAAAATATTCTAAAGAAATAAGAAATATGATTACTTTACAGGACTTAACTACACCTTGTCAGCAAAGTTGGTGTCCGGGTTGTGGAGATATTGCCATTTGGGCTGCTTTTAAAAATGCCGCAGTGAAGGAGGATTGGAATAATAGCAATACCGCACTCGTTGCGGGCATCGGCTGCCATGGACACCTGACTAACTTTACCAAACTGACTTCATTCGAAGGACTTCACGGACGGGCATTACCTGTAGCGGAAGGCATTAAAATGGCGAATAACAAATTGCATGTTTTTGTTTTTACCGGAGATGGAGACTCATTGTCTGAAGGAGGCAATCATTTCCTGCATGCAGCTCGCAGAAATGTCAACATCACTGTCTTTATTCATGACAATTCTATATACGGGCTGACAACCGGTCAAACTTCTCCAACGTCACCGATGGAGTATAAATCAAAGTCAACTCCTTTGGCAGCATAGAAGGACCGTTAAATCCGCTGAGGTTGGCAATTGCGGCCGGCGCTACATTTGTTGCCCGAGCTTATGCGAGTAATATCCCTCAGCTTACGGATCTCATGATTCAGGCGGAACAGCACCCGGGATTTGCAGTTGTCGATATTCTCCAGCCGTGTGTTACCTGGAATAAACAATATACACATTTATTCTTCCAGGAGAATATTTATAATCTTGATGCAAGTCATAATACAAGTGACAAAGATGCGGCGTTCAAAAAAGCAGGAGAATGGGGACTAAAGCAAATCCCTATCGGCGTATTTTATAAAAATGACAAGGAGCCTTCATATGAATCTCTTATTCTGCAAATCAAAGATAAACCACTCATTGAGCACTCACCTGAAGGAAGAGATCTGGCGGAACTATTTAAGAAGTTTACATAAAGATTGTCACTCCGAATTAGTAACCTGAAAATATTTCTATTCTGATGTCTTCCGGTTTTGCACCAGCAACTTTTAGTGCATTTTGTATTGCTAAAACATTCTTTAGCGGACCGGTGATAACATAGTGATATATCTCTGGTTTCAAGAGATACTCTTTGAAAAATTGTGAATCGATTTTTCTTTTCTCCCCTACCCAACTTGAATCGTCAGTCAGCGTTATAATACAGGTGAAATTTTGATTCTCTTTAGCATACGTTGTCAACTCATCAAAGAACGCAGTTGACGCTTTATCGGTTTGCTCATAAAGCAGAATTATTTTGTCCGGCAAATTCAAATCTTTTACCATATGAATAGCACTCATAAAAGGAACAATGCCAATACCCGATGCGACATAGACCAGGGGTTTGGTTTTGTCTTTTAGTACTCCTTCTCCCCCAACCGGTCCGATTTCTACTTCACTTCCCAATTCCAACTCGACTAATGATTTTTTAAACGCGGAAACTCCCATAACTGTCGCAGTTTCGACAATTCCCTTTTTACTGGGACTATTAATAAAACCCAGAAAGCGCTGGTTTCCTCTGTTGTCGGTATGGGAAGGATTAGATAATGTCAGCGTAAAAAACTGCCCTGCCTGGAACGTCAGCTCTTGCCCGAGCAGATCAAAAGCGAGATAGAGTGTGTCTTGGGCTATTTCTTTTCTGTCTTTGAGTAATGCGCGCATAGCTTAATTTTATTTTACCTATCAATAATAGCACATACAAAATCGTCCTCTTGATTTTTTTCCTACAATCTTTATACTAGTAATATATTATGCCAGATCAAGCGAATCCTCCTTCCCAACCACCTGCAACAGGAGATAAAGTATTCGTTATCGGAAAATATAAAGTGAAAGTAGATCGCAATGCATGTATCGGGGCAGCATCGTGCGTAGCGGTTTCTCCGGGTACTTTTCAATTAGACAACGAAAATAAAGCAATTGTTCTTCAAAACAGCACTGACAGTCCGGAAAATATAATAACCGCTGCAGAGTCCTGTCCGACTAAAGCAATTATTATCACAGACGCGGAGACCGGCAAACAGGTTTGGCCAAACTAATTTCCTCTATGAAAAGTGCCTATAAAACAGGTATTTATCTTGCGCTCATCACTGCAGTGATTTCCGGATTTTCTAATTTTGCCAATAAATTTGCCGTGGATATCATCAAACCGCCATTAATATTTACTTCAACTAAAAATTTTGGGGTAGGACTTCTCCTTATCGGCATTTTACTTATCTCTGCGAAATGGAAAAAACTGAAATACTTGACCCGGAAGGATTATTTAATTTTAGGTTTGATCGGTATTGTTGGTGGGTCGATTCCCTTTTATCTTTTTTTTACCGGTCTTTCGATGGTTCCCGCAATCAATGCAGTTCTCATCAATAAGACATTAGTTTTTTGGGTTGCCCTGCTGGCAATTCCGCTGTTAAAAGAAAAACTGTCCCGTTTACAATTTGTCGCAGTCATTTTGATATTTTTGGGAAATTTGACAATCGGGGGGTTTAAAGGCTTCAGCTTCTCAGAGGGTGAGATGTTTATACTCATTGCTACTTTACTTTGGGCAGTAGAAACTGTACTTGCCAGAAGAATATTATCCAGAATTGACCCCGATATAGTAGCGGGAGCCAGAATGGGATTTGGGTCATTGCTGCTCTTATTGAGCGCGGTCTTTGTAGCTCCACACGCTTTAGCAAAAAGCATGATTTTAACCCCAACGCAGTGGTTCTGGTTTCTCCTCACTATGTTTTTACTGCTTGGGTACGTTATGAGTTGGTATCGGGCGCTCAAATATGCCCCTGCAATTGTGGTTACGTCAGTATTAACAGTCGCAACACTTATTACTAATATTCTTTCAGTAATCTTTATCACACACACCTGGACATTGATTTTATCACCTCAAACTGTTTGGCTGGTTTTTGGACTTAGCATTTTCTGGTTAACAACCAGGAAAGGAGATAAAAATATATGGGATTCTTCGGCAAAGCCTCAGAATGACAGATCTGGGTGAAGTATACTTATAGTCAATACTGAAAAATTAAATAATTCTTACTAAATGGATGCAATAACCTGTTCTGTCCAAAATTGCAAATTGTTTTCTTCTCTCGCATTTAGAACTTTTATTACCATATTCCAGTGAACTGCGACAATGTCATTTATTTGTATATTTGCTACAAGAAGAGAATCAAATGGAACATTTTCTACACGTTTTGTTAACATATAACCATGCTTTTTCTCTCTCAGCGAATGAAGTGCAACATTAATATGCTCTTTTTGAATTTTTTTTACTCTTCCCCAGCGTATCATGCAGTTATTGATCGTTTGAATTGAAAACGGTACGGCACCGCTTGCTCTTCCGACGCCAACATGAAGCACTTGGAACAAATGATTCGGTATAAATTGATGAGGTTGTTTTTTCTGAAGTTCTGCAACAAAAAAATCAGGTACACCTTGTTTAATGAAATTATCGAGAAGTAATTCATAATGCTCTCTCTTGGCGAGTGTCAGTAAATCATTTCCCAGCCAATAGCTTTCGATAACTTCGTAAGAAAATCTCGGCTTTTTGCTGATTTTTGCCAGTGTTTTTAAATAAGGATTAAGAACTATAAACTGCCGGAGTTCCTTTGCAACACTCTCACATTTTTCTTCAATAATACATTCTTTAAATCTAGCCGGAGCTGTATTCTTTCCGCAATATCCCAGCGAATTTGGCGGCAGAGAAAATCTGGATGCGAATTGTAAAGCTTTTGAATTCATAGAACCCATCATACAACCTTTCCATGATAAAATAAACAGAATATGACTATCTATGTTTTTGGAAATCAGGATATTCCGGAAGATAACGCGGTATTTACTGTTACGCGGAAATTGTAAAAGTCTTTCCCTCAGATTAATTTTATTTTCGTACCACCTAACCAAGATTTGCCGTTTACCGGTCAGGCGCACGTCATACTGCTTGACACTGTCCGGGGATTATCCGAAGCTACTTTGCTTACAGAAGCGGATATTGACAAATTGTCCGTAAATAAAAGTGTAACCGCGCATGACTACGACCTTGGTTTTCAATTAAAGTATTTAAAGAAATTAAATAAATTGGGAAAAGTGACAATTATTGGAGTACCTCAAAATGCGCAAGTTAATTACGAGCGGATCCAATCAATAGTGAGAAAGTTAGTTGCGCAAGACATGCAGGGATCATAAGCCCGTACAATTTTTTCAGCTTCATGATGAATCGTCGCCTCATCTTTATCTAAATTTTCGTTAAAGTATTTTTTTAAGTCGTTCTCAATCGTAATTTGATTTTGGGCAGTCGGAACAATTACGTCATAATCTTCTACTAATCCTTGGGCGTTTACTTTTGCCATGTGATATAAGATTCCCCGCGGTGCTTCGACTACGCCGACGCCAATTCCGGCAACTGGCGAATATTTCACCGGTTTTTCTTCCGGATTAATTTTAATTGTTTTGAGAATATCTATGGCATCATCTACGCATTGGAGCACCTCGATAGCTTGCGCCAGATTATTGTGATGAATATTATGCGAGGGAAAAGCAGTAAGAAATGCTGCGGCGTCTTGTTTTGTGCGGGGATGAAGCAGATCCTGATTAAAATTTATTCGGGCTAAAGCGCCGACCAGATAATCTTTGTGTGTATCGGACATCGTATATCCCTCAGACTGTGAATAAGGAATAATTACTTTTTCCAGGAAACTGAGAAACTCCGTGTTAGTTGCTCGTTTTCCGGACGAGGTACAAATATCACCATCTAAAAAATCATATTGTTTGTCACTTCGCAAATACATGTAATCAGAATTTCTGACGAGAGTTTCTTTCCAATCAAAAAAAGTTTTAATTCCACGTATTACTTGTAAACGTACTGTTTCAAGACGGGTAACAAGATCGGGAAATTTCGTCGGATCAGGGTTTCTTAAAAATCCGCCAACTGTCGGAATCGGAGCATGAATTGCAGTGCCGATAATAACATTGGTAATATCCGTACCGATTCGTTTGATGTCAAACGAGTCGTGGAGAAGCTGATGACCCATGTTGTTATCATCATCCGGTATATCCAATATCGAATCAACACCGAGAATATCCGGCAATACAAAAAAGTATAAATGCAAAGCATGATCACGAATCATCAGTCCGTCATAAGCCAGCCGACGAAGTAGTTTTGACTGCCCAGAAACCTCAATTCCCTGAGACCGCTCAATTGCCTTAATACAGGCAAATAAATGTGCAACCGAACAGGTTCCGCAAATGCGGGACAAGAAAGAAGGAACTGCGACCAGCGGTTTTCCTTTTACGGCGTCAGTATAAAATCTCCGGTAGTCCTGGATAATAAATTTACAGTCTTTGACCGTACCTTCTTCAATCACTACTTTGAGTCCCGCAGAACCTTCAATTTTGCTAATGTTTTCGATTGTAATTTCCCCGGAATGCATATGGTTATTTTTATTACGGAATTATCTGAAAAAGTTTTAAATATTTTTCCAAAACTGCTTGAAAAGTTTGCACATTCATCGGACACCCGTAAACCATATCATCAACACGAATTACCTCATCAAGTTTTTTTACTTTCTGATTATAATTAAATGTTTTCATATATTCTTCAATTCTCTGCGTAATTTGTTCCGGAACGAAAGAATTTCTGGTAGCGGACGGAAGTCCGGTACATGCACAAGCGCCAACTGCAACCACATATTTGGCCTGTTCACGAATTTTCAGAACTTTCTGTTCCTGCATTACTGAAGAAAGCGCGCCTTCTATAAACGCTACGTCCAGATTGGTCGGATCATTGGTTGATTTCAATTGATGAATATATTTAAAATCGACTAACTTTTTCCATTCGTCAAAATGATCATTTAAAAGTTCAGTAAATAAAATGGTACTGTCTTCACAACAGGTAAATGAAAACCAACCGACACGCAATTTTTTTTGTTGCGGAAAAGCAGCTTGATCCATAAAACTATCTTATACCACTTCGCTTTGATTTTGCAAACTTTAGTAATACCTTCTGGAGAAAACAAAATGGAGATTTAATTGTTGTAAAGAGTTTTATTGAATCAAAGCTACGCTAGGCATTATACTTATTATATTTTGTTTGCAGGGGTGTATACCAGATCAGCATAGAAAATAAAATACAGCCTCTTTCTTTAACGGGTTGTATTCTCTATACTTATTTTACTATGTGTATTGCGGCACCGGGAAAAGTAATAAAAATTGAAGGTAAAAAAGCGGTGGTTCAATATCCGGGTGAACGGCGGTTCGCACTCATCGGCGGCGAAAAAATATCTGTGGGAGAATACGTATTGGTACAAATGGGAATTATTATACAAGTGCTATCAGAATCAGATGCGAAAGTGGCAGCCCGGGCTTGGAAAAGTAAGACATAAAAATATTCCATAAGACTGGTTAAGTAAGTTTGCTGACCGCTCTACGTCTTGGTCCAATCAAGGCTCTAATCCTTGATCGAAAGAGGGAAATCGATTATAATTTGGAGACGGACGATTAGCTCAGCTGGTAGAGCGTCGCATTTACACTGCGAATGTCAGGGGTTCGAGTCCCTTATCGTCCACTTTGATCAGTTTCTGAGAGTTCTCTTTCCTACTCCTCCTTATACCAATCCTGCATAGAATTAAAGACTGCTCGCGGATTAACGAGTATCCATTTGTCCCGTGCCAAATCCCCTGGTGTCGCGCCATTTAAATCATAAACATTTATTCCATAAGGTAGATCGATGTGATAAAGAAGTGGATACAGAGGACTCATCGATCCCTGGTTTGTGATACCGATCCGAATACCAGACGGACCTGTCTCTCGCTTTATAAAAAGAAATAAACTCAAAGGCAAACTCTGTGCAGTATTTCCGTACTGATAATCATAAATTGCAAATTTCTTATTGGGATACTTCTTCTCGATGAAGGATTGCAAGAGAATAGTCTCATCTTTAGTGTGATTTTGGGCATTAGTAATGGCAGTGAAGCTGGCAATAAAGGATAATACTACAATAATCGTTATGAGACCTATCCCCAGGTATTTATTATATTTAACTATTTGCAGACAAATCCAGGCAGTAATCAAAATAACAAACGGATGAAGAAATGACAAAAAGTTCTCAAATAACGTGCCCTGGAAATAACGCAGTATTACAACTATCCCTAAAAATCCTAATAAAACGTATACCATTGTTTGTGGTATTTTCTTTTTTATCAAGAAAATAGTACTTGTGAGAATTGTACAAATTATAATAAGATACCCAATTGGCGTATATCCGCCGATAATATCAGCCCATACCTTTGGCCAGAATATACCTGCATAGGTAAGCCAGCGAACAGTTATCGGTGCAGTATTTGCTGAGAAAAAATATTTAATTAAACTACTACTTTCATGAAAGTTAGTTTCAATATCAAAAACAATAAGCGGGATAAAAGGAAGAATAAAGCCCCAAAGCGCAAATATTACAGATGACCACTTACGTTTCGCACAAAACACGATGATGAGTAGTAAAAAAAGCGGTATGGCCTGAAAATGGATTGTAATTGCCAGGCCTATGAAGTAACCTAAAATGCTAAGAAAATAATTATTTTTTTCATTTATTGCTTTAATAAAAAAATACAGGCAAATTACACTAATGACACTTACAAGAGCGGAAAAGATTAAGTTTGTTGATAATATTACTTGTGAAGTAGAAAGAGCGGTAAACAGTCCTGCCAAAAGTCCCAGACTTTTCCCTTCGATTTTTCTTCCGATGTGGATCATAAGAAGGACTATAAGACAAAAGAAGATGCCTTGTATTATCCAGGGTGTCAAAACAGAGTTGGGTAGAATGGCAGTAAAGAAAATAAAAATAATGTACCACGAAGAGCCGAAAACAAATGGACCTGAGGCTGAAAATGGACCTATGAACGGAAGAGAGTGGAGTTGGATTGACTTTTCTATAATGATTGCATCTCTTGCCTGGTCAGATGCCAGCCCCCACCTGTTGGGATAATTATAAAAACGCAAAAAAATTGTTAATAAAAAAATAGCCAAAACAGCCAGATAATACCAATTAATCCAACTATGTTTTTTAATTTGCATGTAAATTTTATTATTCAGCAAATGGCTGAATAAAGACTGAAATAAATTACTGATATTATTAGTTTAATCCTTTTTTCATAAAAAAGCATACCATTCTTCAGCTTGAATATTCTATGGGCTCATACTATAATAACGCAATGGGAAATCGGTCAGAGATTGAACCGGGAAAAAGATTTGGGAAAATTAGAAACGCAGCCGGTCGTTTAGTTCTTGCTTCTCTTCCAATTATTGGCGGACCAGTATTAGGTGAATCACATACATTCGCTCAGTCAGATCCTCCCCCACTCCATAAGGCAAGTAATATCTGCGCAGACCTCCCTGCTTCAGCCTGGGAGCAAAATCCGGTAGTAGAACTTCTTACTATTCCAAGTATCAGTGTAGATAGGGCAAATGTTCGCTATACCAAATCGACGAATTGTCTGTATCCTGAATATAGAGGAATATCACGTATCGGCAATCTTTTAATGGGCGAAGATGATGATCGCGGAATGGTTTTTCGGGGAGTTTCTTTGTCTTCTTCTCCGGTATCTTATCTGCAAAAACAAGGTTTACAAATAGGAGCCGAAGTTCGGTTGATACCTTACCTACAAAAAAAAGATTTGCAAGGAGCGCCTCACATATTTACTGTCGATTCGATAAATGTTGTGAAGACGCTTGATGAGTTTACTCGGGTTGCCAGTGAAATTAAAAAGAATCAAATCGGTCTTTTAACATGCTGGCAGTTTGGCATTGATTCATATAGCATCATTGACGTTGCAACAAAGGAGAATCCAGCCAGTCGATCACATGCGACAAACAAAAAAGATAGTCATACTTCATCTCGTCGTTCTTCAATTCCGCCCACTCAAACAAGAACAAATACTTCTTTGTATTCTGTACGATTTATATTTTAAATAATTGTTGCGGGAGGATTTAATAACCATTAAGCGGTTTCCACATGCTGGTATAAATGAAAGGACCTGAAGAAATGGCATCCTGATTGGGTCCCATGTTGTTTTGTAATTTCGTTGATGCAACCATTTTGGCAACTGCATCACGAATGGTTGGTTCCTGGTCGTATAACTCATTAAATGCGCCGGCTTCAATTGGGTCATCCGGTTTAAAATTATCCTGGATAATGCTACCCCTTAATTGCTGCGGCGTTTCGTTAGTACCTATTTTTCGTAAAGCAGCTCCTATCTCATCAGATTCACTTGGGTCGGTCAATATGTGAGTGGCTGCCACTCCTTTTATGAATCCTTCAGCGCTTCGGTATCTAACGTGCTGGTTATTTTTCGAAAAGTCGTAGTAGCAGATTTTATTAAAGTTTTTATCTTTTTTGACTGGTTGACTCCAGAGTAAATCTGACAAAATTCCTGATTCTGCAAACGCGCCTGTTTTTGGAGGAACCATCGTCGCAGTTCTCGTCGGAGTTGGCGGAACCGGAGTTTCAGTTCGGGTCGGTCTCGGTGTGAGAGTAGCAGTAAAAGTAGGTGTTCTTGTTGATGTTCGCGTTGCAGTTGGCGTAAGTGTATCAGTAGGAGTAGGTGTTAGGGTAGCAGTGAACGTGGCTGTAGCAGTCGCTGTTCGGGTAGAGGTTGGTTTTGGTGTTTCACTTGGGGTAGCTGTCGGCGTATGAGTCTCTGTTGGTCTGGGTGTAAAGGTAAATGTTGCTGTAGCAGTTCTGGTACTGGTTGCAGTTCGGGTAGCTGTTTTTGTTGCAGTTGGCGTAAGTGTATCAGTAGGAGTCGGTGTATGTGGTGGTTTTGGAGTTTCAGTTGGTGTTGCTGTCGGCGTATGAGTCTCTGTTGGTCTGGGTGTAAAGGTAAATGTTGCTGTAGCAGTTCTGGTACTGGTTGCAGTTCGGGTAGCTGTTTTTGTTGCAGTTGGCGTAAGTGTATCAGTAGGAGTCGGTGTATGTGGTGGTTTTGGAGTTTCAGTTCGGGTAGCTGTTGCGGTTCGAGTATGCGTAGGTCGCGGAGTTCTGCTTGGAGTCGGAATTATATTACATATTAAATGGTATTTTTTTTCAAGCTGTTCCTCAAGTTTAGTTTTTTGCTTCTTTGTTAATTCTTTCATGTTTTTCACTTTGTTTACGATTGTTTCACATGTTTGTTTAACCAGATGGGGAGTTGCACTGGGTCGTGGGCGAGGGGTTTTGGTCGCTGTCGGAGTTTCGGAATTAGTTGCAACTGGAGTTATAGTTGGCGTATTTGTTGACGTTTCAGTTGCCGAAGGTGTCGGCGTGAATGTAAACGTCGCAGTAGCTGTCGGTACCGGTGTAAAGGTAAGAGTCGGTGGAGGAATATATGGCGGAGGAGGCGGATAATAAGGAGGTGGAGGAATATATGGCGGAGGAGGCGGATAATAAGGAGTTGCGGTTCTAGTCGCGGTTGCTGTCGGTGTCAAGGTGTCTGTCGGTACGGGTGTTACTGTATTTGTTGCTGTTTCAGATGGTATTGCCGTTGGTGTTCCCGTCGGAGTATTTTGAGGTGTCTCAGTAGGTAATGGCGTTGCTGTTAAAGTTTCGGAAGCAGTCGCAGACGGAGTATTTGTTGCTGTTTCAGATGGTATTGCCGTTGGTGTTCCCGTCGGAGTCTTACAAGGAGGTGGCGGAGCTTTAGGCGCACATTCATTACCTGGCAATGTTTCAAATGCATAGGTGTTTGTTTTAATCCCACCGGTAGGTATTAAGTTTAGCTTATCGGCATTGTACGCGAGATCTATTCCGTTACCCGGTAATGTTATGGTATTAAGTTGACTCTGAGTAAGTAAACTGCTTTCAACAAATTTCGTTGTTATGGCATTTTTCCCATTATAATCTGTATATACTTGGCAAACATACATATGATCAGGTTGATTTGTTTTTGGGTTAAGCATAGCAGATACTGTATCTAATCCATCTTTTGTGTCTGAAGCGTAATCTGTCGATCCATCCCCGGGCACTCTTTCCTTAAGGATTGCGTGTGGTCCAGGTTGATTAATAGTGTAATCTACACGTGGGCCAGAATAAATACTTGGCGGAAAAACAGTATCCGGATTAATATAAGGATTCGGTGTGCCGGTAGAGCTCGGAGTAGGACTGCTCGTCGTACTTGGTGATGGGTCATCAGGTGTTGGTGTACCACTCGGTTCAGGAGTTGCAATCGCAGTGCCGGTAGGACTTATTGGACTGGTGTCTGTTAAAGTCAGCGGATTTGTATCGCTTATCCCATCAGTATTAGTTAATGGATTAGTTTGGGAGATATTTTCCGTACTGGTTATAGGTGCTGCGTCGGTTACCGTCAAAGGATTAGTTGAGGTAATATTCTCAGTGCCTGTAATTGAAGATGTTACTCTGGTACCACTTAAAACAGTTGTGACGGTTATGGGATTAGTTATATCAGGAGTCGGAATAACCAAGGAAGAATCTGATGTTATTGCTCTGGGCGTCGTGGATGCTTGGTCTGCACTGGTACGGCCAGGCATTGCTCCGAGTACGCCAGCTAAAGTAAGTGCAGCTACGGCAACTCGACCGGCAAATCTTTTCCTGCGGCCTCTAGGCATTTCAATAGGTTTTATTACGGGTGCCTCAACTAACTCTGGTGTTTGAGTACTTGCCGGTTGTTTGGTTTCAGTTTCTGTTGGTTCTGCTCCAATTTTTACTCTCTTCAAAAAATCTTTGCCATCAGGATTGAACGATGTCAGTGGTCTTTCTAATCTTGGTCCTGTTTCAGTTGGTACCTCTGGTTTAATTTTTATTCGCTGCAAAAAATCATTACTGTCATAACCGAATGATGCCAACGCTCTTTCTAATCTTGGTTCTGCTACCGGTGATAATAGATCTGTATTTCCTGATTGATCCGGTTCCGATATTGTCTGAAAAAAAAGCTCTTTTAATGATATAGGTGTATCGCTTATTACATCTAGCATGAATTCAGAACTGTCAGTTATGGTTGGTACAATTTGTAACGCAGGCATTGGTTCTGTACCGGGAGTTTCCGGGAGAGAGTTATTTAATGGAAGAATTATTTTGCGTTCTTCTCTCTTTTTATGGAACGCACGTGTATCTTTATTTATTTCTGCAATAGCCAGCGCATTTCCCTTCTCTGCTGCTATTCTTTTAAAAGCCCGATTTCTTGAATGATCTTCTACTAATCTATGAATCAATGATTTTTCTGTCATATAAAGTAATAGGCAGAGGAATATGTGGGCAGAAAACTTTTGTATATTACACGAAACTTATTGTTTTGTAAAGAAGCAAATGTAAGAAAACATAAGATTACTGATTTCTTAATCTAACCTCTTACTACCTCTTACTATTTTATGTCTTGCAAAACAGGAAAAAACTTTCTATGATATTTATATGGATGGATTGGTGACTGGTGTCGTAAATGATGCAAACAAAGCATCGGAATTATCGGATAATTTAAAAAACGCCGGCTACGATCCAAGTGTTGTATCGATGATTTCGAAAGACACTCCCGCCTCTTCCGGTCCTCTCCAGGGCGTAACAATTCCTGATGTTCCGGAAAAACTTATGGCATATGGTAATGTTACAGATAGCGGAAACGACTATTACGAAGAGATAAATGAAGATTATGTTTTCTTGGCAGTGCCAGTCAATCAAAACGACGTTGAGTTGGTAAAAGAACGCTTTGCATCATGTGGAGCGAAAGACATCCAGTTTATCCACAAGTAGGATAATTCTGAAAAATTGTAAGCAGCTTAGTACTATTCCCCAGTTTTTAAAAAGCAATAACAAAATTCCGCCTGTAACAAACGACTTGTCTTTGCTATAATAGCCATAATGATAATACGGAATAATACTTTTAGTCTTATTCAATTTTGTCATTAGCCGAGGTAGCCAATCCTTCGGCAAGTCTTCGACATTGAGTGTGTTGAAGTGCTTAGGATTATAAATACTTTGTTGTTTTCGATAAATATAAAAGGGTTGTTTAATTAAGTTAGGTCATCTCGCCGAGGTAGCCAAGGTGGTCAAGGCACCTGTCTGAAGAACAGGCTATTTCAGTTCGACTCTGAACCTCGGCACTTATAAGAAGCGTATCAAAAATGGCAGTTAGAAATTAAAAAAACGTTGGCAGGACAACGTCGTGTTTTTTAGTCATACTTACCCCTGTTTTCCCGTTCATGTATCTAAATTTACCTCTGCAATCAGTGTATTTAGTAAAACGTCGTTTCAGGATATATCCGTTAAACCATAATCTAGCATGAGTTAGGGATTGGAATGAACGAAGCGAGAAAAGCCGGGCTTCAAGATGACCATTTAAGCCTTCAATCATATTTGAGGTAATAGGTGCTCGCGGTATATTCCTGTAGGCTGTAAGTTCCGGTTTGTATTTCTCAATATTTGTCAGTATAGATAGACAGAGAGGATCCGTATGATAGTCTTTGTAAAGAGCAAATAACTTTTTATTCATAGCATCATCTGATAGTTTTTCAGTGAGTATATCCTCAATTCTTCTCATAAAGGGTTTATAGGTAGTATCTGATCTGACCTTGAGGTTCCCTCTGATATTTTCTTTGAAATGGTTAAAGCAGGTTTGAATCTTAACCTCCGGAAAGCTGTTTCTGGCAGCCAGCTTAAGATTAGTATTATCATCACAAACTAATAATTCTATATATCTATTTAGAATTCTAAAGATAGAGAAATACGTTGCCCAGGCTGAATAGTTTTCAGAAGGTGCAAGGATAAATACAGGGATATCATGTTTGAAATAATCAATTCCCCAAAGCAGTGCATAATCATATTCAAATCCTTTGATATTAAAATACTTCCCATCGCAGACATAGATATTGGAAAATCTATTACAATACTTAAAGCTAAACTTATTATTATCAGGCAGCTTTAGCAGTGCTTCCTCACATACTCTCCAGGCTGTCATGGAAGAGGTATCATACTTTATAGCTAGTTTTCGAAAGGATAAACCATCCAAATGATCATTCAATATTGCTTTTGAATCCAGATGAATTGTCTTAATGGAAAAATATATTACGCACTTTTTACATTTATAGCGAATGGAGTTTCCTCGTTTTGTATGACGGATAACAGACCTTGTTGATTGACACGTGGGGCATTTGTATTTCTTCATACTGAAAGTACTTTACGTATACCCCATCTTTTACTTGTTTATATTGCAATGTCAAGTAATACTACCTATTGCAACTGCCATTTTTGATACGCTGTCGCACTTATATTTATAACTTTCATGTAGTATGCTTTAGGTATGGTTGATCAGGTTCCCAAACCACAACTCCCTAAAAATACTGCCTCTCAATCTCAATATGTCAAGAAAGTATATATTAATCTTCCAATTTGGTCTTACTATGTAGCTGGTTTGTTCTTAGTTATCATTCTAATTATAGGAAGTACACAAAACCTCTGGATTCTTATTCTTACTTATTATCTTGTTCTAGCTTTTCTAATCATTCTCCCTACTTACTTATTAATGCGCGGACTGATTAAGGTTGTATTTTGTATGATAAGACAAGATATAAAAATGCTACATCGTGGCCTTATTTATATTATTTCTGGTCTTATAATTGCTGTGATCTCATTTTGGATCATTTCCCGTTGGGGTGGCATGTTTAACGGGTTATAATGTACGATTTAGTTATTAAACCAGCTATGATCTGGCTAAATTTTGCGTCGTACAAACCCGGATTTACGGCACTCTGTCCAAAAGGGCTCAATACTGTCTTTTAATTCGAATGTGGATCATGGAAAAAATCAGTGCGAAACATACTCATCAAACAAGAATTTAATTAATTCATATTCTCCATTCCTTTAGTTCACTTTTTTCGTATAATAAGCTTTAGAAAACTTGGTGTCTTGAGGTAATGGGAAATCGTTCTCGGAGTCATTTTGCTCTTGGTAAGCACACATTAGTTTGGTGATCCAAGGCAAAAAGTGTTCGATTGAAAAAAGACCTGGGGCACTGATATTCATCTTCGATCTCAACTCGTTCTACTTCGTTAAGGAGCATTTCATCGGTGCAGGCATAGGCATTATTAGAATCCAAGCATTTCTTTCACTAGAATCATAGTGGTTCTTTCCGGTACCGACTCTTTAGTTACAATCAGTATTCTGTTAACGCTGCTTCCACCAGTTCCGCCATAAAGAGCATTTATTCTTTCTGACTCAAGAGACAACGAGTGTTCATAAATTCGCTTAATTCCCTCATCTATATCTTTGACAATTTTTTGAGTGCCAACGACCCAAATGACATGATTTGCTCCGTAAGCATATGCCGGTATTTGGCTTCCCGTTCCCGATGCGATAAGGATCTGTCCATCTTCCGTAACCGCATGGACACTTCCGATCGCCCAGTTCGGAACGGAACGCAATTCCTTCATTTTACGCAGTTGTGTTTCCTTATCGAGAGAAAGAATGGTATTGTGAATAGAATTGTACCTGCCGGATTTTTTAATCTCATCTACAATACCTATAGCAGTAAGTGTCTGGGAAGTCATATTCATTACTTCAGCTCCAATTGGCAGAAGTGCAAGTACCTTCTCCTTCGCTTCTTGGCGTGTGTTAACGATGACAGGATTAATTCCATTGGCTTTAAGAGATGAAGCGGTTTTCGAAAGTATCTCGTCACTGGCTGGGGTATTCCATTTGTCCGTAATTATTATATCCTCCAATATTTATCTTACCATTTTTACTGCATTTTATAAAGTAATTACAAAAAGCACGTTTTGCTTGACAAACCAATCTAATTCTGCTATTATTTCCTAATGTTGAGCCAACTATTTATATAGTTGGTTTTTTGCTTTATGCCGACAACAATTGTGCCGACTATTTTGGCAGGAGTATTACTTTTCTCTTCGCCTTTCTCCAAAATAAATTCTTCTCCTGCTGTGCTGATTCAGTACTTAGTTGTAATGCCTGAAAATGCGAAAGTACTTAAGAATGAAGTCTCCCGAAAAAGCAATAGTTCTTTAGCGAAAGAAGTTGATGCTATTTCTTTGCAAAATCCAAAGCCTGTTACTACGCAATTTACTCTGCCTTCGCAAACCTCATATCCCCCGTCGAGTTTTGATAATGTTTACAAACAAGCCGGGTCACAGTTTGGTATACCCTGGCAAATCCTATACGGCATTCATATGACAGAAACAGGACTTCGTAATGGTCCGATTCTCAGCGGATATGGTACGGGAGCCAGAGGACCAATGCAATTTATGCCAGGAACATTCCAAGCGTATAAAGTTGACGGTCATCCTGACATAGATAACGCGGTAGATGCGATCTATGCAGCAGCCAATTATCTAGCTAAACATGGTGGTTGGAGCATGGGATTGAAAACATACGGCGGTAATTACAAAGGCGTACTCCTGGCAGCCCGGTCCCGAGGATTCACCCCCTAATATACTATTTTGAACTTATAATATAGTTACTCACCTTAGTACTTGACAAATGACAAATAGTAACTTATAATCACAAATAGTTAGTACTACTAATAGTAAGCAATATTAATATGAAGCAGAGCGAAATAGACACGCAACTTATAGATAAATTATTCCACTTCAGTCGCATTATACGAGAGCAAATGCAAAACCATTCGCTTGTCGCGCACTTAACTTTTTTGCAACTTGAATCACTGATTATACTCAAAAAACATAAAGTCGTACAAATGAGCGATGTGGCAGATAATTTCCGAATCTCGATGCCCACAGCTACCGTATTGTTAGATAAATTAGTCTTAATGAAACTTGTCAAACGTATCCATGATCCTAAGGATCGACGCGTCGTAAAAGTAACTTTAACGGATAGAGGAGAAATGCTCATGACTGAAGAATTGAAAAGGAAAAATGAGAAGCTGAATAAATTCCTTGATCTGTTAACGGAAAAAGAAAAAACCCAGATTCTTGGCATTTTGTCCCGCGTGGTTGAGAATACTGCGTAAAGATATTAGAATAAATATATGAAGAATAAAAAATTACTCTTTTTTCTCGGTTTTGTACTGATTGATGCTCTGGCAGTTTTGGTTCTGATTTGGCCTAATCTTTTTTCTAAGCCTTACGCCCAAGCGGCAGCAGTCGCAGTGCCTATCCGGACGGTTCAGAGTACAATTCTTGCCAATGGAGCGGTTCAATCGCAAAACGAAGCGACACTTCATTTCCAGACAGGAGGTAAGTTAACTGCTTTACCGGTCAAGGAAGGCGACAGGGTAACTCAAGGGCAAGTGGTTGCGCAGCTTGACACATATGCGTTTCAGGAACAATTACAACTTGCGGCGAATGCCTACGAATTGACGAAAAATAATGCCAATCAGACGCAGGAAAATGAACAGGCAGGAGTTGTCAATGGGCAACAAAGACAATCACTGGATACGACCAACAAAAATGCCTACAATAACATAACGGAATCTCAAGTTATTGATGATGCGGTAAAAAGATTTGTCGATAATAGTATTCTGACCCAGAATTCTGCGCAGCTTACTGTGGACCTTGCTAATTATGCAATACAACTAGCAACACTCACTTCCCCGATTAGCGGAATTGTAACTCATGAAGATGTGACAACATCAGGTGTTAATGTTACGCCTGCCACGTCCTTTTCAGTTGCCGATCCGAATAACATAGTTTTTCGGGCAAATATTGATGAGTCCGATATCGACTTTATTGCAATCGGAGCAAAAGCTACAATTAATTTAACCGACCTTGAGGGAAGAACTATTACCGGAACAGTCAGTAAAATCTATCCGGAAAAACAAACATTACCGGACGGTGAAAATATCTACCAAGTGGATATTCAAAGCAATGACTTAAGTTCACTTGGCAAACTTAGTCAAAGCGGATCGGTTTTGATCGATAATAAGTACCATACGCCGGTTGCTCTCCTCCCCTCCTGGACAGTTCTGAACCATCAATATGTCTGGGTGCTGGATAGTAATAATCAGGCAGTTCTTAAAAAAATAGTTGTTGGCGATACAAATGAAAATGTGACGGAAGTATTAAGCGGTCTAAAGAGTACTGACCGGGTAATTACCAATCCCAAGAGTATCATAAGCAGTAAATATATCTTGTTATAAAATTATGGATGCAATCAATAAGCTGAAAAATAAACAAACGTTAAAAAGACTAGGATTTGCTCTCGTTGCTGTTTTACTGATCGCGGGTATATTTTTCTATCTTAAAACCATAAACCGAGTAGTAATTGATGATTCACTAATTTCCGCATCTGTCGTGACTATCTCGCCGTCTTCTTCCGGAGTATTGAAGTCTGTACTCGTCAGTGAAGGACAGACTATCCGTAAGGGACAGGATCTGGCTGTGGTGGGGTCCGAAACGCTTCATGCATATACCGATGGGCTGATAATACAAACAGATCAGGCAATTGGCGGTACTGTTTCGCCACTTACCCCTGTCGTTCAGATGATTAATCTGTCTGACATGCGGGTTGACGGAACAATTGATGAGAATAAAGGATTAGATCAGATTAGAGTCGGTCAGCCGGTTGCATTTACTGTTGATGCGTTGCCTGGACAAACGTTTTGGGGATATGTCGATGAAGTTTCGCCGACTGCCAAGCAAACACAACTTTCCTTCTCGATTTCAACTGAACGTCCGACGCAACAGTTTGATGTCTATGCGCATTTTGATGCGGCAAGTTTCCCGCAAATAAAAAATGGTATGTCAGCCAAAATGGTTATCTATACCAGCCAGAACTAATTAACACCTTGTATGGATGAAAAAGCCCCAAGTCCAAAATTTACCAGGGAACATTGGATGATTTTAGCCACAGTTATGCTTTCAAGTTTCCTGGGGAGACTTGACGGGACTATAGTTAACCTCGCGTTACCCAAAATTATTTCTGATTTTGGTATTACCGTCTCACAAGCGAGTTGGATCGCAACTGCCTATATTATCGCGAATGCAATCTTTGTGCCTGTATTTGGTAAGTTGGCAGACATGATTGGCAGAAAACGGCTGTTTATATTCGGCATCGTCGGTTTTACAATTACATCGGCGTTAGCCGGTTTGTCCTTCAATTTTCCTACACTCGTTTTTTTCCGGGTTTTACAGGCAATTACAGTTTCTATCAACTATCCCATTGCACTGTCCGTTATTGCTTACTCGTTTGACGATAAAAAACTGCGTGCGCAAGCTATGGGTATGTGGTCCGGGATCTTCGCAATGGCGATTGTATTCGGACCATTAATCGGAGGACCACTCATTGACGCATTTTCCTGGCGCTCGGTATTTTACGTAAATATTCCTCTGGGAATCTTAGGTACATATATGGCAATCAAATATATTAAAGAAACAGTGACCGAGACCATACATTTAAGATATTTTGATTTTGAAGGGTCTATTTTATTGGGCGTTTCGCTCGGATCGATGGTATTAGTCCTAGACCAGGGTCAGAGTTGGGGCTGGGGTAGTTTCAATAGTATCATTTCATATATCGTCTCTACCCTTTCACTTTTGGCATTTATCTGGTTTGAACGTAATCAAAGAGAGCCGATTATTGATTTGAAATTCTTTAAAGACCGAGTGTTTACTTTTTCAATTATTGCCTCATTTATTTCTATGATGGGAATGATAGGTGGATTTTTCCTTATTCCTTTGTTCGTCCAAACATACTTGGGCTATTCGGTTACTAAATCAGGCTATGTTTTTATTCCCATGGCGTTTGGCATCATGATATCCTCATTAGTTGGCGGACGGTTGCTGGGAAAATTTCCCGGGAATATCATGACTGCAATTGGACTATTTTGGACATCTTTTATTATGTTCGTGATGACAGGCTTAGATGTTAAATGGGGATTCTGGCATATTTCAGGATTATTATTTCTTCTCTCTTTAGGACTTGGTGTAGGGTTTGCAGCTCTTACTCAAGCGGCAACCAGTAGGGTGCCTATTCATGAGGTTGGAATTGCCTCATCCATATTGGCTTTGGCGAGAAATATTGCCGGGGCATTTGGTATAGCTATTTTTGCCACAATTCTTACTAACAGCACCTATTCGCAAATGGTCAATATCGAACACTACACGGTCGTGAATACGGCCAGTCCCGTACTTCTCCGGACGGTTGCGGGTCTGATGGAAGTGAAGGCGAACATTTCAGCATTCGGTAGTGTTTTCTTCTGGGCGGGGATCATTACCATTATTGGAGGAATCTCCGCACTCTTTGTAACCGAGAATAATAAAAGAAAACCGGAAGAATCGGAGAGAATAGAGCAGCAGGCAATAGAACTTTAGAGAGGATTCTTGTCTTTATGATTCTATTTTCGTATAATAGAATTCTTGCGGGCGTAGTTCATCGGTAGAATGCTTCCTTGCCAAGGAAGATGTGGTGGGTTCGATTCCCATCGCCCGCTCTCATCTTTCGCCAAGGTTCAGAACGATTCGCTTTGCTAAAGAAAAGATTGGCGGTTTGTTTGGTAAAGAATAATCATTCTGCACTTTCAGAATTATAGTATTATCTCGGTTTTATTCAGATATATTTGTCAGTGTCTTTAAAAATCTATCTTTGAGCATTTGATATTTTTCGAAAGTGTGTTTCTTAACTCCATTCTCGTCAAAAAGCATCTCATCTCTGGTTTTATATTTTGTAATAGTGAAAATCCTATTAACTTTAAACTGAGACCTAGAAAAGTCCTGTTCTGTTTTATCGGGCAAAATATTCCAAAAATGAGAATTCTTTCTATCATAAACCATTTCTCCACTATATAAATCATTAACAATTAAAGTAGTAATAAGACATTGTCCGAGAGCTTTATTTTCCGTTGTCCATTCACCGGCAACGTCTGAGTAAGTCGTGTCTTTAGACCAATACACAAAAAATACTTTTTCAAGCCTTAAAAAATCTTTTCTACTTAATAATTTTGAGGGAGTATATAAGTTTTTCATAATTAGAAGTATAAAATGGCCTTATAGAGATTGTCAAACTTTCAGATTTGAATGATTATCCTCAATTTGATATCATTACAGAGTCTTTTTCTTATAATGTCGAGTCGTCCTCGCCCCGCATTGCGGGGTAAAGTAGGACAACAGCTATGGTAGTAGTCTATATATTACAAAGTCACAAAGACCATGGTTATTATATAGGTATAACAAAGAATATAGATTTACGAATAAAGAAACATAACGCTGGACAAGTTTTTTCTACTAAGAGTAGAAAACCATGGAAGATAGTCTTGACTGAAGAGTTTATAAATTATAAAGAGGCTAGAGAAAGAGAGATTGAGTTAAAATCATATAAAGGAGGAATACAATTTAAGGAATTAATAAAACATTGTCGAGTCGTCTAATGGTAGGACAACAGACTTTGGATCTGTTTATTCTGGTTCGAATCCAGGCTCGACAGCTACGAGGCTAAATCAACAAAGGTCTTCTAATTTTTGTAGCTATTTTGGTTCGAATCCAAACTGGTTTATTTTAATTTACTTTTATTATTACCTATTCAATTCTTCAAGGGGATCCCAGTAGATTATTTCCGGATCATTTATAATATCTCCCGCTCGCACTTGCTACTGTTGCCCGTCCGTCTGGAGGAGGAACATCTCTTTGTTCACTGGATTACTTGCTTCTGAAGATGTTGCAGGCTCGCTTTTTTTCCATTTCCCCAACACATATTCTACTGGTCCCCACATACCAGTTGTATCTACAATGACTCTTGGTTTTTCTCCTAGAGCAGTTGGAGCAACTGCCGGTCCCTCTAGTATCTGTTCACCTTTACTTATATTTGTTTTAATCTTATAGATATTAAGTATTTTTTCTGTTTCTCTAATCAGATGTGAGGGAAAGGTTGGTTGTAAACGAAATATATCTTGCATTGTATGAGTTGTTCCTTGTTGCAGCGTATCATCAAGGTGTTGTTCAACTGCGATGAAATGTAACAATTGCTCTGCACTACCTAAAAAGACATATTCAATCGGTGGAACAGAGTTATCTTTACCGAATACCACCAATCTTCTTCCTGTCGTTGATGATTGACGATGTTCGACAGTTGTTGTCCGTAATGTATCGGATTGTATTGTTGGTCCTAACTTCTCAGGCATAGTTAATGATGAAAGTATACACCCTTTTTATATCTGGTCAATAACTATTTCTAAGATAACCTAACGAAAGATATTCTTACATACGCCCAATTATATTTCAGTATATAAATATTTTTGTGCCTGATAATAAATAAACTTTGGGTTTTGCCATTCATAAGTTCGGAAATAGTCCAGGCTCGACAGCCAACACAAATTTAGGCGGGTGAAGCTGAAAATTTGAGGATTCGATTCTTCCGAGAACACAATAAAGATTGTACAAGCTTTTTTTAGGGGTGTTGTTCCGCTCCGATCAGACTGGTTGGTTCTTTTGAGGCATACTGGTGAACTCTAAAGTTATCATAGGTTACTTCAAAGGGGTTCTGCCAGTCGTAAGTTAAAAATGCCAATCCGGGATAAGAAAGACTGGAATCGGTAAGATTAACATACATCACGTCATTTATGTAAACTTGTAATCGGTTTGTGGCTCCTTCCCTGAGAGTTACTGCTTTCAATTTATACGTAGTACCGACGTTAATGGTAAAGTTAACAGGATTCCACTGAAGAGTTGCCCACGAATCATTTACCACTTTGTTTACACCGGCGGCATTGTATTTAATATCCATTAAAGATTCATACTTGTCGGTGACTGAGTTGTATCTCGGGTTAATGAACGCGCTTCCGGCTTTAATTATTGGTTTTACATCAACCTCAGCGATGTAATTATTCGGGAAGCTTTTCAACGAACCGTTTTGATATATTTCGGCAATAGGTTCGCTCGCCCCCGCACCTTGCATGTAATATAAACCACCCTGTACGTATTGTGTTGAACCGCTATAGTTTACCTGATGTATATTGTTACTAGTCCATGTTGCATTCTCAAAATCATCACCCCACAAAAATGTGTTGTGGATGTTGCTGGTGGTTTGAGCAGTGGAGTTACCGTAATACATATAGATACTGGCAGTTCCTAATGCCGGAACAGATGGAACCTCAACCCAGAAAGTAGCTGAAGTACCAGAGTAGGTTTGACGCCAGTAAGGGAGTTCAGTTGCGTTATCGCTACTTACAAATCTGATATCGCTAAAATCAGATTTCATCTTGGCAGAATAGGAGACAGTGATTGCGACTTGATAATTAGTTAGACTTGAACCTGAGGTCTCAGTTATAGTTATTGGAGCCCTGTAACTCCAGGCGCTGTTCCACCATGGGGTGGTGGCAGCTTCACTGGTAGAGTGTAAAGCAAAAATAACCCCAAATAAAGCTAAGAAAAATGTACCTAAAATAATTTTTTTATAATTCATTTTCGAGATCTGTTAACTAGATTCAAAATATATCACGCTATAAGATACCTGTCAAGACTTGTTTGTTATTTCTTTCTGATAAAGTTAATACAATCCGATTATTATGGTACCGAAACCAAGTTTGTTAAGTTTTTCGAAAGTAAAGTATTTAATAAGCTAGAATATATTTAATTCCATCTCCAAACAAACTCGCCAGCCCAGTTCTTTAACTCGGAATAGCGAACCTCGGATATTTAGAATTTCCTTGTAAATCAAGCAGTTGACAAAGATCTTTTAGGGATGAAATACTTGATATATGGATATTCTTTCTAAGATTGCTTCTCTTCAGTTGGATAAAAAAGTTCTTCTTTTTGTTTCTGCCGGATTTGGAGTAGTGATTTTGCTTATTTTGCTTACCTTTCTTACTATAAGTTTGACAAGCAAAAATAGTACACCTCGAACTGTCAATTCCGGCAATTCTGTCTCAAACAATTCCGGAATCGCCAAGCAATCATCCTTCCCAACACAGGCTCTCAACCCAACTGTCGGTTGGAAAAACTATCAAAATACTCAATATAGTTTTCTTTATCCTCCGGATTGGCAGGTACAGGAAGAAAATTTTTCCCCTACAGAACCGGGGGTAAACATAAAACCTATGTCCTCATCTGCCTCCTCTAATATTACCATTTTTTCTGAAAGCGGTTCGGCTGCTGCGACACTAAAACAAAACGAGCTTACTCTTGTTAATTCTGGATTTAAGATGGATTTTATTTTTGTTGATAATCTCCAGGCAACCAGGTTACTCGGTACGACGCCTCCGATCAGAGCAAACTTTGTAAACCAAAGTGTTACTTACAAGACTTACCTTATCTTGTACTATAATGGCTCCAGCTATTTTTTTGAATATAAATATATAGGTATTGCGCCAAATCGAGATCCGCAACTTGAAAGTATTTTTAACAACATACTTGCTTCTTTCAAACTTCTTCGCTAGTTGTTTTCATTGTTTTGAATATCAATCAATCTGCACGGATTACTATTAGGTTTTGTTGGGCATCTTAATTTTAAGAGCGGTACTTAGAAATATTTATTTGTAATCAATTGTTCCGCCCCATTCAACTTCGGTAAACCCAACCCGTTTTGGTGGGTTGACAGGAAGAATAAGAGGATTGACCTGTATAGGTTCTTTCAGAGGTTTAAAATCAACCAGGAATTCAATTCTTGTCTGAGGGGCTGGTGTAATATCCACATGATCGATTCGTTCCTTCTCCGCAGGATCGGTGAGTGAGAATAGAATATAGGGAGAATTAAGTTGGTTAAGTCTTGGCAGCCAGTAGCCAAGGAATTCAGCTTGTTCACTTGGTTTGAGTCCTAGCTTAAATGTAATCTCAGTTAATTTTTCTCTGAGATCAGAAGCAGTAATGACAACGCCACTTTGCGAAGGACTAACCCTATCCACTTGAGATTCGTAGAAAAGCTCGCTGTATGTTTTACCCTGGTAGGTTAATGTACCGTCAGGTTGTGCCAAAACATTTTCCCAACCATTTTGCGGATACTGAGGAATACTTGCGACAATTACTCCCGGAACAGTGAGACTTACAGAGACAAGTGTTGGTTTGGTTGGATAAAGATAAATGACAGGTTTGCCTTCACAGGCTTCCTGACAGCTACCGGGAACTAGTGCTGCTGCTGCAGCAATATTAGCGGGCGTAGCTATTTCGTTTGGATCCGGAGCTCCTGTTTGAACTATGCAATATACTACTCCGGCAGGTCCATTTAATAATGTATCTAAAAATACTCCGTTGTCATATTTTCCAGAGCAAAAGCTGGCATCGCAAGCGTATGCCAGGTATTCCTGACTGATATAATCACATTGTGAATCAGCTCCACAAGCCGGTATTAAAAGGATTTCGTCCCCACCGTCTACTGTACAAACTTTACCATTAGCAACCGATGTCGAAGTTGTGCCCGGAGGAGGAGTTATAGAAATAGTGGAAATTGTAGGAGCAGGAGTGGTAAACCCAAATGTATATAGCTGAAGAACGGGGTGGCCAGATGTCGTGGCTGGGACCATCGGAGTTACGGGGCTCCCTGTCAGAGTTGAACCATTATTTGGCGTAATTCCGCCCGACATTAAAGCACTCAATATAATTACAAGTACTATAATAAATGCGATATATGAAATTCCAATATTGCCTTTGAAAAGTTTTGCCAGTGATTTATCTTTTTTCACAATTTACAGGTACAATCTAATAATATCGTATTCTTTTGGAATTTTACAAGTGTCTGCTACAACAAAAAACAGCTTAAGGTGATTCAATTAAAAGTGAAATTACTAAAAATTTTGAAGACAAGACAATCGGACTTGTTAATGTTGAGGAGGCATCTGTCAGATGTACTTATTGATAATAACGACTTTGACAATAGGATAATCACTACAAAGAATACAATCGTTAACTAAAAAAGACAATCCATGGCTGAAAAACAGGTTATCCCATATGATAGCCATAATCCGGCATATTATGTTCAATATGTATATACGAGAAATAGTCATGAAAAGAAATTGTAATGGCTTTGCGAGGTTAAACTGGTTCTAACGTGTCCAGGCTCGACAGCTTTTTGAAGTCATCCCAGTTTACAACATTATAGCTCTTGTTATATAATCCATGTAATGAAACAACTCCAAAAAGAAGTAGATAAGTGGGTTACTCAATATAAAATCGGTTACTTTTTACCTTTTGAAATTTTAGCCAGACTTAGCGAAGAGGTTGGTGAATTAGCAAGAGAAATAAATCATCGATTTGGCTCAAAAAAGAAAAAACCAGCAGAGGAAACTCAGGAAATCGGAGACGAACTCGCAGATATAATTTTTACAGTGATTTGTATGGCAAACTCTTTAAACATAGATTTAGACACCCATTTTAAAAGAATTATGGAAAAGGCTTACGGCAGAGATAAAAACCGTTGGGAGAAAAAATAAGTTCCGACATTGTCAAGACTCAACAGATCAGTAGCTATCACGGATTTAGCCTCAAATTTCCTTAAAAAACTATCAAAAATAGTTTGATTCTATCTGATTAAACTACAAGCTGTGTATATTGTATAATCGAGGTACCATGATATCTCCTGAAGTTTATGCGATTACAAAGGCACGTCTTGAATTAGAAAGAAAGTTTGATTTGAAATATGAATACAATCGTCTGAGAAATACCCTACCCATCGAAAAACAATTAACTATTAGTTTTGACGGATTACGTCCTACGCAGCAGGTGTTAAATGAATGGGCAAATGCTGCTAAAAATATTGCCATCTGGGCTGACAGACTTAATCCGGACGTCATTATCCTAAGCGGAAGAAGTGCTGATGTTACAAGAAGATCTCTTATTGCAATAGATGAGATAGATTTTCGCCCGCCGATTGTAACCTTTGATGAAGAAGAAAATAAAATATTATATAAAGCGGAATGCAGCTCTCTGCATACTGATGAAGATTTTTATGTGGACTATTTGCTTAAAGGCGAACAATACAGAACCTCTTTCGCTCTAAGGAGGAATTTATTACAAAAAAAGTTAGGGAAAAATGACAGATTACCCCAAAGTATCGTTATGCTGGATGAGATAGTACATAACGGATATAAAGCATTTTTTATAAAGAGTTGGTTGGAGGAACAGGGAGTGCAATCTGTCAATTTCGGAACTCTGGCCGGTCCCGTAGAAACTTCGCTTGCAACAGTGGGAAGTACTAATCGGGATCTCTATACCTTTCTTGGTAATCTTACAAAAGCAGATATTGCTATACGTTCAAGAAAGAATGCTAAGGATGCAAATTTTTCTCCGGAGATGGGGGAAGTAGACAACCGTATAGAAAATGCTTTTAGAGAACTACAGGAATTGCGGCTTAGTCGCGTAAAAAATTCCGAGAACTTGTCCTGAACTCATAGTCGAGGAACGTGGCGAAGAAATGTTCAAAAGTGCCAGCAAGGCTGATGTATAAATTTACAAAAAACTTTATGACAAAGCTTTCCTAATACATTTTTTTAGCGTAGAAATTTCCTCTTCGTTCTTAACCGAAATAAAAATAGGCGAAAAGTCTTTATATTTTTGCGAAAGTACCTTTTTGTTAAGATTTGGAACGAGATCGACCTTATTAAATACATAGATCATATCTTCAACTTTTCTCCCCAGTTCTTTTAGGATTTCACTAACTACGGTTATTTTGCTATCTACCTCAGGGTCAGATACATCAATAACCTGCAAGATTACATCGGCATGTACCGACTCCAGAAGTGTTGATTTAAAAGCACTAATCAGAAGAGGCGGTAAATCCCTAATAAAACCAATGGTATCGGTCACTAAAACTTCCGTGTGGAGGTCTTCGATATATATTTTGCCTACGGTGCTGTCAAGCGTTGCGAACAATACATTTTTTACCAGATTCTTTTTTCCGGTTAAAAGATTAAATAATGAACTTTTTCCCGCATTTGTGTATCCGACAATTGATATAGTTTTAAATCCTGCTCTTTTACGCCTACTTAGCTGTTCCTGCCGGCTCCTGCTAATTTTTTCCAACTGGTCGGTTATTCTCTTTTTCTCATCCCGCCAATGCCGTTTCATCAGCTCCGTATTTGTTTCCCCCACTCCCTGCGTTCCGATACCCCCTGCTTGTCTTGATAATATATACCCCATTCCGTAAATCCTAGGACCCATATAGTTCATCCGTGCGAGCTCAATTTGCAGTTTTGACTCACGGGTTACCGCGTGTTTAGCAAAAATATGTAGTAGGAGGTCAATTCTATCCCATACCTCAATATCCGGCTTAACTTTTTGCAACTCTGTTTTTAATTCGTGCACCTGGTGTGGTTTTACCATAGCATTTAGGACCACCACATCGATTTGTTCCTCAGTTATCTTTTGTGCCACTTCCTCTACCTTCCCTTTTCCGATAAAAGTTGCATTGTTGGGTTTATCAAGATGTTGAATTATTCGATCGGGAATCTGTCCTCCGACGGTTGCAATCAGTGATTCCAATTCCTCGCCGATATGGAGCGCTGTTTCCTTGTCACCGCGTGGGTTGATGACATGGATTGGTAATACACGAAGCGATCTTTTTAAGCTTAACATATATGTTTATTATATCTCATTATTATATTATACGGCTAATATTATACCTTGAGATGCTCAAAATGGGAACTCGGTATAAATCAAGACTTGACAGCGATAATATATAAACTATTTCAAATACTTTTTTCGTCTGTGTCCTCTTATGAGTTATTGTAATTATTTAATACAAAAAGAAGTATTGTAAATATTTGATATTTGCTATAAAATAAAAAGGGTGATATGTAGTGAGCAGGAGACTCTCCCTAAAAAAAGTTATAAGGAGCAATAATGAACCGGAGTTGCCACACGCGTCTGTAAAAGAAGCAGTACAAAAACGAATTACCCCATCTGACCACTCAAGTATTATTCCCGGAATTGATGTGAATGAACTCAAGCGCTCTCTTGATCTTTTGAAATATGCCCTTGATTATTCGGAAGCTATTGTTGATTCGGTACACTTACCATTGGTTGTTTTAAATAAGAAGTTGCAGGTTCTTACTGCAAACAGGTCTTTTTATGATACTTTTAAATTAACACCCTTAGAAACAGAGAACCAGTTGGTTTATAAGTTAAATCAACACGCATGGAATATTCCTAAATTAAAAATATTACTTGAGAAAATCCTTCCTGCTAATACCCAGTTCGATAACTATGAGGTAGAGATTGATCTACCCCATGTCGGCAAACGAACAATGCTCCTTAATGCACGAAGAACATACCGTCAGGTAAATAACACAGAAGCAATTCTCCTTGCTTTTGATGATATAACAGATAGAAAACAACTGGAAAAACAGAAAGATGACTTTATCGGGATTGTCTCTCACGAACTCAAAACACCTTTAACCAGTATCATAATTTTTGCTCAACTTCTGGAAAAACATCATAAACAGATAAAAGACGAACGGGGTTCGTACTTTCTGTCGAAAATGACAGAACAGATTGAAAACCTGACACATCTTATGGCATCGTTTGTGAATGTCTATAAAATACAGAATGGAAAATTAGAATTACATAAGAAAAATTTTGAGGTAAATGAACTGATAAACATAGTGGTATCTGACTTTCAGTACACGACAAAATCACATATTGTAGAATACAACGATCAGTCAAAAGTAACGATATATGCCGATAAAGAACGGATTATGCAAGTTTTAGTAAATCTTATCTCGAACGCAATTAAATATTCACCAACTGGGGACCGCGTGATAGTTTCGTTGTCACAAGATGGTAATAATATAATAATCTCAGTGCAGGATTTTGGCTTAGGTATTCCCAAAGAAGAACAGAACAGAGTATTTGACCGGTTTTTTCGAGTAAAAGGTAAAGATGAAAATAATATTTCCGGGCTCGGACTTGGACTATATATATCTTATGAAATTATAACACAGCATAAAGGGAAGATCTGGGTAGAAAGTATTGAGGGTAAAGGCTCAACATTTCGTTTCTCTCTACCAATCAAGAAGAATAATAATGTTGAGCATGAAAAAGATCCGCTAAAATAACCCCTTTGCAAAAGACCACATCCGGCAGATGGAAGTTACTTCTCTTTGAAGCTGATAAATGCACCAATAACCCTATAGCGGTATTGACAAAGCCTTTTAAGTATGTTATCATACCTTTGTCCTGCAGATTATACATAAGTACATCTGCTTATATTTTGATTAAGTTTTTTTAAGAGATAAAGATACCTCACTTTTCTACTTGTATTTGTATCTTCTTCCTATATCAAACGAATTCACATTTGAGCAGAGGTATTTGTGTACAAAGAGGAAGGAGGAAAAATAAATGACAAACAAATTATTTATAGGAAGTCTTGACTATACCACTACCGACTCGCAACTCGAAGAGCATTTTGCAAAAATCGGCAAGGTTCTTTCGGCAAAGGTTATTATTGATCGATATACCGGACAGGGAAAAGGCTTTGGATTTGTGGAAATGGAAACAACGGAAGTCGCAAAAGAAGCAATGGATAAACTTAACGGTTCTGAACTGAATGGTCGTCAAATTGCAGTAAAAGAAGCTAAACCACAAGAAACCAGATAACATATGTATCGTTCTAATTTTAAACGGAATAACTATTCTGGTGGGAAATCAGATTCTCACTATTTCGTGCCAAGAAGAAATTTTCAACGCAGCACACAAAGACAGGAAAGAAAACTTAATCCCAGTCTTTTTGTCAAAAAAGCAGAAGAGATAAATGCACAAAACGAATATATCGCGACGACACGATTCGCAGATTATGCAATTGAAAACATACTAAAACGCAATATCGAGGAGCACGGATATTCTATTCCTACCGCAATTCAGGAAAAGACAATCCCTGAGATTTTGTCTGGTAAAGACGTTATCGGTATGGCAAATACCGGTACCGGCAAGACCGCAGCATTTCTGATAACACTAATTAATAAATCCTATCAAGACCCAAATCAAAGGGTTTTAATTGTCGTTCCGACACGTGAACTTGCTATGCAGATTCGGGACGAATTTCGTTTGTTTGCAAAGGGAACAGGTCTAGACTCAATTGCAGTTGTCGGTGGAACAGATATCAGGCGGCAAACATCTGCACTAGAGCGCAGTCCCAATTTTGTTATCGGTACTCCGGGAAGACTGAAGGATTTAATCATCCGCAGAAAATTAAATTTGCAGATGTTCCAAAATGTGGTATTGGATGAGGTAGACAGAATGGTTGATATCGGATTTATCAAAGACATCAAATATCTCATTTCACTTCTTCCTGCAACTCGTCAATCATTGTTTTTTTCTGCGACGGTCGACAGTAAAACACAAGAAATCCTGCGGGATTTCGTAATAAATCCGATAACAGTTTCCGTCAAACAGTACGATGCCGCACAATATATCGATCAGGATATAGTTAGGTCCAGAGGCGGCAGAGAAAAAATAGATCTACTCCACAACCTATTAATTCAATCGGGATTTAATAAAGTAATCATTTTTGGCAGAACGAAATGGGGAATACAAAAGTTAACCAATGAGCTGATAATTCGTGGATTTAAAGCAGCTGCTATTCATGGCAATAAAAATCAAAATCAAAGACAACGTGCATTGCAGGAGTTTAAGGATAATAAAGTTCAAGTACTTTTAGCAACAGACGTTGCCTCACGCGGACTTGATATTGAAGATGTAACTCATGTTATAAACTATGATGCACCTGTGTCTTATGATGATTATATCCATAGAATCGGAAGAACAGGCAGAAATGGCAAAAAAGGCATTGCATTAACTTTCGTGGAATAATTTTATTGTAAGATTCCTACAGGAGAAAATGTTGCTTCCCGATCTCTGGCTTTCGCCTTAATTACCCGCTCCGAAACAATAAGATCTTGTCTTATTTGATCGGAAAAAGAAAGTTTGGCAGTTTGGTAGAAGCTAAACCATTCTAAAAGAGAATCTTTTTTGCATTGAAGGTTTTTCTTTTTTACACCAACTTCGGCATAAAACACAAAACAATCCATTCCTCTCTCCGTTTTGAAATAATCATAGACAGGGTAGATTGCATCCAAAGCAAGCTTTATGTGTAAATTTTGAAAAATAGCTTCCCGAAATACGGCGATTGGCGCTTCGTCATCATGACCAATTTTTCCAAACAATGACCAAAAAGAAGTTAAGCTATTATTTTGCTGCAAGAGAATTTGGTCAAAAGGTAAGTAATAAAGAAATCCACTTGCATAAAAAGTTTTATGCATTAAGTTTATTATACTCTCAATGAAAAAATAATGCATGACTTGTATGCGTCACGCACTTATTGGAATCTTGGCTTGTATAAAGGACATAGGCGACATATATTTAAGCGAAGCATGTGGCCTCTTATAGTTATACCAGTATAAATACTTTGTGAGCTTTTTTGCAAATGCTTCTGAGTCATAGTAAATCTCGTCATTTCTTAAAATGAATTCCTCCTGGATTGTCCGATTGAATCTCTCAATGTAACTATTAATCTTTGGCATTCTGGGATAGATAAATTGATGTTTAATTTTCTGTTCAACTATATACTCATGGAATGATTTGAGAAACTCTGATCCATTATCTGTTTGGATTGTATGAATCGGTGTTGGATTATTGCACTGGAACTGCTTAAAAACCTCTCTTGCTGTTACTGAGGAGAGATCCGGTACATATACAACTAAGGCAAATTTTGTGTAAATATCAATCACACACATAAACAAATGTTTCTCAAAATTGATATAGACAACTACTGAATCCATCTCAATAAATCCAGGAGAAACTACCTTAGGAGACTTTCTCACTCTTAGCTTTTTGAACTTGTTTTTTTGTTTCTGTGGGTAGACTTTCTTCTCAAATGTTAAGTGACGTCTTTTAAGTACTTTCCCAATAGTACTTTCTGCCAAGGTCTTAATACCCAGCTCTTTGGCATACGCATCAACAAAGGGCTTGAGCATACTTTTACCAATATTCCCATGCTCATGCCTCATCTCTCTAATGAACTCAATTATTCTCCAGTCTGTCTCCATCTTTCGCACATGGAGAGGTCTAGTTCCGTGTGGCACTAAACTGATTGTCCTTTTTCCGTTGTGTTCATAAGCATTTCTCCAGTTGTATAAGCTGCTCTTCTTTATTTTGAATGCAGCAAGGGTTGGACGCAGTCCATACTTGTAGTAGTGATTAATCACGTGAAGGCGAAAAGCAGCTACATCGGATACTTCAACTGCTAATGAATTCTGGAGCATTTTCATCAGTATATGATAGCTCTTTTGTGAGTATTTTGGTCGTAAATGTCTTACTCGTTTAAAATCACTTGGCATAGAATCTTCTTCCTTAAGATTCCAATATGTATCGTGACTTATTCATGACTATTTTTCGAAAAAATTCCAAGATTTCTGCATATTCCGATATTGGTTTTTATCCTCCTCTGTCCCACTCAGCGGGACTTCGGAAGAATTTCACTACCGCCGGAGTGTGAGTGGAAAGAACTATTGTAAGGTCTGGGAGCTTCATTGTCCTGTCTTTACTGGTTCTTCATCCGTAAAATAGTTATAGACAGCTTGGGATACGTCGGCGATTCGTTCCGAAGCCTCAGACGGATTATCACTTTTTGATAACACGACCAGAATATAATCGCCATTCGGGCTATATATAATTCCCGCGTCATGGGTAAATGCATCTAACTCTCCTGTCTTATGGGCAACTGTAATATCATCCGGCAAATATTTTGGTATCTTACTGTTTAATTTCTGCTCTTTAAGTAAGGTAATCATTTCGTTGCTGGACTTGGAATCGGCTAATTTCCCCCGGTAAAGGTTCGCTAAAAAAAGTGCAATATCCGAAGCGGTTGTTGTAGGTTCCCCGTCTCCGATTCCCACTTTTGATTCAGCAAAACCATGAGCCGTAAGGAGCGCTGTAATATTTGCTAACTTTATTTTTTCGGTTAGAAGAAGTGCCGCGTTATTATCGGAAATAGTGATCATCTGGTATATTGCATCTTGTAGGGAAAGTGTAATAGTACCCGAAGTTTCCTCGGCTGAATCTGCTTCGATATTAAACATCTTATTTAACGCAGGAATACTCCCCGTTAGTATATCTGCCTTATGAATTATCCCACTATCAATCTGCTCAAAAGCAGTTGCCATAACCCACAACTTATACAAACTCCCCGATTCGTATACAAGATGTTCATTACTGGCATAACTCTCTTTGTTATGTAAGTTCATAACCACAACTGCGTAACTACCGGTTGTTCCTATAAGTGCGTTTCTGACCGCGTTTGCAAGTCCAACATTATTGTTATTATTTTCCGCATCCGACTTTGTTTTATCGGCCAGGACGTGTGAAACCGATTCGCTATGAGAAAGGCTAGTTTTAGACACATTTGAAGTATGGGATGATAAACGAAATAACATAAAAAGGCCGACGAGTAGGATAATAAATACGAAAAAAAATAATCCAATTGTTCTTTTCGGCTGCTGTCGCTGTTTTCTATTATTTATTTGATCATAGGAACTATACATGGAAATAGGGATTTCTTTACTATAACACGATTTACTCTAGTTAAGAAAGAGCTGAGAAAATTTAGTTGTTGCCTAATTTACTACAACAAATATATCCAAAATGTGTTATAATAGCTTATCTTGAAATCCATTACTCATAATTGTTTTCAGTGCGGGTCGCCTCTTATACTTGTCAGCAAAATAACTGAACACATCAATGGTTCCCGTTTTCCCCAAACTACCTGTACCTATAGATGTTCAAATAAATCCTGCCAGGAGGAAAAGGATAAACAAGAGGCCAAACGCATAAAAGACCGTGAAATAAAAATTAAAGCAGACGAAAAGCGAACCCTAGAGAAATTCCAGAAAAAAAGACTAATGGTCCAGGGTTCTTCCTAATTTTTATAATCTGCTAATTATTTTTATATAATGTAATAATGAAGATCTCGAGTAGAACTGATCAGCTTCGTGTGATTCGGGACGAGGTTTGGAACCTTACTATCTCTCCTCTATTCACCTACCGTAAGCAACACAACTATTACCCGGTTTTGGGCGAAGGAAATCACAAAGCTAAAATTATGTTTATTGGTGAAGCACCGGGAAAAACGGAGGCGGAAACAGGAAGGCCGTTTTGCGGTGCTGCCGGAGCGATGCTTGACGAACTGCTTGCCTCTATTCATCTCGACCGAAAACAAGTATATGTTACAAATATCGTAAAAGACCGGCCGCCTGAAAACCGTGATCCCCTCCCATCAGAAATCAGACTATACGGACCATTTCTGGAAAGACAAATAAATATTATCCGTCCTAAGATAATAGCAACACTGGGCAGATTTTCTATGCAGTATATTCTGGAAAAATTTAACCTGCCGCAAAAAACAGAGTCTATTTCCTATTTACATGGACAACTACTGGAAGCTGCCAGTTCATATGGAACTATTCATATTATTCCGCTTTTCCATCCGGCTGTAGCGTTATATAACGTACATAGTAAAACAACGCTTATAAAAGATTTTCAAGTTCTAGAGGCATTTCTCGCCTCCTAACTACCTCTGTATTACGACCTGTTTCCCGGGTAAATAAGGCATAAGACGGGCAGCTTCCCAGCCGTGGTTAAGTCTCTATTCAGGCTCGTTTAGGCTCAATTTATCACGTAGACCCATAATCAGATTAAAATAGCCTCGATTTACTTCAGATAGAGTAGTCCTATAGCTTGACAAAGACTAAAATTTCCCCTATAATATCCTATAGTTATGTTTATCCTGAGAAAACTTTTTATTCGCTTCCTTTTATTGTACGGATTATTATTAATCCTGGCATACTTATTTGTGCGTATACAATTGGTCAATTTCTCTCCGGCGCTCGTTATATTTAGTCTCCTTTTGTTTCTGGCAGAGCTTCACACTATATTTCACTTTTTTGGAATGGTTTATTCACTGTGGCCACGAAAATATAAGACCTATAGCGATATTAATTATAATAAAAATTTGGAATTAAACCTGCTCATTTGTGTGTGTGGTGAACCGGTAGAATTAGTACGGGAAACAATATTAGCTGCGAAAGAGACAGTGAAGCAATATATCGCTGTAGTTCATCCTGACAAAGAGCCGCGAATAGTTGTGCTTAATGACGGATATGCTGCGAAAAAAGATAATTGGAACGAGATCATTCAACTCTGTGTAGACTTAAATGTTTATTATTCAACTCGTAATTCAAGTGACGGATTCAAAGCCGGAAATATTAATAATGGGATTTCTCAATTAATAACCTACGATCCTCACAATACCATTGACATAGTTTTTGATGCTGACTTCTCTGCAAAGCCGGAACTTTTAACAGAAATTACAAAACCATTTGTTGATGATTCGGTTGACTTTGTGCAGACTCCTCAGCGCTATAAAAATGAGATGACTTGGGTTGCCAAAGCGGCAGCGGCTCATCAAATATACTTCTTTGATTATATTTGTAATGCAAAGGCGCATGATAATGCACTTTTTCTTTGTGGAACCAATTTTGCCATTCGTAGAGAAGCGCTTAACTCAGTTGATGGTATGGATACGCGCTTTATTACCGAGGACTACTCAACTTCTCTTAATTTGCATTTATCCGGGAAAAAAGGAGTATTTATCGCAAAAGTATTAGCTCTTGGAGTCGCGCCTTCTACACTCAAAGCGTACTTTAACCAACAGCGTAGATGGGCAAAAGGCACATTTGATGCGTCATTTACTTATTTGGGGAAATTATTGTTCGGTCCGTTAACTTATAAACAAAAGTTTCATTATCTTCTTTCTGCTACATATTACCTAATCGGAGTGCGTGATTTTATTCTTATGCTAGCGCCTATCCCCTTCTTATTTTTTGGCGTATCACTGATTCGGGCAAATACTCTGGGATTTTTAACCTTTATTTATGCTCCGCTTTTTATGTTTAATTTTATTTTATATTTACTACTTTTTAAGGAGCCATTAAAGAGTCTGGTATTGGATCTTATTTCCTTTCCTATCTTTGTTTCAGCCTTTCTTTCCAGTATCCTTAAGAAAAACCTGGCTTTTATTGTTACCATTAAAAAGTATGAAAAAGAAAATATTTTTCAGGTTTATAAGCTGCAGTTTGTGGTTATGGCTACGTTGTTAGCGGGACTTATCTATAGTATAACGAAAGCCTCGAGCGGTAATCCGCTTGCAACCTATATTAATTACCTTTGGGCATCTTTTGATGTCAGCTTCCTGTTTCTTGGATTTTTCTTAATACTTCGGGATAACTATGGAAAAAAATTGGACGAAAGGCTCTACGTAACTGCACATTTAGGAAATTTTAATTTTCCCATAAAACGAGTACTTATTCCCGCAATGATTATCGTCTTTGGCATAATTATCTCAAGAACCCCGAGTTTCAGAAGCGTAGTCACGATGGATAATATGTATCTTTTGGTTAATGCGGCGCAGGGAAAAGTGATAGCCCAAGAATTAATGGTGCCGAGTACGGGTGCATATTATGGATATTACCAGCCTCAGCTCAATCAACACCCGGATAATCCGAAACTTAGCATAATCCCGGGAGAGAAGCCAAGTCTGGCAATGTACTATGAGGATTGGGGTAATCAGGCAGGATTTGATAAGCCCTTCGTTGATCAGATTGCCGAGCAAAATGTTATTCCGGTTATCACCTGGGAACCATGGGACGCGAAGAAGGCAGCCCAAGGTATTATCAATCAAGAAGAATTTTATCCAAAAGTAATTACCAGCGGTAAGTATGATGACTTTATCAGAAGCTGGGCTCGGGAAGCTGCTGCATATAAAAAACCGTTCTTTCTCCGGTTCGCCCAAGAAATGAATGGAGACTGGTATCCATGGGGTAATGCTTTTGGCAATACGCCCGAAGACTACAAACAAATGTGGATCCATGTGTATAATATCTTTGCCCAGGAACACGCAGATAATGTTATTTGGGTATGGTCTCCGAATAATACCGATGCATACGGAAGTTCAGATTCTATGCTTAGTTACTATCCGGGAGACAAATATGTAGATTGGATTGGTTACAGCGGATTTAACTGGGGCGAAAGCGGCTTTTTAACAAAATGGACGATCTTTAAAGATCTTTCTCAAGCGGCATATCAGGAGTTAATTAAGATTAATAAGCCGATTATGGTCACTGAAACTTCATCTACGAGTATCGGCGGGGATAAAGGACAGTGGTTTGCCGATACGCTTAAAAAAGATATTCCATCAATGCCGAGAATCAAAGCAGTAATTTTCTTCCATGACGATTTTCGAAATGTCGATTTTAGTTTGCTAAAAGGTATGCCAACCTATAAAGTGATCAAAGAAAATATTGTTGATAATAATTATTATGTCGTAGATCCGATTATTGTTCATACGGTAAAAGAACAATAACAGCTTAGAAATAATAAGATAACCTTTCCGATTGGGCTAGTATAGTCCACTGAGATTTTTAAGACTGGTTATACTATAATATCTCCAATGACTAGGTTAAACATTCTCTTCGACAATGATTGGTTGCAAGACGTCCTTGTTTCATTTCTTCACTACCAAGTGCTTCTGGGTCCTCTGTTTCTTCTCATGATCGAAGAAGCTGGAATTCCTCTGCCTGTTCCCGGAGATATCGTAATTGCTTATACCGGCTATCAAGTTTCCCGAGGAACAATTTCTTACCCCACAGCCTTTATCAGTCTGGTAATTGCCGTACTCATGGGTTCATCAATACTTTATTTTATTTCACGTCGGTGGGGACCGTTTATTGTCACAAGCATTGGGAAATATATTCATTTGGATCAAAAAAAACTAGACGCAGTAGAACAAAAATTTCAAAAATATGGTCTATGGGTGATTATTTTTGGCAGACATATTCCGGGGTTTCGCATACCAATCACTGTTTTCTCGGGAATTTCTAAAGTATCGTATAAGACATTTATTGCCTCCACATTTATTTCAATTATTTTTTGGATACCGCTATACCTTGACATAGGTCGAAGACTGGGTCCCAAAACAGCTATCCTCCTCCACGCTCACCGCACTTATTTCCTGTTCTTCGGTATTCCGCTTCTGTTTTTCTTCGTAGCCTTTCTTTTTATGCGCTATAAAAATAAAAAACAAACAAAAACAAAGATTGAAATCATGTAATACTGAAAAAGCTGCAATTTTGGACTAATCGTTCTTTTCGATGTGTTGATTTTTTTTGCATAAATTTTCCAGGAAAGATAAAGGACGGGTTACAATAAGTAACTTTTGCAGTAAAAGACTGGATATAAAAACTGTCAGAAAAAAAGTCAGCCAGTTGAAATTAAATCTCGGTAACAGATTTACAAAAAAAGTAAGCAGAAAATAATGGATGAAAAAAATTTGGTAAGAATAAATACTTAGAAAATTTAACAATTTATTGGCTGGTGTTTTGAAGAAATTATATTTGGCTAGATAAAAAAGCAGAGTAATTGCAGCAATACCATACGAGAGATAATAAAAATTTGCTGGATATTTGTTATCGTAGAAGGAAAGTGAATGATGAAGCGAATTTTCTAACGAATACAATATCAAAAAGATCGCTGATGAAGTTATTAAACTAACTGGATAAAACCATTTTTTTAAGCTATTTTTAACAAAAAATAAACTAAAAACCAAGATAGCCGACCAGGTAAGCCACATAATCCATTTATAAGAAAAGGGAAAATGCCAGAAAATAAAAAGAAAGGAAGTAAGAAGAGAAATAAAAGTAAAAAGATAAAAAAGAATTCGTTGTTTTTGCCAAAGGTACAGAATAAAAGGCATCAGAAGACTGAGACATAAAAATAATAAAACCAACCAATTAATATCAACTCCACCAATTAATACAATGCTTTGCCAAATGTAAGTAAAAGTGACTTTCCCGGGTTGAATAACTGCTACTAACGGAATAAAAAAGACCAAAAAAATATAATACGGAATAAGAAGTCTGCAAAAACGCTTATATACATATTCGAAAAAAGAAAAACCATCGATACTTTGATATCGATTGAAAAAAATAAAACCTGAACAAAAAAGAAATACCGGAACAGAGTATTGATTTATATTCCACAAAAATAAGGCGAGTTTATCGCTTAAGAAATAGTAGCTTGTGTGAATAAGAATAATTGAAAATATTGCCAGGCCGCGCAGTAAATCTATTTCTAAAAATCTTCTATTCATTCCTCTTATCATAACAAATTTCAGAAAGAGAGTGGATTCCCCTATTGATTTATTATGTTAATATTTTGTATAGTAAATTATATGGATGACCAGGACAACAATAAGGATGAGGAACTAGTAGTCGAAGGAGATATCGTTTCTTCTTCCCGTTCCGATAGTACAAATAGCGAAGCCACCGTTCTTTTAAGTTTGGAAGAACTTATTAAATCCCACATCGCGACGATTGATAAGCTCCGCGAGGAAATGCGCAAGCACAATGAAATGTTTGCTGATTCATTTAATAATAGTCCGGTTTACCTGGAACACGATAAAAAAGTAAAAGAAGCAAATAAAGTAAAATCCGCGACTCGGGACCAGATTATGAAGCAACCGGCAGTAGTACAACTAGCGGATAAAGTAAAAAGCATGCGGTTGGAGTTAAGGGAAAAACAAGCCGCACTTTCCGACTATCTCTTGGAATATCAAAGGATGACCGGAGCAAATGAAATTGACGGACCCGACGGCGAACCGAGAGATATCATCAATTCCTCAAAGGTAGTTAAACGGACTGCAAAAAAATAAAATTTACTTTATATTTTTCCGGCCAGTGGATTTTTTGCGCGGATTTCTTTTGCAGTCACCTTCCCCCTGGTATCTATTTGATAAACGTATATTTCTCCGAGTCCGATCTCAAGACCGGTAATCTGATCATCGGGAATGTGATCCAAATATTTAACCAAAGCACGCAGCGCATTTCCGGATGATACGATAATGACATTTTCCCCATCTTTTAACCTGGGCAGGATCTCTGATTCAAAATAAGGAATTTCACGTTCATACACTTGTTTAAGTGACTCGCCGTTCGGGACAGGATAGTCCCAGCTCCGGCGCAATTTCAAAAACTCTTCTTCTCCTATTTCCTTTTTAATCTCCCATTTATTTTTACCCGTATAATCGCCATAGTTTCGCTCATTTAGTTTATGAGTTGCTATGACCGGAAGATCTTCCCGATGCAAAATTTTTTCGATTTCACTGAGAGTTTCAGTCGTACGTTTTAAAGCTGAAGTATAACCAATATCTAAAGGAATGTCTTTCAACAAAGATCCAGCAATGCCCGCTTCACGAATACCTTTTTCTGTGAGATTAGGATCATCCCATCCTGTCCAAATTCCCTTTTCGTTATATTCCGAAGCGCCGTGGCGAACGAGTATTAAATATGCCATATTTATTTTTTAGTAAAAATTGTTTTCCCGGGATATACTGCATCAGTTCCCAGGATTTCTTCAATTCGGAGAAGCTCGTTGTATTTCGAGACACGATCAGTTCGGGAAAGCGAACCGGTTTTAATTTGTCCCGCTGCTAAACCTACTGCTAGATGTGCAATTGTTGTATCCTCCGTTTCGCCTGAGCGGTGAGAAATAATTGATTTAAATCCGGCTCGATCTGCCATATTCACAGCAGTAATTGTTTCAGTTAAAGTACCAATCTGGTTAGGTTTAATTAAAATTGCATTTGCGGCTTTTTCATCGATGCCTTTTTGTAAAAACTCAGTATTTGTCACAAATAAATCATCACCGATAATCTGTATTTTATCTCCAAGTTTTGCCGTGAGCTTTTTCCAACCCTCCCAATCTTCTTGATCTAACGGGTCTTCTAAGGAAATGATTGGATACTTTTGTACCAGCGCTGCCAGCCATTCGATCATTTCGTTACTCGACAGTTCCTTGTTTTCTGCTTTCAAAATATATTTACCATTCTTATAAAATTCAGACGCAGCAGCATCGATGCCAAAAACAATATCGTCTCCTAAAACATATCCTGCTCTTTCTACGGCAAGACTTATCAGTTCAAAAGGTTCAGTATTTCCCTGTTGCATTTTTGGAGCGTATCCTCCTTCGTCACCAACAAGCGTTGAATATCCTTTCTCTCTCAAAATATTTCCTAAGCTATGGAATACTTCTGTACCAATTTGTAGAGCGTGACTAAAAGTTTCGCCGCCAACAGGAATGATAAGAAATTCCTGCAAATCCGTTGCCCAATCTGCATGTTTTCCACCGTTAATAATATTCATCATAGGTACCGGCAACCTCGGCATATCCGTTGTGTGAGCAAGTTTTCGTAGATACATAAAAAGCGGTAATCCCTGTTCATTAGCTGTTGCATGAGCAGCGGCTAGGGAAACAGCTAAGATCGTATTGGCACCTAACTTAGATTTATTCGGTGTACCATCAAGTTTGAGTAGCTCTTGGTCAAGAGCAGACTGGTCTTCTGCATCCAGACCGATTATAGCCTGGGCAATTGTCGTATTAACACTTTCAACGGCATGAAGAACACTTTTCCCACCATAAAGTTTAGGATTATTATCACGGAGTTCGACTGCTTCATGTGTACCGGTTGATACACCTGAAGGAACTGCGGCTCTTCCCATGACTCTGTTTTCTAAAAAAACGTCAGCTTCTACAGTAGGATTACCGCGTGAATCAAGAATTTGTCTGGCGTGAACTTTACTAATTCTCATCTTGTACGAATATATAATAACACAAGTGAGAAAGTAGTGGATATACACTTTTACAGGCAAAACTTGTTATATACTATAACTTGTTTCTTGTTCAGATCTCTTGCTATAATAAGAAGGTATGAAAATCGGATTTTTCACGGACAGCTATTTACCGCGCATTGATGGGGTTGCCATATCTGTTGATACATGTGCCAGGGAGCTGGAAGCCAGAGGGCATACTGTTTATATCATCGCGCCGTCTTATCCGGGATTTAAGGATAAAAAAAATGTATTCCGTCTTACTTCGGTAAAAGTACCGAAGCAGCCGGAGCTGCGGCTGGCTATGTATTTGCCCGGCAAATCGCTTATTCAGTTATCAAAAATCGATTTTGATATTATCCATGGTCATTCGGGGGGACCGGTTACTTTTCTTGGCTGGGAAGTCGCGCTTCTAAAAAAAGTACCTTTCGTCTGTACTTACCATACATTGTGGAATAAATACACACACTACTTTCTCAATGGTAAATTAATTCCGCCAAAAATGACTGAAGTAGCAAGCCGGGTTTTCTGCAATATGTCCGATTCTCTGATAGCACCTACTATGAAAGTAAAAGATGAACTTATTTCTTACGGCGTTCAGAAACCAATCGCGGTTATTCCGAACGGACTTGATCTGGAGAAATTCCAAAATGTAAAAAAAGGTTTTTTAAGAAAAAGGTTGAAACTGAAAAGTACGGATAAAATCCTTCTGTATGTAGGAAGATTGGGAAAAGAGAAATCGGTCGATTTTTTAATCCGTTCATTTGCGCTTGTGTCGCAAAAACGACCCGACACGGTCCTTGTCATCGTAGGGGACGGTCCGGAGCGTGAAAAATTACAAGATCTCGCCAGATCGTTATTGGTAGAACAAAGAATATACTTTACCGGTTCAATCGAGCAGAAGTTTATTGCCCTTGTTTATGCGGACGCAGCGCTTTTTCTTTTTGCTTCTCGAACAGAGACACAAGGAATGGTAATACTTGAAGCAATGGCTTCATCTCTTCCGATTATTGCTCGAAAAGACCTTGCGTTTGAGGGAATTATAGAAAATGGAAAAAACGGTATCTTGGTTCGAAATAATCAAAAAGAGTTTAGCAGAGCGATCATTAACCTTTTGTATAATAGCCAGGAAATGATGCAGCTTTCTCTGGAAGCTCATAAAAAAGCAGAATTGTTTTCTATCGATGCGACCGTAGACGGGCTTGAGAAGCTATATAAAACGGTAATTTTGCAGGATAAGAATCGCCAACAGCTACCTCTAATTGAAATCAGTAGTTAAGCCCCCGTCCCTTGACAATTCTTCTCAATTTTCTTACGATATCTGTAGCGGAGGGGAATAATTCATATGAATAGTCTCTTTTTATTTGTTCTGTCTGGCGGGATTGGATATCTTTTTTTTCTTTACTTCTCTCACCCCAAAAAAAAGAAAGGTGCTCTTCCCCATATCCATTTTAAGAATGTTGAAATTCTTCCGAATGTTCGGATTCATTATCATACGAAAACCTACCATTTTCATCATTGGCTGGTGTTGTCAGTCTTAACTATGCTTGGGTTTATTAGCTTTGACAGTTTATTTCATCTGCTTGTGATAAAAGGAGTTGTTTCAGGCGGTATTGTCCAGGGCCTGCGTTATCCTACGCGTTTTAAATTTCGCCATCCCCGCTGCACATACAAACAGAATTGCTGCTAAATCTTTTTATCCCCCTTCGTCCCGCTGAGTGGGACTTCGCAAGGATTTCGTTCCCGTCGAAATGTGAATGGAAAGTTAGATCGCAAGTCCTAGGAGCTTCACTGTCCCCTAAGATAGCGAATCCTTTCCAGCTGGGTTAGGAAGCGTTTTCGAAGCCTAAGATTTAACGGCGTGACTTCGAGTAACTCATCATCTTCCAGAAAATCAATACATTGCTCAAGACTCATTAGAACCGGAGGTGTTAGAGCCAATTTAACACCCTCGCCTTTTGAGCGCATATTAGATTGTTTTTTCTCCTTGGTTACATTAACCTCAATATCGTCCGGTCTCGTATTCAGACCAATGATCATTCCTTCATACACATTGGTTCCCGGCTCGATAAAGGTTATTCCTCTTTCCTGAGCATTATGCAGGCCATATGCGAGCGCGACTCCACTCTCGGAAGCAATAAGTGCACCATTTCGAAGTTGGGGAGTTGCGGGAGAAATGGGTGCATAAGAATCAAAGATCGTGTTAATTACTACAGATCCTCTTGTTTTTGTGAGTAATATACTTCTGAGTCCGATCAATGATTTGGAGGGAATTTTATATTCAATTCTGGTATAACCTTTGTGGTTTGGTAGCATATTGGTCATTTGCCCTTTCCTTTTTCCTATTTCTTCCGTAGCTGTTCCGACAAATTCATCAGGAATATCGATAAATAAATCTTCAACCGGTTCCATCTCAATCCCGGCAACAATTTTTGTAATTACCTGTGGTTTTCCGACTTGAAATTCATAGCCTTCACGCCGCAACGTCTCGATAAGAATCGATAAATGTAATTCTCCCCTACCTGAAATGATAAGTCCGTTCTCCGAAATTTCAAGACGTAAACTGACATTAGTTTCCAGCTCTTTGTATAATCTTTCTAAAATTTGCCGGGAATTAGAAAATCGTCCTTCCTTACCGGCAAAAGGAGAAGTGTTACTGGAAAGTGCAATTTTAATTGTGGGTTCCTCAATGGAGATTCTGGGTAAGGCTGTAAGATCTGACGGGTCGCTTAATGTATCGCCAATTTCTGCATTATCAACACCGGTAATATTGATAATTTCTCCGGCAACTGCCGATTCTACCTCAACCTTTTTTAACCCATGAGTGACAGTTATATGATCGAGTTTACCCATTACTTTAGAACCATCTGCTTTGAGAAGCGCAACAGGTGAACCCGAAACCGCTTCACCGGCAGTAATTCGACCTATAAGGTGTTTTCCGCGGTGTGAATCGAAATCCAATGAAGCAACCAATAATTTAAAGGGGCCAAGTCTGATTTTCGGCTGAGGAATCTCGTTGATAATTGCCTGCATAATCGGATCCAGGGTTGAATTATCATTAATTTTTTCAACCGAATCTTCGGCTTTCCCCTCTTTCCCGATGGCATAAAAAACAGAAAAATTTAACTGATTTGGGACATGTGCCAGCTCTAAAAATAAATCATTTGTTTTCTCAATAGTATCTTTGATATCGGCTAACTTCTTATCAACTTTATTAATAACAACAATAATTTTCAACCCGATTTCCATAGCCTTTTTTAAAACAAATTTTGTCTGCGGCATAGGTCCTTCCTGGGCATCAATAATAAGGAGTGCTCCGTCTGCCATATTCAAGGTTCGTTCCACTTCTCCCGAGAAATCCGCATGTCCAGGAGTATCGATAATATTTATTTTTGTATCTTTATAGTAAATAGCCGTATTTTTTGCCAAAATGGTTATCCCCCGTTCCCTTTCAAGAGGACCGGAATCAAGAATTGTCGTTTGGGTCATTTCGGGAGAATTTTCCCTAAACGTCTGGGATTGTTTTAGCATAAAATCGACCAGCGTCGTTTTCCCATGATCGACATGAGCGATAACTGCTATGTTTCTTATATTGCGTGACGTAAAATTATCCATAGCCGTACAAAAAAACAGCCTTGTTCACTCAGCTGTTTCGTACATCTCATTATAGCACAAAGAGAAAATTTTACTTGTTGCAGAAGAAGACCCAGACATATTAAGATAAATTAATGCCATTTAATCTATTTCTATGAAAAACGGTAATGCCCACCACGAGAAAATAGTAAGAAGAAAAAGATTTTTCAAGTCCTTTGAAGCGAAAGCGAGAGCACAGAGAACGTCAAGCGAAAAATTATCTGATTTTATTACCGAAACATTCGGAAGCATCTCTTTTCTTATACTTAATCTTTATTTGTTTTTCCTCTGGATTCTACTTAATAGCAATATCCTTCCCAATGTTCGTCCCTTTGACCCCTACCCGTTTTTCTTATTAACCGCGCTTGTATCTGTTGAAGCAATCACGATTTCTATTTTTGTTCTTCTCAGTCAGAATCGGCAAACAGAAATTCAAAGTCTCAGGGACGAACTGCATCTGCAGGTAGGGCTTTTGACGGAGGAAGAAATAACTAAAACGCTTGAAGTGCTTGCGGAGATTAGGGAAAAGGTTGGAATAAAAAAGGAAGATCCTGAACTTACGGGGATGCTTGAGCGAATAGACACGTCTTATATCGAAAGAACTCTTCAGCATCAAATTGAATCAGGCAGTGTAGACATACGAAGTATTTTGAAAGATAAACAGGATGAAACTAAGGAAACTACTTCAAACAAAGAGAATACCTCTTGACAAGAAAGCAAGCGTTTTGATAGTATGCTGACAATAACTGCCCTGTGTTACAGGGCTTTTTTATGAGAAAAATAATACCTTATTTAAAAAACTGGCACTATCTCTCCGCAGCAATTATCATTCTGCTTATTTTAATAATTACCATTCTGCTGTTTCGTAGCGGAACCGGCTCGGCCGGAGCAACCAGCGGAAATCAACAAGTTCAATTAGAGCAACCCTTAGCCGCGGAGACGTTAAATAAAACTTACCAGTTTGCGCTGAAAGATAGTGCCGGACACCAAGTCAGTACAATTAGCTATACACTAATTAATGTACAGAAGACAAATCAGATTATTGTAACGGGTGTAAAAGCAACATCAATTCAAGGAAGGTCATTCTTAGTTGTAAATATTAAAATTACCAACAATTATGAAAAAGATGTGCAAATTAATGCCAAGGATTATATTAGATTAATGGTTAATAATTCAAATGAAAAAATGGCAGCCGATATTAATAATGATCCGGTTGAAATTCAGGCAATTTCTACCAAATATACCCGCCTCGGATTTCCTATTAATACAACAGATAAAAATCTGATCCTTCAAGTCGGTGAAATAAAAGGAAACAAAAGTATAATAAAACTTAATCTAAAATAATTTTAATTTATGCCGGATTATTCGACAAAACATATTAGCGAAAAGCTTCTCGAAGAAGTTATTGAAGCGTTAAAAAATATCCGCGGATGGGGCAGTGTAGAAATTTTTGTTCAGGATTTTAAAGTAGTACAAATAACCGAAAGAAACATTAAAAAAACTGAGAATGGATTGCCAAACGGGCACAATGCTAAAATTGGCTCTTGACAAGAATATTTTACTGGTCTATATTAATTATGTTCTTATAAATTTTAATAAAAATTTAGAAAAGTAAAATAATAAATATTGCTGGCCGCAATCGGAAGCATCTTTATGTGAAAAGTCTCACGTAAAGGTGCTTTTTTTATTGCAAAATTTATTGTTAGTAAGTTTATTTCAGATTATAAATGAAGAAAGAATTTATCATTAGACTAAAAGGTACGAAAACTTTAAAAACGGAAACGTCCCGATTTAAATCAGGCATTTAAATTGAGAAGCTTCCGTTTTTTTGTCTGGGGATCAGGTCTTAGGCAAATATAACGGAAAAGAAGTGCTCTTAGAGATTCTAAGAGACTATATGTCAAGGAAAGGGGGTGAAATTAATCTATGACAAAATTTTCAAAAAATTTAACAACAGCTATAGCAACCGGAGCAGTCTTACTCAATGCTTTAGCACCTTTAGCGTTTGCGGATACAACCCTTACAGTTACCGGCAACGGAGCATCTTCTAGTAACGATGTTAAAGTAACAGGGACGCAGACAAACACAGTTGAACAAACGAACACGGCAACTGTTACAAATACTGTAAAAACAGACGCTTCCAGCGGCGGGAATACGGCCAGTCTAAATACAGGCGGTGATACATTTATCCAGACGGGAGCAGCAACATCTAATGTTAATCTCTCGACTCAGGTAAATAAAAATGTTGCAGATGTAAGTAATTGCAATTGCGATAGTACAACCGATGTAAAAATTGGCAGTAACGGCGCCGACTCTCACAATAACGCAGTTGTCGATAACAGCAATACAACGGGTTTATTCCAGACTAATACTGCAAATATCACTAATACTGTTAACGCAGATACAAATTCTGGAAAAAATGATGCAAGTTTGAATACTGGAGGAGATACCGGTATTGTCACCGGTCCTGCAGAAACAAATGTAACCATCAATAATGCTGCGAACGAGAACGTTGCGCAAGTTGGAGGGAACGGAACCGGAAGTACTGATCCATCATCCTTAAAAATTTTAGGGAATGGTGCTTACAGTAAGAATGACGTCAAATTAACAAACGATAATTCAGCAGTTGTCGAACAAGACAACCTGGCAACTATCGTTAATGATGTCAATGCGAAAGCAAAATCCGGCTATAATACAGCCAATGAAAATACTGGCGGAGATACGGGTATTGAAACCCAGTTAGCAAAAGCAGGGGTCGATGTCTCAAATGAAGCAAACTTCAATGCGGCATCTACCGGATGCGGATGCGATGCGACTGTAGACGGATTAGTTGATGGAAACGGAGCTTATTCACGAAACGGCTTAACAGCAGATTTAGGGAATGATAGTTCTGTTTTTCAAACCGGAATTGCAGATTTGTCAAATCCAGTAACTACGGATGTAAAATCTGGACACAATGATGCCAGCTTAAACACAGGAAGTACTTTCTTGTGGGGCTTGGGAACGGATCCAAATGATATTCTCGCAGGTCCAGCTGATTCCGAAACATCAGTAAGCAGTGCCGCAAACGAAAACGTTTACGGACCGATTGCAGACTTCACTCTACCAAACGGACAACAAGTCAGTTTCGATTGGAACTTGAGTGGTGTTTTTCAGTCACTTAACTGGTTATAACATTTGGTATGTAGTGGTGTCTGTCTAGCACTTCGGATAGACACCCTACACCAAATAAAAGAAAATTAAAAATATAAAATAAATAAAAAATATGAAATTAAAATTTAAAAAACTATTAACCATTATTCTGATCCTGGGGCTTATTTTTGTGCAAAATCCTATTCTTGCTCGTGCGGATGATCCGACGTCTACACCGCCGCCTCCATCGCCGACTGCACCGACTGCACCGGATCAACCGGTAGACACTACTACCCCAACCCCATCGCCGACTGCACCTCAAGCGCCGAATTCTGCAAATGCAACACCTACAGATACTCCTACCCCTACTCCGTCAGTATCACCTGATAGTGAGAAGACTAATCATCATGATCCAAGAGTTACGCCAACACCGGATGCGAAAGTTCCCTTGGAGGGAGGAGACAGTAATAGGACGGTTAGTGCGACAAGTGCCACTGCAGTCGGAGTTAATATGACTCCTACCCCTACTCCTACGGTAAGCCCAAACAATACGCCTGCAGGTTCCGGACAGAATTCCGGTGATAGTAGTGCTGTAAGTGCAGGAGCCGGAGTAGACTCGGCTTCGGTAACAAATGATAGCGGCAATGGTTCAGGTGCAACAACGAATAGTGGCACAGGTTCGAGTGCGCAAGTCTCAAACAGCGGTAATGGATCGGGATCAAATAATAACGGTTCTGCTACTGTCTCAGATAACGATAACAGCAACCAAAACAATAGTGCCCAGGTGGGAAATAATGTTAATCAGTCAACAAATACCGGCACTAATACAGCATCTGACAATACCGGAGGCAATACATTAATGAAAACAGGGGATGCAAATACCTCAGGGACTGCAATAACAGGCGTAAATACAAACCTTGATAATGTTGAGGTGTCGGAATTCGACGTCGCAGATGATCAAACGGGAGATCTGGTCTTAAACTACGCTGCGAATTGTGTTTCGGGCTGTTCCGGCAGCAGTGGAACAGTGGCAAATACTGGTAACGGTGCGAATTCGACTAATAATGCCAGTTTATCAGGGGCAAATAATAATAATTCGTTCCAGAATAATGACGCGACAGTCGGAAATACCCTAACTCTTTCGGCAAATTCCGGGCAAAACACAGCAAATGACAATACGGGTGGAGACACGGCTATTCAAACAGGTAATGCAAATGTTTCCGCCAATTCTCTCACCCTCGCCAATAATAATTTATCAGGCGGACAAGTCGAGTATGGTGTTGTCAATATTTACGGCGACTTGAATGGTGATATTGTTCTTCCTGATAGTGAAGTAGCAAACAGCAGTGCGGATTCAACCAATTCCGGAAACGGATCGGGAAGCACAAATGATGCGTCCTTATCACAAGGAAATAGTAACAATACTTTTCAAAATAATGATGCGGCAATTAGCAATAATCTGACATTTAACGGTCAGACCGGAAACAACGATGCGAATCTAAATACAGGCGGAGATTCCGCGGTATCCACGGGTAGTACAAACGTCGATGCTAATGTTCTCAATGTTGCCAATTCCAATGTTGATGGCGGCACATGGTGGCTAGTCCTGGTTAATGATGCGGGTACGTGGGTGGGTGAGATATTAGGAGCTCCTGCCGGTTCTACAATGTCCGGATCGTCAGGGACAGAGTTTAGCGTAGATAGTAGCGGTAATGTAACAGCAGTAAATAATTCAGGCAATGGTAGTGGGTCAACCAGTAATGCCAGCAGTACGCAGAACAATAATTCTTCAACGACCCAGAATAATAACGCGAACATTACAAATAATCTAAACCTTAGTGCCAATACCGGAGGAAATCAGGCGAATGAAAATACAGATGGTAATACAGCTATTAAAACAGGCAATGCCAACATTATCGCCAACCTGGTTAACTTTGTTAATAACAATGTCGTGGGTAACGGTAAATTAATAGTGACAGTGGTAAATGTTTTTGGTAAATGGGTTGGAGATTTTGTGACACCGGGCCAAGTGAAGCATGATCAAAATAGTGGAAACGCCTCACAAACAGCCAGTAGCACAACTTCAACAAGTACAACGAGTTCCAGTAACACCTCTTCTTCGGGGTCAACTACTAATCAGACTACAAGCTCCACTGCGACGACTACGAATTCAGGAACAGTTGATCAGATTACAATAAACGCGGATACCAATGTGCCCAGTGGCAGTATTCTTACCTATAACAGTAATTTTGTAAACTCAAGCAAAGTAACGCCGAATCATACAACCACTGTTTTAAGCGCGCATACACCTACTCTTGAAACCGAGAAGCAAATATCGGTTAATCTTGCTTGGTTTATACTTCTTCTACCGATCTTGGGACTTGGAATACTCGGTAAAAGAATTCTATTGCCCCGAAGTAAATAATAGTAATTTCTGCCTCGATTACATAGTAAGTTTGTGAGCTACATCTACATAATTATTGTATGTTAAAATATAAAATTTTTATAATCACGTTAGCAACAACCTTAATCTACTGTCTTTTTTTTGCTGTTTTTGTAAAATCCGTAAATGCGGAAGATTTAACTGTTTTAGGAAACGGTTCCGATTCTGGGAACGGAGTATCTGTCTACTCTCCTACTCAGACTAGTGTACAGCAGGCAAATACAGCAACAATTTCCAATACCATTGAGACAACTTCCTCCTCCGGCAATAATACTGCCAACAGTAATACGAACGGTTCAGTTGTAATCAGTACGGGAGATACGATCTCAAACACAACAATAATAAATAATACTAATAATTCCGTCGCAAAAGCGCCTTCATGCTGCTCGGGAACTACCTTGTCAACGAACGATCAGAATGGATCCGGTTCTCAGAATACGATTGTCCAGGATAATTCAACAAAGGTTAATACGGTGGTAAAGCAAATAACAACGATCCAGAATAATATTTCGGGGACGGCGATAACCGGAGAGAATAGCGCGAATGATAATTCCGGCAATACTACGATTCAAACAGGAGATATCAATGTCAAAATAAGATTACTAAACGAACCGCTTGCAACGATAAGTGCGGGCAAAGATATTGAAGGATCGGAAGGTTCAGTTGTAGACAGCAGCGGAAACGGTGATGATTCAAAAAATACTGTTGACGAAGAAAACAACAATATAAATATGCTTAAGACAATACAAGTTACAAATGCGAGTAATAACGAAACACTCAGTCTCTCCTCAGGGTCTAATACTGCGAGCGGAAACACAGGAAATGTTGAAATACAAACCGGTAATATTGCGTCCTATTCTCAAATTAGTAATAACCCTCTTAATACGAATGTCTTTGATGGAGACTGTCAATGTACCCAGCAATCTTCTCTTCCGGCTGCGTCCCCAAAATCAGAGACTCCCGGGGCATTACCCCCGCCATTCAGTGCTGCGCCAATTATAAATAGCTTGGGCAGTAATTCTTCCACCTTCCCGTCGGGAGGACAGGTATTGGTGCTCGGGATGAGCAGAATACTACCTGCAACAGAAACAAATTGGCTCTTTTTTGCCATTTTAGCAAATATCGTTATGTTATTTATGCGGATGTGGATAAGACTGCGATCTGGAAGGTCGCCTAATCATAGGTATAGCTTGTAGAGAAAGCGGGCTATAGCCCGCTTTTTTTGTGCGCCGTAATACTTTATTTTTCTCCACCCCACTTATTAAAGCCGGGTAACCTTTCTCAAAACATTACTCTTTATCAAAAATAGGTAGAAAACTCAAGCGGAAAAGGGGCACTTTCTTTTTAGCGAAACTGTTGCTATCCTGAAGATGTAAGCCATGGACTGTTTTTGACCAATAATACGGTTCGTGAATAAATTTATAAGTTGCTATCCAGGCTGCCACACTCATTGCCAACCAATAGAAAGGAATCAGGAAGAGATATTTGATAATGTCATAATAATTCCTTTTTGCACAGCCGATCACATAATAATAGTAATAAAGAAAGTTTCCGAAAATTAACGAGAACATAGCAATATACAATAAGGGACCGGGAAAGAAAGAATCGATAAATGTACCGATAATCGGGCGAAAGACGAAATAACTAATAGTCACCGTCCACATGAACGGATTTATAAACATGGATAAAATTTTCCCCCCGATAACAAGTTGAAACGTAATCGCATCGGGGTTTCTGAGAGACATTTTAAACTCCCTGAGATTTCTCATGTGAACAAAGTAAGTTTGGATGTAACCTTTGACCCAGCGTGTTCGTTGATTGAACCAATTTATATAATCACTGTTTGCCTCTTCATACGTAGTCGAATCTATAATACCCGTTCTATATCCTTCTTTAACCAGTCGCATACCGAGGTCCGCATCTTCCGTTACATTGAACGCATCCCAACCCTTTATTTTTTCCAGAACTCCGGCCCGAAAGTGATTAGAAGTACCGCCCAGTGGAATCGGCGCATTAATTGATTGAAGACCGGTAAGTACCAAATCAAACCATAGGGAGTATTCGGCTGTAAAAATACGTGTTAAAAGATTTTGATGGGGATTATAAAAATTTAATTTTGCCTGCAGGCAAACAGTTTTTAATCCTACTTCCTGGAAAGCCAGAACAGCCTTTTTTAATTGATCTTTTTCCGGTATATCTTCAGCATCATAAATAACGATAAACTCCCCTTTTGCAAATTTCATGCCGAAATTCATGGCTTTTGGTTTGGTTTTTGGCTTTGCATCGGGAATAATAACAACCTGGAAATAAAACGGCAGGCTGAACTCTTTTACTTTTTCAATTGTTTCTTTATCATCTTCTTCCAAAAGAAGCATTACCTGTAACTTTTCTTTCGGGTAATCCAGATCACTCATGGCCTTGATAAATTGCGGGACAACGGACCATTCTTTATATAACGGACAAAAAACAGTATATATCGGCCAGAAACTATCAGGTATTTTTTGAATCGCTTTTTTAGTTATTTTTATTTCGGGAGTTTTTGAAAAACTTCTATAAATCAGAAAAAAATTAAATAAAAGATCGCTAAAATAAAGGAAACTTACCAGCGAGATAAGAAGAAGCAAAACCAGATGCCAGTTTAGAAATAAAGCAATAATGAAGAAACACAAAAGTGCAGAGAGAATGAGGATTTGTCCCAAGGTCAACCTTTGAATTGCGCTTCGTTTCATGGGTAGGTCAGTATGCGGAACGAACGGCTTTCCTTTATAATGAAACCCATCCCCTTTTCTTTTTTTTGTCGCGAGACTAAAGGGAATAATTTCGTTTTTAGCAAATTTTAAAAATAGCGCATTTAATCCTATCTCGAGTGATGCTTTCAACAGCCCGATTTTGGCTTTCCCGGAAAACCGCTTATCAAACATAATATCGACAGTACCAATACTGTATCCGGCATTTCTGGCTTTTGTCAGTAGTGCCAAATCGAACGTCCAGGAAGTCGGGTTTATATCAATTCGCTCTATGATTTCTTTTTTAAATACTTTCAGTCCGGATTGAACATCGCAATCGAAGGTATGGATAAGTCTTCCGAAAATAAGACGAAAAGAATGACTGAAAAGTTTTCTGATGAGATTAATATTCTTTTCATTCCTATTCGCGACTATGATATCATTTTTTCTTCCGATTTTCTTAAGCATTGCAGGAATAGCTTCAGGCGGATATTGCAAATCCGCATCTATCATGCAGAGAAAGTTATATTTTGCGTAGGAAAAACCTTCAAGTAGAGAAAACGCCTTCCCCTTCCTCCCTTTTTTTATCCAAAGAGAGATCGGGTAAGAACGACTCAGGTCTTTTATTGCAGTTTGTGTATTATCAGTGGAATTATCGTCCACAAAAATCAGTTCATACATTGTATTAATGCGTTTCATTGCAGCATCAATCCGTAGAACAATAGGTAGGATATTTCCTTCCTCGTTCCAGGTTGGTATAACAATTGATAATTTCTTCATATTAAATAAATCTTATATAACTCTACTATATACAATAAATTTAGCACAATAGGCTATATGTAAATGATTCTTATTTACTCAGTAACTTAATTCACAACAAAAAGCAATAAGCCTCTTAATTCACCTGTCTTGCTAAATCGGCATTTTACATGTATCGATGAAATTTCAATTTGATTAAATTAATCAAAAAATTTACCATTGGACAAAATAATAACCTAGAGTCTAAGTTTATACTTTATTTTATCCGGATTGTCAAGAAGTGATTTTATCCGTTCTTAAGTATTATTTACTTATTTTAACAACTTAACTGTTAGTTTAATTATGTTCTTATAGTCTTTCTTATTGTACTATGCAACGAATCAGTATTATTAAGAATATATAAACATTATCGGACATAAACAAATGTATTTAAAATATAGTAAAAGTTACAATTAGATTGACTATATAGCTATATTGTGATATATATAACAACTTAGATATTCGACTATGAGACAAACAGAAGAAAATTTATTACTAACAGTCCGGGAAGTAGCCTCAATTCTGAAGCTAAGTATCCTGACAATCTATAAGTATATTAAAGAAGGAAAAATTGAAGCACTGGAATTCGGAGGGCATTACCGCATTGAAAAACCGGCATTATATAAATTCATTAATGATCATCGTGTTGTAAATAAGATAGAAAAATAAAAAACTATGAGAGATAGATTGATCAGTATAATTATACCTATATATAATAAGCAAAATTTGCTTGGGGAAATCATAAGTGGTATTGAAAAAGCATTTACGGCTACAAATTACCCCTACGAAATTATTTTTATTGATGACTATTCGATAGACGACTCGCTTCAGCTATTACAAGAAATGCAGAAAAACAAAAATTTTTCAGTTTATAGAAACACGGGATTAAAAGGTAAGGCAGGTTATGTGCTTGAGGGGTTTAAAAATACGGCCGGTTCCGCAGTTATTCTAATAGACCCGGATTTACGCTACCCGCTTGCGGCAATTCCGGAGATGATTAAAAAGTTAGACAAGGCGGATATAATCGTTGCCTCAGCGAAAAAAGAACAAAAAAATAACCCTAAAAGAACATTTGCGGGTACTCTTACCTCTCTGCTTGGTAAAACACTTTTTGGCATAGATATAAACACAGAATCAGGAATAAAAATATTCTCAAGAGAGGTCCTCGATACTCTTAAGTTTAATCCTCTGTCCGACCAAACATTTAACCTGGAATTTTTTTACCGGGCGAAACAGGCAGGGTTTATTATCACTAATTATGAAATTGCTTTCCCTTTGAATTTTTCAATAAACTCACCTGTTTCTTCTTTGGCTAGCATAAGCAAGATACTGCTTAGTGCTTTATATATCAGGTTAAGAAAATTATATCCCCAACAAATTCCTCCCACAACTTCTTCTTCCATGAAAGGTGCAGGAATGGGTTATAAAAAAAGAAAGTATATTACCCATACTACGTTAGATTTTGATGATTCCGCGATCTATACGCTGCAGCTAAAACAGAAGATATTTATCTTCGCTGTCCTTACTCTTTTCCTGTTTGGTTTGTTCTTCGAATTTCTTACTACTTTAAAAATAATAATTGCCATTTTAAGTCTGGTTTATTTGGTCGATGCACTATTTAATTTCTTTATTGTAAGCAAAAGTCTGACTTTTGATAAAGAAATTTCAGTTGACACGAAAGAAATTAATAGCCTCAATGACGATACTCTTCCTATTTACTCTATTCTTTGTCCGCTCTATAAAGAAGCGCAGGTTATTCCTCAATTTCTTCGTGCTATAGAGCTATTGCAGTGGCCGAAAGACAAATTAGACGTACTGCTTTTACTGGAAGAAGATGACAGAGAATCTATAGAAAAGGTAGAAACAATGATACTTCCGTCTTACGTTCGAGTCGTCGTTGTTCCTTATTCGATGCCGAAAACAAAACCGAAAGCTTGTAACTTCGGTTTATCAGAAGCTTTGGGAGAGTATCTGGTTATTTACGACGCCGAAGATTCTCCGGATCCAATGCAGTTAAAAAAAGCCTATTTGGCTTTTCAAAAATGTCCGCGGGACATTGTTTGCCTGCAGGCAAAATTAAATTATTATAATCCTAAACAAAATCTTCTCACGCGTTTCTTTACCGCAGAGTATTCGCTGTGGTTTGACGTAACACTTCCGGGGTTACAATCACTTGAAACCAGTTTACCGCTGGGCGGAACCAGCAATCATTTTAGGACAGAGGATCTGAAGAAGCTAAGGGGTTGGGATGCATTTAACGTCACTGAGGATGCGGACATGGGTATACGGCTTTTTAAAAAAGGGTATAAGACTGCGATTATCGATTCCACAACATTTGAAGAGGCAAATAGTAATCTGACGAATTGGATGAGACAAAGGTCGCGCTGGATAAAAGGCTATATGCAAACCTATCTGGTTCATATGCGTCATACTTTTAGGTTTGCCCGTCAAAAAGGAATACATGTCTTGTTTTTTCAACTAACAGTTGGAGGGAAATTAGCCTTTATCTTGCTAAATCCCTTGCTTTGGCTATTAACAATTGCCTATTTTACTCTCTACCCTTTTGCCGGTCACTTCATCCAATCTCTATACCCCTCCCCCGTATTGTACCTCGCTGTACTTTCGCTGGTTTTTGGAAATTTTATGTTTTTTTATTGCTATATGATCGGATGTGCCAAACGTAAACAATGGGGACTTATTAAATACACATTCTTAATCCCGTTCTACTGGCTTTTAATCAGCATTGCGAGCGGGATGGCTTTGTATCAGTTACTTTTTAAACCGCACTATTGGGAGAAAACAATTCATGGGCTTCGTTTTAAATCATTACACAGTTTACCCGATGTCATTATGGAACAAATTATCTATATTGACTCAAATAACCGGAAAGTTTTTTTTGCAAAAATTAAAAATCGGTTTAAAACAGAAATAAGGCTTCACGGCAATTACCTGGCGGGTGTCTTCTACATGGGAGCTTTAGGTCTCGGTAACTTATTCAATTTTTTGTATAGTGCTTACTTAGGTCGCGTATTAAGTCTGGAAGATTTTGGCTTAATCGGTCTCATGACTGGATTATTTTCTCTCACCTCGGTTATACCAAGAGCGTTTGGTGCAACAGTTGGTTATAAAACCGGCTACCTCATAGGAAAATATAATAACAACACAGCATTCGATTTCTGGAAATTTACCAGAGGAAAATTATTGCTAATTTCCATAGTCCTGACTATTTTATGGGTTGGACTGTCGCCTTCTCTTTTACATTTCTTTAAAACAGAAAGTTTATTTCCATTTCTTCTATTCTCCCCTGTTCTTTTAGTAATATTCGCATATGCAACAGATAGAGGATTTTTGTCTTCACGTTTAAGCTTTGTGCTCCTTGGCATTCTGGCCATATTCGAGCCTATTCTCAAGCTCGGTTTTGCATTCCTACTAGTATTGCTGGGACTTAAGTCTTGGGCGTATACAGCCATACCCTTTTCTGTTTCTATCGCCTTTCTGGCAGGATGGATTATGATCGTAAAAAGTAGAAAAAATGCGAAAGAAACAGTACACGCAGAAGCAAAATATTTTCCCAAGAAATACTTTCTTAACTCCTCAATGGCAGCTTTATCCTCAGTGATTCTTCTCAATCTTGATGTAATTTTAGCAAAACATTATCTCAGTCCAAACGAAGCAGGATTATATTCACTCATATCATTAGTAGCGAAAACAATATTTTTTATGGGTTCTTTTGTCTCTCCGTTTCTTATTCCTTTGATAAGCAGAGACGAGGGAACCAACAGAGATTCAAAAAAAATTCTTATGGTAGCGATTCTCGGCGCTATTATATTAGCGTTTCCGGCTGTTTTGGTTTTCGGTATTTTAGGTCACTACTCAGCTCCTTATCTTTTCGGACAGAAAGCAATTGCCGCAACTGCCTATCTTCTTCCGATGTCTCTTGCGATGTTATGCTTTACCATCTCTCGAGTTTATGGTGATTACTATTTAACGAAGAGATATTATAGTTTTGCCGGAGCAGCGTTATTAATTGGTGTCTTGCAAATTGTTCTTATCTCGTTTTTCCACCAAACAGTTTTCTCGTTTGTTTACGTTATGAGTTTTATTTGGGTTTTCTATCTGACTATTACATTAACTCTTCATCTTTTTGCAGTGCAGGTAAAGACATTTGAAAACAATATGGTCGATTTTTTTGGCTTATTTAAAACATATAAAAAGACATATACTAAAAGAGATAAATTACGAATACTTATTTTAAATTGGCGTGACACACGGCATAAATGGGCAGGGGGAGCAGAAGTCTACATTCAGGAACTTGCCAAACGGTGGGTAAAAGACGGCAATGCTGTTACTGTCTTTTGCGGAAATAGTTTAAAAGGACCAAGAAATGAAATAATTGACGGTGTACAAATTATCAGGCGTGGAGGATTTTATACCGTTTATCTTTGGGCATGTCTCTATTATATTTTCCGACTGCATGGAAAATTTGATGCTATCATCGACTCTGAAAATGGTATTCCATTTTTTTCGCCTTTATATTCATTTAAGCCTAAATTTCTCTTAATTCACCACGTGCATCAGGAAGTATTTAGAAAAAGCTTAAAACCACCATTCTCATGGTTAGCGTTATTCCTGGAAGCAAAACTTATGCCTTTGGTTTACAAAAGTGTTCAGGTTGTGACTGTTTCTCCGTCTTCCAAAGAAGAGATACTGAGACATAAACTGACAAAAAAAGAGCCAATGATTGTTTATAACGGTGTTGATCTCGGGAAGTATAAACCAGGAATAAAGAGTATGATCCCGTCTGTTTTATATTTAGGAAGACTTCAGTCTTATAAAAGTCTGCATATTTTGATAAAAGCAGCCAAGAAAATTTCCGAGAGCATCCCCGAAGTAGAATTTATTATTGCCGGAGAGGGAGAAGAGAGAAGAAAACTTGAGAAATACGCCGAGAATCTCGGTATGAAAAATAAAATTCTATTTACCGGAAAAGTAGAAGAAGATATGAAAATTAAACTTTTCCAGAAAGCATGGGTATTTGTAAATCCTTCCTTTATGGAAGGCTGGGGTATTACAACCATTGAAGCAAATGCGTGCGGGACACCGACGGTTGCATCAAATGTGCCGGGACTTAGAGATTCCATTAATAATCCCTCAACCGGTTTTCTCGTTCCCTACGGGGACGCAGATGAATTTGCAAACAAAATATTGGAACTTATTACTAATGAAAATCTGAGAAAGAATTTTTCTCAGGAAGCAATTAAGTGGGCTTATCAGTTTACCTGGGAGAAAAGCGCACAATCTTTCTATGAATTGATAGAAAAGAGTTTTGCCGGGATTGAGCATGAACTTTCCTTAAGCGCCGTAACTGTTAATGAAGAAAATATAAAAAGAATGGAGAGATATTTTTGAACTAGTTAATAAACCCATAGTATGTTTTCTGGGAATTATTTAAATTCATTATGCGTACTTTATCAAATATAAATACAGAAATTATTATTGAAGCGGAAGAGAGAATTGGAAGATTCCAGTTTCCTGTCCGGTTTCGCAGACAATTAGCATCAATAATTACAAGCAGACGGATATTTTTTACCGGAGCATTGCTAATTACTGCTACTACGTTTGCGAATGTACTAAATTTTGCCTTTTCGGCATATTTAGGCAGAGTGCTTGATTTAAATGATTTTGCACTTATTAGTCTTATGGGAAGTTTTTATGCATTTTCGTCCATATTTTTTGGTCCATTAAGTTTGACAGTAAATTACAGAAGTGGATTCTTAATCGGAAAATTTAGCGATGAAGCGGGATATCAGTTTTGGAAGTATGTACGAAAATATTCTCTATATTTCGGAATGTGTATTTCCTTACTTTGGCTTATTACCTCACCATTTTTAAATACTTTTTTCCAGACAGAAGACTTATTATTTTTTATTTCTTTTGCTGCAATTACTCTGAGCGGTTTTGCTGCAGGAGTAGACAAAGGGTTTCTGTCAGCAAAATTCTTCTTTGGTCAACTTGCATTAGTTGTACTCGCAGAACCGGTGATAAAAATATTATCAGCAATTATTCTGATAACGCTGCATCTTACTCGATTAATGTATATTACGATTCCGATTTCATTCTTTGTATCATTTATTTTGGGTTGGTTTTTAATCATAAGAAGAAAAACCTGGGAGAAAGAAAAAGAGTATTCACGCAGCGATATTGTGTATTTTCCCAAGAAATTTCTCCTTGTATCCTTACTTTCCGGTCTATCAACACTTTCATTCATTAGTTTGGACATTGTTCTGGCAAAACATTATTTATCGTCAGTCGATGCAGGAAGGTATGCGCTTGTGTCATTAATCGGTAAAAGCGTTTATTTTTTGGGTGGGCTGGCATCTCCATTTGTTATACCGTTGGTGAGTAGGGATTTGGGAGCCAATAAAAATACTCTGAAGACACTGTACCTTTTAGTACTTTTTACTTTCTTTCTGAGTTTTATTGGTTTTCTCATTTTTGGCGTTTTCGGATATATTAGTGCACCATTCATTTTAGGAGAAAGAGCGCGCACGATTGTCCCCTATCTTAGTTTATTCTTATTTGCAATGATGTGTTTTACCGTTTCACAAATATTTACCTCGTTTTACCAAATGCGAAAATTATATAGTTTTCCCATCATAGGATTTCTTTTAAGTATTCTGCAGATTATTCTCATTATTTTCAATCACTCCACGGTTTATTCTATTGTTTTGGCAATGAGTATTGTTGGTATCGTCAATCTCGTTGTGATGATTTTTATGCATTTTCAACAGGCAACAGTACAAACGATTGAAAATTCAATCGGAGATTTTTTTAAAATATACACCTATGAAAAATGATTGCACAATTATTATTCTGTCCTTTAATGTCAAAGATATTACGGATAAATGTATACGAGATGCCAAAGCCGCAATGCATTTTTCTCAAAAAAGGATAAAAAATCGTATTGTGATTATTGTTGTTGATAACGGTTCCTCAGACGGAACCGTGGAGATGGTAAAGAAAAAATATAAGGACGTGATTCTTGTTGCACTTCGAAAAAATATGGGCGTAGCTTATGGCTATAATGCGGGTATGAAGCGAGCAAAAACTCCTTATATCCTGCTTATTAACTCCGATACTTTACTAAAAACATCAACCCTGGTTGATTCTCTACTTTATATGAATATGCATGTTAAATGTGATGTAGCAACAGGCATTGTTATTAGTCCGAATGAAAAGTTTAGAGGGATAGGAGGATATTTACCGACGCCGTTTAAAACAGTCCGCTGGCTTCTGGGCTTTGAAAATCTGCCTTTTTTCAGCCAATTTATGAAGCGGATTTATGCGGATAAAAAAGATTTTACAAAAGAGCAACAGATAGAATGGATACCTACTTGTTTTTTCTTCTTAAAAAAAGAGGTATTTAAAAAAACGCATGGACATGATGAAAAGATGTTTCTCTATATGGAGGATTTGGAATGGTGTAAGCGGATATATGATAAAAAAATGAAGATTTACTATGCACCATCTATTCAAGCGACTCATCTTGGCGGAGCATCAACAAGTAAGAAAACAGATGTTTCTTATTTATTTTTACTACAAAGAAATGTTGACGGACTTGTCTATTTTCACAAAAAACATTATCCAAAAACCGTTTGGCTAATTAAGATATTTCTCAAATTCGGATGCAAAATACGTGGACTTTTTTATACAATGACAAATAATAAGACAAAAGCATTCGCGTACACGCACGTATTATTTAAAAAATCAATATAAATATGAGAAAAAAAATGACAGTATCAATTGGTATACCGGCATATAATGAAGATCAAAATATCGGCAACATTTTGCAGGTTTTATTACGGCAAAAACAAGCTGGTTTTATAATTAAAGAAATTATCGTAATGTCTGATTGTAGCAGTGATAAAACTGACGAAATCGTGCGTTTATTAAGCAGTAAGCATCCAATTATTAAATTAATTCGGGAACAAAAACGAAAAGGAAAATATTTCCTGGTGAATCAGTTATTTAAAACATGTCGAAGCGATATACTCGTTGTGTTAGATGCTGATATTGCCCCAGTCGGAAATGATTTCCTAAAAAAAATGGTCCATGTATTACTAACCGATTATCATGCCCAAATGGTATCTTCTCACAATGTCCTTATACGTCCGAATGGTTTTGTGGGGAAAATTATTTATACCAATTTTATTCTTTGGGATTTTGTTCGCTTGAGCATGCCGGATTACGACAGCGCTGCTAACTTTCACGGATCGGCCACTGCATATAGAGGACCTTTTGTCCGAAGTGTACATATACCGTATGCTTTATCTGATCCACACCTTTTTATCTATCTGAAGGCGGCAGAAGTTAATGGTTTTCGCTATTGTCGTGAGGCCGAAACTTTAAGCTGGTCAATATCGACAATTACTGATTTAAAAAAATTCTTAGATCGCTCAATCGGTAAAAAAGATGAAAAGCTAGAAAAAATGTTCGGAGTCGAAATGGAAAAGGTCTATTATTTCCCTAAAAAAGTTAAACTGATTGGCATGATAAAAGCCTTCCTGCAGGAACCTTTTTACACCCCACTGGCTATTCTTCTCGGTTTTTCTATTGCTAAATTTTACCATTCAGGTAAAGTCAACAAATCTCCTATTTGGGATATTACTGTATCAAGTAAAAAACCAATAAAATATGCAAAATAAGAAATTATCACTGATTATTACTACCTATGATGATATAAAAAATCCCCATTATGGTGGAGGGGGTGCTGTTGCGGTTCATGAACTGGCAAAAAGATTACGGAGTAAGTATAACGTTTCTGTTATCAGTTGGAATTACAACGGTAAAAATAATGAAAAAATCGATGGCGTACAATATCAACGGTTTGGATTGGAATATTTATCTCCGAAGCCAGCAATGTTTATTTACCAACTTTTGTTACCCTTTATAACCATGACAAAGTCCTATGATATATTGCTCGAAAGTTTTTGTCCACCATTCACTACGGCATTCCTGCCGCTTTTTACGAAAAAAACGGTTATTGGTATCGTTCATATGCTCGCGGCAGAGGACATGGAAAGAAAATATTACTTTCCATTTCATCTGATTGAAAATAGAGGAATTAAAAAGTATCAAAAAATTATTGTAACAAGTAAGGTTTTGAAAAATAAAATACTAACGATTAATCCTAAATGTTCAGTATCTATTATAAGTAATGGCATTGATAGAGTATCAAAAAAAAATTATAAAAACGGAAAATATCTTTTATTTTTAGGAAGGATAGAGATTGATCAAAAAGGTATTGATTTACTTGTTTCGGCGTTTCATAAGTTTCGTGATACCAATAATGATGATTTTCAGTTAATTATTGCCGGTGACGGAAATGCTAAAGAGATGCAAAAGCTAAAACAACTTCTTAAAGATTTTGATATGACCAAGTCAATAAAATTAGTAGGTAAAGTGTCAGGAAGAAAAAAAGCAGAGCTTCTACGTCGGGCTGCATGTGTGGTTATCAGCTCACGATTTGAAACTTTTTCCCTTACCGCACTTGAAGCGATGGCTTATGGTATTCCTGTTGCGTGCTTTAACACCGAAGGTTTATCTTGGATTCCAATGAAAGCAGCAAAAAAGGTTCGTCCATATGACACAAATGCTCTGGCAAAAGCCATTTTACAAATAATATCAAATCGGAAAAGGGCAACTGATATGAAAAAAGCCGGGAAAGAATATGCCAGGAAATTTACTTGGGATAGCATTGCAAAGCAGTATGAAAAATATATCACCAATCTATAACAATATGGATAGAAATTTAGCAGATAAAATAAAAAATAAAAAAATAACCTGTGTTTTTATTTCACCACATTTTGATGATGCGATACTTTCTTGCGGCGGTTTGTTATCTGAGTTATCAGGTAAAACTGATATAACAATAATAAATGTCTTTACAAAAGCACACAAAAAACCATACACTTTGTCTGCCCGTAAGTTTTTAAAAAATTCGGGTAATCAGAGCGATGCCATCTTACTGTACGATACAAGATGTACGGAAGACAAGAACGCATTATCTCAGCTAAGAGTTAAAATTATTAATTTAGGTTTAGAAGACGCGTTATTCAGAAGAAAAAAACAATCTAGTCTTCTCGGTAAACTCATTCCAGAAGTTATTCATATTTATCCGACATATCGTTGGCATATCCTAAAGGCAATCTCTTCTACGGATTACGCTCCTAAAATACTGAAAAAAATACTGAAGAAATATAGTAAAAAAGATGTTTTATTCTTTGCTCCTTCAGGTATAGGAAACCATGCCGATCATCAAATAATACGAAGAGTAAGTGAGGAGTTATTTGATGATCTGATTTTATATTCCGATTTTCCTTACAACATCCGAGAAAAAGTCTCTTCGCAAAAAACAAAAGAAAATCAGCAGATATATACACTGATGCCAAATTTATTCAAAAAGTCCAGATTAATAAAGTTATATAAAACACAGTTTGCCGGTTTATTTCCAAACGGTAGGATTCCTAAGCATAACGAAATATATTCTATTGCGAAAGGAGAAAATATATGAAAATAATACGCTACACAAACTTAGAAAATAATCTTTTGAACGATTGGTTAGATCTTTGGAAACGTTCGAAGTTTGCCAATTATGCGAATGGTCCACAATGGTTTATTTCGGTTTTAGAAACGTTTCATTATGCGAATTTTATTATTTTGGCAATCTATGAGGAAGATACATTATTAGGTATTGCTAGTCTGATTAAAGAGAAAAAAGTTGGTGTTGCTGTTTATACACTGCCTCCCGGAGACTTTGTCTTGGGGATTCCTTTTCTAATCGATTATCAAAATAAAAAGATAATGGAAGAATTACTGAATCAATTACTACAAACCGGAACGATTGTTCTCGATAATATTTCGGAACAATATCTAACGGAACTAAAAAAATATACATCGGAAATCGAATACACTCAAAACAGCATCAATTACTTCATGTATTTTAATAAAGATGAAAAAGGAAACGTGCTAATCAGAAAAAAGAATAAACTGTTGAAACCGGCTCGAAATATTGAAAAAAAGCTTTCCATGAAGTTTTTTAACGGGGAAACCTCAGGCGATATATTAGATATTGTTTTTTCAATTGATGGTAAAGGGAGAAGGGAAACGAGAGGATATAGTGCTTTTTCAAGTAAACTGACCAGAAATTTTTATTTATCTTTAGCAAAAAGACTTAAAAATAACCTTCTTATAAACATCTTATATTTTGAACAAGAACCTATTGCTTACGAAATCGGATTTTTGCTTGGAACTACATATATCGGTAGCCAAATAGCTTCTCTTAAAGCTTACGACAATTATTCTATACTGCGAGTATTTCTAGTTAAACTTATCGATTATCTCAATTCGATTCATGTTGAAAAACTTGATTTCGGAAGTGGTGATGCAGCAATTAAAAGATCGTTTTCGAAAGAATATAGAAAGTTATATCGAGTTGTAATTTCTCAAAATAGCGCAGCACGGTTTTATCTAAAAATAATATATATATTAAGACATAATTTGTTTGAGCTACTCAAGCAACATATGAAGATATATATGGCATATCGAAATATACGAAAGGTTATAGGAAAATAATTATGCAACAATATCAAGCAAAAATACTTACTAATCTCGATGAGGTTCTTAGTACGCATTGGCAGGAGTTATGGAAAAAGTCTGAGAACGCAAGCGTATTTAACTCCTACGAGTGGTTTCAAACATGTCTGGAAACAGGAAACATAACTGACTATGAATTATATGTATGTTATCGAGATGGTGAATTGGTCGCAATATTGCCGCTTCATATTGATAGACATTTTGGGATAAAAATCCTGGGTGTTTTAGGTGATAAATTCCTTGTTGATACTGCATTTCTGGTAAAAGAATATGACAGGGAATTATTCAAATATTTTTTCGGGAACATACTTGCGAAAAGAAATTTATTTATACATAAAGTTGACAGTAAGGCTACAAATCTTCTTCACGACATTTTTCCGGATATGTTCTTTTCTTTGATGTCGGTCAACCCTTGTGTAAATCTGGAGAAAGATCCATTACTTACTATTTCAAAGTCAACGCTAAGTCAGATCAGAAGCACAATAAAGAAAAACCCAGATCAACTTAGATTTAAAATGTATAATGGAGTTGAAAATCTGCAGAATCATTTGCACACGATGTTCGTCCTGGAACAGAACAGCGCAAAAAAACTGCGTTCAATGGATATTTTCTCACAGCAAGAAACAAAGGATTTCTTTCAAACTATCAGTAAAAATTGCAGCCAGTTAGTTCGGATAGGATTTCTCTATTACAATACTATACCTATCGCCTACCAGTTCGGCTTTTTATACAGGAAAGTATTTGTTGCTTATCAGACTGCATATCTGCATGAATACGGGAAATTACGTCCCGGTAAAACTATACTCCTATATTTATTGCAGAGTCTAAAAGAAAATGGTGTTGATACGCTTGATCTTGGAGGAGGCATCAGTACCTATAAACTTGAATTTACATCTGATTACCGTTTACTTTACGATTTATATTATACAAAAAATAAGCTGGTTATGGTATGGTGGAAATCGATTAATTTGCTCAGAAGAATGAAGCAAATTATTTTTCCCGAGAAGAATACGCGTGACCATGAATTTCTTTTTAAAAAATTACAATAATTTATGTTAACTTTAATAAAAAATCAGTTTAATAAATTTAGTATCCCTAAATTTTCGTTCGGGATATTAAGAGATAATGCTTCAGTTTTTAGGAAATTTCTGTCTAATATACTGAATGTCATACTTAGGAGTAAACTATGGTGGCCATTGTTGCTGCTGTTTTGCGCTGTAATTCTATTCTTATCATTACGTGGATTACCGGGTAATCCTAGTGCTGTTGAGTTAAATACTAATAAGTGGACCTCCTCCGGTCCTTTCGAACTCTCTCCGGAGCGTGGAAGATATGCGTTGATGTATTCAATTGTAGAAAACAAATCATTTCATTTTTCAGTTCCCATTGCTCGCTTCTCTACCCCGGACCTGGGATATTCAAATGGGAATTACGTTTCTCTTTTCGCTCCCCTTTTATCCTTTCTTATTATTCCAGGCTATCTTATTGGAAAAATTTTGGGAGCAGCACAAGTCGGAGCATTTGGAGTAATAGCACTTTTTGCTCTCTTTAATTTCGCTCTTATACGACTTATTGCGATTCGACTAAGAGCTAATCGTTTAGCTGCGAGCGTGGGGGCATTGATATTTTTATTCGCAACACCTGCTTTTACCTACGCTGTTGATCTGTATGAACACCAAATGTCAACCTTCCTAATATTACTAAGCGTGTATGTGTTATTAAGATCACAGAAACTCTGGTCACTACTTGTTGTTTTCTTTTCTTATGCCTTAGCGGTTCCTCTGGATTATCCAAACGTATTCTTCATGTTTCCCATTGGATTATTTGCGCTAGGGAGAATGATCTCTTTTACTGAGATTAGGAATAAACCGGCTGTAAAAATAAATATATATAAAGTGCTTACAACTATTATTGTAATTATCCCGGCAGCATTTCTTCTTTGGTTTAATTACGCTTCCTATGGAAATCCATTACAACTTTCGGGAACTATTCCCAATATTGCCCAAATAAATGCGAATGGAAAACCGGTTGATCCTACAAAAGGAAAAGAAATGTCATTTAACTATTTATCCAGTCTGCATGCGCAGTCAACGGTAGGTTTTTTTAATACCCGAAATAGTTTAAACGGATTTTATATTCAATTTTTAAGTCCTGACAGAGGAATTATTTTTTACACACCGGTTGTCCTTTTTGGCATAATTGGTCTGGCTAAAGCCATGAGAAAGAAAGTAAAAATGTCAGTTTTTCTTGCGTCAATTATAGTTGTAAACGTTATATTGTACGAATTGTGGGGCGACCCATGGGGTGGATGGGCTTTTGGATCACGTTATCTTATTCCGGCATATGCGGTTCTTTCAATTTTTATTGCTCTGCTTTTAACATACTGGCGGAAAAAATATATTTTTCTAACTATATTTATTTTGGCAGCATTTTATTCCATCTCCGTTAATACGCTTGGCGCAATTACCACCAGCGCGATTCCTCCGCAAGTACAAGTGGCAGAACTCGAAAAAATCTCAGGGACAACACAATTATACACATATCAAAGAAATTGGGAATATTTACTTTCCGGTAATTCAAAGTCTTTTGTATATCAGACATTTGCCAACCGGCTAGTAACGCCGGTAGTCTATTATTCAATTATCGTGTTTTTAGTCTGTGGAGTAACAGGAGGAATATTAGCCTATTATGTGATGGTTAAAAAGGAGATTCGCTATGATTAAGATTAAAAATGGCAATATGCTTTTCGAATTACCCAAGATAAGAATATATCAAAAAAATAAAAAATTTGTCAATAAATATGCACTTTTATCACTCGTTATTTTATTGACAGGAATTTCTATTTGCTGTTATATAGTGTTCTATTTGGATGGCTTGGGGCTGTCGTACAATGATGCAAGGTCGCATCTCGATATTGGGCGGCGTGTAGTTGAAGGATTAAAAACCGGCATGGCACAACTAGGAAGTGTTTGGCTGCCGCTTCCCCATCTTCTTACCAGCTTCACCGTCTGGAATGACTTTATGTGGCATAGCGGTCTCTCGGGAGCTATACAATCGATGGTTTCATTTGTCGCCACAGGATACCTGGTTTATAAATTCCTGGAAAAACTTGGTGTATCACTTTTTCCCAGAATTGTCGGAGTATTTGTTTTTGCAGCTAACCTTAACGTTTTATATATGCAGTCGACCGCAATGACCGAGCTCATGCTTATTGCGACTATGACGGCCGGTGTCTATGAATTGTTACTTTGGCAGAAAAGTAATAATTTACTTAACTTAATTAAATCCGCATTCTGGATTATGCTATCGACATTAAATAGGTACGATGGATGGTTCCTCTTCGTGTTTGTTTGTTTTCTGGTTGTTGTACTCACCTGGAGAGCAAGAGGGAAGAAAGCGGCCGAAGGTATGTTTTTCCTGTTTTTTACCCTGTCCGGGTTCGGTATCGCCTTATGGTTTTTATGGAATCAACTTATTTTTCATGATGCTCTGTATTTTGTATTCGGGCCTTACTCTGCCCATGCGCAGCAACAGCAACTGGCCGGAGCCGGGGTACTCGCGACTAAGGGAAACATGCTGCTTTCTGCAAAAGTGTATTTTTATGCCCTGGCTTACAATGAATATTTCCCGATTTTACTCCTGGGACTTTTTGGGGCTATCGCCTTCTTTGTAAATAAAAATATTAAAACAAATATTAAAATCGCCATGACTGCACTGTTTGCACCTTTATTTTTTAATATCCTTGCTCTTTATCTGGGATTTTCCGTGCTCTTTGTTCAGGGAATATCCGGAAATACCTGGTTTAATGTCCGCTACGGAATACTTATGGCTCCCAGCATCGCGATATTTGTCGGCTACTTAGTACATCGCTTCAAGGATTTGCGCTATTTGTTCATCGGATTAATTTTGTTTAACATTTTTTTTGCATTAAGTAACGGAGACGCGGTAACTATTGATGATGCCAGAGTGGGATCAAGCCAAAAGAACGTTAGCGAAGTTTCAGGCTGGCTGCATAAAAACGCCCTCAACAACTCTGGATTTGTTCTGATTGCTGCCGCATCTCACGACGCGATCATTTTCTCATCCGGCTTGCCGATGAGCCGCTTTATTCATGAGGGAACAGGTGTGTACTGGGACAGCGCAACAAAGGATCCTATGCATTGGGCGAGATATATAATTATGCGTACAAATGATGTTAGCGATCAAACCTTTAAGCTCGTTGGGAAAAACCCGGAATTTATCAATGACTATACGCTCGTTCACTCATTTCCTTTTGCCGATATTTATCAATTGAAACCGCAATATCTCTCACATCTCGAGACGAAACCGATACTTGCGCAGATAAAAGACTAAGATTTATTTTTATCTTTTTATGAAACAGATAGTTATTATTATTTTTTTGTTACTTATATTTATTTTAGTTCATCCCTCTACATTTTTCGCTCAGGGTCCGCTCAAGCAGTGGCAATTTCAATCGATCGATACAATGAAATATTCCCGAGATTTGGCTCGAAATGAATTGGGAAATAGTGATTTTCCTAAAGTAATAGATAAGCAAATGGAAGTAATTTCCAAAACCGGAGCAAACTATGTCGCAATTGATACGCCGTATGACCCGGAATTTTTACCGGTCCTTAAAGAATGGGTAGTCTCTGCGAGGAAATACCACATGCATATCTGGTTTCGCGGTAATTGGTCCGGATGGGAGGGTTGGTTTGGCTACCAGGCAATTACCCGCTCACAACACTTACTAAAAACCCAAGCATTTATTCTCAGTAACCCCGATTTATTTGAAAACGGTGATATTTTTACCGCTTGTCCGGAGTGCGAGAATGGCGGACCCGGTGATCCCAGAGAGACCAAGGATACAGCAGGCTTTAGGAAATTTATGATAAAAGAATATCAGATGACGAAAAGTACGTTTAGCAAAATCGGCAAACAAGTCAGTTCAAACTACGCTTCTATGAATAGAGATGTGGCAAAACTGGTTATGGATAAACCGACAACTAAGGCAATGGATGGATTGGTAGTTGTCGATCATTACGTAAAAAATCCAAGTCAATTGGCTAAGGATTTACAAACAATTGGAGAAAAAAGCGGAGGAAAAATAGTGCTGGGAGAATTTGGAGCGCCGATCCCAGGTATTAATGGCAATATGACTGATATCGAACAGGCCGATTGGATCCAGTCCGTTTTACGAAACGTTGCTATGAACTCAAATGTCTTGGGAGTTAATTATTGGGTAAATATCGGTGGAACCACTGCGATTTGGGATGATAACAATAAACCCAAGGATGCTGCCGAAATTATAAAGCAAGTTTATTTAGGCCGTGGAGCAATAATTATTGTGACTGATAACAAAAATATCCCTATTAAAAATGCGCAGGTAATAATTGCCGGACAAAAGATGCTGACCGATACAAATGGGAAAGTCTCAACTCCTTATAAGCCGGGTCACATAACAATTCAAGTTTCTGCACAAAAATACTATAGAAAGACAAACTCAGTACTGTTAGGTGGCTATAGTAACATTGTGCTTTCTAAAGTACCGGAAAATTTCCTGACAACTTTTTTTAAACATCTTCATTTTTACTTCCACTTATAGAAAATAATAGTCTAAGTTGAAATTAATCCCCGCTCTTTCCTGGGCTCTTGACAATGCTGAAGAGTATGTTATAATCCTATAAAGATAATTTATAAGATAAATATGAAAAAGGTTTTAGCACTATCCGCAGCTTGTTTCATGCTCTTTACGGTTATTGGAGTTCACGCAGTTTTCGCCTGGACTCAACCGGATTTTCCCTCGTGTACTAACCCGACAGGTAATATTATCGCACAATATTCTACCGGTATGCACGCAATTGCCGGAGATCCTGTAATGTATTCCGGAGCAGACACGGTTTACCAGGTAGAAGATAATTCGGCTACACAATGCTTCTGTCCGGACAACGGAAGTCTGGGAATTCAGACAAATTGGTGGTATATAGAAGATCTCACAGGTGACCAGAGAAACGACTTACTGAGTCAGGGATGGTATATTTTAGAAGGTGAAAATTTTGGTTTACACAGTGGTCCCTATGCGGCGCAAAATTCTAATTTTAGCTGCGAAAGTGCAGAAACTACACTAACGCCTACGGAAGAAGTCACGCCGACCCCATCCGAAACAGCAAGTGAATCTGCAGAACTGACCGAGACGCCGACCCCGATGCCAACCCCGACTTCTGCTCCAGCGTCAAGTGAATCAAATAGCGGCTCATCTTCCAATAATTCCTCAGGCAGTTCGTCCGGCTCATCAGGTTCATCTTCTTCATCATCGTCTTCTTCCGGTAGTCCGGTTCGGGAAGTAGCAGCATTGGCATACACGGGAAGTAGTTCTACTATCCTCTCCTATCTTGTGGACGGTTTGGCTTTACTGTCTTCAGGTTTATTTCTGCGCAAAAAAGTACAAAACTAAGGAGGCGCTTATGCTAAAACGCTTTCTTCCCCAAGGTTTAATTATCGCCGGAATTATCTATTTTCTTTGTGCCGGATTTTTACTGTGGCAAAAATACGCTACGAACCAACTGTTTTTTACCCATCAGCCCGCGCCGCATAATTCAACGTTAAAACTTAAGCCGGTCGAGATCGTAATAAAAGATGTCCGTATCGACGTGCCGATTTTTGAGTCTCATATCACGAATAATACTTGGGAAACCACGACTGAAGGAGCATCGTATCTAGTCTCATCCCCTATTCCGGGTGAAATCGGCAACAGTATTATTTACGGCCATGACTGGACAAGCATCTTTGGACCGTTAGTAAATGCAAAACCCGGAGAAAAAATTCAAATTAAATACAACAATGGTACGAAACAAATATTTACCATTCAATATACGCAAGTAGTATCGCCGGACAATACATCCGTTCTTGGCGATAGTTCGAAAAAACAACTTACGATGTATACCTGCACTGATTTTTTAGACAGTAAACGGTTTGTAGTGGTAGCTCAGGAAAAATAAAATCTCCCGACAGACATCTGCCGGGAGATTTATCATTACCCGAGTAAAAACTTACAGGACATTTCCCGATACTCCGACGGTTGTTGTAACCGAAGAAGTAGCATCTCCTGATAATGCGCCACTTGTTCCCCCCGTATTAAAGGAAGAAGAATTGCCTCCGCTTGACGCATTGGAATTCGTTGCCGTTACAACATTCGTGTAATTTGTCTGAATTGTTGTATTTGAATTCTTTTGGGTCACATCTGCGCTGGTTTTTGAACCTGCACCACCACCACCACTAACGGTAACGTCAGGGGTCGTAGTATTGCATCCGCACGCGGGAGCCATATCCAGATTAACACCGCCAATAACAGTTGTTTTAACTGTTGATGTGGCAGTTCCGGAAGTCGCGCCACTTGTTCCTTTTGTATTAAAGGAAGAAGAATTATTACCAGTCGTTGCGCTGCTATTTGTAAAAGTTGCTACAGAAGTTACATTACTCTGAACAGTCAGATTACTACTAGACGTTGTAACTTTAGCAGTTGTATTAGAAAGTGCACCACCCCCGGTGACAGTAACACTTGCAAATGCTGCTGGTGTGCTTGCGACGGCGAGCAAAGATAATGTCGCGATACTTACTGATACTTTTTTCATTAAATTTGTCATATTTGTTCACCTCCCTTCGCCATCCAAAGCTTTAGCGACGGATGGTTTCGCTCCTAAATTATTTATTAAACAATTTTCTGTTTTAGGTTCAGACTTCGGAGGGGCAAGCCTCCTTCTAGCTCATTAAACGTTTTTTTTCCACAAAAAATCCCTCAAATACAAAACTTAAATGTAAAGGGATTTCGAAAGAAAAATATGTCGTGATAATCCTGGGCAGAATATATCATAATATACAGTATAAATGGCTATTTCGATTACTTGGTTACAGGGCAGAAAATAACGCGAGTAATCTTGCTTCCGATTGCGGTCAGCGGTTTACAGCTTGTCATTATCATATAATAAGCTTCTCGTAAGTTGTCAATAGGGTAAAACTATACAATTTTGTGTATCCTTTGACATACCAAATTATTTATCCTATAATAGCAAAGGTTTTTTTAGGCATATTCATTTTGTGTCCAAACTTTACTAATATCTCATGAAATCTATCATTTTAACCATTAAAGAAAAGATCAATTCATTTTTTCAGAGAGAACTACATCGGAAGAGTTATAAGAGAGCAACTATCTTTATTAAAAATAGGCCATTGGGTGCTTTTTTTATTGCCTTAGGTTTTCTTTTTATTGTCATTCTTATTGGGCATACTGTTAATACACCGAAACCTGAAATAGAAGCGGGTACCCCAACGAAAATGGTTCATACATTTAGTATCGGCGAGACACCGAAATCGACATTTGAAGCGAAAATTGATAAAGCAGGGGTAATTAAAATAGTTGCCTTAAGCTCTGGTGTTGTACAAAGTATTGCGGTTTCGGAGGGGGACTCTGTATATCAAGGGACGCAAATTCTTACGCTTTCCAGTAATTATCAAGGCGGAAGTACACCAGCTCTTCAGGCGCAGATTGCTGACAAGCAGTACCAAAATGCCGTTGATAGCGAGCAGGAACAAAAAGATGCTATCCAAAAACAGCGTGATATTACCAACATAACTCATGATAATTTTACTGACCAACAGAAGATTGCTACCCAATCTGCCAGCGATACAAATTCGCTGATTAATGCTAATCAGACTATTCTGGATACGTTAAATCAACAATTATCTGACGAGCAAAGCAGCGGTGCATCTCCATCCGCTCTTGTTCAGTCAGAATCGACAATTAACCAGCTCCAAGGGGCACAGAATCAGCTTAGGCAGCAACTCAGTAACCTTCAGGAACAAACAGATGGCAGCAAGGCTCCCGGACAGCTTGCAGATGCGCAGCGCGACCTAGCGATGAAACAATTGGATTTGCAGGAAAAAGCGTTGGAGTTAAATGTTGAGGTGAGTAAGCTTCAGACAGACATGGCAGATGTGAGCGCATCGGCGATGCTGCCTGTTAGTCCGTTTAATGGTACAGTAGAGCGTATTTATGTTCGGGTTGGTGAACAGGTGAATCCCGGTACGCAGCTGGCTGAAATTTCATCGAATGATAAACATGCAACAGCCGTGGTTTTGGTTCCACAAAATATCGTTGAAAACATATCAAAACTCGATGCCAGTACACTTCATATTGGAGATAAGTCCTATTCTGTTCGTCCGATTTTTATAGCGAGTGAAGCAACAGATGGACAATTGTTCGCTATTGCATATGCAATACCAAATAGCGCGGATTCTTTGGTTACAGATGGTACATACTTATCTGTCGATGTTCCAATCGGCTCAGTGAATACATTGGCCGCTGCTCCTTTTGTTCCGCTTGACGCCGTCTTTCAAACGCAGAACAGTGATTACCTACTAATAATGAAAAATCATAGAGCAGTGACGAGACAAGTTACACTCGGCAGCGTTTTTGCTAGTTTTGTCGCAATTGTCCATGGGCTAACCCTAGGAGACCAAGTGATTACCGATAGAAACGTTGTCGTTGGAGATAAGGTGGATGCGTATTAATAAGATGACTACTTTATTTTATGTATGGCAATATTGACTTCATATTTACGAAAACTCAAATTCGATCCTGAGCTTGAAAACAGTAGGATAGCCAGGTATCTTCGCAATCCCCGACTTGTTATTCTACTGGTCCTTCTCATTATTGTCTTTGGCATAACTAGTTTTATGAGTATTCCTCGTGTTTTGAATCCTACTATTAATATCGCAATTGTTACTATTTCTACTTCCCTACCCGGTGCAGATCCTGGCGACGTGGAGTCTTTATTAACAGACCCGGTTGAAAAAGCAGTAAGCAATGTATCGAACATTGATACTATGACTTCAACTTCGCAGAACTCTACTTCAGTTGTTGTTCTGCAATTTTTATCCGGTGTTGATCCTGATAAAGCGACAACCGATGTGCAGAATGCAGTTCAAAGTGTCAATAACTTACCAAAAGATGCGACAACTCCCCATGTTCAGAAACTTGATTTCCAAAATACACCTGTTTGGATATTTACAGTCAGTGATGATGATCCGGCATCTCTGGTTAGATTCAGTAGAGGACTTAGGGACAGCTTAAAAGATGTATCGTCTATAAATACTGTTGATACAGCGGGACTCGATAATCAGGAGATTCAGGTTGTCATTAAGCCTGAAGCTATTGCCATGTATGGAGTTAATCCACAAGCGCTTTCGGGCTTGATTACTACTGCAATTAATTCGCAACCTGCAGGAAATATTAATACTGCGAATTCATCCTTTGCGCTCACGATTGACCCGACGATCACCACGGTTGAAGATCTTCGCAATCTTCGAATAACTCTCAATAATAACACGACTGTGCTTCTATCAAATATTGCAACTATCTCAATTAACCAGCAGCCTGGATCGGTGGGTTCATATATTGCAGATAAAAATCATCAAGCAACTCAGGCTGTGACGTTTAGCGTTTTTAAAAAGAGTTCAGCCAATATTACTTCCTCCGATCAGGATGCTCATAATGCGGTTAAAGCATTCGTTGCTAAATATCCCGGGCAATTTACTGTCTCTACAGTCCTTGATAGCGGAGACTTAATAGAGAGGCAATTTAATGATTTGGTTCGCGACCTTGTTATTACTTTTGCCTTGGTATTTTTGGTAATTGTACTTTTTCTAGGAATGCGGCAAGCCTTGGTTGCTTCGTCTGCGATACCACTAACATTTCTTATTACATTTATAGTTATGCATGGAACTTCTATTGACTTAAGTTTCATAGCGTTTTTTGCTTTACTCTTATCCCTCGGGCTTTTAGTTGATGATACGATTGTGGTTATCTCTGCATTGTCCAGTTATTATCGAACTAATAAGTTTACCCCGATGCAGGCAGGACTTCTGGTCTGGCGGGATTTTAGAACAGCGATCTTCACAACGACACTGACGACAGTCTGGGCATTTCTGCCGCTGCTGCTTTCGACCGGCATTATCGGCGAATTTATTAAACCGATTCCGATTGTTGTTTCGACTGCGCTTCTGGCATCGTTTGGCGTGGCAATGTTTATAACCTTGCCTTTAGTAATTATCATTCTTAAGCCAAGTATTCCTGCCAGAGTCGTTTTTCTGACCCGCGGTATTATCCTTTTTCTTCTTATCGTAGTATTTCTTGTCTTAGCACCGAAAGGAATCTATTTTATTCCAACAATCCTGCTCTTTATTATTAATCTCTTCATTTATTTTCAGGTAAAAAATCTGTTATATTCCAGAATTAAAAACCGTTTGATAAATCTTGATGTAAGATTTTTTGGCATAAAACAGCGAACCAGAAAGAATACTGGAAGAAGAAATTTACAGCAATATTTGAACAGGGGAATTATCAGTTTTGATATTATTAGTGAGAAATATCGATATGTACTCAATAAAATATTATCTAGTAAAACAAATAGGCGAAAAGCAATAATCATGGTTGTGATTTTCTCGGTTTTCTCTTATCTTCTGTTGCCTCTCGGCTTCGTTCGAAATGAGTTCTTTCCAGCAAGTTCGCAGGAATCCTTACAAGTTTCTCTCGAGCTTCCTGCGGGAACTAATATTGAGCAAACTCAAAAAGAATCAATAAAAATCTTGGATGATCTAAGAAAGTTTCCCGAGGTGCATCTTGCATCTCTTAGCATTGGTTCAGGACCTGACAGCGGATTTGGTGCAAGTGGTGGTGGAGGGAATCTTGCGACGATTACGTTAACTCTTCCACCGACTGGTGAGCAGAAACTATCTTCGGTTGACTTGGCTCAGGAGATTCGGAGTAAATACAAAAATTATCAAAAGGGTATTTTTTCAGTTATTGAAGAGTCTGGAGGACCGCCAGCCGGATCAGATATTCAGGTTAAGCTCTTTGGTGACGATTTAACTGTACTGGATAATTATGCAAATTCTCTAGAAGCATATTTGAAAAAGCAGCCGGGTATTACTAATGTCGATAAATCAATAAAATCAGGAACGAGCAAGATTGTCTTCGTCCCTGATTATCAGGAATTAGTTGATGCCGGAATAACGGCGGATCAAGTGGGACTGTGGCTTCGGACCTATGCGACGGGATTTACTCTGGACCAAAATGTAAAAATTGAGCAAGGAAATACGCAGGATCAATCAATTGTGTTCCGTACGGACTCCGGCGTGGAAACAGTCCAAGGGCTCAGCAGTATTATGATCCCAACTAACAATGGCCCGATTCCACTTTTGGGGCTTGGTACTATTACAATAAAAGCAAATCCTACCCTTATTACTCGGGAGGGTGGTAAGAGAACTATTTCAGTTACTGCGAGTGTCACAAAAGGTTTTTCTGTAAGTCAAAAGAATGCGGATGTCGGAAAATACGCTGACTCATTGAATTTGCCGGAGGGGTATTCTTGGTCGACTGGAGGCGTCAATCAGCAGAATCAAGAGTCTGTTACCTCAATTCTGCAGGCTATGGTTCTTTCTTTTTTGCTCATTATTATTACCATGGTTTTGCAATTTTCATCGTTTCGTAAGGCATTCATCGTCATGCTTGTTATCCCGCTGTCAATCTCAGGCGTCTTTATCGTTTTCGGCATGACACAAACGCCTCTTTCCTTTCCTGCCCTGATTGGTATTTTGGCACTTTTCGGAATCGTAGTAAAAAACTCAATTCTTATTGTCGACAAGATCAATCAGAACTTACGGTTTGGACTGGAGTTTACGGACGCAATTATTGATGCTGCGGAAAGCAGACTTGAGCCGATTGCTTTAACCTCGTTCACTGCGATTATCGGGCTTATTCCAGTTACTCTGTCTAATGCACTTTGGCAAGGCTTAGGTGGAGCCATTATTGCCGGCCTAATGTTCTCTGGATCGATTATGCTATTCTTTATTCCGGTTGTCTATTATCTTATATTTCATTCTTCTGAAGGAAAGTTGAATCTACGCCCGGAAGATATAAGTATTTAGCGAAGAAATACCAGCCAGAAAACAATTGCCAGGAGAATGCGGTATATGCCGAAAGGAATAAACGTATGATGTTGAATAAAACGAATAAAAAACTTTATTGTAAGCATCGCGGTAATAAAAGCAATTATCAGTCCGATTCCCAAAGTGATAAGTTCTTGGGACGAGAAAGAAAAATTTGCCTTCACCACATCCAGTCCCGTAGCCGCTATCATTGTCGGTACTGCCAGAAGAAATGAGAACTCAACAGCTGCCTTTCTTTTCGTTCCCAAGAATAATGCTCCGATGATTGTCGCAGCAGCACGAGATACACCTGGAATAACGGAGAGGGATTGGAAGACTCCGATAAAAAAAGCATTTTTCAGGGAGATTTGTTCAATTTGCTCGACATGGTGATCCTTTTCTTTGTATAAGAGTTCAAAGATAATCAGAATGACTCCGCCAATGAGAAGTGCCCAAAGCGTCACCATGATATTACCCAAAAGATAGGCCTTAATAAATTTATAGAGAACGAAACCGACAATTGCCGTAGGAATGAAGGCTGCAATAATTCTTTTCCAAACCTCTAAGTTTTGCATAAATGTCTTAAAATAAAGAACCACTACCGCCATAATTGCACCAAGCTGGATGATAATTTCAAAGCTTTTGACAAAGTCCGTTTCGGGAATATTGAGGAGACTTGCAGTCAGCACCTGGTGTCCGGTTGAGGAAATGGGCAGGAATTCGCTAACTCCCTCAACTATTGATAGGATGGTTGCATGCAGAAAATCCATAAAACAATTATATAATGAAAAAAACAAAAACGACAAGAGATAAAAAAGACAGGCAATTTTAATTCTGTTTTTTATTTCCGAAAGCAAATTGCAGCCGTGCTCTTAGTCCGATGTGGTCCGAGAGAAAGGTTGAAATATTATTCAAAATCACTTTTTTGTCAAAAACATATTCTTTTTCTTCCACTTTAAACGGCGTACCGTTTTTCACGATAAAAATAAAATCGACACACTCCGATTTCTTACCTAGCGGCAGATGTTCTTCGTTGTAAGTATTTTTTTGCGAACTTTGGAAAACATCCATGAGGTTAAGTCCCTTCGTGAACATTTTATAATACATAGAATTTTTCGGAATATTAAAGTCCCCCGCTATGATAATCTCGATCGGGAAATTTGACAAAGATTTAACAATATTCTTTAGCTGTTCAAGCTGCGAAGTAATAAACGGAATATAGCGGTTCGTACTTACCCAATTCCAGTCGATATTTGCAGTCAGATGGGTATTCAGAATATATAGTGGTTCTTTTTCAAGTTTTACCAGCAAGATACCCTTTCTGCTGATTTTTGCCACAATTGATTTGTTGCGAATCGTCCCCATCTTATTAAATGTAATATATTCCGAAGAATGGATAGGAAACTTGGAAAAAGTTACCAATCCTCCTCTCGGCCCGTACAAGAACTTTTTATAGGATATATAAGGAAATTCAGTCATGGTTTTTTTGAGCAGTCGAACTTGCGGATAGGTATGTACTTCCTGAAAGCAGACAATATCTGCTGCTCCTGAATTCAATTCCTCAGCTATTCTTATGAAGCGCTGTTTCCGATGTTTCGGAAGTAACCTGGACGACGGGGTTTTGTATACTGCATAAGGAGTTCCTAAAATATTAAAACTAACCAGAGAAAACGAGAAAGGCTTGATATTCATAACGAAATGCTACAGTTTATTATACCATAGCATTTAGCAAAAGATATATAGGACTGCATTGCCCCTTTTCTCTGTGATATCATAAAACAATGCTCAAACATTGGCTTCTCTATCTTACGACTGTTATTCTGGCTTCCATTCTTTTCAGTTTATTGCTTTGGCTATTCACACCGGTCAGTGAGCGGACTATATCTTATACTTCTCCCTTGCCTGGTTTTTTAATGCTTGGAAAAAATAGAGAAGTAACCAATCTTGATTTCTGGTTTCCCAGTCTTCAACAAATTCTCGGAAGCGAAATAGTCAGACCCAACATAGGTGCCAAAAGCGCTCTCACCTACGATCTTTTAGAAAATAAAGCTATTTTTGAAAAAAACCCGACCCAAAGACTTCCTATGGCATCGTTAACAAAAATTATGACCGCAATAGTTGCTTTAGAAAATAAGAAAGCAGATGATAGGTATGTAGTAGATGGATCCGACCTGGTGGGAGAAGATAGTATGGGGCTTTCACCCGGAGAAATATTGTCGCTTGAAGAGCTGCTTTACGGATTGATTCTTAATTCGGGTAATGATGCTGCGGAAACACTGGCTGGCAATTACCCCGGAGGACGTACGGCTTTTATTCAAGCAATGAATGATAAAGCGCAAGCACTTGGGCTCACCGACACGCACTTTAGCAATCCGACGGGTTTGGAAGGAGATGGTAAGCAATATACAACGTCACAAGATCTTCTGGTTATCAGTAAATATGCCCTGGATAATTTCCCCCTATTTGTTCATATAGCTGCAAGCACGGAGTATCACTTAGCGGCAAGCAGTACGCATAAAGCATATGATATTTATAATGAGACAAACCTGCTTACTACCTACCCGGGTGTTAAAGGAATTAAAACCGGTTATACACCGGAAGCAGGATATTGCCTCATTACTTACTTAAACTACCAAGGTCATGAAGTCATCGGAATCTTACTCAACTCAGAGGACAGGAGAAGTGAAATGAAATCACTCCTTGATTATTCGCTGCAAGTTGAGGGAGTCACCCCGCCTCAGCATAGTTGAATAACCAAGCGGTTTCAAGTAAAATACAATTTATAGTTGCGCGGTTACAGCGCTTGATTAGTGTTACAGCTGTAGCGCAACCTAAAGAGGATGAAAGCTGGAACGGAGACCTTTGGTCGAGTTCGCCTGCTTGACAGGCGTGGGTGAAACCAGGGGTGTTTTTCCACGCAGTGCGCGCCGCGGTGGTGGAATGGTAGACACAAAGGCCTTAAGAGCCTTCGTCCGCAAGGACATGAGAGTTCGAGTCTCTCTCGCGGTACCAAAGGGGACGATGTCTTTGTCAATACCTCGAATAGATTGATATAACGGGCTAATCTACTAATTAGTCCTCAAATTTAATCTTATTTTTCATGGCCTCAAAGAAGGGCTAATCCTGGAGGGACTCGAACACTTTATGGGATGTTCGAAAACTTATTTTCTAGTGTGTTTTTAAACTGGATGCGTAGTTGAATATGTAGAATCTAAAAATATCATTATTATATTTTGGTATACTACTAATATGTAATATGGAATCCCCTGCGCCTTATGAAGGAGTAATAAATAGTCTCAAACAGCACTATAATCTAAGTGCAGAAGCGCCCGTTTTAAACGAAGCGCTAATGGGACTCGATTCTGGAATGAAATGGGTGTTAAAAAGGTACCAGCGAGCAGATAGTCCTAAGCTTAAGATAGGTGAACATACGGGTTCTATGACAGGAATAAATGGTTTCGTAAAAATTGAAAATGGAGAAAAGCTTATCGGGCTACAAGTTGACGAGCTAAGAAAATTAGATGGAATGGATTTATCAGCAACCATAGTAGAAGATTATGGTAGTGATATCCCAATAAAGCCACAACTAACAGTAAGACAGTATTATGAGAGTTTTGGCGTAGAAGAAACCCTTCATTGGTTACAAGATAAAGCTGATGTAGGAGGACTAGCTGTGTTACCACCTCAAGAAAAAAGAATACAACCTGGTTCTGGTAACAATGGAATTAAGTACATGTTGCAACCACATGAATTACAAGGATTAGTATTACAAGGGGAATACTTCAAAGAAAAATATGGCAATAATCCTCTTCAAGAGCTTGAAGATTTTATCAAGAGTCAACAAGCATAGTCTTTCGATAAATAATTCCCACATATTCAACCAGAAATCTCAGATATATTTGTAAAATTTAAGAAAGCGAAACATTTCTAAAGTTAGGCTGTCATTATCAATTCTTCGCATAATTTCCATACTATGTGTTTGAGAGAGGATATTCAAGCTTCCCTCCCAAAGTATTTGTTTATCAAGAATCGCAAGTTTCCGGTGATGATTGCCTAAACAGAGAAATGTCTGGACTCCCATTTCTTCAAACTTTCGTATAATTGCTTCAGACTGAACCTCCATTCCCTCAAAATGTTCTTTCGGATCTCTGGTAACTATGTAAATTTTGGTTCCTTTATCCAGCAGGCGTTGAAAAATCGGCAAAAATAGTTGTGCTCTATCAGTTGTGATAAACGGGCTTTCGATTATAACCTCTTGTTGGCACTTTTCTAAATCATGTATGAACTGTTCATAGAAGGTTGTCTCATCGAATAATTGGGAAATAAGAAGGTTATTCATGCCTAGTCTCCTCTCCGGCAGCTTGATAAGCCTCCATCAAATTATTAAAATGAGCCAGCAGGGGTTCGAAGCAATTTGCACCAGGGGTACACCATTATAGGCTTATTGCTATTCATTACTATACAATGCTACTTTTATCCTTGACAAGTCGTCTTAAGTAGTATAAAATAGCAATGTATGAATGAAATTCTAAAAGATCTTCTTCTAAAAAAATCCCTTTTGGATAGCTATAAACCCTTTTCAAAGACAATAGAAAATAACCTTGAAGAGTGGTATAGGGTTGAATTAACTTATACTTCAAATGCAATTGAAGGGAATACGCTATCTCGGCAAGAGACTGCTCTTGTTGTGGAAAAAGGGATTACAGTGGAAGGTAAAAGTCTAAATGAACATTTAGAGGCAATTAATCATGCAAAGGCTTTTTCCTATATTCAAGGACTAGCCCGGCAAAAAAAGAGAGAAGAACTGACATTTCAAGATATTCTGCAGATTCATAGAATTATATTAGAAAAAATTGATGATACAAATGCTGGAAGATTACGAAGTACTCCGGTTAGAATAGCCGGCTCAACAACTATTCTTCCTAACCCATTAAAGGTACCAGACTTAATGAACGAATTTGTGCAATGGTTACGAACTGCAAATGATAATCCAGTACAATTAGCTAGTGATGCTCATTTTAAACTGGTAACTATTCATCCGTTTACTGATGGTAATGGTCGGACAGCCAGACTTTTAATGAATTTTATCTTAATCCAGACAGGTTTTCCTCCTGCAATTATTAAAAAAGAAGAAAGAAATAGATATCTTACTGCACTGGAAATAGGGCAAACAAAAGAACAGATGAACGCATACTATGAATTAATCTATGATGCGATAAATAGATCTTTGGATATTTACCTAGAAGCATTCAAGCCGCAGGAATCAATTTCGTTAAAGCAACAAAATCAAATTTTTTATACAACCATTGAGGTGGCAAGAATACTTCAGATTGATCCGGAAAGCGTTAGAAGGTATGTTAGAAGTAATAAACTAAAAGCTGTAAAATTAGGCGGAAAATTTATTCGTATTGAAAAAGCAGATCTTGATAATTTTGTTAAACAACATAAAAGCTAATAGATTTATCCCGTTTTATTTTTTTGTAGAATTAGCAACAATTCGGTCTTTTCTTTAGACTCAAGTGAGGCTACGTAGGTTCGGACATCGTTCCATATGGGGTACCAAGACCTATAATATATTTGGGTTTTCAAAACTCTTCTATTGACATTTAAAATATCGTATACCATAATCAAAACATGGGAAATACACCACGAGAAAAAGCAATATATATGGCGGGTCTTACATTAGGCGCAGGTGTAGTTGCAATAATATTGGGTTTATGTTCACTATCATCTGGAGCAGCTGGTATGCCAGTACTTGTAGCAGGAATAGTTGTAGGAGTTATGATGTTGTTTGGTAGTTTTCTTTGGAGAGGAAGAGCAAATAAAGCAAAATAATATACACATTTCTTCATAGTTTCCCTCATTTAATATTTTTCAACATAAACTCTTTTTCTGTAGGACCAAGTTATTGAATATGGGTTCGAATATCGTCCCATAGGGGGTACCAGATGTCTTGGTAAATAATTACTCCTCAAAATATTACAATTTTCATACCCTCCTTTAATTTTATACTTATATAACTTTAATAATATTAATACTAATGGCTATATTAGCAAAAGAACTTGAGAGCTCTGGTTTTAGAAATTCTGCTGGTGGGGTTTCTCGCGTAGAACCGTTACCCCAGCGGCCTGAGCGTAGGTGGCCTACTGTAGCTACTATAATATCTTTTGGGTCCAAAGAAAATCAGTCAGACGGCATGACAATCGTATCTTTCCCCTTTTTATCTAATGAAACCCTTGGTAATACTTTTATTATTAGTAGTGAATATATTCAGGAAACACAGCGAAAACCTGGTGCTCTTTTCAGAGTGGAAATTAATGATGCTGCTACTCAAGAAGCTGATCTTATTAAAGGTGAATTTGAATATTTACCGGTACCCGAAAGGTATACCCGAAATTTTACCTCGCTGACGGAAGAGCAACGTAGAAAGGTTTATAAAATAGCGATACACGATTATTATAAGCGGACTCTTCCGAGGACCCGGTGATTGAGGCCTTTGATTTAATACTACTTTTCTTTTGCTTCTTATATTTGTTGAAATAATGTTTTGCCTGCTACTCAGTCACCTACTGTTTCTTTCACCTTTACCTTATTGTATAATACACTTGCTACTCGGGGACTAGCTCAGTTGGCTAGAGCGCGCGGTTTGGGACCGCGAGGTCGAAGGTTCAAGTCCTTTGTCCCCGACTTTACTCAGTTAGCTTTATAAAAGAAAAGGTTATCCAATATATAAATCCTGTCTTTTATACTTGTATTCACCTAATTTTGTGCAATAATGTAAATAATGAGTAATAAACTAATTCTGTTCCTATTTTTTTGTATTAATATTATCTATTGATATATTTTTCACAATTAATACTAATGTTTACTATATTAGCTTAAGAACCATTCCCCTATTCAACATACTAATTGGTATCATAATATTTCTAAAAGCATTATTTTTTCTTCCAATAATAATTATTCAACAATTAGGAAATATATTTGGATATGGTGGAGATTATTTTTCTATTCCTATATATTGGCAATTTATTACATACGGATTAGGAATAATATATGCCTACTTTTTATCAACTAAATTCACAAGTATTAAAACTAGGATAAGGTGGATTTGGAGTCATATAATTCTTCTATTTATCTATTTATTCATTGGTGGTTCATTCTTTATTGTTCAATATTTTAATTCAGCATATTACCGCCATAATTATAATTTAGTAATTATAGGATTGATTAGTTATATCTTTATACCTGTAATATTGTTTATAACAAGAAAATATTTAAACAAAAATAGAGGATAAGATTTTTACTAAAACATAAGAAACTAAAAAGAGCTTTGGAATATCGTTAGGGTTTTCCAGATAGAAGTTCCGAATATCATACTGTATCCCCGGCTAGATAACAGAGAACTCAGTTTTAAAGGGTTGCAAATAGTTCTTTAGCTTGGTGTGATAGTACTTTCTCTCCGTCCGCAGTAAAGTTCAGAAAATAAAACGACAAATAGTATCTTTAACTACAGGATTAACCATTTGGACTACTGTGGCAATATATTTTTGATAAGTTCAAGAATTGTTTAATACTAATTCTTTCTTGCTTTTTATTTATAGATAACTCATTATTAAATTATGAAAAGAATTATGCTCTTACTAATCATTTGCCTCATCTGCATTGAGCTATTTTTTATTTTCCTTCTCTCACATTCTAATTCTAAATCCACTTCTCCGAATATAGCTTCGCAGGTGTTATCTTCTACCAATATGTGCGGAAATAGCAGCGGCGGAAAATGTGTAAATCCGGTTCATTGTCCCGGACCGGATGGCGGATCAGTTGATAGTAATTATAGTTGTACCGATAGTAATGGTAATGGTGGTACAGCAGTTTGCTGCGTCGGGGGATATACCGGCACACAGTGCAGTGCAACCGGAGGACATTGCGCACAGTCATGTTCCGGTAGTGAAACAAATACCGGCCCATCTGATTGTTCTGATATACCGGGCGGAACAACTCAACAAGTTTGCTGTATACAGCAGCCTACTGCCACACCAACAAATATACCCTCACCAACAAGTACTCCAATAATATATCCTCCAACAGTAACCTTGATACCAACACAGAGCTCTTATTACTTTCCCACACCCACATGGTCTCCCACTCCTTACTCATCATTACTTCCAACACCGACACTTAGTACAGTAAATACCTTGCTTGCTGCGCCTACCCCCACTCCTGTTGTTGGCCAATTCTGGAATACCATTGATGTGGTCACGCCAACAATAGCGGTATTACCAAACAGCTATACCTCACCCAGTCAGATCGAGACAGCACCCAGTTATTTCATACAAAATCTTAAAAATGGACAAACAGTAAATAAATCAATAGTATTAAACATAAGTGGTATAGGAAACTCCTCAGTTGATATTGGACTCAAAGTTTTAGTCAATAATGACACAGGATATTTATATTTAGGTCAAGCTTTCATTCCGGACAATGCAACATCAACAAAATTTAGCTGGGATACAACAAATACTCCAAACGGACAATACGTACTGAATGCGGTTGCATCAAGCAACACAGGTACAAAAATACTTATTCCTTCAATCGAAATAACAGTTGCGAATCAACAAAATGGGGAGTTAAATACTGAGAGAACTATAATTCTACCGTCCCGTTTTAATACTCTCACTTTTCCAGTGGATACAAAAACCGGTATTACAACGATTAAAAATACACAAGTACAAAATAAAACAGCACTTACCATAACAGGGAAATCAGTCCCGAATTATATTATTACGCTTTTGATTTATTCAAATCCTCTCATCGTGACCGTGAAAACTGACGCAAACGGGGTATGGACCTATGATCTAGAGAAGCCACTTGATCCTGGAAAACATACAACCTATGCTGTCGTATCAAGACCGGATGGGACAAAAATCAGATCACAGATTGCAACATTTTTTATAACTTCTGCGTTTGCGGCGAGCAGGGATAATCAAAGTTTGGAGCTTGCTTCAACCAGTGAAGATTCAGCCATACAAAACTTCATTATCCTAACTGTAACAGCAATCTTAGTATCACTTGCAGTTCTATATGCCATATTTCAATTTAAAAAAATAGATTCACTTTATAAACCATGAGATTCATCCCAAAATTTTTTATTACATCAAATAATTCCCAGCTTATTTATGCAATAGTAGTCATAATTATAGTTCCTATTGCAATTGCTACAAATACATTATTTCTGCTTAACGCTCAAAAGCGGGATATGGATTTTGAACTTACAAACAAAGCATTACTGGTTGAAACGGTTTTGTCACGGGGACTGGAGGAAAAGATTAATACAAATTCCGATGTCCAGAGCTATGTACGTGATATCATCAAAGATCTTCCGGAAATAAAAGCGATTGAAGTATTTCGGCCAAATCAAAATGATTTTTCATCTTTAGCTACAACATCTCCTCTGACACAATTAGTTTCTGATTCAATACTTAATCATCTTGCGTGGGATACTAACCAGACATTATCAAAAGAAATTTTTGCAGCTGTCGGACAAGGAAAGCCTGAACGTATTTGGCTTGTTGTGTCGGTTGTTCATGATGCAACCGGTAATAAAATTGCAGTTGTTAATTTATATCTCTCAGCTTCAGAAATTGATCTTATGAGTAATCGAACGACCCAGGATTCTTTCATAATATTAGCCGTCACTATGTTCGTTATCATGCTATTACTCTTGAACCACTTCAGATTTTTTGAAATATCGCTATTATATAAGAAACTAAATGAAGTAGATAAACTTAAAGATGATTTTATTTCCGTTGCCTCACATGAACTCCGCACTCCTCTTACTGCCATACATGGTTATACGTTGTTAATACTTAATGATCCGCTGGTGAAAATAAATGATAAATTGCAAAGACAAGTAAATATTCTGCTTGAAAGCACAACCCGTCTTATGGTTTTAGTTGAAAATTTACTTGATGTTTCTCGTATTGAAGAGAAACGGGTGAAGTTTGACTTAGGAGTTTCGGACATTCGGGACATCATACAGAATGTTATTTCTGACTTCAAAATTCAGTTCCAAGAAAAGCATTTATCCTTAATCTATACCCCGTATCAAAATCCTCTTCCGGTTTTATGTGATAAAAATAAAATGATTGAAATTTTCTCAAACTTGATAAGTAATGCACTTAAATATACACCTGAAGGAAGTGTAACTATTTACACTGAGATCGAAAAAAATAATATAAAGGTATTTGTCAGAGACACGGGAGTAGGTATCTCTGAGGAAGACCGGCAAAAATTATTTAGTAAATTTTCACGGTTATATAATGAAAAAACGAAAGATGTATATGGAACAGGTTTGGGACTATGGATTACAAAACAACTGGTAGAAAAAATGGGTGGTAAAATATCGGTCGAGAGTATTCAAAATCAAGGCTCGCAATTTATTGTCATCTTCCCCTTACGAAAAGGAATATCATCCACATAGATATCCGTCTCAAGACTATTTTCCAAGCCATCTTACAGTATCAAGAAGACAAAGATCGGCTGGAGAGGCTGGATTAGAATTCAATCCATAGATAAAGCTGTGGAATATCGTTTTTGGTTTTCTAAATAGTAGTTTCGGATAAGGTAATGTATCCCCGACTAGATAATATTTATTTAGACAGCGTACTCTGTATGGATTGAATAACATACAGAGTCTTCTCATCAGGGATAAGACTGTATGCATGTTCTGCTTCTGAAAGCGCGTTTTTATGATTTCCCAGCTGATTATCAGACAGTGACAGTGTTAACCAAAGGGTTGCGTCCAGCGGATATTTTTTAATACTTTGTAAGCAAAACGTTTTTGCAGGCATCGGACTATTATCATTCTGCAAAATTACCCGTGCCATATTTTCATACGCAGGAATAAAATTCTCTTTCATAGCTAGCTGATAATATTTTTTTGCTTTTTGAATTTGTCCCTTCTTCTCATAGATAATTCCTATGTTATCCCATGCGACCCACAATTTTGGATCAAGCTCAACTGCTTGTTGGAAATGAGGAAGTGCCGCATCGATTTGACCGTTCTTGACCAATTCGTTTCCAAGGTTGTTTTGTAATCTAGCGGAATCTTTGGAGATCGTAATATCATGACTATAAAGAGTGAGGCCGTCTCTCCATTCAAAATTTCGCAGTATTGTCCGTATCGACAATAAGCATATTATGAAAGTAACAAGCAGTAAAATGGGTATTTTATACTTTTTATAAATTGGTTTTTTTAATAAGATAGATATCGCTCCAATCATGCCCAGTAACCCCACAATTGGAAAATAAAACCATCTGTCAGCGACGGTCATGTCGAGCGGAATTAGTTGCATATGGAAAAGCATTCCTGCACAAAACCACAAAAAGAAGAACAAATACTTAGTAAATACCTCCTTATTTTCCTTATAACTATAGAGATAAACAGCAATTCCGATAAAAAAAAGAAAAAATAACAAATCAAATAGCAGGGGAAGATAAAAATCATTTACCGTTACCGAGTGTATTACCCATTCCTGGGAAAACGCCAGCTGGGCAGGGTAAAAAAATGTCTGGAAATAATAAAATATAACTTTGGGAATTGAGATCAATCGCTCGGGAAAAGATAATTGCATCATTGGGGAAGGTTCTATACGAAATGAATTAACAGTGGCAGAAGTGAAACGGAGGAAAAGATAAACACAGGAGGGAATGAGGGTTATAAATATGTAATACCCTATTTTCTGCCTGATAAAAAACATCCAGTACAAGCAGGCGACAATAAAAAATAAAATAGCTGTTTCTTTTGATAACAAAGAGCAAAGTAGACAGAACGCTAAGAAAAATGAAGTTAATTTGTCTCTATTTTGTTTTGCCAATAAAACTATAGCTAAAATACCGAAGAAGAAAAAGAGAATATCCTGAAGATTGGAAATATAGGCAACAGTTTCATCGTTTACCGGATGGACAAGAAAAACGAGCGCCAATACAAACGCAACTTTTTTGCGAAAAAAGAATGTGAAGAAAAGAAATAGTAACACGCTATTCGTAATATGAAAAAGAAGCTGAGGTAAATGAAAAAAGAATGGATTAGCTCCGAAGAGCGATTTGATCAGAGAGAAATAGGCAAGCATCATAGGTCTGTAATGTGCTCCCGAGATTTCATTAGAAATACCTGGAGTTATGTAGATGTGAGTAAACAATGTGGGAATGTTATTTATCGGCTGCATGAGGGTATTATTTAGTATCATCTCTGTGTCGTCTCCAACGAAACCATTAAATAAAATAATTCCATGGATAAATATACCAATTAGAACAATTGTTACCAGGTAAATTATTTTTGATCTTTGTGTTCCGCTGTTTTCCATACAGTTAATTGGCGCAGGTTATACTTTTAACTATCTATCTTCTCAGTAATTGTAGCATGAACAGGAAGACCTGAAAATTGTCGGTTGAAGGAAAGTAAATGAGAGTAGGTTTATCTATGAAGTGGTATAACAGGTTGCATAGCAAATTTTATATGCTCTCCCGGGATAATTCTAAACGATCTGTACTGAACTTGGCTCTTATTAGCAGAAGTATGGTCGAATTCAATAATTCTCGGATCAAAATTGGTTGCGCCTTTTGTGCTTAAGAGAACTGGCAGGTAGTGAGTACCTTCGGCACCGTATTCGCCGTCCAGGGCGATATTTAACTCAGCGACTTTATGTCCATCTACTCTCTGATATTCAGCCAAAACAGCGATTCCTGTGCCCTGCAGGTTTTTACTTTCTTCAATAGCGATAATCTGGTTTGACTGCAGAGGAATTTCTTTTCCTGCAGAAGCAAAAAATTCACTCTTATTAATTTTCGGATAACGGATACTCCAACCAGTAGAAGATTTAACAGACGCTTTGCTGTTTAATGTATGTGTATCTTCAAACTGCTTTCTTTTTTCCAGAGCTTCTGCGGCAGCCTTTTTCTGGGATTCCGGGGAAAGGTACTCATCATAGTATTTTCTACCTAAATCAAAGTACCCATACCCTGCTCCGCCGAGTACACCGACAACTAACGTCCCTATTACAGCCTTTCTCGCTCCGTTTATTGCTGATTTAATAAGAAATTGACGACGGGTATACGTCCCATCCGGCTTTAATCTAAGTAGTTCATCCTGAATACTTTCGTCTTCATAAATTGATCGTAAGTGTGTTGTTTCATGGGTATATTTTCTATAAATCGGATGCTGCTGTATTATCTGATCTAAGCGTTCATTTACGGTTCGCGTAATGTCTATTTCTCGAAAGTTAGCTGGTCTTTCACTAAGAGGTCTCTCTTTTATCATATAGGATTTCTCAGAGTATATACTTGGTTGTTTATAAAATCAATAACAGTTATTATTAAGCACATAAGTACCTCGTCCCGAAGGTAATGGGAATTATAGAAATAAATTCTAAGTTAAATAAAAAAAATAATACTTTTTGCTTTATTTGTAAAAATGATAAAACTGTAGTATAATATATAATATGGGACGTCAAGAGAAAGAAACAAGGAATATATATCAGTCAACTGTGTCGAGAAGACCAATTGACCTTTGCGAGGTGAGACGACGCAGGGAAGCCGCTCAAAGCAGGAAGCAAATATTAGTTAAGATTCCGGAAGTAGGACCTTCTTTTACAGAGAGAATATTCCCTACAATTTCAGAATCGGAAGAACAGGAACCCTTTTCTTGGCCGAGATTCAGACGCGGAGCAAAAAAAGGAGCAATAGTTGGAGCGGGTATAATACTGGGAACCGCAGTGGGAATAGCAACCAAGGGCTCCATCGATCAGGGAAATGCGGGAGAAGCTCTGAGTTATTTTAAAGATTCTGCCGGATATTATGCGACTAGCTTATCCTTTACTATGCCGGTTTTTGGCCTTGTCGGAGGCCTAATGGATGGAGTGCATGAGTCATTTTATAGCCCTAACCCCCCAAAGCAGAAAAAAGAGAAACATCCTTATAAGCAAAGTAAATAATAGTAACTCGTAATTGCTAACTCTATTTTTATATATAAGTTAAAAAAAATCTTTGCATAAATCCCTAATTCTAGGTCTACGTCTTCCTGTAAACATAGAAGAAGTCTTTTTGATAGCCATGCAAGTATTCATATCCTCCATTTACCATATCCTGCGTTAGCGGATCAAATGAATATTGACCATTTTCCAAGGAGTGAAAAATTACAAAGCGCACCCATACAGGATTAATATCAAGTTGCATTGCATTTACCGAACCTGCAGCTTTAAGGGCAACGGACAAAGTCTCAGGGATAAGAGACGGACCAGAGGCATAGATAAGATCTCCTTCTTTCGTAATTCCCGCACCAGACCGCCAGGTATACATACTGTTTGTGGTAGTCAATCCCCATGTTTGCGTATCCCAGGCACTGGAAGTGGCAACAATTTGCGAATCTTCGATAAGAAGCGGTCCATTTTGTCTGGCAACCAGAACATCATCACCGATGTTTTTACCTGAAAAGCGTAAAATTTCCGGTTTGTGATTCCTGTGAATAACAAACGTTGCCAAATTTTTTTGCAAAGGGAGATACTCTTTATTTCCCACGACCATGCCGTAATAACCGTCTTTACCCTGAAAACCACCGTCAAAGGCGGCCAAGAGATGGTTACTGTTTTGGATATCCATAGGTACCATGCCCGGGCCCGGATTCTGAGGACCTCCGGGTTCTCTGAGACCGGCTACACTTCCCAATGAAAGCTTGTTCATATCCATTTTCACGAGTGTTACGACTGCGTAGGGACGCTCCGGATCGGGTCGGAATACGGTTTTACCCATAACCGCTTCGTCAGATCCGACAAATGATGTCCAGATACCTTCTCCGGGGAGTTTGGAATCGGTAAGGATAGGTGGAATCGGTTTAAGCGTAAAAGCAGTATCAACAGGCTGTATTGTGGGAAAGGGGGGAACTTTCGTATCGGCAATTACACTATCTGACGATTTATTAAATAAGTACTGCAACTGATTAAACTTATCCTGTAAGTTAAAAAAAGCAGCTTCCAAGCTTACCGTAGCCTGACTTCCAATAATCGGCCTGAGTGTATAGTCTGCCAGATTTGCGGCAAATTCTTCATGTGTTTGAATAAAAAAATATATTGCACCAATCATTAGGATAATAGCCAACAAGGACGCGGAAAGGACCCCGGTTAATAATAGGAGCAGTTTCCCGGCGATATTTTTTTGCGTAATATTCCAGGCAGCTAATTGCAAGGATCTTAAGGCTTTCTTTTTCTTCTTCGGAGTGGATTTTCTCATTATTTTTTTGCGGGGTTTAAGATAGACAATGACTTCCTGTGCTTTCTTCATAATTAAAAAATTCAAACGTAGTATAGCAAAAAGCTTAATATTTTGACACATAACGCCTATTTGTGCCTGGAAACATAAATAATGTACAACTTGACATATCCTATAATATATACTATAATACTGTAATGAATCTGATAAAAAGGGTCCTTGGCATTCTTGTAATTGTTTTGATCTGCGTATTTAGCGGGTTATCTTTGCATGAAAATGCATTAGCCGCAAGTACGACGATTTCTCTTAAACCGACTGCGGATTCGTATGTCAATTCGTCACTTCCCTCTACCAATTATGGCACTTCCAGCTCACTAAACGTAATTAAATCACCAACAGATGTAACATATTTTAAATTTGACCTATCTTCTCTGTCCGCTAAGGTAATTACAAAAGCACAGTTATCTCTCAGTATAACCAACGCTTCAATCAATTCGGAACAGATATATCAAGTAACAGATACCTCGTGGACTGAAACAGGAATAACTTATAGTAAACAACCTGTCGTAGGTTCGCAAATAGTAAAAACCTTTACCGCTTCGAAAACAGGTACTGTTACAATAGATTTAACGTCTTTTGTTTCTGGTAATGCGGGAAAGATTGTTTCCCTGGCGATTAAATCCAACGGAAATGATACGCTTACAATTAGATCAAAAGAAGCAAGCAGCAATCAACCGGTATTGGCAATAACCTATACTATTCCAACCCCAACGCCTACTTCTAAACCTTCTGTAACTCCGACGAGAACGCCTACCCCGACCAATAAACCGACTTTAACGCCAACAATGACTCCTGCGCCAACAAAACCGATTACGCCTACCCCGACCAATAAACCGTCACCGACGCCTACCAGTACGCCTTTGCCGACAACAACTCCTATGCCTTCGGTTACTTCCGTGCCTACACCTACGCCAACAATTACGCCGATTCCAGGTAGTCACGTTATCTATGATGATAATTTATCCAGCGGCTGGCAAAGCTGGTCCTGGGACAGCAATATAAACTTTGCCAATTCATCCCCGGTTTACGCCGGATCACAGTCGATTAATTACACAGCGACAGCTGCCTACTCCGGATTAGATTTACATAACCCTACCGGTATTGATACAAGTAGCTATACCATGCTTCATTTTGCCTTGCAAGCCGGACAAGGCAATTCAGATTACGCTATTTACGTGGAAGACAATACGGGAAAAGCAATAACTACACCAATTGATCTTGGCTCGCTGGGCGGACAGCCTACTCAGGGAAGTTGGACGGTTTATAATATTCCGCTTTCCAGCCTGAGTGCTGATAATAAAACTATTACCGGTATTGTTTTGCATGATATATCAGGATCTGCCACGTCTGTTCTTTACGTTGACTCGGTTTCTTTGACGAGCCAAACTGTCGAAACACCTGTTATTACGGATAATGTGCCGAATAACTCACTTGAACAGACCTCAAGTTTAAACGGACAGCCGCTAGGCTGGCATACAAATAGCTGGGGAACCAATACGCCGGTATTCACTTATCTTTCGACCGGACACACCGGCACTAAGAGCGTAGAAACGCAAGTTACCAGTTATACAAGCGGAGATGCCAAGTGGTATTATGATTCGCAACCGGTAACACCTATGCAAAAATATTACTTTAAAGACTACTATGAGTCAAATACTACCTCCCGTATTGTAATAGAGTTTACCAGTAGCGATGGTACGCAAAGCTACTCAGAACTTAACCCTGCTCAAGCCGAAACAAACTGGACACAGTACGTCGCGTCATTTACCGCACCGGCAAGTGCACAGACGATGACCGTGATGCATCTTCTTTCATCCGTAGGTTTCTTAATAACCGATGATTACCAAGTGGTAAATTATGTACCGGAAGGATTTAATCAGGGACTAGTCAGTATCACGTGGGACGACGGAATTGAGTCGCAATATTCCGGTGCATTCCCTATCATGCAAAAATATAATTTACCGGGAACTTTCTATTTAGTTTCAGGCTTTTTAAACACGGATTTTTTCATGACGGCTACGCAGGCTGCAGAGTTACAATCTGCAGGCGATGAACTTGCTGCTCATACACTGGATCATCCTGATTTGACCACAGTGACTCCTGATCAACTGCAGATAGAGCTAGGCCAATCTCAAAAAGATTTACAGACGATATTCGGAACATCATTTAATGATTTTGCTACGCCATACGGCGCATACAACGATCAGGTAATGGCTGTTATTAAAGAGTATTACCGTTCACATCGGGGAGTAGAAACAGGGTATAACTCAAAAGATAATTTTAATATTTATGATATTTTAGTTCAGGATGTAAATACCAGTACAACTCCTTCCCAGGTGACAGCGTGGGTAGAGCAGGCAAAACAAGATAAAACATGGCTGGTTTTGGTCTATCATCAAGTAGATAATCCTACTGATCCATATAGTATTTCCGGTTCTGATTTAGATGCGGAATTACAAACGATTAAAAATAGCGGTATGCCTGTTCTGACAGTAGACCGGGCATTGTCGCAAATCTTACCCCAAGTATCTAGGTAAACCTGATAGGCAAATTGACCCGAAGAAATCTTCCTAAAATACAGAAAAAGTATCCTGAAAACTCTTTAATATTTCATTAAGCGTAGTTTGGAACGATAAACTAAGTAAGTGTGTAAACGGAGTAATTATAACAAACGTTTTATGCGCCACGTCCATATTAAAATCTGTTCTTTCATGCAGCCAAAGAAAAAAAGGATCCAAAGGCAAGAAGAGCGTATGAAAAAACTGCCGGATTCCCGCCAAAAAGCTTTGGATAATTTGAGCAGTACCCATAAATAGTGTATTTATGAAAACAGAAATAATTTGCAGTATAACCTTTATCCCCGGAAGTGGATTCAGAAGTATAAGTAATTGAATGACTACTTCTCCCCCACTTATAATCTTCTGTGTAGAGGAGAGCCAGATTTGTGTTGGAATAGACAGAATTTGTAATATTTTTTCTCCTACGAACTCCCAATCAATTTGAGGAAAACTAAGAGAAGGCAGAATAAACCCGGGAAAGGTAAATTGCGGGGCAACTATAGCGGGTAAAGTTAGGTGAGGTAGCACAAAAGATGGAAGCGGGATTTTTATTGGAATGTGCGGGAAGGAAAATGAAGGAAAGCGGACAGAATGAATAGTAATAATTGTTTGGTTTTTAATGCTATTTATTTCTGGAACAACTTGCGGGAGGCGAATTGCAACGCTGGGAACCGGCAAAGAAAATCCTTGGAACGCTTCATGAAAATATGTAGTCCTGATAAAGAAATAGGAAAAAATAATAATAGATATAGTAATTAACGGAATAAAGCCTATCAGTACCGTGCTAAAAGAAAAAGTATAGTTTGTGAGCAGCTTATTTTTCCTGTGCTTCTTTGTGTATTTTCTATGTTTTCGGTATTTCCTCATATGAAATTTAAGTGAGAAATTATATCATGAGTGCTTACCAGAAGCGAAATTTATGCTTTGGCTGAAGCAGTATATGAGGAATTTGCATTAAGATAATATTAGCCCACAGGGCGTAGCCGAAATCAGAAGGATGGAATCCGTCTTCCGAGACTCCTTCCGGATAGTTTTTCAGAAAAATTTTACTTTGTTCATAAAGATCAATAACGTAAATATGAGCTTTTTCAGCTTGTTTCTTAATTTTTTGATTTAACCTCCACACCAGTACTTTACTGAGTGTCCGCAAATGGAGTTTATCTTTTAAAAACGGAGTATAGGACATGTCGGGAATGGTATTAATAATAATTTCCGCAGTTGTTTCATTTTTCAGCCGGTTAAAAAGATAATTCAAATCTTTCTCAAATTGCAAAAGTTGCGTTCGTTTCGGCACATCATTGGCACCGACCGACAGCGTAATCAGATCGGGATTTAAAGAAATCGCCTTATCAAGCTGTGAATCTACAACATCTCTGATACTGGCAAATGCTTTCCCCAAATTATGATACTCAACCGAATTTCGTTTTTCCTTAAGAGCAGTATAAATAATTCCGGTATACGACCTCTCCGGTTTAGTAGCACCCATTCCTTCAACCGAACTGTCCCCCATCGCTACGTACACATAGGTTTTTTTCCGATTAAAGAATACTTCCGGAGAGTATTTTTTTAGCTCATTAAATATCCGTTTCAGGTTCATATGTTAATTATACTCCTATAAATAGGATCACACAAAATTTTGCAATTACCCGTGATTTTGTATAAAATACGAAGTGATCTCGCGGGTGTAGTTCAATGGCAGAACACAACTTTTCCAAAGTTGATACGAGGGTTCGATTCCCTTCACCCGCTCATAGTCTTTCGCAAAGGATTCAGAACAATTCACTTTGGAAAGAAGAGATTAGTGGTTAGTAAGGGTTATTTACTCGGTTCCTCAGCGTGGATACTGTTAAACAAAACAACGAGAAAGGAAATAAAAGGAAGAGAAAGTAGAGCTCCGGTTATTCCCATTAAAGTCACTCCTATTGTGATACCAAAAATGACAACAATCGGATTCAGTCCTACGGCTTTCTGCATCACATTCGGCACCAATAGATTACTCTCAAGAAGCTGAATAATAATATATGCTACTACTACCCAAAACGCAAGGCTCGGTGAGACAGTCAGTGCCACGATAACCGATGGAATTGCCGAGAGAATAGGACCGATGGTTGGCAGTATTTCAAGAAATCCTGCTATAATAGCCAGCGGTAAGGCATAAGGTACATGGAGTAGGGCTAATGCGATCCAACTGAAAAGACCGACAAAGAAAGACAAAACTACTTGTCCCCGAAGCCAGGCTCCCAGTCTATCATCAATTTCACCGAGAATTTTAATAATGCGGAGATGTGAATGGGGAGAAGCCAATCCTGCCAGCCAGTTCTGAAAATGCTCATGATAGACAAGCATATAGAAACTGACGATAAATATCGTTAAAAGAGAAAATACACCGCCGAAAAGTTGTCCGGTGACTGCCAAAGCATTTGATCCTAAGATACTGTAGTCATTGGAGATATAATTTTGAATTTGCTTAGGATCTGTTTTAAAACCGAAAATATTAGCAGAATGGTTCAGATATTGGGGGAAAATAGAAAAAAGCGATTGAATTTGTGCGGTAATAAACGGAACGAGGAGAAAAGCTAGAGAAATTAAAATAAATAACACACCAATATAAGGAATGATAACGGTTAATAGTTTAGGTAAATGTTTGGTTTTCAGAAAAGACACGAACGGTAAAAGTGCCGCCATTACAATATATGCCAGAAAAAATAATACTAAAATGTCTCTAGTCTGAATAATAAACCAGCAAATAAGGATAATAGTAAGCGCCAGAATCACCTGGTTTTTTAGCAAATAGCGAATAATTTTTTCAAGCATACCTCTTTTATTATACGCAATCTCTTTATTATTCGCAACGAAGCAGAAAATGAGGAGGGGTTGGTTGGTTTGCAGGAAGTTGGTATTATTGGTAGAATATGAGTACAAATCCGCCCCTGTAGCTCAGAGGATAGAGCTGGTCGGTTCTAACGACAAGGTCGGGGGTTCGAATCCCTCCAGGGGTACACCTTAAAAACAGCCTCGAAATTTAACAACCCGTATGGGACGCTCGAACCTAAGTAAGTTTTAGGCTCAGTTTTCTCTATTTTCCCTCGATTTTAGGTTCGAGTCCCTTTTGGGGGAATTTTGGTATTAAATATATTGTGACCATGAAACGCAGACTTTCCGTTATTTGGTATAAACTTATACATAATCCTGTTTAACATATGCCGACAATTTATCGTTATAGGCATAGTTTGACTTCTAAAGAGAGATAAGTAATACTAAAAATGACGATGAGAAAATCTAATTTACAAAAACACAAACTACTCATAAGCACATGTGTCGCAATTATTGTAGTTTTTGTGACACGTCTAGTGTCAATGTCTTCAGCTCCAAGATTATGTCCTATGGTGATAGATTTTAGTCATCATACTTCTTGGGGAAGCTATTCTCTATTAAGTCAATGTCCAGATTCATTATATAATTTGTCTTTAGGTAATTTATTAACTCAATATATTGTTTTTCTTCTTCTGCCGTTTTTCATTATGTACGCCCTGTTGTCATTCAACTACAAGAAATAATTCGTGTTGCATAAACCCGGTTTTAGGACATGAGTAATATACCCACTAGTCAAAGTGAGATACTAAAAACAAACTCTGTGGCATTAGGAGGGTATAGCTTGATTAAATTTACGTTCTGCTCTTTTAGCAGCAATTATAGCAAGTAGCAAAGGTATGAAGCCATACTGAAAATTAAAAGTATGAGTAAGTTGTAAATTAATAATTCCCCAAGCTAAACTAACAAGTATAACAACAGTAAAAGTAATCGTAAAACCAATATTCTTTTGTGTAAGCCCTCCTTTATGGAAATATTCTTCTACGGCTTTATAACAAAATATATATCCATACGGCAAGGATAATATATTACCAAAAATTAGAGCATAAAGTATCCCTAATGCTTCAGTAAAATGTAAAATTGCCCCAAAAGCACCAAAAATAACCACGGATAGGGATATACAAGCAAGATTTATAAGAAAGATAAAAGATGCATATTTGGCAATAACTTTAAATATCAACTTACTATTTATAGAGCGTTGTACAGGAGAATAATTAATATAAGTAGTTTGATTTGTTGACATTTGCTGTATGTTTGAGGTATTTGGAATCGAAAAATTCTGATTTTGTACTGTCATGTAGTCATTTGTTTCTAAAGGAGTGCTAGGTGTGACTTGAGTACTCGCCTTTGAGAAATGATGCAGGATGCTCCCAATGACAGAAACGACAAACATAAGTAAGCTGAAGAGAAACACAAAAACTAATAATATTTGCCACGGTTGTACATGAGATGAATTTGATTTTTCATATGAGACTCCTATAATACAAAAACTTACGAATGCTATAAATAGAGAGGCAAGAACAGTGTAAATACTTGATACTATCTTTTTTATCATAACAATAAGCTCTTAAAGAAATTAAACCGTAGTAGAGCTAAACTTGCAATATTACGTCCGCGTCGTAAAACATCATTTCACGACATAAGATTACCTCCTAGTGGTTTGGCTATAAACTATGGTTATAGCCAGAAGCATTTCCAATAATATTTATTGAAAGTAGGAATTATTTTTTCTAGCTTTCTATGCTTCATATCGCAGAATGACATCTTTACGACATTTTATTGAAATTTTGAAGGCTGGAATAATGAGATGAGGTTTTAAGCAAAATGAACTGTAAGCTGACTTTCTAATACATGTGCTATTTTCTCCAAAAAATCAAGAGAAGGATTTACATTCCCCCCTTCTAATCGCGCAATGGATGATTGTGTAGTTCCTATTCTTTCAGCTAACTCTTTTTGCGTTAACCCTTTTTTTATACGTGCAGCTATTAATTCTGAAATCAATGCGTAGCGAGGAGCAAGTTTGTCATACTCCTTTTTAACTTCAGGGTCTGATAATAATTCTTTTTCAAAATCTTCCAAGGTTCTCATAATAGCTATTTATAACATATATGTTATTATGTTGTAAAATATTAACTATAAGCTATTGACAAACTGCAAATTGTATTGTATGGTTATATACATAATAACAACATATGAGCGTAGATGATTTCGATCTGGATGATCTTGCGAATATAGAAGGTTTTGAGTGGAATGATGTAAATATCATTAAAAATAGGGAGAAACATCATACAGAACCCAGAGAAAGTGAGGAAGTGTTTTTTAATAAACCACTCATTTTCTTAAAAGATCCAAAACACTCAACGCTTGATGAGCGACGATTCGGTATACTTGGAAAAACGGATGCAGGAAGAAGACTTGAAATCTATTTTACAATAAGAAATAACAAAATCAGAGTTATAGCTTCCTGGGATATGAGTAAAAAAGGAAGAGCATTATATATAGCGCAAGAAGAACAAGAGAAAAAAGCAGAAAAGAGGTGAATATAATAAATTATGAGCAATCTCAAACAATTACCAGAGTTTAAAAATGAAGATGAAGAAAGAGAGTTCTGGTCAAACCATGACTTGCTTGACTATTTTGATGCCAGTTCGGCTATTGTTAACCCTGTATTCTTAAAACTTAAGCCTTCAACTAAAACTGTCTCAATCAGACTTCCGGAATGGTTAGTTGCATCACTCAAAACTATTGCGAATAAACGTGATGTACCTTATCAGTCTTTAGTTAAGATGTTTTTGGCAGAAAAAGTTAAGGAAGAAAATGCGACATTAAATTAAACTATCAATATATATTAATTCCTAAAAACTATACAATTTTGATTACTTCTGATTGATTATTGAGTCTTTGCATGAATTCTTGACTGTTTCTCTGCGATAAGATATTCAAACTTCCCTCCCATACTATATTGTTATCAATAATAGCTAACTTCCTATGCAGAAAACAATTCACTGGTACAACAAAAACGCCAATCTCTTCTAGTAGATCTATTCCCTTTTCAGTTTGATACTGCATTTCGTCAGATTGTTCTTCAGCTATACGAGTATACACATGAATTTGTACACCTTTTTTTATTAGCTTAGTAAATATCGGTATAAAATATTTTACCCGTTCAATGGTAATAAATGGAGATTCAATAATTACCTCATTTCTTACTCTCTCTAAGTCTTTAATAAAAGCCTTATAAAACGTCTTTTCGTTATATAGTTTTGAGACATCTATCGCTTCTTTTACGGCTAATAATTTGTTAAAATACGACATTATCACTGCTGTTCTCCTTTCTTAATTTTAAAAAGGTTAAGGATTAACAGCAGTTCGGATTTTTCGTTAGGATCAATTGATATAGTTAGATAGGTTCGGACATCGTCCCATAGGGGGTACCAAAGGGGACGCCTACAGTATCAAACATACGAATAGATTGATAGAACGGGCTAAATTGCTAATTAATCTTCAAAAATAATCTCACCTTTGTTAGACTTAAGAATGTTTGAACCCTGAGGCGACTCGAATACTTTACTATGATCAGCAGAGGCTAAAGCGATAATTTTAGCTATTGACATGCGACTATTGTACATGTATCATATGTACAGATGATTGATTTGAATGCTATTTTTGGATTTGAATGGGATAAGTGGAATATAGATAAAAGCTATAAAAAACATGGTATAGCTCCAAATGAAACGGAAGAAGTATTTTTAGACGAAGATGTTAAGATAAAAAAAGATTTCAAACATCAAGAACAGGAAGAGCGTTTCATTGCAATAGGAAAAACTACAGAAAATAAAATGCTTTTTGTAGTATTTGCCATCAGGAAAGATAAAATTAGAATAATCTCAGGAAGAGGAGCTAACAAAAAAGAAATGGAGGTGTACAAAGAAGGATAAATATATGAAACAATTAAAGCAAATTCCTAAATTTAATAATGAAGATGAAGAAAGAAAATTTTGGCAGACTCATGATTCTACAGAGTATGTAGACTATAGTCATGTTGAGAATTGGAAATTTCCTAATTTAAAGTTAACCAGTAAGCCTATTACAATCCGCTTACCACAAACATTAATTGATCGAGTTAAAATAAAGGCGCATCAGATGGATGTACCTTATCAAACTTTTATTAAACAGCTGATTTTTGAAGGAGTTGCAAAGTAGTTATTCAGGTGAAGCACGCTCCCTGAGTGCTTTTAAATAGGTTCAAAAGTTCGGGAAATCTGAAACAGCCAGCCTGTGCTTAAAATAAATAATTCTTTAATTCATATTCTTCACATAATATCCCCTAAAGAAAGAAGTATCCTGGGGTAATAATTGATCACTATCGATAGATTCGGATTCTTGATAAACGACCCTAATTTTGTTAATACAAGGCAGAAAGAGCTCAAAAGAAAGTGCATCAGGGGTACCAAACGGGTCGCTCGTGTTTGCAAATGCGAGAATAGATTGATAGAACAAACCAATCTTAATTTCAAAGATATAAATCCTAGGTCGAGTTCGTTAGCTTAAACTCTTTTGACAACCAAAAGGGATTCGAACCAGAGAGCTAAGAGTCTATTCCCTAAAAACAGACAAATTTTCGTTATTTGGCATAAACATCACGTATAAAGTTTAACCTCAGTTGCCTCTAATGTATCGTTATAGCCAATGAAAGTAGATTATTTTGGCTAACTAGGATTTTGATATATTAGAGAGCTGAGGCAGAGGTGGGGAGAAATTAAGAAAATGCAAAAGCTTTTTATTAACTATAAGTTTGCCAAAAGTGATTTATAGAACATTGCGGGATTAAAAAGCGATATAAGCAAGACTATGGTTATATTTACTACTATATTGATAATAAACAACCATATGAATAAATTTAAATTAAATTTAAGTTTATTTGTTTGCTTAGTCATTCCAAAGCCTATACTTGTTAATAAACTTGAAATGCTAAAGATAATACCATATGATATTAAACCAGCATGTTGTGGAGTTGGGCAGCCGTCCGCATAACAAAACAGAAAAACCAACACAAGTCCGCATATTGTCAATAATATATCAAGAATAATCATGACAAAAACCATTAAGATTCGTGCTTTCACGGAGTATGTACCCATATGTTTTTATAACTCTTACTGAATATTCTTCTATCTATAGATTAGATTATGTATTTTGTAATGTCAATTGAACTGAAGAATAAACACTACGAAAGATTTTTTAATTTAACTCTATAGTTTTCTGGTATACATCCATTAACTTGGTTAGCCAAGCTAAAAGCGGTTCGATAGAAAGTGCGGTTGGGGTACTCTGACGATTCTACAAAATTATTTGCAGGACTTCCTACTCTCAATGTCGCAACGATCAATACAAGTAACAGATCACAAGTACCTGTAAGCCCGTTGTTCGCAAAACCTAGTGGGGCACAAACAAATGTCGTATCAGGAGTGGGACAAGTACAAACTAATACTTCTGGAACTTCATCCGTAAATACACAAGGTACAGCAACTATTCCTTTTGTTACTACTACTTCAGGTACATTGCCGCCAAAGCAGCAGGTATAGCGTCTAGAAATGCAGAATGTCTTTACTCTCTATCCTTACATTGAATATCGATTATTATTAACATCTTATTCGTGCATAAAGTTTCGATGTTTTAGACATTCAGTGTTTCCTATTTTTTACTTTTTTCCTAAACTGTGCTATAACTCAAGCTAACTTCTGCTCTTAGGTGTTTCTGCCCGAGAGTATATGAATGACTGGCATCATTGGGAAGCTGGATATATACTTAGCCGGTTAACTGCCTCTCTTCCTCATTTAAAAGATGAGTTTATTAACTTTGCTCATCACTCTCCTTTCTCATCCTTTCCTTTTATTCTTTTTCTTGTCGTATGTGTGCTGGTAATACTAATTGCCCGCTGGTATTTCAATTTCAGAAAACTAATGAATGAAGAATCGGTTCTGCTTGAAATTACCCCTCCGACAATAAGCGAAAAGTCTGCATATACCACGCAGGAATTTTTTTCAATGATACACGGCTTATCAAAGCGGGATTCGTTTACAGATAAATTACTGGGCAGGAAAACGATTCTTTCTTTCGAAATTGTTTCAAGCAGAGAGCTGGGAATCCGTTTCATTGTCAGGACAACACCGGAAGAAAAAGAGAACATAAAACGGGAGATTCTCTCCTACCTTCCCCATGTCCTGGTGAAAACAACTAGTGAATATATTCCCACTGTTGATAAAACTAATAATAAATTGCATATAAAAGTTGCCGGGTTTCAATTAAGAAAACATTTTGCTTTTCCTCTGCAAAAACAATCCACTCTGCAGGAACATGATCCGGTTGCGTATATCACCGGTATGATGACGCAGTTAAAACCCGGAGAATTAATCTCTTTGCAAGTAGTAGTTTCCGGAACCAAAATCAAAGAAGCGGATATTCTTTCTCAGATGATCCTCAACAATGAAGATATACTAAGGTATTTAAGTAAACCCCGAGCACCTTTAGTTGTAAAAATATTGTTATTCCTTCTAAAAGTATTACTTAAAATGATATTGGCAATCGGAAATAATCTGCAGTGGGCAATAACTGAGCTGATGCATTCAAACACACAGTCGATACATATTTCCGGGCAATACCAGTATCAGCAAGTTATACAAATGCAGCACCTTCGGCCGGCTAGGATACTAAGTAGCTTTGAGCAGGAAGTGATCCAGTCAATCAAAACAAAAATTGATCAGGAGTTGTTTGAAGGATCAATCAGGTTACTAGTTGTTATGAAGGAAAAGTCTGAAGTTGCACAGAGGGTTAAAGGTTTTCATTCCTCCCTTGCTATGTATAACGTTCCTAAATATCAGTCCTTCTTCAAAACATATGGAATTCCATATGTCTCGGATCGGGTACAACTATTTGTGTTTCGAAAACGAATGTTATCTTTAATTAACAATGCAAGTTCCTCATTATATTCCGCGTCTGAGATAGCAGACCTATATCATTTTCCTTTTAAGTATGTTACGCAAACGGAAAACATTGTAAAAGCACATTCAAAAGAATTACCCGCCCCAATAACACTAAAAAACGGTACGGAGCTGGATACTGTTTTTGGAGAAAATAATTATGCGGGAGTAACAACGCCGATCGGATTAACCGAAGAAGAGCGGCAAACGCATATGTATATTTTAGGCCGAACCGGTTCAGGTAAAACTACCTTAATGTTTTCCATGGCAAAACATGATATTGAAGAAGGCCGCGGTTTAGCATTTATTGATCCGCATGGAGATGTAGCAGAAGATTTAGTGGCTTCTATTCCGACAAGCCGGAAAGACGATCTCATATATATTAACCCGATAGACTTAAAGTATCCGATCGGAATAAACGTCATGGAGTTGACACCCGGACTCGATGAAGACGAAGCGGAGCTGGAAAAAGAGGTAGTTGCAGAAGGTGTAGTGTCGCTTTTCAGAAAAGTATTTTCAAAAGATGAGAGTACTAATGCTCACAGAATTGAATATATTTTAAGAAATACTATTTACACAGCGTTTACTGTACCGGGCGCAACATTATTTACCATCAATAAAATCATGACTAATCCTACCTTTCGCAAACAGGTTGTGTCAAAACTGACGGATGAGGATTTAGTAGATTTCTGGAAATATGAATTCGGCAAAGCCGGAGATTATCAGATAGTAAAAATGACTCAGGGGATTACAGCCAAGGTTGGAAGGTTTCTCCGCTCTCCTACTGCTAAAAGAATTTTAGAACAGGAGAAATCCACTATTAATTTTGATGAAATTATAAACGGCGGTAAAATTCTCATTTGTAATTTCTCACAAAAATTAGGTGAAGACTCCTCACGGCTCATGGGAACAACAATCATGACCAAACTCCAGCAAGCTGCATTAAAAAGAGCATATATACCGGAGAGCAAGAGGAAAACATTTTATGTATATGTTGACGAATTCCAAAATTTTGCAACCCAGTCATTTACAAAAATGATAACAGAGGGCAGAAAGTACAGGATGCCTTTAATTATTGCCGAGCAGTCAACCTCCCAGCAAAAAGACAGGGATGTTACCAATATTATCCTGGCAAACGTTACCACAGTTATCTCATTCCGGTCCGGCAATTATATTGATGAAGATTTAATGCTTAACCAGTTTGCGCCCTACTTAGTAAAGGGCGAAATAATGAGTCTTCCCCGTTACAGATTCTATATTAAAATTTCAGCCATAGAATCCGAAGAACCTTTTTCCGGTGAGACAATCTATATGCCCGTCAAAAGAGATAGTAAAAAGATGGAGAAACTCATTGCATCTTCGAGAAATAACTGGGCAATTGTCTACCTGAAAAAACCGGTCAATAAAGAGCAGCAAGCAGCAAGACAGAAAGAAACTACGGAGACAAAAAATAAAATAACAGGGTCACTTCCCGATGATACGAAGCAGATAAAATAGTAGGTGCGAGTACCTACAAAAATATGCTTAAAATGAAGCTAAATTACAAAAAAGTTCTTCCTATTATATCTTATATAAATATAAGAGGCATAAATATATAAACCCAGCATGAAAAAAATAATAAAAACAGAGAACAAAACAGAAGTTAAAATAACCGGCAAAGAAAAACAAATATTAAAATATATATATAAATTCAGATTCCTAAATACTAACCAACTGCAAATATTATTCAATCATAAAAACCCCAAAAGAATACAACTCTGGCTTAAAGACTTAAAAGATAATAAGTATATTCACAGATATTATCTGCCTGATTCATTTAAAAACCGGACAAAGCCGGCTGTCTATTTTCTGGGTACTAAAGGAATACAAATCCTAAAACAGGAAAAGGACTGCGACGTTGAAGCACTGGGTAAAGTGTACAAAGAAAAGAGTCGGACAGAAAGTTTTATTTCTTACTGTCTAGACTTAGCAGATGTTTATCTTTTCTTTTTAGCAAAGAAGAAAAAAGATGAAGAGATCCGTTTTTTTACTGAAAGCCAATTGCTGCAATATGAGTATTTTCCTACTCCCCTGCCAAGTGCTTATATATCAGTAAAAACAAAAGAGAAAACCAGAAGATATTTCCTTGAATTATTCAGAGACTATGCTTCTGCCGGAATACTTCGTTCACGGATATTAACATACATGCAATATGTTGAGGGAGGTAATTGGGAGGACAACGCAAACGGGCAAGCGTTCCCCGCAGTTTTATTTATTTGCCCAAGAGAAAAGTTAAAGAAACACCTGTATTACTTTGCAAAAGCACTATTTGAAAAACAATTTGATGAACCATTCCCTCTATATTTATCCTGGAATGAGAGAATACTTAATGCTAAAACCCCTGATGTTTGGGAAAAAGTAGAATAACTGGGTAGGCGGGCAGGATCTGCCGCCGGTGGCAGTTCCGGCGGCAGAGACTTTTCTTTATCTTTCCCCCGCTTGTATCTTTGAGAGCGGTTGAGGGTCGAAATACATATCCCGCTCAACCTTTAGCCCGTATGGGCCCTCAATATCTTTTAGCTCTGACAGAGTAAAGTAACCAAGCTCCGGATAATCTCCGACAACGTAGCCAAAAAACGTATCTTTTCCGTCAAATTCTATGGCGTACCAAGTCCATTTGGTCATCGGTAAAAAGAACTTACAGATAACCATCGGATCAGTATTGTTTTCCTGCTCATATAGCTTTGGTAGTCTCTGTGTCAATTGTTTAGTAAGTAGCATCATTTGTTTATTCACCTCCGTTCAGCTGTTAATATTTTTGGAAAATATATATTCCAGAAAGCAGCCTGCGGCCTGCTTTCTGATATCCGAAGACTAATATGCAAGGTGAATTTTGCAAGGGCGAAGCAACGACTTCGTTTATCTCGACCCTTGCAAAAGAGGGGCGCAGCCCTTTTTATAGCCGGTACAAGCCCTTGACTACAAAACACCATTGGAGTATGCTTCTACATTAACTCCTCAACTGGTACCTATCACCCCAGCCCAATCACTTTGAATTAAGATGTGCTATAATACCCAGATATTTATGCCTAGATTAAGAGAGTCATTTAATTACGTAGATCTTCAAGCAGAAAGTACTTCTATGGGTACTTTTGAAGATCCTCACCTGTATTACACCCAACAAGGGGAATTTTTACTTGAAGCATACTCTCGTAAATATGGCAGAGGTAATGGATTATATGAGCTAAATGTTAGAATTCGACCAGGAATTAAATGGGGAAAAAGTCAAGTGTTTGGATTTTCTACCAGACTGGTTGATATGGTGGTCCAGTGCGATGAATCAGGTAATCTTGTTGATCTAGAAACTAAGATGAGAGGTATAGCCGCTTACCAATATGATGATACTATCAAGGTAACTTCAGGATTAAGTTACTTACCCACTCGGTTACATCCAAATCTCGCAAAACGTTATACTCACTTTTTCGACAAAGTTGACGATTCACGTTTCCCCAAAAGAATAGATTGGCCGGAAACTGTAAGAATGTATCTGACAGGCAGAACGCCTGCGGGGCACATGTTAAACGCAGAGACTATTTTTAGACATCCACTTGTCCCTGCAACTACAAAATAATTCAATTATTATACTTAGCCAACTGATTAGCAAAACTAAACAAATAATTGTCTGCACAAAATTGTTGATAAAAAGGATATTCATCTTGATTCTTGTGCAGAGAAACTGAATGGGTTTTTAGAGGAGAATACTCGTTTGTGACTTTAAAAAATTTGACTCCCGGGAGTATAATACAGTTGTGAGTAAAGAATCACCGATGTTCCAAAGGGTTATTGGGAAAGTTAGACATTTATTTTACCTGGCATTTAAGGCAGAAACAAAATATACACCTCCTAGCCCGCGTAATCAATATAGCGGATATTCACCTTCAAATTATAGTGGACCAGGCCACGTTAGGGGTGATTTATACAGACTAGGCTATACAGATAACCAATCAAATGACAGTAATCCTTCAGAACAAAGTTAAATTTATCTTTAAATAAAAAACCAATCCCCATAAGCATCCCCTTCTTAATGAAATTTGACCATCAGGCGTATAATATACGTATGGGCAAAGAGTCAGGGTCATTTGGAATATTGGGAGGAATTAAAGAACGTTTTAGATCCGTCTTTCATCAAACAATTCGTCAGGAAACCCCCACCCCTGCAAAATGCCAAGAAGAACATGAACATGGTCCTGGTTACCTTTCAAGCGCAGGCCACGTTGATTATTACTTGGGATCTTATACAAAAGAACAATTAGACCGAATGATTGAATCAACCGGTGCAAGGATTATGACAGAGAGAGCAAAGCAGTCAGGTTTATATGGTGGATATACCCCGGAGCCTACACGCGGTAAACCCAATCGATATGAGACCCCCGAAGATCAATCTTGAAAGTGAGTGTATTTTGAAGACCGTGTAAGCCGGAAACCCTTGCATTAGAGGGGCTAAGCCCCTTCTATGGTTGTATGGGTTATGAAAGATATATAATGTGATTAGAAGAATATCCCGGATAATAACCAGATGATATAGATTGCTATTCCCAATAAAATTATTTTAATTACTAAAGAATTCATTGGAGGCGAAGCCGGAAACCCAAGTCATAGAAAAACCGAAGACGTTTTTATATGTGTTTTATATTTTTGATTACCTCTGGTTCGTATAATGATTAGGATTCGTATTGAAGCATCCAGTACTTGGAAGGAAAGGAAACTCTGACTTATTTTTTTCTTTGCAAAAAGTCAACTACTTTTATAATTTGTAACTTTCCCAACTTTTTCTCTCCATTAAGGACTAATAAATCCTCATCACCAGTAATAAGAAAATCGCAATTCCCACCTAACGTACAAGATAGTAAAATATTATCTTTTGCGTCTCGAGAATGAATTGGAAGAGATTCTATTGGAATTGGTTTTACGAATTCTGCTCCTATAGATAAATTATCAAGAAACGCTTGTATTTCTTTAGGATTTAGATGATATTTCATTTTTATATTTTTTCTGGTAAATACTTCTTTTATTTCGTTAAACGTTTCTTGAGTTTGAATCCAGTTGAAGCCGCCGTTAATCCAGAATGTGATAAGTTGGCTTGGAACACTGTTTGGAGAAATAGTACCGCTAATAACAAGGTTTGTGTCAATGGTAACTCTTGGAAGATTATTTTCCTCGTTGTTCATATCGTTCTTGTCGAGTTTCTTCAACAGCTTTAGTTACATCTTCCATAAGTTCATTTTCATTTACAGCAGTATTTTTTGCTCGAATGCTAGCCACAGTAGTAGAAAATGCCTTTTTAGCTATTTCTTGATATCTTTTAAGCTCTTTAGGGCTTATGATTACTGCGTAAGGTTTCCCTTTTTTTTCTATTGTGATTGTTTCTTCACCAAATCTTACTCTCCCCAATATTTCAGCCAAGTTATCCCGGGCCTTGGTAACATTAATAGTAGATATACTTGTCATAATGCAGCTATTATATACCATTTATTACGTTTTGTCAATAAGGTACATAATGTACATCTGAAATATCTATTCTATATTAAAACTCTACTTGAGTCACCTGCAAGCTTATTATTCTTCCCTATTGATCCCTCTCAATAATTCTTCCGGGAAGAAAAAATTTACACTTCACATCCGGATCGGCTTCCGTCTCTGTGGAATATAACGGCTGGATAGTTTCCCGTAACTGTTTTGTAAGTAATTGCATATTTTTGTGTTTCACCCCCTTCCGGCTGTTCATATTTGGAAAATATATATTCCAGAAAGCAGCCTGCGGCCTGCTTTCTGATATGTGCGAAGCAAAAGAGGGGGTGAATAATGCAAGGGTGACGGGCTGAAAGCCCTAATTTATTGGAAGCAAAGCCGGAAACCCTTGCGGAAGAGGGGCTAAGCCCTTTTTATAGCCGGTATATTTGACAAGCCAGCCTCATAAGGAGTATATTCCTATCAAATATGCCATTAGTTGAAAGAATTGGCAGAATATTTCATAAAGAAGACCCGGAATTTACTGCGGCTCCACAAGAAGTCCAAGATCTTATACGTATTGGACAAGGTAAAATTATCTGGAACGGAATCACTAGGAAGCTTTCCCGAAAAGAACGAAAGATAGAAAGCCAACTACACGCAATTGAGTTATTAGGAGATACTGGTAATGAACTAGCTCTCAGTCAACTCTCACAGTGGTATACCCCTCAATCGCAGACTATCCGTCATACTGAATGTAATATGAATGGAAGCGATGTTATTTCAGATACTTGGAGTGTGAAGCATTATGAGTATCCCAAAATGCCTGAGAGACTTAAGCAAGTATTCAATTTCGAGGTGGACATTACATTTTCTGGCTGGGGATTGGAGCATTCAGTTCCAGATGAAGAGATTGAAAATAGATTAGAAGAGCAATATTCCACTAGGCCTCATCTTATAATGAGAGCTGCAATTGCCAAACTTCAGGATTCAGTATCCAAACCTACAGGCAAATAATTTATATAACCCAATTTACTAAATACTGCTCTTTGCTAAACTATTGCCAAATCGTATTTTAAACAAATACACGTTCATCTTGACCTTTGAAAAGAGGAGCCGAAGGGGCTCCTTATATTGGCACTGTTTTTAATTAAATGAAAGATACAACGAATTTTGGTATACTCGTTTTATGGATCTACGAAGCGAACTACCTTCAAAGTCGGAAGAATCAGTAAATGAATTCCCAACAGCCAATGAGGCTGTAAGTGCGGAACCATTAAAATTTACCAGAGAAGTAGCTATTAAGGGATTACCTTATATATTTGAAGGAGAATTACCCCCCCATATAGGTAGATTATTATGGGTATTGAGAGTACCCAATTGGCAAGAACAAGCTGTAAGAATGCGGGAATTGATAATGTCTGGAGATTTGAGTTCTTCAATATTTGGCCATATAGAAGAACAACTGCGTGATCCAAATGCGGTCGCATCAGTAGATTTTGGTAGTATTGAAGAAGAAGATGGCAAGGAGAAGGCCCTTTATCTTACATATATTCGCACAATGACAAGTATGCTCCCTCAAGAATATGGATATAAAAGTGCCAGAGGGTTAGGCAGTTTCTTATTAGATAATCTAAATGCTTTAGCAGATAGCAAAAACTTGAGAGTATATCTCAATCCATCAGCTCGTGATGGAGGAATGGATGATTCAGAGCTAACGCATTGGTACTATAGACATGGTTATACAAAAACTAATAGAAAATGGGGCTTTCAACGAGACCCGCAAACTCCTGACCCTCAACAAGTTATCTCACAAATTCTAAACGAGAAAACGAAATAATTATACTCCTAGAGTAAATATTTAAAGTAACAGTTTATTCATTCGTGGATAGCTTAAGTTCATCTTGACCCTTGCGCAGAGGAGACGAAGGGTCTCCTAGTATTAAATTACCCTGCGATCAGTCATGATTCATGTTTGGAATATTTGGACTTGCACTTTTTTCGTGATAACTTTATAGTGAGAGTTATGACTAATAATACTAAACGGAGGGGTTTTGGCTCAATGGATAAAGACAGGCAGCGCCGAATAGCCCGAAGCGGTGGTAAGGAAGCACACAGACTTGGCAGAGCGCATGAATTTACCTCTGAGGAAGCCCGGAAAGCCGGTCATATCGGCGGTAGAGGAAGAAGAAAATAATACCGGCTGCCCCGAAACCTTTTTAGAATCTATATCCCCTTCTCCGTTTTGAACATGAAGATTGTCCACGTGGCTAAATATGGCTTTGTTTATGACAAGTCGGGCTACAATACTGGTTCTTGACAAGTATCCAAATATGTTATAACATGTTATAACTATGGAGCAAAAAATTATTCAAGTTGGAAATTCAACTGGAGTTATTATTCCAAAACTGCTATTAGAGCAAACCGGTTTTGAAACAGGAACTCAAGTTATTATCGAAACAGATCCGCAAACAAAATCATTGGTTATTCGTAAAAAGGGGGAGAAGCAAGTACGTTCTTCTTTAACTCCTGAATTTCTGGATTTACTTAAAAAGGTTAACGAACACTACGGGGATGCATTAAGAAAACTTGCCCTAAAGTAGAAAATGTGGATATTGTTTACTTAACACTTGAGCAAATTATTCTAATCCATGAGGACCAAATTGATAGATATGGTGGTTCACATGGAATAAGGGATCTAGCCTTAATTGAATCTGCAGTATTTAGACCTCAAACAACCTTCTCAGGTCTAGATTTATATCCTTCTGTTTTCGAAAAAGCTTCAGCCTTACTATATTCGCTAGTTAATAACCATGCATTTATAGATGGTAATAAGCGTACAGGAACAGTGAGTATGATTATTTTTTTGGCACAAAATGGGTTTGAGTTGACGGTATCTCAAAATGAATTAGAAAAATTCATTCTGGAAATTATAACGAAAAAGATAGGTATAGAGGAGATATGTAATTGGATTATGAATAACTCAAGAAGAATTAACTAATATTCTCTTTGTATTGGACACAAAGAATTGTCCACGCGGCTAAAAAGGGCTTTATTTGGGACAAGGAGAAGGGAAAGCTTTACAAAAAGCATTAAAATTAGTCTCGCTGTTTTGGACATTTACCGATTCCGCGAGTTCAACTAACTGACTGAGAATAAAGAATGCTTGACTCTTGCCTAGAAGAGCCTAAACAACTCCTTAGTATTGAATTATTGACAAAGCCTTTAAAAAGTTATTTAATAGGCTTAACAATTAATCAAGAGCGGTGGCGAGAGTTCTGGCTCAGTGACCCACCCGGCAACCGGTAATTATTAAGCGGTGCCAAACCCAGCCCTTGGAAAGGGACGGATTTGACCAAGAAAATTTGGTAAACAATTTTTTTGTATTATACCTCTCTTTCAGGAGAGGTTTTTTGTTGGAAAGGAGGTGGGTATGATAAGTATCGATAAAGATTCTTTGTTTGTTTTTTTGCCAACCCGTTTAGAGATAAAAGAAAGACCTGAGCTTAATGTTTTCCCTTTTAATGTATTTGTTTCATCTCACGGATTAAATGAGGAAGGAAAAATGGTTGTGTGTTCAGTCTTTTACGATCCCGACTTATCTACTTATAAAGATAACGGTGATATTAAAAGTTTAAGTTATAAAAATATTTTCAATCAGGACTATAAACTTATTATTTCTTTTAATGCCGTTAAGAATACTTACAGTTGCGCTAAATACAATAAGGATAAAATTGTAGGCTGTGCTGACGGGGAGAATGATTGGAAACGATTTTTTCTACATGTCGGGTTACTGGGTTTTGCAAAAGGAGAAACCTATTTGTTTGATGAAATTAAACAAACAAACTAAAGGTCTTAAATCTTTAAGGTGGAGGGGGATGAAATATTATGGATATAAAAAATGGTTCCCTATATTCTTTTATACCAAGACCCTTGGCTATAGAAGACAGACCGGAACTAAACGTATTTTCCTACAATGTTTTCGTTGCAATGTACAGAATAAACCAGGAAGGAAAAAGAGAAATGGGGTCAGTAGTGTATGAACCAGATTTAACAACTTACAAAAGAGACGGAGATATACAAACTTTAAGTTATTTAAATAAATATAATCACGATTATAAGCTTGTTATTTCGTATAATAGCGAAATAAAAACTTACCGCTGTGATAAATTCAAGGGAGAAGAAAACTTAGGAATTGCCTTAGGAAATAATTGGAAACAATTTTTTATTCATGTCGGGATACTTGGTCTTGCCAACGGAGAAACTTGTCTATTTCAAGAAATTAATTAATAAACTAGAAAATATTAGGATTCTTAATGCTATTCTTTGTATAGCTAAATAATACCGGCTGCCCCGAAACCTTTTTAGAATCTATAATATTCTGTTTACTTAAGAGCTTTGTCTAAAACATGCGGGGATTTTTAGGCAGAGATTGACTGTCAAGTTCAATCTGTACCAAACAACCTAAGATAAAGTATTACTTTCTTAAGTCTTGTTAATAAAGATAGTACTCAATAAAAAATAAATCAAGTAGTAAACTACACTTGTTATAAATTAGTAATTTAAAGTTATGTGATATACTCTCAGGCATGACAATTGAACTTTTTTGGGCAAAGCAACCAATTGATACAGTTGATAAACAGGCAGACGATTTAGCAGTCAATGAATTACTTAAAGCCGGAAACTATTCAAGTGAGGTAATGGATCTGGACATGCGTGACCTTTTCCCCGGAGAGGATAGTAGGACTCGCCATATTCTATATGTTCTTCCCGATGGAAAAGGGAAATACTATAGAGTCAGAAAACCGAACACGGCTGGGGAAGAAAGAATCGTAAAAGAAATAGACCTTGATAAAAACGGTATGATGTATCCAGTATTCCGTAGAGATAAAGAATCGGGTAAGAGACAACTTCGTGGAGTTATAAAATACACTCACGGTACAGATGGGTTAAGAAAATCACGCAAACATTTCAAAAGATAATTATTCAGATTAGTCTCTGCTATTACATGTTAGTTTGAGGTAGACAATGATGGATTTGTGGGACAGGAATTTACCTTCTGCCGACTATTTATTGCAATAAAATGCTCCTGAGGTGGTTGCTGTCTGCAATCTCTTGTTTCATCCAATATTCCGAAACGCAATCCTTTATTGACTCTGCATACACCCTTTCGGACTATCTGACCATTATCTAAATTTTTTGCGCCGAAGGGTGTTGTTTTGTCTACCTGCATTGGATCAAAAAAACTACACTGCCCGCATTTTCTTTCTTGGCTCATATAAGATTCCGTTTCGCATTATACTTTGTTTTTCAATAAATTCAAGTATATTATTCTGGCAACAAGTACCTATGGTCAATATGCTCTCTCCAGAACTTTCCGAACCGTTTTTTATACTCTGGCGGGTTTAGCTTCTGCCAAGCGGATGCTTTATAAAAATGTTTTATTTTACCAGCCGGTTCAAAAAAGTCTAATGCATTTCTCACTGTAAGCACAAATATCGGATGTCCGAAAAAAGCATGGATGTAATCGGCTATTAAAGTCCCTGCCCTGTGATTTCCTTCTATAAACAACTGTGGACGTCCTAAAATCGCTACGTATATTTCAGCAGCCAATTCATACGGATGATGCCCTTTGACTTCATGTGCTGCATACCAGTCCTTGATAGGATTAATTCGTTTGTAATATCTTTCTGCATTGGCTGAGATTGCAGAGTCATATTCTGTCATTAATTGTGTATCCGTACCATAATGAATCCTGTTGTTAAATTTAAGCATTTCAGAGATACTTTCATCTGAAAATGGTCTTACACCTTGGGAAAGTAAGTCATCTAAATGAACATAACCTGATATCATCTGGTCTTTCACTTGCATAGTAAAGGGAGGCTCTTTTCTACCGATTTTCATACTATCTAACTCGTTATCAATTCTTTTCCAGTGCACAACTACTCTAGTCAGTGACTTATCAACCTCTTCCAAATTGATCCTTCTGGGATGGGATGTTAAAAGCTCCTTTGTCATCTTTGTCTGTTAGTTATTATATATCAGTTAGGAAATTAAATACGAAATCAATGAATTTATTGAAAACAGCGGTAGACAGTTTGATTTCAGGGATTACTTTACCAAGGTTCCCCTGACAAAAATGTCCGGATGCAAATTTCGACATTCCGGATACATCCATCCGTAATTACATTTTCTTTATTCGTCCATTTTGACTGTTAGGTTAGCCAGTCTAGCTTAGAGTACTTTGAGGGAAAACTCAGGCAGTTCATTATAGTTCCCGTTCTGTGTCACATTCATGTTAACAGTGTACGTTTTGTTTCTATTTAAATCTCCCGTTGGGATATTGATCCCAAATCTCGAATCAGGATTTGCAGTTGTAGTATAGGTTTTTGTGCATAGTGTTGTGCTTGAGGACGATGTGACACATACACTGTCTGTTAGAGTAAGGGTGACTGTTGCTCCTGCATAGGCAATCCCGTAGAAGGTTGGTGCAGTATTATAGATAGTATAGGTTGATTTGATTCCTTGGGAATAATCCGTTGAGAGATTCACGTTGCCAAGAGTTGAAAGATAGAGAATAGAAAGGGGAAAGTGAATTGTTGCTCCGGTTGTATTGGTAATCAGACTATTGACTCGAAGGGTATTACTGCCTGTTGTTTGTTGGTGTCCTGATTTATCAATAGCAACTACCTGCCATTGGTAAGTTCCAGAAGACAGGACTGTTCCACCCTGGTCAAATGAGGTATTTCCAGTGGTGTTGCCTGTACTGTCAATTGGTTTGGCATAAACACTGATGTTGCTGTTGTCACTACTGTAGGTAGCAAGGAATTTAGTCGTTTCATATGTATTGCTGCTGTTTTGTTGCAGATTCTGTGAATTGTTCTTATTATTCTGGAAACTGACGGGGATGTTGTCAATGTAAGTTTGCCAGCTACTACTCAAATGGTTACCATTGACATCATTAATCTTTTGTACTTGCACTTGGAAGTGATCGAGGTTACTGGAGAGGTCTGTGAATCTCCCTTGGTTGATGGAGAAAGAGAAAGTGGGTGTGGTACTGGTGGTATATGCATTGTTTCCTGGACTATTCAAGTTGAATGGGGTGAAATAAAAGCCGTTGCTCTTCACATCCTGATTGTTGCTTGTCGTTTGTACTTGGATGGTATACCCGTCTCCAGAATAGTTGTTGTCAGTTGGTGAGAAGTCAAAGTAAAAGGAGGTTGTTTGTGCATTGCTGTTTGTCAGTGTTGCATTATTCCAACCACCCCCATTGATTTGATATTGGACACTTTTGACGGTGTAGGGAGAATCTACAGAGGCACTTCCGGTGAAACGCAATTTATTATTCCCATTAGGTGAGGAAGAGATGTTGTTGCCGAGGGACATTGATGGGTTACTCGTTATGTCGTTGTAAATGAGGACACGATTGTTCGTACTGTCTGTAATAAATAATTGTGTGTCTGTACCCGTAATATAAGCAGCACCATTTAAAGTATTTGCGCCAGGAGAAGCTTGTCCTTGATTTACACTATTGCTAGTAAAATTAGGTTGACCAATCACCAAATCTGCGGAAGCTTTATTTGATGAGGGAATTGTATTAAAAACTAAAACTCTTTGATTTCCTCTATCACCAATATAGAGTCTACCTTTAGAATCTACGAAGACTCCAAAAGGCCTATCTACGGTATTCGCTGCAGTGCCTGCATATGATGAACAATCAGTAAAACTAGACTGGCCAATGACAACATCAGCGGAAGCGCCGTTGCTCGTCGGAATGCTATTAAAAATTAAAACTCTGTGACCAGAGGCGCCCAGGCTAGTTAAAAACGTTTGTGCAACGACAATTTTACCTCCATATACGTATACACCGAGTGCTTCATGATCAAACCCGCTAGCCGAACAACTTATGCCATTACTTGTAAAATTTGTCTGCCCTATCACAGTATCTGCCGATGCATTATTTGTGGTTGGTATTGAATTGAATATGAGTAGTCGTCGATTATCGGCATCTAAAATAAATAATCTTTGTCCATCCGACGTTACTCCATGTGGTCTATTTAATGTATTCGCTCCAATTCCGCCATTATTGACAGTGTTATGAGAAAAATCAGGTTGTCCGACTACGACATCTGCTGAGGCTCCATTTGAGGTAGGAATCGAGTTATAAATCAAAACACGACTATTTTCTGTATCGGCAATGAATAGTTTGTTACCAAAGCAGCCGACAGCTAACGGCTTATTCAATGTTGCAGCGCTAATACCACCATTATTTATCGTGTTACTTGTAAAGTCAGGTTGTCCGACTACGACATCTGCTGCTTGCCCGTTCTGTGTTGGTATAGAATTCCAAATAAGTACTCGAGAATTAGTTAAATCAGCAAGAATTAACTTACCATTACAAATAGTAAGATTTCTAGGACCGTTAAGAGTACTGGAGGTTGTACCTGTAGAATTCGTACTAAAGCTTGTTTGCCCTAAAACAACTGAGGCGTTCATATTGGTTGTATAAGCAAAAGAAGCAGAGGGGAACATAAAAAACCCGATCACTAAAAGAGCCAATTTTTGAAGCAAATATCTTTTCATTTTATTTCCTACTGTAAATCTCAGTAAAATTCTTAACCCCCTATTAGAGTAGTTCACTTTTAAGAATATTTCAACTCTCTTTTTAAAAAGTAGTACCCTTTATAAATAAATGTAAGAGCATTTTATAGTAAACTCTGCAACAAAAGAAAATATGACTGCGGATATTCCGTTTTAGATTATTGATCTTATCAGAAAAAAACGACCGGTTATAACGAATAATGAAAAATCCCCTTGCATTTCGTATATTTTTCTGTATAATCTTTTCAATTACTGCTGCTCGTCATGAGCAGCTTTTTTGTAAGAAAAATCCTAAGAAGAAAGGAGGAACATGAGAAAACTAATCTTTCTGTCATCGTTAGTACTTACGTCTCTTATAACTGCGACGCCGGCGTTTGCCGCCTCAGCAGACGTTACGAAGATTCAAACCTTTATCCAAAGCATCATCTCGGTTCTTGTCACACTGGCAGGTTTAGTAGCAGCCGGTTTTTTTGTCTGGGGAGGAGTGGGGTATATCACTTCATCCGGTAATCCGGAATCGTTAGACCGGTCCAAAAAAACTATATTTTACTCGGCAATCGGACTGGCAATAGTTTTGGGAGCGTTTGTATTATCAACGATTATAACCGATCTTGCGACGACAGCATTCGGTACGGCGCAGGCAAGTCAATAGGAATTACAAGTTATGAAGCAGAAGATCTTACTTTATGGAGCTACTCTCTTTCTTTTTGTCGTTCCGCCTGTATTTGCGGCAGGAGCGGACATTACCAACTACACAAGTGACACCCTTCAGATTCTTACTCTTTTAGCATCGGCATCAGCGATTCTCTTCTTAATTAAAGGAGGATACCAATACATCACCTCAACCGGCCATCCGGAAGCGTTGGAGCAGGCCAGGAAAACTATCAGAAATGCCCTCATAGGTCTTTCTCTTGTTCTTTCGGCAAATGTTGTTGTCTCTCTTTTGCAAAATGCCCTTATTGCCCCCGTCTCACCCGCTGCCTCCTTAGCAACCAGTTTGATTCCCATTGCAGCCCAAAGTCCAACGGGCGCCATTGCACAGGTTCTTATCAGCGCAATTACAGGACTGATGCAAAACATAGTGCAAAGCGCAACACAGCCAATTGTGAATGCGATTATAGGTTATCTAACCACAACTCCAAGTTTACTTAGCAACTCAGTTGTATTTCACTTCTGGACAGTAAGCCTGGGAATTGTTGATTCGTTATTTGTTCTCGTTGTTGCTCTTTTAGGGTTGCATTTTATGTCGGCTTCAACCTTTGGCTTTGAGGAGATAGAGCTTAAACACCTACTTCCCCGTATCGGTTTGGCATTTTTAGGCGCGAATGTCTCCCTGTTTCTTTGCGACTACGTTATTACCACCTGCAACGCACTGGTTAGTGAGGTGATTAACACAACAGGGGGTTTGAGCCACGCATGGGTGGTCAATGCCATAAGTCCTGTGAGTGTTTTGACCGGGCATACACCAATAATTACTTTAATCTTTTTTATCATCTTTTTGATCGTGGCAATTATCCTCCTTTTTATGTATATTGTCAGGCTTATTCTCGTTGTCCTGGCCGGCGTCCTCTCTCCTTTTATCTTTCTCATGTGGGCAGTCCCCAAGTTCTCGGATTTTGCCGAGGCAGCGGTTAAGGGATACTTTGTTACCGTCTTTATTATTTTTGTGCACGTGGTTGTCATACAACTTGCTTCCTCCTTTCTGGCTATCCCCGATAATCCGGACAGCTCACTTCTCTCAATTGTCATTGCCATAGGACTATTTCTAACCCTTCTTAAAATTCCCACCTGGTTATTCCAAATGATGTTCTATACCTCCCGAATGGGTGCTTTAATCCATATGGGCGGACAAATGCTTAATACTATGACAAGCCGTAAGGGGGAAAATGCCGGGTCGCAACAACAACAACAACAAACCGATGACGATGACGCAGTACGGCGAAGGAGGTACGTTAACGCGTGAGAACCAGAATTATTCCGGCGCAGATTACAACCGTTGAGGACAGGATTGCGGGAAGCCTCAATTTAACACAGATTATCTTGCTTATGATTCCGGTTTTCCTGTCAACAGTTGAATTTATCATCCTTCCGCCAAAGCTGCATCTAAGCATTGTAAAAATTGCCGCCGCGCTCATTGCCGCGATTATCAGTCTTACCCTTGCTCTCAGAATAAAAGGGAAAGTTGTTCTAAGCTGGATTTGTATTTTACTTAGGTATAACCTCAGGCCGAAATATTATGTGTATAACAAAAATGATGCGTACGGGCGGGACATATATCTGCCGGTAACTGAGAAAAGGCAATTCCGCTTACTTAAAAGGGCAAAAGACAAAAAGGTTGAAAAAATCTCCCTTAAAAAAATCGTATTTTCTGATATTATCCGCTTGGAGCAGCTCATTCTCAGCCCTAAGTATATATTCTCAATAAAAACAAACAAAAAAGGAGGGCTAAATGTTGGCATTGAACAAATCAAATAAGAAAGTCGGCTCCCGCCGGCAAATCCGGATTAAAGAAGTAAAAGATAATATACTGATATTACCGAATAACCAGTACCGTCTGGTTCTGGAAACTTCTTCGATTAACTTCGAATTAAAATCCGAGGAAGAACAGGATGTTATAATTGATAGCTTCCAGAACTTTTTAAATTCTCTGCCTTCCTCTCTGCAAATCCTTATTAGGGTCAGGGAAATGGATATTGATTCCTACACCCAGCAAATACAAATCAAAGGAACAGAGGAAAAAGAAGCAATATACAGAGAGCAAATTGATACTTATTGTACGTTTATTAAACAAATGGTCCGCGGCAACAAGATTCTTTCCCGCCGGTTTTACGTTATTGTTCCCTTTAACAACACGGGAAAAAATGATTTTACAACAATTAAGGAGCATTTATATTTAGAACGGGATATTGTCAGCAAGGGTATCGAGAAACTCGGTATGAAAGCAAGACAGCTAACAAGCCTGGAACTTCTTGATTTGTTTTATTCTTTTTACAATCCCGACCAAATAAAAACACAGGCGTTAAAAGGACAAACAATTGATATGCTGCTTAAAACATCATATGTTTAATCTAACCGATATTTCATTACAACCGCTGCAAAACGCAAAGCGAATTCATTTAAAAAGGACAATGAAACGCTTGCAAAAAAAGTTGCAATACAAAAACAAGAAAAAAGAATTATTGAAAAAATCATTTCAGTTTAATTTCGGCGAACAGGACCAGATTGATTTAATTTCGTACTCGGGACTGATGGAAAATAGCAGTTACTTGTCAATGGGAGAAAAGTTTGTCCGTACACTGTTTATCAGCGGGTTTCCCTATGTTGCCGGTACGGGATGGCTTAGTATGCTTATCAACTTTAACTACAACATCGACATCTCCTATCATATTGAAAAAGTTGATCCACTCCTTGCTCTGCCAAAACTGAACAGAAAAATAACTGAGCTTGAAGCAACAAAACGGGCGATGATTAAAAACGGACGGTTAGTTGGTTCTGAAATTACCGATCCCCTGGATTCGGCAATTCTGCTTAAAAACAATATTCAACGGGGAAAAGAAAAGCTGTTTCAGTTTTCCATTTACATGACTATTACTGCCGACTCTGTATCGGAACTTAATAAAATCACCAAGATTTTAGAAACGGTTATGGCAACCAGGTTGTTTTATATAAAAACCGCAATCTACCAGCAGATTGAAGGGTTACAATCGGTACTCCCGAGGGGAGAAAACCTGCTCTCTCAGAGGCGAAATCTAGACAGCTCCTCCGGCGCACTAACCTTTCCTTTTGTCTCTTCAGAACTTGTGCAGGAGGCAGGAATACTCTATGGCATTAACAAATCAAATAACTCGCTGGTTATTGTCGACAGGTTTTCACTCAATAATGCCAATGCCATTATCTTTGCTCAATCCGGATCCGGTAAAAGTTACACCACAAAAGTTGAAATCCTCAGACAGCTCATGCAGGGGACAAAGGTGATTGTTATTGATCCTGAGCGGGAATACAAACAACTGGCAAAATCTGTAAGGGGAACGTATATTAAACTATCCGCTACCAGTAAGGAGAAAATAAATCCTTTTGATTTTTCTATTACACAAAATGGTGAAAATGTTTTATCTGAACATATTCAGAATCTTACCGAAATTATTTCCCTTATGGTTGAAGGACTCTCTCCCGAAGAGCGGGCGGTAATGGATAAGGCAATACTTCTGACCTACAAAGAATTTGGCTTCACAATGAATGGAAAGAAAAAAATGAATGCAAAACACCAGGAATTCCCATTAGTCAAAGACTTATATAAAACTCTTAAAACAATGAAGCAAAAAGATATTTGCAATAGATTGGAACGGTTTGTCAAAGGATCACTATCGACAGTTTTTGATGAACAGACAAATATACAACTTGAGAATCGTCTTATCGTTTTCAATATAAAAGATCTTCATGAATCTCTCAGGCAAATTATGATGGTGGTCATTGCTAATTTTGTTGAGTCACAGGTGAAATCTCATCCACAAAAACGTATGCTCGTGATAGATGAAGGTTGGATGCTTTTGGAACACGTTGAATCAGCCAGATTTATTGCCGGATTAGTCCGACGAGCACGGAAATATTACCTGGGAGTCACCATTATTTCCCAACAGGCACAGGATTTCCTCAAACAAGATTATGGGAGAGCCATTGCCAGTCAGTCTTCCCTTCGTATCCTCATGCGCCAGGACACTACAACAATTAAACAGGTCACACAGGAATTTCATTTGAGTGAATACGAATCACAATTTCTCCTAACCTGTGAGCGGGGCGAAGCGTTAATCATTGCCGATCAGAATCACGTAGCCGTCAAAGTCGTAGCATCGGAGAAAGAACATCCGCTTTTAACTACCGATCCGAAGGAGATATACATATAAAACACCATGCCATATGTTGCATTCGCTCTTTTTTCCAATCGCTTTGAATTTAAAATTGTTGCCGGTGTTTTTATTTTTATTCTTCTCCTTCCCATTATCGGTATAGTCGTATTAACAAATTTTGGATTCCAAGTCGTTTCTGACAAACTCGTCACACTCAACCTCACGACTAACACGGTTGAGATCCATAATTTAGATGGGACAACCTCAGATTTTACTGAGTCAATGGCGTGGCCCGCAACGGGTATCGTGACGCTTGAATTTGGACAACCCGACCCTCCATACCAGATACTCCACACCGGTATTGATATTGCCAACCCACAAGGCCTTCAAGGAGATCCGATACACCCGTTTGCTAAAGGTACTGTGACGTTTGCGGGAGAAGATAGCCTGGGATATGGGAATTATGTCGTTATTGACAACGGAAGTCATGTAACGAGCTTGTACGGCCATATGGAGGCAGTTACAACAAAGGTTGGAACAACTGTTGACACAAATACCATTATCGGCTATGAAGGAGAGACAGGCAACGCCACAGGTCCGCATTTACATTTTCAGATCAACGCCTATGGAATACCGGTAAATCCCAGGACGTTTTTAACAGGTAACTTGTAATAATATATTTGTTGTAAACAAAACCAAATTCCTAAAGTTTTAAGCTAAGATGAATTAGACTGTCAAGGAGGCTAGGGGTTCCAACTGTGGGACAGCAGGCGTACTACAGACCTATAGTAAGATTAGGGTAGTAGTTTGTCATTATTGATAGTCACGACATGTATATTGACAATTATAAAGCTACTTGATATTGTATAGGGTAGGAATACTACCCTATGGAGCATCAAACTACAAATATAGAGAAATTGGCAACTTCTGGGAAAAAGGTATTTACAATAGAAGATTTATCAATTTTGTGGAAAATTTCTGAACGAAGAAAACTCATTGAGCGTATAAAATATTACTTGAGAGAAAAGCGGCTACTACATATTTCTAAGGGTGTATACGCGTATGGGCAAGACTACACTCCCTTGGATATTGTTCAAAAACTTGTTCCATTATCATATATTTCTTTATATACCGCAAGCCAAATGCATGGATTAACGTTTCAATATTATGAAACGATATATGCAATATCTTTACGGAGTAAAAAATATACAATAAATGATCAACATTATATCTATCATAAAGCTAAGGAAACGATCTTCTATTCTCAGCTAGGATTAACCGATAATGGCAGATACATTATAGCGGATAAAGAACGAACTATTTGTGATTGTTTATACGTCTTCCCCGGTTTTTATTTTGATAATCTTCTTGGTGTTGACGCGGAAAAGCTTTCGCTGATATCAAAAATTTATGGAAATAAGAGATTAGAGAATGAAGTGAACGCACTTATTAAAGTTATTAATGCACAGAAATAATATGTTAGATCGGAAGAAATACGAACAAATATTAAAAAATATTTTACGAGATATATATACGACTCCTGAATTACAAGGGAGACTTGCTTTTAAAGGCGGTACGTGTCTCTACATGTTTTATGAATTAGATCGTTTTTCCGTTGATCTTGATTTTAATGTCATTTCAGAAACATTACCTGAAGAAGCAGTATCAAATATTATAAAGAAGTATTTGATCATTGATGACCAGGTGAATAAACATTTTACTTGGTTTTGGTTAGGAAGTTATGAAAAAGGGGAACAGAGAGTAAAAATAGAAATGAGTAAGCGTGATTACCCTGACACATATATTAATAAAAATTTTTATGGTATTACTATTCCAACTTTGTCTCCGGAATGTATGTTTGCTCATAAACTATGCGCCATAACCGATAGGAAAAAGTTACAAAACAGAGATTTATATGACGCGCATTTTATGTTCGTCAAGGATTTTCCAATTAACGAGAAAATCGTTAGGATGAGAACTGGGAAAAATACAAGTGAATATTTTGCCGATCTTATTGATATTATAGAAAATACAGTAAATCCCAATACAATTTTAGAAGGACTTGGGGAGTTACTAAATAACCAACAAAAGGATCATATAAAAGCTACATTAGTCCGCGATCTGTTGTTTGATCTTAAAAGCAGAGTATAGATATTTCCGATAATAAAGAAGACACAGGCATATTATCAATAATAGATTTAGAATGTCCCCTACAGAAGATATTCATATAATTGCCTCCTCCGGCGGTATTACCTTACCGTTACAGTAAATAAAACCAAACCTCTGAAGTTTTAAGGTAAGCCGAAATAGGCTCTCCAGAAGGAGTGGAGTTCCAACTGTGGGACAACAGGGGTACACGAGGCTAAATTTATATAATCTTCAACTGTAAGATATTATTTGAGGCTAAAAAAGTTCGACTCCCCTCAGGGTTCTTGTCAAATTTTGTCCTTTGTTTTTTCAGGAAGCATTTTTTGAGTAGGATTAAGAGGTTCTTGATTTATTCCCAATGCCAGCTCACTTTTTCCTCTAGCAAGTTCTGTCATATTGGCAGCGTGATGAGTAAATCTTTTCCACTCGTCAGATAAAAGCAAACCAGAATGCATTGCCTGCAAATCTCGTGTATTTTGTAAAGAAGATCTCATATCTCGCCATAAAAAACTATTTAGATCCAAAGAAGCAAACTGATCGGGGAATATATACATTGCACTTACTAACTCATCAGATAAATTATCTCCATTTGCATGAATTCCCATATCTGGATGACGAAATTTAGCTATATTCATTGTTTCCTCCTCAGCTATGTGACTACCTATCCCTTTTAATAATTGCGGTTTTTTACCATTTAATATTTCTTCTCTTCGGTCAGGAAACAGTCTCAACATAGAAGTTGCTAATGGTAATGGAGCTCGAATTCTTCGCTCGTTTGGGTTTGTAAGATGGTCTAACGCATGTTGTAATTGTGGATACATTTGATCAATCAATAATTCGTCTCTTCGCTCCGGAAATATTCTCATTAATAGTTCAGCAAAATGTGCATATTCTAGGGCAGTAAAGGTATCCTGAGTATATTCTACCGTATTTTTTTTTGTTGCTTCCCACATATGTTTGTCAAATCCTAATATTGATTTACTCTCTGGGAAAATAGTAGCCATATATGCAGCCTGCTCGGGGTAATAAGAACTTTGTCGACTTTTAAACTCTTGTAAGCCATGAAGCATTGCATTCCAATCAGAACTAGTTATTTCTTTATGGGGATCAAATGGACCATTTTCGTCAATAATTTCGGGAACAGCGGCTAAATCAAGAGTTTTATTGCTTAAACTGCCTTTAACTAAATGTCTAGCTTTGCTTTTTATAGTTTCTACTTGTTCTCCTGAATTTGTAACATTTTCCATAGTGTTATTATACTATACCCAGGTGGAAGAAGGAAATTATACAATTATACATATGATACGATTTGAACATATCGATGAAGTTGTTTATACGTTTCAATGAATGAATCCAAAAGTGTTCGATATTGCGTAACCCAGGGGTACACTTAAAAATTAGCCTCAAAATGTGGGCATCGATCCGAGATACTCGAAATTTAGGTATTAAACTCTACCTAATATCAACTAATTTTTTATTTAAGTTACTAACATAGGCAGAGCTTTAAAAAATATATAGCTAATCAAGTCTTGTTAAGTAGTTTTTTATAAGATATAATGTGCGCACTTTGCACAAATATGACTGGAGAGTTAATCGGTCCAAATCCAAATATTCTTGACTTAAGATTTAAAGCTAGGAAGATGTGTGTTGGTTATCAGGGAAAGGAAATTGTTGTTCCAAATATCGGCGTAGATCTCTTAAAAGTTTTTATTAATAATCCACGTAAACCATTTACAATCGATGATCTTTCAGCTGCTTTACCAAAGCGTGAAAGAGAAATTCCACAACTAACTGCAAGGCAAACCTTAGCCTACCTTAATGAGTACTTTAGGTCGTCGTTTGAGAGTGAAAGAACATACCCCTATTCTCACCTTATAAAATATAATCATGACTGGAAAACAAAAGTGTCCACATATGAACTGGATGCAGATATTAACTTTATAAACGGTGCAGAAGAGTTGGTGAAGCCAACGCAGAAACAAGGAGCTGAAAGTAAAGCTTTAAATCCTGCTCAGGAAGCTGCAGTTTATTCGGCATCAAACGGAGAGCTTGGTTCGTCAAGAGATGCAATCGATACATCTGCAGAGTCTTTGCAGCAACACTTACAAAGGATTACTACCGGCTTGGACTTGGAAGATGGAGAGATAGACGAATTTATAAATCAAGCAAATAAACAACTAACTACGCATGGCGTTTCAAAACGTGACTTGGAGAAAAATTTATGGAGCAGCGGGGGAGGGGTTGGGACAATAGATGCGCTAACTGCTCTGTTAAGAAACGGGATTATTTTGGGACACATAATACATCAAGGAGAACAGGGAGATTTGGAAGTGCAGGAGATTAATGCTGCTTCCCGGTTTAATATCGGTAAATTAATACGTAGTAATCGGTGGGATCAGAAAGAACTCGTTGCTGCAATAGAAAATTTACCAGAAATTGAACGGGCATTGCTGCTTGAATCACTTAGTACTGAGTTCAAAACAGATTTTGGATATCCGCCTGCCTTTTCTCCTCAAGAGCAACGAATAATTGATGCTATTAATTGGGTAAAGGGCACTGGATATGGGCCGGCTATGCTTCGATCCATAACTGTTCCACAACATGAAAGGTATGAGGAGATTAAATATGGTTATTATGATTACGATAATGAGAAACTTCGCCGTTCTTTTAAATATTATGAAAGGCCTCGCAGCGAACAAAAGGGAATTAGTTTGAATACCGAACTTAACTTCGCAATTGAGAACCATACTAATAGTTCGTTTTCCTCATCCTACTTTAGCGAATATTCCGTATATCTTTCTGAAAATCCTAAGTCATTTGCGGCCTGTGATCCTGAAAGAATAAAGGCAATCGGAGAATTAGTAGTTGCTGCACAGCATATATTTAATGAGGATATAGTTACGCGTAGATTCTTGGAAAATTCCAGAAAAAATATGGCTTTCCTGGAAAAATGGGGCAAGAATCCTGATTATGCAGTAGTAGGAGATATAGTAAAAGAAATGAGTGAAGATTCGCATAAACATTTAGATAAGGTACTTACCCTAAGAAAAAAAGTGGCAGACAACTTGCGAGCCCTTGTGCCTCAAGCAAATGAGCTTGGCGTGTCTCGATTATTAGGCCATATGGGCGATGTAGATATATATTTAGATACAGAGAAAACTCCTAAAATATATACACCTGATACAGATCATTTTTCAGTTGACAAACTTATAGAACACACAAGAAATATTAGAAGCAAGTTGCATTAAGAAGAAAATAAAAAAAGGCAGGTATTAAATTAGTGAAAGCCTCAGGTTTTTATGAGACACTGAAGGGGATAGAACCGCATTATTAACAATATTATTCCTACAAACAGGTAAATTTGCGTTATATGGTATAATCTTCAAGCACAAATCTTGATTTCTGAATTCATTTACTTGTTGCCTGATAAATGCCGTCCCAGATCTTAGCAGGATTTTTTATAAGTTCACTACAGCGAATAATATATAAATTCGTGACGGTGTCGTTTACATTGTATTTCTGAACTGCTTGGAATCCCGGAAGTGCTTTTTTAAATTCTCCTTTTTCATAGAGTTTTCTTGAAATTTCAAATTCGTGTAAAAATTCGGCTTCTTTATCGTCCGGCGTTCCAAGACCCCGCAACTCATAAATACCCATACCTTTACTTTTGCCTTTCACTATGACTGTATCGAGGAATCTGACAATTACTTTTTGCTCCAGTTGCTTATATGTCGTTTCGCTGATAATAATACTTGTTCCGTAAATTTTATTAATTCCCTCGAGGCGAGAACCTAAGTTCACATTATCACCGATGAGAGTATAATCAAATCGAGTCTCGGAACCCATATTTCCCACAACCATATCACCGGTATTGATACCAATTCTTACCTGAAACCTCACGGCATTTTTATTTGTTGGCCAATCTTTTTGTAATTCCTTTATCGCTTCCTGCATCTCAAGAGCTGTTTTGCATGCCAAATATGCGTGTTCTTTTTCATAAATTGGTGCGCCCCAAAATGCCATCACCGCATCCCCGATATATTTATCGAGTACTCCCCTATTTTTAAAAACGATTTTTGTCATTTCTGTTAGATATTCATTTAATAGTTTTGTCAGTGCCTCAGGTTTTAGTTCTTCGGCAATAGTCGTAAATCCGGCGATATCGGAAAAAAGTACTGAAATGTTTTTCTTAGCTCCTCCCAAGGTGAGTTTGGCAGGTGTACTTAAAATTTCTTCCAATACGGTCTCAGAAACATAATAGGAAAATGCACGTCTTAGATAACGTCTGTTCCTATTTTCAATAAAGTAGTTATAGATTAATTGCAGGATATAGGTTACTAGTATGCTAAGTATTGGGTAAACAATATTCCGAATAGTTCCATGGTCAAAGGAAAAAAAGATATAGATAATGAATATAACAAAAAAAAGTATACTCAGTCCTGTAGCCGGCATCAGGCTAAAAAATGTGAAAATAAACAGTAAACACGCCGACAGGAAGAGTATGGTACTGATGGTTGTGATAGGAGTTTCGCTTTGTAAAAATCTTTGACTCTCAATGGTTTGCAAGGTATTTGCATGTATTTCAACACCGCTCATCGGAGTCCCATTTGAGATTGGCGTTAACTGGGTATCATGTAAATCCGGAGCGGTTGCTCCGATTAATACAATTTTATTAGTGAATACATTGGCTGAAATTTTACCTCTGATTATATCTATAAAAGAATACTTATCAAATGTATTCTGAGTACTGGCGAAATTTATTCTCATCAGTCCCCGGTTGAGTGGAATTTGAGAAAGTTGTTTTAACTTAGTTGTATCATTTTTGTAATAAATTTGTAGAAGAGACAGAGAAAAATTCGCATATCGCTTTCCATGCACCCGAATATTCATGGGTGTTTCTCTGGTAATACCATCATCATCCGGTATGGTATTCACGACACCAAGTTTAGCTACGTCTTGTAATTGTTGTATGGGAAGCTGCAGCGAATCAGCATCAATAAACGAATCTTTAATAATTGGGTTATTCATTTCTATAGGCAGCACGACGTTTGCATGTTTAGTGAGCTCACTGGCAAAGAGAGTATCTTCCCTACCCGTACTTTTTTCCGGAAATGCGATATCAATACCAATTGCAGCCGGTTTGCTGCCCAAAACCGCAAGCAGCCTGGCGTAAACAGATCTGTTCCAGGGAAAACGGCCGATTGATTGAATGGATTTGTTATCAATAGTAATAAGTACAATATTAGTAAAAGATTTTTGTGCTAAAAATAATGTATCAGCAAGTTTATTTTGCCAGGAGATAAAAAAACCATTTAAAAATAGCAGACTGAAGAAACATGTAGTAATAAAAGAAACAATTAGGCTATATATAAATTTTTGTTTCATTTATTAGTAAAGATATATTTGTGTCGGGGTCGGTGTCAATGTCGGTGATGGCATAGGTGTAATTGTAGGAGTATGTATCAATGTCGGTGTTGGCGTAGGTATTATTGTCGGGGTCGGTGTCACACTCTGAGAAGAATTAGTAGTCGGTGTTGGCGTATTTGAGGAATTAGGAGTCGGGGTGGACGAAGGAGTAGTTGTTGGACTTTCCGAGTAAATTGTTGGTTGAGTTGTTGGAGTTAAACTTGGAATTGGGGTTACTTCGGGTGTTGACCCCGATATAATCGGGGTCAAAGTCGGCGTTAACGGCTGATCTTCATCATTATATGTCCCTGCGCCAAAACGTGCATCGAGTAATTTGTCTTGTTGTATGTTAAACAAATACCATGGATCTGTAATATCCTGCTGAGTTAATGGCTGTATTTGAAAGAGTGAGTCGTTTTTACAATTAAGTATAAATTTATTATTCGTTTGCACATTACCTTTTTGCGTAGCGTTTACACATGTTACATTTACAGTGTGTTTTGCAGTAATTACTTCATCATTGCCATCAGGCATAATACCTAACTCATAAGAAGTACCGCGAACTGTTGCGATTACCGTAGCGGTTTTTGTTTGGTAAACGTCTTTGCCTAAAAGCTTGGCAACACGGGACCAGATACTGCCTTTTATAAGATCAATTTCTATCTGGACAGGATTTGTATCGTTCCTGCTCAGTACAAACTCAGAATTTACATTGATACGAGTCACGCTATGATTGGAATAGAGTAATTGTGCTCTGCCAGTTGAACCTGTTATTACACTTTCACCTATATTTACGCTGTCACCATTTTTGGCCTGAACTTTACTATTGCCTGTTTGTATCCAAACCTGTTGTGTAAAAATTTCCAAACTAGCAGAATTAGTGTTTTTAATAGCTTGGCTTGAATGGGCTATAAGAAGCAGTCCAAAAGCGCTAAAAATTATTAGTAATAATATTACAATATATAATGAAAACTTTTTATATAATTTCATTTTTGCATTATTGACTAGTATTTCAAATATAAACAGATTAAATGTAATAATGTTGTAATTATTCAGTAAGTTCTTAGAAGATATTTTGATATATTATTTAAAAGGAGTAGAAATCACGTTTTTTTCACTCTGCGGATTTTTTTGCATTTTATTACAATAATCACATAATCGGATTGTAAAATCGTTGGTATGCAGGAAGGAGAACCCCGTAATAACAGGAAAATTATTGCTGCCAGAGTGGAAGCCGGGCTCGGGTTTGCCGGTGCGGCGGTATCAGCTGTTGCAGCTTATAGTCCACAAAATATTATTGAACGCACAGCCAGTTTTCCGTTGAGTATGGGAAGGATGCTCCAAGTAGCACAAGACGCGGGAATTTCTCCTCAGGTAACACTTAGTGTTCTTACAGTATTTTTCAGCGCAGCTTGCGTGGACGGCATAAGAAAACTGCGAGGTTAAAAATTGTGTATTGGATAATTATAAGCCACTGTTTAAAACCTGTTTCTTTTAATGTCCCGGCATTTATGATATGTGTTTGCCACAGAACTTAAAATATTGGCGTAGACCTCAGAAGAAAATTATTTTGTTCCTTATTATTCTTTTCTTTCTGCGTTTTCTACACTTACTACAAGCTATCGATTATCTCTTAATCAAAAAAAGCGTAAAAACCCACTTATTATTTAACTTTCAGGGATAATTAGCAGGATACAGAGACGGTTTTGGCTTATCACGCCAAGCAGGATCATACATATGATATACTCTCGTGCAAATCGACAATAATTGCTCCAAAGACAAATCCTCATAAATAGTTTGATTCGGATTTAAGCGACTGGTTTCGCCTGTTACAAACGATACAAAAGAAAAGTCAGATTTATGGGAAAGATTCGCATATTTAACATGTAACGATTTATCCTTCGCAGGTAGCTTTTTTTTCTTTATTAGCGCTTCTCTTTTTTGAGAATAACTGATTTTTTGTATAATGTCGCCGGTTCTAATTTGAACCCATGTTGAGCTATTTCCCACGCCGAATGAAACCTTCCAGTCTTTATGCTTGCCTTTTTTAACATGAAATATTTTTGACAGTCTTTTACTATTATCAGATTTGTCCGGACTATCTATTTCCCCTAGTAAATCAATCATGATATCATTAAACTGAAAAAATTTACTAAGTAGTGAGGTCTTTGAATCTTGATTTTCAAGAAGAGATACTGCTTCGTTTTCCAGTTCAATAATACGCGGTCTATCAGCCTGAATACCGGCAATATCTGTCTTACTTTGTTCCCTTTCAATCTTAGCTGACATAAACAAAATCACTATATGATTATTTCTACTTATTGTCAATTATAAGTATAGTTGAGGTTTGTTTAGGCACACTTTGTATGCTATACTAATCATATACGGTGGATGTAGTTCAACAGTAGAACGCCAGGTTGTGGACCTGGAGGTCGCGGGGGCAGCACCCGTCTTCCACCCCGAAAAATTAAAATACTACAATTCAATTTCTTCATCCGGAAGTATATCTACTTCCTGCGTGTAGAATAATCGGTCCTGAATACTGACTCCTAAGCCGTTATATTTTTTTGTCCTGATCCGACAATCGTTTACAAAACTTGGCCACCTTTTTACAAATTTATCAGCTTCAGCAGGCGACGACGTAAATCCATTAAGGGTTATTATACGGGCGTCCGTATCGCCGGGGTGTCTCGGGTATTCAACTCCTGAGGGGACACTGTTAAACCAACCCCATTCTCTATCGAGTTGCCTTGCAAATTTCCTGGACTTCCATCTTGCCACATCACAGATATCTTTTATATAACTATCGATGTCAAAAAAAGGATATTCGTGATGTGCACGAGTCAGCATATCGTAAATATCCTTCTCTCCCTCTCTGACTTGCCCCATTTGCTTAAGCAGTTCAAATTCATTTTGCAATAGTATTCCGAAATCTTCTCTTTTCTGCCATTTTTTTGCTAAAAAGATCGAATAGAGTCCGATATCCTGATACTTATTAAGGTCCCTATGACCGAACGTTATTGCTTTTCCTTCTGCAACTGCTTTGACGAGACGCATTAATCCCCGTGGTTTTACTAAAGGAATCCCATGATTATACAATTGATCAATTCCATATATTGCTTTATTTGCTATGTACAGCCCGACAATTTCCGTATGTCCTGTTTTCGCTGAGCTATAAGCAGCGTCTGAAAAATGCAATCCGTCTCTGCCTAAGCATATTTGGTTTTGTGTTGTGTCACGTCCATTACAAAATTTTGTGAAGTCAAATGATTCTCCCGCGCTTTCTGCTCCATCAGGATCAACGCCCATGAGAGTTGCTTCATGACGCGCTTGTTGTTCATCTCCCACAAATACCGCATCAAAATCGTTAAACGGTAATTCGCTTGCAACCATTGAAGGCCTGGCATCTGCAAAAACGTCCAGGGCTGCTCTCACGGCTCCGCCTTTATGTAAAACTGAAGGAGTAAAGGGAAGAATGAAATCATGCCACTCGCCGGAATATGGATGTTTAATCCCAAACATTGTAAATGACATACTACCTCTTTGTTCCTGATACGAACGTAACTGGTCAGGGTGAGAGGCAAGTAATTCTTCAAGGGGTATAATTGTTTCCTTCACTGGTTTCAGAGAGGATTCAAAATTTGCGGCCATTTCCCGGGAAACTCCCATTAAAAACATATCGGCGCGAAGGCCAATCTCTTCATTTAAGGCAGGTAATTCTTCCGGGGGAATTGACTGCAAATCAATGGGCCCATATATTTCTCTCCAGGACCTGGATTCTTCCCGAAGAGACCCGTAGACCTTTTCTACTATTGGTCGTAAAAATGAACTTGACTCTTCAGGTAATGCATTAAGGCCGCGTTTTACCGCATGCACTCTCGTTCGCATGTCCCGGTACCATCTCCTGGGATCCTCCTGTTGCATTATGCCAGGTACTAATGCAGCAATGCCACGAAATTCTTCTCTGGCAATGTTTATGTAATCGGGGTTTGTATATTCTTTACCCATAGTTTATTAACAGTGTTTAGTATTCTACATCAAATAAGGCTAAAGATCAAGTTTATAAATATATTTTATTCATGTCAGTGGGGCCTATAAAAGTATTGATGCATATTGTCTTATTGACGAGGTGTAAAAACCCGTCAATACTAAATATGACATAAAATAATGTCCGTAGAATGTTGTAAAAACTTGCCAAAGACTTGGGTTACAAAAAAGTATACGGGAATACTCGCGGCTTCCTGTACTCCCGGTCCGGAAAATAATTACGGCGCAGACAGATATAATGCATCCGAAGAACGCGTTGCAGAGTTAATAGGTAAATTACCAATTGTAACAAGTGCTGCCAGGGTTCCTCAATACAGCAAGGATGATCTGAATGGTTGCGATATCAGAGTGAAGTTTGGAAACGGCACTTCCCCGGTTGCTATACAAGTAAAGTCAAGCCGTGAGAGAGTCATACAACTGAGAAGATATATCTCAAAAAAGTATGGAGTTAATGGAGACAAAACAGATGCCATGTGGGCGAGAGAGAGAAAAATAGTAATTAATGCCGGAATAAAAGCAAACGGTGAATTAGTAGCAGATGAGGAAATTCTTACAAGTTTCCAAAGACAACTGGATCGAATAGAACAGCCAAGAAAGACGTTGCAGGTATTTCCTGAAGCAAGTTAAAATGATTATAATATATAAATGCCGCCTGAACGACGAATTCTACAGCAAGCAGATATAGAAAAAATACTGCCACACAGAAGACCATTCATGTTTTTGGAAAGGGCTGAGATTGTTGAACCGGGAATTAAAGCAAGCGGTATTCTTGCCGATTTATCTCAGCCGGATTTTGTATTTTTAAAGGGTCACTTTCCTGTTTTTCCAATAGTTCCGGGCGCTATTATTATGGAAACCTTAGCCGAACTTTCGGGTATTGCAGTTAGCGGAGATGAAAATAAGATCGGGGTACTGAGAAGAGATACAATGGTTTACAGGCAAATGATAAAACCCGGAGACAGAGTTAATCTGGAAGCGGAAATTGTTTCTTATAAAATGAATGTGGGGAAAAGTAAAGTAAAAGCAGTAAAAGACGGGAAAGTGGCAGCCGAGGGGGAAATTGTTTTTGCAATGATCGATAAACCTGAAGAATTGTTATAACGATTATTTTTAAAATTCAAATTCTTATCGCCCTATAAATACTGAAGTCGTGTCCTAAACCCCAAGACTAATTTTTTTATGCTCAAAATCTGCTAATCTATATGTATGACCAATAGAACCGCGGTTTCTATTTTGTTCGTTGTTGGTTTTATCACTTTTTTCTTCAGTCTTTTTAATGGCTTTGTCTGGGATGACCAGTTGCAGATTGTACAAAATGAGCAGGTACATTCTATAGGGGATATACCACAGTATTTCTTCGGCTCGCAAAACCAAATCCGCTTTAACCATTATTACCGACCATTATTATTTTCCGCCTGGATCATGACCTACGCAGTTAATCAGGCAAACCCGTTTGTGTTTCATTTTCTTCAACTCATACTGCATATTATAAACGGTATTCTTGTCTATTATTTTTTTATCTATCTGTTAAAAAATAAAAAGCTATCATTTTACTTAACGCTGTTCTTTTTAATCCACCCAATCAATACCGAATCGGTATCGTATATCTCAGGAATTGGTGATATTCTCTTTTTCTTTTTCGGCATGTCAGCGCTTCTGGCAGTACTGTATAAAAAAATCAGCGGAAAAATAATTACTGCGGTTTCGCTGCTCTTGTTATGCGCGTTATTCACTAAAGAATCCGGCATATTGTTTTTTGCAACCACAATTTTATTCACGCTATTTTATAAGAGAAAATATTTACTTCAAATTAGTCTTGCCCTGGCCGGTTCCGCAAGCATTTACGCATTTATCCGTTTTGTTATTGCCAAACAGTATTTCATGAACCTTTCTTATTTACCGATTATGAGAGCAACATTTGGCGAACGGTTACTTACAATGCCGCAAATATTGTTTTATTATATAAAAACATTTTTCTACCCCAAAACCTTAACAATTTTTCAAACCTGGATTGTCAAAACGCCAACACTCGGAGAATTTTATCTGCCACTTATAATTGACATTTTGTTTGCGGCGGGAATGATTGGATTCTTGTATTATTTATATAAAAATAAAATGCAGCAGACAAAACCATACGCCTTTTTCCTTCTCTGGTTTATTGTCGGCATGTTGTTATATATACAAATTGTACCTTTGGATATGACTGTTGCCGACCGCTGGTTTTATTTTCCGCTGGTCGGTCTTCTTGGAATGCTCGGCATAATCGGTCAGTACATTGTATATAAAAAAAATTTGGGGAATATAGCAGTCTACATAATAGTTTTGCTACTCATTGTTCTCGGAGCACGAAGTCTGATCCGGACACTTGACTGGCATGATCCAATAACACTCTATAGTCATGACATACATACGACAAAAAATAATTTCGAACTTGACGAGTTTCTCGGTTCAGCACTTATTGATTCGGGTAATTATAGCGCCGGAACTGTGTATCTACGATCTTCCATTGCAATATTTCCATATAATCTTAATCTGGGAAACCTGGCAGTTGTCTATGACAGGCTGGGTAACACAAAAAAAGCGAAATATTATTATGACCTCGCCGTTAATGCCCGAAGTCTCTACCAAAATATCGGCAATGATCCGACACCATTTATTTATGAAAACGCCGGTTCCTTTTATCTGCGCACACAACCTCCCGGCAGTTGCGAGAAATTTGCCCTGGAAGCGGTTAAAAAATTTCCCAACCAGGCCAAACTCTGGTTAATTTTGGGGATTAGCCGCTATCAATTAGGCGAGAAAGAACAAGCGCTCAAAATTAGCAAACATGCATATGATTTACAGCCGAATGATACTGCTTTATATTACTACGAACAAATGCAGCAAAATATGCCTATTACCATACGCTAAATGATAAAAAAATAACTGAATTCGACAGACTGGATTTTAATTACCTGATTGATGATATAGAATTTTTCAGCAAAAATAGATCAACTTCTTATTTAGGATTTATTTTGTTTTAATAAAACCTCCATCATTCCCTCCAGTTTCCCCACTTTTTCTCTCAGATCTAATAATTCCTTCAAAATATGAGGAGGTATGTCATGTGGAGGAGGCGGCTTTGGCGGCGGCGGATTTCCCATCCCGCGCTCCCTTTTTAATTTATTTGGCATAGATTTTCACCCCCCCTCTTTATCTCAAGAGTATAATAACAAATTATATGTAAGAACAGTGAAAGGATATACTAAGAAACATGTAACTTGATATAATTTATTCATGAGGATTTCTGTTATTGTTCATCCGAACGCAAAAAAACCACGGATAGAAAAAGATTTGCTCGAAACGCTTCATGTCTATGTACATGAAGTACCACTTGAGGGAAAGGCAAATAGAGCGGTAATTGAATCCTTGGCAGATTATTTTCAGACAAAAAGAGGAAACATTATTTTATTATCCGGTGAAAAATCTAAAAACAAACTGTTAGAAATTATTAAATAACATTACTTAGTAAATTTTTGTAAATCTCCCCATCTTTTTCCTACTTTTATATCAACTGCCATCGGAACCAATAACGGATATACGGAACATAAAACTTTCTGAATTTCGCTAATAATTTCTTTCCTCTTTTCATTATCGGGAATTTCAAATAGCAAATCATCGTGGATTTGCAGCAGTAAATAAACTTCAGAATATTTGCTTAGAATTTTTTTCTCTACATCAACCATTCCTTTTTTCATCAATTCCGCGGCAGTTCCTTGTATCGGATAATTCATCAGAACCCGACGCAAACTATTATCGATAAACTTACGCCCCGGATTCTCAAAAACATATCTTCTTCTTCCCAGCATAGTCTCAGCACTGCCTTGGATACGGGCGTTTCTCAGATAATTGTCGTAGTAAGTCTTTATGTGTGGATAAGACTCATAAAACCCGGTAATAAATTGCTCCGCCTCCTCCTGCGGAATATGCAGACCCTCACTCATACCAAAGCTGCTCATGCCGTAAATAATGCCGAAGTTAATTGTTTTTCCGATCATTCGTTGCTCTTTGCTTACCTTCTCGTACGGAACACGAAATAGCTTACTTGCCGTTAGAGTATGCACATCAAGGTTTTCTTTAAATGCCTGAATAAGTGCCTTTTCCCGTGCCAGATGTGCTAAAACGCGAAGTTCCTGCTGGGAGTAATCAAAAGAAACCAATACGTAGCCGGGTGAAGCGATAAAACACGATTTAATCTCAAGCCCGATGGGAGATGAAACAGGAATATTTTGCAGATTGGGACTCGCGGAAGACAAGCGTCCGGTACTCACATATACCTGGTTATATGTCGTATGAATTCTGCCTGAACTATCAACCTTCTGAATCAAACTTTCGACATAAGTTGATTTCAATTTCATAAGCTCGCGGTAGGTTAATAGGTAAGCAATAATAGGAAACTGGTTTTTAAACCTTGAAAGTTCTCCTTCATTTGTGGCATACTTCCCTGTTTTGGTTCTGCCCAAGGGAACTCCTTCTTTTTCGGCCAGAAAATTGCCAAGTTGAAGTGAAGAATTAATATTAATATCTCCTCCTGTTACTTTATCTATTTGTTTTTGTACGGATACAAGTAAATGGTCAATATTCTCCCCCACTTTCGCTAACTGCAACGTATCGAGTAGAATACCTTTTTGCTCCATAAGAAAAAGCACTTTTGTCAGTGGCATTTCTATTTCATAAAAAAGTGAAACTAATTTCGGATATTCCTTTAACCGTTCTTTTTGTTTTTCTGCCAGCTTTATAAGCGTCTTCACTTTATAGCGCAACATTGTTTCTTCCAGTGTCCCAAACGATCTACCTTCGGATAAAAGTGCTTCAGCTATGAAGGAGTCAAAATTTGTATTGAAATTATGGGATGATTTACTATCCCAAACAGGCTCTTTCATGTGGTTAGTATACAGGAAATTAGTTTTGGAACAAAATTTTATCTATGTTTTCTTGCTTGTTTAGCTTTGTCCAGCAAAAGAATTGTTCTAGGATCATCTTGTGCTAACCCTAGTCCTTCAGCTAATTTTTTTACGGTTGAGGCCTTTGAGGATGGATACGCTCCGCTTTCGACTTTACTAATATAGCCTATATCCAGCTGTGATGATTTTGAAATTTCCTTTTGGGTAAGATCTGCAGTTACTCGTAAATGTCTCACTAGATGTCCGTAAGGAAGATCTCTCAACTGCATAACTTCTTCTTGTGTTATCGAGGTATCCGGCCGGGATGGTGCTACAACGGATTTAGGATTTAATTTATTTAGCTTCTCTTCTACCTGCTGAAGGCTTAGCTCTGCTCTTGTAAGGCGGCTGTTTAAATCCTGATATTGCTTAGTATCAGGAGGATTTGTTGCAGAAGAGGTTAAAGGTTGTAATGGTTTTTTTATTCTCCAATCAACCAATATAAATGTTGAAAAAGCATGGGACTCAGTTTGAGTAAGTTGCGAATTTTTACACCTTGAAATTGTTCTACCTTCATATACCAGGCCAATTTTAACAAAATAATAAACGTCCGGCAAGAGAGTTAGAATTATAAGATTTACTTGTATCTATTCAGCTAATATCAGATAAGATGTATTCAAGATTTTAATTTTTGTTATAATTTTTGCATGGCGTTCGCTGAAAGAATAACTAATTGGGGAGGAATAATTGCTAAAGATAATCCAACGCCTCTGGCTGTAAGCGAGCAGGTAAATCTACAAAAGAGAAAGAAAGAAGGAGTCTCAGAAGTAGTTTTACGTGCAGCAACACGGGGAGATAACGAGGCATTCACAAAAATATATGAAACGTATAATGAGCGGATACTGCGTTTTTGCATAAGTAGGGTCCCATTTGATTATGCAGAAGATTCCACGCAAACAGCCTGGGAGAGAGTTTATAAAAAGATGCCTCGATTTGAAGCAATAAGCGTTCCTGCTTTTTCATCTTATCTTTTTACAACTGCTTACCATGTTTGCGCAGCCTATTATCGAGAAAGAGCAATGGAGTTGGGCTATTCGCAGAAGGATATATATAAAAGTGAGCGAACGACACAAGATTATCCTAATTCATCTGATGAGTCTGAAGCGAGAGTAGAATTTCTCGAACTTACTCGAGTGCTTCGTGATGCTATTAATGCTTTGCCGGGAAGAGAAAGAAAGGTTGTTAAAGCTCGTCTTAGAGATGATCTAAGAATTTCAGAAATCGCACTCCGGGAAGGAACTACCTTGGGGGCTGTAAAAGCAGCAATGCATAGGGGTATAACAGTAGTGCGGGAAAAGCTTAGTGAGTATAAATAGAGAATGTTTCTGCTTAGTATTATTCTTGCTTAATTATTACAATAGTAGTATACAATTAGTCTAGAAGGAGGTGATATATAATGAATCAAAAATGCTGTGAGAATTGCGATAAATGTGCATGCGGGAAAGAAGGCTATGGAATGATGAAGATGGATTGTTGCAAAGATCATGCAATGTCTAAAGAACATCTTGAAATGAAAAAGAAGATGTTGGAAGAAAAATTAAAGTGGGTGAATGAAAAGCTGGGAGAAAAGTAACAGTTAAACAGATTACAACAAAAAATATAAATATCTGTTTACTACCCGAGTAACTGAATACTAACTTCTCTCTTGACTAAGATTACATTTTGCTCTATTCTTAGTGCTGGAAGTGCTGCTCATATAGCGGCATTTTTTGTATAACAGCAATTAACAGAATAAAAATAAAACATTTAAAGTATATAAAAAATTAAACATGGCAAGAAAAACTGTTGAACAAGGACCGGAAAAATATGCACTGCTCAGTGTGTCTGATAAATCAGGTATTGCCGACTTTGCCAAATCACTCATCGATACTTCGGGCTATAAAATTATTTCTACCGGAGGGACCGCGAAAGCACTTACTGAAGAAGGAATACCTGTCATACCGATTCAAGACATAACAGGGAATCCTGAAAGTTTTGACGGCAGAATGAAGACTATCAGTTTTCAAATAGAAAGCGGTATTTTGTATGACAGAAAAAATCCTAACCATGTACGGGAAGCTGAAAAACTGGGCATAAAGCCAATAGATGTAGTAGTTGCGAATTTGTATCCGTTTGAAAAAACAGTACAGAATCCCGGAGCGACAATGGATCAAGCAGTTGAACAAATAGATGTTGGCGGTCCGACCATGGTAAGGGCAGCAGCAAAAAACTTTAAAAATGTTTTGGTAGTTGTCGATCCTGATGACTATGGAAGAGTAGCAGAAGCCTTAGAAACCGGTACGCTAAGCAGTGAATTAAGACAGGCGCTCGCAGCCCGGGCATTCGGTCACCTTTCTTTTTATGATGCGCAAATAGCCCAGTATTTAAATCGTGAGCAGTTTCCCAAAGAAATTGCTCTGCCGGGCCGCCGTTCGATTGATCTTCGTTACGGAGAGAATCCGCAGCAAAAAGGAGTAGTTTATCTGGAACCTAATACTAATTCTCCAATTAAAAAGCTAAAACGGTTAACCGGCAGGGAACTATCGCTTATTAACGTAACCGATATTGCTGCGGGGATAGAATCGGTAAGAATGTTTGAGGAGCCGGCAGCTGTCGTCATCAAACATAACAGTCCTTCCGGTATTGCGTTAGGTGATACTCTTGCCCAGTCATTGACGCGCGCGGTAGAAGCGGATCCCGAGTCGGCTTTCGGCGGAATAGTCGTTTTAAATAAACCGCTTGATCTGGAAACAGCGAAAACATTCGCATCGTTTAAAGAAAATGCAGAAAATAAAGTTCTTATGGATATTGTCGCAGCCCCGAATATCACAGACGAAGCAAGAGATTTTATCAGACAGGTTCGCAGATCTACCGGTGTCTATACCTTCGGAGAAATTCCTAAAAAGCGGTCAAATCCGAATCATAAAAGATTTATTGATGGCGGATTTATTATACAAGACTGGGATGATAATCCTGAAGCAAGCTTTATAAATTGGAAAGTTGCAGGCGAAGTTCAACCAGCACCCGAGCAATTAAAACAAATGCAACTCGCCTGGAAGTTTATCGGCAGAATTAAATCTAACTCGGTTATTGTGGTTGATAAAGATATCCCAATGACACGAGGTATTGGCACGGGACAAACTTCCCGAGTACGGGCAACCAGAATTGCACTTGAACAAGCGGGTAAACATGCAAAGCATGCAATTTTGGCAAGTGATAGTTTTTTTCCAAAAGATGATTCAGTAAAATTAGCCGAGGAACATGGAATTTCCGCAATTGTCCAACAGGGAGGCTCGATTAATGATAAAGATTCTATTAAAGCTGCCAACGACGCAGGAATAGCGATGGTTATGACCGGAGAGCGAAAATTCTGGCACTAAAACCCCTTATTTTTTTGCTATAATCCCACTATGGCGGAACAGGAAGTAGTAGCATTTAAAAGAAAATTACAACTGGAGAATAGAAGCGGACTTGTTTTGGATATTGACGAAACCCTTTCCTGGACTATTGGGTATTGGGTTAAGGAAATGCAGCATAGATTCGGTAATCCTGAGAATTTGTCTGTCAGAGACTTAATAAAAAAGTATCGCTACACCCGGCATGTTCCATATTGGCAAACTGAAGAAGTAATTCAATGGGTGATAGAATCTACTCATTCAAATGAGCTACAGGAACAATTACCTCTGGTTGAGAATGCACAAAGCAGCGTTAAAAGAATCAGTGAGATAGTTCCAATTGTGGGCTACATTACAGTACGACCAACGGATGTTATTCCGGGTACAAAGAATTGGCTTCGAAGACACAAGTTTCCCGAAGGAGAAATTATTGCTAAGCCTGATAGAATAAAATACATAGATGGAAATGAATGGAAAGCAGGAGTACTTTATTATCTTTATCCGGAAGTTAAGGGTATTGTTGATGATAACCCGCTACTTGTTAAATACCTGCCGGCCGATTATAAAGGAACAGTATATCTCTACGACAATGAAGAAACAGAGAGGAGAGATATTCAAGTCTATCCCTGTAAGACCTGGAAAGATGTGCATGCGAAAGTTAAATTCTTCCACGCAGCTGAGAAATAATAAAAACCCTGCAGTAGATTTTTTTGGGTATATTTACAGTATACCTACTCAGAATATTGATATAGAAGCAATGTCTTTGTTCCCTTTTATTTCTACTTATTTTCTGGTAAATTTTAGATATGAGAGACAAGATTATTCTGCACATTGACTTCGACTCATTTTTCGCCAGTGTCGAGCAGCAATATCACCCTGAATTTCGCGGCAAACCACTTGGCGTGACAGCGACAAACGGCAGAACATGTATTATTGCTTCAAGCCGCGAGGCGAAAAAACTTGGAATCGGCACCGGTACCAACACTTATAAGGCAAAAAGTATTTGTCCGAATATAAATCTAGTTCCTGCGGATTTCGTGAAGTATTGGGAAGTAAGCAAAAAATTTATTATGATTTGCAAAGACTACTCGCCCTTCGTTGAAGTTTTCTCAATTGATGAACTGTTTATGGATATCAGCCAAACTGAAATGCTCTTCGGCGGTACTCCGGCACTTATCGCAAGAATTAAAGAACGAATCCGCCAAGAAATCGGCGAGTATATAACCGTCTCTGTCGGCATCTCTTATAATAAGTTACTGGCAAAACTGGGTTCGGGGTTTCACAAGCCAAACGGGATAACCAAAATCGGAAAAGAGGATCTGGACGAGATATATAAACAGGCAAAGCTTAGTGATATCTGTGGCATCGGGACCAGAATTGAAGAGCGGCTACACGGGATGGGTATTTATACATTGTTACGCCTTCGCAAAGTTTCTTTATCCTTTCTCTGCTCAGAATTTGGTCCGCTGGAAGGAATGTTTTTAAAACAGGTCGGACTGGGAATTGATTCCCGTCCGGTTGTTCCCTATACAGACACGGTGGGTGTTAAGTCGGTCAGCAGGCAATACTGTCTGCCGGAAAATGAATATGACGAAAGGATAGTTTTGCAAAACGTATATGAACTATGTGAAGAAATCGGCATTAAACTTAGGCGTCTGGGGAAAAAAGCGAAACGGATCGGGATTTTTCTGCATGGAAGACAAACATCCGGAGGACACAGAACACTTCCCTATTTTATTGATTCAGGAAAAGAATTGTTTGATACTTGTTATAATTTATTACAATTACCAAAGTCAGGGTTTTACATTTTGCCTTCGGAGTTACGATATACGAGAAGAATTGCTGTTTGGGCGGGATATCTGGAAAACAGGGAGAACATCCCGGAAAGTCTTTTTAGCGATACAAAAAAACGGCAGATCTTAACTGAAGTGATGGATAAAATTAATAGCAAATTCGGCGATCATACGATCAGAAACGGGTTTTTGCTCTATGCTAATAAATTAACAACTGTTCCCAACGGCTGGATGGCGGATAAGGTGGAACGGATGAAGCTTAGGAATTTCGGACCTTAACTTTTTGCTTGCCAACCCGTAAGCCATTTAACTAAGCGCCTCGTCCGGCGGAAAGGATATTCGTTTACAACTTTTATTTTCCGATTAATTCTGTATTTGTCTCTTTCATGTTCCCGGCCAAGGTAAATAATATCTTTATAAGGAATTACTTGTACACTTGTTTGTCCCGGTTGATCGACTACTGTAAAAGTTTCTACGGTAGTTGGACCAGGCAATAATTCAAAAGGAAATGGTATCATTCCAGGATTTGCAGGTGGAATCTTCACTTCTCCTTTTACCGTTGCAGAAGCGTCTTTCAAAACCACTCCACTTACTTCACGCTTTTTAACTACCGTATGGCTTTCATTAAAAGAAGAGTGAATTCTTCCTAAAACTTCTTTTGGTTTCATTTGTGCAGATTATAGAGAAGTGCGAGCTAAAAATCAACCCCGTTCACTTTTGCAGATAAATGCCACTTCGGAAAAAACGTTTTGTTTTTGACTATCAGACAGGAATAATATGTCAAGCAAGCTGTGATTCCGTTGGATGTCTTTACACATAATAACATGGTTTTGCAAAAGTGTTATTTTTTGTGACTGGGAAAGTGAGGTAAGAATGGTAATCGGATGAAGACCTGCTTCTTCAATTAAATCGCGAAGACTTCCGGGAGTAGGATAACTCCAGCTGATTACCCTCATACCGGTACACTGCGCGTAAGTAATGGCATCGGAAGTAGTTTTTGTATTGGTCACAAGCCAGCCGTCAGTAAAATTATTCTTGTCTTTAACGTCGTCAAACCTGGCTTTGGTATACAGCACGACATGCAGGTCCGAGCGGTTACCGGGATTATTGTGGAATTTCGCCTCAATCATACTGGTTTTATTATCTTTCCGGGCTACCACATCAATTTCATGACTGACGCATTTTCCCATCATGATTTGGCGGACTTTAGTCTCGTAACCGTGTACTTCCAATATGCGTGAAACGAAATCTTCGAACGGATAACCGCTGGGACCGAGCAGCATAATCGATTGTTTCAGACTATATCTAGCCTTATGATACGGTTGGTCAGACTTTCCTAAAAATTCACTGATATACTGGTATATTTCAAATGTCGGTATCGTATCGTAGAGGTTACTTTCAATATGTGAAAGTATGGCGCCCTCCATTTTCCTAGGAACTCCCGCGCGCCGGATTGAATCAAGAACTTTTTCCCGGCTGAACGGCTCAATATCACCATTTGCTTTCGTAACGCGAATCATATATGTATCATAGCTTAAATATTTTTCTTTTTAAACACGACAAAATCATTTTTCTGAATTATGAGAGAATACCCGGGATCTGCCTTAAGCTTTTTAATTAAATCTTTTTGTGTTCCTGTCAGCTGCGGCGTGGTAGGATCGTTCAAAAGGGCGATATAGTCTGCCTTATCGATGCCATATGGAATTGTATAAATATTCTGCCGGTCGGACAGGTGAGAGCCGATATTGTTACTGGCACTGACGCTATACTGCGGGGGAATTTCAGAGATAAATTTGTCAACAACTTCCCTGTTCGCCAGAGGCTTTATAAACATATCAATATTCGGATCTTTCGCCCAGGGCAGCGGACCATAAGCATAAGAAGTTGTAAACCCGCTGAACAAAAGAAGCAGTATATACAAAGAACCGGGAACAGACACAAAAAGTTTTCTCAGTTTTCCCACAGTGTAGATTGCCGAAATAAAAATAAACGGAGTAATTGTGGCAGTATACTGATAATAAATTTGATAGAGCTGCGGATTGTTGCTCAGTAAATCAATGAGTAAATCCGGCAGAGCAAAAACAAGAAAGAGCGGAGAAAACAAGGATAAAAACCCGAGCGGAGAAAAGATTTTCACCAAATAGACAAGCCTGTTGGGGAGAAGAATGGTTGTCAATATTTTGTTCGGCGAAAGAACAATGTTTTTAATTATTAACGACGGTTTATCTCCATAATCGGAATAATATGCGAGAGCGAAATGCTGAGACCCTAAAACAGCGGGAATAGCAATTGAAATAAGAAAGTAAAATATCGCAAAGCAAAAAACGCTGACAGCTACTCCGACAAGCCATTTTTTATTCAGATAAGACATATAAAGTCCAAACAACCCGATAATTATCCATACTTCTTCTTTGGTTATTGCTGCAAGAAGAGAAAAAATAGCAAAGAATAGGTAGCGCTTAGTGAAGAGATAATAAAATGCCCCCAGTAGAAAAGTTGTCGCCAAAGTAACTGCGTGAAACTCATAGAGATTCGTACGCTCGACACTGGGGTTAAGCAGAAAAAGCAGAGCAAAAACTAAAGAAAGCAAATTATTTTTTATGATTTTTTTAGCCAGCAGATAGACAAATACCGCCCCAAAAGACAGAATGAGTGTTTGGAGCAAAAGAAGCATCTTAGGACTTGCCCAAATAAAATAAAAAGGAGTCAAAAACGCGAGGATAAAATCAGCATGTGTGGCCAGACGGGAAATACTGGCAGTGCCGTTCGGATCGGTTATTTGAAAGATTCTTCCCTGCATTGTATTCCAGACAGTCTGCGCCATGTTCCCCAGGTCAAATCTGCCGGTATAGTAATTATCGTATCTGAGAAAAGAGGCGGTGGTAAAATAAATACAATAAATAACCATAAAACAGATAAGCACGACTGCATATTTATATTTAACTAAAAAACGTTCAAAGGCTGCGACATAATTATTTTTAACTTTAACCCAGAGGTATAGACCTGCCAGAAAAATTAGCTCGGCAAGAATAAGAATAATGCGTGAGAATATAGATAAAAAACCTGCATTAGAAAGTGAGGTAATTTTAGACAATCCGAAAGTAATTACTCCTTCCCTAACCCCCAAACCGGTCGGAGTAATGAAAGAAAGATAGCCGATCAGATACGCGAGAGTGAAAAAGCCCACCAGCTGCAGCGTTAGTTGAATCGGAAGAGACTCAAGGGAAAGTATTGTGAAAAAATAACCGAAGCCGTAAAAAAGAAAAGAAATTGTGCTGTAGATGAGAAGTTCGATTTGTAAAGCCGGGTCAAATGGTGAAATAAGAAAACGCGTAAAAATATTTTTATGCGGGATGCGATTTACCAGAAACTTTTGAAATAGGAAAAATAGTGAAAGCAGTAAAATAAACCCGTAAACAAGAAGATTAAAGGCAGAAGCCGTGGACTTATTAAAAGTTAGGTAATGAAAAATAAATGGCAGGGAAAGAAGCGAGGCAATAGCACTTCCCAAAACCAGGAGCTCTACCTCAAGCAGCAGTCCGCTGCTCACATCTTTTTTCTTTACGCCGACTTCTGCAAACTGAAATATTCTGCCTAAATATGACCAAATATTTCCCGGCACATAGCGCTTCATCTCGGATTTTTGCCAAAGCAGCAGCGTATCTTTCACAGACAGACTGTAGCCTGTAAAACGCATAATTTTATGCCAGATATAACCCCGAAGTAAGAAATATCCCAAAAAAGCGAAAATGCCCAAGAGAAGAAAAAAGAAATTTAGCGGGTGGATCAGACTTTGGATTTGCCGCGTCTGGGTAAAAAGAGATTTTCCGATAAAAAAAAGCGCAACCGCGGACAGCGGCCAGCCGAGGAATAATTTTAATAGTTGCCCTAAATTAGTTTTCATTTGTTTTTTAAGTATTTATTAAAAAAGCTGATTGAACGCTCTATGGCCAAGGAAAAACTCGGATCTGAGATATTGTGATCTGCGCCCGGATAGCTATAAAATTCCACAGTTTTTCCTGCTTTTTTGAGTTTATCATACAGAGAAAAAGAAAATTCTAATGGAACCTCTATATCGGATTCTCCATGGTGCAACTGAATCGGAGCTGAAATATCGGCTAGATTATAAGTCGGATCGATTGAGTGCCAAAACGCGGGATTTGTATCGGGAGTACCGTATTGCTTACTCAACTGTGAATGGGTTCGGACCCGCAAAATTCCCTCCCCGCCCGACGGATGATAGGTCGGATCATGCCAACTGAGTAAATCTTTGTATGAGCCGACAACACCTCCCCAAATCACAGCCGCTTGTATCCATTTCGGTTCTACTACCAGGTCCCTAAGCGTTATGTTTCCGCCCATTGAATGTCCCCAAACACCGATTTTATTCGGATTAACATCTTTATACCGCCTTAGGGAACTCAGGGCATTTAAATCATCAACCGTATAGGCCGGAGAATAGTATGCACCTTCGGGTTTACCCTCCGAGCTGCCGTTTCCCCGGTAATCGGGTTTAAAAACAATGTAACCGTTCTTCGCAAACGCATCTACGTAGGCAACGTATCTTTCCCTTGTCCGGTACTGAGTCGGTGGAATATAGCCGTGATTAAAAAGAATCACCGGCCAGCCATTTTTAGGTTTTACTCCGATTGGAACAGTCAGGAGGGCGTAGATTTTTAAGCCGTCCGATTTATACGACGCGATATAAGAATTATAGTTATCGTTAGGCGGCAGTGTCTGCTCTTTTATAATAGGACTTCCGGGATATGAGCGCTTTCTCATTTGAGAGATCATAAGCGGATTGGTACCGGTTGTTTGTATTCTGCTCGCTGTTTTTTCAACCCTTGTTGAAGATTTATTAAGAAATAACAATGTTATTAGCAGAAGTAAGAATAATAAAAAAACAAGTACAAATATTTTATTCATGAACGCAACTTATTAATGGGCAGATGACGTGGCGTTTGCGCTAGTCTGGGAAGTTGGAGTAGGAGTTACAACAATACTGCTACTTGCGTAAATAAATTTTCTCTGCAGTACCATTGAATCGCTGGAAACAAGACTCTTCACGCGAAGATCAAAAAGAATATTTCCCGTCGGTAAATTATAGAGACTGACCGATTGGTTGTTATAATCGGACCAATTGCCTCCATTGACACTGTATGACCAGACAACGGAACAATAATCCCCGGGTGTATACTCGATATCAATACTAACCGGATTATCACTAACCGTTTCCCCCTCATCCGGACTGGCGATTGTAATGTTTCCGATTCCCGCTCTGCATGGGGTTATAGTCGTTGTGGGACTAATAGGCGGCGCAGTCACTCCGGAACTATTTGTATCGGGAGAAACGTAGATTATTTTTGGCGTAGGCTGGATACTAGTTGTTTTGACGGCCTGCTTTTGACCGTTTAAATTATTGTAATTTAACAAAATAACGGTTAAGAGTACCGGTATGGAGAGTAGCGCAGTTATAAATTCAATATACTGTTTTTGATCGGGAATCTTCTTAGACTTTATGATTATTTTTTTAAAAAATAGCTTAATCTTCTCCAGCATAACGTAAAAAAAGTGTTTTCTCTGTCTTTAATTGTAGCAGAAACAGCCTGTTTTACCAAAAAACTGTCTGTGTGTTCTCCTCCGCAGTAATGCATTATAAAGCTAAGACCGCTCTTCGGTTATTTGCATAGAAGGAGTATAATAGGGTCTGTTCATGAAAAAATGAAGACTAAAATAACACTCATTATAGGCGGCGTCGTTGTGCTTTTATTTCTGATTACGCTTTTTGACGCATTCAGATTTATCCGGGCAGGTAACGTAGGCGTAGTAACGCGCTTTGGTGCAGTTAATAGAGTAGTTTACCCGGGAATTGCGCTGAAGATGCCTATTGTTGAGGCAATTACACAGATGAATACGCAGACCCAGAAAGATCAGGTAGACGCTACCTCAGCATCCCGGGACTTACAAACCGTTTCTTCAACGATTGCGGTTAATTACCATTTAGAAGGGTCACGAGCCGTTTGGGTCTATCAGAATATCGGTGTTGATTACCAAGACATTGTAGTCGCTCCGGCAATTCAGGAAGCTTTTAAGTCGATTACGGCTAAATACACAGCCGAGGAGTTAATCAGTAAACGCGAGTTACTCAGACAACAAGCCCAGGACTTATTGACAAAACGACTTGCGAAATACTCGATTATTGTTGATAATTTTAATATAGTTAATTTTGAATTCTCAGCCGAGTTCAATCAGGCAATCGAGCAGAAACAAGTTGCCCAGCAAAATTTAGAAAAAGCGAAGATTGAGGCTGCTACTGCAGTAACCCAGGCAACAGGCCAAGCGCAAGCACAGGCAGAATTGAAAAATAGCGGGAGTCTGACTCCTGAGTATTTACAATTCCTGGCAGTTCAAAAATGGGACGGTAAATTACCCAACGCAACAAATGGGGTACCGTTTGTCAACATTCCTATCCAGTAAATCACCAACATGTCATTCGTAGCGGAGCGCCTCAATCGGTGAAAGGCGTGAAGCGCGAATTGCAGGTGTTATGCCGAAGATGACGCCTACGCTAACTGAGAACACAAATGCCAGCCCTACAGACCACCAGGTTACCTGGGAAACTAATAATATCGCAACGATATAGGATGCGCCCATTCCCAGAATTATGCCGATAACACCGCCGAATACCGAAATCATGACTGCTTCAAGTAGGAACTGACTGAGAATATCACTGCGCCTGGCGCCCAGTGCTTTCCTGAGTCCTATTTCTTTGGTTCTTTCGGTAACTGAGACAAGCATGATGTTTGCAACACCGATTCCGCCGACCAAAAGTGATATAGCTGCAATACCTCCAAGTGCCAGGGAGAGCATATTGGTGACATTTGAAATAGTCGAAGAAAGAGTATCTGCCGTTTCAACCGTAAAATCATCACTGGTTAAGTTTTTAAGCAAGGTCTGCTTTATTTGTCTGATAACGATGGGAACTAGATCCGGGCTGTTAGCTGAAACTGCTATTTCCGTAACAGAGTTGATGCCAAATAACTCGTGTGCTGACTCGATCGAAATATAAGCAAGATTATCCCTGTCAACTCCCAGAAAAGACCCCTGTTTACTCGCAACGCCCACAACGGTATACCTTTTATTGCCGATAAATATTCTCTTTCCTAAGGCACTTTCTCCGTTGAAAAATTTTGTATAAACCGTTTGCCCGATAACAACCACATTGGCACCCGATCTCTCCTGTCCGGCGGTAAAAAAATTGCCTTGAGACAATGTCGTACTGGTCACCACTTGCGGATAAACGGATGAAACACCTACGACAATAGTGTTTTTATCCTCAATTGTGTTATATTTAAAATTATCAAATTGTCTGATGACCGGTGCTACTTTCGCGGTTGCAATTAATCTTCTCTCGATGTTTTTTGCGTATTGAATCGTCAATTTATTTGACACACCGCTTGATAATCCTCCGCTCCCCGGCAGGACATCGATAATATTTGACCCTAAGGATGATATTTCATTAGTGATATAACTTTGCAGTCCCGAACCGATAGAAACTAAAAGAATAATAGAAAATACACCGATGATGATACCCAGTGTGGTTAAAAAACTGCGCAATTTATTGGCAAAAATCGCTCTCCAGGCAAGAATAAATAATTCTGTAAAGCTCATACTATTTTTGTAATAACTCCATCAACAAGCGATACTATTCGCTCTGCCCTTTTGGCGATATCGTGATCATGGGTTATCAGAATAATTGTCTTACCGTTTTTGTTAAGTTCTATAAGCGTATTTATAACGTCCTCTCCGGACGCAGAATCTAAATTTCCTGTCGGCTCATCGGCTAGAATTATCTCGGGATTATTCATCAAGGCTCTGGCAATTGCAATCCGTTGCTGCTGCCCGCCGGACATCTGATTGGGACGTTTATACATATGATCTTCCAGACCAAATTGTTTCAATAGTTCCGAAGCACGTTTTGTTCGTTCCTGCTTTTTCATGCCTGCATAAATTGAAGGTAAAATAACGTTTTCCAGAGCCGATGATCGCTGCAATAAATTAAATGATTGAAAAACAAAGCCAATCTCCCTATTTCGTTGAAAAGATAATTGGTCCTCTTTCAGTTTTGAAACGTCAGTGCCGTTCAGAACGTAGGTTCCCGAAGTCGGAGTATCGAGAAGTCCTATGATGTGCATGAGTGTAGACTTACCGGAACCCGATCTGCCGGTAATTGCTAAGAATTCTTTTCGTTGTACCGAGAGATTGATATTCGAAAGTACCGTAGTTTCAAGTTCGTCGGATTTATACGTTTTAACTACGTTGGTCATTTTTATAATCGCGTCGTCTGTTTTCATGCGGTAAATTACTGTTTCACTATCAAACTTTGCGGGACAGAGCTTGGGTCGACAGCAACAATGTCTCCGCTTGATAAACCTGAGGTTACTTCCGACAGAGTGTCGCTTTGCAGACCTAAGCCAACTTTCCGTTTTACATAACTCTTATTGCTTTTTAGATAAACGTAAGTGTCGTCAAAAATACTTGATTCAGGTATAGTCAATACCTGTTTTTTGGAAGCAACGATGATATCCGCGTTACCGCTCATCCCTACACGATAGTTTTTGTCGGTTGGCAGTTTTGCCTGGACATAGAATGCATCACCGCCGGACGTTGTCGTATGACTGACAAAATCTATTTTATTGACCGTTAAACTCAATGAGTCGTTGGGAAATGCATCGAGTGACACAGAAACTTTTTGCCCCGGCGCTACCTGTCCGATATCTGCTTCGTCAACCTCCATTTTAAAATTTAAGGAGTTAGGATCGGTAATTGTAAAGACTGTAGCCGGCGTTACGTTTACTCCCGCAGTACTAGCGTCTGCTCTGGTTACGATTCCTGAGATCGGAGTAGTAAGAACTGATTCCTGTCTTACCAGATCCTGGAGCTCTACTGAGGCAACAGCCTTATTTAAATCATATTGGTTATCTTGTAAAACTCGTTTGAGACTGTCATTTACTGCATCTACCGGATTTGCAGTACCGCCATTATTGTAGATGGTTTGATCAAATGTATTTCGTTGTCCCGAATAAGTGAGTAGCGCCGTTTGAAGATTTTTCTGAGCAATTCGTTGATCCAGGCCGGCAATTTCCTGGTTCGCTTTGACAGTATCATTTAGTTTAGCAGCCAAATAAATCAGAGTTCCCGGAATTTGAAAAGACAGATTAACCGTATTGTCAGCCTCAATATTTCCGGTTACGGAAACTGTTTTCTCAATGTTTTGGACACTGGCACTTTCCGTTAAAACAGGTTTGGCAGGCTTTGGCCAAAGCAGAAAGCCGATTAGTAAGATAATAATGAGGGCAACCAATGAAAGTTTCTTATGATGAGTGAGGAAATGAAAAATTTTTGACATTAAATTTAGTATAGCAGAAATATTTATTACTTCATTTACTTGTATGCGTCACGCACTTATTGGAATCTTGGCTTGTATAAAGGACATAGGCGACATATATTTAAGCGAAGCATGTGGCCTCTTATAGTTATACCAGTATAAATACTTTGTGAGCTTTTTTGCAAATGCTTCTGAGTCATAGTAAATCTCGTCATTTCTTAAAATGAATTCCTCCTGGATTGTCCGATTGAATCTCTCAATGTAACTATTAATCTTTGGCATTCTGGGATAGATAAATTGATGTTTAATTTTCTGTTCAACTATATACTCATGGAATGATTTGAGAAACTCTGATCCATTATCTGTTTGGATTGTATGAATCGGTGTTGGATTATTGCACTGGAACTGCTTAAAAACCTCTCTTGCTGTTACTGAGGAGAGATCCGGTACATATACAACTAAGGCAAATTTTGTGTAAATATCAATCACACACATAAACAAATGTTTCTCAAAATTGATATAGACAACTACTGAATCCATCTCAATAAATCCAGGAGAAACTACCTTAGGAGACTTTCTCACTCTTAGCTTTTTGAACTTGTTTTTTTGTTTCTGTGGGTAGACTTTCTTCTCAAATGTTAAGTGACGTCTTTTAAGTACTTTCCCAATAGTACTTTCTGCCAAGGTCTTAATACCCAGCTCTTTGGCATACGCATCAACAAAGGGCTTGAGCATACTTTTACCAATATTCCCATGCTCATGCCTCATCTCTCTAATGAACTCAATTATTCTCCAGTCTGTCTCCATCTTTCGCACATGGAGAGGTCTAGTTCCGTGTGGCACTAAACTGATTGTCCTTTTTCCGTTGTGTTCATAAGCATTTCTCCAGTTGTATAAGCTGCTCTTCTTTATTTTGAATGCAGCAAGGGTTGGACGCAGTCCATACTTGTAGTAGTGATTAATCACGTGAAGGCGAAAAGCAGCTACATCGGATACTTCAACTGCTAATGAATTCTGGAGCATTTTCATCAGTATATGATAGCTCTTTTGTGAGTATTTTGGTCGTAAATGTCTTACTCGTTTAAAATCACTTGGCATAGAATCTTCTTCCTTAAGATTCCAATATGTATCGTGACTTATTCATTACTCAATTTGAGTTTCTCTCCTGATTACTATAAAATAACAGGTGTTTCCATTCGCGCCTGTAGCTCAGCGGATTAGAGCACTTCGCTTCGGACGAAGGGGTCGGGGGTTCAAGTCCCTCCAGGCGTACACAAGCCTATAATATGTAGTCGTTTGACTGCTGTATGTGTTTTCCCTATTCATTGACAAAACGGTGAATTACAGAACTAATAAGCGTCTGGTAAGGAATACCAGACTCAATAGCTTTGACCTTTGCCTTTTGAAGGTCTTTTTCTGATAAACGGATGTTAATATTATTTGTTTTGTTTAACGTAGCTGTCGCAATTGCTTGATAGCGTTTTTTTTCCTTATCAAGATCGGGAACAGAAACAAGTTCACCTTTTTCATACGCTTCTAGTATTTGTTGTTCTTCATCGCTTAATATGAAATATTTCATTTTCTTTTCGCCTCCTTTCTTATATATTTTTTTGTCGCCTGTCTGTTTGGAATAATTGTCTTAAATAATACTTTTTGGTCATCCTCCACAAAAGGAACAAGATATGCGTAATTATGTATTTCTAGAATAAAGATTTTTTGATTTGGATAACATTTTCTGTTTGGATGATTGGTTATCTTTATAACTCTATTCTCTTTTATTGCAATAACAATTTCTTCGAATGAAACACCTCTATCTTGCTTCAGCTTTTTGTTCTTTTCTTTGTCCCAATCAAAGTATTTCATCATATTAGTCATATCACATTTAATATCAAATGTAAATATATCATAATTTAAAATAGAGAAGTATCCAGGGAGATATTCGCTTACTGTTCTTGGTTTCCTAAACCAGCTCATGCGTCCCCGTTTCCTTTCTTGTTACATTTATTGAATGTGGTCATTAGGAAAGTGATGTAGTTTGAGTCAATATTTGAGGCTAGATAGGTCCGAACATCGTACCAGATGGGGTACCAAAGGGGACACTCTTGATCTTCGGATCAAGAATTACGTGATATAGAGGTAATGAACAATATGTTGATAATATTATTTTCCATAGAGTTGCCAGTGTGTTCCAATTGCAATAAATCTTACAGTAGTCTCCCCTAAATGTTCATAAACAATTCTAATATCTTGTGTAATACTAAAGGCATATTTCCCGGCTAATCTTGTCTTTAATGCATGATTCCTTAGTCGAGTATCTTGGGGATTATTTTGAAATACGGATACTTTTGTAGCTGCTACTTCTTTTAATTCTGGATGCTCTTTTATTAAATCTGAATATTCTTTTTGAAAGCCTCTTCCCAATGTAATCTTAACCATATCTATTTCTTCTTTGGAGAAATCTTTAAATTCTTAAAATAATTATTTATATCTTCTGATGTTTCTAAGATTAAATCATTATCAACAGAATCTGCAGCAGCTTGAAGTATTTGACTTTCAAACTGAGTAGTAAAACCATTTTCAGTAACATCTTGATAAAGGATACGACGAAGTGCGTCTCTCATCAACTCACTAATTGATGCGTAACGATTCTTTATTAATACCTTTTTGGCATCATCGTACATGCTTTGTGGTAAGGAAATATTAATTGTTGCCATATGTAAATTATTGTATTCATACATAATTTGTCAATAGCGAAAAAGGTAGACTTTTTGTAAGGTTTGGAAATGGCTTAGAAGGGGTTCAAAGCAATTTGCACCAGGGGTACCAAAAGGGATGCTATTGTTTTCAATACGTCAAATAGATTGATATAATGGGCTAATCGACATTTCTTCTTCAAATATTCGGTATTAATTCTCCGGCCTCAAGATGTTGTTGATGCTAGAGGGATTTAAACTCTTTGTTCTCTTGACTAAAATCAGAAAGTATGATAATCTGAAAATATGAAAGCAGTAAGTATAGTACGAGACAGAGGTCAGTTAACCATTCCCGATTCAATTCGAAGAATTGTAAATTGGATTGGTCCTATGTCAGCTGTAACTATCTCTATCTCGAAACCTGATGAAATTATTATTAGACCTCATAGTCAAATAATTGATAAAGAAATAATCTGGGGAAAAATAAATAAATCAAGAATGATTAAGGGTAAAGGTAAATTGAGCACTGCAGAATTTTTGACCGCTGACCGCCAATCTCACTAAATAACATGAAAACTTTAGTTATTGATTCCTCTGTTATAACCAAGTGGGTCAATCAATCTAATGAACAAAACGTTGAAGATGCAGATAACATTTTAAATAAAACATTCCTATATGAGGTTGAACTTATAGCTCCAGAATTGGCAAAATATGAATTAGGAAATGTATTGTTAAAAGGTAAACAGTTAACGCTAGCGGAAGCACGCATTACTTTAAACACTCTTTATTCGTTACCAATTACATTTATTACAGAATCTGAGGAACTTGCTAAAGAAACATACGCAATCGCTTTAGACACAAATATTACTTATTACGATGCATCTTTTATTTCACTGGCAAAACAATATAATGCAACGTTAGTTACTGATAATATGAAACATCAAGGAAAAGTAAAAGATATTAATGTAGTATCACTTAAAGATTACAAACAGTTCATGTCTTCTTATTCTTGATACTCACCCATCAACTTGCTAAAATGAACTACCAGGGGTTCAAGTCCCTCCAGGCGTACTATCCTTCGCTAAAGCTACGGATAGCAGGCTTTCTAATCTACGCACTTAATAATACTTGTATTTTGCCCTATAACTGAACTACTATCATAGTATGGTAGCAGATAACTTTGATCAATCACCTACTCAAGTTTCTAATCAATCTATTGAATCTTCTGTAGATAATGCAGAGCAGCCATTGATATCACAAAAAACTAACTCTCAAAACCTTTCTAAAAGAATTCTTATTTTGTTGTTCACTGTCTTCGTATCGGTCATTATTGCATTCTTTAGTTATTATTTTTATACAAAGCACTCACAAAACTCCATTAATCAGCTAAATAATCCTACATTAAGATTAAAGCCGACTGGAATATCAACGAATATTCTCAATGTTAATTTTTCGCAAAGAAAACTAATTGCAACCGTAAGTGCTTCTGTAACTATAGAATTTTGGGATGGTAATTATGCGTTTTATAGGGTTGGAAAAATAGTAGGAGGAAAATATCAAGGGGGAGATCTTGTAGATGTAGATACTAATGTGGGTGGTGGAAGATGTAAAAGTGATGCATGTTCGCAAGACAATATAGATAGATATATTAAATTAGACAATACTATAGTTTTTCTGCCAAGAATATCTCAAGACAAAGTTAATGGAGGACCCGATTCGTATCTTCCACCTGTATCAATGATGTCACAAGCTCTTTTTAACAAAACTGGTATACCAGAGATAATTGATAATGCTTCTACAATACCTGTCCTTGAATACCCCACTCACCTAAGTGAGGTAAATCCTGCAATGACGTTGGACTATGGAGATTCTGAACAGGACGGGACACTTGATGCAACTCTTCTTATGCCTGTATTCACCGATCCTATTTTGGGTAAAATATACACCACAAAACCAGGTTTAAGTCCGCAAGGATCTTTCTATGCGGGTATTGTTACAAAAAACTCAATGGAGATTCCCTCGTCCGGAGGTATTGGATATTGCCATAATACTGCATGTTATACTAATAACGCTTTTTTTGTTTTCCGTCCTGACGGGACATACCTACTGTATACATACGCTCCTCCGTTTTTCAAAACCGAAAATAGAAGCAGTCTTTTTGATTCGAGTAAAATAAATTGGAATACAGGGGTCGTTGTTAGTTCAAATTACTCTACTAAATCTGCGGGTGATTGCGCAGAAGAAACTTTTGATGAAATAGGTGTAATTGATCCAAGTAAAATTTCTGCTGCTGATTTGATTCAATTAGGAACAGTTAAGAACTCAGGTGATGCAATTTATGGGTTGAAAGATCTCAATAATCCACTCATTGTTAATTTTTATAATAACTATATGGATGAGACAACAGCAAATAAACCATATGTTATTGACTATCCGACTCCCCAGACATATAGCTCATTTTCTTCTCAGTACCCAATTCTTATCTGGAAAGATCCGCTCGGCAGATACATCAGATTATCAAATCAAAATCTTATACCACCTTCAGAGTGTGAGCCGATCATATATCTGTACCCTCAAAAAACTGAAAATGTTTCAATTAAGTTTGGGGATATAGTTCATCTTACCTCTACTTTACCTGAATATAATATGGGGTGGATTGTATCCGCATCGCCTAACGGTAATATTGTAAATCTGGACGATACTATTAGTTATCCGTATCTTTTCTGGGAGGGATATTCTACCTTTTACCCAAAGAGAGATGATGGATTTGTCGTGAAGGCAAATGAGGTAAAAGGATTATTTGAACAAGTTTTACCTAAGTTAGGACTAAATATAAAGGAAGCAGGTGATTTTATGCATGCATGGTTGTCTTCCTTTAACTCATCCCCCTATTATTTTATAACTTTCTATCAGACTGAAACTTTAAATCAACTAGTGCCGCTGGAGATTACTCCTAGACCCGATACATTTATTCGGATAATGATGGAGTATAAACCACTTCAGAAGCCAACTGTAGTTCAGCCTTTTACTTTTTCACAAGTACCATCAAGAAAGGGACTTACTGTTGTTGAATGGGGTAGTCTAAGACAATAAACATCTTCTTCTTCAACCCTGATTTCTAAGATATATTTTTGACATAGCATCCAAAAGCTTTCGATATTCTATAACTTGGGCGTACCAAGGTTTATCTACAAAGTTTGCAGCTGGGAAATTTTTGCGGCGATAAAGGGAATATACATTTCGTCAGTTGTTAGTCCTCCATGATTTCCTTTAAATTCAACTGTGCTGGTAGGGAGATATTTATACCATATTGCCTGGGGAACTCTGGGAAGAATTAAAATATTCCCCAGCCGGTTGAAAAATTCCGGATGAGGTTTTTCATTAGCGAATAATTTTGCAATTGTTTCTCGGTTAAGTTTTATTATTTCTGCTGTATCTTTCACAACTTGTTGTAAAGAGGCAACTACTTCATCGACCTTACCCTCTTCTATGTGAAGAAAAACATCACGGGGGCTTCCTATCGGAAGAATCGGTAGTCCTGTTTTGCTTTTTTTAAAGTTTTTCGTTACTTGCGGATAATCATTTAAGTAGATTGCCTTAGTAGAATTAATGGTCGTTTGTCCATGATCAGCTGTTATTAGCAGTGCTGTATCATTTGCGTTAGCTTTATCAAGTTTATCGATAAACTCTTTCTGTATCATTTCTGCAAATAAAGCGATCTCTCCTTGTGTCTGCTCCGCCCGTGGACCATATACGTGCTCTTGTGTATCAATACTTTCCCAGTAAACATAACAATATGCTTTAGCGCTGGTTTCTTGAATTATTGTGCGAAGCGCAATCAGCAGATCGACAATGGACACATACGCTATTATTTTTGCACCACTTGCTACTAATTTAGTATAGACAGAACCTGTTAATGTTTTTGGGATAAAATAAAATGATGGAATAGTATTTTGGGCGAGTATCTGATAAATAGTTTTATCATCAAACAAGAATTTAGTGCTTTCCGGTATTGTAATTGGTTTGCTATGAAATTCGGTAGCGACTATTTTATAAGGAAGAGGCTGCATAATTGCATCAATTTCTCGAAAATATAAATTCCATTCTAAGAGTCCATGTTCAATTGGCGTTAGTCCGGTATTGATCGAGGTTATCGCTGCAGCAGTCGTTGAGGGAAAAACGCTGGTTATTTTTTCGCACAAACCGTTTTTATCTATGTTTTTATAGAAGGGAAACTTTACTGCTTCGCTTTTATACAAGTTGTATCCGAAACCATCAATAAGAAAGAGGATAAGTTTAGGACAGGCTTTAATTTGACGAAGTAACAGTGTATTTAATGCAGGTTTTCTGTGGGGTAAATTAAAATGTGAAAGAACGGAATGAGGAACATTGACAAGTGAATTTGTATAATCGGGATATACAATATCTGTGTCATTCATGTATAAAAAGTATAACACATGTTTTCCAGTTTGGAATTTATGGAAAATTGATAAATTATTTTAATTTGCTTTACTGGCCACTTTGTACAGATAACTCTCTCAGGAAGAGGTTGTAGTCAGAGGCATTGACTGATCCGTCATCGTTAAGGTCACTCTCTTTTCCGTTAGTTCCGGGACAACTGGTAGGAGGAAGGAAGTCTGAGTAGCAACCAAGGAGTATATTGTAGTCCAGGATATTAAGTGTATTGTCGTTATTGATGTCTCCTACGATAAGAGAAACAGGGGGAATGGTTGTAGTTTGTCCTTGAGTAAGTGTAATAATACCGGGGAGTTGTTTTACCAGGTACTTATCAGTCTTTACCTTTACTAAGTAGGAACCGGTTGGAACAGTACTTCCCAGACTGACACTTCCTGAGAATCCCCCGCTGGAGGGAGAATAGGTAATGGTTCCTGAAAGAGTAGTAACAAGAACGTTACTTGCGTTTACTACCTGTACGCTTAGTGTACGATTGGGAGTCAGAGGACTTGTATTCCCCGAAGTTCCCGGGGCAACCGAGTCTCCGGCTGAGCCTATTCCGTGCAGAAGAATACTCGGGAAGGAGAGAGTGGTAGTACCCGGTAGCGGAGTAGGAGTCGGAGTTGCACTGGGCATTACAGATGGAGTAGGACTACTGGTTGGTTTAGGAGTTGGGGTGGGAGTGTAAGTCGGGGTTGGTATTGCACTAGGTTTTGTTGAAGGGGTAGGCTTTACACTGGGAGTCGGGGTAACAGGTGTCCCAGTGGTAGGTGGAGAATATGAATATGCTGCTGCCCAATCAACCTGTACGTTGCCTGCTATATTGTTAGCTGGATTGACAATTGGAGTAAGCTGGGTTTCCGTCTGTAGAACCCAGTACATAGGGGTGTTGGGTATTTTAGAGCGACCGTCAGACCACGTTGCGATGCTGCCAGAAAAGTTTTCGACCACATCTCCATCAATGTAGTAGACGATCGCGTTCGGGGTCCAGTCAATGGTATATGTGTGCCAATTATTGTAGAAACCTGAGCCGGTAACTGTCCACCAATTTTGATCGTCATCCGCATAGTTACCATATTCCCACCATACTGCCGCATTGATTGGACCTGTTAAATCATGCAGTGATTCTGGGAAATCAATTTCTCCATCATATGACCAGTTCTGGGATTGAGGCCAAAGCAAAAAAGCCGTCTTATAATTGGACAACAGGTCTGCGCGCATACGGATACTGTAGCGACCATAAAGTTGACCTGGCCAACAACCAGTGCCATTAACTGTTTTACAATTAGGATCCCATGGAGATAAAACTTGTACTGGTGAACCAACCATGTGCACATATGTACCATTGACGAGTGCCGTATGTATATAAATATTGAGGATGCCGTTAGTGACTGAGAGAACTTGCGTGTCGTAGCGACGCCCATTACCGCTAGTATCGGATACACCATCACCATAACTGCGCCACCTGTTACCATACACACTGAAGAAGTTAGGCACTGTAACGTTGGTTGTAAAATCATCAGTGAAGATCTGATGCCAGCCGGGTAAATCACCAACCGGCATGTCTTCTCCTGAAGGGGAGGCGCTTGTTGCTGCATATTGATTTACATGTTGTTGTTTTTGTGAGTACCAGACGGCAAGGACAGCTGCAAGGAGGAGAAAAAAAACTATAATTATACTAAGAAAGATTGAGTATTTCTTCTTTCTTTTACTTTTCATAATTATATAAATAGTAGTGTATTACTAAGAAGAGTGTCAAGGCTATCCTAATTACTTATCCTCCGCTCTGTACAGACAGTTCTCTCAGGAAGAGGTTATAGTCAGAGGCATTGACTGATCCGTCATCGTTAAGGTCACTCTCTTTTCCGTTAGTTCCGGGACAACTGGTAGGAGGAAGGAAGTCTGAGTAGCAACCAAGGAGTATATTGTAGTCCAGGATATTAAGTGTATTGTCGTTATTGATGTCTCCTACGATAAGAGAAACAGGGGGAATGGTAGTAGTTTGTCCTTGAGTAAGTGTAATAATACCGGGGAGTTGTTTTACCAGGTACTTATCAGTCTTTACCTTTACTAAGTAGGAACCGGTTGGAACAGTACTTCCCAGACTGACACTTCCTGAGAATCCCCCGCTGGAGGGAGAATAGGTAATGGTTCCTGAAAGAGTAGTAACAAGAACGTTACTTGCGTTTACTACCTGTACGCTTAGTGTACGATTGGGAGTCAGAGGACTTGTATTCCCCGAAGTTCCCGGGGCAACCGAGTCTCCGGCTGAGCCTATTCCGTGCAGAAGAATACTCGGGAAGGAGAGAGTGGTAGTACCCGGTAGCGGAGTAGGAGTCGGAGTTGCACTGGGCATTACAGATAGAGTAGGACTACTGGTTGGTTTAGGAGTTGGGGTATTTGTTGGAGTTGGAGAAGAAGTAAGCAGTAAAATAAGACCGGAATGGGATTGCATTGTATAGGTTGTAATTGCATTACCGTATAGATCCTTGTATTGTCCGCTGGGAAAGGTTAAGCTATGTGAGCTAGTGTCCGGATTGACGATTGCCAATCCGTTAGTATAGTTACGCATGTAGACATTTTGCGAAGCGTAGAAGTCATTGATTGGCGAACCGATTGGAGCGCTATATTCAGACTGCATAGCTATTGGTTGGCCGTACTGTCCTGGCGAGGAAGCACTTGCACCTGTCATCCCGAACCAAAAATAAGTGTGGTTATACTTAATGAGCAGATAATTTGCCAATGCCAACTGTACATCGGCCCTTGCAGTCATGCTTGAAGTAGTCATGTTCGTAGTCATAGTGTAGGATGAAGCATTGATCAAAAAAAGACTTTTAGCCAAATCACGTTGCATATGCCTGTACTCGGTCATCGTGTTGAGCCATGCAGTACTGTCATTCTTTGTCGCCCACCACAAATATCCCTCATCCAATGTGCCGGTAGCTACATTAAAGCTTTGCTCAAACCCAGCCTGATTGATATAATTGTAGACATAATTCTGGTTAACAGTAACTGAAATGTTCGGATACTGCGCTTTAACGGCAGTAATGATATTGGTCAGCGCTGTTTCACTTGCCGCAGCCCAGGCAGTATCCCCAGGCTCAGTGCCTGAATATTGAGCAACCCAGGTGCCGCCTGAGATGCCAGGCAAGGTGTAGTGGCCCACGGCATTGGTTTGATTGTCATCCACGCTGTTGTCAATCGAAATCCCATTATAACCGTGACCGAGCCAATGGATAAGAATAGCGGTAACCCAAGATTGAACAGTAGGATTCGCGTAGTCGAGGACGACGCAGCAATTATCTCCTTCCCAAGTAGCCGGAGTCTTCTTATCCGGTCCGTACATGATCCAGTCAGGATGGTTTGTCTGGAACCAAGCCAGGTTTCTGTTATTACCTTGATCGTCATTCTCCCGCTGCCAAGGTGTGTATATCTCATGCCAGAGAGCTGTACCGGGTACGTTTGCTACTCCATTATTATTCGCACCAAATACATATTCGGCAGGTTGTTCCTGAAATACGCCATTGACGACTGGAACCCATGCATTAAACGGCAGCCCGAAATGAATACCGTTGGTTGTATCAGGAAGATTTGGCACTGTACTTGCGTATTGATGGATGGTTTGGCGTGTTTGTAAACTAATAATAAGAATTGGCAGTACAATTAGAAACAGAACCAAAGATCCAAGCGAAATTAAGCGAATATTTTTGCCTGGTGTCAATTTTATTTTTTTAAAGATAATATGTAAACACATACATATATAATAAGTATACTACTCTCCACTTTGTACAGACAGTTCTCTCAGGAAGAGGTTGTAGTCAGAGGCATTGACTGATCCGTCATCGTTAAGGTCACTCTCTTTTCCGTTAGTTCCGGGACAACTGGTAGGAGGAAGGAAGTCTGAGTAGCAACCAAGGAGTATATTGTAGTCCAGGATATTAAGTGTATTGTCGTTATTGATGTCTCCTACGATAAGAGAAACAGGGGGAATGGTAGTAGTTTGTCCTTGAGTAAGTGTAATAATACCGGGGAGTTGTTTTACCAGGTACTTATCAGTCTTTACCTTTACTAAGTAGGAACCGGTTGGAACAGTACTTCCCAGACTGACACTTCCTGAGAATCCCCCGCTGGAGGGAGAATAGGTAATTGTTCCTGAAAGAGTAGTAACAAGAACGTTACTTGCGTTTACTACCTGTACGCTTAGTGTACGATTGGGAGTCAGAGGACTTGTATTCCCCGAAGTTCCCGGGGCAACCGAGTCTCCGGCTGAGCCTATTCCGTGCAGAAGAATACCCGGGAAGGAGAGAGTGGTAGTACCCGGTAGCGGAGTAGGAGTCGGAGTTGCACTGGGCATTACAGATGGAGTAGGACTACTGGTTGGTTTAGGAGTTGGGGTGGGAGTAAATGTCGGTGTCACAAGAGTTGTAGGAGTCGGAGTAGTACTTGTTTCTTCCATAGCAAAATATTTCTCTACAATCTGTCCGGCAGGAGTCATTTGACCGGTATTAAAATCTACTGCTGCAGACTGTGCTCCTGCACCTTGTCCTGATTCGTACCAGTATTCAAACCCGCTAACATAGGATTGTTGAACCAGCCAACCAAGATACTGATCAGTGGTATTAGCAACTAACTGGGGCGTATTGTCGGCACTATTAATATCTCCCCACTCCAAAGTCATGGGCAGGTTGGGAAACGCATTATGACTATCCACAATCAAACTGGTAAAGTTGCTGTAGCTCTGAGCAAAATGGTCCATATTATAGGCGCTGCTGTAGCTCATAGCCAAAGGAGTGACATAAGTATATGAATCACCGGCAAGACCAAACCAACCTGAAGTAACATTTTTACCAATTGCTCGAAAAGCTGTCTGGTCGGCTTGGCTGAAATCACTTAACCACTGATTAAAAGCTGCAGTGGAGGGAAATTGACAAATACTCTTAGGACAATTCGCAGCCGAGGTACCTGCCGGACCATTGGTAATACCGTTATTTTGCGGCTCGCCGAAAGGTTCCCAAACGTCGCCATCCTGAAAGATACCCGGATGATTCAAAATCCATTGATATGTTCTTCCGATATAACTGGTAGTATCGGTACCATTTAATACTGCAGACAGTCCGCCTGGGGATTCATATGAAATGGCAGGGCTGGTGCTGTATGAAAGTTTTGCTTGTCCATAATCTCCGGCGAAATTATTCCAATTGCCCCGATAAATAACGTGCAGTCCTGCCCCGTGGATGGTATTTGCCCAGTTGAGCATATACTGATACGGCTGGAGCGGTGCGTTTCCCTGTCCGAATGTGCAATTATAGCTGCCAGAACCATCGAGCGGCACATCGTCGGAAGCAAAGTTAGCGTGAAACTGAGGAATATAACTGACCAGTCGTGTCATATTTGCTTGGCTTTCCTGATTACAAACCGTATCATGAGTAACAGCCGTCATTCCCATATCCCGTAACCACCAACCCGTTGAAGTGGCAGCGTGTTGACGAATTTCCTGCTGTTTTTCAAGTATTGAAACAGTCAGGGGAATTATTGCCAGCAAAAAGAGCAGTGTCAGGATACTGGTTATCCTCAATTTTTTACCGGAAGTAAGTTTAATCTTTCGCTGAACGAGATGAAACTTGGGCATACTTATATCTTAGTAGTACGAAAAATAATCGTCAATACACACTTTTCAACTTGCTTGTTAAAATATAATCCGTGTCTGGAAACGAAGGTTAAGATCTAGTATAATCTCGACTGTATGGCAACATGTATTGAAACGCAACAGAGATATCCGCCCAAAAAAATCGTAGACTGGAAATGGCGGGCAGCAACCAGTATTCTTACCGACAAGCGTCTGGAAAAAATGGGAAACAGGTTAGCAGACTTGGATTGGGTGGATTCGTTTGTGGAAAAAACAGCAGACTTTCACTTTGCAGAAGGATTTGACGGTGTATATAAACCCGCAGTCAAAGCAGGATATGTTCCTGTTGGTATATCGAATCATGAAGCACATTTGAACGGTCCTGAAGCTGCTGTAGAAGCGGAAATACTGGCACTCAGGGGTGGCTTAAAAGGGTTTTATTTACCAATCGCAGCATCACTCAAGCGCGGAGACCAAGGAAAAGGCCTGGAGGTATTTTATAAATTACTGACTCCCGATTTTGAACGGCATAATTTATATACACTTCCCGTGGTGAGAAGCTGCGACCATGATGATTTTCAGATGAAAGGAAATAATCTGGGTATAGCGCGACAATTACTTCATGCCGCAGGTGAGGGCTATGGTTTGTTCTTTTTTCCCGAAGGTTCGGTTCAGGCAGGCAGAAACAAAGATCCCAAACATCCGGTATGGAATAATATCTGCGGTATGGGTGCAGTAAAACAAAGCAATAAAAATCATGAGGAAGACCGCCTATTACCGGCTAAATTAATCATGGAAATTGCAAAAAAAAGGAATAATAAAGTTTTGCTTATACCGATCAGTACACACGGATCGTACCGGGTGTGGAGTCCGGATACTAATTTTTTTAAGCTGAGAGGCATACGTTCCGCTCTGAATCCCCGGGAGGTAAATCCAATACAGGTAAAATTTGGCTTACCGTTAAAAATAGAAGATCTCTATGCTCGTATTCAGGAAACCACACAAGTAACGCCGAAATCATTTACAGATGCCATTTTTCGCGAAATAGCTAGCGGACTGCCGGATTATGCCAAAGGTATTTACAACAAATGATTGTCTGGTGATGTAAAGTTTGTTTACTTTTAGCTTAAATACGAGTATACTTTAGGCTTAATATGGTCGAGATACCAAGCGCCGGTCCTAATCTAAAGCCGGGTGAAAATTTCCCTTCTCTCTCTTCTAAGTTTCCTACTATGGATGATTTAGAAACTGCTGTCGGAACTTATTATAATTTACTTACTACGGATAAACGCCTTACAACTTCGGACTGGGAAGGATTATATGGCGGGGCGAACAGAACTTTTGACCGGGTATATCCGGTAACAAACGAGGAATGGCATAGACTGCCTGCGGATTTACAGCATATACAAGTTCCTGATATTAATCCGACGCTTGAAGCGGTTAAAACCAGTGAAAAAGTTTTGGGCTATGTTTTATCGACTGACGCGGAAATTAATGCCTTTCCGCTTTTTGATCGGGAAAATATAGAAGCGGCATTATGCTCACGAAAGCAGGAATTGTCAGTCAAGGAGGAGATGGCAAGAGCGGAAGAGGTGAGAAAAGCGAATTCGGCTATAGTCCGTAGACAACGAATACAACAGGCCTTAGATTTTCCCAAACAAACGGCGGGGACGCTTCTGTCTATAACTCCCAAACGAGCCGTTGCCTCCATAATTGTAGCAGGTGCCAGTTTTTACGGCTCTATCGCAGAATGCAACAATATGCAAACGCTTATTAATCAAGTAGCTAGCCAAATAACCCCGGCAATAACTGCCCAAGACTATGCCCTAGCGGATCTGGACAGTGCAGTTTGCGCACTTAAGCCACAAACTTGTGGGGCTGTAAATTTTAATCCCAGTGCTGATCTTGCCAGCATTGCTACTCAGGACGCAGCTGTAAATTTTCCCGGTTCATCCCCGGTTACTAATGATCTTATGCAAATTGAGCGGCAAATTTCTTCGCATGGGAAAATAACCGGTCAACAAGCAGCTTCTCTTACGGGCCAAATTGCAAATGTTGAGAAGCAAATCAAAGACAGTCAAAGTGCATATTATCGTCAGGCATATGACCTGGATGTCCAGATTCTAAACGCGAATTCGGGGGCATTTGGGCTACTTTTAATTTCGCTTCTGGCAGGAACTTTAGGCGTAGACTTTCTTAAGGATTTTTCGCAATCAAAAAGAAGAAAAAACGGATAAATTTTACAGTTCTGGTTTGAAGTGAGGACGGAAAGGCGACGGTAAGACCAGGAGGTTCATTTACTTTTTGTAGCTGTTCAGCTATACTCTAAGCTTATTATGAGTAAAAGTGAAATTTTTAAAAATCGAAGACACAAAGAACAACGTTTTTCAGATCGCCCTCCGACAAGTGTTGAGTTAACCAGTACAGTCAGTGTTTTGTTTCACTTATTTGAAACGGATAAGCATCTTAAAGGTGTTAGCGGTGCGGAGGTTGGAGAACTATATCATGCCGCAAATTTGCTTAACTACCTAAATACAAAGCCTGAAGATTGGGAAAGATTGCCGGAAGCAGAGAAATATCTGCAAATACCCACTGAAATGCCGACATCCAGGGAAACACGATTGGCAGGAGATGTTGTTAAATATTTTTATAATCAGGAATCATTACAACCGCGATTAAAGCTTTTTGTAGATCGGCGTAATATTGAGGCAGCCCTACTTTCCAGTGAAATAATGTTGAGAAATAAAGAATCGCTGACACGAGCTGCCTGCGAAAAAGCAAAAAGTTGGGCTCTTAGCCGGAGAGAGGCATGGAGTGACACGCTATCATTACCGGAACGAACTGCGAATGTACTTCTCCATAGTGTTCCCGGAAAAGTGGTGCTTGCAAGCGGTTTGGCACTAAGCCTTACCGGCGGCACAATGCTTGCACACGAAACTGCAGTAAATCTGGCAAATCAGCGAGCTTCCTTACCCAGTCCCATGACAGCCCAACTGGCGGAGAATGTTTTTGAAAATTTGGATAATGCACAAAGTGCTCTTACCAGTAGCCACGATGGTACCTCTGCTGTCATGGATATCGAGGCAGCAGTGTCAGATTTTCCCGGTTCAGATTCTTTAAATCATGAGAAGTCCGCCGATGATCTGATGGGAATTGTGGATCAAATTTCCCAAGGCACTAAAGTTACAGGTCAACAAGCAGAGTCCCTGGTAAAACAAATTAAAAGAATTGAAGAACAAATTCCCGTAAACCAGCATCAATACGTAGATCGCGTGGGTGAGTTGTCCCGTGAAATAAACCAGGCAAATTTTGGAGCGGTCGTATCCGAAGATGCCGCGATCGTAGTAGCTGCTACTTCTCTGGCAATTCCGGTAGTATTGTTCTGTAGAAAGAAAGAAAGAGTAGGATGAATTGCACGGTTATATAGCCGTTAAACACATAATAATTTATCATCCTCTAGTTCTTCTCTTACTTTACTTTTCCTGATAAATAGTAGATGCTTTACTTACTCAGACAATTGAGTTAGAATTGGCGACTAAGACTATGAAAATAGCAATGGTTACGCCGCGCATCCTGGATGGAGGGGGAATTGAAGAGCATATTTTGCAAATCAGTCGTTACTTGTGTAAAAAAGGACACAAGGTCTATATTGTTTCTTCAGATTATACCGAGTCAGGATCTCCTCTGATTCTTCGCCGATTTCGTAATATAAAAAACTTAAGAGTCGTAACACTTCCCCACGCTTTAACCGGCTTAATTTATGAATATCCGCAAATTCCCAAGCTGGCGGTTTATTTGGCTAAATTAAATCCCGATATCATTCACGTTCATCATTTCAACTACCAGGTTAATACGGAATCGCTCATCGCAGCCAAATTTCTTGGGGTACCTGTTTTTTATACTCCTCATTTTCATCCCTGGTGGTCATATCCGGAAGCTTGGAAATCGCGCGTTTGGAAAGCCACGCAATTTACAGTTCATAAGATGATGCTTCGTGAATGCGATCGTATTTTCGCAGTCTCCGAACAAGAACGGCTGACACTCATTAAAGAGGGAAAAATTCCCAAAGCAAAGGTAGTCGTAGCGCCGAACGGAATTGACCGCGCGTCACTAAGTAAGCACATGTCATGGGAAAAACTGCTCAAAAGATATAAAATACCCAAAGACAGGAAATATGTTCTTTTCTTTGGCAGACTGACAACCGAAAGGAAAGGAGCCACGATTGCACTGGATGTTTTCAAATTAGTCCATAAACTTGACAGTAATACCCATCTCCTGCTAGCAGGATATTATAATGAGGAAACATTTACTAAATTGTTCCATCATGCAAAGAAAATAGGCATTGCAAATAACATAACTATTGCCGGTTTTTTAAATAACATAGAAAAAACAACTTTTCTGAAAAACGCGAATGTACTTTTAGCTCCGACTTCCTATGAGGCCTTCGGAATTACTCTGGCTGAGGGTTTATACAATAAACTTCCCGTGGTGGCGACAAATATCGGGGGAATTCCCTTTGTCGTACGTAACCGTGTCGATGGTTACCTGGTAAATAACCAGCATGATCTTCCCTCTTTCGCAAAATATGTCGTTCGTCTTATTCAAAATAAAAAACTGGCTCTGGAAATGGGTGAATCAGGCAGAAAACGGGTATTAAGAAAGTTTCACTGGGATCTTTCAGCTAAAATCATAGAGACCAGGTATAGAACCATTCTTTATCGTAAGTTAAATTACCTCAATCCCGAGATCGTGACCGGCAGAATACTGATAGAGAAAAAGCAAATACCAACCCCGTTTAAAAATGGGAATAATGGAAATGGGAACGGGAAATAAAGAGAAATCGGTTATCTATAAAAATATGATCTCGGCTTGTATTCTAACTTTTAACGAAGAACACAATCTTCAGGGAGCTATTGATTCTATTAAGTCCGGGGTTTCGGAGATTGTCGTGATTGACGGATTTAGTACAGATAAAACCCTCGACATTTGTAAGAAAAATAATCTTCCGGTTTATCAACGGCTACTCGAGGGCAACTATGGCGCACAACGGAATTTCGCCATAAGTAAAGCAAAAAACGATTGGATTTTTATGCTTGATGCGGACGAGAGATGTTCTCCTGCTCTGAGCCAAAGTTTGGCTGGGTTATGCAAATCAAAAGCCTTTGACGGGTATTCGTTTATCTGGAATAATTATGCTGATGAACGGTTTGTCGAAGCATTATTTAAAACAGTACTGTTTAAACGCTACGGCTATTATATTCATGAAGTGCACGAAAAAGTACAAGGGCTAAAAAATATTAAACAAATTAACGACAAAAAAATCTATATCGATCACAGGAAATCGGTCCAAGTCCAGGAAAAACATTTACGTATTTATAAACAAATTATCCTGGATAATCTTAAAAAATATAAACTATCGGGAGATAAGGAAAAAATAGCTTATTATGAGAAACAGCTGGAAAAGCAAAAGAGAAAAGAAAAATTGTGGTTAAACAGTAATTTATGAGATTAATATTTTTGGCGGAATTAACAAAACCTGTCAGTATCGATGGCGGCGGAGGAGTAAATAAAATTGTCTCTTACCTGACGGAAGGTCTTATAAAAAAGGGACACGAGGTGATATTGCTTGCTTCCGGAGATTCAAAAACTTCAGCCCGGCTGATCCCGGTAATAGATAAACATCTGGACTCTTTCAGTGATATGAACAAAAAAGTTAAGGATCTGTCAAAAGTAAAAGCGATTCCCCACATCAGGCAGCTGATTAACAGCCCGGAGGACATTATAGTAAACCATCTGGTTTGGAGAACCTTGCTTTTCAGCGAAGTATTTGAAAATCCGATTGTTACGACTCTTCATAATAATCCCCTGTCGGATTACGCCAATGAGATTTATAAAAAAACAGTCAAAGGACATTACTTAATCTCTCTGTCTTTAAATCAGAAGCATATTCTTGAGTCAAAACAAATAAAAATTCTGACCAATATTTATAATGGAATTCCGGTAAAAGATTTTTCCTTCGAGGAAACAGCAAAAGATGATTACCTTTTTTACCTGGGGCGTATATCTAAAGGTAAGGGCCTGGATGAAATTATGTATGTGGCTGAAAAATATAACAAACCTTTGAAGATAGCCGGAGACAAAGACGACATGGAAGAGGCTTACTTTGCTGAAGTAATGGGTAAAATTTCTACCAGTCAAAAGATGGAAACTGTAGGCGAGCTAAGTTTTAAGATGAAAAATGAATTATTGGCTTCAACCAGGTACTTTTTATTCCCGGTGCAATGGGAAGAACCGTTTGGTTTGGTGGTAGCCGAAGCAATGGCTTGCGGAACACCGGTGATTGCCTATGCGCGCGGTTCTATGCCCGAGTTAATACAGGACGGCATCAACGGGTTTCTGGTTAACCAATCAGCCGACTATCAGAGAACGGATTATATTGTTAAAAAAACTGGCATTGAGGGGCTTTGCGAGGCGGTAGAGCGGATGTACTCAATGCCGGAAGAGGAATACCGGCAAATGCGGAAAAACTGCCGGGAACATGTTGAGAAATACTTTAGCGTCGAACGGATGGTTGACGAATACGAGAAAGTATACCGCGAAATCCTCTCTAAGCCAAAGTAAGCTGAAAAAGGCTTCTGAATTTGCTACAATACACATGGTTATTAGTTATTGGTTGTTAGTTATTGGGCCTGTAGCTCAATGGTAGAGCAGTTCCCTCTTAAGGAACTGGTTGGAGGTTCGATCCCTCTCAGGCTCACCGGGTCAAACTCGGCTTTGCAGGTTGGAAAACTTTTTGGCTACCGTTCTGGTAAGTTGAGTCTTAAAGTAGGGAGAAGAATTGATTTATTTAACAGTGAAGCTGGAATTTCACTATTGAAGAGATACGGAATAGACTTTATAACCATCATCAAATAATACTTTTAGACAATCTCCGACAGTAAATGTGTCTTTATTTGCTATTCCTGCAAACCAAAACGACGGTATAAGAATTCCCTGACCATTAATGTCACTCGTAAAGCTTATATGCCAGGACAGATTATTTTTTTCCACCAGCTTACCGTATACCTGTTCAATATTACCTGATGATTTAGCAATCGTGGCAGGCGGCAGGTATAAAGTCGAACCGACAACCAGTGGTCCTGCTCCGTTTATTTGTAATATTTCATTAACCCTTGACGGATCATTAAGCTGTTCACTGGCGATAGTTTGAAGTGTGTCATCCTGCTGTACTACGTAAGAAGTAAGAAACTCCCATTTTTGTGCTTGACCTGATCTACTGCAGGCATTATTATTTATAACTGTCGGTGTGGTGCCACTTACTGCTGCAGACGAACTTTGCGGGCTTGGGTTTGGTGTATCTGTAACTTGTGACGTCGAAGACAGAACGTTTTTTTCTGTATTTGTCTGACCGGATTGATTTCCCTGTCCATATAAAAATCCGATATAACCTGACAAAATAACAGACACAATCCAGAACAGACTTAGAATTATTTTTAATTTTGAGAAATCTGTAGTATTTTGAGATCGGGGAAGATTATCCATAGATTATAGTATTTACTATGAATAAAAGAATGTCAACTTTTCTTGAACTTTAAATCCCGGAATGTTACTATAAAACCATGCATGATGAGAAAGAGCGGAATAATTTCTCACCTATTAGTCTTTTTGTACCATTGACCACATTTAAAGCGATCCATTGGATTATCATTATCGGACTCATTGTATTTTTTAATAGTCTTTTTAACGGTTTTGTGGCTGATGACGATGGACTGGTGGTACAAAATATTGCCATACATTCAATTTCCAATATCCCCAATTTTTTCTTCGGCAGTATGTTTTATAACGGGGACATAAATAAACTTACAGGAAATTATTACCGTCCGCTCGTAGCCTTTTCTTATACAATTCTCTACGCACTATTCGGACTAAATCCTTTCCCGTTTCATTTATTGCAAATTATACTTCATATTTCAAACGCAATTTTAGTTTTTCTGTTGTTAAAGTATTTTATCAGGAAAAATATTTCTTTCTTTATTTCCCTTTTGTTTTTAGTTCATCCGATTCAGGCAGAATCAGTTAACTATATTGCCGGACTGCAGGATGTTTTGTTTTTCTTTTTCGCCATGCTTGCTTTTTATTTGGAACTGCGGCTTAAGCCCTCATATAAAACGTTCTGCATATCAGGATTTCTTTTACTCATATCAATATTAGCCAAAGAAACAGGAATTCTTTTTGTACTAATAATATTGATATACAAATTCCTCTTTTCTAAGCGGGAATATTTTATAAAGACTTTTTTAATTTATTCTTCTACGGTAATATTTTATATAATATTCAGAATTTTATTTGTCCGGGGAATTGCTGACAGTACGACTTTTTCCCCTATTACTCATGCAAATTTTATTACCCGATTATTAACTGTACCTTTAATAATTTTTTATTATCTGAAAACTTTTATATTTCCCATCCATCTTGCACTTGATCAAATGTGGCTGGTTACAACAAAAACCAGACTTGAATTTCTTATGGCAGTTATTTTTGATATTTTCTTTATCATATCGTTGTCAATTACAGGATGGAATATTCTGAAAAAACATAACAAATATTTTAATACATTTATTTTATTTCTTTCTATATTTTGTCTGGGTTTACTTTTTCACTCGCATATTCTTATACCTTTGGATGCAACGGTCTCAAACAGATGGTTTTATTTACCTATCGTGGGACTCTTAGGAATGTTTGGGCTGATGTTTGAGTTATACGTTCATAATAAAAAACTACAAAAAATAATTTTTATTAGCATAACCTTAATAATAATCGTTTTTTCCCTAATAACTGTACAAAGAAATTCAAATTTTCATGATCAATATTCTTTGCTTTCTCATGATATTAATTATTCTCAGGATAATAGTTACATGCAAAGTGCATTTGCCGTACAGCTTATGAAGCGGAATAAATTTAATGCCGCATATTTACACTTGCAAAAATCAATACAACTTAATCCTAAAGGAGATGTAAACTGGAACGCACTTGCATCTTACTACCAACAAAGCGGACAAATCAAAAAAGCGGAAGAAGCATACAGAACTTCGATTAAAAATGCTCCTTTTTATGTTTCATATGAAGATCTGGCAATAATTTATTTAATTTATGAAAAACCTGAAGTTTGTGAAGATTTTATAAATTCAACGCTTAAAAAATTTCCCACTGATGGTTATTTATGGTTATTGTCTGCTTTGCAGGAAAATAGAATCGGCAACAAAAATGCAGCATTAAAAGCCGCCAAAAAGGCTTATGTGTATTACCCAAGTAGTGAGACTAACCTGTTATTTAATCTTTTGTCACAAGGTATTCGGCTGGGATTCAAAATTAAGCTGAGCGTTGATAATACAAGAATAGATATGTGCTCCTCGTCAAAGTGTAATTAATGAAGCTCAATCGAATTATCGGCTGGTTCGCGGAAGGGTAAAGAAAAATGTCGAGCCCCTGTTCTTCGTACTTTCTACCCAAATTCTTCCCTGATGACCCTCAACTATAAGTTTACAAATATAAAGTCCCAGACCGCTTCCCCCGATATTCCTGTTTTGTTCCAAACGCTTAAAAGGCGTAAATATTAGCTGCTGCTGGTTTTCGGGAATTCCCGGTCCCTTATCGGCAACGGAAACTAAAACAACCCGCCTTTTTTGCTTCGCAGACACGGTGATTATCCCTTTCTCAGAATATTTAATCGCATTTGAGATAAGATTGGTAAGTACCTGATTCAGCCGTCCCCTGTCCCATTTCCCGATTATTTTTTTCGGTATGCGCAAAATTATTGTATGCTTTTTGTCATTTCTCTGTTGCTCTTCTACGACGTCACTTAGTAACCTGCATAAATCCATCTCCGCCGGATATACGCTAAACTCTCCGCTCCTTGCCTGCACAATATCTTTCAGATCGAAGATAAGTTTTTGCAGATAGTGCAGAGGTGTTGCAATTTTCGCTGCTTTTAACCTTACATTCCTGTCGGGATATTTTCTGAGAATTTGCACATATAATTTAGCAGCAGTGATTGGCTGAACCAGGTCGTGTGAGATCATATTGATGAAAAGTTGTAAATGCCATAACGATTCTTCATTTTTTTTCCTTTGCAGGCTGAATTGCATAGCCAGAAATGCAACAATTAAAAATCCGATGTCCTGGAAGAAAATATTAATCAATGTTATGTTTTCCGTATATAAAGTATGAGTTGAAAAAATGATGATCACAAAAAAGGTAACAACACTAATTATTTTTGGCCCAAAGTGATAGGCGCAAATCAAAATAGGAATTGTGTACAAAGAAGCAAGGATAAGTTGAGGCGGAGTAATAATATCAGTGACCAGAACAACAGCCAGGGAAATAATCGTCAGAAAAAGAAATAAAACATCCCGTTTATTCATACTGAAAATGATTATAGTATATATAATAGTTTTTTTGGGGATCAAATCTCTTCAGCTCAAATTAATCTGTTATTTGTCTCCTAGTCGCTAAGTCATTATTCAAATATTGAGTGTTTCTACTAATTCGTTTATAATGAAACCTTACAAAGAACAAATCCACAGCATGAAAAAATTTATCGTTGATAATATTCTCTACCTCGCCTTACTGCAGGCAATTGTCGCCACACTCGGCAGCCTGAGTCTCAGTGAAATACTGCACTGGACTCCTTGTGTTCTCTGCTGGTACCAAAGGATTTGTATGTATCCGTTGGTTTTGCTTCTGATGGTCGGAATTTTACGTAAAGACCCGGGAATTTATAAATACGTACTGCCGCTAAGCATTATCGGATTCAGTATCTCGCTTTATCACAACTTATTGTATTATCATATCTTGCCGGAAAGTGTTGCTCCCTGTACCATTGGTGTTTCCTGCACCACTCATTTCAATCTCTGGTTCGGTTTCCTGTCTGTTCCCTTGCTTTCTTTCACTGCTTTCACTATAATTTCAGTTTGTATGATTATTTATATGAGGAGAAGCAGAGAATGACGCAGGATGTAAAAATCATAGGCGGCATCGGGATTATAACGCTGGCAATTGTTATCGGAAGTGTATTTTTACTTGGTAAATCCAGCCCGACAGTGTCTGCCACCAAAGTAGATCAAGCTCTTTTACTCGGAAAAAACGCTTATGTAATCGGTAACAAAAACGCGAAGGTGACAATCGTTGAATTCGGTGATTATCAATGTCCCGCCTGTGCCACTGCCTATCCTGTCACAAAACAACTGCTTAAAGACTACAACGGGAAAATAAAGCTTGTCTTTCGTAATTTTCCCATCCCCGAGCATCAAAACGAACTTGCTGCCGCAGAGTCGGCCGAAGCAGCCGGTAGTCAGGGAAAGTTTTGGCAGATGCACGATCTGCTTTACAGTAATCAGGATTCCTGGGGAGAAAGTACACATGCGATGGATTATTTCTTAAAGTACGCAAAAAAGCTGAAGTTAAATATGACTAAATTCCAAAGCGATGTAACGGGAAGTAAATATGCAAGTAATATTACCAGAGATCAAGCCGACGCTGAGAAGCTCGGGGTAAACTTTACGCCCACATTTTACGTCAATGGTGAAGTTCTTAGCACGGATGCGACTTATGATAATTTGCAGTCGGCAATCGACGCGGCAATGAAATAATAACTCCTCTGTTCATAGATAGTACCTTGTTAACTTTGAAACTATTTACAAATTCCTCTATAATATGAATTCTAAGAATCTTAGTATGTCACGAAACAAATCATTCATACAATTTTTTCTCGTTCTGCTCATTTTCTTTTTTAATTTCGTATTACCGCTCAGTGTACTTGCTGCTACATCTGACAAACCGCAAACGCAGGAGATGTTTGTCCGCGGAGATGTTTTGGAAGTACTGTCTCAGAGAGAGCAGGTATTTGACAAAGAGAAAAGTGACAGCGAAAATCTGAAAATAAAAATCCTGGGCGGAGCGGAAAATGGGAAAATAGTCAGTGTCCTCTACTCTGCCGACGAGAGACTTAAGGTAGATCAACGAATACGCCGGGGAGACTCGGTTGTCATCGACAGTAAACCTGATAATACGACTAAAAAAATGACCTACAGCGTTTATGAGCCATACCGGCTGAATAATTTTTGGCTTATCCTCGTAGGTTTCTCAATTCTTATTATCGCTGTTGCCGGCAGTAAAGGAGTTGGTGCGCTTTTAGGTCTGACAATTAGCATTCTGACGATTTCTGTCTATATTATTCCATCTATTATTAAGGGCTCCGATCCCTTGTCGGTCTGTTTGACAGCGTCGGTTTTCATTTTACTTCTTACGACTTATGTAGCACACGGCATATCGATTAAAACGACCATGGCAGTCTTAGGCACCGGAATTTCGCTGTTTATCGCAGTCTATATTGCCGGCTTCGCTGTACAATTTCTTCACCTCTTCGGTCTGGGAAATGAAGACGTCCAAAGTATTGTAATCGGTACAACTCACCTGATAAATCCCCAGGGACTTCTCCTGGGAAGTATAATAATCGGAACCTTGGGAGCTTTAAATGATATCACGACGACGCAATCGGTTGCGATCTTCACTCTGGCCCGGGAAAACCCCGAGCAGCATTTCCTGGATTTATTTAAAAAAGGCATGCTCATAGGTCGGGAGCATATCGCCTCCTTAGTTAACACATTGGTCCTGGCATACGCCGGAACATCACTCGCGATATTTATTTTCTTTGCCCTTAATCCTGCACATCTTCCCTGGTGGGTAATTTTAAATAACGAGGCAACGATGGAAGAGATTATCCGGACTATGGTCGGAAGCAGCGCGCTTATTATCGCGGTTCCGATTACATCCCTCCTTGCCGCCTATATCTCCTTAAACATAAGACAGATCGGAGAAATAACCAGATCCGTTCTGCGCTAATCCATTCCCTCCTCTCCCCGCCGTTCGCTTCCTCCGGCTGTTTAAAAAATGTTGTACAAACACACGATTAGCTGATTTAACAGCCTACTTACCGTTATAACCGCTGACCGTCGGTTGAATCGTTGTGGTGCCTGAACTCCCTCTCCAGCGCCCTTTTTGGGATTTTTTGAACGGCTGGAAAAACCGCTGACTTTCGAAAGCTGTATACTAATACTGGTTCGAAAGATTACCCGTTAAATTGCCGGTTATTAACGGGTAAAAATGGCCTTCCAACCTCTTTCCTTTTACCATAACGGTTAATTGAACCGTAATGGTTAAATAAGCATATAAACTATCACAGAGATGAAGATTATCACTCATGATGCCATCGAAGCGCATCAGTAAGGCTGCTAAATTCCTTTTAGATTACTTTTAGATTATTAGCTGGCTATATTTAATTTTGTCGGATATTTTTGAAGTATTTTCATTTGTGGTTTATCCCCGTTTATATCCTGTTCTACTGATAATTTGTAATCTCCCCAATATTCCCCTGCCGCCCAGTATGTTCCGCCAATGATATTAGGACTTTTATAAATGTACCGCATAAATTTACCCAGAGTTAATTGCCAGCACGAGCCCCGTGGAATCCCATACTCGGTAAAAATTCCGATCTTATTATTTTTTCTGAGCCAAGCGGTAAAAGGTTTTGCACGGGTTACCCCTATATTTGTATCTGTACAGGTACTATTGTACGTTCCGCTTTGATCTCGTCGAAGTATTCATGAGCCGAATAGAGCAGTTTATTTTCAGGATCGGAGAGATTTTTTAAACAATCACTTTCCCTTTGCCAATCACTCGCGCTCTGCCAGCTGTATCCCGGAACTAGAATATAATGCGTTATGTCTTCGGAGCGAATCGCGTTAATTCCGGCTTGTGACAGCGTTCTCCATGTTTCACAGTTCCCCGGTATATCATGCGGCTCATTCATCAGTTCATATCCCCAGATTCCCGAGTATCCTTTATAGATTGCCGCTAACTTTTTCCAGAGATCTGAAAAACTATTATTGTCTTTGTCTGTTAACGGAATGTTGTTATATCTTCCGAAATTATGCGGCTCAATAATGACTTTCTCTCCGGCTTTTTGCGCTACGGTAATCATACCCGTATAGCTTGCCAGCTGTTTCGTGTCCAATTCTCCCATAGGTGTTGGCTGAATAGTTTCCCACTTAAAGGGAATTCTGAGTAGTGTCAGTCCTTTACTATGAAAATACCTATAGCCTGTATACTTTTTGTCCGTATACATTGCCTGTTGGAACTCACCGCCTGAAATATTAACACCAAAATCTTTTTCTGAAACAATTTTTGCTTTTTGCTCAGATAGGATTGGAAGATGCAGCATGACCCGGACACCTATGAGAAGTACGAGGAAGATTACGACGAGGTTCTTTTTGTTTTTCATTATTTTATTTCTTCACTAACGATAGCATCGCTACTTTTTGCGTCAGTACGTCTCCCCTGCTGTTTGGTCCTCCTACCCCGAGATATTGAACCGCAAACGCTCCCCAGTTTTGACTGTAATAATTTGATTGCTGTCCCCAATAAAAACCGTTTGTGTTAAAGTTATTCAAAAGTGACTGCTTATAGATGGTATCTGTAAGTATATTTTTCATTGCATGTAAAGCAATTACTGCTCCAGCACTTGAGGGAATATCAGCATAATCTGATGATGCTACCCCATTAATATCATATTCTGAAGCGATCATATTGTTTTTTGACCATTGGTCTTGATAAAAAGTATTAAGAATAGTTAGTATTTTTTGTGCACGCGGGTCCTGTACATCATCAGCCATTCTCCAATCTACCCGAAACGCATCGTAGCCAAAATAATCTTCCGATTGTACTCCCATATGAGAAGCTGAGATAAGATCACCACTTGGTGCAACTGCCACCCAATTTGTTGGTAAACCAACCGAAGATCTCTTTTGTATGTCTGTTAAAAGACTGTATGAATCATTGACTAACTGCTGCCAATTGTGCTTTGGATCAATTTTCGCAAAGATTTTATAGTTAGCAGGGGCAATATAAGATGGGTTTACTAATAAATTTTCACCGTATGTTCCTTCAGGCGAGGAAATGAGATAGAATTCATTATTACGTCTAACCACTTCTTTTTTCCAAATATCACTTACTATTTTTTGAGACTCTGTGAGATATTTTTTATCTCCCCATTTTTGATAAGCTTGATAAAGTGCTAAGGCAATATCTTCATCAGCATCAGATGCAGAGTTTGTGTCGTCTATATGATTAGCTCCCAATGAATCAAGTGATATTTTCCAGGTAAATAAACTATCTCCTTTTCGTATCTGAATATTTTTTTGTGTCCAATTCCACACCCTATCAAATTCTATTTTGTCATTCATAGTTATAGACCGTAATAGTGCATATGATTCTCCCTCGGAGGTAGTATTTGCTTGAGAAGGATCAACAACTTGTCCGTTTTCCCTAATAAAATTTAATTTATAACTGCGCCAACTATCTACCAATAACCCATCGTTTTTATTATCGACTTTATAAATTTGTGCCCAGTCACCATTTGTACTTATCAATTTGCCGATATCAATATAGCTAGTAGTATTGTTAGTGAAATCTGCAACTAATTGACTGTGATTAAATGCAGCCTGAATAAATGGGAGTTGTTTGGATGCCATTTGTACAATTTCCTCATGTGTTATGAGTAGATAGTTGGTTTTATAGTAGTCTTGATGATACTTACCCTTATTAATTTGAGGATCATATTGTACTTTGAACTCGTAATCTGCATTTTTGTATCCATCAACATCATGTAATTCCGGATAAGCGTAATTGTCAATTGCGATATATGCATTTTTGCTAATATGCTGTTCGATCCAGGTGATTGCTTTCTGTTGATTGGTTGTTTCATCTCGTGAAAATGCGGGTGTTCCATATCCAACGAAAATAATTGTTAGAAGAAATGCTATAGTCAACGAATACCCATACGGACTGATATGGTTCTTTGCCCAAACTAGTGGTCGCGCAATCATGATACCAATAGTCATTGCTAGTAAAGGAAGAATCGCAAGAATATAGTAGTCGATTACAAGTTTACCCCGCGCCAGAAAAATAATTTCTGCAAGTGCTGTTAAGGCAATAGCTTTAATCTCACGATAGCGTTCATTTAGAATAAGACTAGTGAATAGGCATATCGCACCGATTATAATAATGAAGGGATCACGAAATATCCATTCATTAAGATTTACATAAAAATCGCTTTTGCTATTCCAGGGGAAAGCAAATACTCCTCGTGACCCTTGCTCGATTGTTGTTTGAATTAAGCTTACATGCTGTTTGAATCCACCAAGGAAAGTACCGCTTGCAAAAAGTTCTCCTTTTAAACTTGCATATAGGGGATATAATGCAATAATTACTGCCGCGATAGCAATCCATTGACTTATTGACCATATTCGAACACGAGTACGTGCATAACCCCAAGTCATATAAAGAATTACCGGTCCTAAAAAGAATGCGTTTTCTTTAGTCAGGGTTGCTATTGCAAATGTTATGGCACTTAGTATAACGTTACGTAACCCTTGAGGCGTGCACGTTGCGTAGAAAAGTGATAGCAGCATCCAGAAAACCATAATGTTATCGAGAAGTACTCGCCGTCCGAAATATATCTCTAGTGGTGATAGTGAAAAGACTATAACAGCCAGGGACGCTGCCAGTTTTTGTTCGTGACGCGTTTAGTAATGATATAGAGAAGTAGGACTGAGAACATGTGGAGAATAAAGATAAATATTCTTCCCGAAATTAGAGGATTATGTCCGAATGTAGTTAAACCTCCGGTTAGTAGGAACCATAGCCCCAAGAACATCCAGCCGAGCGGTGCATGGTCATAATAATACGTATACGGTGCCAGTTTACCGGTATGAATAAAAGACCAGGCCTGTGAAACATACGTCGCCTCATCATTTTCAAAGTAAGGAAAATGGAACATATTCCATCCGTGTGCAAACGCAGCAATCACTAAAAGGAGTGCGACATACCACACTTCCGGAGACCTAAGTTTTATTTTTGCGTAATGTATAAATTGTCTCATGATTGGTCGAGCAGATTAACATCCAGCGAAAACTTCGGGAATATATTTCTATGTACTCCTTCATGTACTGTTTTTTCCCAGTTATTAAGTCCGAATATTTCCCTGTAGACTGCCCGCAGTGCTCCGAGTCCGAGGAGCAGTTGATATGGAATAAGTGTTAATAACATTGAAAGATAAATCATTTTTTTGTGTTTAAGTTTTTGTTCTAAGATAAATTCCCTAAGAGCAATGACGCCGATAACATACTGTATGCCTATCAAAAATAATGGAATAAAGCTCAAGAGACTCAGTTCTATAGGTAGCTTTTGGGTTAGTCCGTAGTAAAAAACTACAGGCATACTAATAATAAGAATCGCCTGAATAATAGGAAAAGATAACGTATATATACAAAAAAGCTTTTTTAGTAAGGAATCATATTCTTTCCAATAACCAAGTTTGAGAACTTGGATAAATCCTTGGTTCCATCTGGTTCGCTGTTTAATAAATTGACCTAGAGATCCGGGAGTTTCCTCTTTAGTCACATGTCTGGAATCATAAGTTGAGACGATATTTGCTTCCCTACTGGAAAGTCTGACGCCGATTTCCGCGTCTTCCGTTAAGCAATTTTCATCCCATCCGCCGATTTCTAAAAGCTGTGTAATTTTGAAAAAAACTGTATTTCCCCCGAGAGGAACCACACCAAGCCGCGTATTAAAATGCATGCGGGATTTGAACCAAAGATAATATTCGAGTACATTGTGCGGACTAAACCAGTGTGAATCATAGTTCATGAGCTGCACTCCTGCTTGGACGATGTCGGGGTTTTGGCTAATAAATATTGTATTGGCGACGTTAAAAATATCAGGACTTACTTCATCTTCCGCGTCAAATATGACAATAACTTCTTTGCTTGCTGCCCAGAGTCCTTTATTGAGACTGTGTGGCTTATTAATAGGAAAGTCATTAAAAGTAATAACCCTGGCATTCGTAATACCGGATAAAACAATTGCACGTTCTGCTGCGATAATGGTTTTTGTGTCTTTTTCTTCACAAATAATGAGTAATTCTAATAATTCCTGTGGATAATTTGAATTTGAGATTGACTTAATGGTTTCACCAATTACTTTTTGCTCATGACGGGCTGGAACTAAGATAGTGAAGCCAGTTTGTGGTTTCTCGAATTCTTTTGGTGAACCAATGCGATCCAGTCTTTCTGGATCTTCCCAGATGTATAGTGAGAGATAGATACTAAGTATCCCTTGTGCAAGCATTAGCATGAGGAAGATTAAATAGAGTATTTCGATCATAATTGAGATTTGTTTTCACGGCAGTAATCCTAGAGTATGATTATATAACATATCCTATAATGCTGCAAGGGTTAGGTGCTTGGGGTTAATGGAGAACATCCTGCTTTTTGCTGTTAAGAGAGATTTAAATTAAAAGTAAATGAGGCTTATAAGTAGAAAATTCCTCTCATTTTGTCGTATTCCTGCAATTGAACACCGCCCGTTTCTTCCATTATCTAATAACCATCAACTAATACCTAATTTACTCCGGTACTATCAGAGGAGCAGCATATACATAAGGATCACCAACCATTGCATGGAGATGTTTAACTTCTATGCCACTTCTATAGCTTTTAACCCAACCAACTTGAGCGACGCTCGAGTTGCCGGTTGGAGTTTTTGTGCGCGCAAATCTGGATATGTATTCATCTCTTTCGAATAAGTGCAGTCCATCTCCATAGTATGTTGCGTCATAATGTTTAGAGTCAAGTTCAACATAATCGGGAGCCTCTCCTATAATTGCTTTTACACTAATGCCTCGCAGCTTCTTTTCTAATCCCTGTGAAAACTTCTCAACCAGTAATTCCTGTTGGCGCAGAGTTTTATTATTACTATCCGGTAAAAATAGCTCTTTGGGATTTATCGCAACTTGTGAGCACATGGATGTCACGGGTCCGATATCCTCTCTTGTTAAGTAAGTAGCATTTCTTGTCTGCTTTTGCGTGTTCACTGATTCTCCTGATAAGTCATAAATAATGTAACCATTTTCATCCAGAACATCCCGTTGTTCATCGGAAAAGCACTTTATTTCAATAGGATCTTCCGGAACTAGCGGTAGTACTTCAATTGGAGGAGTGTATACAATTGGTTCTGGTAGCGGGAGTAGGATATCGGAGCGTCTGTCTCTGCGCATTTTCGCGATTGCATTTGCGAATTTCGAGTCGCGTCTGTCGCCTGTTCTGCGTAACTCGTTTTCCAGATATTGCATTGCCATATTGATTCGGAATGTATCATACTATAGCCTGGCTGTCAAATTACTGTTCTGGCAAGAGAGCTTTGCTACTTTCTCGGCAGAAAGTACATAGAAAAGAATAACTATCTTTTGTTTCTTGTCAGGTACCGGATGAATTTTTTAAGAGTGTTCCAATTTGCTTTTTCAATTCAGGGACAAATTGTGTTATGGTTTTCCAAACTATTTTCATATCTATATCATCGTATTGATGAATTAAAACATCTCTCATGCCTGCCATTCTCTTCCAGGGAATAGCAGGGTAATTTTCTTTAAAAAAATCAGGGATATTTTTTGTTGCCTCACCGATTACTTCAATTCTTCTTACGGCAAGATCTTGTTTTTCTTCAGATGAATAAAATTGGCTTTCTGTAACTCCTTGTAAATATCTTTCGAGTAGATTTATTGAATCTAAGATATGAGTAAGATAAACCTCTGGATCTTTTTTCATAAGACAGGATATTGACTTTTAAGAACAGAATCTTTGATTAGGTGACAGATGCCATTATAGGTAACTACATCAACTTTTTTATGTAATTTTTCCTCAAGATCTTGTTTTATACCAACCAAGTCTATAAGCGTTGCGTTAGATGGGAGATCTACCAAGATATCCACATCGCTTTTTTCTGTTTCTTCTCCACGAACATAAGAGCCGAAAAGCGCCGCTTTTTTAACACCTGCACGTTTAAGTATCGGAAGAGCTTTTGTTTTTATTTCTTCAAGAACAGACTGTTTCATAACTACCAAAGTATAGCATATATTTTAGGCTTGGGTACTACCACTTTCCTTTTGTCAGGATGCCATCAAAGCGTACCAGTAGAAAATTCCTCTCATTTTGTAGTATTCCTACAACTGAACCCAGCGCGTAATTTTATCCTTTCTAATTTTCGTCATCTGTGAGCATTGAAACAAAGCACGTTATCCTTTCTTCGCCTAATTGCAATTGAAAGCAGCGCGTTAAAAATTCTTAGTGCAGTTATCAGGGGGATCGCCAACTCCACCGCAGGTGGATGTTGGAGGGCGCGCGCATTTCCCCCGATTAGCGAACTAAGAATTTAGCGACCTTTCACTTGCAAAAAGCTTTTGGTACTTTTACGACTAAAAGTACGGAAGAAAAGAATTTGCAAATTAAAACAAATTTATATACTATTATTTTGATGCAACGAAAAGAGATATACATCCCAATCCTTCTCGGCCTGGTTCTGGGTATTTTGAGCTTTACGGTTATATTAGGCGAGTTTTGGGTTGATCTGGTAATAAGCAGCATTGTTTGTCTCATTTTCGGAATGTTTATGAAGACACAAGAAATTAGTTTTCGCAGTGGAAATTTATTCGGGTTTTTTTATGTTATGGGTTTAATGGCAGTTACTTTAACCCATTTTCCTAAGTCTGCCTCCATAATAAATACACTGATTGGATTTCTCATTCTGGCAATTATTTGCACACTGCTTGCAGGTGTTCTTTCGCTACTTGGTTACTTCACCTGGTGGACGATAAAAAAAGTAAACTCCTGAGTTTTATTCTCCTTCCTGCTTCGGATCCGAAATACCAAAACGAGTGCGCAGTTGTGGGTCAATATCCCAACCCCAGTCATTTTGTAAGTGTGTTAATATTTGCGGAAGTTCCGGAGGATAAAATTCACCAGTTGGATAGATTTGGGCTCCTACACCTAGTAAATATTCACTATTTGCTTCGTAGGGTTTTGGAGCCATATATCCTTGTTCTCCAGTTATATGGACCGGAGGTTCCTGATAAATAAAAAGGGTCCTACCCTCATGACCACGCCAATTAGGCTTTGATTCTTGCGGATATACTCTTGCATACGCAGGTAATTTGTGTAATCTAAAGGGGCTGCCATCCCAAGCAAACTCTCTGCCTCCGCCAGCATTTTTATTGATAGTAAAAGATTCTCTCCCCCATTTAATTACCTCAGACATAGTGGGTCGCATTCTATAGTATATAAATGCGCTTTGTCAACCTTCTTTTTCGAAAAAAACAGATACGTTTTATTTTAAAATATCTTTTTTGAGGCTTCTAGCAACTTGCAGCCAAAACTTTTCGCATGCCTTAAAATCGAAAGCTATAAGCATACGCGGATAATCTTGTATTTTTGTTACAAACAAAAGTTGTTGCGCTATTTGTAGAGGGTCAACATACATATCAAATTTTATCCTTGATTTTTTAATCATGTCAGGAAAAATCCACTTTTCTTTTTGTAAAATGAGGTATAAATCAATAAAATCACGGGTTCGAGGATTGGTAAAAATTGTATTAGTTTTATTAACTGCTATATCGATGAGGCTGTCAACATGTATTCCTTCTATTTCTTTAGGTTGTTCTATTTGTTCAAATGGATAATAGGTAAATTCTGTTTTTATAACCTCACCTGGAAAATGGAGAAAAAAAAGATTTCTGTTAAATGAATTTTCATATGTTACTTTCTCAAACTGAATTTTTTGCTTAATCCGTTTCATAATAACCTGAAAGGAATTAGGATCAATTTCTTCCGGAGAGAAAAAATCCAAATCTTCTGATAATCTATGCTGCAGATAATACTGCGCAAGTGCTGTGCCGCCGGAAAGATAAAAATGCTGCTTAATAAGGTTTTCTTCAGAAAGCGCGTGAAGAAGTTGCTGCTGCTTCTTTGTTAAGATCGTTTTTGCCATATTAGGAATGCCAGTAAGTCACGTTTTTGCTGATCGATTCTTAGTTTATCCCAATATTTTATTACCAATTTTGTGTCCAGCTTTTCCCCATCCAAGCCGTAGTTAATCATCTGCTCCATCTTCCAGATCGCGTATTTTTCCGGGTTCTTTTTAAGCTCGGTGGTATCCGTATTCCAGTTATACATACATCTGTATTATACCAGATTTTACCTGTCCTTTGTGAGGTTCCGAGCGTCCAAAACCACCAATAACCAATAACTATCTCTTATCTTTTGTCGGGTTTCATCCGAAGAATGAGATGGAATGAAAAGTGGTTCACCTAACAGATTCTTTTCCTAAATCTTGTGCCTTCTGATGGTAAAAATTTTTCAGTTCAGTTAAAGTAAGCGGCTTAATCATACGAGGAAGATAGGTGAAATCATCGATTTTAAGAAAATCGGCAGCCAAAAGTAATGGCTCTATGCTGATATTAAATTTCTTTTGCACTCCGTGTATTAAATCCCAAATAGCAAAATCCTGCAATAAGTAGTATAAATCTACGAAATCCTTTACATCATTTCTTTGCTGGACAGTAAACAACTTATTAATTGCAATATCAGTTAAGCTATCAATTTCCAGTCCTTCAATTACTTTACTCTTTTCTATTCTTTTATATGGGTAGTAGGAAAAGTCAATTTTTAGAGGAGATTTATTGGAAAAAAGGAGATCAAAAATATAAGTTACTTCTAAAAAACGGGGTTGAAAGGTAAAGGCGAGTTTTTTACTCAACTCTTGTAAAAAAGCAAAAATAATTTGGTTATCGAATTTACTCTCAGAAAAGAAATCCAAATCGTCCGAGTATCTATGCTGTAAATACACAGCACTTAAAGCAGTTCCACCCGTTAAATAAAATTGCTTACGGATATAGCTGTTTTTGCCTATTTCGTTAAAGACGCTTTGTTGTTCTTTGCTGAGGAAATGTAATGTCCCCATAATAGCAACTCGAAGAGTCGTCTCTGTAGTGGAAATAATTGAAGTTTCTCCCAGTATTTTCTCACTTCCGACAAAGCTATTTTCTCCCCTTTATCCGGACCGTAATTAATTTTACGCTCTAGAATACGTATTCGTCCTTCTTCTGTTTTCTCCAAGTCGTTTTTGTTGTAGTCCCAGAGATAATTCATAGTAATAGTAGTATACACGATTTACTGTGTAAGTTCTATAAGTATTTATTCAATAACAATTACCTTACTTTTTTTATTACTTCTGATATATTTCGATTATTATGATCATAATTGACGAGAATCTAAGCCAGGTGTAAACTACTTTTATCTATTCAGGCTGACCGCTATCGGAGGCACTATGGAGAGATAATTCTCTATGTGCTGCCCAAATATTACAATCAAATTTAAAAGGAAATGAATTCAGTTGTGTTAACTGGATTTTTTTGTTTAACCGAGTAAGACTGCTCCGGTTACTCTGGAACTCAAACTGGAGAAAAAAGTGGTTTGAGTAGCGAAAGGGGGTGAAAATATAATGAATAGAAAAATTTTAATGAGTGGAATTTCAATAGTAGCAACCATTTCTTTATTTGCAGGAGTTACCTACGCCCAGTTGACCGCAACTGCAGCAGGATCAGGAATTACCTTTGCAGCCGAAAGTGCAGGTTTAGAGATTGCTCAGGACAATAATGGTACTCCGGTAGACGGATGGTTATCAACGCAAGATTTTAGTGGTATCATTAATAATGTTTTTCCTGGATTTAACAAAAACATTACGTTTTGGTTATTCAACAATAGTGGAGCTGATATACCATTGAGTACTATAGTCACGCTTAAGACGCCTACATACGATCCTTCAGATAATGATCTAAACAATAACTTGTCTGTAGGTTTTAACTGCTATGATTATGGTACAACTTTACCAAGTTCTGTTGGAACTATTCCTGTAACCAATGCTGATTATGCATTATCAGCATGGGGAAGTGAAACCTTGCCAACCTTGCAACCAGGAGACTATGCATACTGTGCGATGAACGCATCAGTGCCAGCAAATGTTACTTCTCTTATTCCAGGAGAAAAAGTGTCGTTCACAGCGAACTTTGGAGGAACACAGGTAGAACCTACTCCATAGGAGTAAATTTTGGAGAATCCAGTAGTGGGGTGATCCCACTACTGGTTGGGCAGAGGGAAAAATATGAAAATTGTGACATTATTAAAAGTAGTACTCCAAGCAGTACTTTTTGTAGTTTTATTGGCGATTATCTTTACCGTAATTACATCACGGAGTAGTTTATATGGTATTCGCTCTTACACCGTAGAATCCGGAAGCATGAAACCGGCACTTCAGGTGGGAAGCGTCATTTATGTTCGCTCTCAACCCCACTACGTAGTCGGCGATATCATTACATTTAAAAGAAATGGTATTGATGTTTCGCATAGGATTGTCGCTATAAAGCATGGACAATTCCAAACCAAAGGCGATGCCAATAATTCTCCTGATTCGGATTTGGTAAGTCCAAACTCGGTCTTTGGTAAAGAAATCTTCCAGACGCCTTTACTTGGCAGATTAACCGCTTTCACGCGGACACTTACAGGCTATATTCTTTTGATTGCAGTACCTACATTTTTATTTGTCGGATTTGAAATCTGGACGATAAAGGAAGAATATAAAAAAGAAATTGAGAAAAAGTTACTGAAGAAGCAGGAGGCAGTATGAAAAGATATCTTCTATTATGTTTAGGGATTTTTAGCTTATTAAGCATCGTGTCATACAGCGTCACTTATGCACAGCTGAAAACTACAGCCCAAGCTACCGGATTTACCTTTGTCGTCTCGGCCAGTCCTACCCCGACTCCTACAGAAACTCCAACTCCCACGCCGACGGTGTCTGTGACGCCGACAGAGACGCCAACTGAAACTCCAACCGAAACACCGACCGTTACGCCTACACCAACTAGTACACCAACTCCTACTCCAACTACGACTGTAACGCCTACAGTGACCCCTACGCCGACCGGAACTTGCGGACTGGGTGATGTGACGGTCTACGGTGGAGGCGTGGGTTCTGTAACCTCTGTTAATGTGAGTAGTAACTGCTCAAATACCGTGATTCAATCCAACAATACCTCGATTACCAATATTATCAATTCAACTAGCAGCACCGGCGGAAACAGTTCGAGCAATAATACTTCCTCAAACAGTACGGTAACCTCCGGCAATGCAAGCTCTTCTGTCACAACCACCGTCACCACCGGCTCCAATATAATTACGGGAAAATAAAGCTTATTTTCCTGATTTAATTTCCCCTACTCCTTGTCTGAAGCAAAGCGGTGTCTCATCGCTCGTATTTGCAATTGACCCCAGCGATTCATTTACAGAATATATCTCTAAGGTCGTTTTTCGTTCTTTTTGTGAGCACTGAAACAAAGCGCGTATAAAAATTATGGAACGGGAGTTGTCAGGGGGATTCCGGCGAATTGCCGGAAGGGGTGATATCCCCCGACTAACGAATGAAATAATTTTAGCGCGACTTTCACTGCTCACGAGTTTGGTACTTGTCGGCACAAGTACAGAAAAGAAATTATTTCACTTGCAGAGAGCTTTGGAGCGGAAGGAGCGTTAGCGACTGAGCTCGCCTGCGAGCGGAGCGAGACAAGGGGGTAAACTTTCTCGACAGAAAGTACAATAAAAAGTGTTGTAAAGAGTTTTGGGCGTCTTTTTAGTTAAACAGTCATGTTTTGCAGCTTGGGATTATTAATGTTGGTAAATTCTGTATTCTGTTCATCTTCAAAATATAACTGCAGAGCTTCTTTTAAATTTGCTGAGGCTTCTTCTTCTGTACGACCTTGGCTGGCTACTTCCACCTCAAGTGCCTTAGTAACATACCAATCATCTTCTTTCCAAATCACTACATGTATTTTTTTCATATTTTTATTACAACACCACTTTGCAAATATTAAGTAAGAAAATAATAAGCGCTAGCCTTCTTCTGCTACATTTTTTACTCCTTTGCCTTATACAATACCCCTCTGGTTGTTCCCAGTTTTCTGATAAAGCCTTTTTGCATAAGGCACTTGATATCATAATGCAGCGAACTTTTCGCTACTTTAAAAAATCTCCGGTGAATAAAATCAAATGAGGCATTTTCATGATCCCTGATGACTTCGAGAATTTCCCGCCGCCTGGGAAGAAGCGTGTCTTCGGGTCTCTCCTCTTTTGTGTTTTGCAGAAGTTCAATTACCCTTTCTGCAGACTCGGCAATTGCAGCGCTGAAAAATTCGACAAATTCTGTAATATCCGGATTTGTTTGCGAAAGCGCGCTGTAGTACAAATCGCGATTATCATTTAGGTATTCCTCTAAAACCGAAAGTCCGCGGAAATCGTATCCCGCACTTTTGACTAAAAAAGTGCTTATGAGTCTCCCCACTCTTCCGTTGCCGTCGATAAACGGGTGAATTTTTTCGAAGGCGAAGTGAATTTTGCCTGCTTTTATTCCCACATGTTCCTTTTTCCCGGACATTGTAATCAACTCTTGCAGTAATTTGCTGATTTCTAAAGGCGGAGGAGTCATGTAGATTGCAATTCCCGCCTGATTAAAAATAGCCGAAGGCTCGGTTCGCAGTTTTCCAGAATCAGCCGACAGTTTTTGCATAACCATTCCGTGCAGTGTAAGTATCAACTTTTCCGACAGCTGCTCCTTAGCATAATTCGTATCTATCCAGCGAAGTGCGCGCAGGATATTATATACTTCCTGTTTTTCCCTGTTTTGCAAAGCCTGTTCTGTTTTTCCTTCAATTTCTTCAATGGCCAGCGTATTTCCCTCGATACTGGCCGAAAAAAGGGAACTTTTAAGAAGTGATTTACGCCGAAGTGATTCTTCAATATGCGGTAATTTGGGCAGAAAATCTATAATTCTTCTTGCAGTTTCTATACGAACAATATTCTCTTGAATCGCCGGATTATCCCGGTAGGTGTAATCAATCTTCACAATATAAATTTATCAGATATTGTAAGATGTTGCAAGATGTTAGAATAAGTTGTAAGAATTGACATATACTCTTCCGCAAACTAAGCTAAAGGTATGCAGAAATATCATCTTATTATCCGGAATATTAAACTTACTTCCGGCAAAAGATTGAGGATAATCAGTATTCTGACATTGCTTTTTTTACTGGCAATAATCCCCCTGACTGTTTCAATACTTGAAAAACAGCAGGAAGTCCGTCAACACGCGGCCGGAACAACCTGTATCAGAATAAATATTCCTGCCTATTTTTCTCCCGGCCAACTTTGGCAACAGACTATATCCTCCGCTCCGACTGGGTCGATTGCGATTATGAATCCGAATTCAGGACCGGGAAGTTCGCAGGACTCAAGTTATGTTACAACGGTTACTAATGCAAAAAATGCAGGAATTAGGGTTCTGGGGTACGTTCATACAAGTTATGGTGCGAGATCCTCTGCAACTGTTAAATCAGAAATTGATTCGTATAAATCTTGGTACGGCGTTACGGATATCTTTTTTGATGAAGTATCGGATCAATCAACCTATTATTCGTATTACCAGGACTTAGCCAACTATGTCCATCAGACGCCAAATGCTATTGTGGAGCTTAATCCCGGAGTTTACCCGGCCGAGGGATATATGAGTATAGGAGACATTGTAAATGTATATGAAGATACGTACGCGAATTATGTAAACGCGCAAGTCCCAAGCTGGGTATCTAATTATCCTGCCAGCAAATTTTCTCATCTTGTATATGCGACTCCTGACACAGCCTCTATGCAAAATGCCGTAACTCTTGCTAAAATGCGAAATGTTGGATATCTATATATAACAAACGATAATCTTCCTAATCCGTGGGACAGCCTTCCGACCTATTGGTCCGGTGAAGAAACACTGCTTAACTCTACTTGTAATTCTGTTTCACCTACTCTCCAACCTACGCCCACCCCCGGTTCAAACCGGACGGTAATGGCGACGCAGCGCGCGCTGGTATTTGGTACTCCTTACGATGGAAATTTTGCGACTATTGGATTTTTCTGGGGAGTACATACCGATACCTCAACCTGGAACGCTATGTCGCCGGATGCAATCAAAGCTCATTACGGCATGTTCCAGCACTTCGCTCCGGTTGACGATACCGGATATACCGATTTCCCGTATTCATCTTTTGTTACCTATGATAACGCGCAAGTTGCACAGGGTTACCCGAGTCTTTTCATCAGCGCTACATATAGCGGAGTAAAGTATCCTGTCTACTTTGTTGAAGGTTTAGGAACGAATCCCCCCACTCAACCATCGACGTATTGGCTTAGGGCAGTGAACGTAGCAGATGACCGCTTCGTTAATTGGTTCCTCACCAACTATGTCAACGCCATCATGCTGAAAAACGCACTTCCGAATACCTGGATTGCTTTGGATACCTGTATATTTAATTATTACGATTACGGAATAGTAGATAGTAGTGGAGTTTATCATCCCAATGTCACATGGGACAGCCCGTATCCGCAAAATGATGCTCAATATCTTACTATGATTCAAACCTTTTTCCAAAAAGTCAAGCAGCTTGCGCCGAATGTTCACTACATCTGTAACAACGGAGCAATGGGAGATTACAGTATGTTCCAGCCGATTTACACCAATATTGATGGTATTTTACAGGAAGATTTAAACAGTTACTATATTGACGGAGACAGTAGTTCTTATGGGGCTTATTCGCGCAATGAAATGTATCAGATATTTCAAGATAATACCTGGGCAGGATCACAGGGAAAAGTAATGGTCTATAGATGGGTTTTGACCAATGATACCACACTTCCGGATCAGTTACGTCGTGCCTATACTTTCTATGTCATGCTGCAGTCAGCCAATTCGTTTTTTGATCCTCAATTTGGCATTCCTGAAGATCCTCCTTCAGATTACACTGCCATGCAGACGGCTATTGGTTTACCTGTTGCATCAACTGTTGTGACACAGACATCAGGACAACCAAGTGGCTATATGCTCTACTCGCGCCAGACCCAAAACGCTATGGTCTATCTTAACTGGACAAGTACTACCCAAACTGTTACACTTCCTTCTGGTAAATCATATGTAGATAGAAACGGAAACCCTGTTAGCAAATTAACTATTCCTGACATGCAGGGAGATTACGCTCTTTATGCAAGTTCTCCAACTCCAACAAATACCCCAACTCCTAAACCAACCAGTAGTCCTACTCCATCTGTAATGCCCAGTGCAACTCCGACTCCTACTCCGCTACCGGGTACTACCACTCTCTCCTTCCCGAGTATTCTTCTGCACGGAATAGGCTCAGCCGGAGACTCGGTTGCCCCGGGAACTTCGGGGAATACAAGTCCTCTGACTCCCAATCGTACACTAACCGTACAGGTAGTAAACGCAAGTAACGTTCTTGTTACTACTCTTTCAGGAACAATTACCTATTCTCCCTCCAGCGGGGGATTCTCAGGAAGTGTCAGTCTGGGAAGTACTGTTCCAACCGGTTCCTACTTAGTAAAGGTAAAGACTGATAAGTACCTGGTAAAACAACTCCCCGGTATTATTACACTTACTCAAGGACAAACTACAACCATTCCCCCTGTTTCTCTTATCGTAGGAGACATCAATAACGACAATACACTTAATATCCTGGACTACAATATACTCCTTGGTTGCTACTCAGACTTCCTTCCTCCTACCAGTTGTCCCGGAACTAACGGAAAAGAGAGTGACCTTAACGATGACGGATCAGTCAATGCCTCTGACTACAACCTCTTCCTGAGAGAACTGTCTGTACAAAGTGGAGAGTAGTGGTCAATACGCTACACTACTCAAAAATTTATTAATCTGTTTTCTTGACAACTTAGTAATAATCAAATATTCTAAATGAGTAATCATGAAAAAATTAACTAGATCACAAAATTCTCATCGGAAGAAAAGATATTACTATTTTTTTATTCTCATAATTCTAATGCTGGGACTTTTTTTGCTAATGAATATTATTAAGCATTCCCAAACAATAGAACAGCATGCTGCATCCGGTCTTTGGCAGCCGGCTATTGGCACTTCATTTCAGTGGCAGTTATCAACCCCCGTGGATCAAACCGTCGACGCAGAAATTTACGATGTTGACGGATTTGACAACGACGCAAGCGTAGTTTCCAGTCTGCATGCCAAAGGAGTTAAAGTTGTTTGTTACATCGATGTGGGTACATATGAGAACTGGAGGTCGGATCAAGCCAGTTTTCCTTCATCAGTCAAGGGAAGTTCCGTAGATGGTTGGCCCGGAGAACAATGGCTGGATATCCGCCAGATAAGTATCTTAGGGCCAATTATGCAGTCTCGTTTTCAAATGTGCAAAGACAAAGGATTTGATGCAATAGAACCGGATAATATTGATGGGTACTCTAATTCGACAGGATTTCCCCTCACTGCCCAAAATCAAATAACCTATAACGAATATATTGCGAGTTTAGCTCACAGCTTGGGTTTATCAATAGCTTTGAAAAACGATGTTGATCAAATTAGTACGCTTGAGCCTTTTTTTGATTTTGCCTTAAATGAACAATGCTTTGAATATAGTGAATGTAGCGGATACTCCAAATTTATTAATGATAATAAGGCGGTTTTTGAAGTAGAATATAATCTTAACACCTCGCAATTTTGTCCTCAGGCAGTTGCTATGCATTTTACTGCAATGAAAAAAGATCTCGATTTGACAGCCTATCGTGAAGCCTGTCCATTAAGTCCTCTTTCAGGTACACCAAATCCTACGTCAACCTCGGCTCCAACCTCTAATCCTACTATAACTCCTACTCCCCGTCCAAGTAGTACGCCCACCCCTACACTCACTCCTACCACAAAGCCTACTACGACGCCTGTACCCTCTTTAACTTCTACACCCGTTCCGGGGAGTACCACTCTCTCCTTTCCTACTATCCTTCTGCACGGAATAGGCTCAGCCGGAGACTCGGTTAACCCTAATAGTGGTGGTAATACTAATCCTTTAACCCCTAGTAGAAGCCTAACAGTTCAAGTCTATAACGCTAGTAATGTACTGGTAACTACGCAGACCGGAACAATTACCTATTCTACAAATACCGGAGCATTCTCGGGAAATGTAAGTCTGGGAAGTACTGTTCCAACCGGCTCCTACTTAGTAAAGGTAAAAACAGATAAATATCTAGTGAGACAACTCCCCGGGATTATCTCTCTTTCCCAAGGACAATCTACTACAGCGCCTACTGTTTCTCTTATTGTCGGTGATATTAACGGAGATAATAGCCTTAATATCCTGGACTACAATATACTCCTTGGTTGCTACTCAGACTTTACTCCTCCCACCAACTGTCCCGGAACTAACGGAAAAGAGAGTGACCTTAACGATGACGGATCAGTCAATGCCGGTGACTACAACCTCTTCCTGAGAGAACTGTCTGTACAGAGCGGAGGGTAATTTAATAGTGACCGGTTTTGTCTTTTCTTAGTTATTCACCCGGAGTACTTATGCGGCGAGAGATAATGTAGATTTTTCAGTCAACTCCGGAGCGACGAAAATCGGAAATTCTCTGACTCTCGATTCCTGTTCTGTTTTATTTTCTTTCTTCTCTGCTTCTTCCGGCTTCGGCAAGCGTCTTGCTTCGCAATTTGGAGTATGCATATTTCTCCCCCCGCAGCAGTCAAACCGCGTATAGAATTCTTCCATTTTTCCGTCAGCCTGATATTTTGTTACTTCGTACTTGTCATTCCCTTTAAAAGTTATTTTAATTTGTTTTCCCGCATCCGGATTTTTAGCGTATAACTCCGCCTGTTTGTAAATCGGGTCGACATAACTTCCCGGAATATCCTGAAATTTTGGATTTGCCAGAATTTGTGCGGCTATGGTATGCGTTTCAGGACTTGCGAAACTATTTTTTATCTCTTCCGCTTTTTTCTTGGCGCCGCTAACCGATCCGCCCAGCATTTCAATTTTCCCATTATCAGATCCATCTCCATGATTTCCGCCTCCTGCAGCGATAAGAATAAAATGTGATGGAGCGGGCGCGTAGGAAAATGTGGTGATTCCCAAATATCCCTCGCTGTAGTTTGGAACGATTGAAACCCCTTCGGGGGTTTCGCCCAGACTTCTGGCAACTACCGCATGTCCCAGCTCATGCCTGGCGGTATCGGTCAATGCCGGATCAGCTTGTTTGGCAATTTCCGAAAGTCCGGGGAGATTAGGAAAAGGCAAATGGGAGTTAACCAAATTCAATCTGGCACTTGTAGTTTGCAGTTCTAGTACTTCCGGACTTGGTCCTCCGGCTCTTCCCTCTACGCTTCCCATAACAGCTGAATAATACCACTCCCGGACTCTAAATTCAAGCTAAACAATATAGATATATTAAAAATCCAGTACATCTTTGTCTTTTATAAGCTCTTCTGGAATTGTCGGTGCGGGTTTGTTCGGATGAAAAAGTCTTGTTTGTACCATAAACTTACCTATTTGTTTCTCGCTTTGGATATCGGACAGCTTATCTTCTTCGTAGGTTAGTTTGCTTACCCAAATCGCCGGAATAATAGCTGTAGGATCTATAATAAAAAATCGTAGCCGGATATTCTTAGGATTTTCGGGAAAACTGTTTAACTGACCTACCTGGCTTTTCCCTCCCCAATAAGGCATATAACCGTAGCGTGGCTCGCCGTAAAATTCGAAGATGTATGACCAGGTTGTCGCAATATAGAGTGGGTTCGTAATGGCACTGATTACAAATGGCTGTCCATGCGCTTCACGATACGTGTAATCAACTACTTGTGTTTCTATGCTGTAAATCATTCCCGGCTGAATAACTAGATATGATGTTTGTGAAGATACAGCAATTAGATTTCTTAAAATCTGCAGAAAGAATAGTATCAGAACGACGTATACTAATACTGCTTTTCTGGGGAACGCAATGTAAATTATTTTTGCCACTAAAATTGCCATTGAAAAAAGTACCGGCGCGAAGAAAAAAATTGTGCTGCCGTTTCCCTGATTAATAAGAAATAACACGAGCATACTGCCGGTCCAGATTTCCAGAAAAATAGTATCTATGCTTCTTTCTCTTATATATTTTTTTCGTAATTTGTAGGCAAAATATAAAATCAATGCGCCGGTAATAAGAGTAGGCAGACAAATATAGGTAATCGACAGGATTGAGACAAATGTATCAATGAATGAAAATATTGTAGATGTGAGAGAGGATTGTATATTAGTTGCGGCAAAAAAACTTTGAAAAATAAGCACTAATTCATTCGAATGAAACTTTATCGCGGCAATAATAATAGTTGATAAGGCGAGCAGTAGCGCTGCGAAAAACCAGCTTATATGTGATTTTTTTACTTTTAAGCGAAAAACGTAGATATATACCGGTATCAATACTAAAAGGGGTAAAAACGCGAGGTCTGATTGAATTATAAGTCCGAATAATAAACCCGTAATTGCGGCAAAAAAAGCATTCGCTTTTATAATATATTTAAACAGGCTGTACATGAGGAAAGGCGTAATAAGCACAGTCAAAACAGGATTGGATAACCAATGACTGTAATTAATAAATAAAGGAGCGCAAGCGTATAATGCCGCTGACAGAAATGCAACCTTTTTATTTTTTGTCATAGTGTAGGCGATATATCCGCAAAACGGTACTGTAAGATACATTAAAAGCGTAAAGATATAGACGACAACGACCGGATTACCGTTTGCCAGCCAATATCCCGGAGCTAAAAAGTAATACCACAGGACGCCATGAAAAACTCCCGGTACATCTGTAGGGGGACCCAAAATTTTTAGATGATGATTGTGCCAGATGGAGTATGCTTGGTATCCGTCTCGGGCCTGATCATAATAAAATGCAATCTGGGTTGGAACACTCAAAATGGCGGTAGTAAAAGAAGCAATTATCGTGGCAGTGCAAAGCAAAATAAATATGTCATGTACAGATGTAATTTTCTTCAAAAAATTGCAGTAGCGATCCACATAGTAATTATAAATTACCTTATAAATAAATACAATACAGCTGAGTTTTACTAATCTAGAAAAAATTACTAGAGAAACTTGTTAAGATGAAACGAGGTTCTGTGGAGATTGCAAAGACCGTATTTTTTTATCGCTTCACGGTGTTTTTTCGTGCCGTATCCTTTATTCGATGAGAAATCGTAGGGAAGATAGTCCGTGTTCAGTTTCACCATCAATTTGTCCCGGTAGACTTTCGCGATGATTGATGCAGCTGCAATCGAGATAGACTTTTGGTCGCCTTTAATAATCGCTGTTTGCCGATCTCTTTCTATTCTGTCTATAAAGTAAGCGTCAATTAAAATGTGATCGGGCTGAATGTCTAGATCCTCAATTGCTTTTTTGAATGCAATTTGCGTCGCTTTTCCGATACCTAGTTGATTAATTACTTCGACATTAATCTCCGCAATTGCGAAAGACAGAGCAAGCTCTTTAATAACGCCTGCCAATTCTTCCCGCTTCTTGGGAGTCAAAAGTTTAGAGTCATTTACTTCTTTGACTGCAAAAGTTTTAGGCAATATAACCGCGGCTGCGACCACCGGTCCGGCGAAACATCCCCTTCCCACCTCATCCACTCCGGCAATATATTGTTTACCTTGAAGCCAAAATTTATTTTCAAATTCAAATGTCGGCAGCGGAATTTTCATAATTGACAATTTATTGCTCAGCGTAGCATAATAAACTTGCTCTAGTGAAAAATAATAAACGACCCCTTTTATATACAATAGTTGAAGCTATTGTCTGCTTTATCATCACAATCCCTGTCACTATGGTTATTATAGCAATCATTGGTTTCTTTGTGTTTAAACCATTACCCCCAAGTTCCGGACCAGCTCTTGATTTACGTGGGTTTTTTCTAGTTTTAGAAATATTTATTCCGGTTTTTATAGTTTCTGTTATTCCAATTTATATTTTAATAAGAAAAATACGTCTATCTTTTAAAAAACTTGCTCTCTTAGGGTTTTGGATTATAGCCATTTCCTGGATATATGAATATATAGACACTTGGATGATGATACATCATTAATTACTTCCCGTCTTCCAGTAGATCGAGCCCCTTAATTTGTGGCATAGATGACCCTACTTTACCCTGAATACTACCTACAATATTGGCAGTGCTGATAATAATACGTTGTGCTTGTGCTTCCCGTACTTTCCAAATTCTTTCCATTGCTGTACGTTCTTTATCAATTTGCAGCGAAATCTCACGATATGCTTCTATGATATTTTCTACTTGTAATGGAAATTCGTGACTGGTCACATAGTTATATAACTCACTAGCTTTATCGCCTCGTTTATCAGCCATATTTATTTGACGAGCAACATCAATTAAGTTTTTCCGTACTATTCCTGAAATTGGGATAAACAGATCTGGTGAGCAAATGTAAACACCGTTGATTTGTCCAAAACCATTTTTTGCCTCTTCTGGGAGTTGCGTACTGACAATTACAGCTGCGTTTGCTTTTTCATTTAATACATCCTTCTTCAATTTTGGAACCCAATCATTACTCCATGATTTAGTTCGTTTTAATTCCCAAAGTATAACCCCACAATTCGTTCCTAAGGTAGTTTTTACAGTTTGTTTAATGTCTGCACCTGAGATTCCTTTAGCAATAGGTTCAATACTATCCTGAGGCCAATATCTTTTAAGTTGCTTCTCTAACTCCACTTCAAACGTTTCACCCTGCGCTTGCTGGGAACCCTGGGTTAATTTCCGTCGTGCATCTTCCAACTCTTTCAAGGTATCCCGCAGCTGCTTATCTTTCTCGGCGATTTTCAGATGTTGTTCTTCTTCCGCTTTTTGTTTTGCATCCAGTCGAATCTTTTCTTCTTCCCCCGCCAATTTTTTTTGCATTTCAAGTCCCATTTCATCTTTCTCGCGTTTTAACACTCTTCCTTCTTCCATTAACTTTTCCAGCCGTTCATAAAGCTCTTTGTTTTGCTTTTCCTTGTCTTTTGCATCGAGAAGCATTTGTTTCATTTGCAGATCAAACTGTTCCTGAAGTTTTTTTTGCGAATCTGAAAACGCAGTCATTTTTATTTTTTCTATTTCAACTTTTTTCTCCTCTTCCCATTTTTTAAGATTTTGCTCTTCGAACTCCGACCGCAATGCTTCTGAGATTTCTACCGGTTTTTTACAATGAGGACAAATAATCGTATTCATAAACAGTGCGTCAAGTAGAAATTATGATACCGATTATAACTTATTTTTGCAAGACAGGGAATTCAAAGAGTTGACTCATCGGGAGTAGTTGCCTATAATCTTCAAATGTCGCTGGCAGAGGTACCTTTTGTAAAATTACCCAGATATAATATTGGAAGAATCAAATTAGTAAATTCCGATCTGATCGAGGCGTATGCGGATGCACCCGAGATAGATGGCACCGAGACTTGGCCCCGTTTTTTAGATACTTTAAATATCAAGGTAGAACAGCAATTAGGACAATATATACCTATATTAAACCAAACTTCGGAACAAAAAAAGAATTTTAAGCTCCAGGCGAAAGGTATAATTCTCTCCTTTAGTGGGTATCAGGCGCTTTTACCGGTGATCTGTCATACAACGGACGGGGATCGTGTTATTTATCAACCTCGTGAACCGCGATTTGTGATTGAGGAAAAGTTCGAAGACTTATCTGTGCTTGAAGAAAGAAAATTAATGACTGCAAATTATCGAATTCTGGATACAATGCGCAGAAAGTATCCATTAAAAGTCAGTTTTGAGGACCCCCCTACATTAATTTTTCCCATGGAAGAATTCGCAAACGTTACCATCTTCCCCTCCACGGTTGACATAGGAAAACCTGGAGCTTAACATTTTAAAATCCTAGCCCAAGTATAAAAAAAGGGTGATTAATAGGCGACACTTAGCCGGTAATTTCATTGTCTGCTTTAAGTTTGCTGATTTTTTGATTCCGGAATAACTTACCCAGTGCCCGTCTTTCAATTTGCCTTATTCTTTCTCTACTGAGACCAAAGACATCGACTATTTCCTCCATCCTCCTTACCTGACCGTCAGCTAAACCATAATGAAGCTCAATAACCAGTCGTTCTCTATCTGTTAAGTCAGAATCTCTTAATGCTTGCCGGACAATTTCTGAATTTGCTAATTGTATTGCTTTTTCCTCGACCGATATACTTTCCTTATCTTCGATGATATCTTCCCAGGTTTCCCCGTTGGAATTAACCTGTCCTGACAGGTAAACTACATTATTGCTGTCTCCTATTATAACCTGGCACGCAATCATTTGTGCTTTTTTTATGCTTATTCTGCCCGGACGACTTTTCACTGTTCCATTTTTTAGTCTATTCTGCAATATTTTTGTAAAATCTTCTATTGTGAGATCATCTCCGTTACTTCGCATTTCGCTGAATATTTTTTCTGCCGCAGCTCCTTGTTCCAAAACATGTGTTGGCGTATGAACAGAATCCCGATGCTTATCGATCTCACGTTGAATACTTTGACGCACCCACCAGACAGCATAAGTGCTGAACATATATCTTTTTCCTGTTTTTGGATTTATTCTATTGGGATCATATTTTTCGACCGCCTTTCTGACCCCGAAAAATCCTATTTGCGTAAGATCATCAATATTCATACCGCTGCCTAAATACTTTTTAGCAACCGATATGACAAGCGGGAGCTCCATTGCCGATATTAAACTAATCAGAGGCTTTTTTTCCTGTTTAAACTCCCGCACAGCCATTTTAAACAATTCCAGTTTCTTGCCTTTAAGAGTCGAAGTAAACTTTTGGTCAGTTGCCAAATCTTCAACGGTATGACCACCTTGGTAATGTTGAAATAACAGCTCCTCCTGCAAGGGTAATACTTTTTCTTTATCCGCCGGGTTATCATACGCGAGGATTTTATATCGGGAGATATTTTCCAGCATCAGCGTCGTTCCGCATAATGCTTCCCGATTATCCATTCGTTCTGCGTTTCTTATCACTCCTGTGGGTACCCTTCTCATTAGTTCGTGCATAATAAACGGCATTATAGCAAATTTTCTATTATATTTATATTCAATTTTTCTAATTCTTTCAGCCTAATTAAATCATTTCCGTGTTATACTGAAGATGTAAAATAAAATCGATCATAACAGTATGAATGTACCGGCTCTAATTTTTGCAACCACCATAACGCTTAGTCCCTTTGCCGGAATTATTGCCTTTATTATTACTTACGATGAATACAAGCATCATTTCGATCCGAAACGCGCAAAAAGCCAGGCATTACATATGGCGATCTTTACTTTTCTTGTTTTTGTCGCGGTAGGATTAATCTCCGGCTTCGTTTTCTAGTAATACCTTACAGGGAAGTATAAGTCGCGAAGATTGAGTATTTGCGCCCATCTAAACTGTAAGCAAATGTTTGCGACCACGTTCCAAACGAAACATTACCGCTGCGAACTCCGATGCGACTTGAGGTGCTGCTGAATTTCAAATTGTTTAATGAATTATTTGTAGTATTCGTGTTATAGACCAGCCAATAATTGCTGTTTATTTGAAGGGACGCCGTAATAGGCAAGGTATTCCAGTTATTTGCGCTGATGGTTCCGCTTGCGGATTTTGCCAGTAGCGCTCCGGGTCTTCCGTTATTGTCTGTGTATATTGCGACTTGATATTGATTACGGGGAGGACTGTCTGCAGACGTTATGTAAACTGAAATAGACTGCAGAGTTCCATTAATACCCATTTTAAATTGTGATCCATCAATGTGATTTTGATCGGCAATATCAGTAGAATTTCCCACACTTGTATAACCAAATATAAATGTCTGTACAGGTGTTAAGGTAGACGTCAATGTTGGAGTAGTTGGAGTCGGCGTGAGAGTCAAAGTTCCGCTCGGGGTCGGGCTTGGGGTTGCAGTTGGTGTCGGAGTTAGGGTCGGAGTAGGAGTTTCTGTAGGAGTCGGGATAAGTGTTGGTGTATCGTACAAATTATTAAATCCGCCAAGTCCATTCGGACTTCCCAGACCCGATGGTCCGTCATAACCGGCTTGGGCGCTGCACATAATTGTAGCGCAGACTCCGTTGCTGCCTGAAGTTATATCATGCGAGTTACTATTCGTAAAATTTGCGTAGGAAAGAGAACTTGCGTTAGTATTGGCAGGCACTCCGCCTGCGAGCGCATATACTCCGGCGATAAAGGGAGAGGAGAGACTTGTTCCTCCGATTTGATACCACCCGCTTGCTCCGTTATACGGCGTTGAATCATACACTGCTGCTCCGCTATTCGGATCAGCGTCAGCCGATATGTCGGCAACGGCTCTGTGTACAGCGCAACCTGTTTGATTCCAATTGCTTAGATTTTTTTGCCAGGAGTTTGCCGGTTCATAGGCACTGCATCCGCTTCCCGTACCGCTCCACACCTTTTCACTAACATATGTATTATCGCTAGCAAGTTGTAGAGACGTACCGGAGACTGCGACAACATTTGCCGATGCAGCCGGGAACTCTGCTCCATACCCATTGTCTCCGCTGGATGCCGTTATGGCAATACCCGGATGATTATAATACGTATCGTAAGACGTCTCTCCCGACCATTCCGAGCCGCCATAACTATTTGAAATTTCTGTCGCGCCGAGCCGTGACGCGGTATTGACTGCCGTACCTAAATCAGAATAATAACTGGCTGTTGCCTCAACAAGAAGAATTTTACATGTTTGACAAGTCATGTGAGCGACTTCTGCGTCCAGAGATGTTTCAAGTGCCCAGCCGCTGTTGGTTAAAATCGGCAGTGCGGATCCGCCGTTTTCGTTTACTATTGTTAAACAACCGTTTGCTCGTGTACAGGATGGAAGTCCATAATAATTACTGTATGTATTCAAATCACTTTCGATATTTGGAGCATTATAGGCACTGATGATTGCGATTGTCTGTCCGCCAAAACTATCCGGAACAGGACAAACAGATTGTGTTGTACCCCCCGGCGTACAAGGCAGATTATATGCCATGTGAAATTGGGCTGGACCGTAACTTGAAGAAATGGGAGTACTGCTTACCAATGGATTTCCCGTATTGTCCAAAGTTACCACATGCGCATGGCACCTCGCCATTCCCGGTACATGTACAGCGCAAACTGGACGAAATTGTCTGACTATGATGCTTCGCAATCTTTTTGCTATAACAGGTTTCGTATTGGCAAAACTTCTTTTCTGATTACCGATAACGACAATCATACCTGCCAGAAGTATAAATAGGATAAACAAAAAAATATTTTTCATCCCTGGATGTTGTTTAAGTGTAGATAAAATGGAGAAGAAAATCAAATACAAAAGTTTTTATTTGTTTTCTGATCCCTGCACAGCGTCGCCTAGTGAATATTCGCTGAGTCTATGTTTACCACTTTGATCAGATAGCTCTTTTCTAAACATTCGCCAACGTCTATTTTTATCGTCTGTTTCCTGAGGTCCGACGAAGAATAGTCCCCTGTCGGGTTTCAATATCCGTGTTACTTCTCCTATAGCGACAGCCAATTTATCCTCAAGTATATATGCCACAACATCTTCCATAACGACCACATCAATAGCATCATCAGCGAGGGGTATACCTTGTATGAAATCTGCTCTCATAAAGCGTATGTTTTCATTTTGTCCATCATTCCAAATAGGCCCATACCATTTTTCTCTGTATGCCCTATCGAGACCGATTGTCTTCACACCGGTTGCTTCATGCCATTTTGCTGTTCTGTTTCCCATACCGCACCCCAGATCAAGAAGTATCCCATTATTTTCCTCAACTCCTAGGTTTTTTATAACTTTATTTACTGCCTGCATATCCAAATCCGACAGTCCAACATCAGGAATTTGTATTGCCAGTTCATCTCTTAAATCTCCACGTAATTTTCTGTCTTTTACAGCGCCTGTAATTGCTTCTCGTATTTGTGCTTCATTGCTAAATTTTGGCCCCAACTCCCCGTCTAGTTCAAACTGAGGCAACCCAAGTTTTTTATACCGTTTACTTTCCAGAGAAAGGAAAAAAATCCCGTTGATGATATCCAGTGGCATATCTGATCCTCTCTCTATTCTCATTTGATCTGCTTCTTTCAATAAATCTTTCCAGGCTTGCGGCATCGTTTCAGGATTCATGATCCGGGAACAAACATCGTACGTTTCCATAACTTCCGAAGGTATATAATCATTCCAAGATGCCTCTTCAACTTCCGTTTGAAATGGGAATGTTGTTCTTACTCCTTCGATTTTGCTATAGGTATCTTCTTCATTAACTCCTAAGCCATTATATTTATAATGTAAATTAATTAATGAGTGAGCGAGAGGAGTATTGATTCTTTGACTTAAGACAACTGCCTCACTGGTTAATGGGTTATTTTCCCCAGCAGGTAGGTGATGTGAGGTTTTTCTTTCCATTCCGGTATTATAGAAGCGTATTGAACCAAAGTCAACTATAGGACTATACTTGTTATAGAGAACTTTTTAGCATATCGCGCTTCGTGTTGATTAATTATAGCGAAGATATTTTATTTCTTTTCCCGCATATCTGGAGTTATTAGCTTAGAAGAAAAAAAAGCTTTTTCAGTGAAATATCCTTTAATAACTCTCTGCCGATTATAACCTCCTGTCAGTTGTAAATGGTCCTGGTATTCACAGGGAACGGTCTTTTTTCCGACTCTGCCCGTAAAATAATTATATGGTTTTGAACTAATCCCCCATATGATATTAAAAAATAGTTCCGGATTACGTTTTCCCAGACTACGAAGAGCGTAGGGAGTTCCATTTTCGTTTTGAGTCAAAACAAGATTTCTTAACTGTTGTCTTGTGCCGACAAACACATGATTAAACCCGATAAGATACTGTCCAATCGTCGGATCAATAATAACATCAAAAGGAGCGTTTGTGGGCTTTAAATAGGCATGATACGATTTATCTTCATAATACGTACTTCCATAAACGTTTGTACTAAATCCCAGGCGACTAAGACAATCTCTAAGTTCTCCTGAGAATTCCCCGCAGCGAAATGACAATGAACCTTCATTGATATCCCCGTGAACTTTTGCAGGATCGGTAGATAATTTGCCTGCAAAATGACGAAGCTTGTTGCTGGAAAGACTAGCAAAATTTTCCTGAAGCCCTTTTTCTACCATTTCTCGTAAATGCCCACAGTATTTTTCAGCTGTCATTTCAGGTTCAGGCGACGGAGTATTTTGTTGGAAACATTCTAGCACAATGGATATTTTAGCAAAAAAAAGAAAAACTATCAACTATAGGCTACTTCAGTAAGCATTTTTGTAAAAAATATATTTTTTCTCATTTAATTTTTCAGCACTGTCTTTTTTAAAGAACAGCTGCTCATTTATTTTCACTGAAGGGATAATCCTGGCATTAATTTTAGCTTTTCCCTCGTACTGAATTGGTTTCTTAAATCTAAGAGATGAAATGATTTCTTCCCCGGGGGGTACCGCAACATTCGAAATTTGAGACAGCCAGCCTGGCTCGAGAATTGGATCAGAAAGAGTTGGGTAAGAAGAAACAGGAAAAATTCTTCTTCTTTTGCTGGTATAATCAAATTTGTCTGCCAGAAGCAGGTCATTAGCAGAGACTGGGGGAGTAGTCCCGGGTTTTATTGCCAGAACAATAGATCCACTTCTAAAATTACTGACTGCGATATCATATCCTAATTTTTTCAGTGCTTTTACGAATTTATCAGCATCTTTAAGCTCGGGATGACCAAACATAGCAGCAGTACCGCTGTCAAACTTAGAAAATTTCCCTTTGAATGCCCCTCCTGGTACAAGTTTTTTATCGATTTGCTGTATTGCCTGTCCGGGAGCAATACTGTAGGCAATTGAATATAACGCGAGAATACCGGCAACTGACTCACCCGGGATACTGCGCAGCACTTCCGCTGATGTAATATGAATATTATCAGATCCTAAGTACTGCTCACTCATGGGATGCCGCACCAAACTTGTTGCTCCAAATGTTAAACCTCTACTGGCTGAGGAATGGGAAATGTCGTTTATGCCGATTGTTTTACCAGAACCAATATCTAAAACAAAATTGCTCTCAGGAATACTTCGAATATAATCAAAAAAACTTGCAAGACCGAGGAATTCTTCTTCATATTCTTTCCCTGAACGATCATTAACAAATCCATTCCTTCGATCAATACCTCTGATTTCCCAAAGTTTAGTTGCTAATCTTCTACGCTCCGGACTATGTTTTTGTTGATACGGATCCCTTATATCAGTCTCAAGCATTTATAAATTATAGCAAGAACTCAAGAGATGTTCAACCTATAGTTAGTTTAGTGAGAAAATGTCTAGGCCACGATACATACCGTACAGTTGAAGTTTGATGAAAGGACTGTACAATGGCTCGTACATGCGAGCGTATAAACGATTTCCCAAGATACAAGTAGCAACCAGTAATTTATCAAAAGACGGGATGAGACGATTAGCCTGGTTTGACTACTATCTTTCTCATGACAAAAACGCTTCGTTAACCTGTCGATACTTTGGTATTTCTCGGGATACCTTTTACCGTTGGAAGAAACGATTTAATCCACGACAACTACAGACACTAGAAGATGATACGAGCTCCAGGCGTCCGAGGAACGTCCGCAGAATGACAACACCAAAAAAAGTACAAGATCTCGTGTGTGCGATACGAGAGAAGGATAAGGAGAAATCAAAATACGAGATACAGGCAGAATTAAAAGAACAGGGTATTATCTTAGGATATAACACAATTCAAAAGGTTATGAATAAATATCCGGAGTTACGTAACTCGCAGCACAAGAAGAGGATAAGAAGTCATCATCATATGATTGCTCGAGTCAAAGCAGCCAGAGAGCTCCGTGAAGGAAGCCTGGGATCACTCGTACAAGTTGATACAAAATACTTTTCTGTTTTAGGGGATCGTTACTTTCTCTTTTCAGCGATTGACTGCAAGAGTCGATTTGCATTCACTTATGCTTATACTACTATTTCCTCTGCATCTGCCCAGGACTTCATTAAACGAGTAAAGGAATATTTTCCGTTTCCAATACAGGCAATTAATACAGACAATGGTAGTGAGTATCTTCTTAATTTTCACAAGGAGATTAAGAGCTGGGGAATTCCCCATTACTTTACTGATCCTCATTGTCCAAAGCAAAACGGGAGAGTAGAGAGATTACATCAAACAGTGGAGTATGAGTATCTTAATTATCAGGATCTCATTCCAGGACTTGAAGGGATACGAGAACATTGTCGATTATTCACCCATAAATACAACTATGAGCGATACCATAGGTCTCTTGGCTATCAAAAACCGGCAGAGTATGTTAAGCTGCTACAGCAGAAAGGAGAAGTGTACGGCATCTAGGTGGCCAGGACAGAAAATTGCCTAAAAGCAGCAAAAGATCTATAATCACTACAGTTTATTGTATGATAAAGTTTCTGCTCAAGCGAATTATAATTTATTCATTTTCGCTTTGGCTGCTGCCCATAATTTTACCGGGAGTCAGTATTGCAGGTGGCTTACTTACGATTGTGACGGCAGGTATTGTGCTGACGATTTTGATTCTTGTTGTAAAGCCGGTACTGAAATTATTAAGTTTACCGTTTAATATCATAACTTTGGGAGCATTTTCCATAATTATTAATACGGTTATTTTATACCTGCTTACCTACTTTGTCAGTGAAATTACGATTAAAGCATTCAGGTTTTCCGGTCTGAAGCTTGCCGGAATAATTATACCGGCTGTTTCTTTTAATATGCTGGCTGCATTTTTGCTCACAGCTGTGCTATTATCAGTGCTAATATCTATACTGCTTTGGATTATGGACTAAAGAAGTTAAGATTAGAGCTGTTAAAATCGTGAAGCATTCAAGTTTTTCTTGAATGCTGAACAAATTTCGAACTATGACTATACGGGATAAAAAAATTGTTTGTTTGGGAGGCGGAATCGGCACGGTAAACCTGATTAAAGGACTTCAGACCCACACGAAGAATATTTCAGTCGTTGTTTCCGTGGCAGATGACGGCGGTTCTGCCGGAAGAATCAGACGGCTCTATAATATCCCTCCTCCCGGCGATATAGTGTCCTGCATCTCTGCGCTTTCGCAAAATAAAAATGAGTTATATCCTAAGATGTTAACTTATCGTTTTCCCGGCGACAGATACGGAAAAGATCACTCGCTTCCCGGACATAAATTGGGTAATCTCATGATGGCAGCTGCAGTAGACCTGACCGGAAGCTTGCAGGATGCTATCGAGCTTATGAAAGATATTTTTGACGTGTCTCATAATATCTATGCCTCAACTCCGGATACACTTTCCCTGTCAGCTCTTACAACCGACGGAATAGAAGTACAGGGAGAAGAAAATATTGATTTGGGGAAATATAAAGGGAAACGGGTTTTAGAGAAAGTCTGGATCACGCCCCGCGATCCGGCTCCGTCACGCGGCGTACTTGAGGCGATAGCGGATGCGGATGTGATTATCGCGGGTCCGGGAGATTTATATACGACGATACTGCCTGTTTTAATTATTCCTAAAATAAAACAGGCAATTTTGGAAAGCAGCGCATGCAAAATGTTTATCGTTAACGTCGCAAATAAACCTTTCGAAACAAAAGGATATACGGTTTCTTGCTTTGTTCAGGCGATTACAACTCATTTGGGTACTTTTCCATTCAATAAAACAGTTGTTAATAATAACTTCTCGCTTCCCATTCCTCCGGAGTTTAAATATACCTATGTCCGGCCGGACGAAGGACTGAAGATACCGGGTGCAACTGAACTTATCGCAGGAGATTTAATAAATGAAACTTTCCCCCTGTATCACGATTCAGTGAAACTTGCATCACTGGTCAGTAAAAATATATAATAGGCATATGATTTTAAGTATTGCACAAATTATTGTAGCCGTGCTTCTTATTGGTTCTATTCTTATGCAATCTCAGGGTAGCGGATTGTCCGCAGCTTTCGGTGGAGGCGGAGAAATGTATCGCAGTAAACGTAATGTTGAAAAATTATTAGTTTACGCAACAGTTTTTTTGGCCACTCTTCTCGGTGTCATTTCAATGGCTCTTCTTTTTCCTCATATATAGTTTAGTAAAAAAATAATAGATCTATGATAGTTCTGAAACGCAGACTCATTTTCTGGCTCTTGAAAGCATACCTGGTAAAGTGGTGGAAAGTAGTTTTGTTATCATTTGTTTTTGGTTTATTATTTTTTATTTTGCTTCTCTCTTCATCAAAATATTTACTTCACTTTTTTTTCTTTAAACGTCCCATTCTTTACGGAGTCACGGGAAATTACAAAGTCGATACATTGCCGACATTTATCGTCAGCAAGCTTTCCTACGGCTTGACATCCGTAACGCCAAGTGGCGATATATTGCCAGGCGCAGCCAAGTCGTGGGTAATAAAAGATCATGGAAAAACCTATGAATTCTTTTTGAAAGATAACGTTTACTTTAGTGACGGTCAGCTTTTAACTTCAGAGGACGTTAATTATGATTTTACCGACGTTGTTATAGACAGGCCTGATCGGCATACCGTCATCTTTCATCTGAAGGACGCTTATTCTCCTTTTTTAGTTACGGTTTCCCATCCTATCTTTAAAAAGGATTTGATCGGAGTCGGAGACTATAAAATTAATACGATTGACCTGAATGATGTTTTTGTCAGCTCTATGAAAATCAGCTCGCTGAAAAATCCAACCGATAGTGAGGAATATATCTTTTATCCGACGAATGATGCTTTAAAAATTGCCTTTGGACTCGGAGAAATCAGCGATGCGATAGGTCTTTCCGATCTTAATTTTAACAATACATCTTTAACTTCGTATCCGAATGCTCATTTTATAAAAAATCTGGACCAGACCAAACTTGTAACACTTTTTTATAATACTGAGGATCCTGTTCTTTCCGATAAAAAAATCAGGGACACACTTTCCTACGGAATTCCGGATACTTTTCCCGACGGGGAACGTGCATATTTTCCTTATCCTCCCAACACCTGGTATTATCCAACTGTTCTAGATCCCCGTAAACAAGATTATGTTCATGCACAGGATCTTCTTACCGCTTCAAGTATCGGCGGGAAATCTCCATATCCGCTACTGAGGATAAAAACTCTTGCAAAATATAAAAAAACTGCCGTCTTAATTAGCAATTCTTGGAAAAAGCTTGGTATAAGGACAAAAATCGAAGTCGTTGATATGCGGCCGGATGATTTTCAGATATATTTGGGGGATTTTATTTTAGCCAAAGACCCCGATCAATATACTCTCTGGCATTCAGGACAGATCAATAATATCACCAGATATAAAAATCTCCGCATCGATAAATTGCTTGAAGACGGACGCAAGACTACTGACAGAAAAGAACGGCAATCTATTTATGCTGAGTTCCAAAAATACCTGCTTGATGATTCTCCGGCAACTTTTCTTTACTTCCCCTACGAATACGATTTGCTACGAAAGTAGTATTGTTATCATAATTATAACTCTGCTATGATATTGTCTGTGGTAGAAAATGAAATTATTCCCGGAGAACATGCAGAAACGGATTTACGCAGTATGTTTTATACAGGCAAAATATCAAAGCATACTTTTCAAGCCCTGGCAATAGAAGAAAGCAGAAGAACAGCTGAAAAAATAATCATATCATTACCCTCCAATGATCGGCCGCAAACAACCCCACTTATAGTACCGCTAAGTGCTTCTCTTAGCAGACTGTACCATCGGGTTTTCCCTGGATCTAAGCAAACTGAATAGATTATTACCTCTACTCCCTTTTCCTGCTTTAATCCGCGTTGCTAAAATAATAGCCTAAGTTATCTCATCAAATCGAGCTGCCGGGCTTTTTTGACAAGTTTAATATCCTAGAGTATAATAATGATTATGTCATTCTTAGAGCTATTTACAACAAGAAATGATCGGTCAGAGAACTTGTTTAATCCTTTTCCTATTCTTTCGGAAGAGGAACTACGTGCAAAATTCATCGAAAACTCCTGGAAGAATTTAGATCTTCGACAGGAAGGTCTGACTAAATCTCTTGACGCGCTGTATTTCCGGGCAGTTATGCGTCAAATAAAATGGCCTAATGCTGTATTTGTTCGTAAAAATGATTTCTCTTTGACAGTTGTTCAAAACAATTTTAAGGAAGTGGACCCTGCAAATAAAAAATCTAAAGTTAATTCCGTTTGTTTATTAGTTTCTTATCCTGATACTGAATTAGTTACAGGGTCTAATCTTAAAGCGCCAATAAACTATATAGAACTGCGACGGGTTAACCCCGCTCATCCTACCATTTCATATTGGGAAACAGGATTCCTACTTCCGCAGGATAATTATACCGGTCCGGTAAAACGATACACCAGAGATCGGACTATATTTATGTCTTTCGAGATGTTAACAAAAGTTGATCAATACTCTAATTTTACTTCGGCACAATTTGTTAATAAAAAAGAGCGATCGGTAACGTTTGCTGATTTGCAAACTGTAGAATATATTCTCTCTACGCTTGAAAAAGCAGCAGACAATAGATGGTAATTCGTCTTTTAAATCAAAAGAAACGTGTTATAATGAGGCCGTGAAGAAAGCGCGTATTGCAATAGTTAATTTCCTCTTCGAAGTCGGTATTCTTTCCAAAACTCCAAGAAGTGGTTTTCATTTCTTAGGCAGCGGTGAGCAATCGGTCGCGGAACATATTAATCGCGTAACTTACATCGGTTATGTCCTGGCAACCTTAGAAAAAAATGTAGACGCTGCAACTGTTATGAAAATGTGTTTGTTTCACGATTTGGCTGAGGCAAGAACGAGTGATCTGAACTACATCCACCAAAAATATACAGTTTCTGACGAACATAAGGCAGTAAAGGATCTGGCAAAAACATTGACGTTTGGTAAAGATATTTTAGATACTTTGAAGACGTATGCAGAGCGTACTAGTAAAGAGGCAATTTTGGCTAAGGATGCAGACAACATAGAATGGATTTTATCTTTGAAAGAAGAGGTAGACATCGGAAATAAACGGGCCGCAACCTGGATTCCCTCAGCCATAAAGCGATTAAAAACAAAGGTAGCCCGGGATCTGGCAGAGACGATTATGCAAACTAATTCCGATGATTGGTGGTTCGCTAAAAAGGACGATCAGTGGTGGATATCGAGAGATAAAAAAATATTGAAAAAACGCTTCTAGAATCTTGTTTGTCTTATTCATAAATGATTTTTTTATGATTAAACTAAAGAAATGAGCGAGGTAGACAGATTTTTCGCAAGATGTAAGCGAATCCCGATTGAATCGGGAGAACTGCGTATCAAGAAAAATTTGTACGCTTCGCCAAGGCGTTAGCGGGGCGAGGCTGCCGAGCTAAATTTCAACAGTCCCTAACTAATTGCTGCTTTTGACCGGAGTTTCCGGTGATATGTAATCGCGAACCTGTGCGCTTCGTCTCTGATCCGCATCAAAAGTTTTAGGGCACCAAGTTCATGGGGTAGCACTACTTCTCTAAAATTTTCTTTTTTATCTAAGATAAATTTTGGGTGATTTGTGGGAATCACAATTGTTTCTATTCTTTTTGCAAGACCAATCAAGGGAATTTGCAATTGTAACTCCCGTAAAACATCAAGTGTGGCAGATACTTGTCCCTTTCCGCCGTCAATAACAAGAAGATCCGGGTAATCCCACTCCGTATGCCTAAATCTTCTGGTCAAAACTTCCCGCATTGAAGCAAAATCATCAGGCGTTTTTAAGTGACGAATTCTATACTTTCTATATTGCGATGATTCCTTTTCTCCGTTAATAAATACTACCATTGATCCCGTGGTATTTGTTCCCTGGATATGGGAAATGTCGTAGCATTCAATTCTGGTTATTTCTTTTTCGATCAGATATCCCGCGTGTTCTAAAATTTTCCTAAGATCCGTCAATTCTTTATGTCTGATATCTTCACGCAAGTTCGGATTCAGGTCATACTCAATGGGTTGATAAAACGGCTGCGTAATATAGCGAAGTGCGTTAATTCGTTTTTGCAGAATGAGGGCTTCTTCAAACCTCTCGTTTTTACTTGCCAGTTCCCGATCTTTTTCAAGTTCTTTCAGCAACTTTCGGGTTCCGCCTTCAAGGATCCTGATAATATTTTTTAGATTTTCCAGGTTTTCTTTTCTTTTTTCACGAGTATCGTTAAATGGTAAACAAGGGCAAAGATCGAGGTGGTTATATAAACACCTTCGGGCCGGATGATTTATAGTCGACATAAAGGGGAAAATACGCCGCAGGGTTTTTAATACCGATTTAATTGCCTGAGAATTGGGATATGGCCCGAAATAAAGGGAGTTCGGATCATCCATTCTCCGGGCTAATAAAACTGCCGGAAAACGGTCTTTAACTGTTATGCGTATAAGAAGATATGATTTACTGTCGGTAAGCCTGATGTTGTATTTTGGTTTATACTTTTTAATGTAAAATGCCTCGAGGAGGAGTGATTCAAGTTCGGATTCAACGATGACAATTTTAATTTTATCTATCTGCTCTGTCAGAGCCCTGGTCTTCTCGCCCAGTTGTTTAATATTTGTAAAGTACGATGAAACCCGTGCTTTTAGATTCTTGGCTTTCCCTACGTAAATAATTTTTCTATCTACGTTTAGAAACAAGTAAACGCCTGGTTTTTCCGGCAATGACAAATATGAAGATCGTAAATAATACACCAATACCTCCTATGATCAGTGATTTTTTGCTTAGGCTCAATGGAGACACATGAATAGTCTCATCTATTGCTTGATTTCCTGCATGTATTGTAAAGATAAAGCTTTGGTTTGTCAAAAAAGATGTCGCCCTAAAGGTAAGACCGGTATTTGCTTGCCCGAATGGCGGAATTTGCGGAGTTTCTATTTTTTGACTTTTAGGCGTTAATGCATTTGAAGTCACCAGAAAATCTTGTGTGTCAACGAGAGAATGACCGGTGTTTACGATGTTTATATTGCCTTCCAGGGGAAATGCGGACATCATAAAAGAGGGGAAATTCGAAGCAATCGACACTTCGGGACTAACCGTCTCTGTTAAATTAGTAAAACGGATGTCTATATCTTTACTGTTTTGATTTGAATCCAGCTTGTATCCGCCGGCAGGTATCGGATATTCACTGTCTTCGCCCTTAATCACGAATGCAACGTGATCAAAATCAAGTGTATGAAAATAATCGACTCCTCCGGTAGTATTTCCCCATGTCGGATCAACCATAATCCACATCTTACTCTTAGAATCATAATACTCGGGCCAGGCATGCAAAACATCGCGGAGCAGTGAAACCGGCCGTTCTTTAGCATTCTCCGTATAGGCAAATCCGTCGATTTCCCGGGCGGGAATGCCCGATGCACGGGAAAGTGCGATAAAGAGATCGGTAAACTCCAGACAAACTGCCCGGTCCGGATGGGAAAGAACATCCGCAGCCCCGAGTCTCGTTTGGTCGCCGCCAATTCGTGAAAAATCATAGCGGAGCGTGTTCACTACATAATCATAAATTTCCTGAGGAGTTTTTAAAGTCTTGGCAATCTCTATAATATTTTTATTATTTGTCTGCCAATACGGTCTCGGTAAAAGATAATCGGCACGCATTGAATTTGAGAGAATTTCTTGCTCAGGGTAAAGTGAAAGCTGAGTTTGTCCTGTAACGGTTACATCTATTTTTTTGGACGGCAATAATGTATATTGTGCCAGCCAATTTCCGTCTTTATCAATAATTACGTTATTTGGGCGGGGGTTCATCGTATCGATAAACACTGTTTGATAATTGGTGTTTGGGGGAAGTGCAATTTCGCTATTAACCGGAAAGACATTCTTATTTTGTAAATGATATTTCAGACTAAACGCATAAATTTGCTTCTCGCCAAAGGCAATCGAAATACCCGATTTACCCAGCTGTTCTTTCGTAAATGATAAATTATTATTTAACTGTTCCGGTTTAATATATGACGCGTTGGCAAAACTTTTTGGCACGATAACGTTGACGTTAAAATTCGTGAAATCATCCTGGTTAGTAATTCCCGGAATATTAATTTCCCAAATGCTTCCCAGTTTTTGCGCGATATCAGGTGTATCAAAAGACAACGTAAAGTGAAGACTGTTATTTATACCGACAACATGTTTATTAAAAGTCAGAGCAATAATATTTCCCTCTTTTGTCTGAGTAACGATGGGTGTAATCGGTCCAAGACTGTCATTCGCCTGGACATTTTGGATATGCTGAAACCCGACTTCAATCTTGTAAGAAGAAGCAAAATATTCGCTGGTTTTATTGGCCAGGTCTACTTGCATAACTGCATGTGTGTTGGAGTTTTCAGACACAGAGTAGTTGACGTTATATCCGGTTGAAAAATCCGAAGAAGCAAAACCTGTAACGGGCAAAAATAAAAGAAGAACCAGACAAACAAGAACTGACGAAATAAATTTCTTCATATACCGTAGTTTACTATAAAACAACAAGTTTCTACAAAACTAAATTATATCTACGTCTCGCGGAACGTATTAACCTAAGGTTGTTTTAATGCTAATTTACAGCTCTGAAAATAAAGTTTAAATAATTATTACTTTAGTAAAATTTGTTTCTATAACACTTTCTTTAAAAACTTCCCGGTTTCCGACGCAGGATTATTTGCTATTTCTTCAGGAGTTCCGACTGCGACGACTTCCCCGCCTCTTTCTCCACCCTCAGGACCGAGGTCTATGATGTAATCGGCATTTTTAATTACATCTAAGTTGTGCTCAATAACAATTACCGTGTTTCCGACGTCTACCAGTTTTCTGAGAACAAACAGAAGCTTTTCAAGGTCGGCAAAGTGAAGTCCGGTCGTCGGTTCATCCAGAAGATAGAGGGCATCTCTGCCGCGTTTTGAAAGTTCCGTTGCCAGTTTTATTCTCTGCGCTTCTCCTCCCGACAATGTCGGCGCCGGCTGCCCGATACCGATATAGGAAAGTCCTACGTCTGTGAGGGTTTGCAGTTTATGCGATAATCCCGGTGCAAAGGAGAAAAACTTTAATGCTTCTTCGACACTCATGTCCAACACATCCGCGATATTTTTCCCGTTAAACAATATTTCAAGCGCCTCATGGTTATACTGTTTCCCCAGGCAGACTTCACATGTAACATACACGTCGGGCAGAAACTGCATTTCTATTTTAATTTGCCCCTCTCCTTCACACGCCTCGCACCTGCCTCCTTTTACGTTAAAGGAAAATCTGCCCGGTCCGTATCCGCGTATTTTCGCTTCTTTTGACGAAGCAAAAATCTCTCTGATATAGGAAAAGGCACCGGTATAGGTAACGGGATTACTTCGGGGTGTTCTGCCGATTGGCGATTGGTCTATGGCAAAGACATTTCTGATAAATTTGTCTCCTTCTATCCGGGAAAACTTGCCGGGTTTTTGCCTGTGATATGGATTTTGCGAACGCATCAGCGCGTGGTATAAAATATCATTTACCAAAGTGGATTTTCCGCTTCCCGAAACGCCGGTGACTACTATCAGTTTATGGAGAGGAAATTCGACAGATATATTTTTTAAATTATGCTCTAATGCTCCGATTATTTTAATTGTTTGCAGCTCTTTTTTAACCAAACTAAAATCGGGAGTTTTTTGAATTGAAATTTTTTTCTTATCCGAGAGGTACAAGCCGGTAACAGAGTTAGGATTTTTTTTAATTTCTTCAACCGTTCCTTCGGCAATAATCCACCCGCCATACGCCCCTGCTCCCGGACCGAAATCGTACATATAATCAGACGCCATCATCGTTTCCTCATCGTGTTCAACAACGATTACGGTATTTCCCAAGTCACGGAGTTTTTTCAAAGTTTCAATAAGTTTCGAGTTATCCCGCTGATGCAGTCCGATTGACGGCTCATCAAGTACGTATAAAACGCCTGTCAATCCCGATCCTATCTGCGAAGCCAGACGAATCCGCTGCGCTTCGCCTCCTGCCAATGTAGCCGCTGCCCGGTTAAGCGTCAGATACTCAAGACCCACATCTTCAAGAAAGGTCAAACGCTGCCTGATTTCGCGCAGAATAAGCTTCCCGATCTCATTTTCCCTATTACTTAGTATTTCCGGCAGTTTATTCATAAAGACAAGTGCTTTCGCAATTGACATATCACTCACCTCGACTATTGATTTGTCATTCAGGCTTACCGATAATGCTTCTTTTTTAAGTCTGGAACCATGACATTCGGGACAGGTATCATAGCGCATATACTTTTCGATCTGTGTTTTCATAAACTGAGAATCCGATTCCGAATACCTCCGCTTCAGTTCATGTCCGATTCCCAGGAAAGGCTCGCTGATAACCGTTTCCCGTCCCCAGCGATTTTCACCGGTTACCGAATATTCTTTACCTCCGGTACCGTTCAGGAGTAATTCTTTTTTTGCGTCGGAAACTTTTTCCAGTTTTACTTTCAGTGGAATATCATTTTCTTCACAAAATGTCCGGAAAGTCCGGGAAAACCACGTGTCATGCGTTGATAAATTAAAAAACGGCGTAATACCTCCTTCGTTAATTGTCAGATTGTCATTAAATACCAATTCCCGGTCGACATTTAATATTCTTCCGATTCCGGAACACATCGGGCATGCCCCATGCGGGGTATTAAAGGAAAATATTCTCGGTTCTACCTCGGAGATGGAAATATTACAAACAGGGCAGGCGAATTTCTCGGAAAACAGATGATCTTCCATTTTTTTGGGGAATTCAGGCAGAGCAAACGATGCGTCGCGGATAAGTGAGAGAATCATCTCTCCATTACCAAATTTCAATGCTTGTTCAACGTCCGTTGCGAGCCTGGCCCGTTCTGTCTCCCGCGCAATTACCAGCGAATCGATGACAAGTTCGATAGTATGTTTGTTTGTCTTAATCAGAACAACATCGTCATCCAGCGAATAAACTTTTTTATCAATTCTAACTTTTCGGTATCCCCGTTTTTTTAAACTAAAAAATAAATCCGTATATTCGCCTCTTCTGTCTTTTACTAAAGGAGCCAGAACAAGAACTCTAACAGTTTTTTGACCGGGACCTACATATTTTTTGTAGAAATCCAAAATAATACTCGTGATTTGATCTTTCGATTGTTGGGTTATTTCACGTCCGCAATTCGGACAATGTGGGTGCCCGACGCGGGCGAACAATAAGCGGAGATAATCATAAATTTCAGTTACTGTTCCGACAGTTGAGCGGGGATTGTGAGAAGATGCTTTCTGGTCAATTGAAATTGCGGGAGATAAACCTTCTATTAAGTCAACATCCGGCTTCTTCATTGTGCCCAGAAATTGTCTGGCATATGAAGACAGACTTTCAACGTAACGCCTTTGTCCTTCGGCATAAATCGTATCAAACGCCAGAGACGATTTACCGCTCCCTGAAAGACCTGTTAAAACAACTAATTTGTTCTTCGCTATTTCCAAATCTATATTCTTTAAATTGTGCTCTCTTGCACCCTTAATAATTATCTTGTCCATATTTTTAAGATTATGCTCCCTGGCTCCTTTTATGATGATTTTATCCATAGAATAGCTTAGAAAAGATCAAACAACTATTATAAAGGAGATTTTTCGAATTAGCAAATAGAGGATTTATATGGTAGTGGGTCAATTTGAATCAAGCAGCTTTACAATATCTTCAATCCTCCAGGGCTTAGTTGCTACACTAGATGCCAATAGCAGGAGTTATACCTAAGTTTCTTTTTTGATTAAGTGTTTTATGCGGCCTACAGAAATTGTAGTACATAAAATGAAGTGCTATTGCACATTCTAAGTTTTCTACCTTTTTTGAAAACCCATTGGTTAATCTTGTAAATCTTCGCATACTCATTCGCATGGTTAAGTTTTGTCGTTCGATATAACTTGTTGAGATATTTTTAGTATCAGGTTTACCCTGCATGATTTGTGTTTCAGTTCCAACGCATTCAGCTGGACTATATCTCTTTTCTTCTTCCGGTTGTTTTCCATATATTTTGATTAACATTGCATAATCAACTTCTGAACCGAAAGCATTTTCAACAGCTTGCAGATAAACTTTGTGTCCATCAGTTGTTAACTGTACCCGATTAGCAAGACGGCTTTTTAGATCATTCATAAATGTCATTCCGTCTATCGCATCTCGTGATCCAATACGCCAGGAAGGAACAAGTTTAGTATCAGCATCCAGAGCAGTCCATGTCCAGACACTTCCATACCCGTACATTCCTTTAAATTCTTCAGGTACGTTTTTTTCTTTTGCATAACAAAATGCCCATATTTCATCGCATTGAATATTCTTACAGGGAAGATTTCGTAGTACTTTATCTTGATACTCAGCACATGCTCTACCTACACTAACCAATAAACGCGTAATTGTACCTTTAGCAATCCCTGTCATTCGGCAAGTTGCTCTTATTGAGTTACCTTCTACTAATGCGCTAATAACTTTCGTTTTCTCCTCCAAACTTAATATATTCATGAGTATATTATACTTGACCGATCAAGCATTGTCAAGATGAAAGATGACTTTTCACTACTAAAAATAGTACCTTCGATCATCTAGTAATAGCGTGTAGGCTACACGCAGATTATCTCTTGTATTTAAGGCTAACTGAGGTATAATTGACAGCATCTTTCTATTTATAAAAGTAGGTGTTGCAACACTTTTATATGAAACAACTCAATATTACTAAAAAACAACTAGAGATTCTTCTACTACTCTACCGCTTCAGATTCTTAGATACGCCAACAATTCAACTCTATCTTAAACATAAATTACCAACTCGTATACAACAATGGTTAAAGAAATTAAAGGACAAAGGATATATTCATCAGTTCTATGATAAAGAGTCATTTGTTAATAGAACTAAACCGGCAATATATTGTCTGAGTTTTAAATCAAGAAAAATACTTGAAACACAAAAAGAATGTGAGCCATATATCCTGAGTAATCTCTATCGGGAAAAGACGAGAAGTGACAGATTTAAAACTCATTGTAATGATATTGCAAAGATTTCGTATCGACTGGAACAACAAGCAATAACAGAAGGAAAAACTCTTAAATTTTATACCATGGTAGATCTTAATGGTTATATGCATTTCCCTCAACCTCTTCCAGATGGATACATCAGTGTCAGGAAAAAAGATATAAAAACAAAACGATACTTTATTGAACTTATTGATGAAAAAATTCCTAAGAGATTTATTAAAAGTAAAATACGAAGATATAGTACTTGTTCTGAGGGAGACTGGGACGAGCAAACAAAAGTGGAGTTTCCCATTGTCCTTCTCGTTGCCCAAACGCCATATGAACAAAAGAAAATAACAAGATGTACTCGAATTGTTATGAATGAAGAGTATTACGATCTTAAGTTTTATATAACGATTAAGGAGAAACTACTGGCAAAGGTACTACCAACAGATTTGTGGAAGAGAATTGAAAACGATTAAAGATTATTTTGGCAATTACCTATATAATTTTGTATTGCTTTTCAGATAAAATTAGAGTATATATTAATTATGTCAACCTCAGCAGAAGCCCCTCTACAATTATCGAGACTTAGTAGGACTAAAACATCAGTCAGGAGTGCTTATTATTTAGAAAAGGCCGATGAATATATAGGTTTTTTGGCAACTCAACGAGGACGCGGGGCTACTCTCTCATGGGATGCAAAAATTGATCCCGCAACAAATATTGAAACTACAGCGCTTGGTATTATACCTGCAGCAATTACTGGCGGTTCCTACACGCCTGATAGCACAACGCAACAATTTAGGGGTAGCGTGCATGTAAGCCTATTGCCAGTAGAGGAAGGAGATAGTACAGATTTTAGAAGATTCAAATTAGGAGAACCTGCAGAAAATGCTGAATATAAACAATACGTAGCAAATCCAGCATCATTGAGAATGATATTTTATGATGTAAATGATACGTCTATTGAACCACCTCTGAAATATACTTATAGCATAATTCGAGCAGGAGCAACGGATGGCGATATTACAGAATGTGATGAAGAATCGCTTGCATTGCCTTTTTCCCGTACATTTACCCCGGAGACTGTTGTATATATGAATCAGGCGATACAAAGTGCGCATCCTAATACTGAACAACTCGATATTCCCCAAGCAACAAGAGTTATTAACGCAGCTGTTGCAAAAGAACAAAAGAGATTTTTGAGAATAGCTCAAATAGGTACAGAAGGTGATAAACCTACACGCATATTAGACAATCTGGACCGAATACTAGGAAATCAAACACAAAGGGATCTCGAACAGGCTAGGCAGGAATTTGCCACAAACTATCCTGCATTCTCGGGACAAGTTGAAATCGATGAAGAAGTACTTAATCGTGTTGAAAGGGTATTACAGGCAGATACTAGCAGTGATTTAGACAAAGCGAATAGAGAATTTCATCAAGAATATCCAGCTCTTTGACCTTTCCTAACACACTATAAATCTTAAGGCGCCGTAAATCCGGGGTTCTAGACACTATTTTAAAGAAATTCTTGGATAAATAAAAGAGATTAAGTCATTTATGCCAGCGGACTCGTGCGGCTTTCTTTGCAATTTGTTTTTTCTTCTTAGTAGTTAATTTTGCGGCACGTGCTGGCCCACCTTTTAATCCACCTAGTCGTCCGAGAGCTACCGCTGCAGGGTTTTTATCCTCAGTTGCCTCTCTGGTTATCTTAGAAGCTAATTTATTTAAATCCATGAGAAGATATTAACATGAAGCTGCGTAAGCAGTCAAGCATTACGTGGAGGCTAACTCAAATTGACCCACTACCATTTATATGCCAGAGGTGATAATTTTATTTATAACTCCCTGAGAGAACTTTCAATTGGTAAGGAAGATCAGAACTCTTAATAATCAGCGGTTCATGAATAGATCGAATAAGTCTCGTTGACGACGGAAATGGATTTCTAAAAACTGCCATATAAGGAGCGTCGTCTGCCCATCCTCCAACATCAATCAACTCTTCTACTGTATCAAGTCCCATGGTATCTTGTGGATTATTTTCCTTGTCTGTTACTATATTATGATTATCTTTTTCGACGAAAAGACTACCGCCAGAGAATGCACAGCTTCGTATTCCTTCACTTCTTGGCTTACGTTTATCCAAAGGTATTACTTGTTCAATTTGCTCAGGCGTAATAGTTATCTTAAAGCAGGGTTTATCCTGAAATTCCGGTCCATATCCGGTATCAGGATCTAATGCTTGTAATGTATCCGGGTCAAACATAAATACACCGCTTACATAGCGTCTTTTTGCTTCTACTCTTTCCTTACCATTTGCATCTCTTTCAATGATCTTTCCCGTATATGTTGCGACATGTCCTTTAGCACCGATTACGATTTTTCCATCTTCTCTTTGCATTGCATAATATTGATTTCCAGCACCCCAGATATTTTGATTATCAGGCCAAACACCGTTAATTTTATAAGCAGGATTATTTCTCATTTCTGCGAGAACTTCAGTAAGGTCTTCATCCGGTCTTATTTCACGGTAACGAAGTTCACTTTTTACTACTATTTTTTCTATTTTTTTTCCAGCTGGACTTTCTACTTCTTCTTTTGTTTCTTTTCGCAGACGAATTACTACTCCCTCATTTCCATTTGGCAGGGCAAATACTCTTTCATCTTTATTATCCCAATCGCCTTTTCCTCTTAGTTGAATTGTATAGCAACCATTTTCTTGCTTTACTAGACGATAAAATTCTGTCCTGAATCTTAATTTCTTATCTGGTTGTTCTGCAATTTCAACATCCCCACTTAATGGACTGTTTTTTCCATCCGGTTGAAAGAAACCATCTTCTCGTCCTATGCGCTCAAAACCATTTAGTGAAATTTCTAGATCCGGTATGGAAGTATCGGTATTGTTTAAATCATATGAACGTAACGTAGAAATACCGTCTGGATCTTCACTCCTTACAATTCCTTTTATTACCCTCCGTCCATCTGGTGTTTTCTCTGTCCATGCTACCGGATTATAAATAAGATGTCCTTCCGGGGCATTCGCTGTACGGACATATTTTGGATGGACATAATAGCCGTTTTGTAAATCTTTTTTATATTGTGCTTCCATTGCAACAAAGTATGGTGGTAAAGGATCAAGGAGGACTTCTCTTGTTTGGTATGTTTTTATATCAGGGACAGAACCGGCAGATTCTATTAAAGGAATTACATCAGGTTCTCTTGTCGGAATTGCAGTCAATTTTGCTATCGCTTCAACGGAATTGCTTTCTAATGCTATTTGTTTAACTCCTGCAACAGGAGAAGGTACTTGAGATTTTAGTTCAATTTTTTTATTGTTCTTAATTTCGTGCCTATTAAATATCCCTGAACAAATTCCAGTATCCGGTAATGATTCTATTGCTACTGCCATATATTCCTGATATAAAATTAATAAATTTGTCTGATTCTTAATTTATCAGTTTTATATTACAGGACATATATTATACACCAGTATGTCAATTATCAATTACTATAAACACTTATGACTCACCTATTTCATGCAAAAAATACTATTTACTATAGGTTTTATATTTAATCTGTTTAAAATATAATTTTTTTACGCCTAGAAATAGTTCTTTTACCTACCTACCTCAGCCTAGCTTTCTCTAATTTGTTTGTCAAGATCGAGAATCAAGCTGAAGTTTACTAATATATTTACAAATAAGTTTACAATTATTCCTTCTTTACTATTAAGTTTACATATATATTGACAAATAGTCATAGTTCTGCTATACTTATAACATGTTTAAGCCTACTTTTAGCCTTACCTTCCGCATGCTTAACAGCTTAAGCACAATTGAAAGGTTATATGGCAGTCTTGTCAGCCAGAAGCTTATTCCATCTCTATCTCTCAGGCTTTCTGAAGAAAACCAGATTCTCGCCACCCATTATTCAACCAGTATTGAAGGAAACCCGCTATCCCCCCAGGATGTCACGAATATTATCTTAGGCGACAAAGTTCCAACCACCAAGTCCGAACAAGAAGTCAAAAACTATTTTCGTGTGCTTAATCATCTCTTTACCTTAGTTCGGGAAGGACAAGCTATTACAACCGATATTACCGAGATACTGCATAAACAGTTAATGGAAGATATCATGAGGGGAGGTGGTAAATTTCGCAGTGGTCCGGTATTTGTGGGACACAAAGCAGCCGGAGAGCTGGTAGTGAAGCATAATCCGCCTTTTCACTCTGGAAAAGAGATCGCTGCTGCTTTGAAAGAACTATATGACTGGTTGGGAAAAGAAGACGAGGTGCATCCTCTACTAAAAGCCGGTATTTTACATCATCAATTCGCTTATATCCATCCATTTTTTGATGGCAATGGAAGAATGGCACGTATTATGACAACTTATTTTCTCTTGCTTAAGAAGTATGAAGTAACGAAGTTTTTTATTTTGGATGATTTTTATGATATTGACAGGTATTTGTATTCGGACAGTTTACATACTGCAGACAAAGGTGATTCTACCCAGTGGCTCGAATATTTTCTGGAAGGAATTGCAAATTCCCTGCAGGCATCGTTAGCCAGAATACAGGAATTAACATATTCATCGCTCGACGATGTAACCGGTGAGAAACGGGTACTGGTGTCAAGCAGAGAAGAGGAGGTCTTACAAATCGTGATTGATAAAAAAGCTGTTAAAACTTCTGATATTGAAAAGGCATTCGGAGTAACTCGTCAGCAGGCACATGCGTTGTTGTTTTCTCTGGTTAAAAAAGGGCTCTTGACAAAATATGGAAAGACTAAAACCAGTTACTATAAATTGTTAAAATCTAAAGCTTCATAAGAATAATGATGCTATAATTGAAGAGTTATGGTTTCTGTTGTCATACCAGCATATAACGAAGAAAAAGTAATCGGAGCCTGTCTTGATTCATTGGTTAAGCAAAAAACTCAGCACAAATTTGAAGTAATTGTTGTAAATAATAACTCCACGGACAAAACAGCCGACGCGGTAAACAGTTATCGCAACAGATTAGAGTTAAATCTCGTAATGCAAAAAGAGAAAGGTAGAGGACCGGCAAGACAAATCGGATTTTCGCATGCGTGTGGAGACATTATTCTGTCAACCGATGCAGATACTGTCGTTCCCCCAGGTTGGGTAGAAACACTATCTGATTCGTTGCGGGGAAGTAATGCTGTTGCCATCAGCGGAACTTGTAAAATAGTTGACTGCGGTTTATTCACTAATACGCTTTTTAATTTTTTTCAGCCGTTAGCAATGCGGGTTTATCGACTGGTATTCGGACACTACTGGCTGAATGGTTTTAACTTTGCTATTTACAAAGAGGTTTATAGGAAGTCGGGAGGGTTTAATGTGAAACTAAATAGCCAAGAAGATATAGATTTATCTTTTAAAGTAAGTAAGCTCGGGAAAATTCACTTTATGCCGGGTCTGCCGGTTATTTTTTCCGGCAGAAGATTCCGGCAAAAAGGATTAATCAGAGGTTCTCTTCCCTATTTATTAACGTTTATCGGATACTTTTTCTATAAAAATGAAGGGGTAATTCTCTCCGATGTTCGTTAAGTTAGTAACATTAAGACTATATCCACTTCTAGCTATGTAATAAAACACCCAAAACTATTGAAGCATCAAAAATAAATGATAATAAATTAGCCAGGATAATTGGTTTTTCTTTGTGCTGCAGACCATAAATTATCCAGAAAACCGAGACGGCTGTATACGCGCTCCAGGTAAGAAGAGAAACTCCCTGAACCCCACGTTGGGTCCATACTTCTACGATTTGAGGAATAGTCATTACCGGGGCAATTAACGCGATGGGATAAATAAGTTTATCCAGAAAATACTTTTGAGCATGATTATGGTAATTATTCTTGTGTGGTTTATAAAAGACATGAGACATTACTTTTATAATACATCAGTTAGTATGAGTATACAAATAAAAATAGACTGGGTTTTTTACAATAACAAACTTTCTAAAGGATATTTAAGGTAATAGAAGCTAGTTTATACTACCAAATCCAATCTATATTATGAAAAAGTTGTGCTTCCTGTCTCGTAAACCTATGGGTTTTGTTCTACTTTGGCATCGTTGATGGACTCGGTGTAACTTCCCCTGTTGGTGTAGGAGTCAACATCATTTGCAAATGCTTATTTTCCACCATCAGTTTCTCGTTTACTACTCCCATCTTACTGATTTGATCTCCTAACGAAAGTTTTGCCGTTTCCATGTTGCTTATTGCTCGCTGTCTTTCTACAGCAAAACCTATAAATATACCTATCAAAAGCGCAACTATAACTAACAGCACTGAATTCTTACTCACAATCTCACCTCCCCCCGGGCAGTTGTTTATACTATCATAGCATAACAATAATCAGGATTAAAGATTAAAAATAATGTGGGGATTTACAATAAGTTACCTCTTAAAATTATTTTGTTATAATAGCTTTATAGATCCAATGTCCGTCTAAGAATATTAACGTAAGAATTTTTTAAACACGTACTATAAATAGCTGGACTTACAATGAAAAAAATATTCTACTTATTTATCAGCTGGAGAGCCTTTCTTTTTATTCCCCTTGTCTTCAGCTATTTCTTCGGTCTATCTCGCAGCGGATATTCGTACACGCTTTTTTCCGATTATTTGCAACACGAGGGTGTAAAAAACACGATACTTAGCTTCTTTTTATCCTCATATGCAAATTTTGACGGCATACATTATCTTACAATTGCTTATCAAGGATATACAATAAATGCAGGATTTTTCCCATTATTTCCATTACTGCTTAGTTTTTTAGGGCACATTTTTATATATATAATTCCCGTAAATATCCATATTATATTATTTTATACGGGTTTATTTATGAATACTATCCTGTTTTTTATTGGGCTAATGTTTCTCTACAAGCTTTTAAAACTTGACTACAGTGAACGGACAATTCTTTATACTATTTTTATTATCCTTTTTTTTCCCACATCGTTTTATTTTGCAGCAGTATACTCTGAGAGCCTTTTCTTCTTATTAACAATATTGATTTTTTATTTTTCGCGAAAAAAACAATGGCACATTGTCGCAATTTCGGCATGTTTACTTACTGCTACTCGCTTGGTTGGAATTGCAATTCTGCCTGCAGTTCTTTATGAATTATATTATCAGCAAAAAATATCTGTACGTTTATTATTCACTGAACCAATTAAGAATATATCTTTATGGCTACATTCCCTCTATTTATCCATTGTTGCACTTCTGGGAATTGGTCTCTATAGTCTTTTTAATTATTACAAGTGGAAGGATTTTTTATTTTTCATTCATGCACAAGGAGAATTTATGAACAATAGATCTGTTTCTTCACTAGTACTTTTCCCCCAGACAGTATTTAGATATATTAAAATACTACTTACCGTTCCGTCAACACAATTTGAATGGTGGATTGCTTTACTGGAATTTTCATTATTTTTTATTGTCTCACTATTATTGTTTCTTGCCTGGAAGAAAAAAATAAGAACATCTTATCTTATTTATGCAGTAGTTAGCTTCCTAATTCCTATTTCAACCGGTACCTTTACGGGCTTACCCCGTTACGTAGTAGTTCTTTTCCCAATCTTTATTGCACTGGCGCTTAGCAAAAATAATATTCTGAAAATCACTTATGTTGTTATAAGCACAATTCTGCTAGTTTTACTTTTTTCTTTCTTTTCCAGAGGATATTATATTGCTTAATACCACATGATACAAAAACATATCCCCAGTCAAACTAATTTTAGCCTGTGGTGATCGTTTTGAAACGGTAGAGCCTCGTGATTGAATATTGCTGATTTCAAACACATGACATGAAATTACTGCTCCTAAATTAGTAATGATATAATGACGTTGCGCTTCGAAAGGAGGTGAAACTTATGAAAACAATGACTTGTAAACAAATGGGCGGACCATGTGACGCGCAATTCCATGGAAATACCGGAGATGAAGTTATAAAAGCGGAAGACAAGCATTTAAAAGAAATGGTCGCAAAGGGTGATGAAACGCACAAAAGCGCCCTGAAGATGATGCAGAATCGGTGGAAAAATCCCATAAAAGGAATGGGATGGTATATGAAAACAAAGAAGGACTTTGCTGCTCTTCCCGAAGATAAGTAAGCGAAAAAAAATCAGCTGACTTTTTAATTTTATGAACAGGCAGTCTAATTGATCACTTTGTTGATTTTTTAGCAAGGTTGTGGGCGACGGCAGAATGGATGAGGTTTTTTAAAGAGTGCTCATTGATTTTTTCATTCTCGTAGAGATCTATCGCTCGCCATCTGTTGCCTCCAAGGCCGGCGTTGAAGAGTTTGTCCGGATCAGATAGGCTTGCGCCCTGAGAAAAGGTCAGTTTTACCTTATCCTTATGAGCGTTAGCCACACAGATAAGTCCACCTCGTGACCAACACGGACTGCCCATCCATTTCCATTCTTCGACTATCTCGGAGTCAGCATCATGAATGATTTTGCGAATGTTGGTAAGTGCATCACCGCGCCAGTCGTTAAGTCCTGCAATTAGTTGATCAATTTTTGCTTTCGCTTTCATGATATGTAATTTATCTTTACTTGTATTTTGAAAATTCCTAATAAATCCTTAGCGATCCTTATAATTTGTGACCCCAATGGGAATCGAACCCATGATTTTCGGGATGAAAGCCCGACGTCCTAGGCCGCTAGACGATGGGGCCGGATAAGCAATGTTACTAAATCCAGCAAAAACAAACCACTACCTAAAATGGCTTGTTCATTATAGCTAAAAAATCGTTTTTAGACAACGTATCTTACCTTACAGGCTCTATTTAATTTTTTTTCGCAAAGCCTCAAGTAAATTTTTCGCTGTATCTTGTCCCCCAAGTCCAAATGCGATCCCTCCGGCTATAGCAATCATAGCTACAAATCCCGTAAAAAGAATCCTGATGAGATCCTGAGCAACCCCGAGTTGGCTTAAAACAGCCAAAAGTACAAAGATAATAATTGCCCATCTCGTGATTGACGCAATTGTCTGTGATCCTTCAGGCGTTACTTCTCTTGTGGATGCCAAAACGACGTCATGTGCTAATCTGGCAAAGACAAATCCGACTACTGCAATAATTGCTGCAACAAATACATTCGGCAGATATAGTAAAAATGTATTTAAAACAGTGACAATTTGGGGGAGCCCCCAGATCTCGGCAGTAGGAATTAAAAAGAGAATTACCACAAACCATCTCGCAATTTCAGCAAGAATATTGGTCCAGCTAAACTCTTTTTTTACCTCAGGTACCCCGTATTTGCGTAAATAAGCTTCGATTTTCAAAGCATTTAAAATTTCGATAATGACCCGCTTAATGATCGACCCGAGGATGATACCTATCAGAAGAATAACAATTCCGGCAATTAAATTTGGAACAAATGTCGCTGCGACCAGAAAACCCTTGCCGACAGAAGTCAGAATAGTGTCCCCAACATTAATATTTGCTGTCATACTTACTCACCTCCCTTCGCTTTATATTTTCTAATACTCTATGCCTGAGATTTGCCTATGTCTGTAAGATGACTTACTAATATGGATACTGATTAACTTAAGTACTAGTGTATGGTTGAGTGTGCAGCTTGTCAAGGGGAAGTTAGATTGTTATAATTCAATAGTTCATTTCTAGTCTTTTGTTTTACGTTTGCAAAGCAAAGCGGGCCGGTAGCTCAGTGGTAGAGCAGGAGCCTTTTAAGCTCTTGGTCGCGGGTTCGAATCCCGCCCGGCTCACATCATGGTATTTGGGATCACTTAGTTGTTGAGTTAGCTTGATATACGGGGCTAATTTAGGTGTTCCGAAGATTAAATCTTGATAGGTTGGAGCCTCCTCGAAGACTAGTCCAAAGTAAGCAGCCCTTTTGATAGGATCAGGGCTTCCCAGCAACAAAAACTCAAGGTGTTCCAGATAATCAGCTACTACTTCCATAACTATCTCCATAGAGGTATCATCTTTCACTAATTTCTTTTTGTTTACCTTTAAATTTGTTATATCTACCTCTGTTTTATTTATTTCTTTTTCAATCAGTTGAATGGCAACAACGGAACTAAGTGCAGCAATTGACTCAGCAGCTTTAGTTTGTTTTGCTTCTAATTCCCTAATCTTATTTTCCGTATCGTCTGATTCCTGTTTATCGCTTTTAATTCTTTTAGCCCATTCTTCTAAAATCATAAACTTAAGTCTTTTAATTCCTTCATTCGTTATCTTCAACTGTTTTACAAAATTAGTGATTGTAATATTAAAGTCTTTTAAGGGAACTCTAAAATTATGTCCTCTTTTGTCACAATGGTACGCAGGATAATGTTTTCCAAGTTTCCCTCTAGAAGCACTTCCATACAAGTTATGCTTACAAGTCGGACAAAGGACGTATCTTTTGAAAGGAAAGTTAGGGTTTATGATCAGCTTTTTAGTTCTCCAGTCTTCTGGTTTATCTTTGTAATATCTTAACTCTCCATTTTCTTCAAGTAATACTACTTTACCCTTATTTGCTTTATTAAAAGCGTCAATTGAGATTAAACCATCGAATTTACACTTAACAGGTAAATTTTCAGTCCATTTGTTCATGATTACTCCGGCATAAATTGTTCTTTGAATATATCTTTCATATTGTTTTACGGTAAGAGGAACTCCGCCTCTTTTTTCTAATACTTTTGTTCTATCTTTAGGGTTTCTGTGTAGTCTGATGCGGGACTTAAACCCTAAACCATTCAATCTATCAACGATCTCTTCATCACTAAGGGTTCCCTGAGCTCGAAGATCATACATTTTAAGTACCCATTTTGCTTCTTCCGGATGCGGTCTTAGAATTACACGCCTTCCGTTCTCTGTTTCAACTTTTTCATTTACGTAGCCAAACGGAGCGCCCCAAACCCTATACCCAAGTCTCGTATATCTTATTTCTGCACCGATCATCCTGGACATGATATCCCTCATTTCGTCCTTTGCCCGTTCGGCTTCAAGGATTTCTGACTTTTTAGTAGGAGAATACACACTCCAGTCATATTTGAGTCCCAGATGTTCAAGCGTATTAACATTCTGCTGTCCTATAATTCCGTAAATATCGACCAATTTCACACCGTATCGTTCAAGCTGCATTTTTAAGTGGTCGTAGAGGTATGATCCGCCCCTGGTGAACCGATCAATAGACTTAATGATAAAGATCTGAATATCATTCTTAGAGTTCTTGCAATAATCTATAGCCTCTTGTACGGGCTGCTCTTCGCCTGATGCAGATTCCATGATAATAAAGAACTTACTAACATGTATATTGTGAGTTTCCGCAAATCTTTCTATCTGTTCTTTTTGAGCCTCTGGAGAATCACCCTGTAACCCCTGCTTAAGTGAGGATATTCTGATTGCGGCTACTGCATTTTCTTGTAAGGACTGAGTATTCATATTATGTGCTCGATTTAGTATTTATTTGTTTTTTCCTGCCTATATCTTCTAAAATTCGGTCAATAACTAAATTTGCGAGGGTTTTAAGCATTTCTTCGGAGTTTAACTTAACTATAAGAGGTTTTTTAAAATTATTCATATTATATATAACTATCCACTACATGGATAGTGTATACCCTGAAAATGAGGCTGTCAAGTAGTTAAATACTCTAGGTTTTAGCAACTATAGACGTCTGTGCTATACTACCCTCAGTAATTTAAGGCTTCTGTCCACCTGCCCGGAGTGTATGAATAACATTCAACAGTTCGAGGCCAATAATCTATTCCAAGCCCTGCTCAAATACCTGCCTGGTAGTCCTATTGTCAAAACCGCATATTCTTCAATTCCGTATCTTATCGTTTTTCTCATACTCTTAGTAATTGCATATATTCCTAGGAAAACTGCTTATCTTAAGAGCATTATTAAAAGGAAAACAAACCATATTGGAAATCACTCCTCCCTCTCTAACCGAAAAGGAAAGCTATACAACCGAGCAGCTTTTTTCTCTTATCCAATCGCTTGGAAAACAACGCTCTTTAAAAGATAAATTATTAGGAAAGAAAATATACTTTTCCTTAGAGATTGTTTCAACCAGAAGTGAGGGAATAAGATACTTAATCAGAACTACCCCTGAGAAAGCGAGTATCTTAAGAAAAACTCTCATTTCATATCTTCCGCAAATTACCATTAAAGAAATTAAGGATTATCTTCCCGAAAGCTTAGAAGAGTTAAAAAAGAAAGAATATAAAATTATTGATTTTAAATTAGCGAATCATTTTGCCTTTCCTTTAAAGAAACATAATCTGTTGGAAATGTATGACCCCATTTCATACATCACCGGCATGATGACAAAATTAAATCCTCAAGAGTTAATATCGCTTCAGATAGTGTTAACTCCGGTAAAAGTAAAGGAAGCCAAAAAGATACAGAAATTTATTCTTAAAAATGCAGATACTCTTCATTATATTAATTCACCAAAGTTATTCAGAATGTTATCAAGAGCCGCCAAGTAAAACACTTAACCGGCAATCACCATCCGAAAAAGATATTATCGCTTTAATTAATGAAAAAGTAGAGCAGCCGTTATTTGAAACCTCAATAAGACTGCTTCTAATATCAGATCGTGAGGAAAACATTTCCGAAAGAGTAAGTTCAATCAGCTCTTCTTTTAGTAGTTTTTCTTCATCTGAGTATCAATCAATAACTTCTAAAAAACATTTAGGTTTGGGAGTGATGGATAAGCTGATATTTTTTTCTTTTAAGAATAGACTGACTTTATTAAATAAATCATATCTTTCGGTTTCCGAAATTTCCTCTCTTTTTCATTTCCCGTTTGCTAATACTGTTACTACCGAAGATTTGGTTAAAACACACAGCAAAGAACTTCCAGCTCCGTTGTCTTTAAAGACTAAAAATTTTGACATTTCTTTTGCAAAAATTCCTATGCCGGAGAAGAAACAGCAATCGGATTAACCGAAAATGAAAGACAAAAACATGTATATATTATCGGAGCAACCGGAACAGGTAAAACCACCATGATTTTTTCAATGGCAAAGGATGATATTGAAAAAGGTAAAGGGCTTTGCGTTATTGATCCCCATGGAGACTTAGCCGAATCAGTCATTATCCCTTATTCCCAAAAATCGAGAAAAACGATTTTATATATTTTAATCCCGATGATTTAAAATATCCGATTGGTTTAAATCTTTTAGAACTATCTCCTAATGAAGACGAAGATGAATCTTAAGAGAAAAAGAACTTATAACTGAAAGCGTAATCTCTCTATTTAGAAAAATATTCTCCGATGTTTGGTCAGCTCATGCTCATAGATTTGAATATATTTTAAGAAATACTATTCAAACGGCCTTTGTCTTAAAGATCCGAATATCTTTACCGTCTATAATCTTCTTAACAGATCCCGCCTTTCAAAGAAGAAGTATTAAAACAGGTTAAGACGAAAACTTAAAAAACTTTTGGAAAAATGAATTCGGAAGGCAGGCGACTATCAGAAAGTTAAAATGATCGGCCCGATTACATCAAGAATCGGAAGGTTTCTTTTCTCTCCGACTGCAAAAAGAATCATGGAACAAACTAAATCTACTATTAATTTTGATGAGATTATGGACAGCGGAAAAATATTAATCTGCAATCTTTCAAAAGGAAAAATAGGAGAAGATAACTCTGAAGTTTTGGGAATAATGATATTAACTAAGATTCAACTGGCTTCCTTAAAAAGAGCCAGAATGACCAGGAAGACAGAAAATCTTTTTATCTATATGTTGACGAATTTCAAAACTTTGCCACTCCTTCATTTATTCAAATGCTGTCAGAGTCAAGAAAATATAAAGTATTTTTAACAATGGCCGAACAATCTACTTCTCAACAAAAAGACAAAAATATTGTTAATGTCATTTTGGCAAATGTCGGAACCGTCATTTCTTTTAGAAGTGCTAATCCTGATGATGAAAAATTAATGCTTCCGCAATTTGCTCCATACATACAAGCAGGTGAAATCTCCAATCTTCCGATATATAAATTCTATATGAAAATTTCAGCAATAACTCCCGATGAACCCTTCTCTGCAGTTACCATCCCGGTTGATATAAAAGTAAATTCTCAAAAAATTAATCAATTAATTAATCTCTCAAGAAGCACTTACGCCAAGCTCTACATTAAACCCAAAGTTGAAACAGAAACCGTAACTTATGAAAAAAAGGAAGAAAAAAAGATAGCTAAACCAGTAACTAAAACAGTCAAATATATTACAAATCCAGGTCAAAAATAGTATCAACCCATTGATACCAAAATTAAGTAAATATGAAGCTAAAAATATAAAAAGAACCGGCTATATATTCCTATATATAAATATATAGGGGGAAGTAAATCATGAATAAACTAAAAACAATAAAAAAAATAATAACTACACAACAAGAAAGACTAAAGAAAAAATTAGAAGAAATAATTATCCTTATCTACAGATTCCGCTTTTTAACCAGACCACAAATACAAATACTCTTAAATCATAAAAATCACGCAAAAATACTTAAATGGCTAAAATACTTAACAATCAATAAATACATTAAAAGTGACTATTCTAAAAAATTCCCAGATATACCGACAGTATATTCTTTAGGGAATATTGGTAGAAAATATTTTAAAGATTTCCCGGAAATTCAGGATATTAATATTCCCTTACTAGACAGGGTTTGGGATGAATATTCTTATTCCCAAAAATTTAAAAAGCACTGCATTCTATTAGCGGATATTTATATTTCTCTTTTAAACTTAGTTAAAACAGTTGATAAAGGAAAAGGCAAACTGTATTTTTTTACCAAAGTTGATTTAAAGGGCGTTCCCCATATTCTTGATAAAGAGCCGGATGCATATTTTGTTATTGAGGATAAAGATAAAAATGCTCAAAGATATTTTTTAGAAATTATTGATGAATTTGCTCCGAAGAAAAGATGGCAATTTAGAGTAAAACAATACTTCGAATATTTCAATAATAATATTTGGCAAACAAATATGAAGCTTCCTTTTCCCGAAATAATAATAGTTTGTCCTAACGGATATTATAAAAATAAAGTAAAAGAATTTATCAAAGATAAGTTGAGTGAGATAAGTTCAACAATCAACTTCTATTTAATTACCAATGGCGAAATTAAATATCAAGGAATTAACAGTAAAGCTTTACAGAAAGTAGAATAAACCGTCTGCAATATTTTCTATTCCGTACTTTTCTGATTGCTGATTATTTTGAAACCCTCATTCATAATCTTATTAACAAGTACGGTAACTATTCCCTGTAAATCACTTCTTGTAAACTCATCTTGATTATCAATAAGATTTAGAATTTCATCTTCGTACTCATTTGTGAGCATTGGATTTATCATAATTTTCACCTCCTTTCTATATTTTTAAAGCCTGCCGCTTAAGGCGAAACGGCAGGCTCTCTTGTCTAGCGATAGTTGTAGCTTTCGTATTCTGCCCTTATCGTAGACAACCTGACGGGCTCAAAATACCTATCCCGCTCAACTCCTACTCCGTAAAGGCCTTCTAGTCCTTCAAGCTCAGATAATGAAAAATATCCAAGCTCTGAATATTCTCCTGCGACAAACCCGAAAAACGAATCTTTTCCGTCGAATTCGATTGCATACCAAGTCCATTTGGTCATCGGTAAAAAGAATTTACAGATAACCATAGGGTCTTTCTCCTTTTCTCTGGAGTATAAAGGCGGTAATGCTTTTCTTAGTTCTTCTGTTATTAGTTTCATATTTTTCACCTCCTTTCTTTAATAATTTATTTTTAGGTAGCAGCCTGCCTGCTACCTATAGAAGTGAAACGACAAGCGGGGTGAATTTTGCAAGGGCGCTTAAAAAGCGTTTATTGGAGCGAAGCGGAAACCCTTGTCAAAAGAGGGGCAAGACCCCTCTTTAGCCAAGAGCTAAACTAATCTTTTAAAATAGATTTATAAAGTTTCTTCAGATCTCTAATTTCCTTTTTCTTATTTTCTAAAATGTATTTTTTACATTTTTTTGGATCTTCCTTATTAAACTCTTTAATACAACTTAGTAATAATATAGTGTCTGCGAATGCTTGCGTTGTCGATCCTCTAGCATACAAGGCATCGTAAACAAACATCCCAAAAAATAACACGAGATTAAAATAGAAAAACAGCTGATTAATATATAAAAGAACAATTAATAAACATATTATTTCTCCTAAGTATCGATAGATATATGAATTAATTTCTTTTGCATAATAATTAGTAACAAGCTGTATTTGTACTTGTTTAGTTAATTCTGTATTTATTAAACTTATATTAGTTTTACCCAATAAACCCTTAATAATTTCTGTTTCACGAATATTTCGTTCATAAACATATTGTTTGTTTTTTAAAAACCAAAAATAATCTGATAAGCAGTAAATAATAAAGGTGATTAATACAATAAGTAGCGTATTAATTGTATGTGAATAAAAATCTGCTTGACTGACAGAGTTAAATAATATTATTCCGAAAATTATCAAAGAAAAAACAATAAATACAACAAATTGTTCAGTCGTAGAATTGTCTTTAAGCATTATGGCTCTAGTTTTGCAGGATTTTAAATCATCGATAACCTCAATTATTTTTATTTTTATAGCGCCAAAGGTGATTGGATAATGCATTATTGAATCCATCATAGTATAGGTATATATTAACAAATTCATTTAATATAAGTGATAAAATACAAACATGTACGGTATTGATATTAAAAAAGGAGTTAAGACATTTCAAAATGATATATATTTTGATAAACGAAAAAGGAAAAGACTCAAAACAAACTTTTTAAAAATACAAAAGAGCATTCTTGAAGGACCGGACTTCTCTAAGAAACCCGTACTTAAAAAAGAATTTGAAGATCGTGAATTTAAAGTAGCGATGCTTAATTTAAGTGTTAAGGGGTTGGGATTTATAAAAGATGCAGAGGAGTTTGATAAAGACATATTCCTTACAAATTGTAAGTTTGTGCTATATAAAAAATTAAATACATATGTTTTTAAAACAACATTTTTTAAGCCATTAAAAAACGAAAACAAAACATCATTTCTTGTTTTCGAAAATGGTCTCCCCGGTAAATTAAAGACAAAAGGATATATTGAAAAAGTAAATTACGAGTTAACAGGATTCGAGATTATAGATAGAGGTACATTTAAACAAAAGATTAAAAACTTTAAAGAAATAGAATTATCTTTCAAGGGCAAGGAATTTAAATATAACTTTCTACTTAAGCTAATAGACAAGGATGAGTGGTCTTATTGGGTGACGTTAAAATAAAAACAACCCACATCCGGATGCCCCCATCGGTGAGTCGTTAATTAAATAATTGTATACTTGTGGCTAAGAAGTCAAATTAAGTAGACTAATTATCAAAACTACTACTTTACCCAACTTATTTTAGGCTTATCCTGCTCAGATGACCAATCTTTTTGTAATCTTGGTTTTTCTTTTAAAATTCCGAATTGATCAAGCTTAGAATATTCATCAGCTTTCTTAATATTTTCTACTGGTATATAGGTAACATATTGAGGATCTCGACCTTTATTCCAATCTATTTCTTCATAAAACTCATAGAAATATAATTGTCCGCAATCTTTACATTTCAATAAATATCTCCATAAATGACTTTCTTTAACATAGGTTTTTAATAACTCAAAATTGTCTAAATTAATATCATTTTCAGAGGGATTTTCTAATTTTAATAATTTGCATTTATTAATCATGTTTAATAAGGTAATCACTAACTAACGGTTTTAAAATATCTAAACTCTTTTTATATTTTACTACTCTGGTAAAATCCTTTTCAGTAGGATTAGGTATTCTTGTTAAATCCGAATTATGAATTAAGTCTGCAAATTTTACATTTATAGCTGTTTGATTGCCTGAACTTACAATTTTACTAATACCTTCCATATATGCCTCTACTGTTCCATCAAAGTCTTCAGGATGAGTTACTAATCTTAAGGCGATTATTACACTAGCTGGACATCCCAATTTTTCTAAATCATCAAATGTCATATGTCTATCCTCAACTATGTCATGCAAAACTCCCGTCATTTTTTCTTCCTCAGTTTGCAATAAATTCATTACAAAAATAGGATGTTCGATGTACGGTTTCTCTGCCTTATCTGTTTGTTCCTCGTGCGCTTGTTGTGCAATTTTTATTGCTTGATCTAAAGTAAAACCCATACTTAAAGTTTCCATGTTATTTTAATCTAAATTATCTATAAATAAATATTTCTTCTAAAGTTTGCCCCTCAAATTCTTTTGATATCGCAACTATTATATCTGTTAATTCTTTTTCATTTAGCGTTGTCTCTTTTTTTGTATCAAATACTTGAGAAATTACCTTATCCATAAGTTCTTTTTTTGCAATTTTAGTTCGAAGTATTGGTACAGCTAAACTTTTTACTCCATATAAATTCGCCAAAGTAAAAGCAGAACGTAGAGCTCTGTGGAATAAAACAAAGTTTAATTTATCATTTGGATTGTCGTTATCTATGTAGGGTACAAATATAAAATGTTTTACATCAATATCGTACGCTTTTGTAATTACTGCATTTCCTATCTCACAAAATCCTATTGCTGATAATTCTTTAAGTAAATTATCTTCCCGTTCTTTACTCTGACCGTATGACTTATTAATAACATTTTTCTGAGAACTATTTAATTTTGTTTTTTCAAAAAAAGTTTGAAGTATGCGATTATTTTTTTTTAAAGTAAGATCTGAATCGCAAAAACAAATTAGAGCATCTCCTTTGAAAGATAATATACTGCCTGATTCCAAAATGATTTTTGCCATATATGTATTTCTCTTTCAATCAATTTTTACTTTATCAACTTGTGAATTTGAAATATTTTGTCCGCCAATAATTAATTCTATTGCTTTTTCACCTTTTAACAGTATTTCTGCTTGTTTTGGAGTAGTATATGGCTGTACTGCATTATCAGAGCAAAATATTTCTTTATTTTTTCTAATCGGATAAAGATTAGTAATACTTTCGGATACATTTGCCTCGTTCATGCAAGTTGTATTGTCTCTTTCTTTGTAATCTGCCAGTAATCTCTTAAACTCATCGACATGCTTATTGTTTGCTAAAACAAATGTTTTTTTGCCTGAATCCCAATCGTAAAAATCCCACCATAACAAACGACATGCTCCATAGCAACCAAGATATCCTATGTCTCCGGAGACTGAGATTCCTTCTCCATGATAATTTATATAATATAAAGGATCTCTTCCTGTAGAATCTTCGCCAAATTCTATATTTACCCATCTGCCTAAATTTTCATTAAATGTTTTCTTAAAAATTAAGGTGAATTTATTACCTTCTTTTCTGTAAATTCCTATTGCACTATTATTCCAAGGACCGTAGTCAATATATGATTTTAATGAAACATATTCCTGTTTATCTTTTTCAAAAATTCTGACATACTGTTTTACTTTATCAGGTTTACTATCTTTATCTAATTTAAATTCAAATAAATCAGGAAATTCTTTTTTGCTTACTACCTTTTTAGAATCAATTAACAAAGTGTCATTACAAATTCGTGCGACTTCTTTCCCTGATGTAAAATCTTTCAGTTCATAAGGATTAAAACAATTATCGCTAGACTTATTTAAGATATTTGGATATATTATAAAAATTATAACCAGTATTCCTAAAGATATTAATAAAATAATAAATTTATTTTTCGTTTTCATAAATTTTATCTATGTCCATTTACCATCCAATCAGTTGGAGGTAATTTATCTAGTACTTTTAGAGTATTTCCATCATATTCAAACCTTACTGTTGCAGCTCCGCCCGTTGGTGAGGATAAGGAATCATCTTTATTATAAAGAATATAATTCAGGGCAATAGTATTTTCCGTGCTCCATTTAAAACCAATACCTATACTTGTATCAGAAGAATCCGTACCAACAAATTTTCCGTTGTAAAAGAAAAAAGCTCTTTGGCAGTAACCGTCTGCAGATCCAGTACAGGTTCCAATTAAAACAATAAGTGGATTTGTTTGATAAATAGGATCATTGGGATTGAAGATTGAAAATCCAGCTTTTTGCACATATTCTATATCTGCATCTAGAGTATTGGGGGTAGCCGGACCATTATCCTCAACAAACTTTTCGTTCTTATATCTATACCTTTGCACTTTCATTGCATCTTCATGATTGACTTGGTTAAAATATGTTAATACAAATCCGTTACCGTCTCCTGTTGATCTAACTCCTATACCTAATAATTCGGGGGATTCAAAAATTACTTTTCCTTTTTTTATTATCATTAACTTTCCTACCCCCTGGCTCATGGCTGTTGGAACAATTACTAAGCTTTCGTCAGCATGAGAATCGTTATCTACTGTAAAACTGAAATATTCAGGACATCTAAACGAAACGCATTCAGGGATTTTAGAAATTGTTGTTTTTTGTTGGGGAGAAAACTTAACAAAAAAGATTAAAGAAATAAAGGCTAGCAGTAAAACTAAGAAAACCTTAAATTTAATATTTTTCATATAACCTTTATTAATTAAACTTATTATACGACTAGGGGATTAATAATCAATATTCAAAACAAGGTGGCTATAAGAAGTCAAATTAATTTTTATCTTTTTACTTAATAAGGACAAAAAAGCGGAGGAATGAGTAGGGAGGTTTTGCATAAAGTAACATAGAAGAGCTATAATTACCACAAAACAAGTATGAATTATAAGCGCTTTAACATAGAGAAATACAAAGCGATAAAAGATTCGTCCATTGCTGTTCTAAAAGAACCAATGCCTATTATTGGAGTAAACGAATCTGGGAAGAGCTCTGGACTGGAAGCAATTGCTCATTTTGACTATAGAAACGATCCAATCGCGGATCAGAGAGAATGGAAATTTGTAAACAGATATCTTCCCACAGAAAACGAATTCATTGTCGCTGCTGAAATAGATTTTTCGCAAGCCGAAATTCAACCTTTTTTAGATACTTTGATTGAGGAAGAAACAAGCCAGATATCTAGTCTTTTGACTACAGACCTAATTATTAAAAGAATATTCAGAAAGGACTCCAATCCCGCATTAAGAAGATATAGAATTGCAGATCAAGAAAGCGATCTTGTAGAGCGCATTGCTAAAGAAATAATTGCAAAACTTCCTAAAATATTTTATTTCGACAATTTTCTGGAAAACCAATTTCCCAATCTAGTAGATTTTCCTCCAGAATATTTTAGCGATCCTAATTTTCAACTTAACGAACACCAGGTGATTGTTGAGGGTATGTTTACTGATTCTAGTCACGATTTGAAAAAGTTTCTCGACGAAACTGATGAGAATACAAAAGATACTATTATTTCAGAAGTAAATAGAAATATCACAGCAAAGTTAATAGATGATTGGAAAAAGATGCATTTTAAAGCAGATGACCTAGAATTATCTTCAGTAGCGGACTTAGAAATAAATCTTCAACAAAATAGACAAAATAATCATGCAATAGATATTAACATTGTTGAAAAGTTCATGGATGAAAGTAAAAAAGAACATAAAACATCCATGCTTCTAGGAGAAAGAAGCTTAGGCTTTAGATGGTTTTTTAATTTCAGCGCTAAGAAATGTTTTGGAGCACGGGGGGAGGAAAAATTTATCTATCTATTTGATGAACCAGGTTCTTATTTGCATAACGGCGCGCAAAGCGTACTTTTAAAGGCTGTCAGTGATTTAGCAAAAACTCATTCGGTTATCTACTCCACTCATTCAGAATTTCTGTTGGATCCAGAAATAATAAATATAAATAATATAAAAATTGTTGAAAAGAATGATAGGGAAATTCGATTTATACCTCTTGCTCAGGCTGGAGAAAAAAAACATATGGGTGCTTTATCTACTCTTTATAATGCTTTAAGAATGAAAATTCCGATTGGAAGCGTATTGAAGCAAAAAGTAATGGTTACTGAAGGAATAACAGATTTCTATTTTTGGCGTATGTTAACTAAAAATATTGTTATATTGCCAGGATTTGGGGCAGGACAAAATGAATATTTAATAAGCATAGCTATTGGTGCGTCCAAAAAATACCTAGCCTTTTTTGACGGCGATGAGGCTGGTGAACAAGCCGTAGTAAAATACAAGAAATTTTTTGGAGACGAAGAAAGCAAGAATTGGAAAAAGTATCTAGATAAAAAATCTCAGGAGATAAAATTAGAAAAGATTTTTTCTGCGATCGATAAAGATCGTTTGTGTAAATTAATGGAAACGCAGGATGTTAAAAGAGCGTTAACATCCTTATTCTTCTCGGAAAGATACGAAGAGTTTTGGAATGGAATAGATCAAGAAACTAGAGACAACTTAAATAAAAATATACAAGTTATTAAAAACAGACTAAATTTAAAATCTAATAAAACCTTTAAATATAAATTAGATTAGAAAATTATTTTAATCTGAAAAAGATTCCCTTCAATGACAAGGAAATCAAATTTTGTTTTATTAAAATGGGTTTAATTTTTCTTTGACATTGAATATATTTGTAACAATTCTCATTTAGAGGACGCGTTCATTTTATAAAGCCACATTCAAAGCATACTTCAATCGTTTTTGTATTAAATATCCCAAAACCCGGATGTGGAGGAATTAACACTTCTCTCAATTTATGGATATGTTTATTATTAGCAGATTTCTGCTCAAGCCTTTTTTTAACATTAACTAATTTATTTAAATCATTTGTTGAAAGCTTTCTCATAACATAATACAAAATACTATTTTGTGGCTAAGAAGTCAAATTTATAATTTTAACTTTTCGTCGAATACATCATTAAATTCAGCTTCTTTATCTTCACGATAAAAGGGCATACCAATAATTCTAATGCCTTCGGCCTTGCTTCCTAATTCATCAATAGGTTGAGACATTGTTTCTAATTGCAATAGAAAATCCTCTTTCCATTGTTCACCTAACTCGAGATGTTCCCCTTTTGATTCAATAAACACTTGAAATGAATCAACTTGCCCATCAGTCGCTCTTAGTAGTAGTAAATAATCTGGCATGAATAAAGAACCGTCTTTAAAACTAAATAACTTCAGATCTTTTTCGTTTCGAACTAAAAATAATTCGGACCAACGTTCATGTAGCTCATCGACACGATTATTTATATATTGTATTAGATTCTTTTCCTCACTTGTACCATAATCTTCTTCGTAGGCATACCATTCTTTAGTTGATAAATCTAGCCTTAAAATTTCACGTTCTTCGCTCATAGGAAACCCTAAACTACCCAATGTGTTCTCAACAATTATTTTTTTCTCGGACTTAAAAATATCTTTTAACAATACAGGAATAAATTGTTTTGACCCAATTTTTGGCGAAACAGAAGTTTCGATATTACTGCTAATGTCATTTAATACTTGCTCAATTATCATCAAATAGGTTTCGTTATTTGGTTTTTCAATATACTCTTTTATACCTGTTATTTTTATAGAAATATTTGAAAGCATGATTATAAAATCATCCTTTGTTTTTAAATGTGGTAAGTAATGCTTAAGATTATTAAACCCATAAAATTTATAGTTTTTATCTAATGCTTTCTGTATTACATGGCGGGGGATATCTGCTACTTTTATAAGCTTAGATCTTAAATCTAAGTCGGTAGCAAGATTTACTTCTTCGAAAGCTATACCAGTAGTTGCTATATGTGTTGCAAGTTTTACATTAAACTGTAAACTTTGAGATAGGTAATCAGATATACTTTTTTTGTCTTCATTTAGATTATCTATTAATTCATTTACATAAACTACTCCCTTCTGATAAGTGGTTGTTTTTTTAAATGATTCTTTTAGTTTTAAGGTAACAGTTTTTGGATCCCTTGCATCCATTAAACCCTCTTTGGTTAGGGCTGCTCTAATCTCTATTAAATAATCCGTGTCTCGTTTCGAGTGATAATACAGCTCCTCAAGCATGCGCAGTTCATTATCTAAATCTTTATCGTACTTTCGCTGATCTTTTATTTGACCACTACTAAGTGTAAATGGCCAATATCTTGCACCTCGCCCAATTAATTGCGCTTCACTAATTGTTGTTTTACCTGGCTTGTATTCTCCGCCTCGACCATACTGTCCATCACGAGTTTCATAAAGACGTACTATGTCGAATAAATTTAGCACATCCCAACCTTCATTCAATTTTTCTACCGCAAATATTACTCTTAACTGATTATCCTCATCTTCCAAGCTGTTTAGACCTATCTGAAGATTTTGTATTTCTTTTTCATCATTCACATCTGCTATGCGTTCTTCTGAAAACTCTATCTTAAGTTCATCGATAAAGTTTTCTAATGAGATATTATTTTCGCTCAGATATAATGCTAATTTTTTTATCGCTGGAGTATCAGTTAAAATTGCTTTACTAACGTCTTGAATTTTTAAGTGCTTAATCATTTCTACAAACATGTCTCGATTTATTTTAGAATCAGCGATAAGTTTAGATTTGAATAAAATGACCGGCTTTAAAAATTTTCCATGCTTTTCGGCAATCTTACGACGATATTGACTAATTAGTATTGCTTGTAGCATTCGTTGTTTTATATCGTCGTCCACTGTATAAAGAATAATTTCCTTAGAGTATTTATCATTTCTGAATTGTTTCAAATCATATTTAAATAAAAGTAAATCGTGATATTTATCCAAGATTAAAGGGTTATTTTCGTCAATTGTTGCGGTGAATTCAAGTAACATATTAAGAGGATTGTGATGAAAAATTTTAGAAACACTATGTTCCCATGTATTTTTTTCAAGCGACTCTTCTTTGCTTAGATTTCCGTTCAATGTCCAAGAGTTTATATGGTGGGCTTCATCTGAAAGCAAAACTATTTTTTCATCAATAATATCTTCGAGTGTTAGGCTATTTTCCTTTGGGGTTAACAAATCTCCATGAAGCTTTTGTATGGTTGTGAAGTGTATATAAATATCTAACTTGTCATCAATATTTAGTGTACTTGCTGTACGTATTATTGGTTGATAACCATTTATATTAATTACATCTGCAAATAAATATTTATTTGATTCTGGATTAATAAAATTCTCTATAGTTTTTTGTATTATATTATCTCTATTAACAAAAAAAACAAACTTGTTATATCCTCTCTTATAAAGATCTAGTATTAATGCTGCCATAATAAGAGTCTTACCAGATCCCGTAGCCATGTTAAAGAGTAAATTTCTGTTATAAAGAACACGATTCTGATAACTGTCTAGGTAATACAAATAACGATTAATCGCTTCTTTCTGATAGGGACGGAGCTCAATACGTTGGTTAATGTTTTTTACGATATGATCTGATATAGGTTTATCAAAACTTACAAAACCGCCAGCTTTAGCACTATCAAATTGTTTATAAAGTGGGTCTACATTCATTCTCTATTTCTGGTTTGCAGCCAGTGGTTCAGCTTCTTAGTATTTGTATCTATTTTATAATTTTCGTCGTCTATATCGTGATAGTTAACATACAATTTATTTTTATCCACTAATTCAATTAGTAGTCTTTTTTTTTGTTCTTCGGGAAGTTTCTCAAACTCATCTTCATGTAATTTTTCTAAATCCACGCGGTAACTTAAAAAATTTGATGTTTTAACTGTATGCAATAAGTCCAATAGCTCTTTGTTTGTTTTTGCGTTATTAACTTCTTCAATAAATACATTAACATCATTTTTTAAATGAGCAGACACAAAGCTACCTCCCCCCTTCCATCCAACTATCTTTGAAATTCCGGACTGGTCTCCCTTGATAACTTTTTGCAAACGCTCAAGACTATCTGTCTCACCATAATAGAGTTGTTCTACTCCTATGTATTGTCTACCCATCTTATGAGCAACGGCACAAGTCGTACCAGAGCCAATAAAAAAATCTAAGACTATTTCTCCAGGATCTGTCCCAATCAATATTATTCTTCTCAGCAGATCTTCTGGTTTTTGCCCATCAAAGTCTAACGCTTCGCCAGATTGTGAATTGATTACATAAATATCTGTCCATAGTGTATCTACTGGTTGCCCATCATACTCATCTAAAAACTTTTTTTCTTGCATTCTTTGACTTTTGTTTTCTGGGAAGTACAATCTTCCCTCCTTATCCATTTTTTCCAATGCATTTTTTGTCATTCTCCAACCCTTAGGCGGGGCGGTATATCCTTTGTATTCGTACGAAAGATTTTTAGTTGCTGCTCCTGGGTTTGCTAATGGATACGGCATCCATAAACGACCAGTATGTGGACCTGATTTATCTTTCCTGGTAAATCGGGATTTAATATATTCTTGAACATGTTTCGAATATTTCTCTTTGATTAAATTGATTTTATAATTATTTGTTTTAGAATATAAATATATGTTATCAAATGCCGTAGCGAATCTTCTTGTTTCATTCGCAGTCCCAAATTTTCTTTTCCATATAATTTCATTAATAAACTTATCTCTTCCAAAAACTTCGTCTAATAATACTTTTAGATAATGGGCTTCGTTATAATCTGCCTGCACAAAAATCAACCCATCATCGCTTAATAACTGTTTAGCTATTTCTAGCCTATTTTTCATAAATACTAGCCATGATGAATGATTGAAATTGTCATTGTAGTTGAACCCATCGTTGCCGGTATTATATGGTGGGTCAATATAAATTAGCTTCACTTTACCTGAGTAACGTTTCTTTAAAGTGAAGAGTGTAAGGAGATTGTTGCCTTTAATAATTAAATTTTCATTTTCTTTAATTTCTGTAATATTATGTTCTCCATCTTTATCATAACGCTTAAATCCTGTAAGAACTTTTGGAGCAAGTAATACATCTCGCTGATCTGCTCCTAGAACATCATTCCAAAATATTTCATTCCTTTTTTGATCTTCCTTATCCTGACCACCTTCTAATACGCAATCTTTATATGGCCAATTTAAGACAACTTCATTGCGATCAGAAATAAAATCATTCCTATCTGTAGCAAGTCCAATTTTATTTTTATAAGCTGTATAACTGTCCGGAAGAAAAGCCTCGTTTTCTACAAATGCTACAAACTTATCTTTATTAAAAACTAATACTGAGTCAACTTGTGTAAAAAACAACTTTTTTAATTCTTTTTCATTTAGGAGTAATTTAATTAATTCTGGATCAAGTGCTCGTGCAACCTCAGCGATTTTCACCTTGAGTAATCGACCATTTTCAGCTACAAGTCTTTCATCTTTTCTTAATACAATTTCTAACTTATTAAGATATGCATCAGACATAATTTAATTTGATTCTATCACTTTAGAAAATTATTTAAAAGTCTTTCATTATACAACCCATAATTCTCCCCTTGACATGTTCGACTTATTTTCGTATATTGTTCTCAATTAATTGGTATTTGTAGACAACTGCCTCACGGGGCAGTTTTTTTGTACGAAAGGGGGTGTGAGTATGAAAAAAGCAATAATGTTGTCAGCGGTTCTTTTAACCTCGCTTATAGCGACTTCTCCTGCATTTGCCCAAACTACCGGCGGAGTTTCCCAAATACAGTCATTTATCGAAAGTATCGTTCAGGTGATGATTACTTTAGCAGGAGCTGTATCTGTTGGATTTTTCGTCTGGGGAGGATTCGGATATATAACAAGCAGTGGCAATCCTGAAAAATTGGATCAATCGAAAAAAACAATTATGTATTCAGGGATTGGGCTTGCAATAGTTTTAGGAGCGTTTGTCTTAAGCAGCATAGTAACGCAGTTAGCAACATCAGCTTTCGGAGCAGGACACTAAAAAGTTCTATTTCTTAATCTTATGAAAAAGTTACTAAGTATAATTGGCTTATTACTGCCATACTCACTGATTGCCGTAACTCCGGCATATGCGGTGTCTTCGGATATCACGCAGTATACGAGTAATACCTTAGGTATGATTACCTTGATTGCGACCGCTTCGGCGGTCTTTTTTTTAGTCAAGGGAGGCTATCAGTATATAACGTCAAGCGGAAAACCTGATTCCTTAGAAAATGCCAAGAAGACTATCAGAAATGCCCTTATTGGTCTTGTAATAGTCCTAGGAGCATCGCTTTTTGTTTCCATTCTAAGTAATGCTTTCAATAGCTCAACTGGCTCTACAACGACTAGTGCCATAAATATTGCTCCCATTACTTCAGTAAAACCCGCTGACGGATTAACCCAAGTTCTGATAGATGCAGTCTCTTCTTTTCTTCAAAATATAGTCGAAAGCGCTACCAAACCGATTGTTGACGGGATTATGGGTTTTTTAACAACTACTCCCACGCTTTTGAATAACTCAGTCATCCTTAAATTCTGGCTGGTAATTTTGGGTATTGTTGATTCACTTTTTGTCGTAGTTGTAGCATTACTAGGACTTCACTTTATGAGTGCCTCTACCTTAGGTTTTGATGAAATAGAACTAAAACAACTCTTGCCCAAGATAGGACTGGCATTTTTAGGAGCAAACGTTTCACTTTTCTTAGCTGACTACACAATTGTAACTTGCAACGCATTAGTTAAAGCGATACTGGATTCAACCGGAGGATTAAATCATGCTTGGATAGTTAATGCTATAACCCTGCAAAACGTAGTGGGTAATAACGTACCCATAATTACACTTATTTTTCTGCTTCTTTTTCTCATTATCGCAATAGTCCTTTTATTAATGTACATCTCAAGACTGATTATGATTTCACTTTTTGCCGTACTTTCACCGTTTATCTTTCTACTTTGGATAATTCCAAGATTCTCAGACTTTGCTGAGATAGCGGTTAAATCATATGTGGTTACAGTTTTTATAGTCTTTATCCACGTAGTAGTTATTCAGTTAGCTGCTTCATTCTTAACTCTACCTGAAAACACTAATAACTCAATTTTATCGATTGCTATAGCAATCGGACTTTTCTTTACCTTACTTAAGACTCCGTCTTTAATGATGCAGATGATTATGTATACAACGGGAAATAACGCAGTTAGAAAATTAGGAGGGCAGATCATAAATGTTATTTCAACAGATGGTTCAACAGGCGGAGCAGCAGCTGCTTCAAAAAGTTCTGTCAAAACTCCCAGAAGGGTGGTAAGAGCATGAGAACAACAGTTATTCCGGCTCAGATAACAACAGTTGAGGATAAGATCGCAGGAAGCTTAAATATGACTCAGGTAATGCTTCTTATGGTTCCCGTTATTTTTACTACCATTGCCTATGCCGTTCTACCCCCGAGAATGCATATTGAGGTATATAAGATTGCATTGGTTTTAATAGTTCTTCTAATCTCCTTGATTCTTTCCTTAAGGATTAAAGGTAAGGTTGTTTTAAGTTGGCTAGTAATTTTATTTACATATAACGTAAGAGCAAAATACTATGTCTTTAATAAAAACGATATATTTCTAAGAGATATTGTTCTACCAAAAACTCATAAGAATCATGCAAAGCTTTTAGAAAAAGCAATTCTCACAAATGAGGCAAAACTAAAAGCAAAGCTTCCCGACATACAGGATTCAATAAGGATTAAAAACTTTATTAAAAATCCAAATTACAGTTTAAGTGTAAAACCGACAAAGAAGGGAGGGTTATATGTGGTTGCTAACAAAATCGAACAGTAAAATCTCATCCCGAAGACAGATACAAATTAAGGAAGTTAAAGACAATATTTTAATTCTTCCCGATAACCAATTTAGAATGGTGATTGAAACATCAAGTATTAACTTTGAATTAAAGAGTGAGGAAGAGCAGGATGTTTTAATCGATAACTTTCAAAACTTTTTAAATTCATTACCAAGTTCTTTACAGATTTTAATAAGAATAAGGGAAGTAGACATTGATAATTATTTAGAAAGAGTCGGAGAAAGTAAAACACGAGAAAGAGAAAAAGTATATAAAAATCAAATTGATAACTATCAGGAATTTATTCAAAAGTTAGTTATCGGAAACAAGATTTTGGCAAGAAGATTTTATGTTGTTATTCCATATACACCCATAGATAAAACTAATGACTTTGAAATTATTAAAGAACAGATGCACTTACAAAGAGACATTATTTTAAGAGGCTTAGAAAAATTAGGAATGAAAGCATGTCTTCTTAATTCTTTAGAAATACTTGATTTATTTTACGGCTTTTATAATTCATCTCAAACTAAAACACAGGAATTAAAATCAGAGACTTTTAAATTAATGAAAGAAGCTTATGTTTAAAACAATAAATAAAAAACAAAGTAAAAATAACAACTTTCAATTTAACTTTGGCGAACAAGACCAAGTGGATTTGATTTCCTATTCCGGACTTGAGGAAGCACCAAATTACTTACAAATGGGAGATAAATTTGTGCGTACACTTTTTATATCCGGTTATCCTTACGTAGCTTCTACTGGTTGGCTAAATATGCTCGTTAATTTTAACTATAATGTTGATATTTCCTACCACATCGAACAGGTCGAACCCGTCTCTGCACTACCCAAATTAAACCGAAAAATTACTGAACTTGAGTCAACAAAAAGATCAATGTTAAAACAAGGAAAAGTAATCGGAAGTGAAATAACGGACCCTTTAGAATCAGCAATGGCGCTTAAAGACAAAATCCAAAGAGGGCAGGAAAAACTATTTCAAGTTTCTATTTATACAACCATTACCGCTGACTCTTTGGTTGATTTAAATAAAATCACAACACTTTTAGAAACAGTAATGTCCACTCGTCTCTTCTATATTAAAACAGCAAGTTTTCAACAGCTCGAAGGGTTACAATCCGTACTCCCTAGGGGAGAGAATCAACTTGCACAAAAGAGAAATTTAGATAGTTCATCGGCAGCTCTTACTTTTCCTTTTGTATCATCGGAACTTGTTCAGGAATCAGGAATTTTGTATGGAATAAATAAATCAAACAACTCACTTGTAATCGTTGATAGGTTTTCTTTAAACAATGCAAACTCAATAGTTTTCGCTCAATCAGGAAGTGGCAAGAGTTATACGGCAAAAGTTGAAATCTTAAGACAACTGATGCAACAAACAAAAGTAATTGTTATTGATCCGGAAAGAGAGTATAAGCAACTAACTAATTCTGTAAACGGAACGTATATCAAACTCTCTGCCAAATCCAAAGAAAAAATAAATCCATTTGATTTATCAATTAATCTTAAAAACGGAGAGAGTGAATTGTCAGAACACGTTCAGGACTTAACTGAAATTATTTCCTTAATGATTGGTGGATTAAATGCAGAAGAAAAAGCTATAGTTGATAAAGCCATAATTCAAACCTACAAAAACTTCGGTTGGTTACTTAATCCTGATTACAAACCTAAAAAGAAAAAAGATCCAAGAGGAAGGAAACCAAAAGTTAAAGCATACCCGATACTTAAGGACTTTTATAAAACACTTAAACAGCTTAAACAAAAGAAATTAGCTCAAAAACTTGAGAAATATATCAAAGGTTCGCTCTCTAGCGTATTTAATGAACAAACTAACATTGAGCTATCCAATAGGCTGGTTGTATTTGATATTAAGGATTTAGATGAATCATTAAGACAAGTAATGATGATGGTAGTTGCAAACTTTGTTCATTCCCAGGTTAAACAAAATCCACAAAAAAGAATTCTTGTAATTGACGAAGGCTGGATATTACTTCAACATGAAGAAAGCGCAAGGTTTATTGCCGGTCTAACAAGAAGAGCAAGGAAATATTATTTAGGTGTTACCATAATTTCTCAGCAGGCAAATGATTTCTTAAGTCAGGACTACGGTAGAGCAATAGCTTCTCAAAGCTCACTTAGAATATTAATGAAACAAGATACTACAACAATTAAAAAAGTAGCCTCTGAATTTAACTTAAGTGAATACGAACAGCACTATTTATTAACTTGCGATAAAGGGGAAGCGTTAATCATTGCCGATCAAAACCACGTTGCCGTTAAGGTAGTTGCATCTGACAAGGAACATCCTTTACTTACAACAGATCCTAGGGAAATATATTCTCAATGATAGTTTTTAAATTAATAAACCTCTGGAATTTTAGAAGAGAACTAAAATTTGTAATTGCTTCATTTCTAATCGCAATCTCACTTCCAATTATTGCCGTAATAATATTGATGAATGTAGGAGTAAATATAGTTTCTGATTCCTTAACTTCTTTTGATTCAAAAACTAATACGGTTCAAATTCATGACCCATTAACAGGAGAGGTGATAAAAGAAATTAAACCTGTGATTACGTGGCCTGTTAAAGGTGTAATTACTCTTGAATTTGGGCAATCTGACTGGCCGTACCAGATCTTCCACAGCGGAATTGATATTGCTAATCCTTATGGACTACAGGGAGATCCGATAACTCCGTTTATGAAAGGCAAAGTTATCTATGCAGGAGAAATATTTTGGGGATTTGGAAAACACATTATTATTGATCACGGAGATAATATAACTTCACTTTATGGGCATTTAAATAAAATATTTGTTTATCCTGGGCAGGAGGTTAAACCGGGAGACATAATCGCATTAGAAGGAAGTTCCGGTTGGTCAACTGGACCGCATTTACATTTTCAAATCAATGTATTTGGAATACCTATAAATCCGAGAGTATTTTTAGGAAGCGGTAATCCGAATTAAAAAATCAGGCATAAAAGTGATATACTATGCCTATGACTGATACAAAACTTGGTAAAAACTTAAAAAAAGCAAGAAATAATGCTCATTTAACTCAGGCACAAGTAGCTGAAAAGGTTGGCGTTCATGTTAATTTTTACGCAAGAATTGAAAGAGGAGAAGTAGACGGATCTCTTGAAACATTAAAAGCTATTTTGAAAGTGCTTAAGATAAAATCTTCAGAGGTTTTTCCTTTTTAATCTTATTTCTTCTTCGTTAAGGTTTGAACAAATGATTTAGCAAAAGATTTCATACCATCCAATATTTTAATTGCTTCCTTACGGGTCGCTTTTTCCGGATGATTTAAGGCCAAATAATTAAGCGCTTTTCTTACATAGTCTTCGTTATAAGTCTTACTCATAGCTGTAGTATAGCAAATATTATAGAAATTTTTGCAACTTCAGAAAATTAAACATTTCTAAAACTAATTCATCGTTTTCTATCCTTCTCATAATTTCTCTGCTATAACCTTGCGAAAGTATATTAAGACTTCCTTCATACAGTATCTTCCTGTCTAAGATTGCCAGTTTTCTATGGTGATTTCCAACACATAGTAATACTTGAATACCCATTCTTTCAAAATAAGATATGGTTTCTTCAGATTGATATTCCATACCTTCTTCGTGTTCTTTAGGATCTCTGGTCATAACATAGATTTTTACACCTCTAGCTAACAAATTATTAAAGATAGGAATAATCATTTCAGCTCTTTTACTGGTAATATATGGACTTTCAATATAAACTTCGCTTCTACAGTCTTCTAGATCCCTAAGAAAAGCTTGGTAGAAGGTCTTCTCATCAAATAGCCTTGAGGTGAGTAAAGAGTTCATTTTTCCTCCTTTTTGTGGTAAACTAAGCCTAATTCGAGTAATTTAAGGTAAACTCGCATGAGATCTTCAAATATAGGGTTCCTCCCTATGGACTGAAGGCTCACACAAGGCTAACAAACGAAAAATTTTCATTTTCTTTCTATTTTTTAAGGCTGTTTGTGTTCGAATTGCATCCAATGTAATGTACATTTTCAGAACAACTTGTTATACTTGAGATATGTTAATTGTAGCACGGTATATAATTTGCGAAATAGACGATAAGACTTTTGATTCGCACTATTCCACACAGGATATAAATAGTTATCACGTAAGAAAAGCATCAAGAGGAATTCTGATTAATGGAGGTAAAATAGCACTTTTGAATGTTACAACAAAAAATTATCATAAATTGCCAGGTGGAGGTATTGAGAAAGGTGAAACAAATGATGAGGCATTTAGACGCGAGGCTTTAGAAGAAACTGGGTGTAACTGCACTATTAAGGAGAGTAGCCCAGTCACCATTGAATACCGTGATAGACAAAAGTTAGTCCAAATTTCATATGTTTATCTTGCAGAAGTTAAAGGCGAAATCAGTACACCAAAGTTTGAGGAAGATGAAAAAAAAGAAGGATTTAAATTAGTGTGGGTTCCGATTGAAGAGGCAGAACATGTTTTATCACAGGATAAGCCAACTGACTGGGAAGGTGATTTTATCTTACTTAGAGATAAAGAAATTTTCAAGTTTTACAAAAAGCAATTATTTAAAGAAATTAGGTAAGTGAAAGCGGAATATGCAATTCTTGAAATATATTATATATTTGGTATGAATAAGCCTCCAGGTGTTCCAAATCTATCTCTGTCGGCTCCATTTTTAGAAGAAATTTCAGTAATCTTTTATGTGTTTGATAAAGGGTAAATTTACTTGCTGAATAAACTTGGAGTCTGCCGTAAAGAGGATACATTTTTTTTCTTCGGCTAGAACTGCATAAATACTGTCATAAACAGAAACATGATATTGCTTTGCGTACTCTGCTGCTTTAGTGAAATGAGTAAAATCTATTTGTGCAATAGAAAGTTTATAAGTTTTTATATACAAAAGATTTTCTTTTATCTCTTCAACTGACAAGTCTGTTTTAGTTGCCCAAGCATTTGTTAATTCGTAAAAAATTAGATCGGGGATGCATATATTATCAGTTTTCTTTAAATGTTTCGAGAGTATTTCTATTGCTTTTTCTCTATAATCTTCTTGACTAAACCACTTAAATATGACAGATGTATCAATGATTACCATTCTGCATTATACCTTATTTCACGAATGATCTGCGTTCCGTCTACGCCTTTCAACTTATTCCTGATGCGTTTTGTTTGTAGATCTAATTTACGAAGTATTTTTTCAACTTCATTAGGAGATCGGAGAGTGGTTTCATTGCTGATTTTTTCGCGGATAATTGCAGAGAGACTTTTCCTCTTTTGTAGTGCCTCAGATTTAAGACGTAAGTAATCTTCTTCAGGTAGACGAATATTGGTTGTAATAAAAGAGTTCATAGTAATACAATTGTATTATAGTATTGTTAGCTTGTCAAGTGCCAAAAACGACTTCGCGTAGTGTTAATGCTTGCTTTATAAAAGTGTTCCAGCTGGTAATCAGTTGGCTCACCGAAGGTGCATTCATTCTTGTCTGCATCGCGAATTGCTTGATATAGCGGGCTTATTATGCGGTTCGAATAATAAATTTCGTAATAATCTCACTAGCTTCACTTTGTCTTAAACCCGAGAGGAATTCGAATCAATTTCGAACCAATACTAGTCCTATAAACAGATACTTTCCCGTTATTAGCCTTGCTATTTATACATAATACTTTTATCCTAATATCCATAATGTCTGCATCTTGGAAAATACAGATACCTATAAACTGTGGTTATGGCCCAGCATATTTGACAAATAAATATACATTATGCATACTGAGATTATTATGGATGAGCAAATACAATTGCCTCAACCTTCTTTAGTTCCTGAGCCAAATCATAATCAGAATAAAGTTTTTATATTTGGAATTGGTGCATTGCTCTTGATTATTATTGCAGCAGGTATAGCTTATCTCTTAGTATTTAATAAAGGAACAATAACTGCTTCACATCAAAACAATATAACACAATTATCCCCTGTTCCTATAAAAGAAAATCCATCTAGTCAAATAAATGTTCCAGGTATTGATTCTTTTGCATATTTGAATAAAGGAGAAATATGGATTCAAAAAGGTGATAGTGTGAAACAATTTACACATACTACGAATGACAACTCCGCATACGGATTCGTAGTAAATTATGTGAAAAATCAAATTTATTATTTTCAAAAAGAACCAAATAACGGTGGAAATAATTTATATGCCTGCGATTACACAAAGGACACTTGTAATCCGACATTCCTAACTAAAGACACGTTGTATACAGTTAACATTATTAGTTTATCTCCGGATGGGTCTAAGCTACTTTATTCCGGATATAATGGCGACTATAACGATGAGAACTATCCTACTAATATCAAAATATATGATTTTAATTCAAACATAACAACAGATGTTTTTAAAAGTGATTATTTAAATAATATATATTCACCAATCCCGCACGGTTGGTTTGATAATAACACAATACTTTTAAATTATTATTATGTCGGAGGGGGAGGCAAATATGCAACGTATTCTTTAGATCTTAGTCAGCTGCCTTTAGAATCCAGTACCTTTGCAGATAATTCTTCAATATTAAACATGGTAGGAATTGGAGAAAATAGTACAGCTCAGCACATCTTTTTAAATCCAATAAGTCTGTACAATAATATTATCCTTTATAACTTAATGGAATATAGTAACCTCACTAACCATACACAGATTAATTATGCTGTATCAATTCCCGAAGCCACATCTTCTTTAATGGTCAATGAAGCATCTCAATCAGGAATAAATACTACAAATTTTAATAAGTTTTTTACTGATGTTAAACAATATCCAAATTTTCAGTTTAATAACCAAGACTATACCAACGTAATTGAGAAAATTAATACTCAAATGGCTTATTTCATCGTAAACAACAATCCTATATTAGCATTCTGTTCAGACAACAAATGCCAGCTGAAAACTATTACAAATAATAATTTTATAGATTTGTCTCAAGTGTCACCACCGCAAAGTATTACATCGCAAACTTATGGAGATTCGAATGACACAGAACTATTTGCATATAACTATAATAATTACATCTTATACTCACTTTGTTATATAGACGCCAATAATAAACCGCATACATGTAGCTTAACTCTTTATGATATTAAAAATAAACAGCTAGTTAATGATTTTAATTATATTAACAGTCAGATTGGTATTCTGTAATAATGTCAAAAAAGAGACTATACTACAAATAACGTGATTGGTAGTACTCTCAAACTCAGTGTTGTGTAACCTCAATTTTCATGCCCATATACTTTCCTTAAACGTTCAAGCCAAGCAAGAGTTAGTTCGAACAGTGAGGCCTTCGAGTCACAATGATGAGCTATTTGAATTCATATAAAAGAATAAACTTCATTCAGAAATACTCTCCAAAGGATTGGGGAAGTTAGAATGTATTCTTACTAAAATGTTTTTACCAAGGCATCACCTATATATACCTGCACAGGAGTGTGCTTAAAAGCCATAGCTATTGCTGGTAATAATAACTGAAAGCGTACTTCATGCTTTTCGGTACTACCAATCTGTAGTGTAAATGGTCCAGAAATAAGTGCAAGATTCTTAATGCCTGGACTCTCAGCTCCATCAACATATGCCGTAAAATGTCCTAACTATCGAGAAAGTCTGGAAGATATAGTATGTTTTTTCTTTAATTCTTACTTCAATTTGACCAGTCTGTACAAACATAGAATATGATTGATATGAATTATTTCTTCTTAGAACGAAGTGCGATCATGCCAAAGATAATAAAAAGACCGGCTGTTCCGAGTATATGAAAGTCTTGCTTCCCAGATGTAAAATAATAATAGACTCCAAAGGCTGCACAAAAGAATAAGAAAACTGCTAATACTTTCTGGATGGTAGAGGCGTTTTCCCAACTCATACTTAAACTATTATCTAGAACTGACTAGCTATCAAGAACATACTTTTCAATTGGAATTTATTCCTTTAATTAATCTTCTGATTCTAATATCTCATGGCAGTTGGAGCTAAAGACGAACTGACCTCGGGACATAATTCTGCTTTCCACGCTTGGAGTGAAGCTAGAAGCTGATTCCAGTGCAAAATATTGGAGCATATTAGGAGGCTTTTTGGACTATGTTAGTCCATTTCGTGTATTGACAAAGTATGTACAGCGAGTATAATGTTTCTGTGAGCTACAAAGGCTATAGAATTGAATTCTCAGAAGAGAAAAACTTATTGTTAAAGGAAACTAGAGAAATAGGATTTGAGGATGTTATTGTCGCTATCGAAGAAAAAAAAATACTAGGTGACCTAAGACATAGTAATGAAAAATATGCTCACCAAAGAATATTGGTAATAAAAAGAAAAAATTATGCCTACGCTGTACCTTATATTATAGATCCTAAAAAGAAAGTAATCTTTCTTAAAACAATCTATCCAAGTAGAATTTTAACAAATAAATTTATGAAGGGGGGGTGTCAAAAAATGAATGCAGTACTCAACAAATATGAACAGGAGATAGAGGATGCAATAGGCAAGGGTGAATTCGTGAATGCACCTAATTTAGAAGCAACTAAAGAAATGTTTCTGGAAGCAGCTAAAAACTTCAGGCAGTTGCAAGAAACTAAAAGTATTACTCTAAGGGTTAATTTAGAGGATCTTATTAAAGTTAAAGCTAAGGCTAAAAGAAACGGTATAGCCTATCAAACTTTGATTAGTTTGTTAATTCGTCAATATATAAAAGGGGAAACTGAGGTAATTTTATAAGAACCTAAAATAATTATCTATTTATATTCAGAAATAGTAATTTGAGTATATTGTATTGTTTTACAGACTCTGATTAAATAGGCATAAACCGGTTCGAAAACTGGTAGGAATGGCTCACATCTTTTTTACAAAATGAACGGGATATTTTCTTAGTATCAGTAAAGTTAAGAAACTTGCTAAAGTCACGCAGTTTTTAGTGTCTTTTTTTGTTTTATTGGCAATATAAAAGAAAATATTGACCCCTCGCCTGTTTTACTTTTTACAAACATCTCTCCTCCATGACGACTGATAATTTCAGACGAGATATAAAGGCCGATTCCCAGTCCCGCGAAAGATCTGTCTTCAGATTCATTTACTCGGTAAAAACGCTCAAATATTTTTTGTTGATGATTCACGGGGATTCCGATACCGAAATCCTGGACTGCCATGATTACCGTATTGTTACTTCTTGCCAATCGCACGATAACTTCATCCGCCTTCGGGGAGTATTTAACAGCGTTTGTTAAAAGGTTAATAATCACCTGACTAATCCGATCAGTATCACCGATAATTTTGCTATTTGTCTTCCCTTCAATCAGTATCCTGTGGGTCGATACGGTTTGCGAAATAGTATCGACGGTTTCCTCAACCAGCTGATCGAAATCAAATTTCTCCTCTCGAAAGTCCAGTTTGCCTTTATGAATTTTGGATACATCCAAAAGATCAATAATTAATTTCGTAAGTTTATTAATCTGCGTATCCATCTTTTCAAGGTATACTTTTGATTTTGTATTCTGTATCTCGGGGAGTTTTTGCAGTATTTGAGCAAAAGCTTTCACTGATGTCACCGGAGTTTTTAGTTCATGACTTGCCATACTGATAAAATCATCTTTCCTATTTTCTATCTGTTTTCTTTCAGTAATATCCCGATAATTAATAACCACCCCCCCGATAATCTGGATATGCAGTAAGTTTGTTCCCGTAGCTTCCACCCATACCCAACCCCCTTCTTTATGCCTAACCCGGAAGGTAGTTGTGATGCTTTCTTTGGGATTTTGGAGTACTTGCGCAAAATCTTTTTTTATTCTCACTACATCATCCGGGTGGAGAATTTTGAAAATATTATCTTTATAACCTTCCTTTGGGTCCCAGCCGAGAATATTTTTTCTGGAGGGTGTTGCGTATATTCTTTTTCCCGACTTGTCAAGTATAGTAATACCATCCGCACTGTGCTCAAATAGAACACGGAACCGCTCTTCGTTCTGTTTTATTTTTTCCTCAATCCTTTTCCGATCTCTTATTTCCCGAAGTGCCTCCTGGTATAGTCTGTTATTATCGATCATAAGAGCAATTTGTCTCCCGATCTCTTGCGCTAATTCCAAATCTTCATTAGTATAGAGCCGGTCCTCGGAAATAGATGAAAAGGTCATTGCCCCAATTATCTTCCCCCGAACGATAAGTGGAATTCCCATGTATGATTTCAGGTTTAATTTTTTTACAACCTTTTGTATATCATCAGGAACCGGGTATTTTTCAAGGATTTTCTTATTTAAAGTAGTCAACAGCTGAGGCTTTCCCGTTCTTAGCAGACCACGAATGCCCATGGAAGTTTCGCGAAAATTCTTATATTTTTTATTGAGATTTTTTACCAAAGTAAGTTTTTTCGGATCTTTATGGACGACAATAATCTCTTTAACTGTTTGTTTGTGATTTACTATTGCTATTCTGCAATAATCGGCCAGAAATGGCACAATAACACTAAGGACTTTATTAAGCGTTACTCTACTGTGAACTGATGTGGCTAACTCTTTTGTAACTGCAGTTAGAAACTTTAGCTTTTCTTCTACCTGCTTCTGCTTGGTTATGTCTCTGGCTATTGTCGAAACATTTACAATTACTCCTTCTTGATTTTTAACCGGCGAAATACTCACCGATACATGTATCTTTTTTCCATCTTTTCGTACTCTAGTTGTTTGGTAGTGATCAATTCTTTCTCCGGATCTAATTTTTCGCATAATTTCCAAAAACTCCTGTTTTTGTCCTTTAGGATAAATGGTCAGAATTGATTTACCAATAATTTCCGCTGCCGTGTACCCGTATAGTTTTTCAGAAGCAGGATTCCAGCTCGTGATTATGCCGTCCGGTGTTTTTCCAATAATTGCATCATGGGAAGAAAAAATTATTGCTTTATAATTTGCCAGATTGTCGAGAGCTTGCCGCTTAGGAATAGCCTCTTGTGATTTGTCGTCGCGTTTTTTACTATTCTGATTTCCTTCCAGCAGCTTAAATATATCCTTTTTTCTATATCTACGTACTTTTCTTTGTCCAATCCGTATTGCTTTCAGAATATTTTTCTCATCCCAAAGTCTTAGCGTGTTTGGATGAACTTTAAGTACAATACTTGCCTCACGCAGTGTTAAAAGTTCAGGTAGATCATTCATCTCTCTTATAATACAATATCTAACAATTACTTACAATTGGTTTATTTTTTCAACTCACCACATAGTTTTCACTATAAAAATGGTATAATAAATAACCTATGAAGCCTCTGCAAAATTGTTTATTAGCAGCGTTATTTATTTTTTTTCTTTTTCAGTCTAGTGTTTCTTTTGTTTTTGCAATAGTTGATCCTCAACAGGTAACAAATAACAAATTCGGAATACATATCTTAAATCCCATTGAACTTAAAGATGCGGCAGCCTTGGTGAATACCAGTGGCGGTGATTGGGGATACGTAACTATTCCGATTCAAGCCGGAGATAAAGATTTGCTTAAATGGCAAAGTTTCATGGACAACTGTAGAAAATATCATCTTATTCCGATTATCCGCCTGGCAACTGAAGGAGACTATTTTAATACAGAGTTGTGGAGAAAACCTACTTCCTATGATGTTATTGATTTTGCTAATTTTCTGAGTTCCCTGAATTGGCCGACTAAAAATCGCTATGTTATTGTTTTTAATGAGGTAAACAGACGAGACGAATGGGGAGGATCGACAAATCCTCAGGAATATGCACAAATTCTTAGTTTCGCTGTCACTGTTTTTAAATCCAGAAACCCTGACTTTTTTATAATCAGCGCTGGCATGGATAATGCAGCGCCAAATCAGCCAAATTTGTACATGAATGAATATGATTATTATGAGGCTATGAATCAAGCGGTGCCCGGAATATTCAATCAAATTGACGGAATAGCGAGTCATTCTTATCCAAACCCGGGTTTTACGCAACCTCCGTCCACTGCAACAGATGAAAATATCGGAAGCTTTATCTATGAAAGGGAACTTCTGGAAAGCATGAGTAATAAAAAATTACCTGTGTTTATAACAGAAACCGGCTGGTCGGGTGACGGGGTATCTGACAGTCAACGCGCAAGCTATTACGCGCAGGCTTTTCAAACTATCTGGTCAGATCCGGGAATCGTCGCTATAACTCCTTTTCTTCTGAAAGCCGGCGGAGTATTTGGAAAATTTTCTTTTCTCGATGCGAATGGTAATCCAAGCAAAGAGTATCTGGCTTTTGCAAGCCTGGTAAAACCCAAAGGTGATCCGTTATTAGCAACTCCGTCCGCAAATGAGCAAGTTCTCGGTGTGCAAACATCCGGGAAAAAAGTATATACTATTAAAACCTTTCCCACGGAAGTTGGAGAGAAAAAACCACGCTATTCAATAACCGGAGTGTTGGAATCTACCTTCGCCTGGATTATGAAACTTTAGTCATATATGGAATGGAATAACGCGCCCGATGTTAGGCAAGACCTTATAAAAATTTTGGCAATTCTGGACTTGCCGCATATTAATATGGACAGAATCTTCTGTTACCGTACCTCAGGCTCAAAAGCGCGGGCATATGCCAGAACCTGGGGATTTCCGAAAATCTTCCAAGATGCTCTAAGTGTAGAACCTGCCTATGTAATCGAGGTATTAACAAAGTATTACGACCGTCTTGACGAAGACCAAAAGAAAAAAGTACTTATTCATGAGATTTTACATATCCCCAAAAATTTTTCCGGCGCTCTCCTTCCGCATAGAACCAGAGCAAGACATCTGGATACTCTGGCCGGTAGGCTTTTTAAGGAATATAAGAAAAAAACAGCAAACCATTGATTATGCTTACTATTATTCATGGGGAAGACATCGTAACATCGAGAAAGTTTTATTTATCTATAAAGGAGCAGGACGGGAAAAACGTATCCCTGGATGGTGAAAAAATGACGCTCACCGATCTTATCCAAGCTGCCGGCGGAAGTGATCTTTTCTCTTCCTCAGGCGGCATTTTTATCGAGCTGCTGTTATCCAAACGAAAAACCGGCAAGGAGCTGGATGCGATTAAAGAGCAGATACAGAAAAGCGCAAAAGACACTGATATATACCTTTGGGAAGGAAAAGAAATAGATAAGAGGTCAATCGTTTTTTGGAAAGAAGCTAGTTGTAAAAATTTTCACTATCCGAAAACATTGTTCGTTTTTTTAGACAGCATAAAACCGAAAAATCACAAAATAATGCTGACACTTTTTAAGGATCTGCTTAAAACCAATCAGGAAGAGATTGTTTTTTTTATGCTGATTCGTCAATTCCGTTTGCTTCTTGCGCTTCGGGAAGAAACCGAAGAGGCTATTGAGGAAGTAAAAAGGCTTGCCCCCTGGCAAAGAGGAAAATTAGAGCGACAGGCAAAAGCATTCTCTTCTTCCGAACTTAAAGCAATTTATCAAAAGCTTTTTGAGCTTGACCTCGCTCAAAAAACAGGTACGCTTCTTACTCCTCTCAGCAGCGCAATTGACTTTTTATTGCTTGAGATTTAAAATATAGCAATGGCTGACATTGATCCTAAAATTTTTAAGGCCTACGACCTGCGAGGAGTATACCCCGAGCAGTTTAATGAGATAAACATCATTCCAATCACACAGGCAATCTTCAAATTCTTTTCTGAAAGGCTACATAAACAAAATCCGACCGTTGTTTTGGCCTATGATATGCGTCTTTCAGGACCACAGCTTTTCGAGGCAGCTAAAAAGACACTGGTTGAAATGGGAGCAGCGGTAATTGACGCCGGACAACTCTCTACCCCTTCATTTTATTTCACTGTGTTTCATTATAAGTACGACTGCGGTATCCAAGTAACAGCTTCACATAATCCGAAGGAATACAATGGCATGAAGTTTGTTATATATAGTCCTCAAGGTCTCATAAAAATTGGTAAATCTACAGGAATGGAGGAGATAAAAAATATGGCAATGGAAGGAGTGACAATAACCCCAAAAACGTCGGGGACAGTAACGAAGAAGGAGGGAATCTTAAAAGATGAGGTTGTAAACGCTTTATTGCTATTTGCTAATCCAACGCTAAAAAAATTCAAAATCGTGGCTGACCCGGCAAATGCGATGGGTGCACAATATATTGAAGCGTTATTTGAAACAGTTCCGGCAGATTTGATAAAAATGAATTTCAATCTTGATGGCAGTTTCCCGGCTCACCAACCGGATCCTTTAAACTTTGACAACTTAAAAGATTTACAGAAAAAAGTTCTTGAAGAAAAAGCTGATTTCGGGTTAGCTCCCGATGGAGATGGTGATCGTTTGTATTTTATTGACGAAAAAGGTCAGGTGGTTACGGCAACCATGATTACAGCATTGGTTGCGAGGGAGCTTTTGAAGGAAAAACCAGGTGCTACGATCTTGTTTGATATTAGGTATATCCTACAATCACAGAAAATTGTGAATGAGCTTGGCGGAAAATCCGGTATTACTAAAGTTGGGCATGCTTTTATTACTGAAGAAATGGGTAAAACAGGTGCAATTTTTGCCGGAGAATCTTCAGGGCATTTCTACTATCAATCAAATGGGAACGCTGAATCACAGTTAGCAACAATTATTAGCGTCCTCAAAGTGCTTACAGAAGAACATAAGACTTTATCTCAGGTGGTTGATGAGCTGAGACGGAGTTATGAGTCTGGTGAATTTAATTTTACAGTAACGAATGCACAGGAAATTCTTAACGGATTGAAAGAGAAATACAGTGACGGAGAATTAGTTACACTTGATGGGATATCAGTTAGCTATCCTGGCTGGAGATTTAATGTTCGTACGTCTAATACTGAGCCATTGCTTCGCTTGAATGTTGAAGCATACGACAAATCAGTTATGGAAGAGAAACGAGACGAACTTATTAAAAAAATAAGTGAACTTAAAAAATAGTTTCTTCTTTCCTATGTTTGATTTAAAAACAATAGACAAATTCTCTTTTTCAAATGACTCATATGCGAAACAGGTGGAGAAGCCCTGGGGTTATGAACTTCACTTTACACCAATAAATCTTCCCTATATGGGGAAAATATTACATATCAAGGCTAATTGCCGCTTGTCACTTCAAGTGCATGATCAAAAGCAGGAAAGCTGGATGATTATGAATGGGCGGGGAAAGGTTGTTTGGGAAAACAATAAGGGAGAACTCATAGAAACCGAGCTACAACCCAATGTTGGCTATACGTGTCTACTCGGGCAAAAACACCGGCTTGTGGGAATTACCGATTGCGATATTATTGAAGTCTCAACACCCGAACGGGGAACAACTCTTAGGCTTGAGGATGATTATAAACGTCCTGACGAGACTCCGGAGCAACGCAAAGTTGAAAGAGGAGAGAAGTAAATGCAAAATCTAACTGACACAGAAGCTATAAAGAAAATTGATCCGCAGGATACGTATGCGTCAACTATGCTTTTGGCAGAGCAGCTTAAAACTGCTTGGCAGCAAGTACAATTGCTTCCAATTCAACCTATTACCAATATTAAAAACATAGTATTTTGCGGCATGGGCGCATCCATTTACGGAGCACTGGTTACCAAGGCCCTGCAGGGCTCTGGGATGGCCTATCCTACTGAAATAGTTACAGATTACCATTTACCGACTTTTGTCAATCAGGAAAGCCTGGTAGTCCTCACCAGCTATTCCGGAACTACCGAGGAGGTTCTTTCCTGCGCAGAAGAAGCGAAGGCGAAAAATGCAAAAATGCTTGTGCTCAGCAAAGGCGGACCATTAGCAGAATTTGCCGAAAAGAATAATATACCTGCTTATATTTTTGATGGCGCACTTAATCCCGCCGGCACCCCAAGACTGGGAAACGGCTATACGATACTTGGGCTTTTGGGTCTATTAAATAAATCAAGGGTTATTACTGTGAATGAGCAGGAGATTACAAATGCCATTTTACGGTTGAAAGAAAAATTTTCGGAGTTGCAAAAACGAGCAATGCAAGACAGCGAAATTTTTATGGAGAAAATTCCGGTCATTTTCGCGGCCGAACATCTTTCGGGTAACGGACAGATTTTACGTAATCAATTCAATGAGACTAGTAAAACGTTTTCTGCTTTCTACCTGGTACCGGACCTAAATCACCATCTTATGGAAGGCCTGCAGTTCCCAAAAAAGAATAATCTTCATTTTCTTATTCTTAACTCATTTAATTACTCAGTAAAAATTGTAAAACGCATGGCACTCACAATGGAGGTAGTTCGCAAGAATAAGCATGAAATTCATGAGTTTCAAACCTCGGGCGCTACTGTTTACGATGATTTTATGCAGACGCTCGCTTATGGAAGCTTTCTTACATTTTATCTTGCTCTCCGCTTAGACCTAAATCCTGCTATAAATCCCTGGGTTGATTACTTTAAGGAACAATTAAAAAAATAAATATTTTATATTTTAGAATTTTAAGAAGCGGCAGGAAGTTTCTCCAGATCCATTTTTACTTCATTTAATAAATCGGCCGGAGTTAACTGGCTTTTTATGAGGTATCCGTTACCCAGCTCAAGTGCCTGCCTTATCTCATCCGAATCGTCGAGGTTTGTCAGAAAAATTACTAATTTATTTGGCTTTTGCGGGGGGTCTTTGGCAATTTTTCTCATAACAGTTAGTCCATCCATTTTGGGCATAATAATATCCAGCAGAATAAGATCGTACCCTCCCTGCTTAATTTTTTTAAATGCATCTTGCCCATCAACCGCGTATTCCACTTCATATTTTTCGGAGGTTAATGTTTCTACATATAATTCGCGGATAAAAAGGTCATCTTCGACAACTAAAATTCTTGCCATAACTTAAAGAAAATCGTAACATGGATACTGATGAATGTCAAGGAGTACCGGTGTTGCTATAATAGTACCTGTGACTAACCAGGTTAGAAAGATTGTCTTATTTGTTTTTTTTGGGCTTATTCTTGGCCTTTACCTTCATAACATAACTTCAGATATCTATAGTGGCGATATTGGAGATTTGGTAACCGCATCTTTTTTTCATGGCATTGCCCATCCCCCGGGATATCCGCTTTTTATTATGTTGGGTTTTCTCTTTTCTCATCTACCAATTTCTCTCCCGCCGGTCACAAAAGTTGCATTGGTTTCAACGATTGCTTCCTTTATCGGCCTTATTTTCTTTTATAAATTATCTTACAGAATTACAAAAAATTTCTTTCTCTCTCTTCTTTCGACTGCGATTTTAGCATTTTCTTATTATTTCTGGCTGCATGCAGAAATTCCCGAAGTATTTGGTCTGAACAATCTTTTTGTAATTATTATTTTTTATTTTACCTATGTATTTTACCAAGATAAACAGATTCGCTATTTTTATTTGCTTTCATTTTTTTGCGGATTATCTCTGACACATCACCAGACTATTATTCTTATTTTTCCCGGAATTCTTTTTTTACTTTTTTTAAGATCGTCGGTTATTTTTTCACAAAGAAGACACATTTTTATTGCTTTTTTATTCTTTTTCTTGGGACTATCACCTTATATCTACGTACCGTTTAGCGCATTATCCAACCCGATTGTTAATTGGGATAATCCATCGAGCCTAAAAAATTTTCTGGATCTTATCTTAAGAAAAGATTACGGAACTGCACCCGGCCTCGTGGATCAGATCCCGACACGGGTGAAACTAATTGTTGTGGGAGATTTTTTCAAGACTCTGATTGCTACCTTTTCATATCAAATCTGTGCTGTTGCGCTCTTAGGAATTATAAAGCTCTACAAAAAAAATAAACTGCTTCTGATCAGTATTCTTCTGTCTTTTCTTTTATCCGGCCCGTTCTTTGTATATTACTCTGCACCTGTTATTACTACTACGACTTCCTGGGGAATTAGTGAACGCTTTTATGTTCTTCCTTATGTTATTTTTATGCTTCTTGTTCCTTTTGGTTTTCTTTATCTTAAGGAATTATTGGACTCAAAGCTTTCAAAAAAGATATACACCACTCTAATTCTGGCCTATTTCCTGCTCATTCCGTTTGATTTAATCTATTATAATTTTCAGAAAACCGATATGTCTCACACTCAGATCGGTAATACGTATGCGAAAGATATTTTAAGTGAACTTCCTGAAAATTCTGTTCTTCTTGTATCTGGAGATACAACTACTTTTAATATCTGGTATGAGCATTTCGTCGTTAAGTTCAGACCGGATGTAGACATTATTAATCCTCTGGGAGTCGGCGGGAATGTGTATCTTGACCTGGAAATTAATAAATATCATAAATCTCATCCCGCAGTTAAACTAAAAAATGTCTTAAATAACACACTTCAGGAAATAAGCAAGAATAGAAAATTATACGCCACTTTTGATGTCTCATTTGTTCCGAGAGGATTTTATTTATTACCAAGAGGTTTGGTGGGTGAGATAATTAGTAATAAAACAGTTTACAAAAAAGCCGATTACATACAAGCGTTCGAGGATAATTGGAAAATCATGCACCCTGTCAGACTCGACGAATTACAATTAGACGAAGATGGTCTCATTACCCCCGAAATTCCTTCATTTTACTCCAATACTCTGGTCCGGGCCGGAGATTTTCTCATGTCTTTTTATCACGATCCGAAAACTGCAGAAAACTATTACCAAAGAGCTATCCGGATCGATGAACAAAATCCAAGCGCATATTCGGGTCTGGCAATTAGCCAGTTTAAAGGAAGCAAGGACTGTATTAATTCCCTTTCTAATATGAAAAAGGCAATAATCAATTACTCTATTTGGAGAACATATTATGGCCAGCTCTATATTTTAGATAAAGAATGTCACGTTACTCCGTTAACGATTCAGAAATTCAAGCAAAATTACAAAGCTAAATTTAATGAGGATATTACAGAGAATACATATGTAAAATCCGCAATTAGAAATAAATTAATTGACTAGAAATATGAAGATTGTTTTTTTTAACTACTTACTGCTTGAATATGGCGGCGGGCTAGCAAAATATTTTATCGATACTGCCACCGGTATAAAAGAAAGATATCCTGATTTGGATATTACTATTTTGACATTTGATGAAAAAATGCTGCAAAAAACTCTTTTTTTCTATAATATTTATTTTTTAGGTTTGCAAGATAGAAAAATATATAAAGAAAAAAGCGGACATATTAAAAAACAATTGGGAGATGTCCGCTATGTTACTGTTTCAGGATTAAAAGATATGCAAAAGAAACTGGGTAAATTTGATGTAATCTACAGTTCGAATAATCTTCTAGAAGTCATTCTTTTGAAATATGTTATTGGTTACAAAAATCTTCCTCCTGTTATTTATGGACTCCATATTCCATCCTTTTATCCGATTACAAAATCGTTACAGTCAAAACTGCATAATCTGCTTTACTCCTCGCTGATTTATAAATTTGCTTTATCCGGAGCATTAAGACTGCATGTTATGAATACATTTGATGAGGAAAGATTAACGAAATTAATACCTAAACAAGAAATACAAAAAATATATCACCCATTTGACTTTTCCTATTTCTCTCATAAGGCTACGATTAGTAAAACTAAAATTACCAGCAAAAAAGGTACCTTTGCTTTGCTTTGGATCGGAAGGCTGACTGAACAAAAAGGAGTGTTCGACTTGATTGAAATTATAGATAGCATGAATAGTTCAGGTTATCAAAATAAGATTGTATGGAATATTGCGGGCGACGGAGAGTTGAGAAAAGATATCATAAAACTGAGTAAAAAATGGTCAAATGTTCATTATTTAGGATATATAGAAAATAAAGCTACGGCGAATGTATACCAAGACAATGATTTGCTGCTTTGTACCAGTAAATGGGAAAGTTTTCCTTATGTTTTACTCGAAGCGCAAAGTTTAGGATTACCAGTCATTTCCTATAATATTCAGGGGTGTAATGATATAATAGTTAACAATAAAAATGGCTATTTAGTTAAGAATAAGGAACAATTTATTAATAAGATTATTTATTGTATAAATGGTACTCCTTTTAATCGTCATGCGATACAATCTTTTATACAAAATAGATTCAATAGAGAAAAATTATATTCTGCAATGTACCAATTATTAATGTATGATTAAAATTAATTTTGATAATGAAAAAAAATATAAAAAATAAGCGTATTATTGAGGCCTCCGGATTTGTAAAATCTTTTGGGAAGAGTTTGCAACCGCTTTATTTTCTCATAGCCCCTCATTTTTTAGCTAAATATTACTTACTACGCGATATTAAACTACTAGCGCACAGATACAAATTTTATGGAAAATTACTGGACGTTGGTTGTGGAGAAAAACCCTATCAGGGAGTTTTTTCTGCTGTTAGTAGTTATGTTGGTATTGATTTTCCCGACTATTCAAGGTCGAAAGGAATCCTTGGTGAAAAACCAGATCTATTTTTTGATAACAATTATAAAAAATCTTTGCTCTTGCCATTTAAAGATAATAATTTTGATACTGTTGTTTCTTTTCAAGTCCTTGAACATCATTCCAATCCTGAGTTATGTGTTCGTGAAATGGTTAGGGTGGTAAAAAAAGGAGGGAAGATTCTTATCAGCGCCCCACTAACCTGGAGTCTTCATGAGATCCCAAGAGATTATTTCCGTTTTACTGAATATGGCTTGCGTAAATTATTTGATAGGAATCAATGTACGGTACTAAAAGTAGTAAAGGAAGGTTCTATTTTTTCTACAATTATTGTATTACTAATGGATTATCTTATTGAGATAGCAAACAAAAACAAAATTTTCTACTTGTTCGCACTGCTTTTTTATCCTATTCTTCTTGCATTTTCTTATCTCTGCATCTTGCTCGATAAAATATTTCCATCTCATACAATATGCTTTAATTACCTCGTTTTGGCTGAAAAGAAATAAGTTTCTCAACACTGGAAAGCTCCTCTGTATACGTTTTTATTTTAATCGCTTTAATCTTATGTTTAATGGTACGCTTAGGAAGTTTCAGTTGCTTATTAAACAAGGGTTTTAAATACTCTGTAATTTCACCGGTAGCGTAAGAAAGGTGGATAAGTAAGAAAAGTGGAGGCAAAGAAAAAAATAAATCAGGCCGTTTGTATTTAATAGCAGCTTTTACTGAAGTAGTAATTGCAAGCAGCAAATAGAAAAGAAGTGGAGATACGTAAAAAAGCGTGTGATAAAAAATAAGAGTAATGAGATAGCCCTCGAACAAAACCGGTAGTATAAATAATATATCTTCTATCTTTGGGTTTATCCTAATTTGCTTCATGCGCCCGCTTCCATATTGATAAAATTGCTTCGTCAGCTCACTCAGATCTTTTCTGTGCTTCCGATGGATAAATAGTTCTCTTTTGTATTGCAAAATATACCCTTTATCTTTAAGTCTTCTGAGTAGCTCAGTCTCTTCATTTGGATAAAACCTTTCATCAAATCCGCCAACCTTATTCAAAACAGCTTTGCGCATTGCGAGATTCGCTCCGATTAGTTCATATTCTGATGCTTCACCCGTTGTTTTTTTGCTGTAACGATAACGCATGCGAAGTGAACCAAAAAAGGTTTCTAAAGCAAAACCAATTAATTGACTGAGATCATTCTTGCCTTGATTGTATGTAAGACTAGGGCCTCCAAGAGCTGCTGCAGAAGAGTATGAGAACTCATTTGCTATTAGACGCAGCGAGTTTTTTCTAACTCTTGAATCGTTATCTAAAAAATAAATAATATCACCTTTTGATAGACGAATACCCGCGTTGCGCTGAGCTGCCGGCTGATTTCCTTCTATAAGAATTATTTCAAAAAGTTGTTTTGGATAATCAACGTAGAGGAGAGATTTGAGGGCAATATTTGCATTACCTGTTACACGAAATGGAATATTTACAGATATTTTAGGCAAAGACATGATAGGTCTAAACTTCAGAGGGGACTATCTCGTTACTGAAACAGTTGCACTAAGCTCAGCCATAGGAGCAGAAACAGTTACCCTATTACCTCCTCCTACTAACTGCTGTACTACGTATCCTGTATTCCATGTTGTACTTGTACAGCTACTGGACTGTACGGCAGAATTATTCGATAATGGATCAGTCGGAAGAGCGGCTATATAAGTAGGTACTAAAGCGCTACAGAGAGCTGTAAAGCCCGTCCCATTAATTGTTGCGGCAGTTGTACTAATACCTGTGGGAAGAGCACCTTTATTATCTGCCATGTACTGATTAATTGCATCCAGAATGGAGTTTACGTCACTGCTTCGTTTTGTATTATTTGCCTGGGAAAATTGTCTGGCCGGATTGATGGCAACTAAAGTAATTGCCAGTAATACTGCCAAAATACCGATAACAACTAAGAGCTCGATGAGGGTAAAACCTTTAGCTAGTTTATTTATCGGGGCAGTTGTTTTCATATCTATGCACTAATTTAATCAGTTTTTTCAATTATTTGTCAATAGGGAATATTTTGAAAGTTGTATACTTAAAAAGGCTATCTTCATAAGAAATAAAATTAAACAAAATACAAATAAATAATGGATTAATAATAATTAAATTAATAAGGAGAAACTCTTTATCTGGTTACGGAGATAGTGGCCCCCAGCTCTGCTCCCGGTGCGGATACCGTAAGCCTATTGCTGCCACCTGTTAACTGCTGTACTACGTATCCTGTATTCCATGTAGTACTCGTGCAATCTGTAGACTGTACCGCATTTGCATTAGATAATGGATCTACCGGAAGTGCGGCTATATATGTAGGAACCAATGCAGTGCACATGGCTCCAAAATCTACTCCGTTAATCGTCTGGGCTGTCGTACTAATACCTGTGGGAAGAGCACCTTTATTATCTGCCATATACTGATTGACGGCATTAAGAATAGCATTCACATCGCTGCTTCTTTTTGTATTATTTGCCTGGGAGAATTGTCTGGCCGGATTAATTGCGATTAAGGTGATTGCCAAAAGAATTGCTAAAATGCCGATAACAACTAAGAGCTCGATGAGGGTAAAACCTTTAGCTAGTTTATTTATCGGGGCAGTTGTTTTCATATCTCTGCATTTAGTAAATCATATCCTTTTCCTAATTGTCAAGAGGGAAAATAAAGGGAAACATAACGGAAGCTAAATTTAAGGTAAATAGAATCAAGTAAAAATAAGAAAATATCAACAAACAGGGTAAAACGAATTATAGTAAATGAAACCAGAAACTAATTCGATGGAAAGAAAAATCCTTTTCCTATATACTTGTCATACTTATGAGAGATAAATTATTTTCTCTAAACAATTTACTGTTTCTTTTTTTTATATTGGTACTTCTTAATATTCTTATTTTTTTCCAATTTAAAGGAATAATATATTCGGATGAGGGGTATATCTTAAACTCTGCACTAAGGGTCGTGCATGGACAAGTTCCATATCGGGATTTTGATGTTACATATACTCCGCTATCATTTCTCATTACCTCTGTATTTCTTCATACGTTCGGAGAGAGTGTATTCTCAGGACGTTTGGCCAGTTTGGCTATTTCACTGTTGTCACTTTTTGCCCTCTATAAAATAGTAAGACTTATAACCAAGAAGGTTCCTCTTGTTTTGTTGTCGCTTTTATTTTTTATAGCCTGGGGACCGGCTCATATCAATTTTCCCTGGCCGACAATGTTTGCAGTATGCTTTTATCTCTACACAATATTTTTTTATTTGCTGGGAATCATTAGGCAGAAGGGGGTGTACTTTTTTATGTCCGGCATTATGGTCATTCTGATTTTTCTTTCTAAACAAAATTTTGGTATCGGTCTGTTTCTCGTTTCATTCTTGCCTTTTCTTTTTTTTAAAAAAAAGATCTATGTTTTTTACTTTTTGTTCGGTCTTTTAACTTCCGGAATAGTAATCACAGGAATACTACTTTTTACTTCTTCATTTATGCCGTTTATTAAAGACATGTATATCTATACTTTCGAGCGGATACTTTTCGGTAAAACTCTGGACACGCAATTTATTTACCAAGGATCATTTATTATAAAAATACTTAAATTCATTCTTTATACTTCCCCCCTTACACTTTCTGTTATCTCATTTTTTATTTGCTTAAAATCGAATAAAAATCTTTTAATCGTACCACTTTTTACTGCTACATTTTATTTACTTGGTATACGCCCGACTACCGACTATGATCACTTTGTTCCTTTACTTGCAATATCTTGCCTCCCCCTGGCAATTATCATCAGTAATAATAAAAGTGAACTTAATAAGAAGTTTTTTCTTCTTATTCTCATATTTATTACAGGGCTTGGATTGTATTCTGCTTATTTTTACGGATATTATAGGTGGAATCCTCCCATGCAGTATGATACAACTTTCGCTCAAGACCCCAGGCTTCACGTTTTTCTTTCTAATCAGGAAATTGAAAGAACAATGCAGATAACTAAGTATATTCAGACAAAAACAAAACCCAACGATTTTATTTATATATATCAATATGTTCCGTTAGTTTATTTTTTAGCTGATAGAATAAATGCTACACGGTCTGATTTAATTTCTCCGATCGAGGTAGAAACGAATTATCAGAAGAATATAATCAATAGTTTAACAAAGAAAAAAGTACCAATGATTATCTTAGGAAAAACAAATAGTCAGGATCTTAGTCCTATTGTACAATTTATCAAAAATCATTATAGCCAAAGTAAAAATATTGGTAACTATACAATTTTTACAAAATGAGACTTACTTAATATCTAAGGAAAAACTATATTCTTTAATAAATTGCCTCTTGACAATTGGTTGAGTATGTATCAATAATAAATTATGAAGCTTGAAAAAGGAAATCATAACAGTAACGCAAAAGCAGTTATAGCATTTCTTATCTTGGCATTGGTTTTCGTGCTTTTTGTTAAGATTGTCTTTAGCATAAACTATTTATATAATGATCCTGCAATGCTGCAAAAGTATGTTATCTTTGCAATTATCGGTGGAGGTTTCCTGGTCGGTCTCCTCTATCTTGTAAATCAATCATCAAGTAAAGGAAAATCCAAAAAGAAATAGAAATAAATTCTCTTCTCCTCATATCATATTTTTTCACTCTGATTAAGTAACATCTTCATAATTTCTTTATATAGCAGCGATTAAAAAAGGAGTCAGTATCATTACTACTAATTATCGCCTTGGAGAATCATGCGATTTTGGCCTCGTTTAGGAATAGTTAAATCTTCGAAGCCTTTTAGTCTTTGGGTGGTATATGATGCATCCATTTCTTTAACTGCCCTCCTGGCCTGGTCAAGTGTAGGTCTTTGAATATTACTAAGTGAGGCTTGTTCTTCCGAACAAGGAATTGGACTTTTAATTGCTTTTTCAATCTGACTCACAGATGAGATAAGTATATTAAATAGGATTCATTCGTCAACAAACTAAACAAAATAAAACTTAATAATAATTAAATTAATAAGGAGAAACTCTTTATCTGGTTACGGAGATAGTGGCCCCCAGCTCTGCTCCCGGTGCGGATACCGTAAGCCTATTGCTGCCACCTGTTAACTGCTGTACTACGTATCCTGTATTCCATGTAGTACTCGTGCAATCTGTAGACTGTACCGCATTTGCATTAGATAATGGATCTACCGGAAGTGCGGCTATATATGTAGGAACCAATGCAGTGCACATGGCTCCAAAATCTACTCCGTTAATCGTCTGGGCTGTCGTACTAATACCTGTGGGAAGAGCACCTTTATTATCTGCCATATACTGATTGACGGCATTAAGAATAGCATTCACATCGCTGCTTCTTTTTGTATTATTTGCCTGGGAGAATTGTCTGGCCGGATTAATTGCGATTAAGGTGATTGCCAAAAGAATTGCTAAAATGCCGATAACAACTAAGAGCTCGATGAGGGTAAAACCTTTAGCTAGTTTATTTATCGGGGCAGTTGTTTTCATATCTCTGCATTTAGTAAATCATATCCTTTTCCTAATTGTCAAGAGGGAAAATAAAGGAAGCTATTTATTAGATAAATTAATAGTAATACCGCTACTGTTAATATCCGGAGCGACCACGGCTTCGGGTGATAATGCTTGTACAGCATTTACTATTTTAACTTTTACATCGGCAGATGTACTTGATGTAAAAGAAATTGTTGTCCGAGGAATACTGGTAAGTCCTGAGCTGACTGAGCTAACATTGGTAAACCCTAAAGAAGTGAGATTTTCTCTAAGCGTGGTAGAAAGACTATCCTCCCCTTCTGTTGCAATAATAGTAACACCCGAGTTATCTGGAATAACTTGTGCCGATCCCGATGCAACCGGTAGGCCGGTGGGACTGGCGGAAGCCGGAGTTAAAGCACCGGGTAAAGGTTTTTTAGACGTTGTTTGTGAAGCAAAATAGGTCATATATACCATGACTCCCAGAACAAGAAGTAGTAACCCCAAAACTCCGGAAAGAATAAAGGCTCGTTTATTCGTACTTTTTCCCACTGCATGTTTATTTTTGTTACCGGATTTTATTAATTCATTCTGATAATTAACCACCAAACTATTTTGTCTCAATATGTCATATTTCCCAAGCATAAGCTGCCCCATTTGCAGGGAAAAATTTGGTTGTGCACTGATGCTGGCATCTAAAACTGCGATAGGTGCTACTGCTTCTATAATAAATCCTGATTTTGCAAAAACATTTTTAATTCTGTCATATAAATCCGTATTGGCGGCAATTACTTTTTTTCCGGTCGGGAGAGAAATAATTTTATGACTTACTTCGGCAAAGGGTATGTTGTCAATAAATTGTTGGATCAATAATCCCTCTCTATCTTTCGTGGCCTTTTCTTCTGCAATTAACTTTAATTTATCAGGAGCAGATTTTGCATCGTTTGGAGTTGGTTGAGGATTTGTGATTTCTTTTGTAAAAACTATAGAATTTGCTAAAACAATAATGAGATTTGCCGGTTGCAGTTTATTCGTCGTGATAAATGAGGTAATAAGATTTTCAAACGCTTCTTTATTAATTACTTCCATGTAATTTACCAGATCTTTTGTAAATTGGCAGGTAAAGATTTTTTGTTGATCGTTGAGATATAAATCAAATTGTTCTTTTTGTAAATAGATAATTCCCTTACTCATTGTTAAATTTCCTTCCAGGAAGTAATGCTTAATATATTATTCACGTAGGCAGCGCTTACTTGAACTGTTCTTGTAAAATTTCCAACAACGCCTTTTGACGTAATTGTAAAAGGACCGGACCCGCTTACAGATATCGTTGCAGTTCCATCGGAAATTGTCAATGTTTCACCTGTATAAGTAGGATCTCTCAGTAATCGAAGAACCGCGTTTTCCGCTCCACCTTCCGCTACATAAAATGCCCTGATTCCTTCCTCGTATTTCGTCGCGGAGGTGCTGTTTGCGATTAATACCACAACTGATGCCGAAGTTATAGTTATGGCAATGATTACAAAAAAAAGCAAGGTAATGAGCGCTTGTCCCCCTTCCTTTTGATTACTGTTAATTAAATTTTTTTCTTGCATATATTAATTATCTGGTTCCAACCGTTGTTGAAAAATTTGCTGTTTCGTTACCGGATATTCGCTGCATCAAACTAGTCAAAGTAAAGCTAATTTGTACTGAATTTTTTCCTCCGCTATTACCCAATGTGGTAAATGTTAAGCCGGAAACACTGGCATCATAGCTGCTTAGAAAATCCGTGCCCAGATTTGATGTTACTTGTAAATTGCCGCTATTATTCGTGCTGTAAGTGCTTGTTATACCTCCGAGAGAAAGTTTAAGGCTACCTGAAGAACTTCCCAAAACCGGGGACAAAACACCGGAACCGGTCGCCTGATGAATATCATACGCCAGTTTTGCCAGAATATACTTTCCGTTTCTCTCTACTGCGGAACTTGCCTGAGACTCTGAAGATACATCGAGAATTGAGGTAAAAACACTAGTTAAAGCAGTAAGTAAAATAACAAGTATTCCCATATAAATAAGGAATTCAACAATAGTAAAGCCTTTCAAATAATCATGACTCGAAATGAAAAGAAAATTTTTCATAATTTAATATGTTCCTATTATCGCACCGAATTTATTAAACTTAAGCTTAGTCACTTCTCCATTCGTTATATCCTGAATTATGATCAGGTTAGCATTTATACTATAATTCAACACGTCACCACTCTCTCTGGTAAAAATAATACTGGCTCCGGGAGTCGCAAAATGCAATGTAGCATCGATTGGAATAACGGTATTTGCGCTATCAGTTGCAGAGTAGGTGCCATGAAAAAGCGTATAAGAACTTGTACCGAAATAAATACCGTAATTATCGGGACTTGCTCTGCTTTCGGTATCCCCAACCATTGCTTTTACTTGCTGTTCTTTCATGTCGGTTGCCAGCATGTTTATGCTGCTGGTCATAGATGATCGGCGTTGGATATGCGCCAAGTTAATGGTCGCAATTCCGACAAGAGTAGTAAAAATCAACATAACTAATATTAATTCCGCCAGAGTAAACCCCGATTGAACCGGGGGAAATCCGGCTTGTTTGGAAGAGGAAAACGAATGATGTATCTGCATAGGATTATGGACTTATTTGCCCTATCATACTGTAAATTGGACCGATGATTGCGATCATCATTCCCCCGATAAGCACCCCGACAATAACCAGCATCATCGGTTCAATTAACGCGGTAGCTGCTTTTAAGTTTCCGGATATCTGATATTCAAGAAAATCTGCGGCATCCTGCATAGCCTTATCCAAAGATCCGGTTTTCTCTCCCGCTTCAATAATTCTGATGACAATCGGTGAAATTACATTCTTTTCATCTTTTAAGCCTTCCGACAATTTTTTTCCCGTAAATACTACATCGCTTGCGTGCTTAATTGCTTTTTTTATTTCTTTTCTGGTTACCACGTCTTGTGTCATTTCCAAGGCACTGGTAATCGGAATACCGGCGCTGAGAAGTAAAAACATGCTTCTGGTAAAACGGTTCCAATCAATTTCTTTCATCAAATTTGAAATAACCGGCAGAGATGTTAGCGTTTGAATGATGAATCCTTTTTCTCTTTTATAAATGTAAATCGCCAGGATAGTAAAAACAATAAAGCCGATAATTACCGGTATGGTATAGTTCAATAACATATTTGACAAAAATATGAGAATTTTTGTCGGTAATGGCAACTTCACTTTCAATTGTACAAATACTGTGCTAATTTTTGGGACGACAACAATTAATATCATTAAAAGTACCGCAACAAATATAAAGGCGATAAACATAGGATAAATAAGCGCCGAGCGAATTCTATCGGTAAATTCCATTTCCTTTTGAATATTGTTTTTTACATCCGTGAGCGTAACATCCAATGTCCCCGCCTCTTCTGCCGCACGAATAATATTGATGGTTACTTTATCGAAAATTAAGGGAAACTTTGCAAACGTAAAATAGATATGTTGTCCCTGCGTTAAATCTGCCCGCATGGTTTCGAGTAGCTTTTTCTGTCCGCCTTTCGCGTCTTCAAGGAGCGAATCTACTGTTTCAAGAATTGGAATGCCCGCCCCAAGCATAGTAGTAAGACTACTGATAAAACCGATTTTATCATTGCCGGAAAGGCTGACTCGTTCTGTTTTCATGCGTTTTCTACTTTCGTTACTCTGAATACTTCCTCAATAGTCGTTATTCCCCGGGCAACTTTTTCAAGTCCGTCATCAAGCATAGTGGTCATCCCTTCTTCCATCGCTTTCTGCACGATCATGTCCGCATCAGCTTTTTTCGCAATAAGCGCTCTGATGGTTTTACTCACCTCTAAAACTTCAAATACTCCGATACGTCCGGCATATCCTGTAGTGTGGCAAACTTTACATCCCTGACCCCTAAAGACGCGTAGTTCTTCTTTCTGGTCAAAATGCTTCGATACTACTTCTTCGGATAGATTTTTTACCAGTTCCGAGCGACTTGCCATTGTTGTTGCTTTGCACATTTCGCAGATTTTTCTAACCAGTCTTTGACCAATAATAACATTAACAGTTGAAGCAACCAGAAACGGCTCTACCTGCATGTCTGTCAAACGGGGCAGAGCAGTAGCAGCATCATTGGTATGCAGTGTTGATAATACTAAATGTCCGGTTAAAGCAGCATTTACGGCAATTCCCGCAGTTTCGTTATCACGTATTTCTCCCACGAAAACAATGTTCGGATCCTGTCTTAAAATTGATCTTAAACCGTTAGCAAAAGTTAAATTAGTTTTCGAATTTACCTGGATCTGATTAACACCCTTGATCCTGTACTCAACCGGATCTTCAATTGTTGTAATATTTTTTTCCCGGGTATTAAGAATTTTTAAGATTGCGTAAATACTGCTCGTTTTTCCCGAACCTGTCGGGCCTGTTGAAAGTACCATGCCGTATGATTTGCTGAACGCGTTCGTTACTTTTTTCAAATCTTTCTCATTCATACCTAAATCCAGAAGTGAAAATTGCCCGAAGCGTGAAGCGAGAAGTCGCATGACTGTCTTTTCTCCGCCCGAAATCGGTAGAATTGACACACGAATATCAAGCTCTTCCTCTTCTAATTTAATCCTAAGTTTGCCGTCTTGCGGAGCCATATGTTCATCCGTTCTAAGACGGGACAATACTTTTATACGGGTTGTTACTTGTTCATGAAGTGCTTTGGGTATAATCAGAACATCGTGAAGTATGCCATCAATGCGAAAGCGAACCAATGAATCTTTTTCTTCAGGTTCGATATGAATATCCGAAGCTTTATCCTGATATGCATAGTCTATGATCATGTCAACAATCTTCTCAACCGGTGCTTCATTAACGATGCTTCCCGATTTTCTCAATTCTTCCGTAAGTAGATCCTGAAATGTCTTTTGTAAATCTTTTCGATAAACTCTAAGTGTGTTATAAATATCACGCTCTGTCGCCAGATGCGGGATAACTTTATCTCCGGTTTTCATTGAGATTAGATCTACAAGTTCTTTATTGGACGGATCAACCATCGCGAGTTTTATTCCCGACTCATCCTTGGCGAAGGGAATTACTTTGTGCTTTCTGGCAATTCTTTCGGGGACGATACGAATAACATCTTCAGGGATGGAAAGCTTAGACAGAGTTACAAAAGGTACTTTTAAAAAGTCCGCGATCATTATTCCTAAATTTTCATCAGAAATAACGTCTTTTTGAACTAAAGCTTCAGCCGGATCGACATTTGAATTTTTCGCAAACTCTTCAATTACCAGATACTCTTTTTCTTCCAGTAACTTGGTGTTCAAAACTAATTTTTTCAGCTCTTCACTCGTAATTAGCATAGGCAGGTAATTTCGTATTATTTGTTAATTAAATCATTAATCTTTTTAAGTAATTTGTCAAAATCAAAAAAACTCTTGCTAACATAGTCCGTTGCGCCCATTTCTTTCGCTTTAGTAATATCTTGTTCTTGCCCCAAAGTCGAGAATACAAGAATTGGAATGTTTTTCTGAATTTTTATACTTTTAAAATCGCGTAAAAACTCAAATCCATCTTTTACCGGCATAACAAGGTCCAAAACAATTAAATCCGGATACGGAGAAACTCCAACTTTTTCGAGTCCTACCGCTCCGTTTTCAGCCAATTCTACCTGAAAACCAGCTTCAGTAAGTTTCATTGTGTAGAATTTCTGGAAAAAAGTATCGTCTTCTACTAGTAAAATTCGCATATTATTTTCCTATTAATTGTATATGAAATACCTCTTCAAGTTTTTTGTAATTTTCCGACACATCTTTTTCTTTGTCTTTGGCCTTAATATTCTCAATCGATTCTTTTAGACTTTGAATGCAGATAAAAAGAAGATTCATTTGCGAAAGGGTGATCTGTATTTTTCTTTCTTTCGCTTCTTTAAATATTTGTTCAAGCGTGCCGCTGAGAATACCAGTTGCGGTATATCCCATCATCAGACTTTGACTTTTTATCGAATGTGCAGCAATATATAATGCCGAGATCGCTTCCCTATCAGTAAAGTTGGCAGAAAGTAGCTTACTATTTGTCACAAGTTTTTGTACATATTCTTCGGCAGTTTCTAAAAATAAACCCTTATATGCAGTTGTATCCATATCGTTCACTGTATTTCCTATCTATTGTAGAAAAAAAATGATGGAAATGTAAAGGGCAAATAAAAGGAAGAAATTATTTTGTCCCCTTGATTAACTCTCTGCATCTGCTCCATAATACTTAGTGATGCCCGTAAAAAGTAAATCAGTTCTTTGGTTTTCCGAAGTAGATAAAAATGACATTCCCGTTGTTGGCGGAAAAGGTGCTAATTTGGGCGAGATGACCAGAGCCAAATTTCCCGTTCCGAATGGGTTTATTGTTTCCTCCCAATCTTATTTCCAGTTTCTTCACGAAAATAACCTGACCACAAAAATTAAACATCTACTGGGAACCACCGGTTTTGACAGACCCGAATCACTTGCTCAAGTTTCCTCACTTATTAAAAAACTGATTATGGAAGCGAGTATGTCGGAACAATTAATCAATGACATTTTTAAATCGTATAAAATGTTGGGTGGTATTTTTAAAGACGCACTTGTTGCGGTGCGTTCAAGCGCTACTGCTGAGGATTTGCCAACTGCGTCTTTCGCAGGACAGCAGGAAACGTATCTTAATATAAAAGGTGAAACAAATCTACTCTTCGCAGTCAAAGAAGCTTGGGCATCACTTTTTGAACCGCGTGCCATATTTTACCGGCATGAACAACATTTTGATCATTTCAGAGTCGGTATCGCAATCGTTGTTCAAAAAATGGTTGAGTCAGAAAAATCCGGTGTTATGTTTTCCCTTGATCCGGTAACTAATGATAAGTCTGTCATTACCATCGAAGCAATTTTGGGTCTCGGAGAAAATATTGTTCAGGGAACGGTTACGCCCGATCACTATGAAGTTAAAAAAGATGATCTTAAGATTTTGAAAAAAATTATCTCTCCGCAAGATATTATGTTGAAAAAGGTTGGGACAAAAAATAAAGAGATTAGGTTAACGGATCATGAAAAGAAAAAACAGAAAATTTCCGACAATCAGATTTTAGAACTCGCACTTCTTGCAAAAAAACTTGAGCATCATTATTATTTTCCCCAGGACATCGAATGGGCGATTGAGAAAAATAAAGTATATATTGTCCAAACCCGGGCAATTACAACTACTCATACGAAAAAGGTAAAAGAGGAAGTTATTAATCTACCGCTTCTTCTTACCGGTGCCCCTGCTTCTCCGGGAATTGCCAGCGGCCCCGCGGAAAGTAATTCATTCGGTGTCTGAAATTAATAAAGTTCTCCCGGGAGATGTACTGGTTGCAGAGCAAACAAATCCCGATTATGTTCCGGCGATGAAAAAAGCTGTAGCTATCGTGACTGAAAAAGGCGGCAGAACTTCACATGCTGCGATTGTTTCCCGGGAACTGGGGATTCCGGCAGTCGTCGGTACCGAAACGGCAACAAAAATATTAAAAACAGGAGAGGTCATCACGGTAAACGGAGCAAAGGGAGAAATATACAAAGGGAGCTTCAAACCAAGCGCGATGAGTTCTATTCCTGAAGCAAGACATGCATATATAAAAACTGCGACAAAAGTTTATGTTAATCTTGCCCAACCGGATCTCGCGGAAAAAGTAGCCAGACGAAATGTCGACGGTGTTGGGTTACTGCGTGCGGAGTTTATGATAGCAGATATCGGCACTCATCCGAAAAAACTCATCCGGGACGGGAAGAAAAAAGTTTTTATTGATAAATTAGCTCTGGGGCTTGAGACTTTTTGCTCAGCCTTTAATCCCCGTCCGGTTATTTATCGGGCGTCGGATTTAAAAACGAATGAGTATCGGGGCTTGGACGGCGGGAAAGAATTTGAGCCTATCGAGCCAAATCCTATGCTGGGTTACCGCGGGGCTTACCGGTATATTCATGATCCCGAGGTCTTCGAGATGGAACTTGAAGCTATTAAAATAATCAGAAACAAAAAGATGTTGAAAAATCTTTGGCTCATGATTCCGTTTGTCAGGAACGTTCATGAGCTGATTGAAGTCAAGAAAATTATTAATGCTTCGGGTCTTTACAGAACTCCGACATTCAAGCTTTTCATGATGGTAGAAATTCCTTCGAATGTTATTTTACTTGACGAATTTATAAAAGTTGGTATTGACGGTATTTCGATCGGATCAAATGATTTAACCATGTTGATTTTGGGAACTGATCGGGACAATAGCGAGGTGGCAGCGGAATTTGATGAACGGAGTGAAGCGGTTTTGTGGGCGCTTGAACATGTTATCAAAACTGCTCATAAGCACCATATCACAGCGTCTATTTGCGGACAGGCGCCTTCTTTGTATCCGGATCTTCTGGAAAAATTAGTAGAATATGGCATAACCAGCGTTTCTATTGCTCCTGATGTCATCGACAGTGTCAGAGAAAATATTGCAGAGTTTGAGAGAAAGTTGGTAAATAAGAAATAAGAAGAATTACTTTTTGTCTTTGGTCAGTTGCTTTCTTTCGATAATATTACTTATAGCCGCAGCGAAAATTCCCAGTATCGACATTACTTCCGCATATAAAAGAATTAAGAAATTATCACTTCTCAACGCTTGTCCGTGCGAGGCCAGTAATGCCGCTATACCTACAATTAACGATTGAACCACTAGAGTTAAGAGGCCAAAGCATATTTTTTTCCTAAGATTTGCCTCGGCAAAATACGTAACGAATGAAGGAATAAAAAAATATAAAAAACAAAGACTAAATATAATAATAGTATTAAGACTAAATAGTGAAGTGATAGAAATCATACTAATATTGGTTATCTTTAGTATAGCCAGATTTAAATTTACTATGCAAGAGGCAGTAGACGTATAGGTGAGCTATGGTGTTATACTTTATAAACCAAAAATTTACATCTTGACAATACCTCTCCCTTTTCCTATATGATAAATAGATACTATATATGGATAACAAGTATCTACTGTCCCACCCACTTCTTGAAGCAGCTAAAAAAGATATCGCTTTTTTTGAAGATGGATCGCTGAATAGTGCTTATAACGCAGTCGATAAACATATTGAGAGAGGAAACGGAAATAGAATTGGGCTTATCTTCGAATCGGAAGATGGAAAAGTAAGTGAGTATTCCTTCTTTCAACTTTCGAAACAAAGCAATAAAATTGCAAATTACCTAACTTCCCAAGGCGTCAAAAAAGGAGACCGTGTATTTATTTTCCTCCCTCGGATTCCGGAATTATTTATTTCTTTTCTCGGTATTTTAAAAACCGGAGCAATTGCCGGAAGTATGTTCTCGGCATTCCAGCAAGATGCATTAAAAGACAGATTGGGAAATTCTGAAGCAAAAGTCGTCATCACTAACAAAGATCTAGCCGTACGAATCAATTCGGTAATAAAAGATTTGCCTGCTTTAGAGCATGTCATCGTTGTTGACGATGATAAATTCCGTGCAGATTTTGATTTGCAAGCTGAGACCTTCTCCGTAGTTCATACTCAGCCTGAAGATTATGCATTCATGTTGTATACCTCAGGAACCACCGGTAAGCCGAAGGGTATTGTTCATGCACATGCGGGTATTGTTCAGTCTCATGCCAGCGCGAAATTAATACTTGACCTGAAACCCGATGATGTGTATTGGTGTACTGCCGATCCGGGATGGGTAACAGGCATAGTTTATAGCATTTTAAGTAACTGGTCCTTAGGTATTACTACCTTTGTTCATGGAGGAAGATTTGATCCTGAAGTATGGTATGGATTGATTGAAAAACATAAAGTAACCGTTTGGTATACCGCACCTACCGCAATCCGGATGCTTATGGCTCAAGGAGCAGCACTTACGAAAAAGTACGATTTGTCCAGTCTTCGCTATTTAACATCCGTCGGTGAACCGCTAAATCCGGAAGCAGTTATTTGGGGAAAGGAGACGTTTGGTATGTATTTCCATGATGGCTGGTGGCAAACAGAAACCGGATCGATTATGATATCTAATCTATCTTCTCTGGACGTAAAGCCCGGCTCAATGGGAAAGCCACTTCCTTGGATGCAGGCTGCGATTTTAGATGACGAAGGGAAGCCTGTTTCAGACGGTCAAGAGGGAAATTTGTGTCTGAAACCGTTTTGGCCATCGATTATGAGAACGGTTTGGAAGAATGAAGAGAAATATAACAGTTACTTCTTAAATGGCTGGTATTTGTCAGGTGATAAAGCGAAAAAAGATCCTGAAGGATATTATTGGTTTATCGGACGGGCTGACGATGTTATTAAAACCTCAGGTGAACGGGTAGGACCTTTTGAGGTAGAAAGCGCGCTGGTTAAACATCCGGCTGTTGTCGAAGCGGGAGTAATTCGGCAAACCCGACCCACTCCGTGGGGAAATCATAAAAGCATTTGTTGTTTTGAAAAAAGATTATCAGCCGTCTGAAGAATTGAAGAAAGAGCTGGCAGAACACGTAAAAAAATACCTTGCAGGTCATGCATATCCCAGAGAAATTGAATTTATCGATAAGCTGCCAAAGACGAGATCAGGTAAGATTATGCGAAGAATTTTGAAGGCGAAAGAACTCGGCCTCCCTATCGGTGATACCTCAACTTTAGAAGATTATTGAATGCTTTGCCGGAATACTCCTCTGGTTGATTTCGATCAAACCGGGATTGAATATGTGGGAACTTAGTATTACGGAGAAATGTACAATCAAAATAATAGATAATAATATTTACGAAAGTCGTGATATTAGAATAACTTTGATATTTCCTTAATAAGCGAAGTTATCTCTTTGTCGGCAACTTGTTAGGAAATAAAGAACTTTCATCGTCTTATTTTACTGGTGGATGATATCAGAACTTATTATCAGGCATAATTTTGTGTTGATTTTATTCAATCTGCGAGCTAATATTGTGTAGTGGGAAGACAAAGAAAACTACAAAATGAAGAAGGTTTAGCTGTGTCGGAGTTTGTAACAACTGTTACAAATAGATTTCTTGCTCGTGAAGGTGTTTTTTCAGAATTTAGAAATGTAGAAGATTATGTCCCAAAAGAAGCTAGCCCGCTTCGACAATCTTTATTTCTATTCTATGTAATCCAACTCGATTACGCCATTAAAGGAAGGGTTTTATATGCGGGAGCAACAAGATGTTATCAACAAAAACCAGAATTTTTTACACCCTCATACATTCGAGATTTGAGTGGTGAAGAATTGTTTAAAATTCTAACTGAATATATGAAGCCTCGCTACCCTAATGAAGCAGTTGTTCGTTATAAGGCAAATTCCAAAAAGTTACAAGAATATTATGATGGCGACCCGACAAAAATGTTTACAGATTCTAAAACAGCAATAGAAGCAGTAGGCAAAATTCAGGATTTTAGAGGTATGGGGCCGAAAACAGGAAATCTCTTTTTTAGGGCCATGATTTCCACTTTTGGTTTCAAATATAATGATATTGGGTCTGTCTTACAACCGGTCGACATACACGATGTTCGTATTGCTCATTTGATGGGGTTTGTTGAGAATAACGAAATGACAGATAAAAACATACAGCAAGTTAAGTTGTTGTGGAACAAAGCATGCAAAGAAGCTGGGATAAATTGGATTACTTTTGATAGAGCTTTATGGTTGTTAGGTTCAGAGGGAAAACCAAAAATAAAACAGGATATACTCAATCTTTTAAAATGAAAATCGTTATAGCTTCTACCAATCCAGTTAAAATAAGGGCTGTTGAAAACGCCTTCAAGAAAGTATTTAAAACAAAAGATGTAAAAATCGAGTCTGTATCGGTTGAGTCGAGAGTAGCAGGCCAACCAATAGGAGACAAAGAAACAATTAAGGGAGCCATAAACAGGGTTAACAATGTTGTAAAAATATTTCCAAAAGCTGATTATTGGATAGGAATTGAGGGTGGAGTTGAGATAGTCGGTGGTATGCTTAGTTCATTTACATGGGTAGTTATTAAATCTGAAGATCAAACCGGTAGCGCAAAAACAGATACTTACTTTTTGCCAGAAAAAGTTACACAACTCGTAAAACAGGGTAAGGAGTTGGGCGATGCAATCGATACTGTCTTTAAAAAACACAATTCAAAGCAAAATAACGGAGCCGTTGGACTATTAACTAAAGATTTGATTACGAGAGATAAACTTTACGAGGATGTTGTAGTTTTAGCTCTTATTCCCTTTATTCATAAAGGTCTGTATAAGTGAAATCAAAAGGTCAAGAATAAATATAAACTAAATTATCTTTTTCTACTGATCTTCAAGTCTTTTTCTCGCCATTATTTACCCTCTCTTAATTTCAAGATTCGTTGAAGGAGAAGGTTATTTATCACATCAAAAGATTGTGTTCCATCGATTACTTCAATGTCTGAATCTTTTCCTGCTAATTCAAGATAGTGTCTCCTTGCATTATCAAGAAATTCAATCGAATACGGATGTGGTTTGTTCCCTAATTCGCCCCGTTTTACTGAAAGTTCAGCAGGTATATCTATAAGGAAAATCTTATTTGGCTGCAGGGTTTTAGAATTCACTGCCAAAACATACTCAGCATCAAATCCCTCAACGCCTCGGTACACTACTGCTGAAAGAGACCATCTATCAGCAAGGACGACTTTTCCTTGCTGGAGTGCTGGTTTGACTTGCTTATCAACTCTTTCAACTCTATCGGCTGCAAAAAGTAAAGTTTTCAGATGCGGAGAAAAATTACCCTCTCTTAAATACTTCCGGACAAGTTCCCCTACTGGTGTGCTTAGTTCTTTTGTAATCTCACACGAAATTCCTTTGCTATAAGTCTTCTTTCTAGGATATTAATATGGCTACTTTTACCCCCATTATCAATTCCTTCGAGAGCTACAAGAATACCTTCAAATTCTTTTGGCATAATTACAAGAAACATATCAGCTATAGGATTGGATTGCAAATCTTAACCAAAACTAGAATTCTATTTGGAGTTGGTACAGTCCGATATAGTTGGTTGAGACTATAATAATTTGCCCCATCTGATTGAATATGCGGGGAACTATTACTTGATTATTCTAGTTTTTTAATCAAAGTAAACTCTAGATCCATAAAACCCATTTTATGATACATACCTATTGTTTTCTTGTTATCGGTAAACACACGTAATTTTAAATGAGTGCACTTTGCTTTTTTGAATTCTAATAAAAGTGCTTGATAAAGTTGTTTACCTATTCCTTGGTGCCTATATTCTTCTGAAACAAACCATTCTTCTACTGATCCTTCCCTATCTTTTACAGAGTATTTTTTCTTTTTAACTGTTCCACATATATGACCGAGTAAACTTCCGTTATCTTCTGCAACAAAAAGAATATATTCTGGGTTATTTAGCCATTCCGTCACTACTTCTTCAAACGTCTTGTTTTTATCTTTATATTGGACAAAGGGATTAATTTCTGGCGAAAATAATGGAGTAAGGTACTCGTCGAATTCTGCGAGTTTTTCAATCAGTTGTTGCCCATCGTTAATTGTTGCTTTTCTAATTAACATGAATTAAGTATACCAAACTCTGAAAAGGTTACATAAAGAATTTGTCTATCTGCCTGAAACGTTCTAAGCATAATTTTACTCCCTCTGGTTGAATATGTGAGGAATTTTTACTTTAGCCCATGAACGGATTAATGATACTTATAATTTTTATAATTTAGAAGGGATTGCTGATAAAAACAGTTGTTTGCCTAGTACAGGGGCATTTGAGAACATCCGGTCCATTAGCGGATGGAACCAATGGGCCTATTGAAGTTCCCCAAACAAGAATTCGCTCTTTTCCCCCTTCAAATTTGTTAAATCCTTGCTGTCCTCCTCCTACACCTCCTGTATCTAAGGTAATATCTTCATTCCAACCATTCTTTAGCAATGTTGGTAAATCGATGTGACTGGGGGCAAACGATGGTGTCGGCCAACTATTTGCATCCTGCACCATTTGAGTTCCAATTCTCTGCTCTCCAGATAATTGTGTGTTTGACGTTAAAGGATAAGTAAATTGTGCTGTTTTTACTTGTTGCCATTGAAACTCTGGCTCCAGCGTAGGAAGCATATTTAAGATTTGGTCATCAGTTGGGGAAGGAGAAATTGACAATATGGTAGTATTTGAATTTTGCTTTAATGTTTCTGTCTGTGGTTTTATTGAATAGCTGACAGTATTATTTATTCCTATTAAATATCCAATTCCCATACCTAATATCAAAAGAAATATTGCCCCTATTCCGTACATAATGACTCTTTTATGGTGGTTCTTATCAGGGGCTGGGGAAAGTTGAAACGATTTTACCTGCTCTTCCATACAAATAGTGTGGCACGATTAAGAAGGCAAGTCAATGATTCCTCACACATTCAACTCCGCATACCTTTTACAAAACTATCTAAAGAGAGTTGTATATTTGGCTTGTTTTATCAATCTAAATTATGATTCTAACGTAAGGTATTTAGCTCCGCTTACCCCATAAGGGGACTAGATTCTTCGAATCGTCGCAGGTCGACGTTCGAACCTACTTTAGAGCTCTATAGCTTTTTTATAAATCCAACTCTAGCATGACCAGACGGGTAATAATTCTCAAATGTTGTAAAAGTCTTATATCCTTGTTTTAGATAAAAAGGTGGGGCTTCATAACCTGCTGTCCATGTCCAAACATATTCTATACCAAGCAACTTTAGTTTACTTTCAAGCAACTCTAAAAGCTTTTTTCCATAGCCATATTTTCGATATTTTTTTTCAACCAATAAATCACTCAAATAGAAGTATTTGCCATATTGACCATTATTTTTTTGTGCTAATCCACTTGAGCAACCTACAAATTCCTCATTTTCAGTGGCTATAAATCCAAAACGTTCTTGCTTCTCGGGAGGATTACCAAACTCTAACCCGTGTTCATCGAACGCAGACTGCTCTTGTTTATATTCGTTGTCAGTCATATCACGAAATTCAAATTTTATTGCCACATGAGAATTATATCAGAGGTTTTGTTATCCTATTCAAGTTAGTAAAACTGGGACTAGCCTGAGCTCTCCCTGGTTGAATATGTGAGGAACTATTTCTTATATGTTGTTTCATGAGGATTTAAAACCAAAGGATAAACGTCTAATGCAACTTCTTCATAGGGATGAACCTTTTTTATAGCTGCAATTATCTTTTCCAAGTCTTTCTTATAACAAACAGTTTCGATTCGTTCTTCCTCTACTTCTTCCAAATTGCCTACCTTACCAATAAATGGATGTGCAGTATCGAGCGGGATAAATCTTCCCGTTCCTTTAACTGAAAAGCTACAGTATTTATAATCTCCCACTATTCCAGCTCCTGCCTTGCCCATAGCTTCTCTGACTATATCTGCATGAGTTTCAGGTACAAAAACTACCAATTTTACTGTCTCATCCATATGAATAGTTCCATTATACCAGAAGCAACCTTGAGACTAACAAAATATATCAAAGCATATCAGCTCCGCTTACCCCACAAGGGGACTAGATTCTTCGAATCGTCGCAGGCCAATGTTCGAACCTGGTACAGTACTATTTAGCGCAGAGGTAAGACTCATTTTATAAATACTTCTGCTTTCGTTTTGTAAAGAGTTGCTGGAGTAGCTTGAGGATGTGTCTCTAGATAATCGTTAATAAGTTGAAACCCAACCGAGTAGCCTGTCCATTCTGGTATCTTTTGTTCTTTATTTCCAAATAACCAATCATAGAGATAATAGTCCTCCGTACTTTTATTCTCTTTTGCTATTTTTATGAATTCTGTGAGTTGTTGCTTTGTTAGTGCATTATCCCATACTTCTGGCTTTTTACCTGTAAGTTGTATTTCAAAGTGTTCTGCTAGTCCTTCTCTTACTGATGCTTCCAGTCGTGGAATAAATCCTTCTCCTAGTGCTTGCATACGGGTAGCATGGTGCAATTCATGCATAAGTGTTGTAGTAAAACGTTCAGGAAATGATTGTTTTGCTTTGGGATTATTCGGATCAATGGAAACTATTACTGTATTTGCTTTTATCGTATGTCCTCCTAGCCCATATTTTTTAATTGCCCAATCAGCATCTTCCCAAACAATGATATCGACATTATCAACAGGCAATACCTTCCTAATCCGTTTAATAGTCGTAGGAAAAATCTTTTCAATATCTATGACAAATGGATTTAGCGTTCCTGATGCATTGATCAGATGTAGATTTATATTCATACGGTGATTATATCACCATCCTACTATGCTATTTCTTGTCATTTCTGAGGCTAAACTGAGTTCCGACTACAGTCCGACGTTTGAAACTATTTTCTAACTAACTCTTCTTTAATCGCTTGAACAAGCTCAGGGAAAATTTCTTTATAGTAATCCCCACCAAAATGTCCTTGGTTAGTGTATTCGTAATACTTGGTATCTAATTTATTATGAATAAACCGAGCTCCGCATCGTAAACAATGTTAAAGCCACTATTGAGCATCAAGAAGAGTAGTTTTACATCCCAGACGTAACTTCCTCAGCTTCAGATTTAGTTTATTGACTTGCCCCATCCTGCTTCACAATATTGTTTTGTTGCTATGCTGCTTTCTTTAGTTCTTCACTAACCCACTTTAGTTTTTCTTCCAGCATTTTCTTCATTGCTTCAAGATGTTCTTTTGACATAGAATGCTCCTTGCAGCATTCCATCATATCATGTCCCCATTTTGTTTGATCCATCATTGTTCATCACCTCCAATCAATTTTAGTAATAATACTAAATGTTTATGATAATTGTGTAATAATTATACCTCTTAAGCTTCGCTTACCCCATAAAGGGACTATCCACTGCGTGGAGTCGCAGGTCGACGTTTGAACCTACATGAGCAACATATTGTTAATTTGATGTTATATGACAAGGAGATGGTTTAAATATCATCCTTTGCAAGTCTTCTATATTGGTGCATAATGAATCTATGGCCAAGAAAATATTACCAAAAACCATACCATTTTTACTTTTTATCATTTTAGCCTTTTTTTGTGGGCTTGTAGTTTCTTATTTATTGTTTACATATACTAACATCTTGCCGATTAATTACCAAACTAAATTTGAGCAGATCTATAATAGTCAGCCAAGAGAACAAGGTTGGGAAACTTACATAGATTTGGTAAATGGCTATACTTTCAATTATCCTGATTTTTACGTAGTAAATACAGGAGCTTATTCACCGCTGACAAAGAATGCGTATCAAGTTGCTGGCTCTAGTGGTCTTTTACATATGAATAGAAACTCCGCTCCTGCTTTAGTCAAAATGTATGATAGCAACATTTCTTTAGTGTTGTATGATATAGGAAATAATAAAGATTTATTATCATTTGCTAAAGAAAATGATGGTCTCTACTCAGAAGCTACAGGATATAACTCAACTGAGATAAATGGACTAAATACCGTTATAGCTAACTTTGTTATGACTAATCAGCTGCACAGCACTCTAGAGGGTATTTATACAAAATCTAATATTGAACCCGTTGAATACAAACGACAAACAGCATACGTCCAGGATAAAAACTTTGTCTATATTATGCAATCAGGCAGCTTATATAGTAGTAATCAGCAGGAAATCTTTAATAAAATTATGAATTCATTTAAATTACTTTACTAATATAGTAGGTAATTAGCCCTGTGTCACAAATCCGGGTTTATACGACTTCTATTTTTTAGGGTTCGATTCCCGTAATCCTTTTTAGGCACGATTTAAGGCCAAACAGAGCTCCACCTAATGTAAATGGGGAGAACCTACTTTATCTCTTCTTTTGAGAAAATTAATTCAACTTCTTAGTTTACAACCTAGGAAAGAGGACACTCTTTAAGTATTTTTCATATTTTTCCCCGAATTCTTTTTTCATTCTTTTTTCCTCTTCAGGTCTGTAAATTCTTGTAATGATGTAAAGAACAAGTCCGAATAAAAGCCCTAACCAGTTATCAAGCAAAAATCCAAGTCCGGGAAGCACCAAAAGAGAAACCCCGGTATACAAAGGATGCTTTACCAGACCATAAGGACCGATCAAGATAAGTTGTTTTTTGGGGACTTTTATCAATATCAAAATTTGGGACCAGATACAAACAATAAGACCCAAAATTAGAAGAATCAGACCGAAAATGTTTAAGAGATTTGATTTGGGAATACTAAAAAGAGAGGGTAAAATAAAATATAAAGTAAAGCCGAGGATTGCAAACGGCCAAATGAAAGGGCCCATTTTGTCTCCGCTTCCGGTCAGAAGTTTCAGCATCTTCATAAGTTTAGTATAGCAGTTCAAAATATTCCGGTTTCCACACTATCGGTTTCGGAAACCGACTGATGGAAATGGAGAGAACCCATTATCTTAAGTGGATATAAGCCCAAATTCCAATTGCCACAATTTCAATAAGACTAATCAAAAATACTATCATACCAAGCGAGTGTATTCTTGAATGTATTCCATTATTCTTAATTACATAAAACAACACGAAATTATTAACGGATATAATAATTGCGGCAAAAACGATAAGACTTGTTGTGAGGTTCATAAAATATCTCCTTACAAATACATTGTTGTCTCAATTCAAAAAGAAGTCAATTTTGAGGCTAATTTGCTCCGCGATTAGGATTCGAACTGTGGATATTAAGTTTTTGTCCAGTCCGGTTTCGTAGTATTCCGAACAACGGGAATTCAGGCATGAATGACAAGTTAAGATATCAAATATTCGGATATGTAATTAAGTTATTATTTTATAGACTTATATTTTTAATTTGTGTATTTTAGTGTAGTAAAATCACGAATTCGCCTTTGGGAGTTGTTTTTTGAAAATGGGCAAGAGACTCGGATATTTTTTCTCTCCTAACCTCCTCATAAACCTTGGTCAACTCGCGACATAAAACAATATCGACGTCGTCAAAAACTTTTTGTAAATCCTCCAATGTTCGAATTAATTTATGCGGCGCTTCAAAAAAAATAATTGTTGCAGAAAGATGTTTTTGTGTTTCTTTTATTTTTTCAAAAAATGTTATTCTATGCCCCGGTTTTTTCGGCGGATAGCCATAAAAATTAAACTTATCCGTCGGTAAACCGGAAATTACCAAAGACGTAAGCACCGCTGACGGACCAGGAATTGCGACAACCGGAATTTTTTGTGAGATACATTCACGAATTAATTTAAATCCCGGATCGGAAATCGCCGGTGTCCCTGCATCAGAAACGAGTGCAACATCCAAATCATTAAGGAGTAAACTAATAATTTCAGGAATACGATGGGTCTCGATCTCTTCATAGTAAGAAAGCAAACGCGGTGACTTTTGTGATTTTTCCTGTTCATCTCCTCGCGTTGGGATGATTTCTTGAATAGATTTCAGAAGTGTTCCCGTCCGCCTTGTATCCTCACAGGCAATAATATCTACTTCGCGCAACATTTTTAAAGCTCGTAAAGTTATATCCTGTAAGTTGCCGATCGGCGTTGCAACAATGTATAATGTTCCCATATGCTTGCGGTTTTATCCGGCTTTATTATACATTTTATTCAATCTTCCGGCTACCTGGGTATTTTTGTTCTTATGTTCCTGGGTTCTGCGCTACTTCCGATTCCGTCCGAAGTCGTTTTACCGTTCTCAGGCTTTCTCATCCACTTAGGAACTTTTATGTACTTACCCGTGGTTATTATCGCGATAATCGGGGATGTTTTGGGTTCTCTCGTCCTGTATGGAATAGGATTTTTCTTAGAGGAAAAAGTAATTTTAAATCTGATTAAAAAACACGGAAAATATATTTTAGTCAGTGAGCATGATTATCAAAAGGCTTCCGGCTGGTTTATAAAATACGGCAGTAAAATTGTCGTGGTAGCCAAATTTTTCCCCGGACTTCGATTTATTATTTCTCTTCCCGCAGGTGTTTTTGAAATGAATGTTTGGAAATTTATTAGTCTCGCTTTAGTCGGCTCAATTGCATGGGTCAGCGTATTAACCTATGTTGGTATGTATCTGGGCAGCAAATGGGACAGCTTAGGCGGGTATTTCAGCAAATTCCAATTTGTCATTGTCGTTTTACTTATCTTAGCTGTCTTGTGGTACCTCGATCATAAACTCAGCCTTCGAAAAAAAATTTTCAGGAAGTAACTCGTTTCATGTAATTTTACCAATTCATTTCTAGCGGAAGCTTATTTTGCATATTTTGCAGAACTCTGAATGTATTTTCATTTGCAGACAGATTATATGCTTTTGTGGCTTCGGAAAGTGCTTCTTGTAAATTACCTAATTTATACTCTGATATTGAAAGCCACATCCAAAGTAACCAGCTCGCAGGATGGTATTTTAATCCTTCGGATGCAACTTTTTTTGCAGATGAAATGTCTTTTTCGCTTAATAGTAAATTCGATAAATTTTCGTACGCTTCTTGTGAGTGATTTGTGATAATTGCTTTTTCATAATATTTTTTTGCGAGTGTTGTATTCTTTTTATAATGATAGACTAACCCAAGATTTTCCCACATTTTCAAATCATTTTCCGGAGCAAGCTGTATTGACTTGTTAAAATGCAGTAACGCTTGATCATAATCCTTCGTAACGATAAATTCATTTCCCAAATTATTCTCGAGCGCGTAATTGTCCGAAACCCCAGCATCATGACTGTACAAACTTAAGTTACTACGCCAATCAACATTTCTTATTATTGTTCTCGCAGAGAAAGCGATGATAACTAAAGTTCCAAGCATCACAATGGAAAAATAAATATTTTTATTTTTTATGGATATACTCTGCGTTGCAACGCCCAGAAGCCCCAAAAGACCAACCATGGGAAAATAAAACCAGCGGTCTGCGACCGTGCCATCGAGCGGTGTAATTTGCAATAAGAGTATGATGCCTATTAAAAACCAGAGGGAAAAGAAAACAAAAGTATGAAAAAATTGCTTACGATATGTATATATATAAAGCCCAAGCAGAACAACGCTCGCTGTAAACAAAATAATAATAAGTAGCGGAAAATAGAAATTACCTATATCGATTGATCTTACAATCCATTGTTGATCAGTTGCTAAACTTACCGGCAGTAGAAAAGTTTTTAGATAGTACAAAATAATTAAAGGGATATTTATCAGCCTCCCTGTCAACGATAATCTCATGATCGGAACAAACTGCAGTTTGGCAAAATAAGTATTTCCTATCCATAAATGTAAAACGAAATAGAAAAAAGTAATAGCTGTTCCTAATACAAAAGATTTACCGAGATTTCTTTTTTTGAAGAGAAACTGAAACAGCACTATTATGAAAATAAACAAAAATCCTGATTCTTTGCTAAATACTGAAAGTAAAAGAAGTAGAAACAGAATAATGCTTTTATTTTTCCCAGGTATATTATCTCTACTGATTAACAAAGCTAAAATACCGAAGAAGAAGTAGAGAACGCTTCCCGAAGACATAATTGATACCGATTCGACATTCATCGGGTGAACTAGAAACAGTAAGGCGAGAAAAAAAGACAGTTTTTCTTTAAAAAATATTTTGAATAAATAGAAAACTAAGATACTGTTTGCTGTGTGAAGCAATAATTGTGTTATGTGGTAGAAGAAAGCGTTGTTTTGAAATAAAACAAAAAGACTTGATATGTATAGCGTTAGTATCGGTCTGTAGTAAGGTGGGGTATTAAATAAGTTACTATTACTAAACAATAAGGAGATATTTATCGAGTGTACCTGTAGATTATTGATGATATAGATAATGTCATCCCAAACTAAATTATTAATTAAACTATTGCAATATATAAAAAATCCAATCGTTATTAGTAATAGTACATACTTATATTTATTAAAAAACGCAATCATTAGCTTTTATTGTAAGGAGAACAGGAAAATTTAGCAATAAATTATATGCATGAGTTTCCTAATTTAGTGTTAAAGGGTAAGTGCGATAATTATTTATAAACCAACCATTTATTTTGTACTTCTTTTTCCAAATCTATATCATGAAACTGGGCTAGAAGGAGTACGTGGCAAAAAACATCAGCCAATTCCTCGTTAAAGCTGTTTTTTAACTCTTGAGAGGTTTTTCCGGAAGTTCTGGCTTGACCTAAGCATTTCAAATAACTTCTGGTTAACTCCCCTACTTCTTCCTGGAGCTTTAGCAGGTACCAATCAGCATTTCGATCGATTTTGAATTTCTTGCTGTAGATTTTTGATACTTTTCCTATGTCCTTGGTTAATTTTTTTAATTCCACAACTATTAGAGAAATTTTCGGACTAGCCCCACGACTTTGCCCTGAATTTTAAGGCTTTTGGGATAAATCGGACTCATCGTATGATTTGCCGGATGAAGTTCAATTCTGTCACCGTTTTTATAAAACCTTTTGAGAGTCGCGAGATTGTCATCCACAAGTGCGACTACAATTTGTCCGTTATATGCCTCCTGAACCCGCTCGATAACCACAAAGTCACCGTCCAATATGCCGTCTTCAATCATCGACTCCCCTTTCACCTGAAGAACATACGCGGTTTTTGATCCGCTGATCATGGTTGCTGAGACGTGAAATGTCGCATTTGGATCGGTATGCGGCTCAAGCGGCTTGCCCGCCGCAATAAATCCCATCAAAGGCAACTCAATCGACGGCAGATTGTTTAATTTTGTAGAAGCAAAATTCTGGTCAAGTACTTTTAAAATCCGGGAATTACCGTCAACTTTTTGAATATAGTTTTTGTCTACCAGGTTACGGATAATTGCATGCACCGTGGAAACGCTTTTGTGATGGGTCGCCAGTGCCATCTCCCGAAGCGTCGGAGCATATCCGTACGATTTTTGGAATTGGGTAAGAAATTCTAAGAGTTCCCGCTCTTTTCTGTATAATACTCCCGGCATATTTTTTTCCAATATTTCTTAAAAGAAATTATTGGTACGTATATTTTATACATATTTTCGTGTATTTTTGTCAATAAGACAAACTGGTACAAATTACAAATATAGTATGTCAATTTTGCGCTACATTAAAAACTGGATGTCTGTGGTACAATTGCACTATGAAATTTAAGCTTAAATCCAAATTTAGCCCTACCGGCGACCAGCCGCAGGCAATTAAAAAATTAACTGAAAATTTGCAAAAAAATGTTAGAGATCAGGTACTTCTCGGTGTTACCGGGTCGGGAAAAACCTTTACCATGGCTAACGTTATACAAAATATTCAAAAGCCGACTCTGGTTATTTCGCATAATAAAACTCTGGCCGGACAACTATATCAGGAATTTCGTGATTTCTTCCCTAAAAATGCCGTATCATATTTCGTTTCCTATTATGATTACTATCAACCCGAAGCTTATGTTCCGCAAAGTGATACGTATATCGAAAAAGAAGCTGAGATTAATGAAGAGATTGACAAACTCCGGCTGTCAGCGACGACAAATTTATTAACCAGAAAAGATGTCATAGTCGTCGCATCGGTTTCCTGTATCTATAATTTGGGCTCGCCTGTTGAATATGGTAAATTTGTTCTCGAGCTAAGAATTGGTATGCAAACTACCCAAAGGGATATCCTGGTACGGCTCGCAGACTTACAATATGAACGGAATGATTATGAATTCAGACGCGGATCATATAGGGTTCGTGGGAATGCAATTGATCTTTTTCCGGCATATATGGACAACGGTATTCGGATCGAAATAAATGAGGAAAAAATCAGTAAACTATACGAATTCAGTCCCTTAAACGGAGACACGCTTCAGATAATTTCTAAAACCATTATCTACCCCGCCAAACACTACATGACTGATCCTAAGTCCTATGACGATGCATTTAGTCATATTCGCTCAGATCTGGCGAAACGTACCGAAGAATTAAAAGCAGCCGGTAAACTTCTTGAAGCACAGCGACTTATGCAAAGAACGAATTTCGATTTGGAAATGATTCGTGAAGTTGGATATGTAAATGGCATTGAGAACTACTCAACATACTTTGACGGAAGAAAACCCGGCGATCCGCCGTATACGCTTATTGATTATTTCGATGCCGCCTCAGATGATTGGCTCCTGATGATTGATGAGTCACATATGACACTTCCCCAAATTCGGGGCATGTATAACGGCGACCAATCGCGGAAAAGTGTATTGGTTGATTACGGCTTCCGGCTTCCGTCTGCCATGGATAACAGACCGCTTCGTTTTGATGAGTTTATGCGTCATGTCCATCAAACCGTGTATGTCTCAGCAACGCCGAATGATTATGAATTATCTTTAGCTAAAGAAGCTGAAAATGCTGTCGTTGAGCAACTTATTCGACCTACCGGACTGGTAGATCCTGTTATTACTGTTAAGCCGAGTAAAGGACAAATTCCCGATTTGATTTCTGAGATTCTGAAGCGGGTCGAGAGAAAGGAGAGGGTACTTGTGACAACTTTAACAAAACGGATGTCTGAGGAGTTGACAGCCTATCTGGAAGAAAAACAAATCAAAGTAGCTTATCTTCATTCTGATATTATTACCCTTGAGAGGCAGGATGTTTTGGATAATTTGCGCCTCGGGACCGTTGATGTTTTGGTTGGCATTAACTTGCTTCGTGAGGGATTAGATTTGCCGGAAGTGTCGCTTGTTGTTATTCTCGATGCTGATAAAGAGGGGTTCTTAAGAAGCAGGACATCACTTGTTCAAACCATGGGACGCGCGGCACGGCATACGAAGTCTGAAGTAATTATGTATGCCGACAGAATAACGGACTCCATGCGGGAGGCAATTGATGAAGTTGAAAGGCGAAGGAAAGTCCAAACCGCGTATAACAAGAAGCATCATATTACGCCTGTCAGTATTGATAAGTCTATCCGTGCACGTTTGGTTGAAGAAGAAAAGGAAGAACAGAGACGTGAGTCACTGGATGAGTTAATTGAGTTTGGTAACAAAGAGGTTCTTCTGCCGGACGAACGGGAAGACGTGGTTCGGAAATTACGCAAAGAAATGAAACTGGCAGCCGAGAGACTGGACTTTGAAACAGCGATGAGAATCAGAGACCAAATAAAAACACTTAAACCTAGCTAGAAATATTCTTCATGTGTTCGATTTCGAAATCTACCCCTTCAGGATCAAGAAACTTTACTGCAATAGCGTCAATCCGCATTGCTTCCGGTAAATTATTACGGGTATATTTATACACGTTGGCTGTCCGGACCAACGAACGCAGCTTAAAGAAGCTAATTGCTTCAAGTGGTGTGCCAAACAATCTAGAAGTCCTGGTTTTTACCTCAATAAAGACAAGTATATTCTCGTGGAGAGCAATAATGTCGATTTCTCCGTTTCTAAGCCTAAAATTTCGCTCGAGAATTTGGTATCCTTTTTTTCTCAAATACGCTACTGCAATATCTTCTCCCCGCTTACCGGAAATTTGCTTTTTCGTATCCAGTGTTCTATACACGAAACAAGTATACAACTTTTTGTGTTAGGATAAATAGAAATTAAGAGGATTTTACGAGGTTTTCGGGATCTTTAGATAATTCAGCTTAGCCCGTCTGACTTTTTTCAGATTTTTATAAATATGTCCCGACTTCACCACTTTCTGCAAATTAGGCGACATTACCGGCCAAATTCTTTCAACAGAAACCGGTCCAACCATTTTTTGCACCGTAAAACTCTTGTTTTCTCCACGTCCTTTAATTTGCAGAACAATTCCCTCAAACATTTGGGTTCTGGTCTTATCTCCTTCTTTAATGGTTTGATAAACTTTAATAATATCTCCGGGAACAAAATTCAGCTGAATCATAAGGTTATTATAGCGGAATTTCCCAGATTATTCAAGACTTACTACATGCTTTCACAAAAGCAATAAAAATTGGGTGGGGTCTAAGCGGTCGGCTTTTATATTCCGGATGACCCTGGGTACCCAGAAAGAATGGATGATCAGATTTCTGCTAGCTCAATAATTTCTACCAAATTCTCTTTAACCGATCGGGCTGCAATAACCAGCCCGTGTTCTTCTAATTCCTTTGCAAACTCGTCGTTAAATTCATAACGATGTCGATGCCGTTCGCTGGTTAATCCTTTTTTCTCATTTATAAAAGCATGAGATTTCTTATAAATCTCAAAAGCCCTTGTACCCTTTTTAACAATTGCTTCCCAACCGCCAAGCCGCATGGTCCCGCCGTAAGCTCTTCTGGCTATCAATTCTTTTTGGTTGGCGATGAAATGAATAACCGGATGGGAAGTTTTAGGATCTAATTCCTCACTGTTAGCATCTTTCCATCCGAGTTCATCCCTGGCAAATCCAACTACCGCCAGCTGCATACCAAAACACAATCCTAAATAAGGAATCTTTGTTATTCTTCGCATAATTGACAGCTTCAATCATTCCTTCGCTGCCGCGTTCTCCCCAACCTATCGGAACAATTATTCCGTTCGGCTCACCGATAACTTCCTTAACAACTAACTATAATATCTTTACTTGTACTTTTTGCTTCTTCTATTGCGGACTCTATTTTTTCAGCATTAACCCATTTAGTTATAACTTTTACATTTTCTGCCGCAGCCGCATGGTCAATGGCATCAAGCAACGCAGCATAAGAATCACGCATTTGATACTCTCCTGTACCGAAGTATTTCCCCACAATTGCGATCGTAATTTCTTTCTCTTCTTGATTTTTTACTCTTGTTATAAATTGCTTCCAAGCGGTCCAGTTTCGGCTCTCTTCAAAGGAAGATGTAATTTATGCATGATGCGCTTATCCAGTCCTTGTTCATGTAGAATTAAGCGGAATCTCATATACCGATTCGATATCAGGATTGGAAATAATATCTTCAGGATGCATATTGCAAAACAGGGCAAATCTGTCGCGTCGTCTTTTATCCAGCATTCTGTCCGATCGGGCTATAATAAAATCAGGCTGAATTCCCATGGAATTAAGTGTACGAACGGATAATCTGGGTCGGTTTGGTTTTCGGTTCACCCAAATGGCTAGGAGTCGGAACATAGCTGACATGTACATGAACTACGTCCCCCGGATTACGAAGTGCCAATATTCGGGAAGCTTCATAGTAAAATATATTTTGATATTCTCCGGCTGTACCGCCAAGTTCGATTAGAACAATCTGTGCATCTTTTTCCTTCGCCAAGGTATAAATACACCTGGTTATTTCATCGGTGATATGCGGAATTGCTTCTACGTCTTCACCGTCATACTCAAATCTTCTCTCTTTATCAATGACATTTTGGTAAATCCTACCCATTGTTACGAAATTGCTTTTCCCCATGTCTTCATCTAAGAATTTTTCATATGTTCCCATATCCATATCACCCTCAGTTCCGTCTTCGCACAGAAACGGATCACCATGCTCAATCGGATTAATTGTGCCTGCATCCAGGTTGAGATAGTTTTCAAATTTTATAGGAGCGACCCTATAACCGGCAGATTTTAAGTAGAAGTGCGATTGAAGCGGAAGTTAGGCCTTTCCAATGCCTGAAATTACTCCGCCGGAGATAAATATAAATTTTGTTTTTCTGTTTTTAATATTTGTACGGGGCACGATTAATACTAACAAATTATACAAAAACCGTCAATACACAGTATTAAAATTTGCTATAATTTGTCAAATGACACAACATCCTTTGATCATAGTCATCTCTCCACTCATGAGTGGCAATAAAATTCTTCTCATGAAGCGTACCAAATAACCATTTCAGAATATTTGGGGCATGCCCGGCGGAAAACTGATTTCGGCGAGAGGATTGAGGACGCGGTTAAAAGAGAAATATTTGAAGAAACTGGGTTGAAAATTAAACCAAAGAGAATACTGGCAGTATTAAACGAGATTTTCCGGGAAAAAGAGAAAAACAACCATATTGGCATTGCGTTTTATTTTTATTTGAAGTTATACTTCAAAAACCAATGAAAATTACTAATTCTTCAGAAGGCGAACTTAGGTGGTTTGATTTAAGCAATTTACCAAATAAGCAAGTCATTCCCTCAGATTATAAAATGATTACCCAAATCGCCCTCAAACCGCCTAAACATACTTCTTTTTATAATATTAAAGTGACCAAAGATGGAAACAGCTTCACGCTCAATTATTTCCATAAACTTCATTAACAATATACTTGAGCGGGATACGAGAATCGAACTCGCTTCTCTACCTTGGGAAGGTAGCATACTACCGGTGTACTAATCCCGCAAAACTAACTTATTGTAGCAAAAAATTTAGAAAAAGAAATAACTATCAGGAGTAACCGGATTAATTTCGAGGAATGATAAAAACGTTACCGGAAAAAATGAGCCTAGGGTTGGCTAAATGGTTTGCCTGGGCAATTTTTGTCCATTGATAGCCATCGCCGTAGGCTCTGACCGCAATGTCCCACAGATTATCACCATGAATGACAGTATAAGTAGAACCGGTAATTCTGTTTGGAATCGATATTTGTGCTTGAGCAACAACGGTAATTTGTCTTGTCGGAACTCTGGGTAACTGCAATTTTGTACCGGCATAAAGCACATCGGGATTAGACAAATTATTTGCCTTGGCAATATCTAGCCAATTATATCCGCTTCCATATTCTTTTTCAGCAATAGTCCAGAGCGAATCTCCAGACTGAACATTATATGTGCCGGGAAGATGAGCGGGAATTTTATTCTGCTCAGACATTGTCATGGTTGGAATTGCTGTTACGGTCGGTAACAACGTAGGTTTTAGAGTTGGCTTAAACGTGGAACGCATTGCATGCGTCGGAACCAGAGTAGGTCTGATGGTAGGAATGGACGTTGTTGGTGTAACAACTTGAGTCGGTTCCGGCGTTGAAGTAAGAGCCTGCGCCATAGCACTCGGTGTCGCAGTATTAGTCAGACTTTGCCTGGTTTGCTGTGACATTATTTGTTGCCCTGCTTTTCCTATATTGTTTCCAATATTCTTATTTTTAATGAATGAGACAAGTAGAATGGAGGCAATGATAACGACAACTATGCCGAGTATTAAAATAGTGTAGGATTCACCAAAACGAAAATATTCTGATAGTCCTGTTTTTTGAACAGGTTTTTTTCTTGGAGTGACTCTCGTAGCTCTACTAGTCTTTTTTCTTGCTGCCATAATTTATACTTGGGCAGAAGACAGTTGAGATTATATAAGTAATCTTTCGAAATTGCAAGAGCTAATTTATTTCCGGTAACGTTTTAATTTCCTGTATTGCGGGGTGAACGGGACTCGAACCCGCGACCTTCTCCGTGACAGGGAGACGCTCTAACCAACTGAGCTACCACCCCATATTGTTTAGTTCCAAAGTTAAATGAAAATGCAAAAGTATAACTAAACTTATGGGCAGAGTAATTCTAGCAAATTATTGCGCTCGTGACAATCCTTTGCTAGACTGGGTCTATGACAAATGAGCAAATTGCCAAACTTCTTCGAAATGTTGCTGTTTCTTATAGCATTAAAGATGAGGCTAAATTTCGCTTTCAAATCATTGCTTATAACAGAGCGGCTGATGCTATTGAAAACATGACCATGCAGGTAAAAGACCTTTTCCAGGAGGGGAAACTGCAGGCGATTCCAGGTGTCGGCCCTTCAATCTCCGATCATATAGAAGAACTGCTTCGCAGCGGAAAGGTTGAGCACTTTGACTGGGTTTTAGAAGGTATTCCGCCTGCGGTTTTTCCGCTTCTTGAAATTCCAAGTTTCGGACCGAAAAAAGCCCACAAACTCGTTTTGCAGTTTCATTTAAAACATCCGGAAACCGTTATTGAAGACGTCGAAAAAATTGCCAAGGCAGGCAAAATTGCGGATCTCGCAGGATTCGGAAAAAAATCGGAGGAAGATATTTTACAGGCTATCCGGGAATATAAGTTAGGCAAAAGTAAAAGCGTACGCATGGTCCTTCCCTACGCAAATGAACTTGCAGCCAAAATTATTGAATATTTACAGCAGTCTTCTGACGTACTGACGGCATATCCGCTTGGCAGTCTTCGCAGAATGGTATCGACGATCGGAGACGTAGACATCGCAGTATCTACTAACAATTCTCAGGCTGTTCTTAACCATTTTGCAGCCTATCCATATAAAGAACGGATTCTCTCCTCTGGAGTAAATGATTCTTCGCTTCTGACAAGTGGCGAAAAACGAATTGACCTTCGGACACAATCACCCGGTACGTTCGGTTCGCTTCTCCAGCACTTTACCGGTAGTAAACAGCATAATATTCATTTGCGCGAAGTTGCGTTAAAAAAAGGTTTGTCTCTTTCGGAATACGGGATTAAAGTCAAGTCAAAAGACGGGAAGGAGAAAATGCAGGAATTTGATACGGAAGAAAAATTCTATAAAGCAATAGGACTTTCCTGGATTCCGCCTGAAATCCGTGAAGATACAGGAGAAATCGAGCTGGCACTTAAAAATAAGTTGCCAAATCTCGTAAAACTTGAGGATATAAAGGGTGACTTCCATATCCATTCAAGCTTCCCCATAGAGCCAAGTCACGATATGGGAAGAAATTCCATGGAACAAATGCTTAAACGTGCAGGAGAGTTACATTATCAATATTTAGGGTTTTCAGAACATAATCCAAGCAGCTCTAAGCACACCAAAGATCAGGTCATGCAGATTATTGAGTCAAGGAGTAAATTTATTGATCAATTAAAATCAACAAATAAATATGTTCGTATACTATCGTTACTCGAAATTGATATTCTTCCTGATGGAAAACTGGCCCTGAGCGATGAGGCGCTTGATCTTTTGGACGGAGCGATTGTTTCAATCCACAGTGTTTTTTCCATGAATAAAATTGATATGACCAAGCGTGTACTTTCGGGACTTTCACATCCGAAAGCAAAAATTCTCGCTCATCCAACCGGAAGACTTTTAAATCAACGCATGGGATTTGAATTAGATTTTGAAAAAGTAATGTCGTTTTGTAAAGAGAATAATAAAGCGCTTGAGATTAATTCGTCTCCCCTGCGGCTTGATTTACCTGATACGTTAGTGAGGGAAGCTGTTCGGAGTGGAATAAAATTGGCAATAAATACCGATAGCCACGCAACTGAACAAATGAATCTGATGAAATATGGGGTTTCTGTAGCCAGACGTGGCTGGGCGACAAAGAGTGACATTCTTAATACGATGGAGTATAATAAACTTATTGCATGGTTCAAAGATTAAGGAGGTGAATATATGTCCCTAACAGTTATTTTTGTAGTAGTTATTCTTTTAATTGCAGCCTATGTATTCTTTCTTTATAACAGTCTGGTGACTGCCAGGCTTCGAATCTCGGAGGCATCTTCTGAGATTGATGTTCAATTAAAACGACGGACTGACCTGATTCCTAATTTGGTAGAAACAGTAAAAGGTTATGCGAAACATGAGAGAGAAGTGTTCGAGAATGTGACAAAAGCAAGAGCAAGTCTGATGTCTGCAAAGACAACGGGCGAAAAAGCAGAAGCGAATGACGCGTTAAGCAGTACCTTAAAGTCGCTTTTTGCTGTTGCTGAAGCATATCCTGAGCTTAAGGCCAGTCAGAATTTTTCCGAACTTCAGGGAGAGTTGTCTGATACTGAAAATAAAATTGCTTATGCACGGCAATTTCTGAATACCAATGTTTTGGATTACAACACGAAGCTGCAGGTATTTCCGAGTAATTCGATCGCCGGAATGTTTAATTTTAAACCCGCAGATTTTTTTGCTGCCACAGAAGAAGAGAAACAAGCAGTAAAGGTATCTTTTTAACCTCAAAAGAGAGTAAAAAGATAGATAGTTATGAACATTCGTTCAGTTATTTCAGCAAATGTTTGGAAAACGTGGCTTATTATGCTGCTTTTTGTCGTTTTTATTACGACAGTAGCGTATGTCTTCGGACAAGCTAACGGATCCGGATTATATTTCGCGGGACTGGCATTAATCTTCGCCGGTATTTCAAGTATCGGCAGCTTTTATTATTCGGATAAATTAGTTCTGGCAACTACCGGTGCTAAGGAGATTAAAAAGGAGGACAACCCGCAACTTTTCAGAATTGTCGAGAATTTGTCAATCGGAGACGGACTTCCGATGCCCAGGATTTATGTTGTCGATGATCCTTCTCCTAATGCTTTTGCAACAGGAAGAGATCCAAATCACGCAGTGGTTTGTGTAACATCAGGGATCCTGTCACGCTTAAATAAAGTTGAAATGGAAGGTGTTCTTGCACACGAGTTGTCACATGTGAAAGATTATGATATCCGCCTAATGGGAGTAGTTTCTATTCTCGTAGGATTTATTGCAATTTTCGCCAACATGTTCATGCAAAGTTTGTGGTTTCGCGGACGGGACCGGGATAACAGGGGGAATAACTTATTTCTGCTTCTTGGGATTATTTTTGCAATTTTATCTCCTATTGTCGCGACATTAATTCAGCTCGCAGTTTCGCGGAAAAGAGAATTTTTGGCTGATGCGCAGGGAGCCCTGCTTACCAGATATCCTGAAGGATTAGCAAGTGCGCTTGAGAAAATCTCTTCAGATCCGACCCCATCGACAAGTGCTTCGAATGCGACAGCAAACCTATTTATTATTAATCCATTTAAGGGGAAAGAGGGTAGTAATTTTCTAGCCGGACTTTTCAATACCCACCCGCCAATTGAAGAAAGAATCAAAATTCTCCGGTCAATGTAAGCTGCGGGTAGTTTGTCGTGCTCTTTACTTTATTGTTGTTTTTATAGACTCCTGAACACACTTGTCACCGGTTTTATTAAGCCATATCAAAGCTCTTTTTGCTCTTATTTCTTCAGGAATTCCTTCTTCTCCTCTGTCCCGGTAAAGTCTTTTTATTACATTCCTATCAACAAAGACAACCCCTTGCCAAAGTGTATTTAAAACGTGCACAATACGATCTTTAGTTATACTTTCGTTCTCTTTCATACTCAGCTATTTTATCACATTATGGTTATATTTTCATTCCTCAAGTATAATATATTTATGGATTTACTTATAATTGCCTTTGGAAAACTGTTTTCAAAAATAGCAAGGTCTTTGAATCTCGGTAATGGTTCGACTTGGCCTGGACATCTCGCGTTGAAAATCAATCCTGATTTTATAAAAATAATGGTTGATAAGTCGAATTTACGAGTTATCCTCGTCGCTGGAACAAATGGAAAGACGACGACATCACTTCTTCTCAAAACAATTCTTGAATATTCCGGAAAAAAAGTAATTCATAATTCATCGGGTGCTAATCTTTTGAATGGTATCGCTTCAACGCTTTTACTAAATGCAAACCCTGGTGGAAAGATAAATGCCGATTTTGTAATTTTTGAAGTAGATGAGAATACGCTTATTCAATTCTTAAAAGAGATTATACCTGATTATTTAATTCTCCTTAATCTTTTTCGTGATCAACTTGACCGCTATGGCGAAGTTGATGTAGTAGCCAAGAACTGGCAGAGTGTTATTTCAGACCAGAAAAAAACTAGGTTGATTCTGAATGCAGATGATCCGCAGATTGCATATTTGGGAAAAGAAAGTAAAAATGCTGTCTATTTCGGTCTTGATGATAGAGATGCCACTAAACTTACTCAGGAACATGCAGCTGATTCTATTTACTGTCCGAACTGCGGAAATAAATTAGGATACAAATCCATTTATTATTCACATCTTGGTGATTGGTCGTGTACGGAATGCGGATTAAAACGGCCAAAACTAAATTTATCGCAGTTTTCTCATTTTCCCCTCTCCGGTCTCTATAACAGATACAATACACTTGCTTCTGTACTGGCAGCAAAACAAATCGGGCTAAGTGACAGTGATATAGAAATCGGCCTGAGGACATTTAAACCTGCATTCGGAAGACAGGAAATAATGCCGATTCAAGGAAAAAATGTACAGATTTTTCTCTCTAAAAATCCTACCGGGTTTAATGAATCTCTGAGGACTGTTAAAGAACTGGGTGCAAAAAATATTTTACTTGTTCTCAACGATGGAATCGCAGATGGACGAGATGTGTCATGGATTTGGGATATCGATACAGAGATTGTAAATGAATTTGCAAAGCAAATTTTTATCAGCGGGGATAGGGTCTATGATATGGCACTTCGAATTAAATACAGTATGAAAAAAGATAGTGACTTTGAAAAAGTAAAAATTATTCCCGACTTGAAAGATGCGATTGCTAAGGGACTGAGAGAAACGAAGCCGGATGAAACACTTTATATCTTACCTACCTATACCGCAATGTTGAATGTCAGAAAAATTCTAAGCGGAAAGAAAATATTATGAACATGAATAAACATTTATCATTGTGTATTGGCTGGCTGTATCCGACTTTGATGAGTACGTATGGAGATAGGGGGAATATTATTTCGCTGACAAAACGTTGCGAGTGGCGGGGAATTCAAGTAAAAATACTTCCAATTGAGAGGGAAACGCACTTTAAAGAGTTGCAGTCTGTCGACCTACTTTTTGGTGGTGGTGCACAGGACAGGGAGCAGGAAATCGTCATGCGGGACCTTAAAAAGGAAAAGGGACAGATAATAAAAAATCTTATTGAAAAAAACACTCCTTCTCTTTTTGTTTGTGGTTCACCGCAGCTCATGGGTAAGTATTATGAACCGGGAATCGGGAAGAAAATTGAAGGACTGGGAATTTTTGATATGATTTCCAAGCATCCGGGTCTCAATGAGCCACGTTTGATAGGCAATACCGTAGGAGAGATTTACTTAAAGAATCTGGCGGGGGGTTTTGCTTCACCTTTTATTGTAGGTTTTGAAAATCACGGCGGAAGAACGTACCTCGGCGAAAAGGCAAAACCTTTTGCAAAGATACTGGTAGGAAATGGAAATAATGGACAGGACGGAACAGAAGGGGTAGTTTATAAAAATGCCATTGGCTGTTATTTTCATGGTCCTCTTTTGCCAAAAAATCCACTGCTTGCAGATTGGCTTACAAGAACTGCGCTGCAAATAAAGTATCAAACAAATATTACACTTACAAAACTTGATGATACTCTGGAAGAAAAAGCACAAGCTGCAATTGCAGGGAAACTGGGTATTAGGTTATAATGCATTATTCTAAGGCTTATGAAAATTAATGTACAACATGTCGCAAGACTTGCGAATCTGACAATCAAAGCTGAAGAGGTAAGTAAATTCGAGAGCCAATTATCAGAAGTCTTGGATTATGTGAACAAATTGACTAATCTGGATACAAAAAATATTAAAGAAACAAGTCAAGTTACTGGTCTTGAAAATGTTACCAGAGAAGATGTTTCAGCTTCCTCTCTTACGCAAACTGAAGCATTATCGAATGGTAAGAAAGTAAAAAACGGCGCTTTTCGAGTGAAAGGAATTTTTGAAGATGAGTGAAAACCAAAGACCTAATTCACCCCAACAAGCAGAACAATCACCGAGAAAAGGCAAGGAGCCGACGCCTGCTTTTCCTAAACTAATTGAGATTCTTGATACTTATAATGAGGATCCTTCAGAACTCTTGGATAGTACTTCACTAAATCGAGATAATAAATTTCGTAAAACAACTTTTCATAAAGTTAATCTTGGATTTGCCAAGGCTATAGATATAACTCATGAGATTACAGACCCTGACATAATAAAGAGTTGTCGGAGCTATATGGCGTGGTGTACGGGCGACTTTCGTGATCAAGAGTTGGTTACGAAAGATGATGTTAAGCGCCTTAATCTGGCACTTAAACGAGCATTGGGAAGACCATTAGAAAACGATGAAAAACCTGTCGATCCTAAGTAGAGATTTTAAATATGGATAAAAAACTAACAACCATATATTTAGTTCGCCATGGTGAATCAGAGGGTAATGCAGGTTTTTCGCACGAGAAAAGTGATCTTGGCTCGAAACTTACTGATAATGGCCTAAAACAAACTTATCGGAGAAAAATTTCGTTAAGTCATATTCATTTTGATGCAGTTTTTTCTTCGGACTTAATTCGTGCTAAAAGAACTGCAGAGATAATCAGTGAAGAGAGAGAACTAGTCGTTCAAACAGTTCGAGCTATTCGTGAGCGGGAATCAAGCCGTTACCTGGAAAACTATCCTGATAAAACAAATGACCAGCTTCTTAAAGAAATGGGAGATAAACTAAAGGACTTAGATGATAAAGGTAAAATGCAATTTAAGTTAACGCCTGATATGGAAAGTCCTGAGGAATCAGCTATACGTTTAATTACCTTTTTGCGGGAAATAGCAGTTGTCTATCCCGGAAAAACTATTTTAGTGGTTAATCATGGAAATGTTATGCGATCATTTCTGACACATATTGGTTGGGCAAAATTTGATGAACTTCCGACTGGGGCAATACAAAATACCGGATATATTGTCCTGCAATCTGATGGTGTCGATTTCTTTGTTAAAGAGACGCAAGGCATTGAGAAGAAAATTGGAAAACAGAGGAATTGGTAAAAGATTATGAATTTGCAAAATTTAACTATTACCCAGGCTATTAAGGATTTACGGGAGAAAAAATATTCTTCTGTGGAGTTAACTACAGCGTACTTGGAGAGAATTAAACAACATAATGCAAAGTTAAATGCGTTTATCACTGTATCAGAAACTGAGGCCTTGGAAATGGCTAAAAAAGCCGATGAGAAAATAAAGAAAGGTGAGAAACTACCGCTCCTCGGCATTCCGATTGGCATAAAAGATCTCTTTGTTACAAAAGGAATTCGCACCACAGCGGCTTCAAAAGTCCTTGAGGACTATATTCCGCAATATGACGGAACAGCGGTCAGAAAATTAAAAGAGGCCGGGGTAATTATTGTCGGAAAAAATAATTGCGACGCCTGGGCACACGGATCATCGGGTGAGAATTCCGATTTTGGTGTGACAAGAAATCCTTACAACTTTGGCTTTGTTCCCGGCGGATCAAGCAGTGGTTCTGCTGTCAGTGTCGCGTCAGATATGTGCTTGGCTGCAACCGGTACTGATACTGGAGGATCAATCAGGCTTCCGGCAAGCTTTACTAATACTGTTGGTCTTAAACCAACCTATGGAAGGGTCAGTCGATACGGTGTTATCGCTATGGCATCGTCTCTGGATAGTATCGGTCACTTTACAAAGACAGTTCACGATAATGCTCTTCTACTTTCTATAACTGCAGGCAAAGATAGAATGGATGCTACTACCCCGCAAGCTATAGTACCCGATTATTTAAAAAATATTACTGAGGGCGTAAAAGGATTAAAAATTGGTGTTCCGAAAGAATATTTTATCGAGGGCTTAGATCCGAGGATTAAAGAAATGATGGAAAAGAGACTTAAAGATTTAGAAAAATTAGGAGTTGAGATTATTGATGTTTCTCTTCCGCATACTGAGTATGCAATTGCCGTCTATTACATCATCCAAACCGCAGAGGTTTCTTCTAATCTCGCCAGATTTGATGGAATTCGCTATGGCAATAACAGAACATATTTCGGCGACGAAGCCAGGCGGCGCATCATGTTGGGAACGTATGTGTTGTCAGCCGGTTATTACGATGCATATTACAAAAAAGCCATGCAGGTTCGTACTCTCCTCAGGGAAGATTTTGATAATGTGTTTAAAAAAGTTGATGTCATTATTACTCCTGCCTCCCCTACACTGCCTTGGAAGCTGGGCGAGAAAATGAATGATCCATTGTCTATGTATCTTTCAGATATTTTTACCGTGCATGCCAATCTAACCGGTGTTCCGGGGTTGTCTGTTCCTATGGGATTTGTCGATAATCTTCCGGTTGGTATGCAAATTCTCGGCCCGCACTTCTCGGAAGAAAGGTTATACCAGGTTGGATACGCGTATGAGCAAATAAATTCTGTCTGGAAGGAGAGACCAAAATTACTCTAATTTTTAATTAACCTAATTGACCTAAACATTTGGACTTTGTCTCTAAATTTTAGAAATTAGAAATTAGAAATTAGAAATTTGAGTATGACGAGTAAATACATTCCTATCATTGGCTTAGAAGTTCATGTTGAGTTAAAAACAAAGTCTAAGATGTTTTGTTCATGTTCTGCTGATTACTTCAGCCAAAAACCCAACACGCATACCTGTCCTGTCTGCCTCGGCTTACCGGGAGCGTTGCCGATACCAAATGCTAAAGCCCTTGAGTGGTGTGTCATGATTGCATTAGCTTTAGATTGTGAGATTTCTCGATTTTCGAAGTTTGATAGAAAAAATTACTTTTATCCCGACTTACCTAAGGGGTATCAAATCAGCCAGTATGATCTGCCTTTCGGTCTAAAGGGGAAAATAGTACTTAGTAGCGGTAAACAAATCGGAATCACGCGGGTGCATATGGAGGAAGATACGGGTAAACTAACACACGAGGAAGGCGCAAGTTTGATTGACTTCAACCGGTCGGGAGTTCCTTTGGTTGAAATCGTTACCGAGCCGGACTTCCGCAGTGCAGATGAGGTAAAAGAATACTTACAATATCTTCAGCAGGTCGTACGTTACCTTGGTGTATCAAATGCCGATATGGAAAAGGGTAATATGCGTCTTGAGCCGAATATCTCACTGACGCTTGATGATAAGAAACTTCCCAATTACAAAGTTGAAGTAAAAAATATCAACTCTTTTAAGTTTGTGGAAAAGGCGATTAACTTCGAGCTAAATCGTCAGGAACTAATGCTTAGAGATAACAAAACCCCTGTTCAAGAAACAAGGGGTTGGAATGAATTTAAAAATGTAACTGTGTCACAACGGATTAAGGAAGAAGCTAATGATTACCGCTATTTCCCGGAGCCGGATATTCCCCCGATTCTTTGGACAGATGAGCAAATTAGCAAATTGAAAGGACAAGTGCCAGAACTGCCGGTAAAAAAATTAAGTCGGTTCGTCAGGCAGTTTAGCCTCTCTGAATACGATGCTGAGATTCTGACGAGAGAAAGGACACTTGCTGATTACTTCGAAGCTGCGGTAATTCAAGGAGAGGGGGAACAAATTACACCCAAGCAGATTGCCAATATTATTATCAATAAAAAGATTGATTCTGTAAAGATTTCGCCTGAAGTATTGGTTAAAGAAATACTTACTACAAGCACAAACACAGCAATTGATGAGACAGAACTTCAAGCCGTTATTGAAAAAGTTCTTGGCGAGCAGGAAAAAGCAGTTCAGGACTATAGAAGTGGCAAGAAAACTGTTATTATGTTTCTAGTCGGTCAAGTTATGCGACAGATCGGAAAAAAGATAGATGCGCAAATGGTGAAGAGCAGCTTAGAAAAGAAATTACACTAATTATGGACAGCCCTGAGCATAGCGAAGCGGATTCTTCTTCGCTGGATTTAATATCATTTTCTCAAGAGCAGCAAAGACTAAATCCTTGGATTGATAAGGTACGTGGTAAGGGTATAAATCTTACTATTCCACCACGTTTTTTTCGAAATGATTTACCTGAACAAACCCATATTGATCCTCTTACTGGTCTTCCCATTGAGGAGGATGGTATGCGTATCAGAGTGGCTTCCGAACTATCTAATGTACTTCGTTTAGGTACAAGCTGGGCACTCATTTATGCAGATGCTGATAATCTGAAATCTGCGAATACCAAGTACGACAGAGAATTTGGCGACACTGTAATCCTGGAAAGCTCCAGCCGTATAACGAGTGCAATTTCTCAGCTGAACTTGCCCGATAGTGTCCAAATATTCGTCACTCGACAAACAGGAGCGGCAGATGAGACAGTAACATGGATCTTTGGGGCTACTAGTGAACAAATGGCACAAATTCGCCAGGCGATGGCACAAGCACAAGAAGTTAAACAAATGCAGGATCCTGATTTTTCGCTTTCTACGTCTATTGCAATGTTAACCTCGGAAGATCCAGCATTAGAGGGAAATGTCACTGCTGCAAAAGAATACTTGGCTAAGGATCCCCGTAATGTTGCTTTTGATATATTTAATGAATTAAAACAACTGGCAGATGATGAGGTAAAACTTATTAAAATAAGAAGGGATATTGAAAGGATACCTGTTGAACGACTCATCGGAGCAAGCGGAAGAGAAGAAGTAAATAAAATACTCAATGAACAACTTGGAGACACAAGAATTGGCAAATTAGCTTTTCAAGCGGTATTAGAGATTGAACATTTTGAAACAATCCTTGAGCTTTATGAAGAATTTGATCCAGGCAGACGTAACGAAATTTTAGAAAAAAGAAACTATTCGGATGAAATTAAAGCTGCTTTTCAGTCAGATAACCCCCGATTAACCTATTACACATCGATTCTACCCAAGGCCGCTTAAAGATTATCATCTGCTTGTATTTAGCCTCGAAAATACGTATACTGTTTTTATGACTGATTTTGTACATCTCCATAACCACTCTGACTACTCTCTTCTTGATGGGCTAAATAAAGTTAGCGAGATGGTAAAACGTGCCAAAGAGCTAAATATGAAAGCGCTGGCTATCACAGATCACGGAAGTATGTACGGAGTCATTAAATTTTATCAGCAAGCCCTAGATGCCGGTATTAAACCGATTATCGGCTGTGAGATTTATGTCGCTAAACGTTCTTTGCATGATAAAGAAGCAGGTGTCGATAAAGATTATAACCACTTAGTACTTCTGGCTGAAAATAATGCGGGTTATAAAAATCTGATGAAGATAGTTTCTGTTTCTTACCTCGAGGGATATTATTACAAACCAAGAACCGATTTGAACCTACTACAAAAATATCACGAGGGGCTTATTTGTCTCTCAGCTTGCGTAAACGGCTATGTAACCGATCCGTTAACACGCAGTGAAGATTCGGAAGCTGAAAAACGTGCAATAAAATTACAGGAGATCTTCGGAAATGAAAACTTTTTTCTTGAAATCCAGCATCATATTAATGTACCGCCGCAAGAACCGGCAAACAAAAAATTAATTAAACTTTCAAAAAAACTGGGTATTCCTCTGGTTGCAACAAACGATAATCATTATACGCGGAAGGAAGATGCGGAAGCTCAGGAAATTTTACTTTGTATCCAAACACAAAGCACGATCCTGGACAAAAACCGCAAACTTTCTATGATTGACAGTCCTGATTTTTATATTAAAAGTGCAGAAGAAATGGAAAAACTATTTATGGATAATCCTGAGGCAATTGAAAATACGATCAAAATTGCGGACAGATGCAATGTCGAGATCACTTTGGGAAAGTGGATTTTGCCTGTTTTTGCCGTTCCGGAAGGAAATACTCCGAAAACGTATTTGGAAAAATTGGTGAAGGAAGGCATGATGAGACGTTATAAAGAAATCACTCCCGAGATAAAAGAACGAGTTGAATATGAATTATCAGTGATAGTTGGAAAAGGTTATGAAACGTATTTTCTTGTCGTTAGCGACTTCGTTAATTGGGCCAAGGGTCACCACATTTCTGTCGGACCGGGCCGTGGCTCTGCTGCGGGATCTGTTGTTTCTTATTGTTTGAATATAACCGATATCGATCCGTTTTATTTTAAGCTGCCATTTGAGAGGTTTTTGAATCCGCTTCGTCCGTCTGCACCGGATATTGATTTGGATTTTGCAGATACAAGACGCGAGGAAGTAATTGCCTATGTAACCCAAAAATATGGCGAGGATAAAGTTGCCCAGATCATCACCTTCGGAACTATGGAGGCGAGGGGTTCTGTCCGGGATGCAGGCCGGGCACTTGGCATGCCGTACGCAGGTCCTGATAGAATTTCCAAGATGATACCACCCGGTTGGCAGGGACATGCGATGACTATTGATAGCGCACTCGCACAAAGTCCGGATTTAAAACATGCATATGATTCTGAGGAAGAAACGAGAAAGCTTTTGGATATTGCTAAAAAGCTGGAAGGAGTTGCTCGTCATGCATCGGTCCACGCCGCGGGAGTGGTTATTTCAGATAAACCACTAACAGAGTATGTGCCGCTGCAGCGAGAAACTAACGGAGACAAAGTCGTAACGCAATATGACATGTATACAGTCGGGGAAGACGGCGTAGGACTTTTAAAGATGGACTTCTTGGGGCTTCGAAATCTTACAATTATTGAGGAAACTTTAAAATTTATTAAGCAAAACCAGGGTAAAGATGTTGATTTTCATTCGGTTCCCCTCGATGATAAGAAAACATATGAGCTACTTTCCCAAGCCGAAACGACCGGTATTTTCCAACTGGAGTCTGCCGGAATGAGACGTTATATTAAAGAATTAAAGCCGACAAATATTTTTGATTTAATGGCCATGGTAGCACTATACCGCCCTGGACCGATGCAGGCAATTCCGGAATTTATCGCCCGGAAACACGGTAGGTTGCCCATCACCTACCCTGACCCAAGGTTGGAAACTATCCTGCAACCGTCATATGGCATCCTTGCATTTCAGGATGATGTACTCCTTACTGTTATCGAAATCGCCGGCTACACCTGGCTGGATGCAGATAAATTTCGTAAGGCAATGGGGAAGAAAATTCCGTCTGAAATGAGAAAACAAGAGAAGCAGTTCATAAAAAGCGCTGTCCAAAGAGGATTATCGGAGAAAAAAGCGCATGAGATGTTTGAGCTTATTGCTCCATTTGCCGGATACGGCTTTAACAAAGCGCATGCCGCCTGTTATGCAACAATTGCTTTCCGGACAGCATATCTTAAGGCTCACTTCCCTGTCGAGTTTATGGCAGCACTGCTTACAGCTGAATCACGAGGCACTACGGGGCCAGTCAAAAACGAAAAAATTGCCCGGGCTGTTGCCGAATGCAAACGGCTCGGGGTTCCGGTCTTACCTCCAGATATCAATAAATCAAACAGCGATTTTAGCATTGAGAACAAAGATGGTGTTCGATTTGGTTTATCGGCAATTAAAAATGTTGGAACTGCTGCAATAGAGAGTATATTAAATGCTCGAAAAGAAAAACCTTTCTCTAGTTTGCCGGACTTTTGCTCAAAAGTAAATTTGAGTTCTGTAAATAAAAAAACCATGGAAAGTTTAATTAAAGCTGGAGCAATGGATAAATTTGGAAAAAGAGCAGCTCTTTTGATAGCACTTCCGGAGGTTGTTGCTAAAGCAAATCAAATAAAAAAGCAATTCCTGGAAGGACAGGCATCGCTCTTCGGTGATGAGCCGGTTGATGATTTATCTTATCAAGCCATAATAGAAGATGTAGATGATTTTACGAATGAAGAAAAGCTGAATTTTGAAAAAGAATTTCTTGGATTTTATTTATCATCCCATCCTCAAATGGATAATTTAACATATGTTAAGTCTTTGATTACTCATGAACTCGAGTTTATTGAAGGAGAAGAAGCGGGAGTTGTCGTAAAAGTTGGAGGCATTATCGAATCGCTTAGAAAAATTTTCACTAAAAAAAGCGGTTCGGAAATGGCTTTTCTCGTTCTGGGAGACGAGAAGGGCATTACCGCAGAATGTGTTATCTTTCCACGAGTATTCGAGCAATACAAAACCTTTTTGCTAAATGACCGGGTAGTGGTAATTGAGGGAAAACTTGATGGGAGAAACGAAAAACCGGTTATTATTGCAGAAAAAATTTACCCTGTTGATAAAATGTTGCTTGACTTACCTTCAAATAGAAATTAAAATAGAAAGTGCCTGTAGGGACAGGTTTTTTTTATGATATCTCTCGCACCGGAATTATTATGGTCTATAGGAAGTTTTCCTATTACCAATACTCTCATCGATACACTGATCGTTGACGGAACAATTATCGGACTTGCTTTCTATGTGCATAAAAAACACTCTCTTGTGCCGAATTTTTTTCAGTCAATGGTTGAATTGACCGTGGAGGGATTTTATTCCCTTACTGAATCTACTGCAGGTAAACATGCTCAGAAAATTTTTCCATACGTTATGACTTTTTTCATTTTTATTCTTCTATCCAATTACAGTGAACTTATACCGATTATCACAAACATTGGAATTTATCATAATAAAGAATTGATTCCAATTATAAGAAGTGCCTCATCAGACTTAAATACAACACTTGCTCTTGCTCTTGTTTCGGTAATCGCAACACATACTATGAGTATCAGAACTCTGGGTGTCAAAAAATACCTGGGAAAATTTTTTTCTTTAAATCCTATTGCTTTATACTCAGGAATTTTGGAATTAATTTCGGAATTTACAAAACTCATCTCGTTTTCTTTCCGTCTTTTTGGTAATATATTCGTAGGCGGAATAATGCTCACATCGGTTTTATCTTTTTTTGCGTTTATTCTTCCACTTCCTGTACTTGTAGATGAACTGTTCGTAGGACTTATTCAAGCAGCAATTTTTGCGCTTTTAACAATGGCATTTATGGCAATTTTTACTACATCACATGGCATAACGGAATAATGAAACATAAGGATATTATGAATAATAACAGAAAGTCAAAGGGGGGAGGTGAGCTTGAAATGACTATTACACTTACCGGAGGAATTATTGCAGCAATCGGAACAATTGGACCGGGTGTTGGTATTGGACTGATTGGTGCAAAAGCAGTTGAAGCGATGGGAAGAAATCCTGAAGCATCGGGAAAAGTAATTCCTATCATGATCGTATCCATGGGATTTGCTGAGGCGCTGGCTATATATTCCTTGGTCTTTGCATTCCTAAAATGATATGATATCTATTCTGTCATCCTGGAGCGATTTACTAATAGGAGATATTAACAGGACTCTCTCTAAAAGACTTTATTGTTTCGCTTCAGAATGACAATATTTAAAAAAAGTTATAATATATGGAAATTTTTCAAACATTCGGTCTTAATCCGTATTTAACTATTGCACAAATAGTAAATTTTTTAATACTATTGTATATTTTAAAAAAATTTCTTTATCCGCCTATTTTTAAGGTCTTTAAGAAACGTGAAGAGCTGGTGAAAGAAAGTATAGCAAAGGCTGAAAAAAGTCAAAAAGCCCTGGATGAAGCGTTAGATAAAGAGAAAATAATTGTTAAAGAAGCAAGGACTACTGCAAATCAAATTCTTGCAGACGCAGAGGAACAAGCAAGTCAAATTATTGAACAAGCGCAGGAGATAGCTAAAAAACAGACAGAAAAAATGGTAGCGGATGCCAAAGAACAAATAGAGCGTGAAACAAGGTCGTCTGAAGCTCGGTTAACAAGAAACATTACTGAATTGTCTATTGATATTTTGAAGAAATCATTATCAGGGGTCTTTACTGATTCGGATCAGGAAAGTATTATAAATCGAACAGTAAAAGTTATCGAAAAAAGACCCGATTAATTATCATGAATAAAAAAATTATACAAGATTTGGCCAGAAAAAGTTTTGAGAATGGACTACTCAATAATACGAGAGTTGATATAATAGCACCGAAGTTAACCAGAGGCGAACTTAAGCAATATATCAATTTACTTAAGGCAGAAGACCGGAAACATCGAGTTGTCATTACGACATCCAGAAAGCTTGATTCTATTACGCAAGAAAAGTTCCAAAGTCTCTTTGCCGGAAAACAAATGACCTACCTTGTTGATTCAGACTTGCTGGTTGGTTTAAAAGTTCAGGAAGTTGATTCTGAGTATGAAATTAGTTTAGATAGTACTCTGGAAAAAATAAAGCGATATATCGGAGAAACCTATGGCAGATAATAACAGTGACATTATAAAAATACTTGAAAAAAGATTATCTTCTTTTACCGACGATCCTAAAGTACAAAATATCGGAAAAGTTGAGCGCAATACGGATAATGTAATTTCCGCCTCAGGACTCTCAAAAGCGTTTATGGGCGAGATTATCGAGTTTGAGAGAAGTGCTACGGGATTTATTCTCAACCTCGATGAGGACAGGGTATCAATTGTTCTCCTTAACGGTGGGACAAATATAAAAGAAGGCGATATTGTTAGAACTACAGGAAAATATTTAACAATTCCCGTCTCAGAAGATTTATTGGGTCGGGTCATAAACCCAATTGGTCTCGTAATAGATGGTAAAGATCAGCCGAAATCGGAACGTGAGATGCCGCTTGAAAGAATCGCAGCAGGGGTTATCGAGCGCGAACCGGTGAATACCTCACTTAAAACCGGTATTAAAGCGATTGATGCCATGATTCCGATCGGCAGAGGACAGAGGGAGCTTATTATTGGCGACCGGGGACTTGGAAAATCGGCAATAGCAATTGATACCATTATCAATCAGAGAAACAGAAGTAAAAATGAAAAACCGGTTATTTGTGTTTATGTTGCAATCGGACAAAAACAAAGCTCTATTGCCCAAGTTATAGACCGGCTCACGAAGGAAGATGCACTCAGTTATACGATTATCGTTGCGTCCGGCGCAGCCGATCAGGCAGCACTTCAATATCTTGCTCCTTATGCAGGTACTGCTGTTGCCGAATACTTCTTGGAAAAGGGCCGGGATGTTCTTATCGTCTATGACGACTTGACGAAGCATGCCTGGGCATATCGTCAACTTTCACTTGTACTTCGCAGACCCGCAGGGCGAGAAGCATATCCTGGAGATATTTTTTATCTGCATAGTAGACTTTTGGAACGATCGGTGAAATTAAATGAGAAAAATGGCGGCGGGTCAATAACAGCATTACCGATTATTGAAACACAAGCGGGAGACATCTCAGCGTATATCCCAACGAATATAATTTCTATCACAGACGGGCAGATTTTTCTGGAAGCTGATTTATTTAATAGCGGTATTAGGCCGGCAATAAACGTCGGTAATTCTGTTTCACGTGTCGGAGGCGCCGCACAGACGAGTGCTATGAAGTCGGTCGCGGGTAAAATGCGACTGGAGCTTGCCCAGTTTAGATCTTTGGAAGCTTTCGCGCAATTCGGTAGTGAACTCGATTCGGAAACGACAAGCCAACTTGCGCGTGGACGACGGATAACAGAGATTTTTAAACAACTCCAGTACCAACCGCTTCCTGAGGTCTTGGAGATAGTCAGTATTTGGGCAGTAACCAATGGTATGCTCGATGACATTCCTACCGACCAGATATCACGGTTTGAAAAAGATTATCATGAATATATGAAAAAACATGGGAAGGAAATATTCGAGAAAATTCAATTGGGAGAAAAAATTAACGATGGAACGAGTGAATTACTTAAAAAAGTAACACAGGATTTTAAGAAAACATTTGTGAGTTAACTATGGCTGAAACATTACAACTCAGACGAAGAATTAAAGCAGCACAGAACGTCTCAAAGACTACCAGGGCAATGCAGATGATTGCTGCAACGAAATTAAAACGCGCTCAAGAAGCTACACTAACCTCGAGAGAATATGTAGAGAAGCTAACCGAAGTTGCGGGAAGCGTAACTATAAGAGTAGACAAAGAATACAAACATCCGTATATTCAAAAACAGTCGGAAAATGGCAAGACTCTTTTTGTTGTAATTTCTCCTGATAAAGGACTTTGCGGCGGAATGATTACAAATCTTTCCCGCAATATTTATCGGCAAGACAGTAAAAATTCTGTTTTTATTACCGTTGGTAAGAAAATTGAGCATGCAGTCAGTTATTATAAAAAAGATCTTTTGGCAGCATTTCCGCTCGGTAATACACTCCCAACTTTTGCTATTGTTTATCCGGTTATTTCTTTGATAAATAAAGAGTATCTGGAAAGGAAGGTAAATACTGTTAAAATATTGTCAACTCATTTTCAAAACATGTTTACGCAAAAAATCCATCTTTCTCTTCTCCTTCCTGTCAGCATGAACGAGGTATTAGCAGAGCAGAAACACTCCATATCAACTAACTTTCTATTTGAACCAAATGTCGAGTTTTTACTACCAAACTTAATGCAAAGATATATTGAGATGAAACTTTATCAGGAAATTTTGGAAAGTTATCTCTCTGAACAAGCTGCTCGCATGATTGCCATGCAGAATGCGACTGATAATGCAAATGATATAATAGAAGACCTAAAGCTAACATATAATAAATTGCGCCAAACAAAGATTACCAACGAAATTTTGGATATTAGCGGAGCAAAAAATGTAGCGTATGAATAAGCAAAAAGTCAAAACGTCAGATAATAGTGAGGGAATTGTTATTCGGGTTCAGGGACCGGTAGTTGACGCCTATTTTCAAGCTGAAGTGCCGGAAATTTACGAGGCCCTTACTATTTTGATGCCTGACGGGTCGGAACTAACTTTGGAAGTTCAATTTGAAACAGGGGATCATGAAGTCAAAGCGCTTGCTTTCGGTTCTACAGACGGACTTTCGCGTGGAACCAAAGTAAAACGTACTAATGCTGCAATTTCTGTTCCCGTAGGAGATAAGACGCTGGGCAGAATATTTAATGTGTTGGGACGTGTAACTGACGGGAAGAAATTTGATGACAGAGGTGTTAGATATGATCAGATTCATAAATCTCCCCCACTTCTCGTAGATCAGGAAACACGTCCGCAAATTCTCGAAACCGGTATTAAAGTTATTGACTTGATAGCACCTTTTACCAAAGGCGGGAAAACGGCAATTTTCGGCGGAGCAGGAACCGGGAAAACAGTCATTATTCAGGAGTTAATTAGAAACATTGCAGTTGAACATAAGGGTCATGCGGTCTTTGCCGGCGTTGGGGAAAGGACGAGAGAAGGAAATGATATATGGAATGAAATGACTCGAAACAAAACACTTGATAAAACCGTGATGGTATTTGGTCAAATGAACGAACCACCGGCGAATCGTCTTCGAGTTGCATTAACTGCTCTTACTATGGCAGAGTACTTCCGGGATGAAAAACATGAAGATGTTTTACTTTTTATCGATAATATATTTCGTTTTGCTCAAGCAGGCAGTGAGGTATCGGCACTTTTGGGACGCATGCCAAGCGCTGTGGGATACCAACCAACACTAGCGTTTGAGATGGGACAGCTTGAGGAAAGAATTACCTCCACCAAACAAGGGTCAATTACTTCAATTCAAGCCGTATACGTTCCGGCAGATGATTATACTGATCCAGCTCCGGCGACTATTTTTGCTCATCTTGACGCCACCATCACATTAGAAAGATCAATAGCTGAACAAGGAATGTATCCAGCAGTAGATCCGCTCACATCTACATCGCGCATTCTTGATCCTAATATTGTAGGGCAAGAACACTATGATGTAGCACGTAGCGTTCAGCGTGTTTTACAGCGTTATAAGGATTTGCAGGATATTATTGCAATTTTAGGCATGGATGAATTATCAGACGAAGATAAATTAACTGTCACCAGAGCTAGAAAAATCCAGAGATTCTTAAGTCAGCCAATGTTTGTGGCTGAAATATTTACCGGACAACCGGGAAAATATGTTCGGATTGAGGATACGGTAAAGGGCTTCCGCGAAATTCTTGACGGTAAGCATGATAATAAACCCGAACAAGCCTTTTATATGAAGGGTGGTATAGAAGAGGTTACCGGGTAAATTGTATGCATTTTGAAATTGTTACCCCTGAAAAAGTTGTGTTAAAAGAAGAAGTAGATGAGATTATTGCCCCAACTGCCGATGGTGTTATCGGAATTCTTCCCCATCACATAAATCTTTTGACACAAGTTATTCATGGAGAAATGGAAGTTAAAATAAAAAATAAATGGCAGTACTTAGCAGTAACCGGAGGATTTTTAGAAGTAAACGATAATTCGGTCACGCTTCTGGCGGATTATGCTATTCGCGCTGAGGATATTAATGCTGAAAAAGTTCTTGATGCCCAAAAACGAGCCGAACAAATTCTTAAGCAAAAAAGAGAAACCGTTAGCGAGCGTGATTTTGCATTTGCAGAAAGTGATTTGCATCGAACAATTTTAGAACTCAAAGTTGTCAATCGGAGAGTGCATCACAGGTCTTCTTAAAAAATATTTTCTTGATTTATTTTATTAATTATTTTCAGTTAATTTTGATTATAATTTATGTTCGTAAAAATAGATTGCTGGTAACTTTTCTTTATTTTTACCCGTAATTCAGTTTGTTATTATTTATTAATTTATGTCCTATCCAGCTTCATATTAGCACTTATTGTGTTAAATCGCTTACTTAATGGGTTATTTTATATAAATTTCGCTTCAAAATTTATTATAAATTATTTAAAATGTTGTGCCTACGCATATCGTTTTTTTATATTCATTTTGAGAGGAATGGACTAGTTTTAAAATTCATCGTTAGTATTCAATTTTCTAAATAATCAATAAATGATTTAGTAAATTCTTACTCTACATTTTAAATTAATGCTTATCCGGTTCTGAGTATAAATATTATTCTACTTGCTTCCTTTTCTAAAATTACCTAAAATGATATCATATTAAAATGATATTATTTTAATATGTAGTAATAGTGGCCGATGTGGCTCAGTTGGTAGAGCGGCGCTTTCGTAAAGCGCAGGTCGTGAGTTCAAGTCTCACCATCGGCTCCAGAAAAGACAATCATTTAAAATATATGAATAAATCACGGTTAAATAGAAATTTGGAAAAACAAAGTGAAAAAACAATTTTTTTGTCGGTAGTTGGTTCTATTATCCTGATTAGTGTAATTGTTTTTTACGGATTACCAATGCTTATAAAGTTCAGCCTTCTGCTGGAAAAGAATAACCAATCTAATGTGCAGGTAGCTTCTTCTAATTCCCTAGACTATATCGCTCCTCCCTTTATTAATCCCGGTTCGCAAGCAACAAATAGTGCAAACATTACTGTATCAGGAACAGCGAAAAAAAACGAATCTATTGAGTTGTATGTGAATAATAATCTTACTGATAAAACGATTGTAAATGATAAGGGGAATTTTAGCTTTTCTTCAGTTAATTTACAGACCGGAGAAAATACAATTACTACTAAAGCAGCAACGGGTGGCAAAGAAAGTGATTTCTCAAATTCAATCAATATAATCTATAACAATAAACCCCCACAGCTGTCTATAGATTCTCCATCTGATAATCAGACTTTTTCAGGCGGTAATAACCAACAGATAACCGTTACCGGTAAAACAGATACGGATGCTTCAGTAACGGTTAATGGGTTTTGGGCTGTTATTGACAGTAGCGGAAAGTATTCTTACTCGCTCAAACTTCAAAGCGGAGATAATCAGATAAAAGTAGATGCCCTAGATAGTGCCGGAAATAAAACGGAAATGGAGCGTAAAGTTACCTATAATCAATAATGCCCAGGAAAATCCAAAACCAGAGCATAAATGTCGGGTAAAATAAACTATTATTAAAAAGACTATCAATAAGTATTCCAATAAAAGATACTAAAATAATCCCGGGCAAAGTATTCTTTTTATTGTTTACAACATACGCATTTATAATATATTGCAGTATTCTGTAATTTAAAAATAGATAGCTAATACCGCCGATAATTCCTGTGGTAGAAATTACAAAAAGAAAGCTATTGTCCGTACCCGCATCAGCGTGACTGAAAACCGGTGCATATTGCTTTCTAAACCCATACTTTACCTGCGCATATCGATACGCATCAAAGCCGATTCCTAAAACCGGATTTTTTTGAAATATCTGAAGTGCCGTTTCAGCCGATTGTACCCGAGCCATACTTGATGCACTGCGGAGTAAATTCATGTTCTCTATATAAAAATATTTAGATAAAAAAATAAAAATAACAAGAAACAGGATTAATAAGACCGCGATCCATCTCTTTCTATTATAAAGTACAAGCAGCGATACTGCGCCAACCAAAAACATAATAAGTGCACTTCTTGAATAGGTTAAAAAAATAGCAAGTGTGGTTAAAAATAAGATTATCGAATACGAAAAAGCATATACATATTGTTTTTTTATATAGCTTCGTATAAAAAGTCCTGTTACAAAGAAAAAATACAGAGCAAAAAAGCATCCCGCAAAATTCGGATCAAGAAAGGTTGAGAACATACGGTAGAGATGGTCATCCCAGCCCAAATAATATAAATTTCGAAGATTATTATAAAAAATAAATTGAATAAACCCGAAAAATAAAGTAACTCCCCCACTGATAAAAAAGACAATAATTACCTTTCTTTTAAAATTCTGGCCCATGGGTCTTACAATGAAAAATAGGAGGGCGTATGAAACCCATCTGATTAAATATGCAAAGGAAATAAGAGACTCGCTTATCGATAGATGAGATATATTAACAATAAGTGAAAGGAGCATGGAGCCTACAAAAAGACTGAGTGGTAAAAATAATTCTGTCTTCTGCATAGATCTTTTTCTTATCTTAGCAATAACCCAAGTGATAAGAAGAAGTCCCATTACCGCGTCAATGGGTTTAATAGCTATCCCTTGAATAGGTTCAAAGCGTAAGACTTCACCGAGAGGGATTACTGCAATTAATATAAGTAGAAGTGTTTTTAATACTGCCATACCTTTTTATTATAAGTAAAAACTGTTACATGTGTCAGGTTATTTTTATATATTTGCTTCCATAGCCTAAATCTATTAGGTAGAGTGGTATTTTGCAGCGCAATATAGTTAAATGAGTCTCCTTTTTTAACCCAAGAAGAATCGATAAAAGGAAAATCAATGTAGTATAAATTATGAAAACCATATAAAAGCACTACGTCTCGGGAAGTGAAGTTATTTTTAAAGTAATTATCGGTATCATAAAAATCTCCAAAAGAAAAGTTGAGATGATGAGTTAAAAACGTCTGCTTTGATTCCCCACCAAAAAGAACGGGAAGATATTGACTATTTGCTATAAGACGATAAGTTATAGAGGTAATTGAGATGATAAACATAAGAATAAAAAGAAATTTTGAGAGATATAAGTTATATTTTTCTTTAGATTCAAAAAGCTTTTGCATAACTGCTGCACAAACTAAAGAAAATGCCGGCAAGTATGGTAGAATAAACCTTCCGCCTCCAATTTGAGGTGTTAAATACCAGATAATAATTCCCAAAAGAGAATAAATAACAACGAGTTTTGTTTCCGCTCTTAACTTAGGAAAAAAGGAAACAATTAGTGGCAAAAAAAGAATGTAGATTGGTGATAAGGGGTCGGAAGAGCGCATAAGAAGATCCCAAACGCTCATCGGAAACTGTAATAAGCTTAAGGGGGTAGGAGCAATAACCAAGGTGGTTGTAAAAAAGGGATAAATCGGATTACCGGTGTTAATATAAGAAAATAAAAACCATGGGAGAGGTATTAACAAGGAAATACCTATGTAAACTGTCCCAAATTCCAGAAACTTTTTAATCGATTTTTTTCTTAGTAAATAGTAGTAAGCAATAAATATTAAGAATATGAGTAAAGATCCGAGTGAAAGAATTTTCGTTTCTACCGCTAATCCCATCATGATCGCCGATTGTATAAAGAACTTAAATTCTTTTTTTTGCCACCAACTAATAAATGTCCAAAGAGCCATTATTTCAAAAAAAGATCTTACCAAGTCGATATAAGCAGTTGTCGATTCCCATGCAACTACCAGATTGGAATAAAAAATAACTACTGCCACAAATGACAAAAGCGGACTGAAAAATTTACGGGATAATTTATAAAGAGCAATTGACGTCAAAATTCCAAAAAGAAAATGGATAAATTTCACAGCTATTTCGTTTCCAAACGAAAGAGCTCCAATATACAGCATTTCTGCTAATTTGGGCATATCACTGTAATAAAGGAGCCCTCCGGGAATGTGATATACCGAGTGGTTGATAAGAAAAAGCTTAGGCAGCGTCAGATGGTACCATAATGCATCGAAAGCCAACTCAGGACCAAGGACGCCTACGAGATTAATCAGCATTTGCAATATTAAGAGTAATATGATACTCAGTAATAACTTATTTTTGGAAAATTGCAGTTTAAATCTTCGGCATTTATTAAAAAAAACAATTGTTTTATGTTGTTTAAGAAATACGTAAGACGCAAAAAAAATAATACTTGTTAATACAATATTATTAGGATAGAGTAAGTGAAGTATCCCCAGTAGAAAAATTAGATATGCGTAAATTCCAATAAAAATTCCTATTGTAATCATCATTAAATTTTGAAAACGTAAGTGTTGCTAAATTGATTTATTAAATGAACTGTCGAAATATTTTTAAGTTGCATTAGTATATCATGACCATTTTTAGTCTGTTTTTGATTTAGCTTAAACTTTTTTTCATACAAGAGATTATATTCATCCGTATGTACAATAATATAGGTAATATGCATCTTTCTAAGTGAGTTGATAGTGCTGGCTGATGGGAAATTCATTAGCATATTTTCAACAAATATTTGCCATGGAGGAGGGGAAAAACCACTGTAACCATTCACCATTTTTCTAAATTCTATAGTGCTATAATATTCCCGCCATATTTCATTTCCTGCATACGTAGATGTATTCCAATTATAGATAGGCAGCTCTATAATGCTTGTATTCCGAGATGTAGTAGCAAGCCATGAATATACTTTAGGAAAATTATTTATAGAAGGAACTTTGTAAAGTTGTATTGGGAAGTTAAACTCAGCAACAATACCGACAAAAAGCAAGAGGTATATTAACAATATTTTTTTTTGTAAGGAAAACTTCTCGAACACTTGGTTTATTACTAAGGCAATGGCAACGGCCATTGCAATAATAAAAAGCATTTCCCACATATGTGAATTACGAATCCCTTTAAAACCAGGAACCAGATAATAAAAGAAAAAATAAGGTAGAGGTATAGGAAACGGCTTGTGAATGGTATGACGATTAATGTGTAAAAAGGGTCCGAAACTTAAAACTAGTCCAACCAAGGCAATAATTGAAAAAATATTGATAAAAAAATATTTTTTATTTTTAATATTTCTTATGAAATAATAAAATGCAAAAATGGAAAGAAGAGTGAATACGAAGCCAAGGTAACCGGGTTTAAACTCATTATTCTGAGAATATTTGTTAAACGGAAGTGAAGTTAGGTAGTTGCTGAAATGAGTAAAATAAGAGCCATAAAGAAGATCTTCCGGCTGAAGAGCAAAATGAATAGTGTCTCTTATATCCCGTACGTAGTGGAACTGATTTGATATGGAATAATAAGTAATTGCTAACGGTGAAAGAAGAATAAGTGTAAGGATAAGGAGGAGAATATTTTTCGTTGTAATTAGATTTTGAAAATGTTTATTATCAAAAAACCAATAATAAAGCAAGAATACAACATATGAAAATACAATGAAATATCCCGGAAGAATACTATTATAAGATTGAAATAGAAAAAAGAAAAGACTTATTCCCAGATACCGAGATTTTTTTGATTTTATAAAGACTATAAAAAATAGTATGGAAAACACCGCCCATCCAATATCCAACATTTGTATTTGCGTATAATTACTCAATGCTGCCGGTGAAAAAATGACAAGTATTCCCGACAGAAGTGAGGCAAAAAAATTCTTTGTTAGATAATAGGATAAGAGGTAAAGAGAGAAACCAAGTATTGTTAACGATGATATTAAAGTAAAATTTTCTGTTGCAACAGGCTGACCTATAAGCATTCTTACCGGAATGGCAAGAATACTAGATGTAATAAATGTTTCAGAAAACAAGAGAGTATCATGATATGGGTAATATATATTTGCTTCAAAAACAGAAAGTGGGTTCATATATAACGCATGTATTACCCAGTTTTGAATCCACGCATTAACTAATTCATCTCCGTAGCCTGTTGCCATATTTCCCATATGAAAGATTAATGGGAAGGTAAGATAAATACCCGCAAGAAAAAAAAGAGTAAGAGCTAGTAAATGGATTATTTGTTTAGAATGGAGTATTTTATTAAAATTAAGCATGAACTCTTGAAAATAAATAATTAAAATAAAGATATAGTATATAAATAGACCAAAGAATAAATAGTAAGTATCCTGCTTTTTTTAACATTGTTAGATTTTTCTTGCAACTACAATTAAAGAAATTCCTACAGGTATTTTTACAATTCCTTCAATTACTCTCAAAATGGGCACAATGCTGTCAAAAATTTTAATATGGTATGGTTTGAGAGTGACATTGTGTCTTTTTACTTTATCCCGAATTGTCCAACTTAATAAACCAACGAGATTAAAAAAAAAGATTTTTTCAATTTTATAGCCGGTTTCCCGTAGTTTCTTTTCAAGTTCTTCTTTTTCGTATCTTCTGAAATGGCCTAAATCATGATCAAGTTTGGTATATGCAAATTTCTTTGCCGGAACCAGAATAATCAACTTTCCTTTAGGCTTCAACATATAATGCATATTTTTAAGTGCAAGATAATCATTTTCAATATGCTCTAAAACATTAATTGCAAAAACACTTGCGAAGAATGACATAAATTTTTTTTTGGGTTTTTCAGTTATATCGAGTGTTTCAATTATGATATCTTTTTCTTTTGAAAAATTTTTTTTGAGGTGCTTGACTAGACCTTCATCTTTATCAGTAATATAGAGAGATAAGTGTTTTAAAAAATACTTTGTTAAATTTCCTGTTCCGGCGCCTATTTCCAGAGTGGGCAGAGATATATTTGCCAATATTTCGCTCGCAATCCAATTATTGTAATTTTTTGCTCCTTCCAAAACCTCCAGCGTTGAAATTCCTTGATATTTAATCATGTATTATTTAGTGTTTTGCCATAGTAGCCATAGTTTTCCACGAACTAAAAAGGAATGAAATGACATAAGAAGAGCAGACACCAACCCAGCTGTTCCATCCAGAAATCCTCTCTTAATAAAATAGTTTAAAATAAATTTTGCTTTTGGAAATAAGATAATCGACCACCAATGTACTTTTATCTTTTTTGAGTATAATTCTCGTGACCTTAAATCGGTATAAAAATTAATTTTTATTAATAATTCTTTGATAGTTCGATGCGGAAAATGTTCCAAAGAATTATTAAGCACTGATGTTTTTCCCTTGATTTTCCATACTTCATGTACTTTTCCCTGCCATAATCCTGCGTCTTTCTTCGCCAAGCGCAAAAGCTTTACCGAGCCCTCTTCTCCGTGAAGCAGCTTTTTTCCCCACATTTGGTCAATTCTCGGAATATAGAAGCCTTTATTAATCTGATTCTGCTGAGAAACAATGTTGACTATTTCATATTGCAGCGATAGGGAAACTCGCTCATCCGCATCAACGAATAGTACCCAATCTCCACTTGCTTTGGTTAGACCGAAATTCCGCTGCTTAGCAAAATCATTTTCAAGTGAATGCTCGTATATTTTTGCGTCTGATTTTTGAGCAATATCCAGAGTTTTATCTATAGACTTATCGTCAATGAGGATTACCTCATCACACCACAATAAAGAGTTAAGACAGGCCGCAATATTTTTTTCTTCGTTTTTGGTAAGAATAATTGCGCTTATCATATTATTTTATTGAAACTATTTCTTTTTTGACTGTAATCCTACTGGCATTTTCGCTAATTATAAAATGCATATTGCTTGGTTTCGCATTTGGTCCATTCCCTAACCACCAAGTTAAATATTCATAATTCATGGTGAAGCTGGCAAACTCACTCCCCTTGCCTGCCCCGATTAAATTATACTCCTTTCCTGAAGCTTCACGCACGATTTCTTTCGCCGCCTGCTCCCTCTCTGCCAACGTCAAACCGTATCCGTTATTATCCATAAGATAGTTTTTGTTCAATAAAGTATAGCAATTTAAGAAGGAGATAAGAAGTAAACATAGGACAATGGGAATGAACAATTGTTTTCTTTGAAAAAGCATATCGATTGCTACTGCAGTTATAAAAATAATGCCGGGAAAAATCATGGGTAAATAAGCTCCGGACGGAGTACGGTTAATAAGAAGGATTATAAAAAGCAGTATGGTTGTTACTCCAATGAGTATCATTCCTGTGTGATATGTTTTATTCTTCAGTTGTAAATATAGTTTTCCCAAGAAAATAGCGAAACTGCTAATAAAAATAAAAAGGGCAATTAGGCTATTACTTAAAAAGATTAAATACTGATAGGAGGTAAGAGCGAAAGTAAAAAAAGAGCTATAGCTTACCGGTTGGATAAGCGGATGAATCCTGGGAAAACCAAAAAAAGTTAAACCGTAGTAGATAAACCAAGCGGTAAATTTTATAGTTTGAGGAAAACCATGAGTACTGTCATACAAAAGAATCGGCAGCATCGATATAATAAAGCCTGCAATGGAAAATAGTATTACTCGAGTACTACCTATTTCGTATGTAAATTTCTTTTTTTTCCAAAATCCAAACCCTAAAATAAGAAGAAGCAAAAACCATAAGACACTTGTGGCAAGCTCCAGATTATACAAAATTCCCAAGAGAAAAATAATTACAGGAAAATATTTCAAGTTTCCTTTTATCCATTTATATAATGCGTATAAATAGAGGATGGTGAAAAAAGGAATAAGGCTCGTGTGATACGGCATCCTTGAGTCAATAATTAGAAGCGGTGAAGTAGCATAAAGCAGAGCAGTAAGAATAGCAACTTTTGATGAAAATAGACTTTTTCCCACAATGAAAATTAACCAAACACTGAGTAAGTCAAAGAAAATTGTGATATAGGCTCCGGCTAACGGATTAAAATGAAACAGTAATAACCCGAGAGCCAGTAAGTATGTCCAGAGCGGGCCTTGGTGCAGCCAAGTATGACTGGCAGTAATTCCTACCAGTGGAATATTACCGGATAGAATCATGTCCCGTGCTGATAAATAGAACCACCCCTGATCGCCGATAAAAATCATTAAATTTTTTATATTGTAGATTCTGAGACATGCTCCAATTGCGATAATAATGGCTAATCCTGCATTATATTTATTTATCCGTAAAATTGCTTCCGCAAAAAATGCCTGGAGAAGTCCGAAATGTTTTTTAAAATAATAGAATCTACTCTTTTTAAAGATATGGCTAATATTTTTGCTGCTTTTCTCAGTACTTTTCCCCCATGCATGGTACACTTTAGAGGGAGGGTACATTATTAGTTTCAATCCCAACTCCGAAACTCGCTTACACAAATCGGTTTCTTCAAAATACAAAAAGAAGTTTTCATCAAATCCTCCGATTCTTTCAAATAATTCTTTCTTTATTACAAATGCCGTACCCGGAACAGCTTGTACTTCCTCAACAGTTTTCTTATCCCAATCTAAATTCCAATATTTTTTTGAAATACTGTTTCGCGGAAATATTTTATTTAGAAATGAAAGCGCAAAAATAGCGGTAAATGGGGTTAATTTACCCAGTCCTTGCAGTTCAAAAAGCTTGTGGTTTATATGATACAAAACCGGAGCAACAATTCCTACATCCTTGTGATTTCCTGAATACTTGATTATAGAATCTATGCAGTTCTTATAAACTTTTGTATCGGGATTTAAGAAAAAGAAGAATTCTCCCTTCGCATGCTTGGCACCAATGTTGTTTCCTTGTCCCAATCCCTTATTATCATTAGGAACGTAAATAATTCCCGGAAACTTCTTTTTTAAATCGGCTTGGATTGTCTTCTTCTCATCATTATCGACAACAATGATCTCATATCTAATTTTTGGCTCACTGGATAAGATAGATTCAATGCAGGCAAAAAGTTCCCTTTTAACCCGGTAGTGGACGATAATAATCGAAACCATTCACGAATTATACAACAAATCTTATCAATTTATTAATATTTTACTATGTTGTTTGCGCTTTTTTTTAAAAAATAGAAAATAATACGTCTAGGAGACCGACTGGAGAATTTTTTCTAAATTGTTTATACTTTTTTCCCATGTCCAATGTTTTACTATATTATTACGGGAATTATCTGCCATTGTTAGTCGGTGCTTTTCATGAGAAAGTAAAAATTCAATTTTCTCTGATAGTATTTTTGGGTCTCTTGGGACGAGATATCCTGTCTGACCATTAATTACTGTCTCCTTATAACCACCTTCATCTATGGCAATTACAGGAGTTCCGCAGGCCATTGCCTCAAGCGGTATCAATCCAAATGGTTCATTCACCCCAAGTGCCAAAACAATTTTCGATCTTCTATAAAGCTCTCTTATTTTTTCTTTTGATATCCATTCGTCTTCATAGAAAACGGTTTTAATATTTGGTTTTTTTTTCATATATTTCCCTGCATCTTCGAGCAACGCATAATCATCCACCGGTTCACGTGAACCGACATACAAAATATCCCATTCCTTTTTTGTATTTATAGGACTAAAAAAAATAGTGTCTACGCCGAGATAAGCGACTATACTTTCTTTTTTGTATGTTTTTTTAAACATTTTTTGGGTAAATTTAGAATTTGCCAAAAAGATATCAGCCCCATTTAGATTTTGCCTATCAATAACCTTTCGTATCGTTCTGTTTAACTTTTCATAGAGCTGTCTGAAAACATCTACTCTTTCTTTTTTTATTAAAGCATTTTCATAAAGTATTCTATAATGAGGATCATGCAAATAAAAGATTTTTTTTGTATTTGGAAATTTTAAGAGAAACGGCGACTCAATATACTTTGATGCATTAACAAAGAGAATGTCATATTGCTTTTTCAGTATATCGCTGGATATTTTTTTATGAAGTCGAGAAAGTTTGTATAATTCAATGCTATCTTTATATAATCTTGCTTTCCAGTCTCCTCCCGTCCATTTTTTAGGAATGAATTGATAAAAATTGACGGTGTTAAAAAATATCCTTTCTTTTTCATTAAGCTTCTCGTCAACAATATAAAGATCAATTTCATGTCTCTTTTTTAAATATTTTCCCAGCTCATTTACCGAACTTCGTGCGCCTCCAGCATGTAGTTCATGGAATACAGCAATTTTCATTATTAAAGTTTATAGAAATTATAGTATATTAGCCAAAAAAATGAGAGAGGAATTTGAAAATTCATGCTATAATCAAATTAATTTGAAATACAGATTTAGTTTAAAACACAAACTGGCCTCTAAAATATCCAGCAATTTGGAGACTTATAAACAGGATATTAGAAATAAAGGTATCTATTGGTCACTTGTTTATAGGCTTTATAAATTGCCTATGGGGAGACGTATTCTCACCCCTATCGTTAACGCCCTTAAACCCAATCATATTATGATAAATAATCATAAATTTTACATAGATAAACATGATACAGCTGTGTCTCAAGAGTTACTACTTAGTGGAAAATGGGAAGAATATGAAACAGGACTATTTAAAAAACGAATAAAATCAGGGGATATTGTGATAGATATAGGAGCACATATAGGATATTATACACTTATTGCAGCACATCTTGTGGGTAATAAAGGAAAGGTCTATGCATTTGAGCCGGATAGCAAAAATTTTGGAATATTAAAAAGAAATATTGAAGAGAATGGGTATAAAAATGTCATTTTAGTAAACAAGGCTGTTACGGACTTTTCCAGGGAAACAAACCTTTTTTTAAATAATGAAAACACCGGCGATCACAGAATATATAATTCTGAAGATAAAAGAAAATCAGTAACAGTTAGAACAGTTACATTGGATGAATTTTTCAGGAACAAAGCTAAAAGAGTAGATCTGATAAAAATGGATATACAAGGTTCAGAAATGCGTGCTTTTAAAGGAGGACAAAAAATAATTAAAATGAATAAAAATATTATTATTTTTACAGAGTTTTGGCCTCAGGGTTTGGAATTAAGTGGAAATTCGGCAGAAGAATATGTAAGGCTGCTTACGAAAAATATGTTTCAAATATACAATATTAATGAAAATAATAAAACCATAGGGCTTTTAGATTCAAAAGAATTACTTCTACCACTTTCGCCTACTGTTCCTGACGAAAGAAATTTAATGTGCATAAAAGCAAAAAAATAATTTGCATTAATCTAGAAACTTATCTTATTTTTTAATCGTCCTAAAAGCAAAATATAATAGTATCGGCAGTTCAAATCCCACTGCCAATACTTGTGCATATGCTGCCCCAACTAAGCCGTATATATGGACAAGTGGGTAAATCGCAATTATTAGTCCTGCAAATCTTACAAACACCGATGCCGTAACATAATTTTGTTTTCCCAGAGAGAGAAAAAGTGCAGATGCAGGGCCTGAGACAGTTCTAAGTATGCCATAAATTACAAGCACTTGTAAAACCGGCGCGACTGATAACCATTTACTGCCAAGAAGGATAAGAATTATTTGTTTTGGAAAAAGAAAGATTACAAGACCTAAAATAAGCGAACTTAAGAATACAGATAAGACAGTCTTTAAGAATGCTGCCCGAAGCCGTTCCCTTTCCTCGGTAATTTTCGTATATACGGGAAAAACTACACTGCTGACAACATTTGAAATTTCTGTAATTGGCAATATTGAGATTTTATACGCCATCTGGTATAGCCCGAGAGGAGATGCTCCTAATATTCTTCCAACGACAGCATTATCCGCATTTTCCGAGATGTAGTTAAAAATCGTATATGCGGTCACCCAGCTCCCTTTATGAAAAATATCTTTAAAATAGCTCCATTCGATGGCAAATCTTGGCGTTGGCTTGATAAGAGCAAAAGAAAGAATGACTTCCAGAAGCGCACTGATAGTCATTCCCCAAACTAAGCTATAAATTGAATGTGTTATGAGAACAACAATAATAGCTGTTATAGCGTCGACCAGAAAAAGTCCTGATTGAAACCAGAATTGTAAATGAAAATTAAGTTCTTTTTGGAATCTCACTTCTGAAGGATTAATAAAACCCCGGACAAAGGGCACCAAACTAATAAAAAGCAGGAGTCCTAGCGCACTGGGTGTATGGAAGAAAGAAGAAATGAACGGTGCTGAAAGAATAAGTAATAATGCAATCGTGATTCCCCGTATAATTGAAACAACCCATGCTGAATTTATGTATTCCGAGAGTTCGCTCTTCGACTGAATCAAAACAATATTAATTCCCGTTTCTGTCAGAGTTTCAAGAAGAGATAACACGAGAGAAGCAATACCGAAGATACCAAATTGCGCCGGACTGAGAACTCTGGCTAGAATAAGTATTTTCAGAAAAGCCAGCGCACGTGAAACAAACCTTCCTCCCGACGTCCATGATACTCCTTTAATTGCATCGCTTTTATATCCCATACACTTATTTTACATAAACTGAAACATTATAGGGAGCACCAATAATCCATGCATAGAGATAATAATCCTGTATCTTATTAAATACTACATACCCTGAAAGATCAGGGTAAAATACCGCTATTTTTTTATACTTTTCTTTTACTAACCGATCCGTCAATTTGTTTTTTTCTGAATATTTTATAAATTGCTTTTCAAGCTCATCATTGCTCAGGACAACAATTGAAGGCAGTATCTTTGTATGAACATCAATAATTTTATAAGTGAACCTATTTTCTATCCCGACTTTATACTGGTCATAATAAAATTCCTTTACGATGACATCCGCGGCATCTTGATAGAGTGGAATGTTCTCAATACCAATTGTCCTTCCCTTTGGAACATGCTGTATTAACCAGAGTGATGCCTGCTCAGGAGGGCTTTTCATAATTTTTATCTGTAACAACGCAGCTGATTCCAGCACTTGTAGGAAGATAACCAGACTGACTATTATTATTGCCAATAATTTTACTTTCGCTATCTTCGCTATTTTGTCAAATAAGAACGTCATGAGTAATACAAAAAACGGTAATAAAACAAGAGCCCTGTTAGCCCCGCCGAACATCTGGAGAGGAATCAAACTAAAAAGAAAGATGAGAAAACAAAATGTAAGAAAAGAGATTTGTTTTAGCTTCTTATAGTCTTTCTCGCCCTTTTTTCCAAGTACAACTAATCCAAACACTACTAAAGATAAAAACAGAAAAATAAATCCATGTCCGAAAATCATCGGATAATGGATACTGAATACATAGAGCAGCGGAGGCATTCCCAGATTGTAATTTGACGACGTAGCCGGGGCATGAATTACATTTTCATAAAAATAACTGACTATATTCCCTCTCCCAAAAAGCGTATCCGGTGCTCCGAACAGAATAATAATCGCTATAAATAAAATACTTCCTGCAAGCAGCACTCTTACATGTTTTTTCCAAGCAGGATAAAACCAAAAGTAAGAAAGAACATAAATAAGAAACATCGGCATTGCGCTTACTTTAACTGCAAGAGTTAGAGCAGAAGGAATTCCAGCCAATATAAAATTCCGGGTATTCGGCTGATTAGAAAACCTAAAAATACATAAAAGAGACAGTAATGTCCAAAAAAGAAGAGCTATATCATACTTAAAAAAATTACTGAGAGCAAACCATAATGGTGTAAAAACAAATAAGGTAATGACTAATTTTTTTGAAACAGTAATACTTTCTGAAATTTTATATAAAATAAAGATGCATAAAACACCCAGAAGGATCGTCTGAAGTCGCAAAACTTCAAATATTCTCTCCCTCATAAACGGATTATCTATATGCAGAGCGAAAGGATTTACTATTTTTAGTAGCATAAACGGTACGAGATAAAATCCTGAAAGAATAAATTGAAACATGGTACCATTTGCAGATCCGGACGTATTTGGTGTACCGTATCGGAACGTATTTGCTACCGCTTCAAGCTGGTGCCATTCATCCATCTGGTATGGAAACGGATGGTATTGATTCGGTATTCCCCAACGGAGAATAAATAGCATTACAGAGATATAAACTAATGAAATAAAGAAAAGAAATTTATTTTGCTTTATATATAAAAAATAATTAAATTCTTTGATTCGTTTTAGTACGCCGATTATTGTTCCCGATAAAACAGCTGCATCGGCGGTAAATTGCAGAAGGGGAAGAAGTACCACCGCTTGTTTAAGTTTTACATATTTGTAGTTCTTACTTATCGACCAAAGGAGGTAAAGAACTAGAAAGATAAGAAGGATAAAAAGTCCAATAGATGACTTATAAAGAATAACTAAAAAAAGAAGGTAGAGACCGAGAATATATCTGGCAAAAAGTAATAAAACAGTTGTTCTCCAGATCCCTGACTCGCCGTCTCCAAGGGCAAACCTGAAAAACATAGTAAACGCTTGCTTGAAAGATTTTCTTGGCAGCCAGTAAACTATAGCATCATTTGCAAATTCGATTTTTGCTTTTTTCTCTTTCAATTTGTTTGCGAAAACATAATCCTCATTATGACTATATTCTTCCGGAAATCCTCCGACCATTTTCCATGTAGATTTTTTAAATGCGATAGAGCGGGTCGCGGGGAGGAAATTTTCAGGCTCTATCTTATCCGGCATGACGAGAACGAAGGGAGTCAGACACTTCTGAAATATAGTCTTTGCCAATCCTTCATAATATCCACCCACTACGTCTACATTTTTATTTTCAAAAGGCTTAACGATACTTCTTAACCAGTTTTTGTCCAATATATTACCGGAGTCAGAGCATGCAATAATTTCTCCTGTTGCATGATTGATTGCCTCGTTTCTGCCGACAGATCTATTTCCTTTTTTAATAAGTATTTTAAATGGTATATTATTTTTCTTACTAATTAGCTCGTATTTTTTAATTTTTTCCAAAGTTGAATCGTGACTCTTACCATCTACAATGATGATTTCATCGGGAAGTTTTGACTGGGCAAAAAGTGAATCGAGAAAAACTTCTATTGTATTTTCTTCGTTAAAGACCGTTGTAATAAATGAGATTCTCATTTTTTAAAATTGTCACTTTTTAAGAATTTATTGTCAAGTAGCTGCAAAACTATAGCCAAATAAAATAATGCCATGGGCGCAACATGCACTAATAACCTCTCTATCGAACTGCTGGGAGCATACGCAGAGTTAAAAATATACAAAAATAGATAGATAAACAATTGAGAAAGAATAAGTACATTTATTATAAAAAGTTCTTTGTTTTTCTTTATCCCAAAAACGAAAAGAGAAAAGAAATAGATAACCCAAAGCACATTCCAACTTTTTATGTTAATCAATTCCAAAAAAGTGCCTATAAAAGCATTTGTTGCCTTATTTAGAGAAAGTACATATGTATGTATGATAAAATACGCCGGCTTAATATGATTAACGTCTTTATAAATCTGCCAAGCAATAATTGGTAATACCCAGAGAAAAATTATGGGTAAGTAATTATAAAGCTTTTTTTTATAGGTCGGATAAAAAGCTAAGATGCCAACAATAATTGCAATTGGTATTCCGTCAAACTTAATAAGAGAAATGATACTTAAAAATATATTCAATAAAATAAAAGTTTTTTTTTCGCTTTTTTTAATATATTCTAAAAGGAGTAGTAAACAGATAAAGGCGTAATACCCTATTGGAAGATCTACCAAACCTGCTTCAAGCCTTCCCCCTTGCCGTACGAAGGTTTGAGTCGTTAGTAATAAAAATGTGAACAGCAAAGCATATTTAGTTCCATATCTTTTTTTAAGAACCGTAAAAAATAATAATGCCAGGAATATATAAAAAGCCGAGGACGTCAGAAGAACTGCTGTATCATCAACTTTTCCGATCATTATATAGATAAATGTTTCGAAAAGATTCATTACCGGCGGATAATCAATATTCGTTAGCCGATATACATTTGGGTCAAGATTTCCCCGCAGGAAAAATGCCTTTGCCTCAAATAACCAGAATCCCCAGGTATCCATAGCATAAGCTGGACGAAGTAGTGCTTCAAACACAACATAGCAGCAAGAAAGAATTATTCCTAAAATTAAAAGGCTGGAAATTAGGGAAAACTTTGGCAATCTTGGAAGATGAAGGTGAATCCTTTTTCTATTTTTTATTAATACTATAACTACGAATACTAACCAGGGAAAAATTAATAATATTCTTTGCCAGGAAATTTTAAACTGCGAATAGATAAAAAGCTGGAGTGAGATAAGTCCGACACCTAATCCATACGAACAAGCAAGTGCCAATAGTTTATTTCCAGACGGTAATAACCTAAATGCAAAAATAAGTAAATAGCCAATTCCTGCAATAAATAAAATAGTTAAGATAGTAATAAAAATATTCATTTTTGTTTATAAAGATAGGCAAAATTTTTAGTTGTTTTTGAAGAGTAAGAGGCGATCTGTTGGTAATCAGTAAGTGTAAATGAGTTATCATATATTGCCAGATAATTGTAGCTGCCGGATTTTGTAAGTTTCATAAATAGATTCTTATCGTTTGTGCTTTTAACAATTCGAGGATATAGATAGTACCTACTGAGAAGATAGGTCATATCGTCTTTTGAAAAAAAGAGGATATGAGTATTATTTACGGTATGGCTATTGACAAAAATAATAAAGTCGTACTGATCACCAAAGGCTTTCTGTCTTTTTGCACTGTCTGATAAAAAAGCCCACTCACGAACTTCAGAAATTGACCTGACTGTATTATAAAAGATGTTAAAAATTGCAATAGTAATCCAAAGAAAAAATAAAAAGAAGAAGATTTTTTTCATATACCCGCTAATTATACCTGAAAATGACTTCTTTTTCAGTTGAAAAAGGTGAATATAACTGTTAAGATTAAGAAAATTTTTCGATTAAATATGAATAAGAATCGACCAAAAATAAAGTTGTCAATCATCATTCCCGTCTATAATGAAGAGCAAACTGTTCTTGAATTATTTAATAAAGTTGCTAAGGTCAAGCTGGACAAGATTGAAAAAGAAATCATCATCGTTGATGACGGATCAACAGATAATAGTCAGAAGCTCATAAAGGAGTTAAAAAAACAAAATGAAAATGTTAAGGTTTTCCTTTCTGAAATTAACTTAGGCAAGGGAGGAGCAATCCGTTTTGGCTTAAAAAAATCGTCCGGCGATGTTATTCTCATACAGGATGCTGATTTAGAACTTGAACCTGAAGAATATCATAAACTTCTTGAACCTATATTAAGCGGGGAGACTAAGATCGTTTATGGTTCAAGATTTCTCAATAAATCTACCAATATACCGATAAAAACAATCCTTGCAAATAAATTATTAACTTTACTTACAAATTTATTATATGGAAGCCATCTCACAGATATGGAGACTGCATATAAAGTATTTACTTCGGATGTCATTAAGATCGTCCGCCTGCGCTGTGTTGAATTCGACTTTGAACCGGAAGTAACTGCCAAACTTCTGCAGTTAGGATATAAAATATACGAGGTACCTATTACATATACCCCAAGACGATTGAGTGAAGGTAAAAAAATATCTTTTTACGACGGGGTAGAGGCTGGTTCCCAACTCATAAAAAATTGGCTTTTTCCAAGACCTACTGATTTTAGACAGTGGTCTATATTTGAGCGGAAGTTAGAAATGCTTACCTTTCCATTCCGGTTAATTTCTAACCCTGCATGGCTAAAAAGTAATGGGTTTACCACACTAGAAGATGAAAGAATTCAATATGTTCTGCCTTTTATCAAAGGCCGGTTACTGGATATAGGATGTGGGGAAAACAATTTGGTTAAAAAATGGGGGAATGGTATAGGTATAGACATTTATCCGTGGTTAGGAGTAGATATCGTTTGTGACACTGCGCACATGCCTTTTATTAATGAATATTTTGATACTGTCAGCTTTCTCGCGTCTTTAAATCATATTCCAAACAGATCATTGGTATTAAAAGAAGCTGCCAGAGTATTAAAGCCAAACGGCAGGTTAATTATTACAATGATAAATGAAAAAGTAGGATGGCTTTGTCATAAAATAATCTGGTGGGATAAAGATCAACACGAAAGAGGAATGAAAAATGGAGAAAGATTTGGACTGAACGACAAAGATTTAATAGGTCTACTAAAGAAATCGGGATTTGAATTGATTGTACGAAAAAAAATCAGCTTTTTCGGGTTAAACAATATTTATGTGGCAATAAAAAAATGAAGTAAAATCTGACCTACTTCTGTGTTTATTTAGGTTTGCCGGACAGTCAATTTTTTGAAATAGTATGACATAGTTTTCTCCTTTATTTCTTTTTTTGTTTATATTACAATCAATTACATTAATTATAGCAACTCTCAGGTTAAAAAACTATCCTGTAATCATCTTTTTAGAAAAAATTGATCTGTTATAATACCATTTATGTCCAAGATCATAATCGTAGCAGGCGGAACAGGCTTTATCGGTTCACATCTTTGTAGGCTCTTAAGCAAAGAAAACAAAGTCATCTGTATAGATAATGTCACGACTGGAAACAAACGAAATATCGAAAGATTACTATCCCAAAGAAATTTTATCTTCATTCCCGGTGATATTTGTTCCAGTGAACTCTTCACACGGTTTAAAAACCAACAAATTGATCAGATTTACCACCTTGCCTCCCCTGCCTCTGTAGATTATGTTGTCAAATACCCGACAAGAGCAGCATTAACAAATAGCGTGGGTACCAAAAATTTATTAGACCTTGCTAATTTAAAAAAAGCAAGAATTCTTTTTGCATCGAGTTCTGAAGTCTATGGAGATCCACAGATTCATCCACAAAAAGAAGATTATTGGGGTAATGTTAATCCCATTGGTGTTCGCTCCGGATATGATGAAGGAAAAAGATTTGGAGAAGCACTCTGCATGAGTTATTTAAGAGAATTCGGCGTTTCGGTAGGAATCGCGAGGATATTTAATACCTATGGCCCAAACTCAAGTGAAAAAGATACGAGAGTAATACCGCAATTTATTAGGCAAGCGCTACGGCATGAAGAGATAACTGTTCACGGAGACGGATCACAAACCCGTTCTTTTTGTTATGTTGGTGATACTGTTTTAGGACTCAAAAAAGTGATGCAAAGTTCGCTCAGTGGTCCATTTAATATTGGGAATCCTGATGAATATAAAATTAGAGATATTGCAAAAATAATTCTTGATCTTACCGGGTCTGAGTCAAAAATTCGCTTTACGAAGCGACCCATAGACGACCCGTCAAGACGTATGCCCAATATCTCTGTTGCTCGAAAGCAACTCAACTGGTCACCTCATATTTCATTACAGAAAGGATTAGGAGTTACAATTAACTACTTTAAAAAACTTTTAAGGTCACAAAATTATGGATAATCAAAAAGCATTATTACAAAAAATTAAGGAAAAAAAAGCAAAGGTTGCCGTAGTTGGTTTGGGATATGTTGGTCTTCCTCTTGCTATTTTACTGGCAAAGTCCGGCTTTAGTGTAAAAGGATTTAGTAAAACTCAAAAAAGAATAAGGGAGATTAATAACGGCGTCAGTGGTGTTGGTTTTGATATTGATTTAAAAAAAATAATTCAAACAGGAAGATTTTCTGCAGACAATATTACCAGTAAGACTCTCTCTGAGAATGACGTTTATATTATTTGTGTACCAACACCTGTTAACAAAGAAAAAAAACCTGATTTATCAAGTTTAAAGCAAGTGGCAAAAAGACTTTCTGAGATTAATTTAGATAATAAGCTTATCATTAATGAGTCAACAGTTGCTCCGTTTACCACACGGCATATTTTAGGTGTTCTGGGTCACAATTATTTTCTCGTTTGTTCCCCCGAGCGCATTGATCCAGGAGGCAGTAGAACAGTTGAGGATATCCCAAAAATTGTAGGAGGAATAACTACTGAAAGCCTCGAACTTGGTATTGCTCTTTATAGACAAATTTTAACGGAAGAACCAGTTACTGTTAAAAGTTTGGAAGTGGCCGAAATGTCCAAAATGCTTGAGAATACGTACCGCGCAGTTAATATCGCACTTATTAATGAATTTGCAAAGTTAGCCGATACTCTTGATATAGATATTTTAGACGTTATCGCAGCTGCAAAAACTAAATGGAGTTTTCAGGCGCATTATCCGGGTATTGGTGTTGGGGGACACTGTATACCGGTTGATCCTCATTATCTTCTCAAATTGGCAAAAACTAAAAAAGATGAAATGAGGATAGTCGTAGAAGGATTATTGGATAATGAAAACATGCCAGATTATGTAGCGCAAAAAATCGTGAAAAACTATAAGAAAGGTATGAACGTTCTTATTTATGGGCTTACGTATAAAAAAAATGTCGCGGACTTGCGGGAAAGTCCGGTGCTTGTGCTTTGTGAATTATTGAAAAAGAAAAAAATTGATTTTACTGTATATGATCCGGTTTTAAATGAAAGGCAAATTATATCGCTTGGACTTCGTGTTACAAAACTTAAAAAAGCAGATCTTTTTATTGTTGGGACCGACCATAAAGAACTTACTCATGATTATCATTTAGCGGTAGGAAACAAAACAATTGTTATTGATGGAAAGAATTTTTTTCTTAAAAAAGTTGGGGCAAAAGTATTGGGAATTGGAAGATCACTTTTGTAAGGCGGAATAAATAATGGTTTGAAAATTAACATTCCATGTTTTATAACTTTCAGGTTTGATTTCCCGGCCATACAGTTCTTGCAACAGTAGTGGTTTTATCGGTCAAGTTATCACTGATAACAATTATGGCTGATAGATAGCTGCTGAAGGCTTAAGCGCATTTTGAATAACAAGCCCAATCGTTTTCTCTTCATTAAATGCGGGGATAATTACCGGTACCAAAGTTTTTCTCTTTAATTCTTCCATATTTGTTAAAGCTGATTATAGCAAATAAATGGTCATTGAAGCGTCACAAATAACAGTATAAATGATACTCTTACCACTTTCATATTTACAAAGACTGTTCAGGCAGCTATAATCCTACCATATCCTTATCCTCAGAGTATATCTACAAATACATGACTAAAAAAACAGTTGTAACAGTAATCGGTATCGGCAGAGTCGGCCTTCCTCTTGCATTAGTCCTTGCAGATAATGGATTTCTTGTTCATGGCATCGGTAGAACACAGACAAAAATCGATAAATTGAAAAAGGGTATTATGCCATTTATGGAAGAAGGCATTCACGAATTAAAAAAGCATATTGAAAAATCATTTTTCCCCACAACATCTTATAAAGTCATCGCTGACTCGGATATTATCATTCTTTCATTGGGCACTCCCATTGATGAGAATATGAACCCTGTCCTGGATCAAATTAATGAAGTACTGTATGCAATAATGCCTTTTCTTAAAAAAGGTCAGCTCATCATTCTCAGAAGTACCATCTCTCCAAATACTACCAATTATGTAAAAGAGGCTATCGAAATAAGGACAAAATTGAGGGTTGGCCGGGATATTTACCTCGCCTATTGCCCTGAACGCATTGCAGAAGGGAGCGCTATCCAAGAAATAAAAGAAATACCGCAAATTATTGGAGGAATTGATCCGATTTCTTCACGAAGAGCAACAAGATTTTTTTCGAGTTTTAATGTTAAATGTCTAGTAACTGATGCGAGAAGTGCCGAACTGTCCAAATTATTTACAAATATGTATCGCTATATCTCGTTTGCGATAGCAAATGAATTTATGGTACTTGCAGAAAATAATAACCGGAATATTCATGAAATTGTCAATCTGGTAAATTCGGGGTATAAACGCGGGGGTCTTGCTTTACCGGGTTTGACTGCGGGTCCTTGTTTATTCAAGGATGGATTTTTTCTTATCAATGAAAATCCCTTCTCCGACTTAATCACGACAAGTTGGAAAATAAATGAAGCCATGCCACTTTTTGTGGTAAAAAAACTGAAAGAAAGAATAAACCTGAAAAACAAAAAAGTAGCGATACTTGGCCTTGCTTTTAAAGCAGAGATTGATGATTTACGTGAATCTTTAAGTTTTAAAATTAGAAAAGCACTTCTTCGGGAACACGCTCAAGTCGTACTTCATGACCCGTATGTTAAAAACTACAAGCAGCAAGAAGTCCTTCATGACTTACCTGATGCGCTTGAAAATATTGATGCAGTTATTATCGCAACACGTCATAAGGCTTATGTAAAAAATCGGGAAAAAATACTTAAACTTATTGGCAAACACACCTATATCTGTGATATTTGGAATATATTCGAAGTACAAAAGTTGGTGTTCACCGCAAATCAGATTAAGAAATAAATACAAGAAAGCTGACTTATGAACCCCAAAAATATATTACTCTTAGGCGCAAAAGGATTTTTAGGCTCAAAACTGCATCAACTATTATCCCCTGAGAAAGTTTATGCACCTAGTCATCAAGATTTAGATTTGTTAAAAATTTCTGATGTATATAATTTTATTACTACAAAAAAACCTGACCTAATTATTTATACCGCCGGAATTACCAAGATTGATTTTGCGGAAGTACATAGTGAACTCACTTTCGCACTCAATTATTTCGTCCCAGAAAAGATTTCGAGATTTGCTTCCAAGATAAATATCCCTATAACCTATATCTCAACCGATGCAGTATTTGATGGCTATAAAAAGAAGTATGAATTTAGTGAAACCGACATCCCTAAGACAAAAAGTGTCTATGGCTCGAGCAAATTAAAGGGAGAAGAGGCAGTGATGGATGCTAATAGCAATAATTGTGTTATACGTCTCATTACTTTGTATGGTATAGATCCCTTGAAGACAAATTTTGTTGCGAAAATGCTTGGTTGTCTAAAAAATAAACAATATTTTTTAGGAATTGAAGACCAGATACAAAATCCACTATTTGTCGATATAGCAGCAGAAGCAATTGAATTTAGTGTAAAACATCAATTAAGTGGCATTTATCATCTGGGAGCCTTAGATTATGATTCAAACTATAATTTATTAGTAAAAATAGCTACTAGATTTAAACTCGACAGTGACTTAATTCAAAAAATTACTTTTAATAATTTTATGGGAAACAAAAAAAACTTGAGGAAGAGAAAGAGTGTATTATTATGTGATAAGTTTGTTCAAGCATTTCAGAGAAATATCTTACAAACCATTGACTCATCTATTCAGCGTTTTTATGAGACTACTAGATGATTTTTGGAATTGGGAGAGGCTGAATAAATTTTCCTTTAAAACCTTTTTGCCGCAATTTTAGTATTAATTCGTCAGCAATATGCCAAGATAGAAGAAAAGCATATTCTGGCTGATCTTTATAAAGTTTTTCTTCGCCCAGCACAGGTATAAGCGTCCCTGGAATATATCGTCCGATTTTATACGATCCTTTAATTTCTACAACACAATTAATAATACCCTCATCGAGACCAAGATAATTTATTAGTGTCGTTCCACGAGAAGGAGCACTGATTCCATATATTTTTTCACCGCGTTTCTTAATCTTGCTCAACTGCTTATAAAGATCTAACTTTGAAAGAATTACCTTTTTTTTAAAACTAGAGAATGATTTAAGATTTGTTACAATAGGCTTTTCCTTTTTCAAAAGATTAGCAACGCTTTTCTGAATATGGTAGGTCCCTTTACGAGACGCATAAACACGTATAGACCCACCATGAGAAGGTATTTCTTTTGCATGAAATACCTCTAGATCATGCATTTTGAAAAGATTTATCAGACTATGTAAAGAATAATAACGAAGGTGTTCATGATAAATAGTATCGTACTGCACATATTTAATTAAAGGAAGGAGATAATGAGATTCACTAATAAATACTCCGTCTTGCTCTAATAAGGAGAGGATGTTTGTTGTCACTTCATGGATATGCTCCATATGAGCAAAAACATTTGTTGCTGTAATAAGTTTTGCTTTCCCATATTTTTTCTTTACTGCTTTAACAACCTTATCATTAAAATAATCAAGAATAGTTGGGATACCTGCCTCTATAGCAAGCTTACCAATATCCTCAGGAGTAATTCCTAACACTTTATGTTTCTCTTTAAAATTTTTTAAAAGATTTCCGTCATTTGAACCAATATCAATAACAAGATCTGTCTCTTTTAAGGAGATCAGCTTAGAACATTCCTCATAAAGTTCAGCAAAATTATCCCGCAGCACTTTTGTCGTACTACTTGTGTAGGGATACTCTGTAGAAAATAAAATTTTTGGATCGACGATAAGACCGATTTGCACAAGATGACAATTGTTGCAATATAATAATTCTGCTGGGTAACTTGGTTGTTCCTGGGGTTTAGTTCTTATTTTGGGCATAGAATTAACCGGTGGCATATATCCGAGAAAAAGTATTGAATGGAGATTTGTATTTTGACAAATTTGACATGAAGTGACTACGACACTGCTACCGTCTCCAAATGCGTATGGTAAATTATCTTTCATATGACCGTATTATTTATATAATAAATGTATTACTTTGTCTATATTAAACATACCACTCAACTGTTTTTTTAAGGCCTTCGTCTATTGAAATATTTATTTTAAATCCTAGTTTTGTAATTTTTATGATATCAGCACAACGACGTGTCGTACTACCAGGAAGGACATTACTAGTTTTAATTTTGATCTTACAATTTAAGAGTGCTCCAATTTTATATGCAAGCGATTCGACTCTTGTTTCTTTCGTTGTTCCTATATTATAAATTTCCAAATGTTTACCTTTATTAAGAAGAATGCTAAGTCCTTTGATAAAATCATCGATATATATGTATGCCCGTGTTTCTTTACCATTTCCCTGAATAGGGAACTCAAATGATTTTCCATATTTTTTTTTCAATTTTTTCATTCTCAAAGTGAATTGTGGGACGACATGTTCAAATCCCATATCTGGACCATAGACGTTATGTGGACGAAAAATAATTGCTCTCTTAAAATATTTCTTTCCGTAATTGAGAACCAATAATTCACTAATAATCTTCCCCCCTCCATAAGAGAATCGGGGATTTTTTGGATCAGGAATGATTAGCGGCACATTTTCCGGAGTTGGAATGACTGTCGGTTGATTGTATACTTCTGAGCTAGAAGCAAGAAAAATTTCTGGAACATTATGTTTGAGACAGGCATCAAGAACATTCACCATTCCTTTTAACCCGACTTCAAGCACAAGCTCCGGTTTAGTATAGAAAAATTCGGTACCATTAATATACGCCAAGTGAAAAATTATATCTTTATCTTTGCATGCTTTACTAACACTTGCTAAGTCTCGAATATCGCCTTTTATGAATTCAAATTCACCTTTGATATCCTTCAAACGGTCTACTTTACCACGGTACTCATTATCAAAAACTGAAATGGGATAACCCATCCTGACAAGTTCTCGTGTTAATGAACTTCCTAAGAAACCAGCACCCCCTGTAATTAATATTTTCTTCATATTTAAAGATTACTTGAAAATCTGGTCTTAATAATTGTGTCAAGAAATAACAACCCATCTTTAAAAGGAGTAAGTTTGGAATCTCCTTCAATTCTCTTTTTATATTCGATCGGCACATTGGTTATTTTGTATCCTTTTTTTGCTGCCTTTATTATTTCTTCAGCTTCATATCCATAATGGTCAACAGATAAGTTAATATCCTTCAAAACGTCTGTTTTAAATGCTTTGAATCCTGCAGGCATATCAGTAATACGTTGACCACAAGCAAGAGACGTAACTGCAGAAAGAAAGTGAATACCGAATTGACGCAATCGAGTTACCGAACCCTTGTCCACTTTTGCTCCTTTTTCATATCGACTTCCTAATACAACGTCATATTTATCCTGAAGTGCTTTGATAAATTTTGGAATATCCCGAGGAAGAAATTGATAATCAGCGTCTATTTGCACTGTGTAATCTCCCTTTATATATTTTTGTGCAAGTCGCAATGCTGCTCCTTTTCCTCTCCATCTGCCGGTGTTGATTACTCGTGCTCCGGCTTTTTCTGCAACTTCTTTTGTTTTATCAGTAGTTTTACTATCGAGAATAACAAGGACTTCCAATCGGATATCTTTTAATTTTAAGCATTCATCAACCACTTTCTTAATATTCTTTTCTTCGTTAAGGGCAGCTATCATTATAGTGACGAGAGGTGATTTATTTGCATGTTTTTTCATAAAATCAAATTTATCCTGTTATCTGTTTTTTGGCAATTATAACAAAAGAATCGCCAATGTTTAAATGAATAGTGTGATTTGCAATTTTTGGTGATGCTTTAATAATGCTTTTACCCATATTATACAAGGGGTTATTAATTCTTAATCTGTCCATAATGTAGGATATAGGGAAAGTTCTTCCGTAAGAATAAACCTTTAACGCTCTAAAACCAATCTGCTCAAGTAAAGTATTCAATGTTTTGGGAGAATAAAGAACATGATGCATTCTAAGAATATAGGGATAATTGCTTCCCATTATTTTCGCTACCAAACACTCAATATTGGGAGTTCCTAAAGCTATAATGCCTTCCTTGTTTAGCGACTCATAACACTTGTGTAAAACTTCTTTCGGATTCGGTAAATGTTCTATTACATCCCACATCGTGATTGCATCATAATAATCTTTCGGTAGTTTTGCATTCTCGATACTTTTTGAAATAATTTTTACTTTTCTTTTTTTTGCAAGTTCTCTTGCCCATTTAGAAGGCTCGATACCGTATGCTTCCCATTTTCTTTCTTTTGCCAATTCAAGAAAGTATCCCGCAAAACAACCAATGTCAAGAATTTTACCATTTTTTTTAAACATTTCAATATTTTGTAAGTGCTGGGTCAATAATATTTTTCGATATTTTTCAGTCAGTAAGTATTCTTCATCAATAACATCTTCATATCCTTCAATCAAGGAAAGAGGATTTTCCATCGGGTTCGTATAAACAAGGCCACAGTAATTACATTTGACTATTCTACTATGTTTTTTATAGTCTGCAAGTGTGTTTTTTAACTCAGATTTGATTATATCATGGCTAAAATCGCTATCAAGAAGGGTAGATTGAATTAAAACCTTATAGCTATTTTTACCACATAAATGACAATTGACTGTAAATAATTTTTTTCTTTTCATTTATTATTCATAAATTGCTACTTTTTTATTATAGCCGTTTTTACAATCGGTATACAAAATAATAACCCGATTATGAAAGCTATTGCACTTATTTCTTGAGAAGTTCTAATAACTGGTGTGTCAACGAAAAGCACATCAATTTTGTAAATACCTTTTTTTAATTTGAATGTAATTTTACCTAAATTATGTATATCTTTATAATTAATAGCAATATTTTTATTATTTGCCACTACTTTCCAGCCGGGAAAATAATTGGTATTTTCCCGAATCACAACATCTTTCTTTGCATATAAAACATATTCATGTTGGATTTGTTTTCTTTTTAGCTGAGCAAACTCCCCTTCGCCTTTAAGAAATACAATTGGTTGAGTAGGCGAACTTGAAACATTATTTATCTTTAATGATTGACTTTCTTTTAAACTTTTTTCAAAAATAGGATTTCCCTTTTCAAAATATTCTGTATAAAACTCTGACCCGTGAATAAAGGGGTCTTTTGGGGGAGGAATCATTTTTCTATTAGCCCAATTAGGGATTGTTGAGACAATAACCAGAAAACAAACGAGAGTAAATAGTACGATATTTTTTATCTTTGTCGCGACAATGCCTGCTATCGCCGAGGTAATAAAAGCAATTGGAACAAGCAGCCGCCAGACAACAATAAACGTATGCAGTAACGAGATATGCTCCCACACCGGTTTCGATACAGACAGTAGCATAAAGAATAGAATAAAAAAAGAAAGCAGTAAAAATAATAATAAAAATTTTAAATTTTTATCAATCTTATTTTTCAAAAGAAAGAAAATCGCCAAAAAAATTGCCAATAAATGAAAGTAGCCAATAATCAGACGGAATTCACCTTGATGTCCCTGAAATAAAAATCCATATAAAATAGGCGAGTAGAGATATTCTGCTATCGGCTTAAAGTCACCAAAAGTTGTATTAACCCACCAAGTGTATTGTACTTCTCTCAAAGCAGGAAGCCAATAAAAGGTAGAAAGTAAAATACCATAGATTATAGAAGCAAAAAATAAAACGATGTCTTTTATTGACTTATCTTTTTTTCTAAACCAAACAATTACAGCATAACAAACAGCTAGTGGTAAAGAAATAATTGTGGTACTTGAATGTGTAAGAATAAGAGAAAAAACAGCTAATGTTTCAAGAAAAAAATATTTCCTGGCATTCGTCTCGATAAGTTTTTTTGTAAAAAGAAAAAGTATCGGGATAAAAACAAACGATAAAATTTCACCAACAGAACCCCGAAAATGAAAATCAATTAAATGATATGGTGCAAACAGATAAAAAATAGCTGCCAAAAATCCTGAGATTTTACCGAATTCTTCTTTTGCCCACAGATACATAGTTATTCCGGATGTAATAAATGCACCTACTAACACAAGTTTTATACTTGTTAAAAATGAGAACCCGATAAAGTGAAAAAATGAAGCAAAATAATATGGCAAAATATATTCGAGAATATAAACAGGACAACCGTAACCCCCACAGAGATCTCCTGCCCAGCGAGGAATAAGTACCCCTTCACTTAGATTTCTATAAAAATCAATTAATTGAACAAAGTGGGGGGTTAAGTCTCCACTTCTATACGTGCCTGCTCTAAAGATACTGAGTGTAGGAACCACCGATATAATAAGGAGCAACGCAAATATATGTATTTTTCTTTTAGGGAAAATGAAGCGATAAATAAGGAGACAAATGGTAATGGTTATAACTAAAAAGAAATTAATATATGAGAGATGATAAGGACTATTTAATTCAATCATATAAAATTATTTTCTTATTTTCACAACCTGTATAGTGATAATTCCTATAAAAAGTAAAAATAATGTACCGATACTTATCATCTTCCCAACTTGTACCATAAATGTATCTTGAAAAACAATACTTATTTTATGATTTCCTTTAGAAACAACGAAGGAAATCAAACCCTTAGGTGAGGAAGAGTTAAGAATATGGATTTGTTGTAATTTTTGATCTACGAAAACATTCCAGCCTGGAAAATACTGGGTGTTTTCTCGAAGATGTAACTCTGTGCGAGCGTCAACTTGATAGAGGTGATATATATTTTCTCGCTCTAGTTCTTTTACTGACCCCTTTCCTTGTATAACCTCAAGATGATTTGTAGGAATCACTCTTGCCCAAGTATTTTTTGGATCAGCCCACATCGGAACAGCCTGCCCTAATCCTGCTCCGTTTGTTGCAGTAAAAGGAATTTTATTTTCTAATATAGTATCTGTTACCTCCGGTATGTTTTTTCTATTTCCCCAGTTCAAAATCGTTGAAAATATGACGAATAAACATAAGCAAAAAATTAACGCTTTTTTTTTCATCTTATTTACTACTAGAGCAGCTAAGACAGATCCTGCAAACATAGTAATTCCCAATAAACGGTAACTAAACTGAAAACTTTTTAATAAAGGTATGAAGTCCCAAAGAGGTTTTGATACATTCAGCATGAGAAAAATAGAAACACTGACAACTCCAAGTGATGCCAGGAATAGAGCTTTTTCAGATTGTAAAATCTTTTTCTTAATAAGAAAGACTACTGCAAGAAATATAACGAGTAGACTCGGATATCCTAAAAGAAAAGAAAGTTGGCCTTTCGGTCCTTGAAAAAGAAACCCATATCGCCAAGGAGCGTATAGAAGCTCTGTAAAAGGAGTAAAGCTAATGCTTCCTGGTATGTGGTGATTTAAGGTAAAGCGTAATTCTCCCAACACAGGAACTAAATAAAAAGATGTAAGGAGCAAAGCAGATAGAAAACCAAGTGCCTGCACAAACAACATAATTTTTCTCTTTTTAGGCTGATTCCCGATAAGCACCAAAATATATACCAGAATTACAGGAAATCCTGCCATAGATATTGCAGGATGAGAAAGTATGAGTGCCGAAAGTGCCAGAACTTCAAGAAGGAACCATCGGATCGATCCACTTTGGAATAAATTTTTTGCTGCCAGGAGCGAAAGTGGCAAAAAAACGAATGCAAGTATTTCTCCGACATCAGCTCTGAAATGAAGATCTACCAAATGATACGGTGCAAAGAGATAAAAGAGCGCTCCGACAAAGGCTGCTTTTTCTTTTACTTCTTTTTTAAGCCACAGAAACATAAATAAGCCCGATGACAGATACGCTGCAGCTAATAAAAGCTTTACGCTATTGATAAAAGAAAATCCCATTAAATGAAAAACTGTTGTTACATAAAATGGAAGGGGGTAGGTAAAAAGAAAGGCGGGATATCCATAGGTAGCATTCATCTCCCCACCCCAAATAGGAAATAAATTTCCCTGAGCAAGAACCTTAAAAAAATATATTGATTCCATTATATGGGTAGATAAATCGCCACTTTCATAGGTTCCCGATCTTATAATACTCAGAAGAGGCAAAAGAGCTATAAGGACAAGCAAGATAAGTAATGAGATTTTCTTTTTCGGGTATATATACGTATAAAAGACAATCACAATACCCAAAAGAACAGAATAAAGAATACTATTAATTACCAAAAGATGTGATACAGACATAGTTTACACTATATTATTATACTAAATAATTGAAAATAATTTACCCTTTTCCATAGGCAGATAGGCTAAAACTATGGTAAACTTTTACTGCCTATATGGGACTTATCAGAACTCTTCTCGCTTTAAGCATCGTAATCCACCATTCTTTTCCACTCTTCGGAATTACGCTTTTGGGTAGAGATCCGGCTCTTAGATCTTTTTATATCATATCAGGGTTTTATATGTCACTTATTCTTAATGAGAAATATATTGGTAAAAATGGTGGATATATGCTTTTTATCACGAATCGATTTTTCCGTATTTTTCCTACTTATTGGCTTATATTGTTTCTAACGTTTGCGTTTAACTTCTTCTTTTTACATAAAAATTTCTTGAATAATTCTTTTTTCAATATTATCAATGATATAACGTTAATCATTAGAAATGATGTTCTACAGATAAATACGAATTATAGACAAATATTGACTTTACCCCAGGCATATACTCTCGTCTTAGAATTATATTTTTACTTGGTGGCGCCATTCATAGTTAAAAAAAGCAATAAATTTATATTCAAATTATCAGTGATCGCTTTATGTTCACATTTTTTAGTATTTATTATTCTTAGATTAGGGAAAGAACCAATAGGAGATTGGTTCTTTCCCGAGGTTATCATTTATTTTCTTTTTGGTGTAATATCCTATAGGATATATTTGTTAATAAGGGAAAGGGATATTCCTTTACGTTTGTTGATAGGGATATTCACCTTTATTATTATTTTAATAATTTTCTATTCCGCTATACCGATTGATTATCATCTTACCAGTATATTTCCCATAAAAGAGTGGTCTTTTATTTTCTTAATGATGTTTGCTGTACCTTTTATTTTTAAGTTGACGAAAAGAATTCCTTTTGACAGACTTATTGGTGAACTGTCTTATCCTATCTATCTTTCACATCTATTAGTTATTTCAGTGTTATTAACGGTATTCTCAATCAAACCAAACCAAAGTTTCTCAACACTTCTCTTTATTATTACAACCATTATATTTTCATTCTGTATCTATTTCTTTTTTGAAAAGCCAATAGAAGGTTACAGACAGAGTAGGTTAAAAACAAAAAATGAAAAGATTAGAATTGAGGGGCTTAGCAAACGGTATCTTTCGAATAAGAAAAAGAATACTTGATAAAAGTATAAAGATTATTAGTGTTATAAGATATCTATACTAATGCTGTTTTAATATTTTGAAGGAATGCAATAATCGAATCCGTAACAAATTGCAGTTGTCTCTCAGACATACCGGGAAACAGAGGAAGCGATAAAACGGATGAGGCAAATCTCCTGGCGTTGAGATAATATTTATTATTTTTTTTATAATTAAAAATTGACTCGTCGGGAAGCGCAGTCGGGTAGTGAATTGCACATACAATTCCTCGTTTTTGCAAAAATTCTTTAAGACGATCTCTTTCTTTTGTCCGAATGACAAAAAGATGAAAGGCTGGCTGCGCTTCAACTCTATTATCTATAAAACATATTTTTGTTGGTAAATTAGATAATTTAGATACGTATTTATTCACGAGGATTTTTTTCTTTCTGTTTTCCGTGTCAAGAGATTTTAGTTTTAGCCTAAGAACTCCCGCCTGCAAAGAATCAAGTCTACTGTTATATCCAAGAATTTTATACGCATATTTTGTTGCCTGTCCATGATTGCGAAGCAGAAGTAATTTTTCATAGAACAATTTGTCGGATGTCACGATAGCACCTGCATCACCAAAAGCTCCAAGATTTTTCGTTGGATAAAAAGAAAATGTTGCGATATCTCCGAAAGATCCGATTTTTTTGTTCTTATATAACGAACCGTGCGCTTGAGATGCATCTTCTACTAAAGCTATTCTGTGTTTTTTTGCAATTGATTGCAGTTCCTGCAAATTGCATGGATAACCATATAAATGTACAGCGATAATTGCCTTTGTTTTTTTAGTTATTGCTTTTTCAACTTTGTTCTCATCAATAATTGGTAAATTTGGTTTTATGTCAACAAAAACCGCCCGAGCACCAAGCATAAGAATTGGTGTCGCACTTGCTACAAAGGTAAATGCGGGAACAATGACTTCATCGTCCTGAGAAATATCTAAAGCTCTGAGCGCAAGTAAAATTGCGTCGGTTCCCGACGCCACTCCGACACAGTACTTTACCTCTAAATACGCTGCGAACTCCCGCTCAAACATGTCAACTTCTTTGCCTAAAACAAAATTTCCTCTTTTCAATACAGTATTTATTTTCTTTAAAAATATTTTCTGATCTTTTACCGATAGATCGGTAAATGGAACTTTTATTTTTATTCCAAAATTATTTTGCATAGTGTATACTACGGTTACAATTTTACCATACAATGAAAAAAATAAATGTTGCGGTTATAGGACTCGGATATTGGGGACCGAATTTGGTAAGAAATTTACTTAATATTCCGCAGGTTTCACAAGTTTATGGTTGCGAAATTAAAAAAGAAAGGCTGCAGGCCTTGAAAAAAGACTTTCCGAATGTATCGATGGCACAACATTATTCCTTAATTTTAAATAATTCTGCAATTGATGCGGTAATTATAGCAACTCCAATTAAGACTCACTTTAAACTAGCTAAGAAAGCAATACAAGCAAAAAAGCATGTGCTGATTGAGAAACCGATGACAGCAACCAGCGATGAGGCAGGTATGTTAATTAAACTTGCCAAAAAACAGAGAAAATTATTAATGGTTGGGCATACCTTTGTGTATTCTGAGACAATAAAAAAAATCAAACAATTTATTACTCATAACGAACTCGGAAAAATTTATTATTATGACAGTACAAGAATTAATCTGGGAATAATTCAAAAGGATGCAAGCGTTATCTGGGATTTAGCCCCTCACGACCTGTCAATTATTACTCACCTTTTCCCTGAAAGGCCTATTTCTATTCAAGCTTTTGGATCTGCATTCATTGGTAATCAGTATGAAGTTGCGCATATTTTTTTACAACTTGAAAATAATATATCAACTCACATTCATGTAAGTTGGCTCTCTCCGGTAAAAATTCGTTCTATTCTTATCGGAGGAAGTAAAAAAATGATTGTATATAATGATATTGAGCCGACTGAAAAAATAAAACTTTATGATAAGGGGGTTATTCCTTCTCCTCTGTCTGTCACTCCTTTTTCTCCTGCGTATAGAAGTGGAGATATTATTATTCCCCACTTGGAACAAAAAGAAGCGTTATCTACCGAGCTTATACATTTCATAGAGTGTATCGCAGCAAATAAAGAGCCCTTGACTGATGGGCAGGAAGGATTAAAAGTAGTAACTTTACTGGAAAAAATAGAGCAAGCACTTATAACCCACCGGGAAATCATTCTATGAAATCTTTTTTATCTGAAGCATCGCTCGTCATTCCCCTTTTTAATAATGAAAAAACTGCAGTTTTACAACTAAAAGAATGCGAAAAGGTCATGAAGAGTATATGCGCTAAATACGAAATAATTGTTTGTGATGATAAAAGTACCGATGGTTCACGTTCAATCTTAAAAAAGCATTTTATGTATAATCGTTGTTTTAAACTTATCTTCAATAAACAAAATCAAGGAATTGCAAAAACAATATTAAACCTTTATAAAACTGCCGGATATGCTTATATCGTTCTTTTTAGTGTAGATGGAGATTGGAATCCTCAAGATATCAAAAAATTGTTACTTTTTGCAGATAAAAATCAAGCAGATATTGTGATTGGTAAAAGAACCTATTCCGATTATTCGTTCTATAGAAAAATTGTTTCATTTTTTTATAATTTTTTACCATATATCCTATTTCAAACTAGAACTATTGATGCAGGGAGCATAAAAGTTATCAAGCGAGAACTAATTCATTCATTCCCGCTTGTGTCAAAAAGCGTTTTTTTTGAAGCCGAAATGATTATTCGCGCGGCTAAAAATGGAAAGAAAATCGCAAGTGTACCTATTGATTTCAGCAAACGGATAAAAAGAAAAAGTTCGGGGGGTAATCTCAAATTAGTGGTTTCATCACTCAGGGATATTGTTTTTCTCCGCTTAAGGATGTAATTTACGTATTATTTTCGCGGGATTACCGATAACAACTGTATATGGCAGAATATCTTTCGTAACAACGGAACCTGCTCCAACCATAGCATAATCGCTAATCGTTATTCCGCCAAGGATGGTAGCATTTGAACCGATAGATGCACCTTTACCAATTAGAGTCCGGAGTATTTTCCAATCTTCTTCAGTTTGTAATTCTTTTGAACGTTTACTCGCATGGGGATATTTATCGTTAATAAAAACTACATGGTGTCCGATAAAAACGTCATCTTCAATCGTCACGCCTTCACAAATAAAAGTATGAGACTCTATTTTTACTCTATTGCCTATTTTGACTCCCTTTTGGATTTCAACAAATGAACCAATTCTACAATTCTCTCCTATTTCGCAACCATAAAGATTAGCGAAATTATATACTTTCGTATTTTTACCTATTTTACAATTATTTATAATTTTTATAGCGTCACTCATCTATTTATTGCAACTCTCAGTCATATTATATATGATTCTATTCTAAAGGGAAATTTACAACATAGATTTACTTATTCGAGTTTGTTTTCTTTCCATAATTGTAAATAAATTTGGGCCATTTTTCTCCAAGTCTCCCCTTTCACCCATTCGTAGCCCTTTTCAATATTCTCTTTTTCTTTTTCGGGATGTCCTAAGAAATATTCCACTTTTTCTGCTAATTTTTCCGGGTCTTTTTTGATAATAATAAATGGTGCAAACGGCGCCATTCGCAGATAATCTTCTTTCACCGGGTTATCGAAGAGTGCAAAAACCAATCGTTTGGCAGACAAGGCTTCAAGTATCGAGAGGTATCTGGAAGCAAAAGCAAAATGATAAGTTGCAAAATATTGCTCAGGATTATTTCGGAAACCTATTATTTTACTATTTCCCTTCACTAATTCTCTATATTTTCCGTCCCCTACGACCAATAACTCAAATTGTGGATATTTCTTTTTTATGGTTTTAACCGCTTTTATATATTCAAGTATGCCCGTTTGTTCATCAAGCCGGCCGATAAAGACGGCTGACTCATTTTTTACCTTTTGAATTTTGAGAATATTTTGCCCGGTATCCACCGCGCCGTAAGACACAAATGTAGGCTTTGTCATATACCATTTCGTAATAAAATCCCCGATACAGATATTTCCCCATGATAACTTCTCGGCAATTTTTCTTACCATTATTGCTTTTTTCCGAATCGGATAGCTCTCATATCCGTGGAAGGTCACGTAGACCCGTTTAAGAGGGCTTAGAAACCGAAATGGCAAATACCAGAAGAATACATCGTGGATATGAATAATATCGGCATTTTGCAGCAGATTTCTGTGCTGCCAGAACCACTTCCATATTCTTAATTTTTTAAAATAATCGTCTTTCCCTACAGGAATTCGATAAATTTGAATTTTTGTCTTACTTTCGGGTATTTCGAGTTGTTCGGCAGTTTTGTCATTTTCAGAAATCTGTTCTGTAACAATGACAATTTCGTTTCCTTTTTTACTTAATTCTTTGGAAAGTTCCAAGACGTGCTTTTCTACGCCGCCAATATGGGGATAAAATAGTCTGCAGAAAAACAGAATTTTCATAAGGGAATTTTTAAACCCGAAATGGTCTTAGCTTGTCAACAAAGATTGATAATAATTTATTAATGTATCTCCCAATGCATCTGTGGAAAATTTCTCCGCAATATACTTGCTTCCCGTAACCGAATCTTTATAGAACCGGCCATCCTCAATTAGTTTTTTAATAAGCTTTTCGTAGTCATCTACACTATCTGCAGATAAGTAGCCTTTTACGTATAACAATTTGTATTCCGGTAAGTTTTTAAGAAGTAACGGCAGGCCGCACGCGGCTGCTTCAATAATTGCCATGGGTGCGTTTTCCTGAAGAGAAGGAAAAAGGAAAATATCGGCGCCGTTATAGATACTTGGCATATCCGAATAGCTAAATGGTCCTGCAAAATCAAAATTATCGGGTTTATTTTCAATCAATTCGTTTAGCTTACTGTTTTCCGCAGTAAGACCTTTAAACGGCTTACCGCCAATCCAGCGGAATTTATACTGCGGAAGTGCTTTGGCAATTAAAATAAAATCCTCTATGCCCTTTCTAGGCTGAACCTGGCCTGCTCCAAGAAGAAGTATATCGTTTTCTGTTATTTCCAGTAACTTTCTTCCGGTACTGCGGCACTTGGGATCTTTTTTAAATATGTCTTCGTTAATGGGATTCGGGAAAATTTCAATTCTGCTTTTTACACCCAAGTCCAAAAGCTGTTTCTTAACCTGCGGCGCGACAGCCAGTACTAAATCTGCTTTATTATAAAAAAACCGTAAATAACGTGAGGATATACCGCCCCAGTACTTCTCCCCCTTCAGGCTGCCTTTAAACGAATCGGGAATGATATGAGCTGAGACAACAGTCGGAACACGAGAAGTAAGCAGTTTAACAAGGCTAAACGGCCCGAGCGTATGGAAATGTAGAATGTCGGCTTGACGGCGGGAATTAATGATGACATGAATTTGTTTTTTTCGCAGCATTTCGACCTGATTAATATACGCTGTGTAAACACCATGATCCTTGGAAAAGAATTCTGCTTCGGAAACAACATTGACTGTCATAATTATTGAATTCTTATTAGTAAGTAACTACAAACGTTGCTAAAATAACATAAGCGAAAGTATTTTTTACTCTTAAAAGCTTACTGTTTACTAAGGCTTTTAAATATTGTTTTTTTAAGAAACAATACTCTTATTATACACATTTTAGGGTATAAGAAAAAGGCAATATCATGGATTCCCTGACAAAAATATCCTCGGGTTTATCGGTATTTTGTACAGGTTTATTTGAAAATGCACGTTTGGACCAGTAGCATCGCCTGTTTCTCCTTCATGCCAGTGATTGTATTCGTGTTAGATAATAAGTCACCTAAACTCATGTACGAAATCGAATAGTTTATATAAACTGTATAAAATAATAAAAACTTGTTAAAATAGTTTTAATGATAAAAGTTGTCACACTTACAAAAATCGCACTTCTTATTGCTATTTATTATTTTGTTTATTATTGTTATGCCGGTTTATTAAATCCTATTCCTGCACTTGGAGACAGTTACGATTATCATATTCCTATTTCACAATCAATTCTTGATGGTCATTTTCTAAATGCTGCACATTTTAAATATCCAAAATGGTATTTCCCCGGCTCCTCTGAGGCTATTAACTCTATTTTTCTTTTTTTTCATATTCCTCTGACACTCTCTAATTTATTCGCTGCAGTTATTCTATTTTTTTGTTGTTGGAAACTTGGATTAATTTTTAGACTTAAGTATTACAATGCACTCCTGTTTGCTATAACTATTTTTTCTCTAAACGTCATTATGCGGTGGTTTAATGCTGTCAGTATAGATGTTTGGGTGGCAGTATTTTATGTCTTAAGCATTATCCTATTGGAAAATCCCGAAAGGAGTATTCGTTATTTTGCCAAACTTGGTTTCGTTCTTGGGATGTTGATTGGTTCAAAGTATTCAGCACCTATGTTTATGCTCATTTTATTAGTTTTCTCTATAAGAAAAGTATTCCCTGCTTTAAATATTTTCAGAGTCATTGTATTTTTAATACCACTCTCATTATTTGGATTGTTTTGGTATTTGAGAAATTACCTAGCCACCAACGATCCATTTTATCCTGTAACCCTACTTGGATTTCATGGGCCTATCCCAGCTTCTTATGACACTGTATGGAAAGAAACACTTCTACACCCTTTACAAATGTTTGATGCAGGCTTTGGCGAATATAAACTTTGGTTATTCTCTCCACTTATTGCAATTGCCTCACTGTTTAGTAAGTTTATTCTCAAAAAGCAACAAAATATTTACGGGGTAGATAAATTATTTCTACTGGGTTTATTCACCATTTTATGGTTTCTCTCGTTCCCCACAACAAATCAGCCGTGGATAATGGTATCTAGCTTTAGATATTCTTATCCTGCTTTTATTTCTTTAATACTTGGCGTATTTTTGTTAGCCGCTCATTATCATAAGGAAGAACTGCTGGGATATGTTGTAATTGCAAATATGCTAAACATGCTTTCAATGGCTTTTTACCCCAAGCTTATATTGATTTACTTACCGATAGCATATATAAGCTTTTACCTAATAGAACATGCGATAAACAATTCTGCCGTCACTAAACGATCAGAATCAATTCTTAAGAAACGTGTTGTTTATCCGAAAAATTTGAAATAGTTTATGTAGATGTAACAATTTAGTCTTCTCGTAAGTACGTACTAATTTTATAATACTTTTTATAACAAGTTTCTAACCTACTTGAGTACCTCTTTGAATTTTTATTTAATATGAGGTTGGGGGTTCAGATTTTTTTAGAAACGAATAGTTTACCAAATACCTAAAGCGGATAAGGGTATGAGAAATTAACGGTGACGTTATTTTCGTGGCCGGTGAGGGATTCGAACCTCCGACATTTGCAATGTGAATGCAACGCTCTAACCAACTGAGCTAACCGGCCAGAAAAATACATAACGTTCTTCTCTATCTTAACAAAAACTTTTCCGATTGACAAACGGAGCCAAATCTAAAATAATAGATAAGCATGTTTTTATCTGTTGTTAAATACATTTATAGCTTTTTTGTAGACACGATCCAAACCCTTCTCCTCGCCGCATCAATTTTTCTCGTTATTTATATTTTTTTCTTCCGGCCCTTTCAGGTAAGTGGAGACTCTATGTATCCGACGTTCAAAAATGGTGAGTATATTTTAACTAATCTCATTAGTCTCAGATTTGATGATCCGAAACGAGGGGATGTAATAGTGTTTATCGCACCGGTTGATAGGGAAAAAGATTACATTAAGCGGGTCATCGGTCTTCCGGGAGAGACGGTGACTCTTATGAATGGGTTTGTTAATATTAACGGAAAGAAACTTGATGAAAGCGTATATTTGAAAAGTGATATTCGAACCTATGGAGGCGCATTTATGAAAGAAGATGTGCCTGTTCAGATACCTCAAAACGAATATCTTGTCATGGGGGACAACAGGCCGTACAGTTCTGATTCTAGGGAATGGGGACTTTTACAGAGATCTGCTATTATCGGGAGATCATTTTTCGTGTATTGGCCGGTAAATCATATGAGGACAGTGAAAAATCCTTTTGGGAACTAATTTATTCCGATTCCGTTAGGATACGGTAGAGAAGTTTTAACCGTTCTGTCGTTGTTTCCGGCTCTCCTTTAATTTCGATAATAACTCTTGCCAGTCTTCCTGATTGATGAATTCTCACTCTAGAAAACATATATTTTTCCTGAATTTCTTTCGCCATCGAGTCTTGTTCCGGTATGTAGACAATAGAATTTATTTTTTTAGGCTCATGATCTTGAATTCCGCTTTTTGCTTGACGAGCCATTTCTTCTGTCTGGCGGACTGTACAATTATCTCTCAGAATTTTCTTAAAAATCTCAAGCATTATCTTCGGATCTCCAAGAGAAATAAGAGGTCGAACATGGCCTTCTGTGATAACATTCGCAACCAATGCATCTTTTATCGCATCCGGAAGAGATAAGAGACGAATCGTATTTGAGACCGTCGGAGCACTTTTTCCGACACGTCTCGCTACCTCGTTTGTTCCGAGTCCGAATTCATCAATCAACCTCTTATACGCAAGTGCCCTTTCGATCGGATTTAGGTCTTCGCGCTGAACATTTTCAACAATTGCCATTTCCAGCATTCCCTGCGGGGTAGTTTTTCGAACCACTACCGGCACTTTCTGAAGACCTGCCAATTTCGCCGCCCGCCATCTTCTCTCACCGGCAATAATTTGATATCCGGCGGGAGTCTCGGCAACCACAATCGGTTCCAGAATTCCTTGTTCACGTATTGATTCTACGAGATCGGTAAGAGAGTCCTGAGTAATAACACCTCGCGGTTGAAGAGGATTTGACTGTAACTGGTTCGTTTCCAGCTCGTAAATTTTATCGATAGGATTATCCATTGATTACCTCGATATATTGTTTACCTCGCAATGTTTTAAAATTTACAGTGCCGTTACGCAGCGCAAATAATGTATAATCATTCCCCATTGAAACCCCGTCTCCGGCAAAAAATTTCGTTCCTTTTTGTCTGACGATGATATGCCCCGGCTGGACTTTTGCTCCGCCATAAATCTTTATACCTAAACGTTTTGCTATCGAATCGCGATTACCTTTTACCGAACCTTGTGCTTTTGTGTGTGCCATAGTTTGTTGTGAAAATTACCCTTATTCTATCGTCACTTTTCACAAATGTCAAGCTTAATTCTTTTTAGCTTGTTTCACTGTAGTTTTTACTTTTGCTTGCTCCTCTACGCTCACAGAAACACCTCTTTTTGCTTCATTCACCTTTTCTCCGATATGGTCAATTTTAATTTGCGAGAGATATTGTCTGTGTCCGGTTACTCTTCTGAACCGTACTTTTGACTTAAACTTAGAAACCCTGAGTTTTTGTCCCTTCGTATCTGCCAAAACTGTTGCCTGGACCAAAATACCATCGACAAACGGTTTACCAATTTGTAAATCACCGTCAGCATTATACAAAAGAACGTCTAGACCAAACTGTCTATCCGGATCGTAAGGTAATCTCTCAACTTCTAAAATATCCCCTTCTGAGACACGATATTGTTTACCACCGGTTTGAATAACTGCATATTTCATAGATTAATGAGTTTATTATAGCAAACTGGAAAGCTTGGGACAAGACACAGAATAATCAAGATTAGGTCTAAGAGTCAATGAATTTCAAGCACCTTGTTGTTTTGTATAGATGTACTGATATTGGACACAAAACCGATTAAAATAAAATTTGATAAAAGTGAGCTTCCTCCGAAGGAAACAAAGGGTAATGTAATACCGACAACGGGAACTAGCCCCAGATTCATGCCTATATTGGTAAAGAAATGGATAATAATAAAACAAAAAGCCGAAGTTGCCAGAATTTTTGAAAAAATATCATCAGTTCTGCGTATGATAATAAGAATACGATAACACAAAAAGAAGAAAGCAAAAAGTATAATTAGTGACCCTAAAAAACCTAATTTTTCAGAAAGTGTCGCGAAGATAAAATCGGTTTGTCGCTCAGGCAGAAATCTAAGTCCCGACTGGCTGCCTTCTCCCAGTCCTTTTCCCAGAAACATCCCCGACCCAACTGCGATAATTGCTTGAATAACGTTATAAGATTTTCCCAAAGGATCGTGTGAGGGATGAATAAATGTCATAATTCGCTGCCTCTGATAATCATGGAGTAAGCTCCAAATAAATGGGGAAATTACAATAAGCGGAATCATTCCCAAGAAAAACCAAAGGGTTGGAAAACCAAAGACGAGAAGTGTAGACAGCGCGACGCAAATATAAATAACCGTGTTACCTAGGTCTGGCTGAAGAAAAAGAAGAAGAATTACCGGAATGAGAAAACAAATACTTGTTAAGAATGATTTCGCCGACATATTGCTCCGCTCAGACAGAAATGCAGCGAGGGATAGAGCAAGAAATGGTTTACAAATCTCAGAAAATTGAAGCTGAATTCCGAAAATCGATACCCAACGCACCGCTCCGTGACTTTCTATACCGATAATAAGCACTATGGTCAAAAAAATAAGAGACGCAAAGTAAATTATATTTGCAAAAGGCTTAAATCTCGTAATATCCATCTGAGAAATAAAAAGGAAAATAATAACTGACAGAAAAAGTGCTACCAGCTGCGAGGTAAAAAACTCACTACTGAGTGAAAAAAGTACGGTAAGACTGACGCTAACCAGAACAATAACCGGTGTTAGAAGCCACCAATCGATAGTGAGCAGTCGATGTCTTATCATAAACGGATTAATTCGAAGATATTCCCTTTCGTCAGGTTGCGGATTAATGCTTGTTTTTTAATATATATTGTAAATTCCTCCGGATAATCAGGCAAAACAACATCAATTTTTTCATCCATTTTGGTACCTAATTTTTTCCGCTCTTCCTGAATTTTCCGTATAATATCCCGCGCTTCCCCTTCTGCTTTTAGTTCCGGTGTAATTTCAATATTCAAATATTGTCCACTATTGGTACCTACTTTTTTATCCTGGGCTGTCAATAGTTCTATATTATTTTTATTTTTCCAAATTTCTTCGGCATAGGAATAACAAATTTCTTTAACATTCAATTCGTCTCTGATTAGTTGTTCAAAAGGCTTCCATACTTTCTGTTCCTTAGCAAGAAAACCAGCAAACCATAACTGCCCAAGCGGCTGTCTTACTTTGATGCCAAGGTTTTTTCTTACGGATAATCCTGATGCTACTACATCTCTTACCATAATCATCTGGCTTTCTAATGCGTCATCTATTAATTTCTCTTGTACTTCCGGCCAGTCTGAGAGATGAACAGATTCTTCGCCGGTTAAGTTTTGATATATTTCATCGGCTAAAAACGGTGTGAAGGGGGCCAGTAATTTACAAAGTGTAATTAAAACACTAAAGCACGTTTCGTAAAATGCTTGCTTATCTTGTTCGTCTGTTGCTGTCGATCCTACTCTGTCCCGACTTCTTCTAATGTACCAAAGTGACAAATCGTTGACGAAATTCTCGATTGCCTCCGTTGATCTTTGTGGTTTTAGTTCTTCTAGTGAACCAGTAACGATCAAAATAGTATTTTGTAATCGACTTAGAATCCATTTGTCCAAAATATTTTTCTTGTCTCCCATTTTCCATTTCCTATTTTCTATTTCCCAATTATCAATATTTATATATGTGACGAAAAAATTATAAATATTCCACAGCATTAAATGAAATCTGCGTCTTGTTTCATCTGCCTTTTTATATCCGAACAAAAGATTTTGCTCCGGATCATTACTTACATACATCCATCGCATGACGTCAACGCCGATTTTGTCTGCACCCTCATTAAATTCAATTGCATTACCCCACGATTTATGCATTGGCCTACCGTCTTCTGCTAAAACAGAACCGTAGCCAAAGATTTTTTTGAACGGATTGCGCTTTTCCAGAACTGTAGACATGGCAATCATTGAATAAAACCAGTTTTTAAATTGTCCCGGGAATGATTCTGTAATAAAATCAGGCGGAAACCATTCTTTCCAATATTTCTTGTCAGTGGTATAGCTAAGTTCTTTCGTGACCGGGTCAATATAGGTTGAGAAAGGAACAATTCCGGCATCAAGCCAGACATTTCCGACGTCTTCAATTCTCGAAACAATTTCACCGCACTTCCGGCATTTCATTTTTACTTCGTCAATGTACGGCTTATGTGGAGAATGGCCTTCAAATTCTTTCCAGCCCGCAACTGCCCTTTCCTTCAGTTCTTCTTTACTGCCTATAACTTCAAAATTGCCACATTTTTTGCATTCAAAGATAGGCAATGCGAGTCCCCAATAGCGATTCTTCTTACTGATCAGCCAATCATGCATGTTCCTAAGCCAATCCAGCTCGCGATCCAAACCGAATTCCGGATGCCATTCAATCATTTTTGCCGTATCAATCATTTGCTCCCTCAGAGTTTTCCCTTTCCCCTTTACCTCTGCTTTCGATTGCTCGGTCTGATCCACCCCTGTCTCGCTGACGCTCGCAGGCGATCTCCCTCGCTCTCGCTCGGTCCGATCCATTGCAACGTACCATTCGTCAGCAACTTTCCAAACCAGTTCAGTTCTGCATCGCCAGCAAGCAGGATATCGATGCTTATATCTTTCAATCAAAAATATCCAATTTTCTCCTTTTTCTTCCCTTTCTTTAAGAAAATCGAAAATCATTTCCGGATGCTTTTTTGCATTTTTACCCGACAGAAAATCTAAGCCGGGCAAATAATCAGCATTGTCTTCAATCAGGGGAATAATCGGTAATCCTAATTTCTTCCCCAATCTGAAATCTTCAGAACCGGCGGAAACAGCAGTGTGCACCAGTCCTGTTCCTTCGACAGTAGATATCGGCATGATTAAATCATCTGTCTCAATTACCGTATGAAACGTATCGGGATTTGCCTTAGCCACTTCAGCAACTCCCTCGATCTCGTCAAAAGGACCCTGATACTTTAAACCAACCAGATCTTTTCCTTTTACAGTTTTAACAACTCTTTTATAATTCTTTTTAAATACCGGCTCAACTCTCTCCTGCGCAATCCAATAAAGATCACCTGTTTTCCCTTCGACTAACGAATAATCCATTTTTTTATCAACTGCAACTGCAATATTTCCCGGAATTGTCCAGGGAGTTGTCGTCCAGACTAATAGATACTCGTTTTTACTCCCTACAACCGGAAATTCAATATAAATTGATTCATGTACTACTTCTTTATAATCCTCGGTCAACATTTCATGTTGAGAAATCGCGGTCTCGCAACGCGGACACCACGGAACGCTGTCTTTGCCTTTATAAATCCAGCCTTTCTCAAAACATGTTTTGAGAAAATGCCAAATCATATAATTATTTTCATCTGACATAGTGTAATATGAGCGGTCCCAATCCATGAAATTTCCCAGCCTTTTACTTTGCTCTGTTTGAATTTGGCTGTATTTGAGGACACGTTCTTTACAAAGCTTAACAAATTTGGCAATACTGGCTTTTCTGTCTCCCGGGACAATGTTCTCAATGTCTTTCTTAAATCTTAATCCCAATTCTTTTTCAACTTCTACTTCAACCCATAATCCCTGACAGTCAAAACCGTTTTGCAAGCGCTGTCTATAGCCGCGCATGTTGTGAAACCTCTGCCAAAGATCTTTATACGTTCTTCCCCATGCATGATGAACTCCCATCGGATTATTGGCGGTAATTGGGCCGTCTAAAAAGGAGAACTTCTTTTTTGCTAAATCATTCTTGTGGAGATAATGGTCTACAATTCCTTTCTCGTACCACTTTTTAAGCAAATCGCGCTCGAGAGCAGAAAAATCAACTTTCGGATCTACCGGTTTGAACATGGCATTAATTGTAACTGAAATTCTTTTCTACTTCAAGCGAATTGAAGAAATCCAAATCAGCGATATTTATTGTTTTAATTGTTCAATCCAGAGACAATATAGCAACCTTCTTGAATACTTTATTAAATTATTGTATACTTTATTTACTCGTTCACAATTTTTACTATATTAATAACTTTACAAATTATATATAATCAAGAATATGTTTTTTACAAAAAAGTTTAAATGGTTATCGGAAACAGATTTAATTCGTAATGCGAATATTTATGACCAGTTTTTTCAAATGGGCATGAAAAATGGCTGGCTTCCGGGAAACCAGAACGAAAATTTTACTATCATGCTTAGAATTGCAGACTATGCAGATAGTACATTGGCAGGAAAAAGTTGTTTAGATGTAGGTTGTGGAACGGCTGATTTGTCGGCAGTTTTAAGACAGAATGGTATAAAAAAGTATACAGGAATCGATATCTATCGTCCATCACTTAATATAGCACGAGCTAATTATCCAGCTGAACACTTTATTCAGGGAGATATTTTGCAAAATCATATAAAAACTAACTATGATTTCGTTTTTTGCTCCGGAGCATTATCGCTGAATATGCAAGGGGATAATTATGTTTTTCTTGAAGCGATGATTAAAAGAATGTGGAGTCTAACTCGAACTGGGTTGGTATTTAACTTTTTAACTCCGGAACTGTTGAAAGATCCGGATATTTTTGAATATGACACAGAAAGGGTGTTGGAACTTTGCAGGCGTCTCGCCCCCAAAGCTGAAATCATTTCGGAAGAGACACCCCATAAGGCTCAGGAGCACATATTTATGTGGAGACCCTCAAATCAGCGATATTGAATTTGGAGTGGAAGTTCCTGTCCGATTTCAGGCAGAAAAACAGCAGGCATCATATTAGCCTGCTTTATTTTTTCTGCAAATATCTTCCTCGGCTTCTCCTCACCATGTGTCAGAAATACTTTCTTGACACCGCGAATATGGATAAGCCATTTGAGAAGATTTAGTTGGTCGGCATGCGAACTCATTGAAGCAATTTCGCGTATCTTCGCACGTACTTTTACCTGCGTTTTATCGATCCAAATATTCCTCGCTCCTTCCAAAATTCTTCTGCCCAATGTTTCTTCCGCCTGGAAACCCACAAAAAGTACCCGGGTCGTGTCCCTCGATATATAATTCACTACGTGGTGAATTATTCTCCCGCCATTCATCATTCCCGATCCGGCAATGATAACCTTAGGATTCATTGCCTGAATAATTTCTTTGCTATCCCGGGCTTCTTCTGTAATAACCAACCCCTCAAACCCAAATGGATTATCTGTATGTGTCAACAGCTCGTCATTATAAAAGCTTTTAAAGTCTTTAAAAATCTCCGTTATTAAAATTCCCATAGGACTGTCTAAAAATACCGGCGTATCACTACGTACCAGTCCATCTTTTTTTAAATGATTGATGTGGTGTAAAAGTTCTTGCGTACGTTCAATTGAAAAAGCGGGAACAAGAAGCACTCCCCCTGTTTTTTCTACTATATTTATTTCCTCTTGAATAATTCGCGTCGCATTTTCTTTCGGGTGTATCTTATCGCCATAGGTCGTTTCCATCACGACGAAATCAGAAGCATCAATATATTCTGTAGGTTTGACAATATCTTCCGGACTGTTACCCAGGTCTCCACTGAATACAATTTTATCTTTATTTTTGGAGCTTGTATCTATAATTTCAATACTTGCTGATCCTAAAATATGACCCGCGTCTTTATAGGTAACTGCAAAGCTTCCGATTCTAAATTCCTGGTCATAATTTATTACTTCTATCATTTGAAGAACTTTCTCCACCTCATCGATGCCATAAAGCGGTGTACGCTTAAATTCATTCTCAGCTACTTTCGCAGCATCACGAAGCACAACTTCGACAAGTGCACGCGTTGGCGCAGTCATGTATATCTTAGCGAAATAACCGTTAAATACGAGAAGCGGCAACCTTCCACAATGATCCAGGTGAGCATGAGTCAAAAGTACGCCTTTAATACGAGACGGGGAAAACTGTAAGGGTTGATAATTAAGATTATCGATTTTCTTCGGACCTTGAAACATGCCAAAATCGATAAGCACTTCAGTGTTATCGCTGGCAGTTAAAAGATAAGAAGAGCCGGTTACATCTCCTGACGCTCCCAGAAATTTAATTTTTTGCATTTTACCACAGTATTTACCTTTAATAAGCGTATCGTCTCTATTACCTGTTGTCAATAACTCGTCTAATTTTAATTTGATACTAATATTTGATCTTAATAGTCAACAAAAAAGCACTATGTGATACAATCAACCTGCGTAAATTTTAAAAATTATGACAGAAACAACACTTATTATTTTAACACGAAATGAAATAAATGGCATGAAGTCGCTTATTAAAAAAATTCCTTTTCAAGCAGTTGATGAATTTTTTGCAGTAGATTACAATTCCACAGATGGCACAGTCGAGTTTTTTCGTAAACATCATGTTCCCGTTATTAAACAGAAGAAACCGGGAAGAGGCGAAGCGTTTAAATTGGCTGCAAAAAAAGCCCGAGGAAAATATTTAATCTTTTTCAGTCCTGACGGCAATGAAGATCCGGCAGATATAAAAAAAATTGTAAAGCATATTAAAAAAAACGGTAAGTTAGTTATCGCATCACGGTTTATGAAAGGTTCGAGAAACGAGGAGGACGACAGTATATTTAAATTTAGGAAGATAGCGAATCAATTATTTACTCTTCTTGTAAATACCATCTGGCATGGTCGGGTAACAGATAGCATTAACGGATACCGGGGAATTGATAAAGAGTTATTTAATGCGCTTAGTTTGGATGCGACGGGTTTTGCAATAGAGTTTCAAATGACAATCCGGGCTTTAAAATTAAACGCAAAGATTACAGAATTTCCAACAATTGAAAGTAATAGAATCGGAGGACAAAGCACAGCTCGTGCCATACCGACAGGATTATTATTTCTGAAACTACTTTGGAGAGAGGTTATTATAGGAACTAATTTTTAAAAAAAATAGTTAATGCCAAAGAGTTAGAAACATAGCAATAGCGGCAGTCCCCATACCGGCAAAGGTAATCCAAACAAGTGTTTTGGATAATTTTCCGCTTTTATGTACTCCCATAATTTTTTCATTTTGGGCAATTCTCCCGATTAGAAAAAGAAGCGGTACAGCAACAACTCCATTAATAACCGCTGTAAAAACAAGCGCTTTAACCGGATCAATACCGATAAAATTTATTAAAAGCCCGATCAAAGTCGCGATTGTAATAACACCATAAAATCCATGAGCTTTTTTCAATTTCAGATTGAGACCCTCTTTCCAATTAAATGCTTCAGAAACCGCATATGATGCAGAACCGGAAAGCACGGGAACAGAAAGCAGTCCAAGTCCGATAATACCGATTGCAAAAATAACTTTTGCTAAATATCCGGCATTTGGAAATGTATGAACTAGCGGCTCAAGTGCTTTTGCCGCATCCGAAGAAGTAGCAATGTTCGTGACTCCATGCGCGTGAAGTACCGTCGCCGCAACAATAATAATACTCCAGGTTCCAACTTCAGAAGCCAGCATACCCAAAAAATTATCTAAGCGCAAATTACGAATAAACCTCTTTGAAAGCTTTGGTTTTCCATCTACCTTTCTTAACCCAATCTCTTTTTCTTCTTCTACTTCTTCCGATGCTTGCCAGAAAAACATATACGGTGAAATAGTAGTGCCCAATACTCCGGTAATGATAAATAGGAAGGCAAAATTAAGCTCAAAATGAGGAACAAATGTCGCTTTTAGAATTGTCATCCATGGCTCATGAATGATAAACATGGTTAGAGGGTAGGATAGGAGCGCGAGTGCTAACCATTTCAGAATTCGGGCATAAATTTTATATGACGTAAACACTTCGAGTAGAAGCACAAATGCCGTATACAAAAGAGCAAGAAAAGCAAAGTCAATGGGAATGAGAAGCTGTGTCGCCGCCGCCATCGCGCCCAGGTCTGCGCCAATATTAATTGTGTTGGCAATAAGTACCAGTATCACCGCAGCGTAAACAATTTTTTTACTATAGTTTTCTTTAATAACTGCGACGAGTCCCTTACCTGTTACCGCACCAATGCGCGCACAAGCTTCTTGCGTCGCTGCCTGAATGGGAAGCATAAAAAGCGCAGTCCAGAGCTGTCCGTAGCCAAACTCCGCACCGGTTTGTGAATACGTCGCGATACCCGAAGGATCATCATCGGCAGCACCGGTAATCAGTCCCGGTCCCATAATGCGGAGGAATTTATTAAATTCCTGTTTTACTTCTACAACTTCTTCTTTCGCTTTTTCTTCTATTTCTTCCATATGTAACTTCGGTACTATAAAATCGTAACAAGTGCAGCTGCGTATTGCAAGAAAATAAGTTATTGGCAGAAGAGTCAATTCTATTTTTAGGAAAAGTTCCGTCCAAATCAGTAGAGTCTTGCTATATATGTTTGTAAACATGGGCAATATCTGCCCCACCGGCTTTTTCCGTATACACAAGTCTGTATTTTTTTAGCAGTATATTTTCCTTAAATCCCATTCGTGTGATGTTAAACGCATTGACTACAACGTAGTCGTACTTTTTCTGAGAGTCGAATAATTCATAATGTAATGTCGGAACAGTATATAGGGTTTGCACAGGATCTAATGCCATACCGATCCGGGAGTGTGGATGGGCATGAATTGCAATATAGAGACCGGGACCGCGAAGTCCTTCTCCGAACCAGCCGATGAAGAATAGCTGTTTTTCGTACACATTTTTTGTCCCTCCGACTAACTCGTTATAATAATCTAAATAATACGGCGTGATTTGCAATAAAATAAGAAAAAGATACCCGCCGACGAAAATAAGCCCTGCATATGTAACTACTGCATTTTTGCTGAATTTATGCATAACAAACTCGAGTCCAATAGCAGCAAGAATTGATAGCGGAGCATATACTTCAATAACGTAGCGCACCATATTTTGCCGCTCGTGAAAGAACGTCATCAAGAACGGAACCAGAAACCATATAATTACAGCTGAGGAATGCCAGTTTTTTTGTTTTTTTGCAACGAATAGACCGACACCTGTTAAGAGCAGGACAATAATTGGCGTGGTGATTAAAAAAGCCAGAATATAATAGAAAAAATGGGCACCCATAGACTTACCAAAAATTAACTCCGGAATAAGGCCTTCATTCTGAAACCATAACTGATAAGTATACTGCAAAAATTCTTTTGGGTGAAACCACGGTATGGGACAGACAAGAAAAAATGTTAACATGCTTAAAAGAATAATTGGGAGTAGATGGGAAAATGAAACTGTCTTATTTTTGCTCATTTTTTTCCAGATAAAAAATACGCCGAGATAGAAAAAGAAAATAAGAATATCAGATTGTTTGACTGCAAGGCTTAAGCCGGTTAGGATTCCGGTTAGGAGTAAAAAGGATCGTTTTCTGGTTTCCAAATAGAGTAAATAGGAATAAACACAAGCAGTAAAAAAAAGCATAATCCAGCTTTCCAAATCTACTAATTGTGAAAATCCTAGAAAATGAGGGAGCATGGCGAGGATTACCGCAGAGACTATACCAACAAATAAAGAGAAATATGAGGTTGCCATAAAAAAGACTAATAATATTGCAAGGCAGGAAACAAAAACAGATACCAAACGCGGGGATGTTAGATCATAGTGGAAAATAGGCGATCCTTTCGGCCAACTGGGAAAATTATTTATAGTATTTGGATCATATCTGATAAAATTATTGTACGACGCTATCCCGTAAAAATAGCTTGACAATGGCGGGTGATCCGTTCCGTCCGTATACCAAAACGGGTCGGAAAAATTTCCCATTTTGATGTCTTGAATAAAATGGTAGCCCTTCTCTACGTACCATCCTTCGTCCCACCATCTTCCCATCATATTCAAATTCCATAGCCTAAGCGAGAGAGCAAAAAGTAAAATACAAATGGCAATCAACCACTTTTTCATTTTTCTTTATTATAAAGGAAAAGGGAGAAACTTGCAGAGACTGAGATAAGAGAATATTTCCTACCAAACCGTCACCCAAAAGGTTTGTAAAATAATTACCTGAATTCCCTGTAATAGTAAAAAAATTAAATAATCAGACCTGGTAAATTTAAGTCGATTTGTTAAGAAATTTACCAGTGGTAGTAAAATGAGCGGGAAAAACGGCAGCCAAATTCTTCCTACCTCAGCATTTGTCGTTCCCATGATATCAATTATTATTGTCATAAGACAAAACGAAATAAATAGTGTGTCAATTTTTTGTCTAAAATAAATTTTTTGTAATTCGTCTTTTAACATGATAAAAAATAGTACCGCCAGCGGCAGGCCAATAAAAACAAAAAAATCATAATAATTATAAATCAGCCATAACGGATTATTACGGGACGATTGCACATGATTGTGATAGGCAAGTAGTGTTTGCATAACTGTAATACTGTTAAAGTGATAAATAAAATAAAATAATATCGGAAGCAAGAGAAAACCAAAGCTAAAATATAATACGACTGGCAGAAAGTATATAATTTTTAGATTTTTCTTCCGGGCAGATAAAAGATAGATGATAAAAAAAGCAAATAACAGAGATAGTGACGTTAATGTAAAAAACACTCCTAAAAACAAGATTATTCCTGAAATACCAATGTCTATCTTATTTTTTTCTTTGATTCCTTTGAGAAAGAAGAATAATGAGACTGCAGAAAATAGCGGGAAGAAGCAATCATTGAGAGGGAGGAATAAGGTCACACTTGGGATAAGGATAAATAGAATACCTGCCCGAATCGCAGTTTTCGTAGAATAGATTAATTTACTTAAATAATAAAGAGGGATGATCGTTAACCCTGAAAGAAAAGAGATCAGGAATCCTGAAGAAAGTCCTGCTATCTTTTGGTAGGGCAAAAGACTATTCCAGATTGTGTTCACGTCAGTATGACGAATTGTAATATATGTCACAAAGTCTATGCTGGGAAATAAACGAATAATTTGTTCGAAAAAGTAGAAAATCAATATTGATCCCGGCGGATGAAACCGTGCATACATAGGATAACTGCCGACATTTTGCTGATAGAGAGACAAAAACACAGAAATATTTTTAATGGGTAACGAAGTAGAAAAATAGCCGCTGATTCCCGGAGTAATAATGCGATGAAGAAATACCCCAAGTCCTGCCCGACTGTAATAAATAACTGAGATTTGGAATAAAAATGAAAGAATCAATAAGAGTAGCAGGTATTTTTTCTCGTGCTTTCTTAGATTTTGTTCAGATTTTTTTTCTAAATTATTTGTATAGAAAAGTATGCCAGCAAATACCACAAGAGGAAACCATAACTTCGTAAGTGTATTGGTGAATTGATATGTCCAGCGCCAATCCGGAAAGTACGGCGCCGGTCCACGCAGAAAAGGTGAAATGTCCAGGCCAATTGCCAGAGAAAAAATAATGGATAGTATACTGATAAGCCAAAGTATTTTTGTATTCTTTGTAATTTTTTTTAGCCGGATTTTATTTGGCATATTATTTAGTATCATATATTATCATGTGTCTTGCTTTTTTAGAAATAATACAATAGCAATATTCTGACTGTCAATCGGCTAACACAAATGATAGATATCTGTAAAATTTTCTGCTCGTATTCTGGTATATAAAGTGATACAATAAGAAATAGTATGTTACCAGCTGTTGAGTCAAGAAGTATTGTTATAGCCGGAATGGGTGTAGTAACACCAAATGGTATTGGGGTTGAAGTGATGTGGCAAAATGCACTTAACGGTAAAACGGGCATATCTTCTGTCAGTCCTGAATATTCAAACATAAAAGTTGCCGGACAGATTACTGATTTTAACCCCTCTGAAGTTTTCCGCGGAATATTGAATGAGAAAGAACTTAAGAAATTAGATGATCGTTATGCCAGAGCAACGCAATTGGGATTGGCTGCTGCTTTTCCGGCTTTATATCAAGCTAATGTTTTAGGTTCTGATAATAAGATCCTTCCTGAGTATAGGGAAAGAATTGGGACGCAGATCGGGACAGGAGGAGGAGGAACATCCGGGATCGGTCCTGACTATAAAAAAATGTTAGAAGGTGGAAGCCTAGGTACTGCAGTGCTTAAGATCCAACCCGAAACTGTTTCTACAGCTTTAAGTATTCTCGTAAAAGCAGAAGGCCCTCTCTCGACTAACGTTGCAGCTTGTGCAACGGGTCTTGACGCACTCATACGAGCAGTCGACATAATTCGCTTAGATCAAGCTGATGGCATGATAGCCGGAGGCACAGAGGCCTCTTTGGTTTCACAAGTGTACAAATATTTTGAGTCTATACATGCATTGTCTCCTGAAACCGACCCGGATAGAGCCAGTCGGCCATTTGATAGAAAAAGGAATGGATTTGTTATGAGTGAAGGGGCGGGAGTAATTTTTTTAGCTACAGAAGCACTCGCAAAAAAATTACATGCTCCTATTCTCGGTAGAATCCTTGGTTATGGAGCAACAGCCGATGCATATAAAGCAACTGAGCCAAGTGGAGTAGGTTCTGTAAGTGCGATGAGAAAAGCTTTGGGAATGGCCGGAATGACAGGAGAAGATAACTATTATCTTGTGAAGGCACATGCAACCAGTACTCTTAAAGGGGATGATACGGAAATGGAAGGTATACGTGAAGTTTTTCCTAAACCAGACAGAGTTGCAATAACTGCCCCAAAGAGTTCCCTGGGTCATACCATGGGAGCATCTGGCGTAATTGAAACAATCGTAACTATTAAGGCGCTTCTCACCGGCAATGTACCTCCAACCTTACACCTTGAAGACCCTGACCCGTCAATTGAAGGCTATAATGTAGTAGCAAATGAGGCGCAATATCTCCCTCAAGTTGATGTAGGAGTAAACAATTCCTTTGGCTTTGGTGGAATTAATACATGTTTAGTTATCGGAAAACCATAAAAAAGAAAAGATTATTTTCCAGGGGAGTTTCCGGCTTGATAAAACGAAGATAAACAATTATCATAACCAGTATAAGTGAAATAACAACAATCAGAAATGAAAATTGAGGACTGATTACTATTAAAACTCCGAAGCAGGCTGTATAAAAGCGTAAACATACTGCCAAATAAAAATCCTAGGAAAAAATTAGTTGATTGCGAAAAACGATAAAACTTATCGTAAAATATATGACTACCTCTATCAGTGCAAGTAACGAAACGATCTGAGAATAAAAATTATTCTTTACTTGCAAAAATTCCTGTGCTTTCTGGCATTTCCGCTGGTCAGCAGAGTTGGGACCTATTTTCCCTGCCGGCGCCATGCAGGTAGCAGGCATTTGATAGATTGGCTGCGAATAAAAGGTGTTAATTCCCGACCCGATGAAAAATGCCAGAAATATACTGAGAAGAATTGTATAGATTACACGAGGTACCGTCGTTACTGCGTTGTTTTTGTTCCGGTTGTTGAAGAATTGCAGGAATTAGAAATGGTGAATAAATCGCTGTAAAAAAACTTGTCGGATGAACCGCCCGTGGATGCAATTACTTCAAGTTGATAACCGAATCCGGGATTAAGTCCGACTTTTGAAATTGTTTGACCGACAGTCCAAGCGTATGAACCTTTATTATATCCGGTTAATCCAGGTGCTGGTTGATTTTTTACCGGGGAAAAATCTGTTGATATTTGTGTCATAAAACTTGCCGGACCTTTTATATCAAACCCGATACCCTCAATATCAGTCGTTGCTTCATATTGGATTTGATACGAACTACCCATACAAAGGACTTCATTCAGTTTTGGTGACAATATCTTTATATCTGTTACTGGTGTTACTGGTTGAGGAGGTATTGGAGTTGGATTATTATAGATATAATTGTTGTAATCTTGGCCTTTATACGTGATACAAGCATATCCTTTCGGGTGATCTGTTTTCACTGCATAATATGAATACGTAGGGGTAGTGTTCGTTTTTGACGAATCTGTACTAAATGTCGTACAAAGTTCATAGGTTTGTGATGATATAACTTTATAATCATACGGTTTATTAGTTTCAGGATCGTTGAGAGAAAGTATTCCACCGTTAATGGGCAGTTTACTTAAATCAGTCGGCAAAGTTCCGTTATTTTCCTCCTGGTAGGTGGTGATAGCAGTAGAAATCGCACTAAAGCTGGTTAATCTAGATGTATCGAGCTGAATATCACGTTGAGAGAATGGTGTGCCAACGATGAGGAAGCCAATCACAACAAGAATGAGAGCGAAAATACTGAGTAAAGCAATAAAAACATAATATTTACGCATGTTATTTTCTGTCGGACAGAATTTGTAAAAGATAATAGTAAAATACGATTCCGCTTACCAGTCCGGTAATCAAAAAATGAATGACGAAATTCAACGTGACATTACCGTTTAAAAAATCGAACACCAAAACAATGATATTTGAAAGCATAATGAGAAACGTGATAATAAGCGTTAGATAAATAAGTATTTTTCGTGATCGAAGATTTTTTATACCTGGATTAGCAAACGTTCGCTTCGAAACCAGAAGAAAAAATAAGGAAAACAAGGGCGTTGAAACGATAAGTGCTGCCAAATACCCCCGAAACATCGTATCTTGAAATGAATTCGTTACTGATGAGTATTCTGGGTGGGTCGGTATGCCCGGTGACCATTTGTCTGCAAAATAATGCAAAACAAGTGCGATAGACATCGCCATCACATAAAGACTGATAAAAAGCAAAATGTGCTCAAAAGCATCCCACATACTACTGGAGGAAGCAGCTATAGAAGGTTTCATATTCATACTCGTCGGAACTTGGGGAACAGGAGCCGTTGAACTAGTGGTAACAGGCGGTGGAATTACCGGAGCGTTTGGATCAGATTGGGCAGGAATATCGTCCATATTTCTATAGTAGAGATTACTTATTTCCTTGTCAAGAGAGATAATAAAAAAAATTTAGTGAATTGAGTGATGAGAAACGATAAGTAAGTTCTATGAATAAATGAATAAATAAGTCGCGATACATCCTATAAGTGCTATACTCTACTCATGGCATCTACTACAAGGAAACCTACAAAAGATAAATTATTTAATAAACGCATACTATCTATTCCGCTTGAATATATTGTCGTTGCAATTTGTAGTATTGTTTTGGCCTTCCTTTTGCTAAGCAGTATTTACCGCGAATCACCGGTATTTGACGAATTAATTCATGTTCCGGCTGGTTTTTCGTTTCTAACTAATCATGATTTCCGCGCGGAACCTTTTAGTCCTCCTTTCACTCGAGAACTTGTTGCATTCCCGATGCTTTTTCAGCAAAACGTCTTAAATGATAAAATACTCTTGCTTCCCCGTCTAATTGTAGTCTTCTTTACACTTTGTTTGGGGATACTTGTTTATATATTTGCCAAAAAACTTTACGGAGTTAGGCCGGGTTTATTTGCATTATTATTATATGTTTTCGAGCCGGAGATATTAGCGCAGGGCCACTACGCCATGACAGACCTGATCTCCACATTTTTTTTCATATTAACATTATTTTTATATTTTCTTTTTAGGAAACGGATGACTTATAAAAAATTGATACTTTTTTCTCTTGTGGCAGGGTTAACATTGGCAGCTAAGTTTACCAATTTTATCTATCTTTTTTTCACATTAGGACTGTTTCTCGTTTTGGACAAAAAAAAGGCTTTATTTAGGACCAGATATTGGAGAGGTAAAGTTATAACTATACTTATTTTTATATCCGTTACTTTTTTTTCCTTATGGTCTACATATTTTTTTACTTTTGAACCGGCTTTGGGATATAGATTTGATCCACAAAGGGAAGCCTTAAGGTTGGCCAAACATAACACCATAATTAACTTTGCCTTAAATCAACCGATACCTTTAGGCAGTTATATAAGCACAATCAAGGAGGATTCGCGAACTAATTATACCACCGATTTTGTAAAAGAGTCTGTGTTTTGGGGCAATTATTCAAAAAATGGATTTTACGGATTTTTTCTCTTGCCGGTATTTCTTATTAAGACACCTTTGCCCTTAATAATTTTTTTTATCTTTAGTCTTTTGTATTTTCGAAACAAAAATAGAGAAAACTTACTGCTTCTTATACCACTAGGCGTTATATTGGCTTCTACTTTATTTACTCACGTACTGTTGGTACTTCGTTATATTCTTTCTATTTATCCTCTGATAATCATTTACACGAGTCAAATAATAAATATAGTGCAAAGAAAAAAATATTTTTCATATATACTTTTTGTTTTTACTATTTGGTATATGTTAGGAACATTGTCAGTGTATCCTCATTATCTATCTTATTTTAACGAGTTGGTCGGCGGCAGTGAAAACGGGTACAAATATTTAGCAGAAGGAAATATGGACCTGGGACAGGGACTAATTGATCTGGCGAGTTACCAACAAACACAAAAGATAAATAATTTGCAGCTTGCTTATATGGGTACAGCGCTGCCGACCAAATACGGCATACATTATGAACGTATAAAAGATCGCAGTATGAGTGATCAAAAGAAGATAGTGCCAATGCAACTAAGGGGTCACACCCTAGCAATCAGCGTTACCTGCTGGTATTTTTGTGGTTATTACACTGATCAAGCTTTGAAAAATCGGAAACCGGCAGATTTAGTCGGAGGATCAATTCTTATTTTTAGATAAACTATTTAACATACGATTATGATAATCTAATTCTTACCATCCCGTACAAAGCTCTCAGGTGCTCGGCTATACCGGCATTTGATTTCCCGTATTTTCTATCAGTAAAGCTTGTCGCTATTTCTCCAATTTTATACCCCGCTCTTTTTAACTTATAGACGCTTTCCGAAAGAGCTATAAAACCTGTCTCTTTTAACTTTGAAGTCATTAAAAATTCAACGGCCTTTTTGTTATAAAACCGAAACCCATTTGTATAATCGCTAAGCTTAAGTCCAAATAAAAGATTAAGGAAAATATTTATTATTCTGCTGGTAATTAGTCTTCTTAGCGGCCATTTAGTTATTTTACTCCCGCTTTTATATCGAGAACCAATTATGACATCAAATTTTTCAGACAAACCTAAAAATTTATTAATTTCTTTAGGATTATGCGCTAGGTCCGCATCCATCTCAAAAAAATATTTTATTTTTTTGTCTTTGAGTGCCTCCTTAAATCCCAGCAGTACCGCACTTCCTCTTCCTCCTTTTTCGTTTCGGGATAATAACCGTATACTATCTTTATACGGTGCAATTATCTTTTCGAGTTTTAATCTTTCGTCTCCTGAAGAATCATCGACAATGAATATTTTCCCCCGCGGAATATTTTCAATAATCTTCCTGACAAGAATTGTTAAGTTCTCGCTCTCATTAAATGCCGGAATAACTACAGCCGTGTCTTGCATAATAAATAATTGTATTTCGCTAAATTCATTTACACATACTGAAAACTACTCTTGGAAAGTCTAAGATTGTTCCTAGATTCCAGCCGTTATGTTCTGCCAAAAATAAATGTCCACAGACACTTGTACCCTGCGCACCATTGAGGGCAATAACTTTCTTATAATCAAAAATTGCACTTTGCCTATCGATGGCAAAATAATAATTATGAATATCTCCCCTGTTCATTAAGGCTTGTATATAATCAGGGTTTAACACCAGTGCTTTATTTAAATCCAATAAGGCTGCTTGATAATTTTGCATTCGCATATAGGTGTATGCGCGATTATTGTATGCTTCGGGATAATTAGGGTTAAGCCTGATGGACGTTCCGTAGTCGGCGATTGCCTTCCGACAATTTCCACTGTCATAGTCGTAGTTCCCCTCTAGAAAATAATCCAGCGCAGAGTTTAGACTTACCGGAGGATTCGACGTTAATGCATGTACTGTTGTACACTGGGTATCCGGAACAGTTCCAGCTCTATACATCAGGAAAGCTAGAAATCCCAGAAGTACAATTACAACTATACCTGTCACTACTAATGGCTTGCGGTATATTTTCAAATGTTTTTGTTTTTTCGTTCGATTTACTTCCTTAGACATATACCTATAAACTGTCAGTGCAATTATAGCTATAAAAATGAGTGAGACTAAAAATTTCATCTTCCGTTATTGTACCATTTTCGTAAAAAAGTAATCAGGAGTATTAAATTTCTTGTTGTTCGAGAAGTTTTTTAGGTCGACTAAGTATTATTTTTCAATTTTGCTCGGAATGATTTATTTCTTTAGTTAACCTCTGTTTTTCATCCAATCATGGACGACTATTTCTGCTGCTTCGCTTTCTACTGCCTCAAGAATCTTTCCGGCAACAAACTCGGGCGGATCGGCAGGAGGCGGTCGATATCCGCTGTCTCCTCCTCGATCCCAATTTTTTCGTTTCGATTCTCTGATTGTGTTTTTCTCAAAATCCGTCTCCGTGATATAAGGATACACTACACTGACACTGATATTATCTTTTTTTAATTCTTCCCGAGCAGTCAAACTGATTTTCGCCAGTGCCTGCTTCAAGCCTGCATATGCACTCATACCGGGTAAAATCATGAGCGCCGTACCCGAGCTGATATTGACGATAACTCCCTTTCCCTGTTTTCTCATCAGTGGGATTACCTGCTGCATGGCAATTACGGTGCCCAGAACATCAAGATCAAATATTTTGTGAAATGTATTTATATTAATCAACTCAACCGGGCTGTCGTATCCCTGTCCGGCATTATTAATCAGGATATCTATTCTGCCAAATCGGCCCAGTGTTTTTTTTACCATTTCTTTTATTTCGTTTTCTTTCGTCATGTTAGTCTGAATAACGAAAGAATTGGGAAGTTTCCGGGAAAGTATTTCGAGTTTCTTTCTTGAGCGGGAAGCGAGAACGACCTTCGCACCTTTTTTTGCAAACAGTTTAGCTGTTGCTTCTCCGATACCTGAAGACGCCCCGGTAATAATAACAACCTTATCTTTTATTTCCATACGCGTAATTACACTATAGTATACATTATTTTTGCAAGGTATTTTTGATTATGAATTAAGAAGAACGATTGCAATATTGAGAAGTGAGGCGAAGCTGACCCAAAGCAGATATGGGAGAAGAAGATTCGCAGCGGTTTTCGATAGTTTATAAAAGGCAGTGATTGATAAGATGATGTAATACAAAAGTGCTCCAATATCTAAAAGTCCCAGAATAGTCGAATGAAGACCGAAGAAAAACAAAGACCAGAGGAAGTTAAGTGTTAATTGAATAGTAAACAAACGCAGTGCAGTGCGCACTTTTTTCTTTTTATATCCCTCTTGCCAAATGAGATAGGCGGAAATGCCCATGAGAAAATAGAGTGTCGTCCAGACCGGACCAAATACCCAGTTTGGCGGGCTGAAAAAAGGTTTGTTAAGTCCCACGTACCAGGTAGGGATGGCTGAGAGGGTAAATGGTGTTGCCAGGAATCCCACCAGTTCGCAGCCGAGGATAAAAAAAATAAGCTGTGTAAAACGTTTCACTCTATTTATTTTTACACATACACTTATCATTACGCAAGCAGTGTGCTTTAATTGGTAAATATGGTGAATCATAATCTGTATTTACAGAAATCTGCTAGAATTTATTCTGTATGAATCTTGAAGAAATGCTTTTGGATTATACAAATAGAATTGGCCAGGTTCGGTTCTCCAATTCTTTCGGCTGGATCTGCATGTATACGGGAAAGAATTTATTTGGCGGATACAAAGCCGTAGATAATGAGATAGTCGTTATATGGTTGATTTTATCCCCTGATTGTTTTGAAATGTCACTTGAAACGGGATTTGAGAAATTTGATTTTGGAAAAACATGGGCACAAACAGAAGTTATAGGCATAGACGACTTCCCCCGCATTGAGCCATTTATTCTCGATGCTTTCAATTTCACGAAAGAAAGGGGAAAGCATAAAAATAGGTAAAAAACATTTTTCGTATTTAGGAATTTAACCCCAACCTTTCACCAATAAAGAAGTGACAAACTTACTTATTTTCTTTATAGTATAATGATATGGGACTGCTTAGGTTCCTTTTTTCTCTCAGTGTCATCAGTGTCCATACCGGTCAATTTTTCGGAACTACACTTATTGGCGGAAAAATGGCAGTGCAAGCCTTTTTTATATTCTCCGGGTTTTATATTTCTCTTATTCTTGATAAAAAATATGTCGGAGAAAATAGCTCATATAAACTTTTCCTAACGAATCGTATCCTTCGTATTTACCCAACCTATCTTGTTATCCTTATTTTATCTCTACTTACTTCATATCTTTTCTTACATTTCGGACAGGTAAGCAAACTGGATATTTATATCCATAATAGTAACGCATTAAATCCTTTAACGCTTGGGTATTTAGTTTTTGTCAATCTTTTTATTGTTGGGATGGATTTCGTGATGTTTCTGGGGCTCAACGTGACACACGGTACGTTTTTCTTCACAAATAATTACTTAACGACACATCCTCTTTTATACGATTTCCTTTTCATCCCACAAGCATGGACACTGAGTCTTGAATTTGTCTTCTACCTCCTTGCTCCTTTTTTGCTAAAAAGAAAACTCCGGTTTCTTGTGGTTCTCGCGCTTTTGAGCTTACTACTTCGCATGTATTTATATAAAATTGGCCTACACCAAGAACCGTGGACGAATAGATTTTTCCCGACGGAGCTACTGTTTTTTTTAGCCGGCATCTTCTCGTATCGGATATACAAATGGAAAATGAAGAAAAAATATCCTATCTTTTCTCTTATCATGTTTTTTCTTCTTATTCTTTTTACCATATTTTATAGTTTCCTTCCCGGAGATCCGGAACGTGGTATCGATATTATGCAGCTTACGTATTTTGGATTATTATTCATTGGTATCCCGTTTGTTTTTCAGTTGACTAAGACGAGTAGAGTCGATAGAATTTTTGGTCTGTTTTCTTATCCAATGTATATTTGCCATCAATTTGTTATGGACGTTTTAGCGAATTTACACCAGAAGCAGTCAGAACTTTTTACCATTATAACGATCACCACTATCCTTTTCCTATCACTGCTACTAATATTATTTATTGAAGGACCGGTTAACCGTTACCGGCAAGGGAGGCTGGTCGTTAGGAAAACGAGAAGAAAATTATCTCTCTTGTCTTAGGTTCTCCTATTTTCCTTCACCTTCTTTGCAATATCCTGAACCGAAAGTTCCTACTTATTCTCTAAAAGTTAAGTTATTTTAATTTGCCGGCGATTGGTAAATCCTTTTACTATAAACTTAACTTGTCATGATATTAGAATATACTCAACCCACAACACTGATGACTTATTCTAATATTCTTGAGAATAATTAGAGAAATTTTATTTTGTCTGGGACTCATTTTCTTTTTTATTAAGCCACCACTTATTAAAAGCAAGAAGACCTAGGCTGTTAAGTGCATTCACTCCGCGTCCGGCCAAGTATGCTGCGCGACCCACATTGAAAAACAGGAGAACGGATAGAGCAGCATCAATAGCAACCTGAGCAGACATTGTTCCCAGAACTGGCTTGTCAATTCCCAAATAATGCAGTATCGTTACTACTGCATTTTGGCAGGTTCCCTTTTTTTTGATAAGATTCTCATGCTGCTTGGCTACAAACGGAAGAAGACCGAGACTGATTACTTCAGACGAAAGAGCCAATAGTACGTCTTGCAGGATGTTTCCACTGAGAGTGAGATGCCCTCCCGCATAGATCATTACAACAGCACCTGAGCCCGTCGTTAATGCTGTATCGATTGCGCTTAATCGGGTTGATGTCGCAATTTGCTCTCCCGGATCAAGGTTATTGATCTTATCCCGTCCAATTTTTTCAAGCACCATACTTTTTTCTTCAATAGGCGCACGACTTAGAGTTTTGGTGGTTTTTACAATATCTATCAGTTGCGTAGGTTTGCTGATTGAACCCGGTGAAGATACCTCTTTTAATTTTTTTGACATCATCGCATAAAGACTTTCTATCGCTTCTCCGTCTCGTCCCCACTCACTCTGAAGAGAACCGTAGAAATAGATTTCGCGAAGTCCCTGGTAAACTGTTGCTGGCGTTAATGCAATTTGCTGGTTGTTGTTGTCTTGATAAATTGATCGGGATAGTCTATGAGCATTTTGTTTGGCGGCAATACGAAAGACCCTATCTGTTTCGTGGTACACATGGGTTAATCTGACCCCTGCTTGGTAATTAAAAGGTGTTTCCGAAGTAAGTGTCAGATCGGTCGGCAGGGCATTATGAACGGCTTCTCGTTCTGTTACCATATCTTACTACATCAGATTATAGCACTGGTTTTGAAAAAATGCAGTAATAATGGTCGGTCTTCTTTTTACAAACGATAGAGCATTAAGAAATGACAGGTACTCCCAAATATAACAAAAATATGCCAGATAGCATGGGTAAAAGGAAGTTTTTTAAAGAGGTAGAATAATACTCCGAGCGTATAGCACATTCCCCCTAAGAATAACAATAAAATACTTTGCAGCGGCAATACAGATACGAGCGGTTTTAAAATTATTAGACTCATCCAGCCAAGACCAAGATATAAATATACCCACATTTTTCCGTTTTCTTTGAGATTAATTGACTTTAAGATAATTCCTATAATCGATATGCTCCAAATGATGACGAGCAGTATCCAGCCAAACCAGTTGCGAAAAAACAATAGTAATAATGGTGTATATGTCCCGGCAATGAGGAGAAATATTGATGATTGATCAAGTATTAGAAATACTTTTTTTGCTTTGCTAAAAATTAGACTGTGGAATAATGTCGAGAAAAAATAGACAAGTAGTAACGAAATCCCGAAAATACTAAAACCGGTAATTTTCCAGATGTTGTGTGTGTTAAATGCGATGATAAGAAGAATTATTAATCCTAAAAGACTTAGCAATACTCCGATTCCATGAGTAATACTATTTAAAATTTCCTCGACGAGTATGCTTCTCATGTATTACAATTAACTTATTAACTATAGCACAAGATTCTGGTGTTACATAGTTATTTCGCGTTTGGTAAGTTACTGGTCAATCCCTTAAGCCGCGCTGCATCGGCAGTAGGCAAAGATCCGATGTAGCTTACAACACTTGGCGAAACATTATAAATTGTTGAAAAAATAACAAGACCCGCAAGATATGAACCGGCGAAATCTGGATGAGATCCATCGGAAGCAAATAGTTGAATAGGGCTTGTCGATTGATTATTCATTTGCCAATACTCTCCCACACGTGCGATAGTAACCTCAGGTCCGCCCAGCTGGTCCATAATTTCCTTAGCTTCTTCATACCAAACCTGAATTCTCCTTTGCATCTCCTGAGGATCAGCGCCAAATCCTAGCGGATCAATGCTGCTGGTACCCCATAAATTTGCTTTCCGAGCCCAAGTTTCATACAAAATGACATGGGTATTCGGATTGGTATTTTTAATTAATGTATATAATCCGGAAGCGCTTGCCAGAGATGTGTCATGTATATTCTGGTTTACTTGGGCATACGCAGGTGTAGTACTTTGCTCCTGTAGAACTACCGCGTCCCAATGCTCACCGTTTGGTGATTCACTTTCGAGTAATGAGCGAACTTTTGCATCAGCCAGATGTTGCGTAAGAGTATATCCACCGGGTGTATAAGAATCAACAACAGGGCTAGTCTGTCCGGCACTAACTGCTATTTCCTGAAAGATGGTTGGGAGAGAATTGACAGAAGTATAGCTGTTACCAATAAATAATACATTTAGTGGTCGTGGTGGCGACAGTGGCAGTTCTGTTTTTATAATTTTGCGTCCTAGAAGGCCTCCGAGGATAAAAAGTAAACAAAGAAATAGTATTACCAATAGTGATGTTCTTCCCCATCTAACCCTTTTTACCTCTATCCGCATGAGTCTATCATAGCAAATAGTTGAGATATATTCTTTATTCTAAAAGTTGGTAATTAATTTTCCTGCTGCAAGAATACTGCACGCTTCATCTTTTAACACATGAAATAACTTAGATAAACTATTTTTTGTTTTCAAAATATAGATTTTTTATCAACTTGCTCAAGAAGATCGCGAAAACTTTTGTTTTTCGTAAGCAGGTTTGTTTCTTCAATACACCACTGAGAATATTTATCAGGATTTTTTTGTACCTCACTTAACCACTCTTTCCATGTTATCCATTTTACTGCTTCAACTTCGTCAGTATTAATCGTAGGCTTTTGATCTGTAAAACCCACCATAACTGGACAAAATTCATTTTCCCAAACACCTTGTATTGTAAACCGGTAGCGGTAGTCGGGCAAAACGACAGTGATCTTTGCATCAGTTATGCCCAATTCATATGCAAGTCGTCTTTTAGCCGTATCAATACTTGTCTCATTCAATTTTGGGTGACCGCAACAACTGTTTGACCAGACCAGTGGCCATGTTTTTTTCTTATTACTTCTTTGCTGGAGTAGAAAGTTGCCTTTTTTATCGAAAAGAAACACTGATATTCCCCGGTGAAGCGGCGTCTGGGCGCTATGTGCAGACATCTTCTCCTGCGTCCCCACAACTTCATTTTTTTCATTCACTAAAACTACGTACTCTTCCATACTGGCTTTCACAATTATGTTACTATTATAGATAAAATTGTACTATCTTAAAAGAACCAAAAGGCAATCTATTGTTAATTTTTCTGTCTTAGAAACGCGGGGATGTCCCATTCGTCTTCAGCTTCCGGCTCGCTGGGTTTATTTGATTGGTTATTTGTCGGATTAAGTGTATTTCCTGCTTGTTGTGGTTGAGACGGATCTTGTATATTTTGTGACGGTGAAGATGTCGTAGTCGGGATTGTTTGTCTAGGAGTTGGCATAAATTCCCGAAGCCTCTGTTTGGTCTGGTCAAAACCCGTTGCAACTACGGTAAGCCGGATCTGGTCATGCATATTTTCATCAATTGTTGCGCCGAAAATAATATTCGCATCAGGATCTGCTGCAGAAGCGATAATCTTTGCTGCCTCATCAACCTCTGTCATTGTGAGATCTGGACCACCGACAATATTAAACAGCACTCCCCTAGCTCCATCCATTGATATTTCAAGAAGTGGGGATGAGATCGCACTTCTTGCTGCCGCTTGAGCCCGATTTTCGCCAATTCCGGTGCCGATACCCATTAAGGCAGATCCAGCGCTGGACATAATCGTCCGAACATCCGCAAAGTCGACATTGATCAGTCCCGGACGGGTAATAATTTCCGAAATTCCCTGAACACCTTGGGTAAGAACTGAATCCGCTACTTTAAATGCATCCATAAGCGAAAGTTTCCGGTCAACAACATCGAGAATTCTTTGGTTTGGAATAACTATAAGGGTATCTACTTTATCTTTAACGCTATCTATTCCATCCTCAGCTGCTACCATTCTACGAGTACCTTCAAATGAAAACGGTTTTGTGACTACTGCGACAGTTAATGCTCCGACTTCTTTTGCAATTGATGCGACGACTGATGTGGCCCCGCTTCCCGTACCTCCACCCATTCCTGCTGTCAGGAATACCATATCCGATCCTTCCAGCATGTGTTTAATTTTCTCTGCTGATTCCTCCGCCGCTTGACGACCAATCTCTGGATCGCCACCGCTACCCAGACCCTTGGTTAGATTCTCACCGATTTGAATTTTTGTATCTGCTTTATTGCGAAGAAGCGCTTGAGCGTCGGTATTGATTGCGATGAAATCAACACCCTGAATCGTACTCGTTGAAATCATAGAACCGATTGCGTTTCCTCCACCGCCACCAACACCGATCACGCGAATTTTTGCGAAGTTATCAGACTGGGGTTTTATTAGCATATGTCACGCCAGATCGTAGCAGAAAGATGCTCCTTTTGCAAGTTTCTAAGTATCAGGGAATAAACGATTTTATGAGTTCAAACAGTTTTCTGAGTACTTTTCCGCTACTATTACCGAGAAATCCCGGTAGTGAAACAGCGAATTTTCCAGGTCTTGTTTCTTCGCTGTTTCTAGCTCCATACATGGTGAGTCCGACAACTGTCGAAAAAGCCGGATTCTGTACTTCGTCAATAATTCCTTTAATATTTACCGGACTTCCCACCCGAACAGGCATCGCGAGCATTCGTTTTGCGGAGTCTTTAATGCCAACTGTTAATGCTCCTCCTCCTGTTATGACCAGCCCTGCCGGCGTTTGTCCGCCAAACCCACTCTTTTTAATTTCAAGTCCTACCATAGTGAAAATTTCATTCAACCTTGGCCTGATGATACCTTCTACCAGCGTCTTTTGTGAAACTTTTCTGAGTTCTTCAGGTAGACTTAAAGAGCTTAAGTCGATTTCATCAGATGGCTTATGCTCTTTGGTCTTTTCACCGTCTTCTTCAGGACGAAGTACATGCTTCATGCCGTAATTTTGAGAAAGAAAGAGTTTAATTTTTTCAGCACTTTCCAGAGAAATACGAAGACCAATCGCCAAATCGTTCGTGATGTGACGCGCACCAATTGCCAAAACCGACGAGTACGACACTGATCCTTCTGTGTAGATTGAGATATCCGTGGTTCCCGCACCAACATCTACCAGTACGACGCCTAATTCTTTCTCAGTGTCTGACAATACCGCGAGAGAACTTGCATAACCACTGAAAACGAAGTTTTCGACATCAACTCCGACTTGGGAAAATGCTTTATCCAAGTTCCGTACTGAAATACTGTTGGCAGAGATTATATGGGTATCAACTTCAAGTCTTACTCCCGACATTCCGATCGGATCTTTAATCCCCTCTTGTCCGTCGACGATGTAATTTCTTGGCAATACGTGAATTATTTCTCGGGTCGAGGGCATTGAAATCGCCTTTGCGGCATCAATAACGCGTACTAAATCTTCAGGCGATATTTCTCCTTGAGGCGTGGAAACTGCTACGACACCACGTGAGTTCAGACTTTCTATCTGGTTTCCGCCAATTGATGCGGTAACACGTGAGACATTATAGCCTGCCATGCGCTCAGATGCTTCAAGGGACGCATTGATTGCGCTAACCGCTTCCTCTATATCCACAATCTGACCTTTTCGAATCCCTGCTGATTTTATTTCAGATACGCCGAGGATATTGACTGATTCGTCAATTTTGGCAATAACAGTGGCAATTTTATATGTTCCCACGTCAATACCGACAATTATTTTTGCGTCATTCATATTTGCCATGCTAAAAATTTATTATAGGTTTATTAAATTCCATATCAAGTCGTGAAAAGCGCTTACCTTCCATTGTAAGACGAGTAAGGATGTATTGTAAAGAGGAGATTTGCGCCTCTATATTCCCTTTACTGTTTAAGATTACTTCTCCTTGATCTCTCAAGCTTATTATAACAGTATTTTGCGAGCTAAGTTTTATCGATTTGAACGCTATTTTGTTTTGTTTCAATAAATGTTTGACCCTATCTACGCTTTTCTGTTCCTGAGGCTCCGGATGATTCATTGTCAGAATTCCGACAGGACTCACAAAAAGCGGTTTATTAAGTAAATAAAAAACTGCATAGATCATACTGCCAATAAGCAGAACAATGACAGCCAGAATAATTGGCAGAGTAAAACGATGTTTTTTTTGCGTTTGTCTACGAAGTTTTACTTTTCTTTTCCTTTGCCACATGCAGTATTACCTCAATGATTTTTTCTGTTGCGTCTCTATGCAGAGCAAGCTCTTCTTTTATTGTATATTGTTTTCTTTCTTGCATCATCCGCTCAACAACATCTGTGAAAATATCCTGTGTGAGCGAAGACTGTATATATACTTCTGCCAGGCCGACTTTTCTGAGAAAGTTTGCATTCTCCAGCTGTTCATTATTCTGACTGAAAGGCAATGGGATGAGAAGCGCCGGTTTCTTAAGATATAATAACTCGGTAACCGTATTTATTCCTGAACGCGATATTACGAGATCGGCGTTTGCAATTCTTTCTGCTACTTCGGAAGGTGCAATAAATTTTCGGATCGTATAGTCTGCTCTCATTTTCTCAGGTAAAGTATTTTTAAGCTCCTCGAGCTTTTGGAAATCCTGGAATTTTTGGGCATCTCCTGTTTGATGAACAAGATGGTACTTCTGTAAAAGCTTCTCAGCCGAACCCAGAAGCAGCATATTGATCGCATGAGATCCGCTGCTTCCGCCGGTAATATAAATTGTCGGTAGGACATTTTCCCCATGTTCCTCCTTTTCTCGTTTTTCAGCTTCTATAATTTCTTTCCGTACCGGATTCCCGGTTAAAATAGTTTTTGCGGCTGGGAAAAATTTTCGTGAACTTTCCCACGATATGCATATCTTCCTGGCAAAAACCGCTATCAGTTTATTTGCCAGTCCTGCTCCTAACGTTTGCTCATGAATAACTGAGGGAATCTGCATAAGATATGCCGCAGTGATAACGGGCACTGATAGATAGCCACCAAATCCTAAAACGATATCGGGCTTATGTCTTGTTAGGATTCGTATAGCTTGTGGTAAGCCAATCGGCAATTTAAGCAAAGACAGGACTGTATATTTCGTGATCTTTCGCTGAAGTCTTCCAGTATTTAGTATCTCAAAAGGAATTTTTCTGTCGGTTATAGTTTGATATTCCAAAGAAATGGTTTTATCCGCTTCAAAGACATATTTTCTACCGATAAAAACTATTTCCGTATCAATCGGTAATGCGTCGATCACTGCTAAAGCCGGCGCGAGATGTCCGCCTATTATTGCAATTTTCATTTTTTTCTTATTTGCTTCATTTGTTTTGTATGTATTCGCGAAATACTAAGAAGAATACCAATCGAGCTTAAATCAATAACCAGTGATGAACCCCCGTAAGAAATAAAAGGCAGAGGAACGCCTGTTAAGGGCAGGAGAGCTGTCATCGCAGCAAGATTAATTACCATTTGAATGCCCAAAAATGATGTAATTCCCCCAGCGAGAAGCTTACCAAATGTGTCTGAAGAACGGGAAGCAATATAAAATCCCCGCCAAATAATTATCATAAAAGCGATAATTAGAATTGTTGACCCGATAAAACCCAACTCCTCGGCAATTACCGCAAATATCGAATCGGTTGAGATTTCCGGCAGGTAGGAATATTTTTGCAAAGAATTGCCGAGTCCTACTCCAAAAATGCCTCCCGATCCGATCCCGATAAGTACTTGTCTTACTTGATATGACGCACCTTGAAAAGATTGGCCCAAGTTAAGAAACGTGGTGAGTCGAGAAAGACGATATGGTTCCAAAATAATAAAGACAATGCCAAATATAGCAATAATAGGCGTCATAAGAACAAACTGGCCGATACCCGCACCTGAAAGAAAATAGATAACGATTGCCTCAAACAAAATAATTGAAGCAGTGCCCATATCCGGCTCGGCCATAATCAGCAGTAATACTAATCCTGTTAAAAGCCCAAAAGAAAAAAGCCTGCCTTTATTTTTCTTAGAAAACCAGGCAGCCATATAGATAGCCAAGCTGAGCTTCGCAAACTCTGTAGGCTGGATAATAAACAGACCCATATTTACCCACCGGTGCGCCCCTAAGACCTTAATACCGATACCAGGAATAAATACAAGAGCCAAAAGAACGATAGCAGTAATAAATATCGGAAGAGAAAATTTGTGCAATTTTCTATAGTCGAAAAATGAAAAGAAAATAAGTGAGACAAATCCCAATGCAGCATAGACAGATTGATCTTTAATAAAATGGTATTTGTCTCCGAAATTTCTGAAAGCGATAACCGATGACGCATTATAGACCATTAGCAAGCCAAATACAGTCAGTATGACAATTGTTAAGATTAACAGGTGGTCAATTCGTTTCATAGTTAGTATCTATTGTATAAGAAATTACGATTATTTTCATTACTGTGCTTTTGTTTTGATTATAACGAAGATGCAAAATATTGGAAGATTAACTGGCGTTAACTGCTGTTAACTGGCGAGAGCGGTATATAAACCGATTATTGCGAAAAAAATTCCAATTAACCAAGTACGCATGACTATTTTCGGCTCTTCCCACCCTCGTTTCAGAAAATATAAATGGAGAGGCGCTGCCGGTATAATTTTTCTTCCCAGATATTTCTTAGACATAAGCTGCATTAAGGAAGATGCTACTTCCAGGACAAATACGCCGCCGATTACACCTAAAGCTAGGGTCTTTCCGGTTAACAGTCCGATAACCGCAAGCGCAGCACCCAGCGATAGTGATCCTACGTCACCCAACCATAACCTGGCTTTATAAATATTAAAGTAAAGAAATGCTATGATTGAACCAAGAAGTACTGCGATAAATACTCCAAGCGTGGGATCAAGAAATTGCGTGATAAGTAAAAATGCAGTTAAACAAATAAGTAGAACGCCAGAGGCCAAGCCATCCAGGCCATCAGTAATATTGAATGCGTTGACAAATGCCACGATGATAAAAGCAGCAAACGGTATAAAAAGCATGCCAATTTCTATTTTCCCGATCCAGTGAATATTAATAAACGAGATGTGGAGTTGGAAAAAGAGAGCTGAAGCGACGATAAAAGCAAGTATCCACTGGATAAAAAACTTATGTCTGAAGCGCAAGCCCCAGAAAGGATTCTTCCTATTGTTTACCAATTTTCTCAAATCATCATAAAGTCCCAGTAAACCGAAGCTAATAAATGAGAAAAAAATGACAAACATTTCCCATGGATTAGCTTTTATGGCAAAAATTCCGTAGGCCCAGAAAGAAAGTATCGTTACCAGGAGGATGATCAGTATACCTCCACCAAATGGCGTACCGACTTTCCATGAATTATATTTATCAAAAAGCGGAGTTCTCTTATCAAACATATCGCGGGTTTGTTGTTTTTGCCGCCTGAGCTTAATTTTATAGAGAAAGTCAATAAATGGTACGAAAAGAATTGCTGAAATGAAGCAGGACATGATAATAAGTCCCAGAATTTCTGCCATAGGTTATTATTATACTCTTCCGCCTTTTTTTATTCAAATAGAAGAGCTTTATTGAAACAAATTTAGGATAGTAGTGAGGTTATATTTTTTTCAATCTCTTCCCGGCTGATTCCCAGATAGTCTGCGATAAAAATAACCGGAAGTATCTTTTCCACCTCCTCCCTGTCGCTACTTGGTAATATTAATTGGGTACTTTTAGTGTTCTTTACCATTTTTACGTATGTTTTCCTTTTTTTATTCAGAAAGCGATATGCGAAAAGCCCGGGAACTTTTGCGGGTAATGCATACATAGCTTTTGTTTTGTCCTCGGTAAATGTATAAATAATGTTTCTCTGTTTGCCTAAAAACCGACGTGTTTTGATATAGAGCTTAAAAAGTCTAGTATTCGTCCCATTAAAGAGAATCTCACTATTGCGAGGTAATGTGCGGAGCAGTACTTTAAACTCATCATACTCTTTTTCTGTTCTGCAATCTGCGAAAACGACGATTTGCGGATTAAGAATTTCTATTAACGCAGTTAGAGTATCTTTAGGGTCTGTTTTCGTTTCGATAAGACAAATTTTAAGAGATATATCTATTTTTTTTAAAATAATTCGCGCTATATCAAGCAGAGAGTTTTCTTTTGATGACAGTGATAAAATTGAGAATTTTGTTTCCAGCATTTGGGTCAGATATTCTCTTATCCCAAACCCTTCTCCAACGATTAGTACTCGTATTAAATCCGGATTTTTTTGGATTCTTTTTGCCGCTTGTTCCAGTTCTACATCTTCATATATCTCAGATGGGAATGAGAAGAGAAACACAAACATCATGACAAGAATTGGAACCATTCTGTCAAGAAGTAAAAAGAAGAAAAATTGTTCAACTAAATAGAGAGAGAACAAACCATAAATAATAATGAAGGTAAGCAAAGAAATCGTTATGGTTTTCAGTGTAAGTTTGGGGAAAGTAAATGTCCCGGAAATTATCTCGCGAAATATGAAAAGTAATTGCAGCAAGATTACACTTGTTACCAGGATTTGATAAGAAAGAAGTAAGTTATCGTGAAAAACAACGATGCCATATCCGGCGATTAATAATAATTTTAAGTAAGAGAAATAGACGGAAATTTTCGACCGTAGATGATAACGTTTTTCAAAGGTAAAAAATTCACGCAGGTGGTAATTGCTTTTTTGCCAAATGGTTACCCAAAACAAAATACTTCGCAGTATCCATATAAAAAACGCAATACTAATGAAAGTAACAAGCGTACTCATACCATTGAATCAGAAAAATAGAAGGGCAGGGGAAAGATTTTTTCACTTTACCGTAACACTTTTGGCTAGATTTCTTGGTTTGTCCGGATCAAGACCTTTTCGAGTCGCTAAGTAGTAGGCTAAGAGCTGAGCGGGAATAATTTGACTGAGAATATTTGCATCTTTTAAGTTTGCAATTTCTATCCAGTAGTCAAATACTGCAGATTTTTTCGTACCAATGCCGATGATAATTCCTCCACGAGCTTTAATTTCTGTGGCATTTGAAATCATAGCATCATAGGTTTCATCGGACGGTGCAAAAACAATGCAAGGAGTACCCTCGGAAATTAATGCGATGGTTCCGTGCTTTAGTTCTCCGCCTGCCAGTCCTTCGGTATGAATGTAGCTTACTTCCTTTATCTTCAGGGCTGCTTCAAGTGAGGATGCATATGACATCCCTCGGCCAATAACATAGATGTGTTCAGATTTACTGAGTACTTTGACAATATTTTTCAGCTTTTCCAGACTCTCCTCTTCTAATAGTTTCTCTATTTCATCCGCCGCCCGCATAACAAGAGCAGCCGCCTCATTTACTTTTCCTATCATCGCGTATGAGAGAAGTAGTAAGACAGTTAGCTTTGCAATATACGCTTTAGTCGAGGCAACAGCTTTCTCAGTACCGGCATTAAGAAGAAGTCTATCATCAGACATCCGATAAATACTCGATCCAAGCGCATTCACAATCGCCACAATCCTGCTGCCTTTTTCTCTCGCTCTATTCAACGGTTCAATGACATCGATCGTTTCTCCCGACTGAGACAGTGCAATAACCAAACTCTCCTTGGTTAGAAAATCCTCCAGATAATTAAATTCCGATGCTACAGCAGTATTCACGTGAACATGTGAAATCTTGGAAAAAAGATATGTTCCGGCCAGACAAGCATGAAATGCCGTACCTGCACCAATGAAAAAAGTTCCTCTGGAAGATTTTATCGTCTCACTTATTCTTGTGATTTGGTCTAGGTAATTTCCGGCAATATTGCGCATAATTCTCGGCTGCTCGTTAATTTCCTTAATCATAAAATGTGGGAAATCATCTTTTTGGCTGTCTTCTATTTTCCAGTCAGCTGTTTCAATATTTGGCGATAATTTTTCACCATTTGGAAGTTTAAGCAGTTGCATGTCTTTACCTAAAATTACCATTTCGTGATCTTTGAGAAATAAAACGTCGCGGGTATGTTGAATAATTCCTGAGACATCCGAAGCAACAAATAATTCATTTTTTCCAATTCCCACCACCATTGGTGATCCGTTTTTTGCAGCAATAATTTCCTGGGAGGGAGCAAAGAGGGCGACTATTGCGTTCATACCGTGAAGTGTATTAAACGTATCTCTGACTGCAGAGGCAAAACCTTCTTTCTTTAAATTTTCTTCAATCAAATGCGGTAATATTTCTGTATCAGTTTCTGAAAGAAATACATGTCCTTTTTTCAGCAAATCGTCTTTTAATTCTTGAAAGTTCTCAATAATACCATTATGGACAACTGCAATTGTTTTCGTACAATCCAGGTGCGGATGCGCGTTAGCAACAGTTACGCCCCCATGTGTTGCCCATCTGGTATGTCCAATTCCCAGCCTACTTTGAGGAAGGACCGTCTCGGCATTACCAATTTTCCCAACGTGCTTTTCTAAGGTTAATTTGCCTGCTTCTTTAACCGCGATTCCCCACGAATCATAACCTCTGTATTCGAGAAGTTTTAGTCCCTTAAGGATTATTTGGGCAGCATCATTCTGTTTTCCGACGTATCCGAAAATTCCACACATAATTTTACTTCCCCATCTCCACCCCCTGTTGATCCTTCGAAACTCAGGATCGCAGGCGGACTCAGACTTCGTCTTCCGTCCCACGCTTGTCTGCGCTTTGCTTGCAAGCGAGCTCACTCATTTCATTCGCTCCGCTCCAAAAATTCCATACATATTAGATACCTGTAATAATCGGGATTATTTCCTTCAAATTCAATATTGTCGCGTTGGGTATAAATCCAGCAATTTCCTGCTGCACTGTAGCATATTTTCCGCGCTTAATCCAGATAGTATATAGTCCCGGCCGTTTCCTGCTCGCGTCATACAGCACAGGTAACTTATCATCAACAAGAAAAAGCTGTTGGTCTGTATATTCTTTTAACATTTTTTCCAAGATATCTGTTTTTTTCTGAGCGATATGGATATATTCTTTTGGAAAATACTTCTGTAAATTGGTTTTTATGAGCTTTGTTTGTTGAAAATCCTCATCACCTTCAGAGAAAATACCCAACTTTGCTATTTTCCCAATTTCTACCAGAACAGGTATCACTTCTTCGTAAAGCGCATACATCTCCAAGCCTGACTTTTTAAATGTATCTGTGTCAAAAAGTGTATAGTCTATATCAAATAAAACAACTTTTCTCATGTCCATTATCGTAATTTCAGTCGATAGGAATTGGTATTCCGTTCCTCAAACCCCAGTTGTTTGTAGAGAATATTGGCTGATTCACGCATTGGTTGTGAGGTTAAATCTACATAATATACTTCTTCTTCCTGGGCCTTTTTAAGAACTCTACTAATTAGCTTCTTGGCAATTCCTTGTCCCCGAAATGATGTATCTACCACTAAATCTTCGACAATCCCTTTTTTTGTATAAGGTATTCTGTATAGGATTAATGTTACCATTCCTATAATTAGGTCACTGTCAGAGTGACGAGCGACAAATAGATGATTGCAAGACGATGTTATCATTACTTCTATCTCTTCATCGGATAACGGTTCAAATTGATCATCTAGTTGCTTGGTGAGTTTACGGATTGATTCTGCAATCTGCGGAGAAAATGTCTTCACTTGTTCAACCACGATATTACCTTGCATACATTAATAACCTTTCGTAAAGAATTGCTCTGCTTCTTTTAGCTCATCGGGTGTATTTACACCCCGCCAAGCTAGCCGTCCACCCTTTACTGTTTCTACAATTTCCTTATTTTCAATTGCCATATCAATAAGACTGGTTAAATAATACTCTCCTGTAACCGGACTTTTTTTAACTTTGGGAAGATAATTCTTCAAGAATTCGACATTAAATACAAAACATCCGGGATTAATTTCACAAATTTTCCTCTGCGCATTAGTTGCGTCCTTTTCTTCAACAATTGCCAGAACTTCGTCGTTTACGTCTCGAACAATTCTTCCAAGCCCTTGTGGGTTTGAAACATTAATGGTAAGAAACGTTAATGCGGCGTGCATTTGAAAATGTTTTTCGAATAGTGATCGGATAATTGAAATATGATCGTCAATATAAATAACCGCGTCATCGCCATACACGACAAAGACATCGGTAACTTCTTTTGCTAACTTTTCCAGTGCAATCGCAACTGCATGTCCGGTACCGAGTTGTTCTGTTTGTTCGGCAAATAATACCCGTTCTCCCTGCAATGTATTCATTACTGATTCTTTTGCGTGCCCCACAACTACTATAATTTTTTCAAGTCCGATGTTTTTCATGAAATGAACGATGTGTTGAATGATCGGTTTATTTCCCAGAATAAGCGTAACTTTATTCGTTTCCGTAAGACCCATTCGTTTTCCTTTCCCACCGGCGAGGATGATAGAGCCAAGTGATGTAAAAGTAGTAGTTGCAGTATTATTCATCTTTTATCCTTTCAATATCTGCACCTAAATGTTGTAATCGTTTATCAAATTTCTCATACCCCCTATCTACCAGCGCTACTCCGTGAATGATACTTTCCCCCCGAGCTGACAATGCTGCCAGAACTAAGGATGCTCCTGCACGCAGATCGGAAATTGTCATCACCGCTTCATGTAGCCTGGTATTCCCATAAATTTTCGCTGCGTGTTTATAACCATTATCATCTTCAATATTAAAGTTATAGACAGCTTTGGGATCTGTTATTTCAGGATTGAAGAGCGTAATTTTGGCTCCCATCTTTCGCAGTTCCTCGACATACCCGAATTTATTTTCAAACACTGTTTCGTGAAGCGTGGATACACCGTCTGCTTTTGTCATCAGAACTGCCCATGGCGCATGCCAATCAGTCATAAATCCGGGATGAGGACTTGTAATAATCGTAGTTGGTTTAAGTGGACCTTTATAAAAAAATCGCAGTCCTCCGTTTTTTTCCTCATATCCTCCTCCTGTTTTTTCAAGGGTATTGATAAATGCACCAATTGCTGCTTTTTTCGCCCCTTTGACAAAAATATCCCCCTCCGTCATGAGAGCTGCTATAGCAAACGTAACAATCTCATTTCTGTCAGGCTGAATGGTAAATTCAGTACCATGAAGACTACTAACTCCATCAATCTCGATTCGCCGCTCTTTTGTTCTCTTAATCTTGGCTCCCATTTGGCAAAGCAGATCAATAAGTTCGTCAATTTCGGGTTCTAGGGCGGCGTTTTCTAAAATTGTTTTCCCTTTTGCTAAAACCGCAGCAATAAGGAGTGTCTCTGTTCCCGTATGAGTACTTTTTTCAAAATGATAGGTTGCGGCGTGTAGTCCTGAGGTTTTTGCATGGAAGTAACCATCTTCACTGTGATAGACGATATCTGCTCCCATTTTCTCAAGCCCTTCGATTATCCTATCAATCGGACGCGCACCGATCCTGCAACCTCCAGGGTTTGGAATAATTGCTTCTCCGCACCGCACAAGAAGTGGAGAAATGAACATCGAAGATGTCCTGATATGCGACGCGTCATCTAAGGAAATTCTGTGTTGACTGAATTTTTTAATTTGTATCCGGGCTGTATGGTCCTCTATTCGAACAGTTCCCCCGAGTTCTTTAATAATATCAACCATGACTAAAAAATCCGAAATGAGAGGGATATTGTGAATAATTACTTCTTCTTCGGTCAGACATGCTGCGACGAGTGTTTTTAAAGAAACGTTTTTTGCTCCCGATACGGAAACACTGCCTGAAAGTTTTTTACCACCTCGAATAATAAATTTTTCCATACTACTTTGTTATTATAGCTCAAGTAGTTGACTAATTTCCAATTGTATATGGCTTATAGAGAAGTTGGAAGCCGAACTGCGTTAACACTTCTTTTTTTACTTTGCGAACTACCTCTTCAAGATCTTCTGATGTAGCATATCCAATCCTGATGATAAAGTTAGGATTCTTTTCGGATAATATGACATTAGCAATTGGAATACCAATCACTCCTGCTTTTTTAAGTATCGTTTCAATATTGGACGTATATTTTTTTCTTTCAGGAATCCCTACCGGTATATAAATATTTCGATACGTGTATCCGGCGACGTGCTCAATTGGCAGCATTTTACTTCGATATTCTGCTGCTTCCATTCCTCTTTCCCATAATTTGCTTGTTTCCATTGGCGTTAATTTAAAGACTGCTGATAAGAGTATTTCACCCGATGTTTGTAAATAGCTTGAATCGGGAGAAAACTGGAGATAGCTTCCCGTAACATCCTGTACCTCTCCTTCACGAGTTAGAATTTTTGCACTTGTTAGTGCATCTCCCAGCATTGCATTATTTTTGGGATAATTTGCATTCACAAATAGTGCACCACCTATTGTTCCCGGAAGTCCTAAAAAATGTTCAAGTCCGCCAAATCCCTGTTCTGCTGCATAACGTACCAATTGATTCGTAAGTACTCCGCTTTCTGTGTATACTGCGGCGCCACTCATATCGATTTGGCCCCTTATAATTCTGCCCTTCATGCTCATAATTTCAAATCTTCTGCAGTTATTTTTAATAACGAGCCCAGCGATACCTTTTTCAGGTATTACACAAGTTGTACCCGATCCTAAGATGAAAAATTGCATACCCAGACTTTGTGCCAAACGAATTGCCTTGATTAATTCTGCTATTTGATCAATCTCGATAAAAAACTCGGCGCTCCCCCCGGATTTAAATGTCGTTCGATCTACCATCGGTTCATTTACATGGATTTTGTTTTTGCCTAATTCTGTTTCCAGTTTTTGTAAAATATTACTCATAGTTATTTGGGAAATCATAGCACAGAGATGCAGATAATAACAAGGCAGGGGGTATTCTTTAAAAATGATTTGAATTTGCCCGGCATTAACGAGCTATGTAAGAATTTTTTATAATGCGATGTACCTGGTAAAAATAAACACTATTTGGTCTTTTTGGGGTCGAAATTACAAATAAGACACTATTTATAAAGATGCTAAGCGCTACAACTACATTGATTGGCATAATATGAATCCTGAATATTTTATTGCAGCATAGCTCTTAAATTAATTTGAAGAGATATATGACATTTAGCGACTTTTAACTTCTCAATTAGTTCCAATTATCTATTTTGAATTCTAAATCCTTACAAATCGTATAGATATCCCCGGCACCCATTGTAATAATCACCGTGTTTTCGCCGAATTGTTCCTCTTTTAGGTAATTCGTCACATCAACTAAATTAGGCAGATAAAGAACGTTCTTTTGTTTTTTTGCAATTTCGTTTATGAGCATTTCCGAAGAAATAGAAGTGTCAGGTTTTTCCCTGAGTGAGGCATAGATGTCGGTTAGAATAACTTCATCAACGTCAAAAAATGAACCGACAAACTCATCGAATAGTTTTTTTGTTCGTGAATAGGTGTGCGGTTGAAAAATACAAATAATTTTTTTCTCTCTGTACTTTTCGCGAAATGCATGCAGAGTTTTTCGAATTTCAGTCGGATGGTGCGCGTAATCGTCAAAGAGTTGAGCTCCTGATTGCAGTTTTCCTAGATATTCCATTCTTCTTTTTGAACCTCGAAATGCCAAAAGTCCATTTTTTATTTCTGTAAGGGTTAAATCACTTTGCAATGAAACAATAATTGCAGCAGTGGCATTTAAAACATTATGCTCCCCGCTTATATTGAGTACAAATTCTCCTAACTCCTTACCGTTATGTAAAACTTGAAATGTTGTGTGCGATTTTTTTGTAATAATCGAGTGTAAAATGTAGTCATTTTCTTTCCCAAATCCATATGTGACTGATTTACCTTCATAGTCAGATAGTAGCTTTTTTGCCTGTAAATCATCACCGTAAATAACTAATACTCCATCATTTGCTAACTGCCTGGCAAATCGTAAAAACGTTTCCCGCACTCCCTCAATGTTCGCATAGACATCGGGATGATCGAGGTCAATATTTGTAATTACCGCAATTTTCGGATGCTGCCAAAGAAGTTTCGCTGTTGAGTCATATTTAGGTTCAGTCATATACTCATCAGCTTCCGCGACAAAATACTCGCCTGATCCGAAACGCCCCGCGCTCCCGAGAGATGTTACGTCTCCCGTACCGATTAAAAAGGAAGGCTGATACCCATTTTCGGAAAGAATTGTTGCAATCATTGCAGTAGTCGTAGTCTTTCCATGTGAGCCGGTCACGCTGATTCCGCTGAATTTTCTGCCAAAAATTTCCCCCTTCATAAATTCTCCGACTGCTTCTCCCTGCGTCAAAACCGGAATATTTTTCTGTCTTGCTCTTTTTACTTCAACATTATCAAATCCTCCGTGTGCGCCTGTCGTAATAACCAAATCAACATCTCCGACATGCTCCGGAGAAAAACCAACAAACGGAATGATTCCTGCTTTTTTTAATGAAATGTCGGTAATAAATTCCCTGCCAAGATCTGACCCAGTCACTTTGATTCCTGCTTCTTTCGCAATAATTGCCAGAGGTGTCATACCCACGCCCTTTAAACCGACAAAATGAATTGATTGTATATTACGCATATCTTCCGATAATCGCTGCAAATACTTCATTTTTGTTTTTGTCTGTCCGATTACGATATGAATAAAACTCTGACTGCAGATCATTTGTACATAACATACTGTTAATTATATGCTTTTTTAGAACACCTTGCCCTAAGAGCTGCAAGCAAATTAAATCTTGTAAGCTTAAAAATATTTTATTCCCTCTTTTGACAATGTACTTCTCTTCTTTTCTAAATTTTTCTGCAAAATCATTTGCGAGTCCCTCTGAAACTTCATAACAGCATGAGCGGATCGATGGACCAATGCCGACAAGTACATTCTCTACTTTTGCTCCCTGATCAAATATGGATATAAGCATTCGTGGAACAATTTCCTTGTAAATCCCCCGCCATCCGGCATGACAGAGGCCAATTAACCTCGTTTCTTTATCAAAGAATAATAGGGGTACACAGTCGGCAAATGTAGCGTAGAGAAATGTTTCCTTCTCCAGTGTTTCAAGTCCGTCGCATTTGAAGATAATTGTTCCTCTTTGTTTTTGCGTTACGAGTTCAACTGCGTTACCATGTACCTGACTCATGCCAACGATATGCCCCGGTTCAATTTTTAATTCGTGAGCAAATTGAGAAATATCGCTTGTTTTTTTCTCTCCATGCGTTCGCATATTGCCAAGTGTTTTTGAGGAAAAACCATTAACTATTCCCAATGAGCTAAATTCACTAAATTGGTAAACACCCGCGTTATTTTTCTGTATCATTGTTTCGAAGTTCTAATGCTTTTTTCACAGCTTCATGGTCACTCCAGGGAACTTCTCCATGACCTAGATTCAACGACCGCTCGTGTCCTTTTCCGGTGATGACAACAATATCATTTTTTTGCACAAGCGCAACTGCTTTATTAATCGCCTCTTGCCGATCAGGTATTTCAAAAAGTGTCTCATCAAAATGTTTAGCCAATATTCCTTCATTTATCTGTTTTATAATTGCTTCAATCTTCTCATCCCGCGGATCTTCCGCAGTCAAAATTATGATGTCGGCATATTTATCTGATGCCTTTCCCATGAGCGAACGTTTTGATGAATCTCTTCGTCCCGCACTACCAAACACATGAATAATCCTTCCTTTTGGTTTCATTTCCTTTTTAATTGATTGCAGTAATTTTTCAATACTATTGGGTGTATGGGCGAAATCGATCATAACTTTAAAATCTTTATCGTAGACAATTTCTTCTCTACCCACAGGTGGTGTAAACGTAATAATTGCTGTTCTGATTTCTTTTTCGCTAATGCCAAGCTCCATACAAGTACCAATCGCTGCCAGGCAATTGTAGAGATTAAATTCGCCAAATAACTTCGTTTCAAACGGAAATGTTTTAGGACTCACGTCCGATTTGTCGCTTAATCCATAGGTAATCAATTTTTTTCCTTTGAATTTTGAATTTTGAATTATAGATTCTAAATTCTTATAGGTTTCATCGTCTTTGTTAATAATCGCAATATGCGCATTTTTCAGTAATTTAGTTTTTGCTAAAACATACCTTTCGTATGTTTTATGGTAATCCAGATGCTCATGAGTAATATTTGTTAACACGCCGATTGCGAACGGTATTCCCCATACCCGGTTTTGATCCAGACCATGAGATGTAACTTCCATCACAAAATATTCAGAACCGGCATCTTTGGCTTTTTTTAAATATTTTTGCACCGACCAAGCGCTTGGAGTCGTGACATGAAAGCCAGTGTCATAAGATTTACCGTTAATGACTGCCGACAGCGTAGAAAGGAGTGATGCTTTTTTACCCGAACTCTCTAATATGTGATAAATAAGGCTAACAGTTGTCGTTTTCCCATCAGTTCCGGTCACACCGATTATTGTCATATCTTTACCGGGAAAACCATAGTACAGATTAGCAATTACTCCTTGGAGCAGATGGTAGCTATTTTTAAACTCTTGCCACATGATCTGTATTATACCTGTTCTCCAGGGATTTCTCTACTTTACGAGGTGCTTGAGAAATAGCAAAACAACATGATAATTTGAGTAGTACATATAACCGTTTATAACTAGTAAAATTGGGAAAATAATAAACCTTTCAACCAGTCCTCCGGTTTGCACACGAAGCGACTTAATGGGGGGGAAGGCAAATTTTATGGGAATCGGGAGAAGCCAGGGAACTCCTTCGCGAGTAATTGTATCCATAACCAAATGAGAAATATAGCCAATCATAAATGCCCACCAAATTACATTCATATCGAGATGGGGAAAGCTTGGCTTCAGTACAACAAGTAGATAATGCCAGGCAAAGCCGAAGATCACTGCTCCGGCAATTGAGTGAGAAATAAATCTGTGACCACCTAAAAGGGGATCAAAAAGTCTACCAACTACTCCTCCAACAGGAAGATTCCGCCAGAAAGGGGCAGTCGGCTGGTCAATATCCGGTGTTATCCCCCCAATTAAATTGGAAACTACTGCAACAAGCCCGGTTGCAAGAGTCATTGGGTGTATTGGCTGGGTTACTACTACAAAACCAAGTGTGGTAAATGCTGCCAGATCATGTGTTCTTCCAGTCATAAACTTAAGTATAGCATTTATTTTCTGGTAAGTTTTTTACTTCTCTGTCATACTATCTTCATGCAGATTAAAAATAAGACGAGGCGTACTCTTATCGCACAGGAAGCGGTAAATGTGACAGATATCATCAGTAAATCTATCGGTCTTATCGGAAAAAGCGAAGCCAAACCGCTTATTTTTAAAACTCGCTGGGGTATCCATACATTCGGACTTTCTTTTCCGATTGATGTTCTTATATTGGACAATAAAAATACAGTTGTAATAAATAAGAAGAGATTGTCGCCTAATAAGATTTTCCTTTGGAACCCAAAGTTTGACCATGTCTTAGAATTACCGGAAGGAACTATAGTGAAAACAAAAACTTCACCCGGTGATACTATTCAATTTTGTTAATTTATAACTTTAATCAACCCCGCCAATATGCTACAATACCTTTTATGAAGCCGCTGGTAACTTATGATGATTTTGCCAAACTTGATTTTCGGGTTGGTAAAATAATTCAATGTGAACCTAAAGAAGGATCCGAAAAACTTTTGCGGTTAAAAGTTAATTTCGGAATAGATGGTGAACGAAATATTCTGACCGGAATTGCCCCTTGGTACACACCCGAGGAACTTATTGGCAAATCATATATTTTTGCATTTAACATAGAACCCCGAAAATTAATGGGAGAAGATTCGGAAGGTATGATTTTGGCAACCGATACTGATAAACCAATTTTACTTACCGCATCTGACGCTCCGGCCGGATCAAGCATTCGATAACTCCAAATGAGAATAATCCTATGCATAAAACAGAAGAGATCGAATTAAAGGTAACAATTAACAAGAAAGACAAGCAAAGAATTAGGAAGTTGTTACTAAAACTTGGAGCAACTTTCGAAGGAAAAAGCAGACAAAAAGATTATCTCTTTAACTCCACGTATTTTGATTTTGCGAAGACAGATGAAGCTCTTAGAATTCGAGATGAACAGACAGCTACTTCTCGTCATGTCTTTTTAACATATAAAGGCAGCCCCAAATTTAATAGTGATGGACATAAGATCCGAGAAGAATATGAGACTGAAGTCGCTAATTTTGAGATTATGCAAAAAATTCTTCTTGCTATTAGGTTTAAAAAACGAATTTATATAGAAAAAATCAGGATGAGCTATATCCTAGGCAATCTAAAAATTGCAATTGATAAATTACGGTTTGGAACATTTTTAGAAATTGAAGGGAATGAAAAAGAGATAGAAGTATTACGAATAAAACTTGGTCTACAGGATGCTACTCCAATCCGCAAAGGTTATGCACATTTACAAGAGGAATGGGAAAACCGGAAATAAATATTTTTAAATACCTACAGATTTATCCAGTATCGACGCGTTTTGTGTTTTACCCCTTTTGTATCAAGAATATTTTCCAGTATTCCACCATTTGCTTCAATAATTTTTATCGAACCAATATTATTATCATCGCAAGTAATTAGTACCTTTACTAACCCCAGTTTCCTTGCTTCCTTCAGCGCCAATTCAAGCATTCTCTTACCATACCCCTTTTTTCTTTTTGTTGGACGAACATAATAACCGATATGTCCTCCATGCTGCATTAAATCTTCTGTTAATGTATGCCGAATATGTACTCTGCCAATCAAATCATCATTATCAATAAGCCAAAGCATTGTTGCCGGTACATATCCCGGCGGTAGATTTATTCCCTCTGCATTGTCTTTTAGTTTTTGTACAAACTCTGCAAAAGATTGACCGTCCTCGGGTTTGTTTAACTGCGTTTCTCCTGTTTCATTTTTCGCTTCTTCTAAAGCTTGAAGATAAGCATCTTTGTATTGTAATGATGGTATAACCAGTTGCATATAATTATTTTATCATTCATGAAAGTCTGTTGCGCTGCTCCAATCCTGTTTGAAAGTTTGCGAGAGCATTGTTATGCCATCACTTTGCGAAAGCAGTATACCAAGTTCGCGGTTTTTGTCCATACTTTGTGTTGATAAATTAACAGAGCCGACATACGCTTTGGTATCATCGACGAGAATTAATTTTGCGTGCATATAAGGAGAAGAAAGAGTTCTCACCAAAACTCCTTCTTTTTTTAAGGTTTTAAGCGCTTCGGCATTTGAGCTAACTTGCGAAAGCGTCGGTGTAATAAGCCGCACCTGCATTTTTTTCCCGTCTTGGGAAAGGAGTGAGACAATTTGAGGATCGTTTATATCTTCTATTTCTATATCGATTGTTTTTGTTGAGCTTTCGATAAGTCCTGTTATGCCGGAGCGGGAATTATCCGGACTGACAATCAAATGCGAATTCGTCGGAGTAAAAGACTTTCTTTCCCAATCGTCAATAAAAATTGCCCGCACCTCGGAAACATCTTTCAGATCTGTGTCTAAAACATCATATTCACGATTCTTGCTAAATGAACTGGCAGTCAGATTTTGGCTGAGTACGAATACTTCACTTGAATCAATAACCACTGCCTTTTCATGAGTTAAGGCAAAAGAGGGACTTGACCATTCAACGGAAATTCCCGATGCAATAAGTTTTTTTTCCGTGGTTTGGTTCAGACTTCCCCCTCCAAAAGGATGCTCTTCGAGCATTACATCTACCGTAATCCCTCTCGATCTTGCATCTTCCAAGGCCTGAATAATTTGCTTATCCGATAAAAGATACACTTCAAGCAAAACTTCTTTCTTCGCATCTGTAATAGCATTGAGAATCGGCTCTCTACCATCCTTCGGCTCTTCAAAAAGTGAAACATCGGTGTTAGCTCCTAAAACATTGACCGGATTTTGCTGGGGACGCTGCTGAAAAAGAAAAAACCAAACATAGACAACTACAATTAATATAAGAGTTCCTATGTTTCGTTTTTTCAGTAGAGACATAAAATAATTATAAAGGTTTTTTTAACTTTACGATAAACAAGGAGTATACATTTGCTCAATATATTCTTTCAGCATTCTGGTAGCACTGAAGCGTTCTATAATTAAATTTCTGGCATTTTGCATATATGTTAACCAGTTATCAGAAGATTCTTTGTGATTTTTATAATAGAGGGGGACAATCTGATTCTCAAGCGTATCTAAGACGCTTCGATGAATGTGATTTGCATCTAATGTCCAGCCGATATTTGCAAGATCCACTTCGTCAATCCAACCGTCAATTGTCGAGCAAGGAAGAACACCGTTTAATGCAGCTTTCATTCCGCTTGTTCCGCACGCTTCAAACCCTACTGCCGGCGTATTCAGCCAGATATCACATCCGCTAATCAGAAGCTTCGCAAGCTCTATGCCATAGCTTGGTAAATATACAGCAATGCCTTTTAAATCACCTTCGATCATGGCTTTTAGTGCTTCTAAAAGCTCTACTCCTTCATCATCTCCCGGATGAGAAACGCCTGCGAAGACAACTCTCACCGGTTGGTTCTTCTTTTTAGCAATAGCAACAAACCGCTCCAGATCACCAACCAGCGCCAGGGGTCTTTTATAGCGAACCATTCTTCTTGCCCATCCGAGAATCAGATCATTTTCATTCCAGTTTTGTTTGGTTTTCAGGTTTACCTTCTCAATCAGCAGTTTTTTGTTTTCTCTATGTTTCTCCCGCATATTTATTTTTTCATTGACACGGTCCCATGTGGGAAGATGAATGCCATTTGTAATTGCCCGCATTGGATGGTGTGTCCAAATCATTGCAGCTTTCCTACTGTGCAGCTGACTTACAGCATTTATTTTATCAGTCATCCGAAGTGCGAACATTGTCATAGAAAACATACTCGACTCTTCAACTAAGCCATCTGCTATTATTTCCGAAAGTGGAACTTCAAGCTCGCGGCTTACATATGAGTCCAGAAGTAAGGCTATTAGGTCGTTACTAAATACCTCCTGTCCCGCTACGACAAGTGTATGATTTGTAAAAACAATTTTTTCTTTAGTAAATTCTTTCGCTTCCAAATAGTTTATATTCCTTTTTCGCATTACGCTTCGGATAACTTCAAGTGCCAACAGGGCAGAATGTCCCTCATTCATGTGATAAATAGACGGACTTATGCCAAGTGCCTCGAGAAGTCGAAATCCTCCAATTCCCAAAATAATTGCTTGCTTCAAACGAATTTCTTTATCCGATACATAAAGCTGGTTAGTAATTTTTTGGTCTGATGGAGTATTTTCCAGCAAATTAGTATCTAAAAGATATATCTGTATACCTCTGACTCGCCATACCCATACCTTCGCAAATACCCCGTGATCCTGGATAGGGATATGAATCATTACCGGCTTTTGATTTTTATCCATAAGTATGGTAAGACCAAGTGCTTCCGGGCTTCCGGGGTTATTGGAAGTTTTTTCTTTTGCGTCTAACTTTTTTCCGACATATCGTTCGTGATAATAAAGCCCGACTGCAACAAACGGAAGCTTCTGGTCTGCTGCTTCTTTGACATAATCAGCTGCCAAAACTCCGAGTCCTCCTGCATATGATGGAATCTCATCAGACAGTGCATATTCTGCAGAAAAATAGGCGATAGGATTTTTCTTGAAATTCCGATATGTATCGCTATTTCTGAAATTTGTGAACCATTCTGTTATATTTTCCATATTCTTATGGTAGCAGATTTACATCGGTAAACCATAGGCCGGATGTGGATTTTTACGCGTCGCTCTTTTTCTTTCTTCAATTATGCGCTCGTACCAGTTCTCATATTCTTTTGCTGAGTATTCCCAAGAAAAGTTACAGTCCAAGCAATTCCGAACTAATTTCTTCCAAAGTATCCTGTGCTCATAGATACCGATCGCTGTTATCATCGCAGCAAAGAGTGCCCAAGAATCATTATTGATAAAAGAGAATCCATTTCCTTTTCTCGTATTCGGGTTAAACTCTGTAATAATGTCATTCAGTCCACCCGTACGCCTAACAATTGGTACTGCTCCATAGCGAAGTGCTTCCAATGCCACAATTCCTCCGGGCTCAAAAAGACTGGGGATAAGAAGGATATCCGCTCCGGCAAAAACTTTTCGTGGCAGACGAAAATCGGTTTTTAAGTGAAGCCCTATCCTGTCCGGAAATTTTTTTTGTAAATTCATGAGCTCATTCCGATATCTGTCATCCCCGTTGCCGATTGTAATAAACTGAACTTCCGGTTTTTCCGATAATAGATGGGGGAGTGCGTCAAGCAGTAAATCCCATCCCTTTTGTTTCCAAAGCCTTCCGGAAATTGCAAGAAGTGGTCCTTTTTTATTTGTGGGTAGAAAAAATTCTTGGAGTAAATCTTTCTTATTTTCCTCTCTGGCTTTAAGAAAATTATGGGTTGAGAACTGCTTTTTTATAATCGTATCTGTGGTCGGATTAAACTCCTTAGTATCAAGTCCGTTTAGAATTCCATGCAGTTTCCCGCGAACTGCATATAGCGTTTCTTCAAGTCCCTCGGCATAATCAGGAGTTAATATTTCTATTGCATGTGTCCTACTGACTGTATTTATTCCGTCAGCCAAGAGAATACCTCGCTTTAAAGCATTTTGTGTTTGTAATTTTTCCGAGAGAATAGGGGCAAGGGGCTCTTTCTCTTCCGGATCCGTAGAGATTGTATAGCGAAAATCCCAATTTCCCTGAAACGCGAAATTATGCACTGTCAGTATGATAGGAGTTTTGGCAAGAAGCCGGCGGTATCTGTCATTTCTTCTGGCCAGATCTATTAAATATCCCGTATGCCAATCGTTACATTGAATGATATCCGGCCACCAGAAATCAGTCGAAGAATTTTTCTTCGTATACATAAGCCATTCCAGACAGCCCTTGGAAAATAACGCGAAGCGGATATGGTCGTCTTTATAGCCGAACACATTTGCCCTAAGTTCAAAATATTCCTGATTTTCTAAAAAATAAACCTGAGGAATTTTCTTGCTATTTCGGAAAGATTTTATATTACACAGAAGACTGTCTTGTAAATTACTACTGTGTTTTATTGGAACTGGCAATCCTTCAATTTCTGAGGTTAATTTCCAGTGCTTTCCATTTGGAGCTGTTTTATCAAATTCACCACTTTTTATGGTAAAAATGCGCACATCATGTCCTAAATTTCTTAAAGCACGGGGAAGGAAATACATGACCTGAGACAACCCTCCCACTTTGGCAAACGGAGCAACTTCAGCAGTTACAAGTAGAATCTTCATCAAATAGTATTCATAGTACTCTAAGACAGCTTCTAGCAGAGGAATGATCCATTCTTATCATACTATAATTTCATTAAAATGTCACTCAGGGAGATCGTTATTTATTTGGAGGAACACTATAATAGGTTAAAATGTCTTTTGCAATGTTAAAAAATATCGGCGCGCGTGGGCGGGTAATCGAGGTGTACGGGCCGGAATCGGGCGGCAAGACGACGCTGACGCTGCATATCATCGCCGAAGCGCAGAAACTGGGCGGGCAGGCCGCGTTCATTGACGCGGAGCACGCGCTCGACCCGAGCTATGCGCGCAAGTTGGGCGTGGATGTGGACAATCTTCTGGTGTCGCAGCCGGACAACGGCGAGCAGGCCCTGGAAATCGCGGAGACGCTGATCCGTTCGGGCGGCGTGGACGTGGTTGTGGTGGACTCCGTTGCCGCGTTGGTGCCCAAGGCGGAGTTGGAAGGCGAAATGGGCGATCCGCAGATGGGCCTGCAGGCGCGGCTGATGTCGCAGGCGTTGCGCAAGCTGACCGCCATTGTCTCCAAGTCGAAAACCTGCCTGATCTTCATCAACCAGATCCGCGAAAAGATCGGCGTGATGTTCGGCAACCCGGAAACGACCACCGGCGGGCGCGCGCTGAAGTTCTATGCCTCGATGCGTGTGGATATCCGGCGCATCCAAGCCATTAAGGAAGGCGACCGCGTGGTCGGTTCGCGCACCCGCGGCAAGGTGGTGAAGAACAAGGTGGCCGCGCCGTTCCGCGAAGCGGAGTTCGACATTCTGTACGGCGAAGGCATTTCGCGCGAAGGCGACCTGATCGATCTCGGCGTGGACAAGGGTTTGATCGAAAAGTCCGGAACGTGGATGAGCTATGGCGGCGAGAGAATGGGCCAGGGCCGTGAAAACGCTCGCGTCTTCCTGCGCGAAAACAAAGACATCCGCGACAAGCTCGAAAATGCTCTGCGCAAGAACATGGGAATTCCCATTCCCGGGCAAACCGCTGGGACATCGGGCGCCAATGGCAACGCAAGTGTGGTCACGGACAAGCCTCCGGTGAAAGCAGCGGCTGCCACTGCCGCCGCCGGAGATGCAAAAGCACGGCCGGCGCGCTAAGAGAGACTGTTCCTAGGCAAGACGAACCGGGCGGGAGGAGGGCGAGTCCTCCCGCCCGGTTCTGTTTCTGACGCGTGGAGCAGATTGCGAAGTGTTCGGCCTGCGCCGCCTCCCAAGAAGACTGACAACGCTCTGCAGGGGACATTTGGGCAGGGGTGGCGCTGTCCAGTCGGTCAGGCTTTCAAAACAAAGCACATAGATGCGTACTGGGCCGAGTTATCTATTGTCAGGGCATCTCCCGTCTGCGTACACTACGTCTCAGTCTGAGAGTGCTGTCCGGCTCACGGATGAGAAACGCTCGGTTTGCCAGCGATAAGCGGTCTGTTATGAACCATCGGAAAGGCTGGCAGAGAGCACGCGTCGGTGAACGGAAGTTGACCGGGACGTGTACGTAGAGTAAGTTTAGGTGCACGCCTGCTAGAACTACTGAGACTGACCAGGGATAAGGGCCGAATGATTCGCGAAATTGGGAAAATTGTGACTGTGGCGTGCCTGAGCGTGACGCTCTGCGTGCCGCTGCCTGCCGCGGAGCCTTCGGGCAAGCCCATCGAAAGCACCTCCACGAAAGCAAAATCGAAATCCAGTGCGCGCACGCGCCACGTGGCTGCGCATTATCGCGGCGTGCCCACTTACGCGGATTCCGTCAGAGACGATGACCCCACCTTCGATGATCCCGTGGTGCGGCAGGCGGTTGTCGAAGGGCTGGGCCGCTACAACGGGTCCGTCGTCGCCGTGGACCCGAATACGGGCCGTATCCTCACGATAGTGAATCAGAAGATTGCCTTCAGCGACGGCTATATTCCCTGTTCGACGATCAAGCCCACGATCGCCATCGCCGCTCTGGAAGAAAATGTCATCACGCGCGATACCATGCTGAAAGTGGGCCGCCGCAAGTACATGAATCTGACGGATGCCCTGGCGCACTCCAATAATTTGTTTTTTGAGGAACTCGGCCGGCGTATGGGCTTTGACACCGTTTCGAAGTACGGTCGCCTGCTGGGCCTGGGTGAACTTGCCGGATACAACCTCCCCGATGAACACCCAGGAGCGTTCCCGACGCAGCCGCCAGCCTATGGCGGTGTGGCGCGCATGTCGAGTTTCGGCGAGGGCATTCAGATCACGCCGTTGCAGTTGGCGGCGCTGGCTGCCGCGTTTGCCAATGGCGGCACGCTCTACTATCTGCAGTATCCGCACTCGCAAGAAGAGATTGATAATTTCGCGCCGCGCGTGAAGCGCGATCTGAATATTTCCAATGTGCTCCCGGAAGTGCGCGAAGGCATGCTCGCCGCCGTGCTATACGGCACGGGAAAACTCAGCTATGACGCTGGGGGGGACGAAACGCCCCTGGGCAAGACCGGTACCTGCGACGACC
>CAWBPM010000001.1:0-55514 GCA_963790825.1 Candidatus Levyibacteriota bacterium | reverse complement strand
CTCAAATTTCCATTTGCCTTTAAGAAGAATATGCCCGCGATCGTGGCACTGCTTATTTCTTGTTATGGGTTGTATTTAAGATTTATGAAGTTAGGCAGGAGGGAGCTATTGGGTGACGAGGTTTATCAATTCCATTGCATGCAAGGAGCTTTTAAACCTTTCTGGCTACATCAAACCTACGGGGATCATTCCACTTTCCCAGGGGAATATTTGTTGAATTATTTTTTTATTCATTGGTTTGGCATGAATAAATGGGGGTTGGCGATCCCGCATATTCTTATAACTATTATTGGCTTTTGGCTGTTATATAAAGTTGGTCATTATTATTTCCGTTCGTGGGTAGGGTATTTCGTTGCGTTTATGATCATGGCCCTTAATCAGAATTTGGTATTCCATTCTTTTGAATTTCGACCGTATGCTGTTCTTCCTGCCTTGGCCCTGGCATCGCTTTATTGCGCGCACAGGATCAATGATCAGGCCGGTTCTTGGAACAAAATGAAGACCTTCCTGACGGGCTTGCTGGTTGTTATTGCTGTTAACTATCATGCTTACGGGGTGACTATATGCTTTTTACCGTTCATGTTTGTGGCACTTGTCCATTGGAATTGCCAACCAGACATTGTCCGGTTGTTCCGACTGCCAAAGTTCCGCCTAAGACTCCGGTTGCCGAGTAGTACGGGAGAGCGTATTGGGCAGCTGCACTATTGTTGAATCCTGTACCGCCGTACTGACTGGTGATAAGTGTTGCGTTCCAGGTACCGGAGGTGAGTGTTCCGACTGTTGTCAGGGAGGAGGAAGTAACACCGGTTCCCAGGGTTGTTGAGGAGAGAACGCTGTTGCCGGCGATCTGGTAAGCACCGCTGACACTGTTAAGGTTACCCGAGCGGTCAAGGGTAAAGACCGTAGTACCGGATGCACTGGCAGTCAGGATATTCTGGTTGCCGGTTTCATTAAGCGAGACTAAGGCTTTACCGGTTTGTTTCCCGTTGACTTCCAGCCTGAAGTTAGTCGTAGTTCCCGAGTCAGCCAGGAGGAGTGAATCGCTGGCTGTTGCCGGAGAGAGGGTAGTGGTATTTCTCTGGAAGTAATTGGTGCCCAGTCCGGTACAAGACGACCAGCTTGGTGCAGCAGTGGTATTGCCAACCAGACATTGTCCGGTTGTTCCGACTGCCAAAGTTCCGCCTAAGACTCCGGTTGCCGAGTAGTACGGGAGAGCGTATTGGGCAGCTGCACTATTGTTGAATCCTGTACCGCCGTACTGACTGGTGATAAGTGTTGCGTTCCAGGTACCGGAGGTGAGTGTTCCGACTGTTGTCAGGGAGGAGGAGGTAACACCGGTTCCCAGGGTTGTTGAGGAGAGAACGCTGTTACCGGCGATCTGGTAAGCACCGCTGACACTGTTAAGGTTACCCGAGCGGTCAAGGGTAAAGACCGTAGTACCGGATGCACTGGCAGTCAGGATATTCTGGTTGCCGGTTTCATTAAGCGAGACTAAGGCTTTACCGGTTACTTTTCCTTCGGTATCTAGAAGACTGATGGGTGAGGTGGTACCGATACCAAGGAAGGAATTAGGCAGAAGAATATTGCCATTACTTGCTACTTGTAGATATGTTGTACCTCCTCCATTATTAGTGACATTGAAAATATCAACATTGCCTCCTGATGCTTGAGCGACTGAGAGGCCGGTCACGTTGCTCGCAGTTGGAGTAATTGTATTGAAGGCATTAGAACTTGGATCATTAATAACACAATCAGTACAGAGTCCGCCTACTCCTCCGGAAACTGAAGCCCAGACCGGTAGGCCGGCGACAACAGTTAGAACCCTACCGTTATTACCAGATCCAGCAGAGAGTTTACCTAAACTAGTCGCTCCGGTAGCGTAAAGGAGATCTCCGGCAGTATAGCTGGACTGTCCGGTACCGCCATATTGAGCTGCAATAGTTGTTCCTTGATAACTGCCGGTTATGATAGCTCCCGTATTATCGATGGTAAAAACAGTGTTGCCAGAACTTGAAGCAGTCAGAATATTTTGGTCTCCTATTTCATTAAAAATAGCAAGAGCTTTGCCGGTACTTGCGCTACTAATATTTAGTTGAGCTCCAGGAGTAGTGGTGCCAATTCCTATTCCATTACTAAAATTCCAAACACCACTAATTGTTTCGTTCTGGTTACTTCTTGTAATATATGAAGTAGCGTAGTCAATCGCTATATTGGTTTGACCGAGAGGAGATTCGTTGAGCGAGAAATCATTCGAAAAATTAAGAGTACTAGTATCAATTGAACTGTAGCTGTTGCCGGTTACATTGATAATTGCATTTGATCCAGCACCCGCATCGTTATTACATTCCCAAAGATCTAAGTCTGCATCCCACTTTAAGATTTGTCCGTTACCGCATCCACGTAAAAGGGAAAGTCCAGAAGCGGTAGATTCTAATCCTGAATTTGCACTGGTGCTACTACTGACTCCGGAGGAAGTAAGATTAATAGCTATCGTAGGACTCCAACCCGCATCAGGAGTTCCACTAACTGATATCCCATTCCCGGCAGTTGTTCCAGATTGATAGTTTCCAGTAGTATTCGGACCTAATGTGACAACGTGTGATCCTATTGAAACATTACCTGCTCCATCAACGCTAATACCACCGGTGAGGGTGGTAAATGTTGGGACTCCGGACAAATTGCCCATCAATACTTGGCCGGCGGTTGGTGGAGACGTGGAATTAAGTGGTCCTGTACCATTACCAAACAAAACAGCATTTGATGAAAAACTAGTTTGTCCGGTACCGCCGTGTCCGATGTCCAGTATTCCTGTATTTGTTAAGTTTTTTGACGCATCGGTAAAAACAGGCGATGAAGCGTTTAAACCACTAAAATTTACTGTGCCTGATACTCCTACATTACCGGTCGTTCCAGATACGGAAAATAAGGCAGAAGACAAAGTATTCCCGCCAATTAAAATATCATTTGATAAAGTAGTAGGGAAAAGAGAGTTTCCTGATTGTTGCCAATATGAACTTGATAAACTTGAAGAATTAGCACCAGTAGCGCTAATAGTTAAGCCTGAAATACTAATTCCAGATCCCGCAGTTAATTGCAAGCTTCCTGTCTGGTTTTGTAGAGATGTAACCCCGGAATTTGAGATGGTTGGAGTTTGGCCTGCAGTAACTGATATTCCAGTTCCTGCTTTAATCCCATACAACACATTACTCGCAGTAATCGTCCCATTTCCCGCATCGATATTTTGGTTATTAGTAGAAATTCCGCTATTAAAAATTGCTTTACCTTTTACAGTGAGATTTTTATCAACGGTAAGGTTTTGCAAGAATTCTACATTACCACCAAATATACTTGGAATTTCTACTTTAAAAACAAGATCTGAAGTAAGTGGTTTTTTCCCTGAATACATATTTTGGTACTTGCTATTATTTGTTTGGCTTGTTGTAGTTGAGGTTTTTAGCGAGGAATTTCGATTAAAGAATAACAAGCTGAAGAAGATCAGTAAGATAACAGCTAATACTCCACTGAAAATAATAGACGGTTTTTTAGGGAAACCATGGGATTTTGGCTGACTCTGCTCAGGGTTCTCTATTACTTCGTAACCATTCGTTTCAAGGGGGAAGGGACTTTCAATTTCCTGAACAAGATCTGCTTGCGGTTTACCAAACTTTATAATATTTCTCAGCTGATCGGTTACCGATGGTACTGGCTGATTAGATATTTGACTTACAGTATTTAAAGATGGTTGTTTCTGTATGGGTTGAGTAGGGGAAATGATTTGTATACCAGGTTGTGAAGATGTGTTGCTAATTGTAGCGGTTGCCTCACTTCCAAAATTACGTACTTGTGGAGTTATCAAAGTAGATGTCCCAACTCTTTTTTTATTTTTTTTGTAAGTAGCTAAAGCTTCCTGTGTGTACCTACGATGATTTCCTTCTGTCCGCTCCGGAATCAAAATACCTCGTTCTTCGAGCCTACGAAGAGTCTGCGGCGAAATCCCGAGAAAATTAGCGGCATCCTGAATTGAGTACGTTTCTTGATTATTTAGATAGGGCAGCATCTTATAGTCCTATAAAAACTTATCCAAAATTCTTTATGAAAACTTTATCATTTGAACTTAAGTTGATTAAGTTTTTCTAGGATAATATAATTGAACCAATAGTAGAGATAAATGTCAAGGACTATTTCAGTAAAATGAGTATGATTAATTAACGATCCACCAATTAAAGCTTATGTCCTCAGGAAGAACCCTAGGAATCTGTACAGTAAATGAGCCTTTGGTCTGATTTTGTTTGTCTTCCGGTATTTGTCTTGCCACATAGGGTTGCAAACCAAAAGTATTAGAGGTAGGAGTAAGATAAATAAGCGAGGTTGCTTTGACAAAAGGAGTGATAATTGTTCTTTCAGTTTGACCTGAAAGTATAGTTCCTACCCCAGCCGATGAAGTTGCAACCGTTTCTATAACTGAAGTATCAGCTTGAGCTCCTCTTACAATACTGAATCCTTGAGCAGCGAGCTCTGCAAACGTACCACTGCCTGAAGCGATCAAACTGCCTAGTTCGTTAATTGCAAAGACGCCACTGCCCGATGCGTTATGAATAGCAAAAGAAGGAGAAGTTTGAGTTGTATTTTCCGGATCCAACTGAACTATAAGATCCTTACCGGGAAGAGGACTTATTAAGCTAGCACTAAGTGTGCCTGAGACTTGGACATTTTTAGCGAAGACCGCATTGCCGCTAACATTTAGATTTCCTGCGGTGTCAATTTCCACTAATCCTCCCATAATCGAAACACCACCTTGGCGTAAGGGTTGCAAATTCAAGTCAGCTCCTATGACATTAATGCTGTTATCGGAATAAATTGTATTCCCGCCAAGTGATAATTGTCCTGCGATAGAAACATCGGACAGGCTAGTTGGTCCGAAAGACATAATCCCTTGGGTAAATGTGGCAACATCAGCCTCAAGATTCGGCACATAAGAAAGAAACGCAGAGACTGATGCCAAATTGGCAACACCCGTATCGGTGAAGCTCGTAAGTATACCGCTTGGCGTAGAAAAAGCGTTCTGTGAAGCTTGTACCAGATCTGGTGTAGTTGGTGAGATTGTGGGGGTAGGAGTCGCAGAATTTGATGCATTAGTGTAATTATTTGATATGTTGGTAATGTTCGTGACATATATTGCGGATGGTGACGCAGACGGCAAATTATCAATCCCTTCAATATCTGATGCAATAATCTTATTTGCCCGAAGAGTACCACTAAAGGTAGCATTTCCATTGTTATCAATCGTTGCAACAGCCTCTGAAGATGCAGATTGAGAATTATGAATAGAAAACTTAGAGTCATTTAGAGATACAGAGATGTTACTTGTATCTGACAGAGGCGATATGGTATTTGTATGGACCATATCAATATCGGCAAGAGGCGAGACGATCGGCTGTGTTTTTATGATACCTAACACATAATCTTTAAGGCTTTGCCCCCCGATAAAAATGCTATTTGTACTTATCTCTGAGGCTTGAATTATTCCTACTTTCAAGGTTCCTAGAATCGTTGCTGAGCTGTCAACCAATAATTCCTGCGCACCAATCACGCCTGTTTGCAAAGAAGCAATTGTTGCTTTACTAAAGTTACCGACCTGAGTAGCAAAGTTACCATCAGCCTCAGTCACGCTATAGGTGTTTCCAGTTGAGCTCGAAGAAATATTAAGGTTCCCACTATTGGTTAAATAGACATTTGGATCAAACCACGACGGTGAAATAAGTACAGTAATCTCACCAGCAGTATAGGGATCTGCGCTGTAACTTTCTAAAGCTCTACCAATAATTTGACCGGCTTTGCTAGCTTTTACACCGATACCTGGAATATCTGAAGTTGTGATTGGGTCACCGGACTTAATAATCCCGTTAGTCGTAAGTACGTTTACAAGTACCTGTCCATTTAAAGCAACGAGAATTTTATTCGGTCCATCTTCGCCCCCGGTGAAGCCAGGATGCTCGGATACAACGCCAATTATTGCTGATTGACTATCGCATCTGTGTACTCCGCTATCTGTTTGGCAGATAATATCTCCTGAAGATATTGGTTCCGTTGGGTCTGATTTGCTAAAGTATTCGGCAAAATCAGCTCCAGTTGTTTTATATTCAATGCCTCCAGCTCCATCAGATTGAATTGCACCTTCCGTAGTCCCAACACCGTTGACAAAGCTAATGAACCGATTTCCAATATAGCCATTAGCCGAAGTAGGTTGAGTTCCGTTTCCTGTATATCCCAGTTTTACTAGTAATCCATCAGCGTCTACTCCTTCGCTTGTGTTATATATCTGGGCAGCGGCTGTGGCTATTTGGAAGTCCTGAATGTCTAATTTGAAATCCGGATGAATAGTATTAATACCAATATTACCGGATTGCGCAATGAAGAGAGCAGAACTAGCTAAGCTATCTCCACCGGGTGAAACCTGGAAGTTTAAACTACCGCCATTAAGTTCAGAAATAGTTGTAGTTGGATGGATAAAGGTCAAATTTCCCGAACTTGAAGCTGTGCCGGCGTTTAGTCCTGAACCAAATACCTGCCATAAAGCTGAGCTGGTTGCGTTTCCGCCGAGTAGAAAATCATTTGTTGGGTTTATCGGAAAAAGGGAGCCATTTTGTGACTGGAGATAATTTGCAGCTTGAGACAATGCAGGAGAAACAATATTATTTACATAAAGCGTTCTGAATGGATTATCAGAAGAGCCTAAATTATCATTTCCATTATTTGTGGAAGGCAAAATAGCAGTATTATCAGCTAGCGTAAGATTGCCATTTATCTGAGCTTGTCCGAGTGTAAGGGTGCCTGACCCCGCAGAGATTACGTGCGTGCCATTACCGGAGAAAAAGATTCCTGCTCCAGCCCCGGTTATTGTTTGGCCACTTGTTCCTTGAATAGTAAAATTTCCTGCTACATCAGTCTCAGCATTATTAATCGTTGCAACACCAGTCTCAGCACCCAAAGACAACGCACTTGCATCATGCCCAATATTTAGATTAATCGCATTGCTGCTAAATAAGCTTGCTGTAGTTTGATTGGTTGTGATATTGCCACCATTGACTGTCAGATTGTCTGCAAAAAAGCCTGCGCCGAGAAAATCAACACTAAATTTTGTTGATCCGCTCGATGAAGCAGCAATCAATGGTCCTGCCAGCGTCTGAACAATATTAAGCACAGGATACGCGCTGGTTGAGGCTAGTACTGATAGTGAGTCATTGACCTGCAGGGAGCCTGGGGTTGCTCCGGGGAGAGTAAAATTATTGCTGTTATAAAGTGGTTTTTGCACATCAATTTCTCCCAGTCCATCAGGAGCAAGAGTGATATCGGTGTTTGATCCGGTCCCAGTCGTTAAAAGCAGTCCTTGACCCGACAATTGAAACTGTCCACCCGTAGCCTCAAAAGTAGGAGATGCATTATCTCCAATTGTTAAATTACCTGTTGAATCGAGAGTCAAAAGCACATTTTTTTCTCCTGCTCCAAACTGGGTGATCGGGGAGAGTCCCTGCACAGTTTGACTATCCTCGACATACGTTTGTGTTGCTACTGGTTGACGTGGAGCAAGCTCCGATTGATTCTCTATCGTGGTTCCCAGATAGAGGCTGGGGTTTTGCGTAAATATACTTACAGGAAGTGTTGTATCCTTTCCCAAATCAACAGTAAATAAACCGTCAATATTTGGTTGTACGTCTCGTACTTCTTGCCAGATTAATGCCGATCCCGAAGCTGCAGGATCATTATAAAGAGCAAACCGCAGTTTCGTTGTTGCGGTTATTGGTCTGCCACTGATATCTGTCAATTTTTCTTTAAAAGATAAAATTCTGGGTGGAGCTTGAGAAATCGGTAAAAGCGGAGTACGTAGCACTTGAAGTGGCTCTTGTGCTAAGACATTTGCAACTTTTATGCCTACTACAGACACGCAAATAATAAAAATTCCCAAATGAAGATAGTGAGATAATGTATAGGAATGATATCTTTTATACCATTCAGGTCGGGAATGGCGAAGATGATAAAAGAATCTTTTATACAAAGGGAGATATTTGATTGAGATGCCAAGAGGAGCGTAAATTTCCTTTTTAACATTAGCAATTGGTAGAAATGATCGATAATCCTGCTTGCCTTTCGCTTTGTTCTTCAAATATAATCGTCCAAGTTTTCCCTGATAAAATACACTTGCGTTGTCTTGGAAAATATTTTTTCCTGAAATAATCCAGATAACATGTCCCGTAGCCTCAATAACCCTAACAATTCCCAATACCAGTGTATAATCGACAAGGAAATTGATTCCCCGAGATGTCTTTTGCCAGAATCTAAATGGAGGAAAAGAAGAATAGGCTTTTTTTGACCGTACTTTCGAAGATAAATCTGTCATCTGCGAAGACGAGGCTGCGTGAGGGTACTCAGATAAAGCAATTGTTTTCAGATTTTCAGAAGTAATCATTTTAGGGTTGACATTAGAACTACAAATACTGATGTTTTTCTCGAGTAAACCATTTTGCTGTGCCCAAAGACAAAAACGCCTGACAGAAGATAGCTTCCGATTGATTGAAAGCGGGGAAAGCCGCGCTTCGTAAAAGAGGCGCGATTTGTACTCCTTAATAAGCATGTTATCAATTTTGGCAAAAATATTTTTCTCTTTTATTTTCCAACTGGTTTCCACCCAGGAGACTGCGGTGACCCAAGATAGAAATTGTTTAACGTCATTGATATAGTTTTTTATAGTAAGAGGTGATGTTTTTTCCCGGTAAAGAAAATTCTGAAATGACTTAAGATGCCAGATATCTTTTGATTCTCCTGCTAAGGCTGTGGAATAACTTAATGTCCAGGAAATCAGCCCCTCCTTCTGAGCGTACTGAAGAAATTTACGAAGAGAAGATGTATAGCGCTCTACACTGCTTTCTGCTATTTTGGCACTCTCTGCATCTATTTTTAGGCTCTTTTCGTATTCATTTACTATTTGCTGAGTGACATCAGATATGGCAAACGACTTCCCTAACTGCTTTTCGTACCAGAATATGAACTTACGAATATCAGCTAGGTAATTCTTTATTGTTGCTTTGGCTGATCCTTCTGATCCTGATAGTAAATAGTTTTTGAAGTTATTTAAAATAGCATTCATAGATTAACTTGATTCTCTTTGAATACTTATGTTGTAATTAATACTAGTCAATCTCATCCTATTTTCTCTGTTTAAATATTGATTGCATAAGTATTTGCTTTTTAAGCAAATGAAAACCGCATTTTCACAAGGCAAATATTTATCTCTAATTAATTTCACAATATAGCTTCTAGACAGATAGCTTCGAGATTATACGGATTATACCGATTATCAAAAAAAGAAAGACTTAAATTTTTCATACCTTATTACAGCCTAAACGAGTTTAATTGATTATGTCAATATCCTATAGAAGTAAAGTGATGATGGCATAAGATATTAATTGATAGTCTAAAGATACGAAAAAAAAGAGAAAAAGTGTGAAAATAATAATCTGAAAAAATTAAAATACAGTTAGTTCTAGTAAAATACTACTTTATTGAATACACCCGATAATTAATTAGATTATATCTAAAGATATATAAAAGCATCAATTAGCCTTGATTTAAAAGAAATCACGAATATAATACAAAAACTTGCTTGCATAAAAGAAAATTAATAACTAGGAGCACCTTTACTAATTAATACTTTCTAGTGACACAATGTACATTTATCGATGAAGATACATTGAATTAAAATTATCCTTCATTTAAATTCATTGCTCACTTTTTCATATAAGAGATTTTATCGATATAAAGATAATGTTGGCTAGAAAAAAAATTGTAAAAGAGATAAATTTCTATACTTCTCTCGGTTTTTTATCGACCTATTCTTTAATATAAGATTTATTGTAAATCAAATTTTTCTGAATTAATATTTATTGAGCAAAAGATATATTTTTAACAAACAAGCATGTCGTCTGCTACCTCTTGCAATCGTTACTATTAGATTGTAAAACCAGCTCAATTTAAATTCAAGAAATATTTTACAACAAGTAACCTTTCTATATATCTATACCCATTATCTTGAATTATCCTAAAGCTTGATTTAGCCTCGAAACACTCTATATACTATATACGTAATTTAATTGCGCTGTTAATACGTTCTGAAATCGATTAACCTATTGAGCATCGAGAATATAGAACTTTTTTACACCTAGCCATTTTCTTTAAGAAACAAAAAAACAAAGAGTATTCATACTAAATATCTTTCTAATCAGTTTTCCTTCTTGATGCTGAGATACTCTCGGGAAACATTTCCTGAAATGCCGGATCTAATTATATTATGTCAAGTAGGTCTAGACATATCTTAGTACAAAAGCTTCGTCGCAATTAACATAGGTTAGTGCCATCCATAATTATGAAGCTAAGAAGATAGTTTTTTCTTCACTCGGGATATAAGAAATCCAATCAGAAGTATTATTAAGACTATTCCCAATCCAAATCCATAGGGAAAAGCGAAGAAATGAGTAGTTTTTTCGAGAACGATAGTACCATCTGGATTTACAAGGCTAAGTGTCGCGGTGTATGGTCCAAGAAGAAAGATTTCACCCCATATGACAGCTTGGTTCTGGAGATTATCCAGGTTTGAATCGTGGCTACTTTCACTACTGAGAGTACGTGAACTATTTGCCAAAATATTTGCCGGAAGTAGAGAGATACTACCAATTTCCTGACCAAATATATTTTTAATACCAACCTGTCCATTTAATCTAACAAAATGTCTGCCTTTGTTAGTGACTAAAACCCGAAACGGTACCGGTCCATGCTGAATGAAAGAATTGGTTGTAAAATCGGAAACCATTACAGATTCAGACTCATGGTCATTTATCGACAATAAAACTGTAGCTGCTACGCCTGTACGGATCAGGCTTGAGGCTTGTATGTCCTGAGAAATTACCTCAGGAGGCTTAGGAGGTTCAGTAATAAAAAATATCGAGAAATAATGATCGCTTTCCGGATCAGACCCAGAGACAGGAATATGAACTATAAGCGTCTTTTTGCTTTTCGGACCGAGCTTCAGCTCTTTATCTATGACCATTTGACTAGAATCTTTTATTTCTATTTTTCGCAGAAGTAAATCATTATTGAAATTGATATATACTTGGGGAACTCCTTCTGTTTTGCCCGGAGTAAATGGTCTCAGTATAACTTCAAGTACAACGTCTCCATTACTGAGATTCTCTATATGCAATGGAAAATTAATATCCGCAGGAGACTTAGTTTTAATACTAATCAGCGTAGGAGATAAATTAAATATTGTGTTGTCAGCATAAACGTAATGATCTGGCAGAAATAGATAACTACTGCCAGCAAGAAAAAGACCAAAGAAGAAGGGTAAAAAAAGTTGAAGCATATTATTAATACTCAGGCATAGCGATATAGCTTATGGTATTCTCGTATATTCCCTTAGGTTGAGTGCCGGAGATGTTTAGCTCATATGTAATCTGGCCTTTCTGCATAATTCTGCTTCCATTAGTTTTTGCCAATATTTCTTCCTGCTCAGCTTTTTCTTGATTAGCAAATTGGGAGAAAGTATTCGCGGTTTGGAAAAGACTGGCGCAAAGATTACCCATCAGGTTATCACATCTGAATCCGAATCCATATGTTAGTGCGCTTGTCCAGGTAGATCCGGAATCTTCGCTGCATGTACCATTATCGCAGGTTGTGTCGGGAATTTTATCTCCGTTTTGGTTCACAAGCTCATGATCTTCTTGAGCCATAACCTCTGAAGGAAAAAGAGAGGTGATTGAAAAAGTTGCAGTTCTAGTAATGGGATTGATACCTGACAGCGGTCCAAAATCAATAACTGGATTTGAGAAATTAAAGGTTAAACTCTGCTTGGTATTTGAAGAGAGACCGAAAGAAATAGTGTAATTATTTCCCAAAACCTGATTTTGTCCTGAAACCTCGCTTTCTGTAGGCATCGCATTTTGAGGACGTGTCGAAGAATTTATATTTCCCATCTGGAGAATGAGTTGGTCGTTACTCATGGTATATGCGTAAACTTTAATAGGATTTAGAAATAGTACAGATATAGAGAAAATGATCATTGGGAAAGGCAACATAGGTCGTGCTTTTTATAGTAGGCGATTTAAAGAGAAAAAACAAGCTTATCTACCTTTTTTTCGTGTGAGAAGTTCTACAATAAAACTATCTAAATAGATCAATCAAAATCATTTATTGAGAATACTTTTTTCAGGAAGTAAGCTATGCTATACTTCTGTGTATGAAGAAAGTCAATCAAAGACAGCCGCAAACGCAGAAAACAGAATATCAACCATTTGAGATTGAGCTGAAATGGCAAGCTAAATGGCTAAAAGAAAGGATCTATCAACCGGATTTAACGCTTGCTAAAAAGCCGTTTTATAATCTTATGATGTTTCCTTACCCTTCAGCCGAAGGTTTACATGTAGGAAATGTGTTTGCTCAGACCGGACCAGACGTCTATGGTCGTTTTATGAGGATGAGAGGAAATGATGTTTTTGAACCAATTGGTCTTGATGGATTTGGAATTCACTCAGAAAACTACGCATTAAAAATTGGCAGTCATCCAATGGAGCAAGCGAAAAAATCCGAAGAGAATTTTTATCGCCAGATGCATGCGATTGGTAATTCGTTTGATTGGTCGCGAACAGTTGAAACATGGAAGCCCGGGTATTATCGCTGGACGCAATGGATTTTCACAGAGCTTTTTAAGGCAGGATTGGCATACCGAAAGAAAGCTCCGGTGAATTTTTGTCCATCATGCAAAACTGTTTTATCAGATGAGCAAGTGCTTACAAAATCCAAAGCGAATGAAGAAAAATTAAATGAGGTAACTGTCGGGGTTTGTGAGCGATGCGGGACTGAGGTAGAAAAAAGAGATCTGGAACAGTGGTTTTTCAGAACTACCAATTATGCAGATAAACTTCTGCATAATCTAGACCATATTAATTGGACTGAAAAAGTAAAAACTGCCCAACGGGCTTGGATTGGCAAGAAGGATGGGGCGGAAATAGAATTCAAAATTCAAAATTCAAAATTCAAAATAAAAGTTTTTACGACCAGGCCGGATACATTATTCGGCGCAGCATTTTTAGTCCTTTCTCCAGAGCATCCGGCAGTTGGAGAAATACTTCAAACCATATCAAAAGGTAAAGAAATAGATAGAGAAAAGCTGGAGAAATATATTTTGCTGAGCAAACAAAAGTCCAGTGAAGAAAGACGAGAGGAAAAAGAAAAAACTGGAGTGTTTACCGGTTTGTATGCCGAGAATCCCGTCAATCATGAACTAATTCCTGTCTGGATATCTGATTATGTATTGATGGACTTCGGTACTGGTGCGATTATGGCAGTTCCCGGGCACGACGAACGCGACTTTGAATTCGCGAAGAAATTCAATTTGCCGATTAAACCTGTAATTCTGCCTCAAAGAGAGTATGTGGATGAAAATGCAAAATCTTACTATGAAAAAAGAACTAATCTTCATAAAGAAGTTTTAATTGACATATTAAAGACAGCAAAAAAAACAGGTAAGAAAATTGCCATTTGGGGTGGTTGGGCAGTTGCTATACAAGTCGGGAAACAATTTAGAGAGAATGAAGATTTAGATCTCTTTATCTTTGAAGAGGATACGGACTGGTGGAAGGAGAGGCTTAAAGAAAAGGGTTTTACAATATCAAATATGTTTCCCGATGATAAAAATGCTAAATATTATTTCCAGGCTACAAAGCAAGATATTTATATAGATTTTATTACTTTAAGGTTAAAAGAGAATGGTAAATTTGAATGGTTAAGTCAAGCAGAACCTTACGAAGATAAGTATACCTTTAAAACCGTATTTGAACTAAAAGAATTTGAAACTCTTCCGATTTGGACAATGAGCAGGGATATGCTTTGCAAGCAAAAAAGAGATGTTGCTCTTAAAAAAGGATTAAATTTGCGCTGGAATGATAAAGCCGATTTTCTCATGATGGGGTATGAGCCTTATATAGGGGAAGGTGTGATCGTTAATTCAGAAGAGTGGAATGGTTTGTTTATTCCAGAGACACTTGGAAAAGTTATTGAATCTCTTGAAGGAAAGGGAATTGGACAGCGGAAAACGACATATCACTTGCGCGATTGGTTAATTTCACGGCAGCGTTATTGGGGACCACCGATCCCGATGATTTACTGTGAAAATTGTGCAAAACAAAACAAAGGGTGGCTAAGTCAACAGGGGTTAAAAACAAAAGACTGGAATAGTGCGGGCTGGTATCCTGAGGAAAATCTTCCTGTTACGCTTCCTTACATTGAGGATTATAAACCGCTTGGGACAGGACGGGCGCCGCTTGATCATTATTCCAGCTTTTATGAAACGAAGTGCCCTGAGTGTCATGAAATGGCCCGTCGTGAAACCGATGTTTCAGATACGTTTCTTGATAGTGCCTGGTACTTCTTTCGTTATACCTCAACTGATATAGATAGTGAAGTATTTGATAGGGAGCGGGTAAAAAAATGGTTACCGGTGAATATATGTATTGGCGGGGCTGAGCATGCAGTGCTGCATCTTTTATACGCACGATTTTTGACAATGGTTTTTCACGGCCTTGGTTTAATAACGTTTGAGGAACCGTTTACCCGTTTTTACGCGCATGGTTTGATTATTAAGGAAGGAGCTAAGATGAGTAAGAGTAAGGGAAACATTGTCACTCCGGATTTGTACATTAAAAAATTTGGGGCAGACGCACTTCGGACATATTTAATGTTCTTAGGTCCATTTAGCGAGGAAGGAAACTTTAAAGACAGTGGGATTGAAGCTATGAGTAGGTTTTTAAAGAGAGTATGGAAACTGTTCGAAACCCGAAATATCTCTTATGAAATTAGTTCGAGTCAGAAGGGGATATTGATGCAAAACGAAACGATAAAAGGTGTGACTGAAGATATAGAGGCGCTGCGCTTTAATACAGCAATTGCGAAATTAATGTCCTGGTACAATTTTCTCGCAAAAGAAGACAGCATTAACCATGAAGAAGCAAAAACTTTTTTGCAACTGATTGCGCCCTTCTCTCCGCATATAGCTGAAGAGCTCTGGGAGCGGCTAGGAGAGAAGTTTTCGATCCACACCAGCGTTTGGCCATCTTTTGACGAGAAGGCTCTTAAAAAATCTACTGTGACGATGGCGATACAGATTAATGGAAAGCTGAGAGGAACGTTGATGACAGAAGTAAACGAGCTGTCAAATCAAAAAAAGATAGAAGAGTTAGCAAGTATCCAGGAAGGTGTATCACGCTATCTCAGAAAAAAAACGGTTAAAAAAATTGTCTATATTCCCGGTAAAATTATTAACTTCGTTATATAGAAAAATAAAGTCATATTTTCTTTTAAGCTCTTCCATAAAATGGCAAAAGTGTGCTACCCTGAAAACATATGGAAGAGTTATGGGAGAAATATGGTTCGCTTATTAAAGAATATCAAGTATTAATAGCCCTTGGAGTAATAGGCTTCTTATTTTTAGGCTACGGTTTATTCAATTTATTTACAAGCAGCAACTCATCTTCTTCGGAAACATTCCCATCTGATAACCAAGTGCGCCAAGCAGTAGATAGTGACTCGACGCAACCTGTCTCTTCGAGTACGAAAATTGTAGGTACTATTACGATTGACATAGAAGGGGCAGTGCAAAATCCGGGCGTGTATACATTGAACGCGGATAGCAGGTTACAAGACGCAGTTGTTAAAGCCGGAGGATTTACAGCAAATGCAGACCACAAAAAAATTGCTCAAAATACTAACCTTGCACAAAAGCTTGTCGATGGAGCAAAAATTTATCTTCCTTTTCTTGGTGATAATTCAAGCGGGGGAGTCAGTACGGGACAAGATGAACTGGCGGGAGGTACTTCTTTGATTCCAATAAATTCGGCAAGCGAGGCGGAGCTGGATAATTTGCCCGGAGTCGGGAAAGTAACTGCCGATAAAATAATTGAAAACCGTCCATATATTAATATAGAAGATTTGCAAACGAAAAAAGTTGTCAACACAAAAGTATTTTCTGAGATTAAAGATAAAGTCTCTCTCAATTAGTAAATTTACACGTTTATGATATGTTCAAACAGATTAGTGTCATTACTTTTCTTCTTCTAGCTTTTGTCATCAGGTGCAGTATTTTTTTCAACAGCGAAACCCACTATCGTGATAGACAAGCGGTCAGTTTTACTGCCAGATTAACTAATTCGCCGAGCACTAACCGGCTGCAAAGTCTTAGTCTTCAGCCTAGAAATAGCGAGCAAATATTTATTACAACATTACAAGATCCAACATATGAATACGGCGATTTACTGCAAGTTTCAGGCAAAGTACAAGTAAAGATGTATAAAGGTAGACTCTTAACAAGTATGTATTTTCCCAAGATCAGAATCGTTGCCGAAGATAATAATATTTTTTATCACGTCTCAGGGAATATTCGTAACCTTATTACCCAATTGTATGATTCGACGTTACCCTCTACTTCGTCAAAACTGCTTTTAGGTATTGTCTTTGGTTTGAAAGAAAATATGCCACAGGATTTTCTTGATTCACTCCGCTCAGTGGGCGTGATGCATGTTATTGCCGCATCGGGAATGAATGTTAGTTTGGTTTCGGGAGCGGTTCTCGCTGTCTTATCGGGGTTTCTTAGACGAAAACAGGCAATACTCATCACAATTGTCATTATTATTTTTTATGCTTTTTTATCCGGGATGCAGCCCTCAATTCTCAGGGCAACAATCATGGCTGGTATCGGGTTTGGAGCAACACTTTTTGGCAGACAGTATTTTGTTCCGTTTGGGCTTATGATAACCGCATATGTAATGCTCTTTTTTAGCCCCAATCTTTTTTTTGACGTAGGTTTTCAGCTCTCATTTGCTTCGACCCTAGGAATTATCATGATGAAACCTTCGTTTTTTGCTTCCGTAAACCAGGGGAATAACAAAAATAAAACTCATAACCCTTTTTCCGATGATGTTCAAACTACTTTCGTTTCACAAATTGCTACCATCCCTATTCTTCTAACTACTTTCGGACAATATGGTTTGCTATCAATTTTAGTTAATGGTTTGGTACTCTGGACGATTCCTATTCTGATGGTACTGGGGAGTCTGTCTGTTATTGCGGGTTTTCTCTTTACTCCATTAGGACGGGGCTTATTATTTCTTAGTTTGCCTTTTCTTATGTATTTTCAAACAATTGTTTCTTATTTCGGTAATTTACATATCGATCTTCGCGTCCAGTCTTTACCTTGGGCAATAAGTGTCGGGTATTATCTTATATTGCTGTCAATTATTTATTGATTAAACGCAGGAAAGAAGAATCAGACAGCAAACAGGATTTGCTAAAGCCTTAGTTTGTTATAGGTTGAGTCATGGACTGAGGAACAGCAGTTTCATTCGGATGAGGATGAAGAGGAAGGGTAAAAGTAATTATTGTTCCTACACCCAAATCAGAGGTTAGTGATACTGTTCCGCCGTGTGCTTGGACAATTCCTTTGACGATGTAAAGACCTAGTCCTGTACCGACGTGGGCATTCGGTGTTTGTACTTGAGAGAATTTTTCAAATAGACTGCTTTGTTTATCTTTCGCAATACCCGAGCCATTATCTATTACCGAAACTCGAATTGAATCATTTTCTTTCGCAGCAGTAATACTGATTTTTCCACCTATTGGAGTAAATTTTAAGCTGTTCGAGAGAAGATTATTAATAACCTGCGAGGTATGAATCGGATCGACAGAAATAAGCGGCAAATCGGGTTGCATGTTTTCACTAAGTTCAATATGTTTACTGTCAGCTTCAGGTCTAAAAAAATTAAGTTTCTCAGCGATTAGTTTTGCTAAATCCGTGTCGACCTTTTGCAACGTGAATAATCCCGCTTGCAGCTTGGCGGCATCAAGGATCAACGCAATATCATCAAGCAGCTTAATTGCTTGATTGTTAATAAGTAGCAGCATTTTTCGCCTGTCCTCGTCTTGCAGCTTGTTATTATCGCTGATAATAAATTGCGAAGCTGCTTTAATCGCTGTTACCGGACTGCGAAGTTCGTGGACAATGATATTGGTAAAATCTTCTTTCATTCGTTCGGCAGATTTTTCTAAGGTTACATCGTGGATAAGAATTGATGCACCGATGACAGTTTGAAGAGGAGAATCGAATTGTTCTATACCGAGCCACAACGGCTTTAGGACAGGTGTGATATAAATTTCAAAAAAACTGTTGCTAATTTGTACTTCTTTTTGTGCGATGGTTTTATTTTCCAGAATTGCCTGTTGGATTTTCAAGCCGAAATTATAAGTATTCGGCATGGCTTTTAAAATATCAATAATTGTTGGATCATCTTTCATAATTTTCAGATAGTTTTTTGTGGCTTGATTCATCATTAGTAATTGACTATTCATATCTACCATAAAGACTCCATCAACCAGGCTCGCAATCATTGCATTAAGCTTCTCTTTTTCAATGGACAACACATTTTCCAGTCTAGACAAAGCGAGCGCCGCCTGATTGGCTATTCGGTATAGAGTCAGCATATCTTCTTCTTTGTAAATATTCTGTTTGGTTGAAGCAATGGTAATCAGTCCTACGACACGTTCATTTACCATAAGTGGAATATGGAAATAGGAAGCTAATTCCTTATGATTTTGGCTATCAACAACGACACCTGAAACAGTTTCTTTAATAATATTGGGACTTTCTCCGGACAATGCGGTAACCGATGCCGACATACTGTTTTTTACTGCAGTGAGAAATTCCTGACTGACTCCTTCCTCGAGATAATTTTTTAGTATCCACGTATGATCACGAACCAACAAAGACGAAGTGGTTGAATAGGAGATAAGCGTTCGTATACTGCCTGTTATAACGTCAATTACCTTCTCAGCATCAAAGGAATAACCGACTCTGTCCTGAATTTCTTTCAGAATAGCAATTTCATAAAGGTTCTGTCTTCTACTAATATCACTAACACGAAGAATTTTTCTTACCTTTTCCTCTCTTAGGGAGTAAAACACAGCAAGTATCCCAAAAAAAATGGTACTAATAATCGGTAGTAGAATGGGCAGATTCATACCAATATATTTTTACTCGCTTTATACCTTAATACTAATTGAAACTTTTTATTTCTTTCGTATCTCCTGGCAAGGAAGCTTGGAAGAAAAAATCCTGATGGAGACTATTTGTAACTTGACGCTGAGCTTGGATACCTGCGATGGAGCTTTTGTACTTCGGGTAAAGCGGCTCAATGATTCTCCTGGTGATAAAAGGAGAAAGCTGGGTAAAATTGTCAATAAGCGATTGCATAGTTTGAGATGGGTCATCGCTTAATGACAACACATCTCCCGACGTACTAATTTGTAATCCTTTAATTTTTCGCAGTTCTACAAAGGTAATTGTCGGACCGAAGATAGCTATCTGTTTTTTGATCACGTTAGTGAGGGTTTTTTGATAATCGGGTTTTGTGTCCATTCTCCCTAAGCTCCTCCCACCAGCGCTCTTGCTTCTTTATAGAGTTGTTGGACTTTATTGACTAAGTCCTGAGGCTCAATCTGATATTTGAGGATGTAATCCATCGCTCCTTTATTTAATGCCTCCTGCATCAGCTGTGTATCACTATAATTTGAAAGCATAGCGACAGGAATCTCTTTTGTCTCAAGCGACTCTTTGAGCGTTGCCAGAACTTCGTTTCCCTGGATATCGGGTAAAACCTGATCTAGAAGAATAAAATCCGGCTTTTCAGTTTTTGCCATTTCAATGCCGGTCTTGCCATCGGGAGCTGTAATTGTATCAATGACATTTTGAGAGAAAGTAGCACTTAGGATAGTAACCAAAGCTCCATCATCATCAACCAGAAGAATTTTCATAGTACTTTTACGCTATCATCTCTTTCTGTAAATTGCAAGACCTAAAACAACGATTTTCGCTGTAGAACTGAGCTAAAAATCACAAGCAGGCTCTACAACGACTAATTATCTCCAAAATCTAAAGAATGAAAAAATCGTGTATAATATGAAAGCTTATGTTATTACAAAAACGAATTAAAAAAGAATTAGAACAAATACTAAGGCAAATGGGAATTTCCGACGTGCCCGTTCAAGTACAAATTTCCCAAGATCCGAATCGTGGAGACTATACGACTAATATTTCTTTTCTTGCTTCGAAAAAGCTGGGAAAATCGCCGTTTGATATAGCCGGGGAGATAAAAAACAGCTTAACAGAGAATTTGAGAGAGGAGATTGAAAAGATCGAAATTGTAAAGCCGGGGTTTATTAATTTTTGGATCAAACCTGCATTTGTAGTAAGGAATTTGCAATCATCTTCAAATGACGCATTATTAAAAGATATAGAAGAGATACATAAAGGAAAAAAAGTCGTTGTCGAATACTCCTCTCCAAATATAGCAAAACCTTTCACAATAGGTCATCTTAGGTCAACAATTATCGGGGACACAATTGCAAATTTATTAGAAGCAACGGGATGGGAAGTATATAGAGATAATCATGTCGGTGATTGGGGAACGCAGTTCGGAAAGCAAATTTATGCGATCAAAAAGTGGGGAAATGAAGAGGACATTGAGAAGTCAGATCGACCAGTAAAAGAACTTGTTGAGCTATATGTGAAATTTCATCAAGAAGCTGAAAAGCAACCGGAACTTGAAGTTGAAGCTCGTGAATGGTTTAAAAAACTTGAGGACGGAGATCCGGAAGCGCGAAGGCTATGGCAAAAATGTATTGACTGGTCATGGAAAGAATTTAATGTGATTTATAAGGAGTTAGGCATTTCGTTTACTGAAAATCAGGGCAGGGGATATGGAGAAGCGTTTTTTGAAGACAAAATGCAGTCGGTAATTGATGAGCTTAAGAAAAGAGGTTTACTTGAAGCAGGAGATGAAGGAGCCAAAATTGTTCAGTTTCCGAAGGAGACAAAGTTGCCACCACTCATGATTCTGAAAAAAGATGGGGCAACGTTATATGCGACCAGAGATTTGACTACTGATCAGTTTAGGCTTGAGCATTATGGGAAGGATATTACAATCATCAATGAAGTTGGAGCAGAACAAACCCTCTATTTCAGACAATTATATAGACTTGAAAAAATACTTGGTTGGTTTAAGGAAGAACAGAGGATTCACATAAAACACGGTCATTACCGCTTCAAAGACCAGAAAATGTCAACCAGAAAAGGAAATGTGATTTGGTTGGAAAAAGTATTAGCAGAAGCAATAACGAGAGCACAAAAATTTTCAGCCAATGGAGATATAAATCTCGCTAAGCAAGTTGCAATCGGTGCGATTAAATGGAATGATTTAAGGCGTAGTCCGGAGCAGGATATTATTTTTGATTGGGATGATCTTTTAAATATGCAAGGTAACTCCGGCCCGTATCTTCAATATACCTATGCCAGAACTCAAAGTGTGTTGAAAAAAGCAGGGTTGGAAAAGGCTGAATTTATTATTGCTTATTCAGATTTTCAGCCTGAAGAATTGCAGTTACTGAGAAAGCTTCTCCATTTTCAGGAGATTGTTCAGGAAGCTGCCGAGAGCTTTAGTCCAAGCACTTTATGTCTCTATCTTTTTGAGCTGGCACAAGATTTTAATTTATTTTATCAGAAAATGCCGATACTTAAACAAGAGAAAGAAACTGAACATTTCAGGCTTGCTTTAACAGAAGCAGTAGGTGAAACTCTTAAAAAAGGCCTGGGTCTCCTCGGCATTGCCGCACCGGAGAGAATGTAGCTTCAGGTGTATTTAGTTTTCCCGATATTCAGTTAGTTTTGTTTGGAATTAACTGAATAGCCACATAAACCCTCCTTGGCAAAGACAACCCTTCGTGCTAGAATACCACGTATGCTATTTAATCGAACAGTTCTTCCGAATGGACTTCGTCTCCTAACTGTTCCTATGCCTTCTTTTGAAAGTGCTACAGTTTTGGTTATGGTAGGGGCTGGCAGCCGCTACGAAAATAAACAAAATAACGGAATTTCTCACTTCTTAGAACACATGGCATTTAAGGGCACAGACAGGCGTCCGACTGCTATGGACATCTCAAGCCTCATTGATGGCATAGGCGGAGAATTTAATGCGTTTACGGGTAAAGAAACAACCGGTTATTATGTAAAAGCCGGGAAAAATAACATTGAACTTTGCATTGATCTCCTCTCTGACATGCTCATGCACAGCAAGCTTGACCAAGTAGAAATAGATAAAGAAAAAGGCGTCATTATTGAGGAAATTAACATGTACGAGGACACACCAATGCGGAAAATCGGCGACATTTATGAATCTCTTCTCTATGGAGACACACCAATGGGATGGGATATTGCAGGCGAGAAAGAGATTATTAAAAAGATTATCAGGGAAGACTTCGTAACCTATATGAACAGCCTCTACAGCGCGGACAATATAACAGTAGTTATTGCCGGAGGAATCGACGAAAGAAAAATAAAAGAACTGACAAATACCTATTTTTCGCCCATGAAAAAATTTGCGACCAAACAATATGAAAAAATAAAAGAGGCGCAGGAAAAACCCAATCTTTTACTTCGGGAAAAACAAACAGAGCAAGTCCATATCGCGCTTGGCGTTCGAAGTGTGCCGTTGGATTCTCCTGATCGGTATGAATTGTCGGTACTTGCGTCTATTCTGGGCGGAGGCATGAGCTCACGGCTCTTTCATGATGTCAGAGAGAAGCGGGGACTGGCCTATTATGTTCGGACACACTCCGATCATTATCTGGATTGCGGCAGTGTCGTTACGATGGCGGGAATTGATCCAAAACGAGTAGATGAGGCAATTTCTGTTATTATGGAGGAATATAAAAGGGTCGGAAGCGGGGCAATGGATATTAAAGACGACGAACTTAGAAAAGCGAAAGAATTTTTAAAGGGACACCTGGTGCTGGAACTTGAAGACAGCCGTTCGGTAGCCGGATATTATGCGCATGAAGAACTTTTGGAAAAAGAAATCTTAAATCCCGATGAGGTGCTTAGGAAAATTGACGCAGTCACGAAAGACCAAGTTGATACTGTCGGTAAAAAATACTTTGTCAATCAAGGATTGAACCTAGCAGTTATCGGCAATTACGCTAATAGAGAAAAGTTAGAAAAAGTGGTAGAATTATAATATGGAACAGACAGTTGTTTTTGTTAAACCGGATGGAGTCAAGCGAGGATTAGTTGGGGAAATTACTCATCGTTTTGAGCGCATGGGACTTAAGATTGTGGCAATGAAAATGCTTAAGCCTAAAGAAGACCATTTTCATAAACACTACGGAACCAACAAAGTTTCCACTATTGAGCGCTTGGGAACTAAAACGTTAGCAACCTACACTAAATACGGAAAAGACGCGAAAAAGGATCTCGGCAGCGATGACCCGATGGTTTTGGGGAAAATGGTAGTTAAATGGCTTTTAGATTATGTACAGTCAGGACCAGTGGTTGCTATGCTTATTGAGGGACGGCACGCGGTTGACAATGTCCTTGCCCTAGCAGGTCCCACAATGCCGGTGAATGCTGCTCCGGGAACTATTCGAGGTGATTATTCCACTGATTCAGCAGCGTATGCGAATGCAGAAAAGCGTGGAGTTTCCAATTTAATCCATATTTCAGGCAGTATCGAAGAAGCGAATTTTGAAAAAACGCTTTGGTTTAGCCCGGAAGAAATCTTTTCCTATAAACGCGCCGAAGAGCACGTCTGATTGTTTCTCTTGACAAATTAAGTTGAACAATACTATACTCACGATATGTCTAATTTAGCAGTTTGTAAGTTTCAAATCTCTCTTTTCACTATTCAGATGCAGTGATGGGAGATTTGTAGTAAACAGCTATAACAAGTCTCCCCAAAAGGGAGATTTTTTGTATTAAATTTATAGAAGTGCAGAAAGGAGTTGATGATAATGAATGAGCGTTTAGAAAATGTCAGTCCGGTTGACACTTTGTTCCAAGGGGTAAACAGAGAAGTGAATGTTGGGCTGGCTGATTCTGAGAAAAGACCACGTACAACAATTTTCCCTACGGAAATTTTTGTATACCAACAGGCTCTGGATGTCTTAGCAGAAAAAGCTCGTAAAGATATTGGTAAAGTTGCAGTAAAAGCTAAGATATGTGGCTGTGGGCAGTGCGAAAATACATATACAAACGCAGTATCGTGGCATTACACCGATCTAAAAGGCAATATCTTAGGGTAATAGTTGCTAGTTTCTACAATAATTTTGCATATTTATGAGGTGGTTTTCTTTAATTGCATTAATATATCATACCATTATATTACCCAATCATTTTTTGAATTCTAAGGTTAAGAAGGAAGCGAAATAGTTCTTCTTCTAAGTTTTATCCTCTTGCAAAAATTGCATAACCTTTTTATAGTAGGGCTATGTCTATTTACACTTTGACTGCACGGCGTCCGATTTACGGCTGGATTCCTGATCTTCCGGATCACAGGGATAAACTTTACAGCAAATATAAAATGGTTGCTCTGGAGAAACTCCTGTCTCGTGTTGACCTTCGTCCAAATGATTCGCCAATCCAAAATCAGGGACAGCTTGGCAGCTGCACTGCCAATGCCTTAGCCGGTAACCTTGACTATTTGAAGAAGCAAGCCTTGAAAAAAGTCTTTGACTTCAGCCGTTTATTTATTTACTACAACGAGCGAGTAATTGAGCATACTACAAATACAGACAGCGGTGCGATGCTTAGAGACGGGATTAAAACGCTCGTGAAGCTCGGTGTCTGTCCGGAAGTAGAATGGCCGTATTTTATTGATGAGTTTACGCAAGAACCACCAGCTAAAGCATATACCGATGCGCTCAATTATCAAATTACCTCCTATTACCGACTAGTAAATATTTCCGAGATGAAACATACGCTTTCTTTGGGTTTTCCTTTTGTCTTCGGATTTTCCGTTTATGAAAGTTTTGAATCTTCGCAAGTAGCAAAAACCGGTATTGTTCCATTTCCGGAAAAGAATGAACGATTACTTGGCGGTCACGCAGTAATGGTCGTAGGCTACGATGACAGCAAAGAGCAATTTCTCATCCGTAACAGCTGGGGAACTTCGTGGGGCATCAAGGGATATTGCTTAATGCCTTATGAATACTTGACTATTAGCAAACTGGCTTCCGACTTCTGGACGATTAGGGATATGGAGTAGAAGTGTCGGGGTGAGAGGAATTGAACCTCCTGTCTCTGCTACCCGAAAGCAGCGCGATACCGATTCGCTACACCCCGTTAACGCATTCCTATTTTACGTCCTTCTGTGCTAGAATACAACCAGAAGCTAAAATTAAAGTTGATATAATAAGAGATATTACTTAATATATCTATCTATTACTAGACATATTAATGACTTGATGGATATTTAAAACAGGTCAGAATATGTTTATGTGTTTTTTATCTTGCAGACTCAACTTTACATATGCCGTCGTAGCTCAATGGATAGAGCAAACCCGTCCTAAGGGTGAGATGGAGGTTCGATTCCTCTCGATGGTACAGAATAATTATCTTGCTACTTACTATGAATCGGTCTGAAGTCTTTTCATTTCTTTTTCTTCGCACACTGGGCAATTTCCTTATACTTCTCAGTTTGTATGGCGTAGCGGTTACATTCGGTCCCGCATTAATTGCTGAGCTCACATACCGGATAGATCAAGCCCGCGGAGTCCATTTTATTGTCCAAAACGTACAACCAAAAAGTGCCAAATCACCAGTGAGTAAGTCCTCATCTTCGGGATTTGGACTACTGCTTGGAGGAGAGAAGGAACAAATCTTAATTCCAAAAGATCCGGAGTTTAGTATTGTTATTCCTAAAATCGGCGCCAGCGCAAAGATTTTCCCGAATATTGATCCGAACAACCCAAATATCTTTCTTCCCGTGCTTCAGCAAGGCGTAGCACACGCCAAAGGAACGGTACTTCCGGGCATGACTGGCGATATCTATCTCTTTGCCCATTCTACAGATAATTGGTGGAATGTCGGCCGCTACAACGCTGTATTTTATTTATTAAAAGATCTCAAAGCAGGAGATGATATTGTTCTGTTTTATCAAAACCTACGCTATAATTATGTTGTTAGCAGTAGCGAAATTGGTGACGCGTCAGACGTATCATATTTGGTTAATAGCCATGGATCTGAACAGAAACTGATTCTTCAAACCTGCTGGCCGCCAGGAACAACTTGGAAAAGGCTTTTCGTTATAGCACTCCCCAAAAGTCAAACCTAAGAAGCCTTCTTAAAGTTGCAATTTGGCGTAGGCCACTCATTACATTTTTTCTATCTGATGCCAATTGTGTATAGTGTTGGAGCTATCTCAGTATTGCCGAGGTTGGTTAAGATAACTATTTTTGTTCCATCCGGCCAAGGATAAACATAATGCTCATCGAATGGACCGGCGTATACGGTGGTAGTATTTGATCCGTCCGTTTCAACAATATCGATTTTATGATCATGCACATAAATCAGATGTGCCGAATCGGGATACCATTGCAGTGTCTGACTGCAGCTCGCACTGTCCTCTGCGCAAAGCGGTGGCGTTGTGTCAATAATTTTCGTATTTACATCTTCAACCAAGTCATACACATAAACTGCGTCTTTCTTAATATCCCGCCTTTCGTAGAGAGGATTATTACCAATTCGGCGCGGAGTGATAATGATAGGCAAATTTGCAGAACTGGATGCGACGTAAAGAATTTTTTTATCATCGGGTGACCAGGATAAAATCTGGAAATTGTGAGTAATCATATTTTTAACATTTGCACTTAATGTCTGCAAGCGAACGCGGTCATTATCCGCTTTTTGACTATTCCAGGTGTCTAAAGTAGTTTGTAGAATTGCCGTGATATCTTGAGGAGAAGAATTTAATTGATTAGCACTTAAAAGATAATCTGTAGGACTTTCCAGGCTGCCCGAGACACTCGCGAGGATTTGTTGGCTGTCTGGTGACCAGGACAGATTTGCGGTTGAGAACGTATCTACGCTGTCATCGGCAATTTGAATAGAAGAGCTCTGAAGCGGTAAAACCGGAAATGTTCTGGCTGTCATGTCGAGGACATAAATCCCATTACGCTTTGCAGACTCCGAAGCAATAGTAAATGCAAGTTTGGTGCCTGTTGGATCAAGGATGGGATTTAAGACACCGATTGCCGATATGTTTTGTAATGTTGGAGCTGAAAGAAAAAGTGTCGCATCCGCATTGGTTACAATCTGCTCTCGAATGATCACATTTTTTTCCCAGGGTGAATAGCCATCTTTGGTGATTCGAACCGTATATTGACCAGGTAATAAATTGACAGTGTTATTTGTTGCAGTAGTCAGATGTCCACTCACTGAAACATCGGCGCCGGTCGGAAGGCTTGATGCATTTAAAATGCCGGTTTTGGCAACATTCGGTTGACCTTTCAAAAAACCAACGCGATAACCTTTACCGTAGAGAATAACCAGAGCCGTACAGCCAATAAGGAATAATAAAATTGAAAGAGAAATCAGAATTTGCTTTACAGCTGAACGGTCAAATTTTGCTAAAGAGCGCATATATTATGTTTTAATCTCTACTTTCTTTGTATTATAGCTGCGGAAAATAACCCTTGCAAGCCATCAAGACCATGGATATAATCAAATTTATACGCCTATCCCAAGTTTTGATATATATAGGATATATTTTGATATAGACCATATATGGATATTGCGAACCTTTTTACTATTCCCACATCGAAACGAATTGGTATTGACCTGGGTACCGCTAACACATTAGTTTATCTTGCGGGGGAAGGAATTGTGCTTAATGAGCCTACGGTTGTGGCGGTAACTGCTGAAGAGAATCGGGTGGTCGCAGTCGGAAAACAAGCAAAAGAAATGCTAGGAAGAACTCCGGGTAATGTTATCGCGCTTCGGCCTCTGAGGGATGGGGTTATTGCAGATTATACGATTACTGAGGCAATGCTTTCGTACTTTATCGATAAGGCTTGCGGGAACAGGCGATTTCTTAAACCTGAGGTTATGGTTTGTATTCCCTCGGGTGTTACTCAGGTTGAAAGAAGAGCGGTTTTAGATGCAACTATGGCAGCGGGCGCAAAGGTTGCTTATCTTATTGACGAACCCCTTGCTGCTGCGATTGGTGCAAAAATACCGATTGCCCAAGCTGCCGGACACATGATTGTCAACACCGGAGGAGGATCAACTGAATCAGCGGTTATTTCCCTGGGCGGAGTAGTCGTTCATAGCTCTGTTCGAGTTGCAGGAAACAAGATTGATGAGGCAATTGCGAACTTCGTCAGGAGAAAATTTAATTTACTCGTCGGTGACACAACGGCAGAACAAATAAAAATTTCTCTGGCAAATGCTTATCTTGATCCGCATGCCAAAGAAAGTGAACTTAGAAAAATGGAAATTCGAGGACGGGATAATATTACCGGGCTTCCACGGAGCATTGAGATAACAGAAGCACAAGTAAAAGAAGCGATCATGCCTATACTTCTTGATATTATTCAAGGAGCCAAAGAAGTGCTTGAGCAATGTCCGCCTGAACTGGCGAGTGACATTATCGATAAAGGTATTGTTCTCAGCGGAGGAACCTCTCTTCTTAAGAATTTTGACAAGCTAATGAGTCAAGTAACCGGTGTCCCATGTCATGTTGCGGATGATGCTCTTTTGTGCGTAGTGAGAGGTACAGGCGTAGCAATTGAGAATATAGAATTATATAAAAGAAGTATTGCCAGGAAGTAAAACGAAGGCCTATGCCTACAAAGTTTTTCGAGATATCTTATAGTAGGATAATCTTAGAATGGTAATAATTATTAATTTATTTTTTCACAATAAGATTTCATAATAATAATTAATATAGTATTTATATAATTGAAAAGAAGATATTTTTAGCAATTAACTTTAAGTTTTTATTTTAACAGGCAGTAAAATAGAGTATTGTTTATACTCATAAAACATCATTTGACACATTTGCCTTGAAGAAATATAAACCTATATGAATATATGATACAACTGAGAAAACAATCAATATTAGATGTAGCTATAACAAACAACCCTGCATATGAAATCTTAGAGTATATTAAAGAAAGTTTAGCTGATACACACGAAAAATATTATATTGTTACACCTAACCCTGAGATTCTTGTCTATGCGTCTAGACACAAAACCTATCGGGAGGTTCTCAATCGGGCACGAATTGCAATTCCCGATGGCATAGGTGTAATGGTGGCAGGATGGCTACTTGGAAGTCCATTTCAGAAGCGGATTATAGGGGTTGACCTAATGGAGCGTATCTGCCAAATGGCTGCGGAAGTGAATAGGAAAAATGCAAGAAAGGTTGTAAACATAGGCTTTTTAGGTGGTAAGGCTGGTATAGCAGAGCGAGTGGCTAAGCGCTTGAACAGTAGGTATCCGGGTCTTGGGGTCAGCTATGCCCAGAATGAGTGGAAAGAGGAAGATCAGGCTAAAAATGACCCATCTGGTTCGGGAATAAAAATGCCCACAGCGGAGAATCGGGAATTATCGGGGAATGAAATGATCGAGATTGATATACTTTTTATTGCTTTTGGTTTTCCCAAACAAGAAGATTGGATAGCAAAGCATCTATCGACAATTCCAGTAAGAATTGCCATGGGGGTAGGAGGAGCATTTGACTACATTAGCGGAAATGTTAATCGAGCGCCAAAGCCAATTCGCAGACTAGGACTAGAATGGCTATACCGCTTAATCCATGAGCCCTGGCGGTGGAGAAGGCAATTGGCGCTATTTAAGTTTGGGTATTTAGTATTACTAGAAAGATTTTCTCTTTATAAAAATAAATAGACAAAGCAAATCTCCTATTCTAGAATTCTTGACAAAGAGAAAATCTGAATTAGTTGCGGGAAGACTTTATTCAAGACACTCGACAACAAATCATAAGGCATTTTTCTACCCGAAACCTTTTTCAACAAGAAAATTACATTTAGAAATATTATTGAATTATGAAGTAAAGATGAAGAAAAATGAGAACTTCTGCAAAATTTAATTCTCGGGTATCTACTACAAACAGAAAGTGGGAAAGTGATCTTCGGATCACAAAAGGATTCGGGTAATTCACTCTACATGTCATATAAAGAAACAACTTTTTCTAGTTATTCACCTCAATCAATAATTTTCCATAATATCCTCTTAATTTCTTTTAATTCTTTTCCACAACCTTGTCCACATTACGATAAAACTTATAATAAAATTGATACATTAATTTGTATTCTGATATCATCCTGTAGTTTGGGTTTATATAATAATGTGGATATAATGGATAAATTCTAGTTTAGTTATGTTTCATCTGTAGCATAGAAAGGGTTTTGTGCTAGATCAAATTCTTCGTATAATCAATCAATAGATGTATAGATAAAACATTTACCTTGGTCTCGCTTCTCTTAATGAACTACCCTGCGTGGCTCTGCTGGGGAGTATCCCCTTTTTACGCTCCATTTTCAAGGTAAATCCTCAATTATACCGGTAAGTAGAAGATAGTCAATCCGAAAAGTGGACGTAAATAAGAAAATGTACAAACTTGAGGAATAGAACGCCTAGTAGCCAGAACTGCCATAATTGCTTCATTAAACGTCAGTTCAGTCGTTTGATATGCAAGAAGGGTTTTAAAAGCGGCTTTCATATCATTCCCATCGGCGTACAGCAGATTAATATTACTCATTGTGATTGTCTTGAGAAAATCTTTTGCCAGAGAAGGACTGATATCTTTAACTATTTGGTTATATACGGTAATCAGTGTTTGTATATCGGTGAAAAGCTGATATTCCTGCTCAGCGAAGAAATTGAAGTAGTGAAGCGATTCTTCATATTTAGGATGCACCCGATCAATAAAAGCCGTAAAGACATCCGGTGCTATAAAAACTTTCTTACTCAATGCCATACTGTTTTATATATTGATATATTATTTAGTATTATGAACTATTTAAAATATGCAGCGTTGCTCCACGACCTTTGAGTTGAAAAAATGGATCCGAGACGGTGAATGTTTTAACATTTAATGATTTATTTTTCATAAACATTGCTTTATTTTTTTCTCCCGGCATTAATTCTTTATTAAAGCCTTGCAGTTCGGATTCCGTAATCCTGACATTTCCTCCTGATTTAATCGCTTTTAATTTTCCTTCCCTGATATACCTGCGAACAGAAAGGGGGTGTACTTTTAAAAGAAAAGCTATCTGTTTTACTGTATATAAATTGTCCATAAAAAAATAAAAAATTAATAATATAATTAACAAAAGATTTATCTTTAAAACTTTTTAATTTTAAAGCTACCTTACTATTTTTACAAGCAAATTCCTTGGTGGCAGAAGTTTGTCATATCTGCCAGAGAATAGATTATTTAATCTCACGTTTTTTCCATAGAGTCCCTGCCACTTCTTATATTACTACTGATTTTAAACAAAATGCAAGTACATATCTATATGCAATAATATGCATTACTATACGATTTTATTCAAAATTAAAAATCTATTGACAGGCTATGTCCAATACCTTTTAATTGATATTACCTTCATTAATTACGGTTATGTTTTTCACAAGGCAACTTTCACAACATATTTACCAGCCACTTCTAAAACCTTTTAGTAGTTTCAGTACTGTTTTTATTTTTAGTCAGATTTATCGAACAGTTAAGTGGATAGAGTCATTGATTTTTAAAGCGGAGAGCGAAAAATTAGGGGAAACTATTTTAGAGCCCGATTTGATTAAGAAATATTGGAGGAAGGGGGTGATTATTACGTGCTTAAGTGGCAAAATTTTATTAGACACATGAGAGACATTTTCAGATTATTACAAATGTCTCAACTTGGATAGCTTACTCAAAAATTAATAACTTAGGAAGAAAATAGATGTTTTCTTCGCGGGATAGAGGCGAAGCCTTTTATATCGAGATCCTCATATTTCTTAGGTATCTAGCCTTGATGTAAAACTAACATATGTTCAAGCCCTAGCAAGCCCTAGGTTATATTATAATAGATATTCGACAATCTTGACGTTTTTGTCTGATTAGCTTACTATTAGACAACAACTTTTTCAATGAATATTCGTTTTACACGTTATTCTATTATTTTTATATTTTTTTTCCTGAGTATCATTACTAATGTAGTGCTTTTTATCCTGTGGCAGCAGGTGTCACAAAATAATTATGATTTTGCAACCATGCAGAAGCGTTACCCACTTATTAGTAAACGGGTACTACAGACTTTCCAGAACGATATACTCATTAATTTTTTGCCACTCAGAAATAAACTTAATACGGAAACTGTCCCATATCAAAATGATTTCGCGTTGTATTTTGAGTATTTACCGACAGGAACATCAATCGGAATTAATGCAAACGATGAGTTTACTGCTGCGTCTTTACTAAAAGTGCCCGTAGTTATGGCGTATTATCATAAAAAAGAACAGCAGGGGATAAGCAAAGATCCAGTAGTAAGTATTAGGCAAAGTGAACTAAATTCTGATTATGGCAATCTCTACAAAAAGGGTGCTGGATATAAAATTAATCTTTCGGATGCAGTAAAACTTGCGTTACAACAGTCGGATAATACGGCAAGCTTGGTTTTGGCTGACCAGATAACCAACGACGATTTTAAATTTGTCTACGAAGGTCTTGATATTCCGCTTACCTTGCAAGGAGAAAGTCCGATTATTACTGCAAGAGAATATGTCTCTGTTTTTAAAGCACTTTATTTTGCAAGTATTTTGAGCAACGATGACTCAGAGAAAATTCTTGAAATGCTGACAAAAACTGAGTTTAAAAATATGCTGCCGGCAGGAGTTCCGCCAGGTATTCCGGTTGCGCATAAAATTGGCTTGATTAACAAACAAATCTACCAGGATTGCGGTATTGTCTATCTTCCGAATCGTCCATATGCGCTTTGTATGGTATCTAAATCAGATATAAAAACTGCAGCATCACGAATGCAAGAAATTTCAAAAGAAGTATACGACTACGTTTCTCATCAATAATGATTTTCTAACCTGAAATAGGTTCGTGACGAATTATCTTTAATTACAGCAAGTAATAGATGCGAAGAGACTACGAGAAAAGATTGCATCCTGAAATCAGAAGAGGTGGGAGCATATTGAGTATTTCAAAGCGTATTACCAGAAGTATTTCAAGTATTATGAATGTCAGAAGAAGGATTTCAAAACATAATCCGAAGACCAAGCATAACATTTCAAAATAAATGCTTGCTTGACTGGAAAAACAATAATCCGTTATTATAATACTATGACTGATGATAAATTACTCTTTCGCCGTTTCTCACCTCCGATAGTGCAATCTACAGTAAATCAAGCATCTGACACTTCCGTAAGTTCACTACCTCCTGTCATTGATAACTTGCAGACCTTAAGCAATTTTACTACTCCGCCTCTACCTCCACCACTTATGCCTGCCCCGATCCTTAAGGAAGAAGTTAAGCAGTCTGAGACAGAAGCACAAAAAGTGCCGGTTTCCTTCATTCCTTTTACTCCTCCTGCTTCCTTGTCTCAACCAACGGTAGTTTCTATTCCGACGGTAACAGTTGAAAACTCATCACAAAAACAGGAAGTGGAGCATGTAGTTGTTGAGAAGATTCCTATAAATCCTGAAGTAGCTCAAGAACCTCAGGTACAAAAAGTTGATGCGAAACCGCTTACCACTCAGGAAGAAAAAATAGTTGTAGCTACTACTGCTATCCCACAAGAAACTATTCCTGATGCAAAGAAAATAACAACTAGCCCTCCCCAAAATTCCCCGCTTGAGAATGCCCGGGTTATGCCAATAACGCCACTTTTATTGTTTCTCTCGTTTTTAACTGCTCTTTTCCTGGCCAGTGGGGGAATGTTTTATTATATGCATAGCCAGTCAGAGAGGAATGTACTTGGTACGAATGTGCAGTCAGATAGTCAGAAGCTAATCGATGAGGTAGGAAATCTGGTCGAACTGCCGGTAGGCGAAGTACCCACGACCGGTACTGTATCTGACATAGCCAAACTTCAAGCACAACCCCTTTTTGCTCATGCTCAAAATGGCGATAGAATTTTATTCTATCCGAAAGCGGGAATAGCATTTATTTACCGGCCGTCTGATAATAAGATTGTCGGTATTGGTCCGTTCAATACAACGTCATCTCCTACTCAATCTGTTGCTCAACCTGCTCCGCAGGAAGAATCGGTAAACACAGCACTTCCTATGATCTCTTCTCCTACGCCGTTTGTAACGGTAATCCCCGCTACTCCTGCTGCTTCTGTAACGCCTGTTAATCAGGAGTAATAATCAATTTTAATTAATCTAATAAAAAATAATTTATCTATGGCAGATTTCAAATTTTTACAAAACTCACTTTCCGGACAATGGGTAATTTCAGCACCCAGAAGAGCCAAGCGGCCGGATATCGCAAAAGGCTTTGAGCCGGTTTGTCCTTTTTGTGTAGGACGGGAAAAAGACGAAACAGAAATTTATCGGGTAGGTGGAGCAGCGGGGGACAGTAACTGGAGAATCCGGGTTATCCCGAACAAATTCCCTTTTGCCCCAATTCATGAAGTAATTATTAACTCACCTGATCATCATAAGAGTTTTGATGAATTACCGCTTAGTCAAGTAAAGCTCATTTTCCAAACCTTCAGACAGCGTTATCTTACCCATAAAAATAAAGGACAAGTCTATATTTTTCATAATCACGGACAAAAAGGCGGTGAAAGCCTGCCGCATCCACATACGCAGCTCGCCGTTATTCCTGAGTTCGTAAAACTTGCTATTCCCAGACTGAATTTCTCATTGATAACGGATTCTCTTAAAACGCAACATTTCATCATTTTTTCACCATCTTCTGCGCAATGGCCCGATGAAGTTTGGTTGGCGCCGAAGCAGCACGGGCGAGTGTTTGGAGAAATTACCGACGAAGAAATAAACGATCTTGCACAAAGTCTTTCACGACTGATTACTATTTTTGATCTTCGGCACGGACATGAATTTCCCTATAATTTCTATATTTATCCGGGGGGAGAATGGCATCTGCGTCTCATCCCGCGTGAAAAAACACTTGGCGGATTTGAGGTAGGTACCGGTGTTTTTGTCAATACCCAAGATCCGAAAGAAACGATGTCATTTATCAAAACGCATTTTACGAATCCAGACCGTGAAAAAATCAAACGAGAGCACCAGGCCACGTATCACAAAGCAGTATAAAATTATACTTTGTTATATTTTGATAGATTATCTCTAACCAATCACCTTGTACTTTATTACAAAACTTTTCACATTTTACCTGTTTGTAAATACAGTAGAAACTAACAAATCGATCTAATATTTTGTTCAATAAAATCGTAGTCTTATATAACTATTGACTCTTCCACAAATAATTGCTAATCTGAATTAAGGCCCATTTTTTGGGATTATCTTGTTGAAATGAAAAGAAAAACTGCCCATCCCATAAGAATAAATTCTGGCTTCTTACATGTAAATAATTTTGTTATAGTAATTCTTATTATTCTGTTCTTTTTTCTCTCTACTCCTGTATCAGTTCTTGCCGCTTCAAAAGTTTTTACTTCTCAGAGTGATTTTAAAACAGGTTATTTCAGTGGTACTGAAGCTGATAACAAGCAAGGAAGTGTTAACATGGTGCCTGCCGGCAGTTGGGGACCGCATGCGTTTAAGGCTCCGGATTTAACCTTAAGTGATCAGGCAGCTATTACTAGTGATGGAAATAATATTTATCTCTTGCACAATAATGATGAGCGATTTGATCGTTATTTGCCTAGTGAAAACCGCTGGCAAAATTTAACGTCAGCGCCGCATTCGGCTTTCCCCGGTGCAGGGATGGTAGTATTGGGGAATTATATTTATGCAATTTTTGGCGGATACAGCAATGTATTTACACGTTATGATATCATCAATAATTCCTGGACAACTTTGGCTACTTTACCGGATCTCGATTATGCAGGAGCGTCGGTTGGAACGGATGGAACGTATATTTATGCCTTAAGAGGAGCAGGCACATCCGATTTCTGGAAATATGATCCATCTTCAAATACCTGGACGGTTGCGCCCAGTACACCGGCAAGCATTTCCTCAGGAGCACATTTAATTTATTACAGCGGAGCATTTTATACTGCGAGGGGAAACGGTACGCAAACGTTTTATAAATATACGATTTCCTCTGGTACATGGAGCACTCTTGCGTCTACCATTCCGGCAACCATTTCAACCGATATGTCCGCAGATGTGGTAAATGGCGTTATCTATATGACGCGTGGAGGCGGAACGCAAACGTTTTATAAATATACAATTGCTTCAGATACCTGGACAACGGTATCCAATACGCCTGTTGCCGTGCAATATGTAGGTTTGGTTTATAATTCGTCGGACAATTATATCTATGTTTTCCGCGGCAACGGCCAATATGATTTCTGGAAATATGACTATACCAACGATAGATTTTTAGGCGTTGCTGATTTACCTAATACGCCGGGTACAGGTTCGGATCTAGCTTATCTGAATGGTTATATTTATTTCCCCCGCGGTGCTAACACAGGTACAATGTACCGTTACCAAATATCCTCTAACACTTGGTCGGCGGCTCTATCGACTGCCCCGGTGAATTTTAATGATGATGTAAAAGTGGCGACAGCCGGCAGCTCGCTTTACTTTTTAACAGGAAGTGGAGCAAGTACCTTTACCAGATACGATCCGGGAGGTGACACTTGGACGCCTCTTGCAACCACGCCTACCGGTGTTAACGGAGGGGCAAGTTTAGTCTATCCGGGTACGGGTGATTATATTTATGCCACCAGAGGGAATAATACCTTACTTTTTTGGCGTTACAGTATTTCGGGTAATACTTGGGATGATCCGGGAGCAGCAGATCTGCCTGCTGGTACAGCTGCGAATACCGGTGGCCGTCTGACAACTGATGGTATTTATATTTATTATTATCCGGGAAATGGAAGTTCGAAATTTCTTAAATACAACATCGGCACAAATACATGGAGTACGATCGGTACAGTACCGTTTAGTCCGTACTATGGAACAGATATGCAGTATTACGGAGGGAAAATCTATGCTTTAGGAGGGTATTATAAAACTGATTTCTGGGAATATACTATTGCTACCAACACCTGGCGCAGACTTCCGGATCTTTCTTCACTTTATGCATATTCTATCGGGCCGTATAATGGCGCGTCTTTAGAGATTGACAGTTCGGGTAACATCTACGCATCATATGGCCAAAGTCTTGTTTGGGTTAGCCAATATACTCCCGCTACGACAAATTATCCGAATACCACAGCCACCTGGACCAGTGATGTGATCGATTTAACTTATGTAAACAGTTTTTCTTCTTTTACTTCTGATTCTTCTGTGCCAGGTAATTCATCGCTCAGCTTTCAGACAAGTACCAGTCCGGACAAGATAAATTGGTCTGCATGGCAGACAGTAAGTGGAACCACTATTGCTTCTGCGGTAAATCGATACATTAAAGTAAAAGCAAACTATAATGCATCCAGCGACCTCAGTCAGGCACCGCGGTTAGATGATTTTACTATTACCTATGCAGGAGACACAAATCCTCCTTCGAATCCGACTTCTATCACAGCGACTTCTCAGCAAGTCGGTGGAGTAAGTCTGATAAGTAATGGAATATACGGTTATACGAATCCTTATTTTGCCTGGAGTGGAGCCAGTGATTCGGAAACGAGTGTGGCAGGTTATTATGTTTATTTTGGTCCCAATTCAAACGCCGATCCAACAGTTTCAGGCAATTTCCAGTCGGCATCAACATATATGGTGAACAGCGGAATGACCAACGGTACTTATTATTTGATTTTGGCAACCAAAGACGCATCAGGGAATGTAAGTGCTGCTAAATCTATGTTTACTTATATTTACAAAGGTGTTATCGGTCAAATTCTAAGCATTTCAGGAAGCAGCAGTTTTGCCACAGCTACAACAAGTGCTGTCAGCACGATCAATGACACAATTAAGTTGGCAACTACCAGCGGTTTCTGGCAACAAACTCGTTTATCACTTCCTCCGGCGGGGATATATTACGGCGGGCACTTTGCTTACGTTGCCTCAAGTAACAAACTATATACTTTTAGGGGTAACAATACCAATACTTTTTATGAATACAATATCACCACTGATACTTGGACCGCTAAAGCAAATGCTCCCGGCAATGTTTATTATGGCGGTCATGTAATCGAAGGGCCGCCCGGATATTTGTACGGTTTTCCTGCCAATAATTCTGCGGTGTTTTGGCGCTATGATATCGCTAATGATGTTTGGTCTGATGCTGCTGCAACTGATGCCCCACAACCTGTATATTACGGAGCTGCATCAATATATGATGGTTCCCGCTATATCTACACTCTTAAAGGGAATAACGATGATACTCTTATGCGGTATGATACACAAAATGATGTTTGGACTACTCTTGCCAATACTATTTTTGGTGCTCCGACGAATCAGGGAACTAACATGGTCTATACTGGAGGAAACTTAACCTATGACGGTAAAAATACAATTTATGCAATTCAAGGTAGCGTTAACGGTAACGATAACACAGGCTTTTCAGCTTATGATATTCCATCGAATACTTGGTCTGTTCTGTCAAATTTACCGATTACTGCCTATGACGATGGGGCAACGATAAGTTATGATGCAGTGTCAAATGCAATTTATTACATTCCTGCTGCAGGAAAACCATATCTCTATAAATATGATTTTGGTAGCAGTACTTGGACTAGACTTGCAGATGCTCCGTTACCTTTAACCAGTGGAGCAACTATGAGAGCAGTCAACGGTCTCTTGTATGTTCTGAGAGGCGGAAATAATACTAATTTCTATGTCTATAATCCGGCCAGTAATTCCTGGCAAATTCCGAACATAGGATTATTCGCTGGAATTTTCTGGGGAACTGATTATCGAACCTTCAACTATGGTGCGGATATTATAAAAGGCGATGGAAATAATTATTACATTACTCGAGGTAATTATGACAATATGTTTGTCCGTTACAATCCGGTAACAGGTGATGATACGCGCTTGGCTGATGCTCCATGTGGATTCTATACTGGAGGTAAGTTAGTATATGACTCTACTGCCAATCAGATCTATGCCACTTGTAACACGTATACACAAAAGTTTTTCATGTACGATATTGCCGCAGATGCCTGGAGTGAGGTGACTACGGATCCTCCGCCGGTGATGCCAAATACCGGAGTAGCAATGGTTTATGACAGCAGCCGCTATATTTATTATGTTCCGGCAGGAGGCAGCACCGCTTTTTATGAATATGATAAGCAGGCAGCGGCAGGCAGCCGCTGGATTATAAGAGCTGTTACTCCGGGCAGTATGAGTTATGGTGCGGAATTAATTTATAAGGGAGGATATCTTTACGGTTTACGCGGAAATAACACTGTGTCTTTCTATCGTTATACTCCGGGAAGTAATACCTGGAGCGACCCGGTAGTTGCAGATTTGCCGTCAGGTGCAAATGTCTATAACGACGGGTTTATGGTTGACAGCGGTGGAGATTTACTCTACGCCTGCCGGGGAGGAAATGTTGCAAATTGTTATGCTTATTCAATTGCTGGAAACACCTGGACAGCAATAACAAATGCTCCCGCCAATATTTCCCAAGGAGGAGCAGCTGCCAGTGACGGTGTTAACAAAATCTATGTTATTGCAGGTCCCGGCACGAACACATTTAGCGATGGAGTATACACCTATGTTATGTCTACTCCAACCAGCGCATTCCAAACCAGTGGAACATACATTTCTCAAACGTATGACTTAACATCAGTTTATAAATTCGGCGGTTTATCCTATACTGCTACACCAAGCGCAAACACGGTAATTACAGCCTATACCAGAACGTCGTCAGATAATTCTACTTGGTCCAGTTGGGCACAAGTGACACAAGAAAAAGTCACAGGTGTTACTTATTCAGATAAAATCACATCTCCAACTGCTCGGTATTTACAGGTAAAGTTTGCCTTTACGTCAAGCGACGGAGTTTATTCAGGAACTGTAGGTAGTTATACGTTTACATATTATTCTGATACAGCACCGCCTACAAATCCAAGCAATTTTTCAGCTTACACGACGGCGACGCAATCGGCGACTTTAACCAGCAATAATTGGTATAACTATTCGAGTCCCTATTTCTCTTGGCCGGCAGCTGAAGCAACAGGTGGTGCATCCGATGGCACGACCGGCTCCGGTGTTACCGGCTATTATGTTTATTTCGGTACCAACAGTAATGCGAACCCGGCAGCTTCGGGGACGCTGCAATCGACGACCAGTTATACCGCATCTAGTTTAACTTCCGGTAATACGTATTACTTGCTCATTAAAACAGTTGACGATGCCGGTAACGTTTCTTCGTCAAGCGTAGCGCCGTTTGTCTATCGCTATGATTCCGACTCGCCGACTAACCCGACCACACTCACTGTTACACCGTCAAGTTATTCGAATGTTAACTTATTTAATTTCAATTGGAGTGGCGCATCCGACAGCGCGTCTGGCATACAAGATTATTGTTATAAAACAGGGCAAAGCGGAGCAGTGGACACCTGTGGGATAACCAGCACCTCAATTGCCAGTGTTTCTGCTTATACAACCGGTGTTAACACATTATATCTTCGAACCAGGGATAATGCAGGAAACTATGCTACAAATTATCAATCTATATCTTACTATTACAGTTCGACTTCTCCGGGAGGACCGCAAAACTTAACAGTTACTCCGACATCGAATACGGTTAATTCGTTTGCTTTTTCCTGGAGTCCGCCGGCGTCTTATTATGGGGTTCAGAGTAGTTTGCGGTATTACTATTCGGTAAATGCATTGCCCACTGCGCAAAATGTTAATACTATCGGTCTGTCAACTACGTACCTGGTAGCCGACGCGTACGCGACACTACCGGGGAAAAATATAATGTATGTCGTAGCGAAGGACGAAGCAGGAAACATCGATTATAACAATTATTCTTCTGTTAGTTTTACCGCTGATACATCAGCCCCGGGTATTCCGGGAAGTTTGGATATTGCAGATATTTCGGTTAAATCTGTTTCCAGCTGGAAATTAGCTCTATCCTGGGAACCACCGACTGCTACCGGTTCCGGAGTCTCAACTTATAAAGTATATGGTTCAACTAGCGATAGCGCCAGTTGCACAGATAACCTAAGTGACTTTAGTTATCTTGCGTCGACTACCGGAAAATCGTTTGTTGATTCTAATATTATTCAAGAGACACATTACTATTGTGTCAAAGCCTGTGACTCTACCAATAATTGTTCTGCTCCGTCGGAAACAGTTTCCATGTATCCGACCGGTAAATGGCTGGTGTCGCCGGATATGACCGCAAGTCCGTCGGCTACAATTAAGACGAAGACAGCTATTATTTCCTGGTCCACGAGTCGGGGAGCCAATTCCTTCGTCAAATACGGCACTAAAAGTGGAGATTACGGAGACGAAGTTGGTTCATCAGAACAAATAACAAACCATCAAATTACTCTTACCGGTTTAACGCCTGGGACAGAGTATTACTACAGAGTACTCTGGACTGATGAGGATGGGAATTTGGGCACATCCGACGAATATACATTTACTACTAACGCTGCTCCGTTTATTTCCAATGTGAAAATTACGAATATCAGTCTCTATAGTGCGTACGTGTCTTTTGACGTTAAAAACGCATCCAGCGTAAATATTAATTATGGATTAACTACCAGCTATGGGAATACGAAGACCGAGTCAACTCCTACGTCGGAAACGATCGATACAATTCTTTTGGATAACTTGACTGATGGTACAACGTATCATTTGCAAATTGTTGGTCTTGACCAAGAAGGGAATCAATTCTCAGGCGACGATTACTCCTTCACAACCTTGCCCGTTCCTAAAGTAACAGCCATGAAAATTCAGGAAATTGCCGGTTTGCCTTCGGCAGCGCTTCGAATCCTATGGACGACTAACGCACCGGTAACCTCTATTATTACCTATTATCCAAGTGATGCACCTGCCACTGCTAAAGACCAAATAACTTTACAAATGGTAAAAACGCATGAAATGGTGCTACAAAACCTACGTGACAGTACGGATTATACGATTCAAATACGAGGGAAAGACGCAGCCGGGAACGAAGCGGATGCCCAGCCGACACATATTCATACGGCAGCCGATCTGAGGCCGCCGGAACTTTTAAATTTGGATGTTGAAAGTACAATTGTCGGTGTCGGACAAGACGCAAAAGCCCAATTGGTTATTACGTGGGATACCGATGAACCAGGAACGACGCAAATTCAATACGCCGAAGGTACAGGCAATACGTACGGACAAACTACCCAGCAGGATACAAATTTAACTGAAAATCATACGGTAACTATCACAGGTCTTACTCCGGCGAAGATTTATCATTTCCAAGCACTATCCAAAGATAAGGCAGGAAATTTGGGTAAATCTCTCGACACAGTAGTTACGACGCCGAAAGCGACAACCGCAGCATTGAATCTAGTCATTGATAATCTGGCGAAAACATTCGGGTTTTTACAAAAATTAAATCAGTAATATGGCAGACGACATATTAAAAACAATTGAAATTAAAAAATCATTCCATGTCGGCGGAAGCGATATCGAAGTGCTGAAGGGAATTAATGTAGATATTAAGAAGAAAGAATTTGTCATTATTTTCGGCCCGTCAGGTTGCGGGAAGTCTACGTTACTGCATACACTTTTAGGACTTGAAATCCCGACCAGCGGGAAAGTGATGCTGGATGGACAGGATTTCTACAGCATCTCAGAAGACGAACGGGCATATTACCGCCGGCATCACATAGGCATTATTTATCAGATGCCGCTTTGGGTTAGTTCGTTTTCGGTTATAGAAAACGTGACCTTCCCTTTATATCTTTTGCATAAAGATTCTGAGGAAGCGAAACAAAAAGCCATGAATCTTTTGCAAAAGGTGGGTTTGGGACAATGGGCGGATTATAAACCGACTGAACTATCATCAGGACAGCAGCAAAAAATAAGTTTGGTGCGGTCTCTCATGATTGATCCAATTTTGATAGTAGCTGACGAGCCAACAGGGAATTTGGATACTGTTTCAGGACAGGAGTTATTAAAAACATTTCTTGATTTGGTTGAAGAAGGAAAAAGCATTGTAATGGTTACGCACGATTTGGAGTATTTGCCGTATGCGACAAAAATATTTCATATGATTGATGGTCAGGTAGTAGAAGAGTATGAGCCAAAGAACAGTAAAGACAAACTTAGGACACTACGAGGTAAGAAAGATATCGGAGAAGCAGGCAGCGGTATCGAAACAAATGTGCGCGATCCCAAGTTGCTTGCAAAACTGAGACTATGATGAAAAAACTCTTATCACATCTTCTGGCTTTACGTATTGTGTTAACTCCACGATTTTGGATCCAGTTGTTCAACTTAATTCGTCATGGAATACCGTTTATTATTCGGGCAACAATTAATTTCTCGGCTTTCTTTATTCTGCTGATTGTTTTTTCTCTTCACAAAGTATTTTACGGGTTAGCCAGTATTCCAGTACTTGGAAGACCGGTTAACTATCTTATTCTGCTTTGGAATAAGAGTTTACAAAAGCCTCTGGGGAGTTTAATCCAGAAGCTTGATGTTAACCGCCAAACCAATATTAGCCGCTCCTATTTGATTGCTATCGGATATAAAAATTTACTGAGTAAAAAAACCCGTACACTGGTTACTATTTTAGGAATGTCTGTCGGAATCGGTGTCATTGTTTTACTTTTGTCGTTAGGATATGGCGTTGAGCAGTTAATCATAAATCAGGTTGCCACTCTTGACGAGCTGAAAATTATTGACGTTACTACCGGAGGTAATACGGCGCTGCATCTGTCACAGCAGGTTCTGCAGAAGATTTCCCGTTTTAGTCATGTAACAAAGGTACTTCCGTCTGTTTCGTTGGTTGGTAAAATTAATATTAATAATGCTAAAACAGATATCATTGCTTACGGCGTAACTAATCCTTATTTTACTTTAACCAATGCAAAACTTCTTCAAGGGAAACTGTTTGATAATAATAATACGTTTGCGAACATTGGGGAAGTAGCCGGAGCCGAAACACACGTGCCGCTTGCCTCTCTGGGTAGTAAAGTAGACGGTAAAATTATTGATTTCAATATCTTACCAGATCTTTATGCTACAGCTTGGTCGTCTTGTTCAGACGACGGACAGGTTTTAGGAGTGGTTAAACGGATTGAAGGCGGAATGCGGGGAATTTCATATTGGGGAGGTGAATATGATATTCATAATAATCTAGACTTTGCATATGATACTAATCGGGAAATATTCGTCAGTAAATGGATTCAAGCAACAGTGCCGCTGTACTACGAAATAACTGACGGAAGTGTTCTGCCGGAACTTGATAGTAATGGAATGCCTGTTTGGAAACAAGTTTGTATTCAGGCAAATGAATTACAGATTACCGGCCAAGAATTAGTACCCGCTCAACAAGTACTCGGTGTAGCAACCAGCAGTGCTTCTACAACCAATCATGATACCGATGAAAGTAGTTTGACGACATCAGTTTCATCCGCTTCTGCAGACACTACATCGACTCCCACAGCGACAGATGCCGCAACAGTCCAACTGGATACCATGTTTGCGAATGCGTCTATTACAACAGGTGCTGACGGTAATCAGATTATTACTCTTAACGGTACGCAGCAAAATAGCAGCACCCAGAAAAATTTGCAGTTCACGAGCGGTGTTTCGAAACAGGCAATTGTTACAACCGGATTTTTGGATCAATTCAGTATTCCGCGTACCCAGGCAGTCGGGAAAACTTTTAGTGTTTCTCTTATTGTTTCACGGGCTTTGATGCCAAACATGCCAGGAAAAGGCGAGACCGATGAAATTGCTTATAAAATCATCGGAGTTGTGAGCGACGACAGTAATCCGTACTTTTATATCCCGTTCAGCGATATTAAAAGTCTTAAAGTAAACAATTATTCTCAGCTCAAGGTTCTTGTCGACGATAAAAACAATGTGACAGCGGTTCGTAAACAAATTGAAACATTGGGTTTTAATACGGCGAGCACCTTAGATACAGTTGCGCAAATTCAAAGTCTATTTAGCAATTTGCGCTTGGTTCTCGGTTTGTTGGGTATGGTAGCATTGGGAGTTGCTTCACTAGGTATGTTTAACACGCTTACTGTCTCGTTACTTGAAAGAACACGGGAAATTGGTGGTATGAAGACAATGGGAATGGTATCGGGAGAAATTCAAGATCTTTTCCTGTCCGAAGCAATGATGATGGGTTTGGCGGGCGGAATCGGAGGGCTGACCTTAGGATTTTTGGTGGGGGATTTACTTTCTTTCCTTGTGTCAATATTCGCTATTGCTAACGGCCAGGGCTATTTGCAACTTACTTATATACCTTTGTTCTTAATCATATTCATCATTGTCTCGTCATTTATCGTTGGTATTATTACCGGTTTGTACCCGGCGGCCAGGGCAAAGAAAATTTCTGCTTTGAATGCATTGCGTTATGAATAAGTTCTGTGATAGATTGAAGGAATAGTTTACCAGCGGGATGATTGCATATTAAATGAGATTATTTATAATAAATTTATGAGGAAAAAGAAACAAACAAAAATAAATAAAATAGAATTACCCACATATCCTAGTGTTCATAAGAAATCTTTATTGGCTAGGTACAAAAACTATATTGTGCTATTTTGCATAGTTTTCATCGTCGGATTCTTATTCCTTTTACTCGTAACAACACCAAGTTCGATCAAACACCCATCCGCAGCACCGGTAAGTCTAGACTGCTTCTCCTGTTCCCGAACCTTACAGGAAAGTTATGATCCGTTTTTACTTTCTCAAGAACTTCAAAAAGACCAAGTCCAAGTTGTAGATATTCGCTCCAGTGCTGAATTTAATAAGGGACATATCAGAACAGCGATCAATATTCCTACTTATTTATCAATAAAAAACATTTCCGGTACAGAAATAAAAGAGAGTGAACTAATAAATGCCTTTAACAACTTGGCAAAAAATAAACCGGTTATAATTTATGGCAATTCTGCTTCATCTTTACCTAATGAAATTGCGGATTATCTAAACCAGCATGGTATTCGGGTAAGACCGCTGTCTATCGGCTGGAACGAATGGCGACATTTTCCAAATTTATGGGTACCGGAATCGCAGTGGGATCACTTTTCAATAGACAATGTTGTAGAAGAATAAAAAGACGCTTCTTGATTTCAATTACTCACTCTTTTGCTGAATTCCTAACAGCCAAAGGACTGCTTCTTTTTTATATCTGCGGTCTCCCCGTGAGTTAATCCGAATTGCTGGCAGTTTACCCCTTTTACCCCAGCGTTTTATGGTTAATGGAGATACTCGAAGAACCTCTGCAACTTCACGAACAGTAAGAAGATCTGGAAGATTAGCAATTGATATGTTTTGATTAGGCATAGCACTATTCATATTATTCATATTAAGTAATACTGGTAATTACTTATATATAAGCTAACAAAGTATAGCATCTATGTCAAGACCCATAAGAAAAACTCTTAGTGTTATTAGATTTTTTAATACGTTTATATGAAACTGCATGAAAGCGCTTATTATAGCTACTATCTAGCCTGAACGGAGGAGGAGACAGGAGCAACTTGCCTTGGAGAAAGGATACCTAAGAAAACAGAGACTGAATTTTCGCTTGACTTCAAAACACCCTGAGCCAGATGGAATTCTAATACCTTACCGTCAAGTTTTCGAATGCGAACAAAATCTTTGATAATACTGATAAAGTTAATATGTTCAGGTAAAATATCAAAAACACCTTTATCATTTTTCGATGTAATCGACCAGGCGTCATCATCGAAAAAAATTTTCTCACGGTTACGCATAACGATATGGATTGATTGCGAATTATTCATGTGGGATATCTCTTATAGAGCCAATATAAAGGAATTTGTCATCAGTCAGTTCATCGTATACACCGCTCAGGATGTCTGAAACATCTTTTACCGTGTCTTTACGGGGAACAAATTTTCCTGTCCGGCCAGTTTGTGCTTCTGCGACAAAAAAGCTTTGGGTCATATAGGCGCGAAGCAATTTGGCCCGTCTATATTGGATTTGATTTTCCGGTGAAAGTTCTGATTCTCCGACTAATGAGACGATATGCTCCAAAGATACTGCCTTTTTTAATAGACTTTGTGCTTCCAAAAATACTTTATAATGTTCGTCTCCAACTATCTCAGGTGTCAGAGCAGATGAGCTTGATGAAAGAATATCAACTGCCGGTAACAATCCTTCCTGGTAAATATTTCGGGAAAGAATAACGCTTGAATCAAGGTAGGGAAGCACGGATTGGACTCCTTGATCCAAGAGGTCGTCATTAGGAACATAAATTGCTTCAATAGTTGTTATGTGATTACTCATAGTTGAGGTAAGTCTTTCGTGAAACTCTGCCATCTCAGAATTTAAGGTCGCTTGATAACTGTCTTCAGAAGGAATACTATTCATGAGAAGCGATAGTTCGTTTCCTGCTTGAGCGAAACGGAATACATTATCAGCAAAAAATAATACGTCACGTTCCATCTCATCTCTAAAATATTCAGCCAAAGTAATTGCGGTAAGACCCGTAAGAAAACGGATGGCAGGATTTGCTCCCATTGGCCCAAAAACCAGAGAGGTGTAGGGAAGTACCCCGCTTTCTGAAAGCTCCTCGTACAATTCCTGTCCTTCCCTAGTACGTTCACCGATTCCGGCAAAGACAGAAATTGTTTTATCTTTTCCTGCAGTTTTAGATATTTGGACGACATTATGGATAATCTCAGTAAGTAAAATAGTTTTTCCGACTCCTGCCCCACCAAAAAGGCCAACTTTTCCTCCTTTAATAATAGGACAAAATAAGTCGATCACTTTAATTCCGGTTTCCAACAGTTCAAAGTTGGTGGGAATATCGCTGTATACAGGTGCATCTTTATAGATTGGCCATTCAACTGCTTTTTTAATCTCTCCTTGTCCATCTTGAGGCTCTCCGAAGAGATTAACTACCCGGCCTAGCATCGCCTCACCCACGGGGACAGTGAGAGGCTTATTGGTATTAATTATTTGTGCGTTTCTCTGGATGTTCCTAGCATCAGTTAGTAAAAGGCAGAAAAAACCATCTTCTCCGGAGGAAGCATAGACTTGCATTTTAGTAGACGGATCATCTGCCAACATGAGAATATCATGAACTGCAGGTTTATCTTTTCCAAATGAAACCTCAATAACATTTCCCCGAATTGAGATAATTGTTCCGGTTGTTATATTCATACTATCTAATATTCCAAAGCGACATACCCGAGAGCGCCTCAACTTGTTTCTTGTCCATCATGCGATGTTTGACGATACGCTCTTGTAAATTGACTTTTTTCAGGTCGAGCTTAATATTTTGCGAAGCATCATCTAGAGCAATCATGCGAGAAGCAAATTTTGCAAGTTCTGACTCTTTAAAGGTTTGCTGCACAATTGTAGCAAAAATAGTTTCTTCAAAAAATTGTAGAATTTTTTGCAAGGATGGTTCGAACAAATACCGTGTCTGTCTTACTTTTGAAGAACCAGTAGAGGTTGCTTCTCCATATACATCAAGCATAACTGCTCGCTGAGACGTCATCGACTCAAAGCGTCCATAAAATATATATACATTTTCGTAAGAGGTAAGAAGAGTCAAAAGAGAAGTAAGGTTTTGACGATCCATATCAAAGTCAGGCAAATCAATATAAATAAACTCTTTCTTCGGTTGCTCCTCCTCAAATAAACTTTTTCCGTATTTACCAATAATTAGAATATCACTGGGGTTTTTTTCAGTAAAAAGCAGAAACTCTTTAAAAGTCTTCTGAACAATATCGCCATAAAGTCTGGTATTAGCTGACAAGTACACAGAGATTGTTCTCCCATTATGTTTATGCATGGACTTAACCTTCCCCTTTCCTATGCTGGACTGCATAAGATTGATAATTTGTTCTTTATAGGAAAGAGATAATTCCTGATAAATCGATGTAAGTTCAGTGATATAATCCCTACTAACGATGACACCGCCTCGAATCCGGCGCATTCGCATACTGGCTATTTCCTCATACGATTCGACAAGATCTTTAAGTCTGAATAAGCGTTGTATTTCCTCAATAATTTGTTTTTTACTAATCATAGCAATTAATTTGTTGTTATTTGAGTAACTTTTGTCATATCCGTCTGCGCTGTTTTTTGTTCATCTCCAAGCTTATCAGTCGTAGTAGTTTGAGTGCCAGAGAGTTCTGAAAAGCCTATGTTGGTAAGAATATCGTTATAATTTTTTTGTAAATTTGCCAATAAATCATTCAGCGTCATGGATTTATTGATGATTTCTTGTACTTGTTTCTGTAACTTGAGATCGGATTTATAACGCTCACTAATAATTTTGATGTCGGTTTTTAATTGCATACTTGGTTTCTGGTCCCATAAACCGGTCCAGACAAGAGCAAAAAGAAAAATCTGAAGCGTTTCCGAAACTACATCATTGGTACCCTGTTCGAAAAAACCAAACAGCTTTTCTCCTTTAGCCATAGTTACCTTAATACTTGTTGTTGCTTCAGCTCCGAAATGGGAAAAACTTTCCAATGTTTCATGAAGTGTCAGAAAACTCATAATCTCCCGCTGTAAGCTTCGTTTCAACGGTGTTTGTGTTTGTCTTCCAACTCTGCTGACAGAGAGAAACGGATTAATTGAAGGCCGTCTGCCTTTAGTAAACAGATCAATATCAAAATAAATATGCCCGTCAGTCATGGACATCAAGTTTGTCTGGATAAATCCGGACAAATCGCCCTGAATAGTTTCAATAACCGGCAAGCAGGTGATTGATACCTCACCTTGTGGAGTAATAAAATTACCGGCTCGTTCCATAAGGCGTGCATGGCTATAAAAAATATCCGCAGGATAGGAATTTCTACCGGGGAATCGTCTTCCGAGAAGTGAAATCTCGCGGTAAAACTTGGCATGGGTAAACATATCATCAAGTACCAGTAAAACATTCTTTCCTTGATCACGGAAATATTCTGCTAAAGACATGGCAGCATAAGGAGTAAGATAAATATTGCCAACCGGATCTTCTGAGCTTGAGGCCATAAGCACCACCTGGTTCATGATATTATTTTTAATAAAAAAATTCTCAGCTTTTTTAACGTCCATACGTTTTTTGCCAATCGCAGCATAAATACAAATAACCCCAAGCCTGGCCTGGTTAAGAACAGTCTGTAGTAAAAAATTCGTTTTTCCGGTTTTCCTATCTCCGATAATAAGTTCCCGTTGTCCGAATCCGAGCGGCACGAGCATATCGACCATGGTTACGCCGCTTTCAAATGATTTATTAATGCGGCGTCTTGTATTAATACCTGTAGGATTTCTTTCAATAGGTGTATACTCTTCAGGTTTAATAAAAGGAGCTATTTTATCAATAAGATTGCCAAAAGGATCAATAACCCTGCCGATATAAGAAAAACCAACCGGAATTTGCATGATCTGGTTAGTTCGGGTGACTTTGGTTCCTACTCTTACCGGGTATTTAGAAAAAACGAGAATCTCTACCTGATCTTTTTTAAGTGAGAGAACCATGCCTGTTTCACCAGTTTCAAAAAGAATAATCTCTTGTAAACAGGCCTTCGGTAGACCGCTCGCATAAGCGATAGATTGCAGTGATTCTTCTACAAACCCAACCTCTCCGGAAGTTTCTAAATAATATTTAAAATCTTTCATAATAGTTATTTCCCAAGCTCAATAATTCGATCTTTATACGTCTGGAATATACTCTCCAGTTTTTTCATCAAGGAAAAATCATAATAATGACCATTAGAAACAATAACAGCACCGCCAAGAATCTCCGGATCATAACTGAGTTCAAGAATTACGAGGTTTTCCATATGTTCTTTTGCCCAGCTACTTAGCTTGGTAAGGAATTTTTCAGAGGGGGAAAAAGCAAGCGTAAGAGACAGAACTGGTAATGCACGCAATGCCTTCTGCAATTCCAACAAAAACTTTCTCATCTCCTCTCTATTTGAGAAACTAATTCCTTGATTTTCCAAGACTTTTCTTAATGCGGCTGCTATTTCGGCTGATAAATTACTTTTAAATGCCTCAGAAAACTTATCTGCATTCGTGTCATACAACTCTACCAACAATTGATCAATTTCTGCCGAAAGCAGCTCGGCATCCGAAGTAGTGATGATATATTGTAGAATGGGATTGAAGATGTGGATGGGGTTCATAATTTTAGAATCCTTTCTGTTTTTTTGCTTCATTTAAAGCTTCCAGTACCAGCTCTTGTTGTGTTTCAAGAGACAGAGCTTTACCAAAAGCTTTCAAGCTTACAAAACGGAGAACTTGAAAGATATTCTCATCGACTTTTTGCAATCTCTCAGTCCGGTATTTCTCAACTGCCTGCTCGGTGTCTTTATAAGAAGCTTCAATTTTTTGCTGAGCTATTTTTTGAGAATCAATGGTTTCATCACGAAGTGCTTTTGTAAAATCTTTTAACTCAGTATCAATATCACTCTCGATATCTTTTGATACTGTTTTTAATACATTGATATTCTCCTGTTGGATTGCATCAATTGTAGTCCGATATTGTTTTTTTAGCTGTTCCGATGCTACCTGAAGCGCTTGCTGTTGATCGATTGTCAGAGAAAATAAACCTTTCTTAAAATTCTCTTTTGCATCATTCTCTAATAGATTGGTGTTTTCTAAAAGTAACTGAGCTTTAGAGTTTGCATCCGTAATAATTACCAAAGCCTTCTCTTGAGCCTCCTCAATCAAGCTTGCCGATCTTTCCTGAAGATGTTGTCTCAGACTATATTTTTGCTGCTCAGAAATATAGAAACGTTTGGCAAGTTTGGTATAAGCAAAAATGAGAAAGAAAAAAACAATCCATAAGAAAAGTAGGATGCCAACAAGCGAAATAAAAATAATGAGTGGAATATACATAAGTTTATTTAACTGAAATTCGGCTCAAAAGAGATACTTTCTCTTCTCAGTTTATCCAAGCTCTCTAATCATAGTACAAGAATAAGATAGGCAATCGCAACACCGAAAACCATAATTGCCAAAGTCAGGATCACATTTAAGATAACGCTAAAGATAATGAGCTTCCCTGCTAATGGGTTTCTGCCGATTGACTCGACTCCTGACCTTGATACTCTGCCGAAAAAGAGGAAGCCAATTAGAAATGAGACCAATGCAATAAATGCCGAGACAAAATACCTAAGTGCCCCAAGTGGTGAAATAAAAGCAGAGGAGATACCGAATCTAAGACTATTAAACAAATTATGAACAAGGTTATTTGAGAGCTGTCCAAAATGAGGATTAATCGAAACCAACACTGTCCCGATTTTGTGTGGGTTTGACGGTGTATAGTCTTCTTCAGAAGTGCCGATAACATAACCGTTTTCCGTGGCTTTCTGTCCAACACCTGGAGTCTGGGAACTGGTAATCAAATCACCGACATGAATCGGACCATTCCCAGTATCTACTCGTACATAAGCCTTGCCGGTTGATATAACAGGTTTACTATTTTTATCATTCCGGTCATAGAGTAATACTGCCGGATTCAAACTGACAATACCAACCATTAGCGGATCATACGCAGTATTAGTCGGAGTATAGCTGTTATTAAAAGAGCTAATAATATCTCCATCATGAACGGTTCCTTTGATGGGTAAGCTGGTAGCAGTTCCAAGAGAAACATCTTGGGCGAAGACTTTACAAAGTAAAGAAAATCCAAAAAAAGTAAACGCTAGGAAAATAAAAGTAAGTTGTAAATATTTCATGGGCAGATCATAAAAACTATAATTAGTTACTATAATCATAAACGGCTGCATAGAGGCTGTCAAGGAAGAGATAATTTGATTACTTTTTATATAGATAATTTATACTGAAGTTGGACAAAAAAAAGAAACTTGGACATAAACTTAGACTAACCTTAGCAAAATTTGCTCTATCCATACTAATTCCGTCATTAAATCCACCACTGATGAGGACTTTTGTGTACGTAATAATGATGTACATATTATGCTTTTGATATATTTAAAAATTCACCTGAAATATCCTTGCAGCAAAGAATTGATAAAGAGAAGTTTTATTGTTTTAAATTCTTCTTAACAATTACTGCGAATTATTATTGACATGAACAAAAAAGTTTCACAACCTTTTCACATTGTCACAAGATAAATACTAAGTAAAAATTTCGAAGCTAAACTACTTAAATTAGATACTTGACAAACCCATGTTTATATGTCGTAATAATAGTTAGACAAAGTTAGACATACAGCTTTATTGTATAAGTTTATTATACATTAACTCATAGCTGCCCATATGAGTGATAAACAACTGACAATTCAAGAAGCCGCGACTTTTTTAGGAGTTTCGACGAAAACACTTCGCCGCTGGGATGCAGCAGGTTCTCTGGTACCGGAGCGAACAATAGGAAATCAGAGGCGATATAGTTCTAATGATCTTCAGCAAATAAAAAATAAGCAAAAAAAACAAGTAGCCATTCCCGAGCAGACCAAAGAAACTGGAGAATCAGGAACAACTCAATCACAGGCTGCGTTTGTGTCCATACCTAATCAAGGAGAATATAAACCCAGATCAACAACTTCTGTTTTCTCTCCGTCTATTTCTTCCGAGTCAACAAATTTCTTTACCACAACTGATCATGATTGGGTGGTAATACAAGAACCAGAGTTAGAGTTAACGCAACAACAATCTGTCCAGTCTATTCCTCCCTCGAATAAAAATAGAATATATCTACTATCGGGCTTTATTAGTTTTTTGGCTCTTATTGCGGTTATTGGTGGTGTAAAAATACTACCCGGAAATCATTTCTCAGGGGGAAAAATAGAACGTAATATAAATCAAGCTGTGTTGGCTGCGCAAAATATCAGCCAGGATCCAGTCTTTAGTGTTCAGGTGCCAAGTATTTTTAAAAAAAACGTTGATTTTCTTGATGATGTAGCTGTTAAAAAAACATTAACAGTTAACGGTAATGCTTTATTGAACTCCGGATTGTCTACCGATAATCATACAGTAGATGCGGGTACAGGAAGTGTTTTTGCAGCAAATTTAATCTATGGACTAAAAGCTGGAACAGGAATTAGTATCAGTGGCGGTCAGACTCCTACGATCAGTGCGACCGCTACAGGTACCGTTAACAGTGTAACCGGTGTAACCTCTTTGCAAGGAAGTACCGGCTCATTATCTTTATCTGCCGGATCGGATATTAGCATATCAGGACTTACAATTAGCGATAACTCTACTCTCGCAACGGTTTATAGTAGGGGAGGATGTGATAGTTGTTTGAGTGATTCTGATATAGCAAATAATATTACGATAGATTCTACTGGATCTGTTGATGCTGGTGCAGTTAAGAGTGGCATTATTAATGTTTCAAACGGTGGGACAGGCGTTTCATCACTGACAAGTAACGGAGTTCTCTATGGTAATGGGACGGGAAGCATCCAGGCGACTTTGCCGCCGACACCCGGTCAAGTACTTATTGGTAGTACGTCAGGGGTCCCAACCTTTACTACTCTTACCGGTGCTATTAGTGTTGATGGAACTGGTAATGTAATAATTGGTCCTGATTCGGTAGCATTGGGTCCAGACACAACAGGAGATTATGTTTATGGTCTAACTTCTGGCAATGGCATTTCAATTACCGGATTAACAGGGGAGGGATGGAGCCCGACAGTTACAGTAAGCCTGGCAAGTTCAGGAACAAGCTCTACCCTTACTTCTCCATCGGGTATGGAGTTTAGCGCTGGAGGCTTGTCTCTTATTCAAGGCTGCTCTAACCAACAACTTTTAAAATGGAACGGTTCCACCAACTCATGGGATTGCGCAAATGATAATGGCGGATCTGGAGGAAGCGGCGGCATAACAGTAAAAAATGAGTCAAATACGTTTAGTTCGCTAGATACTTTAAATTTTGATAACGAATTTACCATAACCAACATCCCTATTAATCAAGCAAATATATCACTAGCAAGATTAAATATTACAAATGCTGTGAGTGGTCAAGCCCTTGCCGTCCTTAATGAAACCGGCAACCAGAATATCCTGACTGCCAGTGCATCCGGTACTACGGTCTTTACCCTTGACCACTCGGGTAACCTTAACAGTGTCAGCGGTGCTTACCAGATCGCCGGCAACAGCGTTCTCTCCTCAACAACCCTGGGAACCGGTGTTACCTCCTCCTCCCTGACAACGGTCGGGACAATTGGTACTGGTACTTGGCAGGGAAGTGCTATAGGTACACTCTACGGCGGTACAGGACAGACAACCGTTACCACCGGAGATCTTCTCTACGGATCGGGAACAAATACCTGGGGAGAACTCTCGGATGTAGCGATCGGTTCCTGCCTGATATCGGGAGGTGTCACTGCTGCACCAAGCTGGTCG